>NZ_JBIGHZ010000003.1:0-615863 GCF_043555845.1 Roseateles rivi | reverse complement strand
ATCCCGAACAGGACCGTGAAACGACTCAGCGCCGATGATAGTGCGGATTCCCGTGTGAAAGTAGGTCATCGTCAGGCTAATATCCCCAAACGCCCGGTCTAATACGATCGGGCGTTTTGCTTTTGGGCGAAGGAATATTCGTATCCGCCCAGCTAAATATTTGTGGAACTTTGGGCGGATATTCCGCAAGCTTATTGCGAGGACGCCAGCGTGCAGGTTTGCGTGGGGTCTTGCGTGCATGGGCCGCGCCAGCGGAGTTTGGTGGCAGCGGCAGGGGCCAGCGGCAGTGTCCAGCTTTGTTGACCCGAACGGCTCGGTTGTACGGCGCCCAGTTCAATCCAGCTGTCAGTGATGGCGTATTCGAGCGCATATTTGCGGCCTGGGATCAGGCTGCGGGCGCTGAGTCGGTATTGATAGCCGACGACCTCGAGCTTGGGTTGATCCGGCCAGGGGCGGGCCAGGGGTTCGCCGACGAACAGGCCTTGGCCGGGGTTTTTGACGGACTTCCAATAGGCCTCGATCAAGCTGGCTCCGCGGTAGTACTGGTCCAGCAGGGTCGGTGCGTGAGCGAACTTCCCAGGGAAATTGCAAGGCTCTTCCACGGTGCCGTAGGTGGCGGTCAGACCTGCGTCCAGCCACTCCCAAACGCTGGTTTGTCCATTGGCACTAGGCAATAAGCCGCCGTAGGAGGTGAGGTTGTCGCCGATGGCGCCGGGGAGATAGCGGTTTTCTTTCAGTGCGGTGACGAAGGGAATGCCGGTGATGTGAACCAGCACGTCTTGGCGTCCGCTGAGCTGGTTGCTGGCTTTGCCGTTCATATTGTTGACTTGCACCACATTCAGGCGCCCGGCCCACGCCGAGGGCAGTCCGGCGTAATCGGGGTATCGGGTGTTGCGTTCGGTGTCGTCAGTGGCCACGAGATAGGCCGTGCCTGTGGGCAGGCTGCCGTCGGCAGCAACGCCGCGGGCGATGAGGGTTTTGGCCTCTTCAATGGTGCGGGCGCCGAGCAGCATGGCCGGGCGCCAGCCCAGTTCGTCAAAGGGGCGGCGGACTTCGGTGGCGAAATAGTCCGAACGTCGGGTATCGATGCACCAATCGTTTTCCATGCAGGCATTGGCGTCATAGCCCCAGGCCATGGCGCTGGTGATGCCCATGGCGCAGCGAGCGCCCTTGACGCGCGACGGTGCGCTCCAGGTGATGAGGCTGGCTTGCACGTTGGCCGGCATTTGCGCGTCGATGCGGGCTTTGATGGCCGCGAACGCGTCGGCGCCGATCTCGTGTTTGTTGGTGGCGATCTTGACGCGGATGATGTTGCTGTCTGGCACGCCGCGTTGGGCCTGATATTCAGCGGCCACAGCCTCGGACAGCGGGTCGCCCTCGGCGACGATCAGCGCCAGATCTTGGCTTTTGAGCCCTGCTGCGGGCAGTTGCAGGCTCAGTTGCATGTTGACCGGCTCTGCCGGGGGAGCGGGTTCGCTGCTGCTGCCTCCGCCACCACCACAGGCGCTCAATGCCAGCGCAAGCAGTGGGGTGCCAAGACGCAGTGAAGTCAGGTGGGTTTGCTGCTGCATACAGAAGAGAAACTCCCACGGTCAGGCGATATTGCGGTGCGCACGCGGTGGGTGCTTGTGCGCAAGCCGCACAGTTTGCCTCTGACTTGGCGTCGTGAATGAATGAGTGTGTCAACCGCACTGCATGTGCTTCACGGGTGGTGCAAATTTTTTCAGCGGAAGTCGCGGCTGTCGGTGCGCAATTGGCCCAGCAGTGGGGAGAGGTCTTCGAAACGCTGGGCCAGCAGGTGGCGTACGCCGCCGTCGCCCAACTGCCAGCATCCGCGTGCGGCCAGCAGCCGGGCTTGGCGCAGCAGGCTGCGGTGTTGCTCGTAGATGGCGGCCCAGACGATGACTTGCACGCTGCCGTGCTCGTCTTCGAGCGAGATGAAGAGTGTGCCTTTGGCGGTTTGCGGGCGCTGGCGCACGGTGACCAGCCCACACGCACCCACGCGTGCGCCGTCGCGTGCACGCATGAGTTGCGCGCTGCTGCGCAGGCCACGGCTTTGCAGCTCGCCGCGCAGCAGGGCCAGCGGATGGCGGCGCAGCGTCAAGCCGGTGGCGGCGTAGTCCCACACCACGGCTTCGCCTTCGCTAGCCAGGGGCAGGACGAGCTGGGCTTCGGCCGGGGCGTTGCCTTCGAGCAGGTCGCGCTGGCGGCGCACAGCGCTGGCTTGCCAGACTTGCTGGCGGCGGTGGCCGGCCACGCTGCTGAGGGCATCGGCGGCGGCGAGCTGTTGCAGCTCCTGCTGGCCCAGGCCACCGCGGCGCGCCAGATCTTGCACATCGGTGAAGGGGCCGTGCTCGCGCGCGTTCACGATGGCGGCCATGGCCTGGCGCGACAGGCCTTGCACCAGGCGCAGGCCCAGGCGCAGCGCGGGCTGGCCCGGGTCGCCCGCAGGCCAGCCGGGCAGGGCTTGGGCGTGCAGCCCATCGTCGGCGCTGCGCGGCTCCAGCGTGCAGTCGATGTCGCTGTGGTTCACATCCACGGCGCGCACGCACACGCCGTGGCGCCTGGCGTCTTGCACCAGCTGCGCCGGGGTGTAGAAGCCCAGGGGCTGGGCGTTGAGCAGCGCGGCGGTGAAGATGGCGGGCTCGTGGCACTTCATCCAGCTCGACACATAGGTCAGCAGCGCAAAGCTCGCGGCGTGCGATTCGGGAAAGCCGTAGGAGGCAAAGCCTTTGATCTGGCGAAAGATGGCCTCGGCAAAGCTGTCTTCGTAGCCGCGCTCGCGCATGCCTTGCACGATGCGTGCGTAAAAGCGCTCCAGGTCGCCAGGGCGCTTCCAGGCTGCCATGGCGCGGCGCAGCTGGTCGGCCTCACCCGCGCTGAAGCCTGCGGCAATCATGGCCACTTGCATCACCTGCTCTTGAAAAATCGGCACGCCATAGGTGCGCGAGAGCGCAGCCTCCAGCCCCTTGGGGTAGCGGATGAGTTCGGGCTGGGCGCGTGCTTGCAAATAGGGGTGGACCATGCCGCCTTCGATGGGGCCGGGGCGCACGATGGCCACCTCCACCACCAGGTCGTAGAAGTGGCGCGGGCGCAGGCGCGGCAGCATGCTCATCTGCGCGCGGCTTTCGATCTGGAACACGCCGATGGTGTCGGCGGCGCAGATCATGTCGTAGGTGGCCGCATCGCCCTCGGGAATGTCTGAAAGGCGCAGGGCCTGAGCGCGCCACTGGCGGTAAAAGGCCAGCGAGCGGCGCAGGCAGCTCAGCATGCCCAGGGCCAGCACGTCGACCTTCATCAGGCCCACGCTGTCGAGATCGTCTTTGTCCCACTCGATGACGGTGCGCTCGGGCATGGCGGCGTTTTGAATTGGCACCAGGCGCGAGAGCGGTCCGCGTGTGAGCACAAAGCCGCCCACATGCTGGCTGAGGTGGCGCGGCTGCCCCAGCAGCTGGCGCGCCAGGGCCACGAGCTGGCGCAGGCGCGGGTCTTCCGGGCTCAGGCCGAGTTCCTGCTGCAGCTGTGCCCAGCGCGCCTCGGGCAGCACTTCGCTGGACCAGTGGCTGTGCTCGCGCGCCAGGCGCTGCACCAGGGTTTCGTCCAGCCCCAAGGCCTTGCCCACCTCGTTGAGCGCGCTGCGCGGGCGGTAGCTGATGACGGTGGCCGCCAGCGCGGCGCGTTCCCGCCCGTATTTGTTGTAGAGGTACTGGATGACTTCTTCGCGGCGCTCGTGCTCGAAGTCCACGTCGATGTCGGGCGGCTCCTGGCGCTCGCGACTGATGAAGCGCTCAAACAGCAGGTGGCTGCGCGCGGGGTCCACCTCGGTGATGTGCAGGCAGTAGCAAACCACGCTGTTGGCCGCCGAGCCACGGCCTTGGCAGAGGATGTCGCGCGAGCGCGCGAAGCGCACGATGTCGGCCACGGTGAGGAAGTAGTGCTCGTAGCGCAGCTCTTCGATGAGGGCCAGTTCGTGGTCGATTTGCGCTTGCCAGCGCGGGGGCACGCCTGAGGGCCAGCGCTGGCGCGCGCCGCTCTGGCACAGCGTGCGCAGGTGCGCGATGGCGCTGCAGTGCGCGGGCACCAGCTCCTCGGGGTAGTGGTAGCGCAGCTCGTCCAGCGTGAAGTGGCATTGCTGCGCCACGGCCAGGGTTTGATCCAGCAGCTCGCGCGGGTAGAGCTGGGCCAGGCGCAGGCGGCTGCGCAGGTGTTGCTCGGCGTGTGCGGCCAGGGCCAGGCCGCATTGCGCCACGGGCCGGCCCAGGCGGATGGCTGTGAGCACGTCTTGCAGCGGCTTGCGGGCGCGGCGGTGCATGAGCACATCGCCCGCTGCGGCCAGGGGCAGGGCGGTGGCGGTGCTGAGGGCTTGCAGGCGCTGCAGCCAGAGCTCGTCGTCCAGCTGCAGCAGCCGGCACGCCAACAGCCAGGCGCGGCCGCGGGCATGGCTCAGCAGCCACTGTGCTTGGGCGTGCAGGGCCTCGTCGCTGCTGCGGCGCTGGGGCAGCAGCAAGAGCACGCAGTCGTCCAGCGCCCCCACGCCCAGCAGCCCATCGAGCTCTTGCCAGGAGAGTCGGTACTGGCCCTTGGTGGCCGAGGCGCGGCGCAGCCGCGTGATGCACTGGCACAGATGGCCCCAGCCCTGCATATTGCGCGCCAGCACCACCAGCTCGAAGGCCGGTGTGGGGGCTGTGGGCGTGGCGGTGTCGTCCCACACCGCCAGGCGCGTGCCCAGCAGCAGCTGCAGCGGTGCGGCGCTGAGGCCCAGCTCTTGCTGCAGGCGCTGCAGCGCGCTGTGGGCGCGCACCACGCCGGCCACGCTGCATTCGTCGGCCAGCGCCAGGGCGCGGTAGCCCAGGGCGTGGGCGCGCAGCACCAGCTCTTCGGGGCTGGAGGCGGCTTGCAAAAAACTGAAGCTGGAGCGGCACAGCAGCTCGGCGTAGTCGGGCAGCGGGTTCATGGCGGTTCACCCAAAAATGCCGTGCAAATACCAGCGCGCGCTGGCCTCGGGGGCGCTGCTGCGGCGCGGGCGTTCGCGGTAGAGCCACAGCAGCGCGCCACTGGCGCTGGCAAAGAGGTAGTAGTCGCGCTGCACGCTGGGGGCTTGGTCCCACCAGCCCGTTTCCATGCGCTGTGGGCCCGCCAGCTGCTGCAGCGGCCCGTGGTGCAGGGGTTGGTCGGCCCGGCTGGCCAGCGGTAGGGGTGGGCGCAGCAGCCAGCTTGGGCGCGGCAACCATGGCGGTGGGGTGCTGGCTGTGCGGCGTGCGGGCAGGTGGGTGCAGGGCTCCCAGCGCACGGCGCATTCCAGGCGGTGGTCGTCGCAGGACTGGGCGCGGCGCAGCCGTTCGGGGCCCACGCGCAGGCTCAGGCGTTCGAGCAGCTGGTGCAGAGCTTCGCGCGGGGCCTCGCGCTGATCGGGCGTGCCCAGCAGCAGAGCCAGCGGCGCGCTGCTGAGCGGCTCGGGGGCGGCGCTGCGCAGGCCCAGCTCGGCCACCGGCGCATTCAGCTGCAGGCGCTGCAGCTGCTCTTTGAGGAGGCGGCCCCAGTGCAGGGCATCGCGGCTGGGCTCGGCCGTGGCCAGACGCAGCTGCCCGCCTGGGCCGATGTCGCGCGCACGCATGGCGTCGTGGCGCCAGCACAGCTCAAACTCGCGCAGACCGCCTTGGCGCGCACCCAGCCACAGGCACAGCTGCTGCAGTAGCGCCTGGGCGTGGGGCAGCAGGGCCAGGGCGTTGTCCACGCGCCAGGGCAGCTCCAGCCAGTGCTCGAAATGCTCGGCCGCTTGCTCCCAGCGCAGGGGCAAGGGGTGTTCGCCGTAGAGCTGTGCCAGGGCCTGCAGCAAGTCCGGGCCAAAGCGCCGTGCCACGCCGGCACGGGGCAGGGCGCGCAGCTGCCCGAGCCGTCGCAGCCCCAGCCGGGCGAGCATGGGCAGGTGGGGGCGCGCCGCACTGAGCGCGTGCAGCGGCAGCGCGTCGAGCACCGGCTCCAGCGGGCCACGCAGGCCTTGCGCCACCTGGCAGCGCGCCAGCGCCAGCGCCGCCAGTGCGTGCGGCGCCCAGGCCAGTCGGGCGCCGTGCAGCAAGCGTGCCTCGGCCTGCAGGCGCTGGTGCACCCGCCGCAGGCCGCCAAACAGGCGCAGGCTGCTGCGCAGCTCCAGCAGCAAGCCTTCCTCCAGCCAGGCCACGCGCGGCGTGTACTGCAGCGCCCACCAGCTCCAGGCCTCTCGGGCGTGGGTGGGCTGCGCAGTCTGCGGCTCTGGCGTGGGCAGCACGGCCAGCCAGACTTCAGCGCGCGGCACTGGCGTGGGCGCGGCGGGCGTCAACACGGGGCTGGGCCAGGGGTGCTGGCGTGGGCGGAGGCGCAGTGGCTGCGCCTTGCTGACGCGGGCTGAGCTGCTGCTGCAGCGCACCAGGCCAGGCTTGCAGCCAGAGGGGCTGGGCGCAGGGCGGCCCACGGCGTTTGAGCAGCTGCAGCTGCAGCATGCCCGGGCCGGCACAGGCCAGGCTCAGGCGCAGCGGTGCGGGCGAGGACTGCGCCGCGCAGCCGAGCGGGCGCAGCACAAAGGCTGGGCTGCTGCAGTGCTGCGCGGCCGCTTGCAGGCGGCGCAGCTGCGCGGCATCGGCCCGCTCCAGCCAGGCCACCACCACCACGGCGTTGGAGGCCAGGGCCTGCTCGGCGCTCCACAGCGCTTGCGCCACGCTGCTGGGCTGCAGCCACAGCAGTTCGCGCTCGCCCAAACCCGGCAAGGCGTGGGGCTCATGCGGTGGGTTGATCAACAGCAGCGGCTTGCTGCCAGACCCGCCCGAGGAGGCCGCCAGCGCCGGGGCCAGCAAGCGCAGCTCCGCCTCGCCGGGCTGGGCCTGCAGCAGCTCGCTCAAGGCCTGCGTGGGCCAACCGCCGCCGGGCAGCTCGGCATCCAGTGCAGCAAAGCCGCTGGGCCAGCAGGGCTGGGTGCTGTGCCCCAAATGCGCGGCGCGCCACAAGCCGCTGTGCTGCGCCAGCAGGGCTTGGGTGTTGAGCGCGCGCAGGCGCGGTGAGGGCGTGGGAAGGTGAGGGGACAGCATGGCGCAACGGCTCGGCCTGGGCAGCTCGGAGAGGCATGATAACTGTACAAAAACACAGTGTCACGCCGGGCTGACCGAACGGCATACTGGCGGCCCTTTGCCACGAATACTCAACAGGACGACCCGGTGACGGATGCTGAATTGCTGGCCTTGCTGCAAGGCCTGGAGTGCTCGCTGCACAGCGGCCCACAGCGCGCCACACCCTGCCAAGCCTGGTGGGGTGACGATGGGGGCTGGGAGCAGCTGGGCCCGGTGCTGCTGGATTGGGCGGAGTCTGAGCTGGCTGCGGTGGCCCTGCACACTGCGCCCGATGGCCAGGCCGAGCTGCGCTTGCGCCTGGCTGCTGCGCACCTGGGCCGCTCGGACGAGGCGGCGCCGGGCCAGATGAGCTGGGGCTTTAGCAGCGGCTTGCAACTGTGCTTGGCGCTTGATGCCGCACAGCCGCTGTTGGCCGAGCAACACGCAGCGTGGTCCGCGGCCTTGGGTCGCGTGCGCCAGGGGCATTGGGTACAGGGTGGGCAGCGCCACCATGTGCTGGCCTTGCCCCTGCCCCCTTCGTGGAAAGACACCGCCCTGCAGCTGGAACTTGCGCAAGGCGACACGCTGCAGCTGCAGGCGCGGGGCCTGCGCGCGCAGTGGTTGCAGCCGCCGCAGTGGCGCGCCAGCTGCGCCTGCTGAAGGGAAGCCCGCCATGCTCGACACCCTGCGCACCTGGGCCCTGGAACTGTGGCGCCCGCTGTGCCTGTTCACCCTGACCGCCTTGGCCGAAATCGTGGGCTGCTACCTGCCTTGGCTGTGGCTCAAGCAAGGGCGCAGTGCCTGGCTGTTGCCGCCTGCCGCCGCCGCACTGGCGCTTTTTGTGTGGCTGCTTACCCTGCACCCCAGCGCCAGTGGTCGTGTCTATGCGGCCTACGGCGGGGTCTACGTCACCGTGGCGCTGCTCTGGCTGCGCGTGGTCGACGGCGTGGCTTTGAGCCGCTGGGATTTGCTGGGTGCAGCCGTGGCTTTGCTGGGCATGGCCATCATCGTGCTGGGGCCGCGATGATGTGCTGATCCAGTCCGGGTGCACATCAAGTGCTTAGGGGCAGAAATTCAGCACTGAGGCCCCAAAGCAAAAAGCCACCGCTAGGGTGGCTTTGCTGTCTAAGTGCTTGACGCACCAGGACTTTTTTGGTGGCGCTTCAGGGATTCGAACCCCGGACCTGCGGATTATGATTCCGTCGCTCTAACCGGCTGAGCTAAAGCGCCTTTGTTTTGTTTCGCTGTTTGCTGCGAAGACCGCCATTCTATACAAGGTTTCGGAGACAATGCAAGCGTTGCGATAAATTTTTTTGGCGGTCGGCATGTTCAAGTTTGTGAAGCGCCTGTTTGGTGGGTCTGACAGTGCGGAAGCTCCGGCTCCAGCGCCCGTTGCAGCCAGCCAGGAGGCGGCAGTGCCGGCGGTGGAGCCGCGTGTGGCAGCCCCTGAGCCCTCAGCACTCAATAGCGCTGCAGCCGCCCCCCAGGCGCTTGAGGTGCCAGCGGTGGCGCCTGCGATGGCGCAGCTGCCAGCCAGTCCCGAGCCTGCTGCCCAGCCCCGCGCCTCGTGGCTGGATCGGCTCAAGCAGGGTTTGCGCAAGACCAGCTCCAGCATTGCCCAGGTCTTCACGGGCACGCAGATCGACGACCAGCTCTATGAGGAGCTGGAGGCGGCGCTGCTCATGGCCGATGCGGGTGTGAAGGCGACCACCTGGTTGCTGGAAGACCTCAAGCGGCGCGTGAAGGAGCACAAGGCCACAGACCCGCAAGCGGTGCGTGCTTTGCTGGTAGATGCGCTGACCGAGCTGCTCACGCCGCTGCAGCGTCCGCTGGAGGTGGGGGCTTACGCGCCCACGGTGATGATGGTGGTCGGGGTGAACGGCGCGGGCAAGACCACCAGCATTGGCAAGCTCACACGGCATTTGGCGGGCGCGCAGCAGAAGGTGCTGCTGGCTGCGGCCGATACTTTCCGTGCAGCGGCACGCGAGCAACTCTCGGTGTGGGCGGACCGCACCCAGGTGGAGATCGTGAGTCAAGAAGGGGGCGACCCTTCCGCGGTGACGTTTGATGCCGTGGTGGCAGGGCGTGCGCGCGGTTGCGACGTGGTGCTTGCCGACACGGCAGGGCGCTTGCCCACCCAGCTTCACCTCATGGAGGAGCTCAAGAAGATCAAGCGCGTGATTGGCAAGGCGCAAGACGGTGCGCCGCACGAGGTGCTGCTGGTGGTGGACGGCAACACGGGCCAAAACGCGCTGACCCAGGTCAAGGCGTTTGATGAAGCCCTGGGTTTGACCGGGTTGGTGGTGACCAAGCTGGACGGCACAGCCAAGGGCGGTGTGCTGGCAGCCATTGCGCGCGAGCGGCCCATCCCGGTTTACTTCATCGGCGTGGGCGAGAAGCTGGAAGACTTGCAGACCTTCAGCGCCCGCGAATTCGCGCAGGCGCTGCTGGAGTGATCTGAAACGGTGAAGGGCCGCAGGGCGGTCAGCCGCCCATCATGCCTTTGAGGCCCTTCATGCCGCCCATCTTCTTCATCATCTTCATCAGGCCGCCGCCCTTCATCTTCTTCATCATGCCCTGCATCTGGTCGAACTGATTCAGCAGGCGGTTCACCTCCTGGATCTGTACGCCCGCACCCGCGGCGATGCGGCGTTTGCGGCTGGCTTTGCTCTTGCCGTCCATCAGCAGGGCCGGGTGGGCGCGCTCTTTGGCGGACATGGCGTTGAGGATGCCCTCCATGCGCTTCATGTCGCGCTCGGCTTTGTCCATGTCGGCCGCGCCGGCCTTGGCCGTCATCTGTGTGGGCAGCTTGTCCATGAGGCTGGAGAGCCCGCCCATCTTCTTCATCTGCGAGATTTGCGCGAGGAAGTCGTTGAGGTCAAAGCCATCGCCGCTCTTGAGCTTGTCGGCGAGCTTTTGCGCGGCTTCGATGTCGACGCCTTTGGTCACCTCTTCGACCAGGGCCACGATGTCGCCCATGCCCAGCACGCGACCGGCGTGGCGCTCGGCGTCAAAGACTTCCAGGCCGTCGATCTTTTCAGACACGCCTGCGAACTTGATGGGCGCGCCGGTGATCTGACGCACCGACAGTGCCGCGCCACCGCGTGAGTCGCCATCGAGCTTGGTCAGGATGATGCCCGACAGGGGCAGGGCTTCTTTGAAGGCGCGCGCCGTGTTGACGGCATCCTGGCCCTGCATGGCGTCCACCACGAAGAGGGTTTCGATGGGGTTGAGCGTGGCGTGCAGATCGCGGATTTCCGCCATCAGTGCCTCGTCAATGGCCAGACGCCCGGCGGTGTCGACGATGAGCACATCGAAGTAGTGGCGCTTGGCGTGGTCCAGCGCCGCCAGCGCGATCTCGCGCGGCTTTTGCTCGGGGCTGGAGGCAAACCATTCACCGCCCGCTTGCGCGGTGACGGTTTTGAGCTGCTCGATGGCGGCGGGCCGGTAGACGTCGGCCGAGACCGTCAGCACCTTTTTCTTGCGCTTGTCGATGAGGTGCTTGGTGAGCTTGGCCGTGGTGGTGGTCTTGCCCGCCCCTTGCAGGCCGGCCATCAGGATGACGGCCGGGGGCTGTGCGGCGAGGTTGAGGTCTGCAACCCCTTCACCCATGGTGGCGGCGAGTTCTTTGTGAACCACCGAGACCAGCACTTGCCCGGGGTTGAGCGAGCCCACAACCTCCTGACCCAGTGCGCGTTCTTTGACGCGGGCGATGAAGTCGCGCACCACAGGCAGGGCTACGTCCGCCTCCAGCAATGCCACGCGAACCTCCCTGAGCATGTCTTGCACATTGCTTTCGGTGATGCGGGCTTGGCCACGCATTGTCTTAACAAGCTGGCTTAAGCGGTCGGTCAGGGTAGATGCCATGAATAGGGCGCGGCGAGGTTGGCTCCCGCGTCAGTACACTTTGTGCATGATTTTATCTGTCGGCACTCTGACTGCGGGGACGGGGGCACTGTTGTTGAGCAGCGGTGCGGCTCTTCTGGGCTATTTACTCTTGATTGCGGCGCGGCGCGTGCATCCGCGCTCCTTGGCCGCCGTGTGGGGGCTGCATGGTGTGGCGCTGCTGGTGGACATCGCCGGCGTGGGTTTGGACCTGCCCGGCGCGCGATTTGGCTTTGCACCGGCCCTGTCCATGACCACCTGGCTGGTGCTGGGTGTGTATTTGCTGGAAAGCCGCTTTGTGCCGCTGCCGGCCAACCAACGCATTTTGTGTGCGCTGGCCGCCGCAGGTGTGGCTGTGGCGGCTGTCTTCCCCGGCGAGGCTTTGGCGCACCCCAGCTCGCCGTGGTTGCCCTTGCATTGGGTGCTGGGCTTGGTGTCGTACGGGCTGTTTGCCGTGGCGGTGTGGCATGGCTATTTGCTGAACCGTGCCGAGCGCGCGCTGCGGCGCTCTCCGGGCCAGAACCTGCCGGGCTTGCCCTTGCTGCGCTTGGAGCGCTTGACCTTTCAATTTGTGGCGGCGGGTGTGTGCGTGTTGTCTCTGGCCTTGTGGCTGGGGTGGTGGCTGGCGCCGCATTGGCGCTGGGACCACAAGACTTTGTTCGCTGTGCTGGGCTGGTTGGTGCTCACCGGGCTGCTGACCGGGCGACAGGTGCTGGGCTGGCGCGGCCGACGCGCCACGCGCTGGCTGTACTTTGGCGCGGCTTTGCTGCTGCTGTCGTATGCGGGATCGCGTTTTGTGCTGGAGGTGATCTTGCAGCGAGGGGGCTCGGTATGAAGTATTTGCTGTTGATCCTCGTGCTGGGGCTGTTGTGCTTTGTGCTGGGGTGGCGGCGCGGCTCGGCGCGGCCGACCCAAAACAAGTCAAGCCCCAGACCCAGCCAGACGCAAGCCGCAGACATGGTGGCCTGTGCCTGGTGCGGTGTGCATGTGCCGGTGGGCGAGGCCGTGCATGGGCGACTGGGCTTGTTTTGCAGTGACGCACACAGGGTGCGCAAAGAAGGGCAAACGCCGTGAGCAATGGCTTGGACAGCAGTTTCGTGCGCCCGATTTGGGCCAGTGATGGTGGTGCTTCGACCTCAACTGCTGCTGAGAACAGCTCTTTTGGACGCATCTACCGCGCCTTTATGGGGGCGCGTTTTGCCCTGGCCGTGGCCCTGCTGGGCTCGCAAATTCTGTTGTGGTCCATCAGCGGGCGTTACTACGCATTGCCCTTCTATTTGGCGCTGGCCTATGTGCTGGTGACACTGGCGGGCTGGCTGCAGGCCAAGCGCGGCCCCGCCATCGTGACCCTGGCTGGCGCGCGCTGGTGGGGCAGCGTGGGTGTAGATTTGATTTGCTTCTCCGCGGCCTTGTCGCTGGAGCTCACCGCCACCACGCAAGGCGCACTGTTTGTGCTACCCGTGCTCATGGCTAGCATGCTCACACCTCGGCTTTGGGCCATGGCCACAGCGGCCTTTGCCTCGCTGGTGCTGCTGGGTTTGGCGGTGTGGAGTGTGGCCAGCGGAGCCGACAGCAGCAGCCGCATTCCGCAAAGCGGCTTGCTGGGTTGCGGGCTCTATGTCATCAGCCTGCTCAGCGGCGAGATCGCGGCGCGCTTGGCGCGCGAGGAGCGCAGCGCGCGCGGCAGCATGGCTTTGGCGCGCCAGCAGGTGGAACTCAACCGCCTGGTCATCGACGAGATGCAAGACGGCGTCATGGTGGCAGACCAGCGCGGCAAAGTGCGCGTGGCCAACCCCGCCGCACTGGCCTTGCTGACGCTGGAAGGCCAGCGTCCGGTGCTGCCTTTTGTGCTCAACCAAAGTCCGGGCTGGAGCAGCTTGCGTGAGGCTGTGCTGCAAGGCTACCGCAGCTTGCAGTGGCCGGAATCGGGCATGGACATTGAGCTTCGAGAAGCCGGCAAGGTGGTGCGAACCCTGCGCGTGCGGGGGTGTTTTGCGCGCAACCCGCAGTCCGGCGGGCATTTGTGCGTGATGTTTCTGGAAGACAGCCGCCAGCTGCAAGCGCGCTCGCGCCAAGAAAAGCTGGTGGCGATGGGGCGCATGTCCGCAGGCATTGCGCACGAGATTCGCAACCCTCTGGCTGCCATTGCCCAAGCCAGTGACTTGCTCGCCGAAGAGGTGCAAGACCCGCGCCACCAGCGCCTGCTGGGCATGGTGCAGACCAATGTGACGCGGCTCAAGCGCATCGTGGACGATGTCATGGAAGTGGCGCCTGGGCACGCGCCGCAGCCGCAAAGCCTGCTGCTGGAGCCCCTGGTGGAGGACTTTTGCGAGGACTGGCTCAGAACCCAGGGTTTGGCCTCAGGTGCGCAAAGCCGCTTGCATCTGGAGCTGACTGGGCTGCCGCTGTGGATCAGCTTTGATGCCGAGCACCTCAGGCGTGTGCTGGTGAACCTGCTGGACAACGCGCTGCGTCACGCCAACAACGAACCTGGCGCGGTGCGCGTTCAGCTGCAACCGCGTGACGAACGCTTCTTGGTTCTGGTGGTGGGCAATATGGCGCCTCCCATTGCCGCAGAGGTCGAGCCGCATTTGTTTGAACCCTTTTTCTCCACGCGCAGTCGAGGCACGGGTTTGGGCCTCTACATTTGCCGCGAGCTGTGTGAACGCTACGGCGGACGCATCTTCTACCGCTACAGCGGTGACTACAACGAGTTCTGTGTGCTTCTGCCGCGCGCCCCGGCCCCTGGGATTGCCAACAACAAACCATGAACAACAAAACAGAAGCCCATGTGCTGGTGATCGACGACGAGCCGGACCTGCGTGCGCTCTATGAGCTGACCCTGCTGCGCGAAGGCTATGTGGTGGACACCGCCGAGGACGTGGCCGAGGCCCTGAGCCTGTTGGAGTCGCAGCGCTACGAGGCCGTGATCACCGATATGCGCCTGCCCGACGGCAGCGGCCTGGATGTGCTGACCTGGTTGGACGAGCAAGGGCGCCCCGAGCGCGCTTTGGTCATCACCGCCCATGGCTCGGCGGAGAACGCGGTGGAGGCCCTCAAAGCCGGCGCCTACGACTACCTGACCAAGCCGGTGGATCTCAAGCAGTTCCGCATGGTTGTGGCCTCGGCGCTGGGGCGCGGGCTCCCGGCGCAAGCGGCTCCGGCCCCGGGTGCTGCGGCGCCTGCACCTGCCACACGCAAGCCTGTGCAGCGCGGGCCTGAGTCTGCGCTGACGCGCTTGATTGGTGACTCCGCTCCCATGCAGCAGGTGCGCGAGCTGATCCAAAAGGTGGCGCGCAGCATGGCGCCGGTGCTGCTGCACGGCGAATCCGGCACGGGCAAGGAATTGGTGGCGCGCTCCATCCATGAAGTCAGTTCCAGAACAGGTCAGGCCTTTGTGGCGGTGAACTGCGGCGCCATCCCGGAGCAGCTGCTGGAGGCCGAGTTCTTCGGTTACCGCAAAGGCGCTTTCACGGGCGCGCAAGAAGACCGGGAAGGCTTTTTCCAGGCCGCACATCAAGGCACTTTGTTCCTCGACGAAATTGGCGATTTGCCGCTGGCCATGCAGTCCAAACTGCTGCGTGCGCTGCAAGAGCGCTCGGTACGCCCGGTGGGTGCGGTGACTGAATCGCCGGTGAACGTGCGCCTGGTGAGCGCCTCGCACAAAGACTTGGCGGCCGAGGTGGCCGCGGGGCGCTTCCGGCAGGACTTGTACTACCGGCTCAACGTCATTTGCATCCGCGTGCCGCCGCTGCGTGAGCGCATGGATGATTTGCCGCTGCTGTGCGACTGGGTGCTGCGCCGCATTGCCCAGGACGCGGGCGTGCACCCCGTGCCGCGCCTGAGCCCGGCCGCGCAGGCGCAGCTGCAAAGCTATGCCTTTCCCGGCAATGTGCGTGAGCTGGAGAACCTGCTGCACCGTGCGCTGGCCTTGGTGGCGTCGGACGTGATTGGGGCCGAAGACCTGGGGCTGCCCGCCGCAGGGAGCATGGATGCGGCGGATGGAGATGCAGAGACGCTGCTGGCTGAGGCGGAATCCTCCGCTGCAACCGCAGCTGACTCAGCGGCTGACGTGCCGCGCGTGGCAGCGGTCATTCCTTCGGACTTGGTGACCCACCTGGATATGGTGGAGCGCCAAATCCTGCTGCAGGCCCTGGAAACCTACCGCTACAACCGCACCGCTGCTGGCGCGGCCATGGGCTTGACACTCAGGCAGATGCGCTACCGCATGGCGCGCCTGGGCATCACGGTGGACGATGACCACTGAGGCAGCGCTGTTCGAACCCTGTAGCGGCTCGCATTGGAGCGAGGGGTGGTGGCACGCTGCACGCCGCCTTGAGTCGCCACACATGGACGCCCGTCCCGACGGGGTCAGCGTGGATCTGGTGGTGCTGCACGCCATCAGCCTGCCCCCAGGCCAATACGGTGGACCGCAAATCGAACAGCTCTTCATGGGCGTGCTGGACACCCAGGCGCACCCCGCCACCGCGGGTCTCCAAGGCGTGCGGGTGTCGGCCCACTTTTTGATTCAGCGCTGCGGGGCGCTCACACAGTTTGTCTCTTGTGATGCGCGGGCCTGGCATGCCGGGGCTTCCAGCTTTCAAGGGCGTGAGCGGTGCAACGACTATTCCATTGGCATTGAGCTCGAAGGGCTCGACGGCGCGCTCTTCACCCCGGCCCAGTACGCCAGCTTGGCGCGGCTGCTCAAGGCCTTGGCGCAGCGCTACCCGATCGCCGCAGTGCAGGGGCATGAGCACATCGCGCCGGGGCGCAAGCGCGACCCCGGGCCGGGCTTCGATTGGGCGCGTGCTGCACAAGGCTGTCCGCTGGATTGGCAGTGGCCTGTGTGATGTTTTTTTCTCAGTTTGCTTAAGGAAAATCCTTGGGGGTTTTCCCAACGTTGCGCCGCCAGACCTGACGTGACCCGGCCTTGGTGCGCACCGGCCGCGCTGGCGCCGGCCCCATGAATACGCGCTTTTGCCGCCATCGTGCGCCAAAAGGTGCATCAAATCGGGGGCTCAGGGGGGACTTCGCGTATCCATCGGGGTGAGCGCCTGATGCTGCTTTGGCAAGCTGTTTTTGTATGAATTCAAGCTAGGGATGTGCCGAGGTCAACACGCTATAGATAGTGCTTGTGGGTGGTTTGTTACCCCAGATATAGTGTCTCGCGTGGTATCCTTCGGACCTGAAACGCTCACATGCCCGCACTTGCTGCTCCAGCGTTTGAGACCCTGCAAAAGCCTGGGTCTGGACGGGAGCTTGGCGCCGCATGCGCCGCCACAGGGCCTGCAGGATTGGCGCGTTCCAGTAGCCCGCCGCTGGGTTTTGAACCAGCCGGGCGGCATCTGAGCATGCGTCCGGACGCCAACCACCAAAACTTTCTGTGTGCTGTGCAGGGTCAATGCCCTTTGGCTGCTGCATGGCACGTTGATTTGACCGCTTGAAGGGGATTTCATGCACATCCAAGCCACCACGACCACAAGCCCGACTGCCGCAGGCAGCGTCCGTCAGGACGCACCTGCAATGGCTGGGACCTCGTTTGAGGGCTACCAGATCATTCGCCGCAACGGAGCTGTCGTGTCTTTCGAGCCCAGCAAGATTGCTGTGGCGCTGATGAAGGCTTTTCTGGCGGTCCATGGCACGACTGGTGCTGCATCGGCCAGCGTGCGCGAAACCGTAGATGGGCTGACCGAGTCGGTGGTGCGCGCGTTGCTGCGCTCGCGCCCCAGCGGCGGCACCTTCCACATTGAAGATGTGCAAGACCACGTGGAACTGGGGCTGATGCGTGGTGGTCACCACGAGGTGGCGCGGGCCTATGTGCTGTACCGCGAGCGCCGTGCGCAAGAGCGCCAGCGCCAGGTGCAGGCGCAACAAGCGGCCATGCTGGAGCACGGCATTCAGGTCGTGGACAAAGGCCAGCGCTTGCCGCTGGACTTGGAAAAACTCACCGCGCTGATTCAATCGGCCTGTGATGGCCTGGGCAGCGACGTCAAAGCCGAACCCATCCTGAACGAGACCAAGCGCAACCTCTACGACGGCGTGCCCATCGACGAGGTCTACAAGGCCGCCATCCTGGCTGCGCGCACGCTCATCGAGAAGGACCCTGGCTACACGCGCGCCACGGCTCGCTTGCTGATGCACACCATCCGCAAGGAAATCCTCGGTCGCGAGGTGGTGCAAGAAGACATGGCGGCGGTGTACCCCGAGTACTTCCCCAAGTTCATCAAAAAGGGCATTCAGGCGGAGTTGCTGGACGAGAAGCTTGGCCAGTTTGACTTGGCCAAGCTCGGCGCGGCTCTGCAGCCCCAGCGCGATTTGCAGTTCGACTACCTCGGCCTGCAGACGCTGTTCGATCGCTACTTCCTGCACGTGGAAGGCACGCGTATCGAAATGCCGCAAGCCTTCTTCATGCGCGTGGCCATGGGCTTGGCGCTCAATGAAATCGACCGCGAAGCCCGCGCCATCGAGTTCTATGAAGTGCTCTCCACCTTTGACTTCATGAGCTCCACGCCCACGCTGTTCAACAGCGGCACGCGGCGCTCGCAGCTCTCGAGCTGCTACCTGACCACGGTGTCGGACGACCTCGACGGCATCTACGAGGCGCTGAAGGAAAACGCGCTGCTGTCGAAGTTCGCTGGCGGTCTGGGTAACGACTGGACGCCCGTGCGTGCCCTGGGTTCGCACATCAAGGGCACCAACGGCAAGTCGCAAGGCGTTGTGCCTTTCTTGAAGGTGGTCAACGACACGGCCGTGGCCGTGAACCAAGGTGGCAAGCGCAAGGGTGCGGTCTGCGCCTACTTGGAGAGCTGGCACCTGGATATCGAAGAGTTCCTGGAGCTGCGCAAGAACACCGGCGACGACCGCCGCCGCACGCACGACATGAACACGGCCAACTGGATTCCAGACCTGTTCATGAAGCGCGTCATCGAAGGTGGCGAGTGGACGCTGTTCAGCCCCTCGAACTGCCCCGACCTGCACGACCTCTTCGGCCAAGCCTTTGAAAAGGCCTATGTGGAGTACGAGGCCAAGGCCGATCGCGGCGAGATCAAGCTCTACAAGCGCATGCCCGCTCGCGACCTCTGGCGCAAGATGCTGACCATGCTGTTCGAAACGGGCCATCCTTGGATCACTTTCAAGGACGCTTGCAATGTGCGTTCGCCCCAGCAGCATGTCGGCGTGGTGCACTCGTCCAACCTGTGCACCGAGATCACGCTCAACACCAACGAGAACGAAATCGCGGTGTGCAATCTGGGTTCGGTCAATCTGTCGCAGCACATCCGTGACGGCCAGATCGACCACGCCAAGTTGAAGAAGACGGTGTCCACGGCCATGCGCATGTTGGACAACGTGATCGACATCAACTACTACGCCGTCAAGAAAGCTCGCGACTCCAACTTGCGCCACCGTCCGGTGGGCTTGGGCCTGATGGGCTTCCAGGATGCGCTCTACCAGCTGCGCACGCCTTATGCATCGGACGCTGCGGTTGAGTTCGCTGATCGCTCCATGGAAGCCATCTGCTACTACGCCTACTGGGCCTCGACCGAGCTGGCCCAAGAGCGTGGCCGCTACAGCAGCTATCGCGGTTCGCTGTGGGACCGTGGCATCTTGCCCATCGACTCACTGAACCTGCTGGCCGAAGCGCGCGGTGGCTACGTGGAAGTCGATCGCTCCACCACCATGGATTGGGACGCGCTGCGTGCGCGCATCGGCGAGCACGGCATGCGCAACAGCAACTGCGTGGCGATTGCGCCCACGGCGACCATCTCCAACATCATCGGCGTTGACGCCTCCATCGAGCCCTGCTTCGGCAACCTCTCGGTCAAGTCCAATCTGTCGGGTGAGTTCACCGTCGTCAACGAGCACCTGGTGCGTGACCTGAAGAACCTCGGCCTGTGGGACGACGTGATGGTCATGGACCTCAAGCACTTCGATGGCAGCCTGCGTCGCATCGACCGCGTGCCCGAGGAGCTCAAGGCCCTGTACGCAACAGCATTTGAAGTCGAGCCCGTGTGGCTGGTTGAAGCCGCCGCGCGTCGTCAGAAGTGGATCGACCAGGCACAAAGCCTCAACATCTACATGGCAGGTGCATCGGGCAAGAAGCTCGACGACACCTACAAGCTGGCATGGCAGCGCGGTCTCAAGACCACCTATTACCTGCGCACCATGGGCGCGACGCATGCCGAGAAGAGCACGGTGTCCACGGCCGGTCAGCTCAATGCGGTGAGCAATCAGTCCGGCGGCTATCACGCGGCGCCCGAAGCCGCAGTGCCTGCGGTGATCGAGATGGCTGCTGTCACGCCGGCCACTGATGTGCAGCTTTGTGCCATCGACGATCCGGGTTGCGAGGCCTGTCAGTGACCCTGTGTTGAGCGGCGGGGCCTCATCTGAACGATGCATGCTTGCGACACTGTGCCTGCATCGTTTCTTGAGGTCTCTTCGTTCTTGCACGTGGAGTGCTGAAGTAGTTGGCAAAGCCTCAGAACCCCGTGTTCATCGGGGTTGTGGGTGATTGAGTGCAAGACATTGGGCGTGTGTGTTGGCCCGATGTCCAGCAACAAATGCGGCAGAGGGTGCTGGTGTTTTCGATGCGATCGAGCAACGGAGAAGGGCGCCCGATGTCAAGAAGTCCTTGGTGTTTGAACGCAACACTCAGATAATTCACGACGATAGGAAGGCAACCATGTTGGTTTGGGACGAAGACCAGAAGCCATCAAGCAGCGCAGTGAAAAGCGCCTCGACCAGCGAGCCGGCTCAAGCAGCCGTGCGCGACGACCTCGCTACCGCGTCGGCTGGGGCTCAAGGCCCGGCCCACGCCGCTGACAGCAGCATTCAGGCTGCAAGCACCCGACGCGTGAATGTGGCCGACAAGCGCATCATCAACGGCCAGACCGATGTCAACCAGCTGGTGCCTTTCAAGTACAAGTGGGCTTGGGAAAAGTACCTCGCCACATGCGCCAATCACTGGATGCCGCAAGAGATCAATATGTCTCGCGACATCGCCCTTTGGAAAGACCCCAACGGTCTTTCCGAAGACGAGCGCCGCATCATCAAGCGCAACCTCGGTTTCTTTGTGACGGCTGATTCGCTGGCGGCCAACAACATTGTGTTGGGCACCTATCGCCACATCACCGCGCCTGAGTGCCGTCAGTTCCTGCTGCGCCAGGCCTTTGAAGAGGCCATCCACACCCACGCGTATCAATACATCGTTGAGTCGCTGGGCCTGGATGAAAGCGAGATCTTCAACGCCTACCATGAGGTGGACTCGATTCGGGCCAAGGACGAGTTCCTGATTCCCTTCATCGACGCCATCATGGACCCTGAGTTCCACACCGGAACCCAGGAGGCCGACCAGACCTTGTTGAAGTCGCTGATCGTTTTTGCTTGCCTCATGGAAGGCTTGTTCTTCTACGTCGGCTTTACACAGATCCTGGCCTTGGGTCGTCAGAACAAGATGACCGGCGCTGCTGAGCAGTACCAGTACATCCTGCGCGACGAGTCCATGCACTGCAACTTCGGCATCGACCTGATCAACCAGATCAAGCTCGAGAACCCACAGCTGTGGACGCCTCAGTTCAAGGCCGAGATCAAGCAGCTCTTCGAGACTGCTGTGGAGCTTGAGTACCGCTACGCAGAAGACACCATGCCGCGCGGCGTGCTGGGTCTCAATGCGGGCATGTTCAAGGGCTACCTGCGTTACATCGCCAACCGCCGCGCCGTTCAAATCGGTCTGGAAGCCTTGTTCCCCAATGAGGAGAACCCCTTCCCGTGGATGAGCGAAATGATCGACTTGAAGAAGGAGCGCAACTTCTTCGAGACGCGGGTGATCGAATACCAAACGGGCGGAGCGCTCTCCTGGGACTGAGGTCCAGCAGACGGCGGCCTGGAAAGCAAGAATTGAAGAGATCAAGCTTGGCACCACACATACCGTTCGACGCAGAAGCGACGGGTGTGGTGGTGCATCGTGATTCACTGCACTGCGGCGCAGCTCGTGGGTGGTGGATATCTCCGTGTGGGCCGACCGGTTGAGTCTGCACGGAGGGTGTTTTCACTTGATCAAGGAGAACTGAAATGGCAACTGCGAAGAAGGCCGCTGCACCTAAAGCTGCAGCCAAGAAGGCTGCACCTAAGGCTGCTGCTAAGCCTGCGGTGAAGGCCGCTGCGAAGAAGGCTGCGCCCAAGGCTGCTGCTAAGCCTGCGGTGAAGGCTGCTGCAAAGAAGGCTGCACCCAAGGCTGCTGCTAAGCCCCCGGTGAAGGCTGCTGCAAAGAAGGCTGCACCCAAGGCTGCTGCCAAGCCCCCGGTGAAGGCTGCTGCAAAGAAGGCTGCACCCAAGGCTGCTGCTAAGCCCCCGGTGAAGGCTGCTGCGAAGAAGGCTGCACCCAAGGCTGCTGCTAAGCCCCCGGTGAAAGCTGCTGCAAAGAAGGCTGCACCCAAGCCTGCTGCCAAGCCCTCGGTGAAGGCTGCTGCAAAGAAGGCTGCACCTAAGGCTGCTGCCAAGCCTGTGGCGAAGACCGCTGCTGCCAAGCCGGCAGCTAAGGCTGCAGCCAAGCCCGCAGTGAAAGCTGCAGCAAAGGCAGCCACACCTAAGGCCGCTGCCAAGCCTGCAGTGAAGGCTGCCGCTGCCAAGCCGACCGCCAAGGCTGCTGCCAAAGCCCCGGCCAAGGCAGCGGCCAAACCGTCGGTGAAGGCCGCCGCTGCAGCACCCTCTGCTGCTCCAGCGCCTGCTGCGAAGACTGCGCTGAGCCCCCAGGCTGCGTGGCCTTTCCCGACTGGCAACAAGCCCTAAGCTTTGGCAAGTTCGGCGCTGCTGCGCCGGATGTGCTGCGAGCCCGACCTTTGGGTCGGGTTTTTTTATGCTTGCTGCAAAGCCTTATGCGGCACTGCTGTGCAGCGCAAGCTTAGGGCTCAAACACCTCGATGTTGTAGCCTACAACTGCTTGGCTGCCACTGCTGAAAACGTAATGCAGCGCTTGCTCCGATCCCGCCGGAAGCGATGCTAGAGCAGGTGTGAGCTCAGAGGCGGCCAGCATGCGCCGTGCAATGAGGCGGCCGTTGCTGTCGCTGACGCTGAGGTCTACCGAGGGTAGGGCCAGGTCCCATTCGGTTTTGTTTTTCAAAACCAGATTGAGGCGGTAGTTGCGTCCGGAGCTGCCTTCTTGCACTAGGCTGCTGCTTTGCACGGCGATGCCTTCTACATGTTGCCAGGGCCCAATGCTGCAGCCGAAGGCTGCGCACATGGCTTGAAGACTGGGGCGCAAGCCGGGGTGCTGGGCGCTGAGGCGATCGCGGAAATGCCATCCCAGTTGCAGACTCAGAACAAGCGTCAGTATGAGGCCAAGCGTGCCCAAGGCCAGACGCACGCCCGGGCGTTGCCAGCGTGCGCGTCGCTCGGCTTGGCGTATGAAGCTGGGAGTTGCTACCTGCGCCTGCGTAGGATCTGCGGTGGCGCTCAAGTAAGAAGGGGCGAGTTCTTCCCAAAGGCGTGAGTCGGTGGCTGCGGCTTGTTCGAGCGCCAGGTCACTGAGCACGTCACCTGCGGTGTGCAGCGGCGGCGGTAAAGCAGATGCTGCATCCAGTATGGGCTCGATACGGTCGAAGTCTGAGCTGGGCGAGGTCTGGGTTCGAGCCTGCTCAGCTGAGATCTGCATCACGGAGTCGGGTTGCGGCGGCGGGGAGCCATTGTGTGGTGCTGGCTCGCTGCGTGGGGCTGGGGCAGATTGGGGCCAGACCGACTCAAGCAAGTTGGCTTCGTCGATGTGCGCATGGCTGCTGGTCGCCAATGCAGGAGGTGCCACCTGCGAAGGGCTGTGCGCCGCCTCCGCGTCGGGTGCGGGCTCGGGTTGAGTGGCGGCGGCTGTGTTGTGCTCGGCGACATCCTCAACAGTGGGCCACGGCGGAGGCGCTTCGCGCGAGAGGTCAAAGAGCTGCTGTTGCGCGTCGAAGATTTCTGCGCAGCGGCCGCAGCGCACCCAACCTTCGGAGACGCGCAGCTGGTCTTGCACCACTCGGAAGATGGTGCCGCAGGCTGTGCATCGGGTGGCGAGATTCATGCCGCGATGATGCCATGTGCCTGCGGCATGCCTGAGCGTGTCTTCACGGGTGTGTCGTGTTGGGGCGCTGTGCCGTCATCAATATCCAGCCGTCTTCGCGGTCGCTGACATCGAGCTGTACATAGGGTGCATAGGCTTGCTGGAGCTCCTCGGCTTGCCGCTCCAAGATGCCGGCCAGCACCAAGCGCCCCCCTGGTTGGAGGTGTTGGGTCAGCAGCGGGGCCAGCAGCTTGAGTGGTGTGGCCAAGATGTTGGCCAACACCACGGGGTACTGGCCTTGCGCGGCGTCCGGCAGGGCGGCGTGGACGGTGACTTGGTTGTCGCGTGCATTGGCCTGTGTGGACTGCACGGCAGCGGGGTCGATGTCGACGGCATCAATGCCTTGGGCGCCAAACAGGCCTGAGGCAATGGCCAGGATGCCCGAGCCGCAGCCGTAGTCCAGCACGCGGGGCCAGTGCGCCGCTTCGGCCGCGTGCTGAGCAATCCAGCGCAGGCACATGCGTGTGGTTGGGTGGGTGCCAGTGCCAAAGGCCAGGCCTGGGTCCAGGCGCATGACGTGGCTGGCCTGGGCTGGCGCCTGGTGCCAGGAGGGCACGATCCAGAACGTCGGGGTGATCTCCACCGGCGCGAATTGCGATTGCGTCAGGCGCACCCAGTCCTGCTCGTCCACGGGTTGGATGGTTTGGACATGCACGTCCTGTGCCCAGTCCTGAGACAGCAGCAGGGTGGTGGCTTGGGTGGCGGCGGCTTCGGTTTCAAACAGGGCCTTGACCACCGAGCGCTCCCAGCCCGGCTTGGGGGCGGGCATATTGGGTTCGCCAAAGAGGGCTTTCTCGGCGTCGGTGTCGGCGTCGGCGTCTTCAACGGAGACGGACAGGGCGTCGAGCTCCATCAGCGCGTCGCTGACGAGTTCAACGGCTGATTCGGCGCAGATCAGAATCAGCTCATGCAAGGTGGCGGCGCTCATGGCGTGGTCCTTCCCAAAATGACAAGGCCCCCGGCGTGGCAACGCGCGGGGGCATGCGGGCACAAAGCGTTGGAGGCTTAGCGCTTGTGCTGGCTCATCCAGCTCTCCAGGTAGTGGATGGTGGTGCCGCCTTCAACGAATTTGGCGTCCACCATCAGCTCGCGGTGCAGCGGGATGTTGGTCTGAATGCCTTCCACCACGGTCTCCGACAGGGCAGTGCGCATGCGGGCCAGGGCCTGCTCGCGGGTGTCGCCGTGGCAGATGATCTTGCCGATCATGGAGTCGTAGTTGGGCGGCACAAAGTAGTTGGTGTAGGCGTGCGAGTCCACGCGCACCCCCGGGCCACCAGGCGCATGCCAAGTGGTGATGCGGCCGGGTGAGGGCACGAACTTGACCGGGTCTTCGGCGTTGATGCGGCACTCAATGGCATGGCCGCGCATGGTGATGTCGCGCTGCGCGAAGGGCAGGCGCTCGCCAGCGGCGATGCGGATTTGCATCTGCACGATGTCGATGCCGGTGACCATTTCCGTGACCGGGTGCTCCACCTGAACGCGCGTGTTCATTTCGATGAAATAGAACTCGCCGTTTTCGTAGAGGAACTCGAAAGTGCCCGCACCGCGGTAGCCCATCTTTTTGCAGGCCGCCGAGCAGCGATCGCCGATCTTCTCGATCAGGCGGCGAGGAATGCCCGGTGCCGGTGCTTCCTCGATGATTTTTTGGTGGCGGCGCTGCATGGAGCAGTCGCGCTCGCCCAGCCAGACGGCGTTCTTGAAGCCATCGGCCAGCACCTGGATTTCCACATGGCGTGGGTTCTCCAGGAACTTCTCCATATAGACCTCGGGGTTGCCAAACGCAGCCCCCGCCTCGGCCTTGGTGGTTTGCACGGCGTGCACCAGCGCAGCTTCGGTGTGCACCACGCGCATGCCGCGACCGCCGCCGCCGCCTGCGGCCTTGATGATGACCGGGTAGCCCACGGCGCGGGCGATCTTGACGATTTCCTTAGGGTCGTCGGGCAGCGCGCCTTCAGAGCCGGGCACGCAGGGCACGCCAGCTTTGATCATGGCCTGCTTGGCCGAGACCTTGTCGCCCATCGTACGGATGTTGTCGGGCGTGGGGCCGATGAAGGTGAAGCCGCTGCGCTCCACGCGCTCGGCGAAGTCCGCGTTTTCCGACAGAAAACCGTAGCCCGGGTGGATGGCTTCGGCGTCGGTGACTTCGGCCGTGGCGATGATGGCGGGCATGCTCAGGTAGCTCTGCGCGGAAGGCGCAGGCCCGATGCACACGGCCTCATCGGCCAGCTTGACGTACTTGGCGTCGCGATCTGCCTCCGAGTAGACAACCACCGACTTCACACCCAGCTCGCGACAGGCGCGCTGGATGCGGAGGGCGATTTCACCGCGGTTGGCAATGAGAATCTTTTTGAACATGGCTCGGGGGTGGCTTACTCAATGATGAACAAGGGCTGACCGAATTCAACCGGCTGGCCGTTTTCCACCAGGATCTTGGTGATGGTGCCGGCCTTGTCAGCCTCGATCTCGTTCATGATCTTCATGGCCTCGATGATGCAGATGGCCTGGCCTTCCTTGACCTGCTGGCCCAGTTCGCCAAAGGGTTTGGCGCTGGGGCTGGAGGCGCGGTAGAAGGTGCCCACCATGGGGGACTTCACCACGTGGCCGGTGACGACGGGCTCGCTCACAGGCGCGGCCACGGGTGCGGCAGGCGCGGCTGCAGCCACCGGGGCGGCGGCCACGGGCTGGGCGGCCACCGGCAGGGCAGCGACCAAGGGGCTGCCGTCGGACTTGACGATGCGCACCTTGCCATCGGCTTCGGTGATTTCAAGTTCAGAAATGTTCGACTCGGACACCAGGTCGATCAGGGTCTTGAGCTTGCGCAGGTCCATAGAAAAGTCTCCAACGGGAAAAGGGTAAAAACAGGTGGATGGGCGCCGGATTCAGGCGCCGCGTTGGCTCAAGGCGTACTGCAACGCCAGCCGGTAGCCCTGGGGACCAAGTCCGCAGATCACGCCCACCGCGATGGCTGAAACCATGCTGTGGTGGCGGAAGGGCTCTCGCTGGTGGATGTTGGACAGGTGCACTTCGATGAATGGCAGTTTGACGGCGCTCAGAGCGTCCCGAATCGCGACGCTGGTGTGGGTGTAGGCGGCGGGGTTGATGATGATGAAGCCCGTGCCGTCCTGCCCTGCCGCCTGGATGCGGTCGATCAGCGCGCCTTCGTGGTTGCTCTGAAAGCTCTCCAGAGTGGCTCCGGCATCCTCGGCCATTTGGCGCAGATCGTCGTTGATCTGAGCCAAAGTGGTGGTGCCATAGACCCCGGGCTCCCTGTTGCCAAGGAGGTTCAGATTGGGGCCGTGGAGTACCAGAATTTGCATTGGCGACCGGTCCAAGCCATTGGAGCCAAGACACTAGTTGCGAGAAAGGCCGAACTTTACGCGCATTTGGGAGGAGATCTCAGCAGGTGGCCAAAAATTTATCCCTTGACCTCTTTCGCAGGCGGTGGCTGGGTCAATCCCCCAAAATGGTTATGTTGACGACAATTGCCGGGCCATTTGGTGCAGTTCATCGCGGTGTGCTGCACCCAGCTTGCGCCAGAAGAGGCGGCCCTGGGCGTCAAAAGCCACGCTAAAGGGCAGGCCTCCTCGGGTATTTCCTAGGCCTCGCGACAGGGCAATGCCAGGGGCCCCGGCCAGGGCAATGGGCAGATGCACCGGGGTGCGGGTCAGAAAATCGCGCACGGCCTGGGCTTCGTCCACGGCCAGCGCTAGGCCCTGCCAGTGCTGGGCGGAGGCTTCTTGCAGAAACTGGGCGATGTCTGGCAGCTCTTTGACGCAAGGCGGGCACCAAGTGGCCCAGAAGTTCAGCAGCAGGGGGCGGCCCCCAAAGCGTTGAATGGGCACCAGCGGCGGGCCGTCCAGGGTGGCAAAAGGGGTTTGCCACCAGTCAGCGGCGGCCTGGGCTGTATCCACCGCGGTGGTGGCGGAGGCCGCAGTGGCGGGCAAGTCGGTCGCGGGGGCGTTCTTGCTTTGCTGGCTGCGGTAGGCCAAGAGACCAGCGCCCACGGCGCCCAGGCCCAGGGCGGTCCAAGCCAAGAGGGGGCGGCGTTTCATGATGGGGCGCTCTCCTGAAGCAGGCGTTGCAGTGCGTGGAGGTCGCCACGTTCGGTCAGGCCTTGGGCATCGGGCTTGAGGGCGCCGCGCAAGTCGTCCTTGTCCAGAATGGTCAGGGCCAGCGGAATGCTTTCACCCAGAGCCGGGCAGGGGACGTGCAGCACCAGGCAGTCCACGTTCTGACCGCGCGGACCGCGAACTTGGCCCACGTCGTAATCCAGACCCTGGTTGATGAGAGTGATTTCGGTGCTTTTGGTGTCGTCGCAATAGAGCTGCAGGTGCACGCTGGAGAGCCGCGTGGCCGTGCCCCGCCAGACGGCACCGCACAGATGGGGGCGGAATTCGGCCAGGCGCGCCATCCAGCGTGCGGCCAGCTCGCGCAGGGCCAGCAACTCGGCGGGTTGGGTGTCGGCGCAAAAGAGGGCGATGTACTCGCGCACCTGCGCTTCAATCTGTTCGTTGTTGGGCAGCGCTGTGCGCGCAGGCAACCCCAGCAGCTTGACGGCTCGGGTTTTGGCCGGCCCCCACTCCAGCCCCTCTTCGACGATGAGACGCGCCGCGGTGGCGGCGATTTCCAGGGTGGTGTTGGCGTTCATGGCAAGTCCACCGCGCCCATGCGCGCCACCACGGTGGCGGCGCGGCCCAGGACATAGGGCGAGTTGGGCCGTTTTTCGAAGCGCTTGGGGGCGGGCAGCATGACGGCCAGCCTGGCGGCCTGGTGGGCGCTCAGGCGTGCTGCATCCACCCGGAAGTAGTGGCGTGCGGCGGCTTGGGCGCCAAACACGCCCTCACCCCATTCCACGTGGTTGAGGTAGATCTCCAGGATGCGAGGTTTGGACAGCAGGGCTTCCAGCATAAAGGTCAGCACCAGCTCCTGGCCTTTGCGGGCCAGGGTGCGCTCGCCGCTGAGAAAGAGGTTTTTGGCCAGCTGCTGGGTGATGGTGGAGCCACCCACCACCTTGGCGGGCTTGGCCGCATTGCCTTGACGTTCGGCGCGGCGCTCGGCGCGCGCTTGCTCGCGCTGGTTGCGCTCCCAGGCCTTTTCAATCGCGTCCCACTCCACACCGCCGTGGTCGTTGAAGCCAGCGTCCTCGCTGGCGATGACGGCGCGCTTGAGCTGAGCGGAGATGCGCGACTCGTCCATCCACTGCTGGCTCCACAGCACGCGGCCGTCCTCGCGTGCCAGGCGCAGCATTTCTGAGCGCTCAAACGTGGTGGACTCCGGGGCCAGCACGGCCATGAGCGCAATGCGCCCGGCGAAAAACAGCTGCAGGCTCAAAAAGCTCAAGATCAGCAGGAGACCGAGCCGTAGCAGTGCGCGCATGGCTCAGGCCTCCGCTGCCTGGTCCACTTGCTGGCGCAGCGCAGCCAGCACGGGTGCCGTGTCGGGCCGCACGCCACGCCACAGCGCAAAGGCTTCGGCGGCTTGTTCCACCAGCATGCCCAGGCCGTCGCGCACCTGGCCCTGGGGCCCGACTTGCTCGCGTGCCCATTGCAAAAAGGGCAGGGCGGCAGGGCCGTACATCATGTCCAGGGCCAGCGCGCCGGGCTCCAGCACGGGCGGCAGATGCGCTGGCAGTGGCGCGGTGCCCTGGTCCAGTGAGGCGCTGGTGGCGTTGATCAAGACCTCATAGCGCCCTTGCGCTTGGTCGAGCGCGCCGGCGCTCAGCGCCACGCCGTGTTCCGCGGCCAGCGCCTGGTGGCTGTGCACCAGGGCCTCGGCCTTGGCGGGGTTGCGGTTGAGCACGCGCAGTGCTGACGGCCCTTCTTGCAGCAGCGCACCGAGCACGCCGGCGGCCGCACCACCTGCGCCCAGCAGCAGCACGCGGCGCCCGCGCAGCGGGGTCTGGGCGTGGACCTGGATGTCGGCCACCAGGCCGGCGCCGTCGGTGTTGTCGCCCAACCAGCCCTGCGCGTCAAAGCGCAGGGTGTTGACGGCCGCGGCCTGCGCGGCGCGGGGCGTGAGCCGCGCGGCCAGGGCTTGGGCTTCAAACTTGAAGGGCACCGTGATGTTGCAGCCGTGCGCGCCGCGTGCGGCCAGGGCCTGCAGGGTTTCGCGCAGACCCTCTAGCGGACTGAGCACGCGCTCGTAGCTCAGCGTTTGCTGGGTCTGTGCGGCGAAGGCCTGATGGATGGCGGGTGAGCGGCTGTGCGCAACCGGGTTGCCGACCACGGCGTAGAGCGCTGGAGTGTTGGCGGGGGTGGTGTTCATGTCTGGAAAGCGGCGCGTGGCGGGCGTCGGGCGTTAGCGGCTGCTGGACATGGAGGTTTCCAGCCCGTCCTCACGCGTGAAGCGAAACCGCGAGGTGATGACCAAGATTTCAGCCTGTTTGCGCATCTCGGGGGTGAAGACCTCAAAGGGCGCGCAGGCCTGCACGATGGAGACGGCGCGCTTGTCCAACAAGGCGTTGCCCGAGCCGCGCACCACCTTGGCCTCGGCAATGCGCCCGAGGTGGTCGACCGAGATGTTCATGGTCAGCTCGCCGTAGAGCTTGCGGCCGTTTTGGGTGGGGAAGTCGCGCGTGCCGCGCGCCTCGACACGGCGGCGCAGGGTGTCGTAATACTGGGCGTAGGCCACTTCGCGCGTGGCCGGGCTGACATAGCGTTTGCGCGGGCGCGCGTTCTCGCCGTTGATGCGCTTTTCAATCACGGCCAGCAGGTCCACCATCTGGCGGCGGCGCTCTTCCAGCGCGCGGGCATTGGCGTCGCCCCTGTCGCGGTCAGGGTCGGGCAGGGGCAGCTTGGCGATGTCGTTGCGCAGCTGCGTGAGTATGTCTTGCTGAATGGCCTTGAGCTGGGCGATGTGGGCCGCTTGGGTGTCGATGTCGGTGCCGGTTTCGTTCACCGGCGCGGGCGCCATCATGGAGGAGGCGCGCAGGTGTTCGGCGCTGTCGCCCCCGCCCGTGAGGTTGGCTTGCGCCAGCACCTGTGCCTTTTCAGGCGCTTGGTCGGTGCGGGCGTTGACCAGCACCACCTCCAGCGGTGTCTCGCTGAAGATGCGGTTGAACTGCTCGGGTGCGGCAATGCGCATGGCGGCCAAGCCCAGGTGCACGCTGGCCGAAGCCAGCAGCGCAATGTGCAGGGTGCTGAGCTTGGCCATGCTGCGCTCAGCTGGCCGAGGGCGCGGCGTTGGCATCGGGGGCGTCGTCGCTGCCCACGTCGATGACCAGGGTCAGCACGCCCGCATCTTCGTCGTCCTCGGGGGGCTCGCTCGCAGCGGCGGCGGCTTCGTCCAGGCGCTCCACGAAGTTGGCGTGCAGGTCCAGCGTCAGCTCGTCCATGCCGGTGATGCGCACGCGCACATGCGCGCCGCGCGGCAGGCTGTCGCAGCCCAGCGCACGGAACACCAGCGGCAGGGTGTCGGCCCGCACCAGCCCGTCTTTCAAGACCACGGCATCGAGCTCGGTCACGCCCTGCTGCTGCAGCCAGCGCAGCGTCCAGTAGCGTTCGATGCCGCGTTGGAAGTCGTTGTAAGCGCTGTAGGCGGTGTCAAAGCCGGAGATGATGGAGAAGAGCTGCGCGTCCTTAGGCTTGAAGGGGGCGACCAATGCTGCGGTGCGGCCATGGCGCGCGCAGGCAATGATTTGCCACTGGTTGACCAAGTCCACATAGCGGCGCAGCGGCGAGGTGGCCCAGGTGTACTGCGCCACGCCCATGCCTGCATGGGGCTGGGGTTTGATGCCCATGCGCACCTTGATGCCTGGGGCCAAGCTGGCTTGGCTGCGGTAGATGCCCGGCACGCCGCAGTCGGCCAGCTGCGCACCCCAGTGGCTGTTGGCCAGAATCATGGCCTCGGCCACGATCAGGTCCAGCGCCGTGCCGCGTGCGCGCTGGCTGATGTCCACCGTCTCGCTGCCGTCGGGCTCGCTGCTGCGTTCGCCCAGCAGCCGGAAGTTGAAGTCCGGGCGGTTGAAGGTTTCGGGCTTGCCGCGCACCACTTCGCGCTTGGCCTTGAGGCTTTGTGCCAGGCGGTAGGCAAAGGCCAGCTCGGGGGCAAAGGCGTAGTCGGCAGGCGCTTGGCCTTGCAGCGTGGCGTCGGTGACGATGCCTTCGAGCAGGTCGTGGCGCAGATTGGCCACCACGGGCACGCACTCCAGCTGGGTTTCGTAGCGGCGAATCTCCAGCGTGGCCTCGTCAATCTCGAAGTAGATGGACACGGCCGGGCAGTCGCGGCCTTCCACCAGGGTGTAGGCCTGCACCACCTCGTCGGGCAGCATGGTGAGCTTCCAGCCCGGCATGTAGACGGTGGAGAAGCGGTCGCGCGCCACTTTGTCGATGGCCGAGTCGGGCTCGATGGCCAGGCCCGGTGCAGCAATGTGCACGCCGAACAGCACCGTGCCGCTGCCCAGCCCACGCACGGACAGCGCATCGTCGATTTCCGTGGTGCTGCTGTCGTCGATGGAGAAGGCCTGCACGGGCGCCAGTGCCAGGCTGTCTTTGACCGGCGGCGCTTGCAGCGCGGGGAAACCCACGCCCTTGGGGAAGTGCTCGAACAAAAAGCGCTTCCAGTGGAAGAGGTAGGGGCTGGTGATGGCGCCCGCGCCTTTGAGCAAATCCAGCGGCGCGGTTTGGCTGCGCTTGGCGGCCTCCACCAGGGCCTTGTATTCCGGCCCGTTTTTGTCGGGTTTGAAGAGGATTTTGTAGATCTGGTCGGCAATCGGCGTGGGGCACTGGCCTGCGGCCAGCTCGGTGGCCCATTGCTCGATTTGTGCGAGCACCTGCTTTTTGCGCTCTATGCCCAGCAAGGCGGCCTTGACCACATCGGCCGGCGCCTTTTTGAACATGCCCTTGCCCATGCGGCGGAAGTAGTGGGGGGCGTCAAAGAGCCGAAACAATGCCGCGGCTTGCTGTGCCTGGCTGGCACGGGCGTCGAAGTAGTCGCGTGCAAAGTCGGCAAAGCTGAACTCGGTGTCGGGCGCGAATTCCCACGCCAAATCCAGGTCAATGTCCTGCGCCAGTCGCTGGCCTTCGCCCACGAGTTCCGCGGGGCTGGGTTGGGTGAAGCGCAGCAGTACCTGCGCCGCTTTGACTTTGACGCGCTTGCCGCTGTCGAGCTCGACTTGCATCGAGGCTTCGGCTTCGGACATCACGCGGCCGGCGAGGAATTTCCCGCCTTCTTCATAGAGAGCAAACATAGCGGGGGGATTGTCGCTGATCTGCCTGCGCCCCCGGGCTCAGGGTTGGCCGCGGGTCAGCGGACGCGCTCGGCTTGCAGCAGGGCAGTGCGTATGCGGCCTATGGCGTGGCGTGCGGCTTGCTCGCCCAACACAATGAGCTGATTGCGGGCGTTGAAGTCGGTGGTGGAGATGTGGGCCACATTGGGGCGCACGGCGACATCGGCGTCGCGCAATTCCATCCGTGTGAGCGAGTTGGCCATGATGTCAAAGGACTGCATCATGAGCTCGAACATGCCTTGTGGCTCGGAGGGCATGGGGCCGCTGTTGAGGCTTACCGCCACCACGCGCTGGGCGCCCAGGTCGCGCGCCACACGCACTGGCAGCGGGCTGACGATGCCGCCGTCAACGAACTCATGCTCTTGAATGCGCACCGGGATGAAGATGCCCGGAATGCTGCTGGACGCGCGCACCGCCAGCCCCGCATTGCCCTTGGTGAAGACGGCTTGCTCGCCCAGGCTGATGTTGGTGGCCACGGCCGCAAAAGGGATGCGGAATTTTTCGATAGGTTGCTGGCGCACAACGCGGTTGACGAAGGCCTGCAGGGCGTCGCCCGCCAGCAAGCCGCGCTTGTGCCCAGCCACCACATCGGCAATTTCGCTGTCGCGCACGCGCAAGGCCAGCTCTTCGAGCTGAGCTGGCGACTGACCTGAGGCATAGAGCGCACCCACCAACGCACCAGCGCTGCAACCCACCACCAGATCGGGCGTCAGGCCGTACTGGTGCAAGGCCTTGAGCACGCCGATGTGGGCAAACCCACGCGCTGTGCCGCCGCCCAGCACCAGGGCCCAGCGCTGGCTGCGCTGGCCGGCTTGGCTGCCGGCCAGCGGCAAGGAGGCGGTGGCCGGTGTTTCAGCCCTCGCGGCCGCGGCCGACCACAGCGCGCCAGCGCTCAGCAGCACATCGCGGCGTCGCGTCATGGGAGCTTCTCGGCGTCGGCGTCGACGCGTGCTTTGAGCGTGGCGTAGGCCTGCTCAAAGCTGTTGGCGGGCTCGCCCCGGGTGATGTTTCCCAGCTGCTCACCCAGGATGATGAGTTCCACACGGCGGTTGAAGCGGCGGCCTTGCTCGGTGTCGTTGGGGGCCACGGGGCGGTCATAGGAAAAGCCAGCCGTGGTGATGCGCTCAGTCGCAACCCCCCGACTCACCAGCTCGTTCTTGACAGAGGCCGCGCGCGCTTGCGAAAGCTTGAGGTTGTAGGCCTGTGTGCCCTGCGAATCGGTGTGACCTTCCAGAGCGATGGAAGCCGTGGTTTTGTCGCGCAAGAGGGCGGCCACACGGTCCAGAAACTCCATGGCCGCGGGGTCGCTGATGGTGGCTTTGTCAAAGTCAAAGCCCACTTTCTCGGTGGGCATGACGATCATCACACCGCGGTCGATTTGGGCGATGGGGATGATTTGCGAGGGCTTCACGGCGGGCAGTACAGGTGCAGCGGGCGGCGGCGCGGAGCTTTGGCAGCCCGTGAGGGCCAGCAGCGCAAATGCCAGCGCCGCCACACAGGCTGTGCGGCGGTCGGTGCGGTCAGAAAGCTTGTGCATGGTGTGGGTGATCTTGTGCTTGCTCCAGCGTGCATGCTGCCCGGCTCGGCCCGGCAATGGCGTGACTCCATGCGTAGCTCCCCCTGAAACAAGGGGTGTGCACGCTTTTGCGGCAGTCTAGTTTTTGCCCTGCAGCTACAAGCACTTGCGCACGCGCCCCACGGCTTGTCCCGTGACTTGTCCACAGTCCGCGGGGGTAAATTTCGCGGGGGTCATGCGCGCTGCCACAACGCCAACTGGTGCGACCAACGACTGCCTGCGTGCCCCCAAGCGCAGGCGCAGGGATTGACCCAAACGGCACTCACCTTGAGGATGGTGGTCTTTAGAGACAACGTCGACCGCCCGCTCGGCGGTACGCAGCAATTCCATGTTCATCAATCGATTTCGATTTCCCTTGGGTGCGCTGGCCTTGGCCGCCGCAGCGCTGGCTCCACTGGCTCAGGCGCAAACCCGCGCCCCCTACCCACCAACGCCGGTTCAGCCCGTGCGCGACAACTACCATGGCACCGAGGTGGTAGACCCCTACCGCTGGATGGAGGACATGTCTTCGGCGCAATTCCAGCAATGGCTGCGCGCCCAGGCCCACTACGCGGCGGCCGATTTGGCCACCATCCCGGGCCGTGCGGCGCTGCGCCAGCGCCTGGGCGAACTGGCCGATGCGGGCGAGAGCACCGGCGCCTACCGCATGGTGGCGGGGCAGCTCTTCTACATGAAGCGCGAGCCTGGGCAAAACCAGTCGCGCCTGGTGTTGCGCCAGGGCTTGGCCGGGGCTGAGCGCACCTTGCTGGACCCCATGAATGTGCCGGGCCAGCCGGGCAAGCATGCCATCGACTGGTATGCGCCTTCGCCCGACGGGCGTCTGGTGGCCGTGGGTCTGTCCGCGGGCGGCTCTGAAAACAGCGTGCTGCGCGTGCTGGATGTGGCCACGGGCAAGCTGCGCCCCTTGGCCATTGACCGCACCGGCTTGAACGAGGGCGGCGTGGCCTGGCTGCCGGACTCCAGCGGCTTTGCCTACAACCGCCACCCGGCCGACGAGCGCTACAACAAGAGCGCCGTGTTCCTGCACCGCCTGGGCCAAGACGTGGCGCAAGACCGCGCCGTGTTCGGCTGGCAGGTGGACGCCAAGATGCCTTTTGAGATTGCCGACCTGCCCCATATGCGCCTGAGCAAAGACGGGCGCTGGGCCTTGGCGGAGGTGCTGCATGGCGACGCTGCCGAGCGCAGCTACTGGGCCGCGCCGCTGGCTGCTTTGCAAAAAGGCCGCAAGCTGCAGTGGCAGCGTCTGGTGTCGCCGCAGGACAAGATCATCGAAGCCGCGCTGGTGGGCGACGAGCTCTACGCCATCAGCCAGGCCAAGGCCTCGCGCCGCGAGCTGCTGGTGCGCAAGCTGGGCACCGCCCGTGCACCGTGGAAGACCGCGCTGCCTGCGGGCCAGAGCGTGCTGCAAGACATCCACGGCGCCAGCGACGCTGTCTACGTGAAGGCGCTGGACGCAGGCGTGACCAAGCTCTGGCGCGTGCCGCGGCGCGGCCACGCCGCGCCCGCCAGCGTGGCCCTGCCTTTTGAGGGCACGCTGCGGGCCTTTGCCGCGCTGCCCAAGGGCGAGCTCTTGGTGCAGATGGTGGGCTGGACGCAGGCGCCGCAAAGCCTGGTGATCAACCCCAAAACCCAGCAGTCGCGCGTGGTGGATGTGCAAAAGCCCACCCAGCTCGACACCTCGGGCTTCCAGGCCGAGCGCGTGATGGTGCCCAGCCACGACGGTGTGCGCGTGCCGCTGTCCATCCTCTCGGCCAAGAACACGCCGCGTGACGGCCGTCGCCCCACCATCGTGAGCGGCTACGGCGCCTACGGCATTTCACAAGAGCCCAACTTCACGCCCACGCGCCTGGCCTGGCTGGAGCGCGGCGGCGTGCAGGCCATCTGCCATGTGCGCGGCGGCGGCGAGCTCGGCGCGGACTGGCACCGCGGCGGCTATATCGCCACCAAGCAAAACACGGTGTCGGACTTCATCGCCTGCGCGCAGTACCTGATTGCACAGGGCTACACCAACAGCGCGCAGCTGGCGGGCACGGGCGGCAGCGCCGGGGGCATCACCATCGGTGGGGCCATCACCCAGCGGCCGGAACTCTTTGCGGCGGCACAAACCGCGGTGAGCGTGTCGGACATGCTGCGCATGGAGTTCACGCCCAACGGCCCGCCCAATATTGCGGAGTTCGGCACGGTGACCAACCCCGAGCACTTCAAATCCATGTATGCCATCAGCCCCTACCACCGCGTCAAGGACGGCACGCGCTACCCGGCGGTGATTGCCACCACCGGCGCCAACGACCCGCGCGTGGAAGCCTGGATGCCGGGCAAGATGGCCGCGCGCTTGCAGGCCGCCAACCCCGAGAGCTACCGCGAGCGCCCCGTGCTGCTGCGCGTGGACTACGAGGCTGGCCATGGCATGGGCTCGGGCGTGTCGCAGCGCCTGGATGAAACCGCCGATGTCTGGAGCTTCTTCCTGCGCCAGTTTGGCGACCCGGCCTTCCAGCCTAAGCCCTGAAAACGGGCGCATGGCGCACAAGTACTCAAACTGCCTCAATTTGCGGCAGTTTGAGCGGGCGCCTTACGGGACAAGCACTTAGCTCGGGAGGGCACGGCTTGTCCCGTGACTTATCCACAGTCCACAGGGGCAAGTCGGCGGCTTAAAAGCTCAGTCCGCCCGAGACTTCCAGCACCGCGCCGTTGATGTAGCTGGCCTCGTCGCTGGCCAAAAAGGCGTAGGCATTGGCCACTTCTTCGGGCTTGCCGATGCGCTTGAGCGGCACTTGCTCGCGCAGCCCGTTGAGGACTTTCTCGGGCACGGTGTCGATGATGGAGGTGGCCACAAAGCCGGGGCTCACGGCGTTGACGCGAATGCCTTGCGGACCCAGTTCGCGGGCCCAGGTTTTGGTGATGCCTTCCACCGCGGCCTTGGTGGCCACGTAGTTGGTCTGGCCGAAATTGCCGCGCTGCGCCACCACGGAGCTGGCGTTGAGGACGACGCCACTGCCTTGCTCGCTCATGGTGGCCAGCACCGCCTGCGTGGCGTGGAAGATGCCGCGCAGATTGACGTCGATGACGGCGTCGAACTGCTCCAGGCTCATTTTTTGCAGCCGCGCATCGCGGGTGATGCCCGCGTTGTTCACCAGCACATCGATGCGCCCGAACTCGGCCAGCGTGGCCTGCACCATGGCGTCGAGCTGCGCGCGCTCCGTCACCGACAGCACCACGCCCAGTGCGCGCGCGCCGCGTGCCTGGCAGGCCTGCACGGCGGCGTCCACGCCTTCTTGGCGCACATCGCACAACACCAGTTGCGCGCCTTCGTCAGCGAACTTCAGTGCCGTGGCCAGGCCAATGCCCTGGGCTGCGCCGGTGATGATGGCGGTCTTGCCTTTGAGTCTCAAAGTCATAGCTGTAAAAACTCCGTCACGAGGGGAAGGTGGTGGGCAAAGTCGCTCAGGGCGTGGTCGCCGCCGGGCAGCACATGCAGCACGCAGTCTTGGTAGCGTGCGCGCATTTCGCGCCAGTCCAGCAGCTCGTCGCCTTGGGCAATAAGGGCCAGCAGCTGCTGGGGCCGCTGCAGCGCGCCTGCGTGCAGAGCCAGCAGCTCGTCGATGTATTCGGCGCGGAAGTAGAGGCGCTGCTCAGGGTCTTGCCAGCAGCGCTGCTCACCGATGTAGGCCGCCAGGTCACGCGCGGGGTTCACGGCGGGGTTGATGAGCACCGCGCGGCAGGGCCGCTGCTGGGCCACATGGGTGGCGTAGTAGCCGCCCAGCGAACTGCCCATCACGGCCACGCCGTGCTCGGGCCAGTCTTGGGTGAGCCGCTGCACCAACGCCATGGCGTCGCGCGGCGAGGGCGGCAGCTGCGGGCAGCACCACACCAGATCGGGGCGATGCGTGCGCACCCAGCTCGCCATTTGCTGAGCCTTGGCCGACAGGGGGGAGGAGCGAAATCCGTGCAGGTATAGAAGATGGGTACAGCGCGTCATGAGAGTCAGTCTAGTGGTGTGGTGCAGGGGGTGTGACCCTGTGACGCCCCCTTGCTTGGGCGATAGGTGAGCGTTTGGCTTGAGTCCTGGGGCTTGTTTGCGACAGGCGGCGTTTGCTGTGGTGCCAAGCGCAGTTGGGGGCGTTGACGCGCAAGGCGCCGCGCGAGACAGTGCGGCCCTTGTCTTGGCAACGCGGTCGTTACCTGCGACCCATGAGAGATCTGATGAGCAATACCTTGCATCTGTCTGCCGTCGCGCTGGCTGCCGCTGTGCTGCTGAGCGCTTGCGCCTCCACCACGCCTCCCAATGCTGCGGGCAATGGCACCGCCGCCAAGCCCGCGGCTGCGGGTGCTGCCGCATCGGCAGCACCCAGCGGTGGCGCACCGGCTGCAGCGGCCACCGCGCCGCGCCCCCCGGCTGACCCCAGCGCGCCCAAGCCTTTTGTGGAAGTGGCGCGCGACGCCAAGAGCCAGGACGGCCTCTTCCCCATCTGGCGCAAGGACGAAAAGGTCTGGATCGAGATTCCCAAGTCCAGCCTCAACAAGCCTTTCCTGTTCACGCTCAACACCGCCAACGCCGTGGGCGAGCGCGGTCTCTACGCCAGCCAGATGGGCACGGACCACATGGCCGAATGGCGCCGCGTGGGCAACCAGATCCAGCTCGTCGCGCTCAACACCCTGTTCCGCGCGCAAGGCGGCAACAAGTTCGCGGTGGATCAGGCCTTCTCGCCCTCCCTGCTGGCTTCAGCGCCTGTGGCCAGTGCCGAGCATCCTGAGCGCAAGTCCGTGCTGGTGGACGCCTCGGCCCTGTTCCTGACCGACCTGCCGGGCCTGTCCACACGCCTGGAGTTCATGTATCGCCTGCCGTTCTCACCGGACCGTGCCAACTCCTTCGTGGAGAGCGCTCGTGCCGAGGCCCAGCTCACCACGCTGACCACGCGCATGCACTACGCCACGGCGCGCATTCCTGCGCCGCCGCTCATGCCCGCGCCCGTGCCCATGCCCACGCCGCCGCAGGCCACGCCCGATCCGCGCAGCCTCTTTGTGAGCCATGTCTACAGCTTCAAGGCACTGCCTGAAGTGCCCATGGCCACACGCACGCTGGACCCCCGCTTGGGCCACTTCATGGAGTCCTACACCGACATGTCGGATGACTCCAAGCCCAATGCCCGCGTGCATTTGGTCAAGCGCTGGCGCCTGGAGAAGAAAGACCCCAACGCGGCGCTGAGCGAGCCTGTGCAGCCCATCACCTTCTGGCTGGACAAGAACATTCCGCCCAAGTACCGCAAGGCCGTGGCCGAAGGCGTGCTGGAGTGGAACAAAGCCTTCGAGAAGATTGGCTTCAAAAATGCCCTGGTGGTGCAGCAGCAGCCTGACGACGCCAATTGGGACAATATGGACGCAGGCCACGCCTCGGTGCGCTGGTTTGTGGGCGCGGACGTGGGCTTTGCCATTGGCCCCAGCCACGCAGACCCCCGCACGGGCGAAATCATGGACGCCGACATCGGCATGAGCGATGTGTTTGCCCGCGGCGCACGGCGCCTGCTGGTGGACGACGTGGCGCCCGCCCGTACGGCCACCGCTGCGGCCCACAGCCACGACGAGCACGCGCACTGCAACTACGCCCACGAAGCTGCAGCCGAGATGGACTTTGCGCTGGACGTGCTCGAAGCGCGCGGCGACATCGCCCCTGACAGCCCCGAAGCCGAGGCCTTTGCCAACGCCGTGATTCGCGACGTGATCATGCACGAGGTGGGTCACACCCTGGGCCTGAAGCACAACTTCAAGGCTTCCACCACCGTCACGCAAAAGCAGCTGCAAGACCTGGCCTACACCAATGCCCATGGCATTTCTGGCTCGGTGATGGACTACAACGCCTACAACCTGCCGCTGCAAGGTGAGGCGCGCGGTGCCCTGACCAACACCACGCTGGGCGCTTACGACTACTGGGCCATCGAGTACGCCTACAGCCAATTCCCGAAGGAGCGTGAAGCCGCTGAGCTGGCCAAGATTGCTGCACGCAGCACTGAGCCCGCGCTGGCCTACGCCGACGACGCCGACGCTGACGCGCACGGCGGCATCGACCCGCTGGCCAACCGCTTCGACCTGGGTGACGACCCGCTGGCCTACTACAAGCGCCGCCTCAAGCTCTCGCAAGAGCTCTGGACCCGCCTGCAAGACCGCACGCCCTCGACCACCGACGACCCCCAGCGCCAGCGCCGTGTGCTGCTGGGCAGCTTCAACCAGCTGGGCCGTTCGGCAGATCTGGTGGGCAAGTACGTGGGCGGCATGCACCTCAGCCGTGAAAACCCGGGCAAGCCTGGCCATGCGGCCTACCGCCCGGTGGACCCAGCCAAGCAGCGCGATGCTCTGCAGTTCCTGGCTCGTGGTCTCTTCAGCGCCGACAGCTTCCGCTTCAAGCCGGAATTCCTGACCACGCTGCAGACTGACTACAACGAGTGGGGCCGCAGCGGCCCGGTGGATGTGCCCGCGGCCGTGGCGCGGGTGCAAAACGCGGCGCTGGACCGCCTGCTCAACGCCGCCACCGCACAGCGCCTGATGGACCTGCCGTCCTTCGTGCCTGCGGCGCAGCGCAAGGGCCTGATTTCGCTCAACGAGGTCTATGGCACGCTGCAAGGCAGCATCTGGAGCGAGCTCAAGACGGGTGCGGAGATTGACCGCCTGCGCCGCAATCTGCAGCGCGAATACCTGCGCCGTGTGCAAGGCAATCTGACCAAGGGCAGCACCGGCCCCGCGCAGTTTGCTGACGCCTACGCGCTGCTGCGCCTGCACGCCACCCAGCTGCAGAGCGACTTGCGCGCGGCCCTGGGCAAGGGCGGCCACTCGGTGGAAACGCGTGCCCACCTGGCCGAGAGCCTGGACCTGCTGACGGCCATGCTCAAGGCCAATATGCAGCGCAGCTAAGCCGCAGCCAGCGGCTGAGGCCAGCCCCGCGCCGACACCCCCGCCCGCAAGGGCCGTGGGTGCCCCGGCCGGGGCTTATTTTTTTGTGGGGCGGTGGTAGAGCCGCTCGGTGGCCGAGAGGCCGTGCTGGGCGTGCCAGGCGGCGTCGGCGCGCTCAAAGCCCAGGTGCTCGATCAGGGCGATGGAGCGGCGGTTTTCCTCTTCTACACAAGCCAGCACCTGGCGCGGCGCGCAGTGCTGGTCCAGCTCCTGCAGCATGGCCAGCACGGCCTGGCGGCCCAGGCCGCGGCCCTGATCGGGCACGCCAATCATGTAGCCAATCCAGCACACGCCCTGGGTGTCCAAGGTGGCCTGCATCAGACCCACGCTGCGCGGTGTCTCACCTTCCTGGTGCAGCTGCACCACCCAGTTGAACCAGCGCTCGCGCCCATCGGCCGTGCCGCCGGTGCACCAACGCTGCAAGGTTTGGCGCAGGGCCGAGAGGTCTGCGGGGATGGGGCGGTCGATGTGGCGGTACATGGCCGGATCGCCCAGTACCGGGAAGAGTGCGGGCGCATGCGCCACGGTCAACAGGTCTAGGGTGATCAGGGGCGTTTGCAAAATACGGCCTGGCAATTTAGGGCTGTTGCTGGGACTCGGTAGGCGGGGCTTCTGCGGGGCTGTGCTTTTGCTGCTGGGCCACGATGTCCCACACCGCCAGGAACATGGCGGCAATGAGCGGGCCAATCACAAAACCATTGAGGCCGAACACGGCCATGCCGCCCAGGGTGGACAGCAGTACCACGTAGTCGGGCATCTTGGTGTCTTTACCCACCAGCAAAGGGCGCAGCACGTTATCCACCATGCCAATGACCAGGGCACCGTAGGCGATGAGGCCCACGCCCGCACCCGTGTGGCCGGTGGCCAGCAAATACAGCGCCACGGGCAGCCACACCAGACCCGCCCCCACGGCAGGCAGCAGGGACAAGAACGCCATCAGCACCGCCCACAGCACGGGGGCGTTGATGCCCAGCACCCAAAACGCCAGCCCGCCCAGCGCGCCTTGCAGCATGGCCACGGCGATATTGCCCTTGACGGTGGCGCGAATGACGGTGCGGAACTTCTGCGCCAGCTGGCGCTTGTCGCGGTCGGGCAGGGGAATGGCCAGCCGGATGCGGGTGCTCAGCCGCTCGCCATCGCGCAGCAGGAAGTAGAGCAAATACAGCATCACGCCAAAGCTGACGAGAAAGTCAAAAGCATCCTGGCCTATGCCCAGCAGCTTGCCTGCCACCACCTGGCTGCCCTGGTTGAGCGCGGCACCGAGCTTGAGTTTGAGCGTGGCGATGCTGTCGGCGTCCAGCCGGGTGAGCATCTCACGCACCGAGCTCGGTAGGGCATCGTAGATTTGCACCAAATAGACGCTGAAGCTGATTTGGCCGCTCTGCACTTTTTGCACCAAAACGGAACCCTCGCGCAGCAGCGTGCCCAGCACCAGGCTCAGGGGCAGGATGACCAGCAGCACAATGGCCAATACCGTCAGCAAAGCCGCCGTGTTGGGGCGCCTCCCGCTGCGGCGCAGGGCCAGCAGATACAGCGGCCGAAACACAATGGCCAGGGCCATGGCCCACAGTACCGAGCCCGCCAGCGGCCAGAGAATCCAGCCAAAAGCCACCGTTACCAAAACCAACAACAGCACAAAACTACGGTTGCCCAGTGCGGGCGGCGTGGGAGGCTGTGGCATGGGAATGGGCTTCCTAGGTTGCGTCACGCGGGAGACAGTCCGCGCCTGCACTCTAGCGCAGCCCCGCCTTGCACGGCGAGGCACCCTAGAGGGGGGACTGGAAGCTGCGCTTCCAGTGTGGTCGTGGCGGCGAACACCATCTTGTCAGTGCTTTTGGGGCGGCGCCGCAGGCGGGCGAGAGACGCCAAAAAAACCTTTGCAAATCAAACAGATGCAAGGGTGGATCGGTGTTTGCCCGGGCGCGGCAAAAAGTGGCCTGCAGCTTGCGTGTGTGCGGTGACCTGACACCGTCACGACAACACAGCATGGAGACCGCCACGATGGACACCTTCTACGAGGTCATGCGCCGCAAGGGCATTTCGCGTCGCAGTTTCATGACGTACTGCTCGCTCACTGCCACCTCGCTGGGCTTGGCGCCGTCTTTCATTCCACAGATCGCTCACGCCATGGAGAGCAAGCCGCGCACGCCGGTGCTGTGGCTGCATGGGCTGGAGTGCACCTGCTGCACCGAATCCTTCATCCGCTCGGCCCACCCGCTGGCCAAGGATGTGGTGCTGTCCATGATCTCGCTGGACTATGACGACACGCTGATGGCCGCTGCCGGTCACCAGGCCGAGGCCATCCTCGAAGAGATCATGACCAAGTACAAGGGTCAGTACATCCTGGCCGTGGAGGGCAACCCGCCGCTGAACGAAGACGGCATGTTCTGCATCCAGTCGGGCAAGCCCTTTATTGAAAAACTCCAGCGCGTGGCCAAGGACTGCAAGGCCGTGATTGCCTGGGGTTCATGCGCCAGCTGGGGCTGCGTGCAGGCCGCCAAGCCCAACCCCACGCAGGCCACGCCCATTCACAAGGTCATCCACGACAAGCCCATCATCAAAGTGCCCGGCTGCCCGCCCATTGCCGAGGTCATGACGGGCGTGATCACCTACATGCTGACTTTTGACCGCGTGCCCGAGCTCGACCGCCAAGGCCGCCCCAAGATGTTCTACAGCCAGCGCATTCACGACAAGTGCTACCGCCGCCCGCACTTTGATGCGGGCCAGTTTGTCGAGGCCTGGGACGACGACTCCGCGCGCAAGGGCTACTGCCTCTACAAGATGGGCTGCAAAGGCCCCACCACCTACAACGCCTGCTCCACCGTGCAGTGGAACGAGGGCACCAGCTTCCCCATCAAGGCCGGCCATGGCTGCATTGGCTGCTCGGAAGACGGCTTCTGGGACAAGGGCTCGTTCTACGAGCGCCTCACCACCATCCACCAGTTCGGCGTGGAGGGCACGGCCGACCAGATTGGCGGCACGGCCGCGGCTGTGGTGGGGGCAGCCGCTGCGGCGCATGCCGCCGTCTCGGTGGCCAAGCGCACCCGCGACACCGCTGATCAAGCACCGAGCAACAACGCCTGAAGCCAAGAGGACTGAACCATGGGTGCATACGAAACGCAGGGCTTTTTGATGGACAACACGGGCCGCCGCGTGGTGGTCGACCCGGTCACGCGCATCGAGGGCCATATGCGCTGCGAGGTCAACCTCGACAGCAATAACGTGATCCGCAACGCCGTCTCCACCGGCACCATGTGGCGCGGGCTGGAGGTGATCTTGAAGGGCCGCGACCCGCGCGACGCCTGGGCTTTTGTGGAGCGCATCTGCGGCGTGTGCACGGGCTGCCATGCGCTGACCAGCGTGCGGGCGGTGGAGGACGCGCTGGGCATCAAGATCCCGCTCAACGCCCACCTCATCCGCGAGATGATGGCCAAGACCCTGCAGGTGCACGACCACGCCGTTCACTTCTACCACCTGCACGCGCTGGACTGGGTGGATGTGGTCTCGGCCCTGAAGGCCGACCCGAAGAAGACCTCGGAGCTGCAGCAGCTGGTCTCGCCCTCGCACCCCATGTCCTCGCCGGGCTATTTCCGCGACGTGCAAAACCGTCTCAAGAAGTTTGTCGAAAGCGGCCAGCTCGGGCCCTTCTCCAATGGCTACTGGGGTTCCAAAGCCTATGTGCTGCCGCCCGAGGCCAACCTCATGGCCGTCACCCACTACCTGGAAGCGCTGGACTTGCAAAAGGAATGGGTGAAGGTGCACACCATCTTCGGCGGCAAGAACCCGCACCCCAACTACATGGTGGGCGGCGTGCCTTGCGCCATCAATCTGGACGGCGACATGGCCGCCGGGGCGCCCATCAATATGGAGCGGCTGAACTTTGTTGAGGCGCGCATCAAGGAGATGATCGAGTTCAACAACAACGTCTACATCCCCGATGTGCTGGCCATCGGCACGCTCTACAAGCAAGCGGGCTGGCTCTATGGCGGTGGGCTGTCGGCCAGCAATGTGGCCGACTACGGCACCTACGAGAAAGTGCCTTACGACCACAGCACCCACCAGCTGCCCGGTGGCGTCATCCTCAACGGCAACTGGGACCGGATCGAAGCCATAGACCCGCGCGACCCCGAGCAGGTGCAGGAGTTCGTGACTCACAGCTGGTACAAGTACGGCGACGAAACCCGCGGCCTGCACCCCTGGGACGGCGTGACCGAGCCCAACTACAAGCCCGAAGGCCCGGCTTTCAAGGGCACGCGCACGCGCATCGAGCAGCTCGACGAATCGGCCAAGTACAGCTGGATCAAGGCCCCGCGCTGGCGCGGCCACGCGGTGGAGGTGGGCCCGCTGTCGCGCTACATCCTGGGCTACGCCCATGCCACCAAGGGCAACAAGTGGTGCCAGCGCGTCAAGCAGCAAGTCGATGGCGCCGCGCAGGCCATCAACAGCGCCATCCCCAAAGCCCTGGGCTTGCCCGAGACGCAGTACAGCGTCAAGCAGCTGCTGCCCACCACCATCGGGCGCACCCTGGCGCGCGCCCTCGAAGGCCAGTACGCGGGCGAGATGATGATGGACGACTTCAAGCAGCTCGTGGCCAATATCAAGGCCGGAGACACCCACACCGCCAACACCGAGAAGTGGGACCCCGCCACCTGGCCCAAGGAGGCCAAGGGCGTGGGCACGGTGGCCGCGCCGCGCGGCATGTTGGGGCACTGGATCAAGATCAAGGACGGCAAGATCGAGAACTACCAGTGCGTGGTGCCCACCACCTGGAACGGCAGCCCGCGCGATGCCAAGGGGCAGATCGGCGCCTTCGAGGCCTCGCTCATGAACACGCCCATGGTCAACCCCGAGCAGCCGCTCGAAATCCTGCGCACGCTGCACAGCTTTGACCCCTGCCTGGCCTGCTCCACGCACGTCATGAGCCCCGACGGGCAGGAAATGGCCCGCGTGAAAGTGCGCTGAAAAACACCCACCCACTGGCACGACGCTGAGGAGACGCCGATGACCCCCAACAACTCCCGCCGCATGAGCTGCGCTGTGGCCCTGCTGACTCTGGCTGCGGCTGCTGAGGCCCACACCGGGCATGGCACGCACAGCCTGGCGCAGGGCCTGCTGCACCCCTTGGGCCTGGACCACCTGCTGGTCATGCTCGCCGTGGGCCTGTGGTCGCTGCGCGGCCTGGGTGCGCAGCGCGCCTGGCAAGGGCCTGCCGTATTTCTGCTGAGCCTGGTGCTGGGTGCGGCGCTGGGGCTGCAGGGCCTGATGCTGCCGCAGCTCGAAGCGTTGCTGGCGCTGACGGTGCTGATGCTGGGCGCCATGCTCATGCAGCCCGACCGCGCCCTGCCACCGGCGCTGGGCCTGGGCCTGGTGGCCAGCGCTGCGCTGCTGCACGGCATGGCCCACGGGGCCGAGGCGCCGGCCACGGCCTGGGGCGCGTATGCCCTGGGCTTTGTGTGCAGCACGGCGGTTTTGCACCTGGGCGGCCTGGGCCTGGGCTTGGTCCTGCAGCGCGGCTTTGCGGCCCACAGCCGCAGCGTGCTGCGCGTGTTGGGCGCGGCCATGGGCGCCGCCGGCTTGTATCTGGTCGGCCAGCTGGCCGCCTGAGTTCGAGGCCGCTCAGGCCTTCAGGAGCACACCATGTCCACCTTGCCTGCACCCGAACCCCAGGCCCAAGCGCTGGCCGATGTCACCGGCATTGACGATCGCGCCGTCGCGCACGGCCGCAGCACCAAGTCGGTCTATGTCTACGAGGCCCCCGTGCGCATCTGGCACTGGGTGAATGCCGCGGCCATCACCGTGCTGTGCCTGACGGGCTACTTCATCGGCAAGCCCCTGCCCACCCTGCCGGGCGAGGCCAGCGCGCACTTCCTCATGGGCTATATCCGCTTTGCCCACTTCACGGCGGGCTACATCCTGGCCGTGGGTTTGCTGGGCCGGGCCTATTGGGCGGTGGTGGGCAACCACCACGCGCGCGAACTCTTCTGGCTGCCCGTGCTGCAAAAAGCCTACTGGGCCGAGGTGCGCACCATGCTGCGCTGGTATGGCTTTTTGATCCCCCGGCCCGGGCGCTATGTGGGCCACAACCCGCTGGCACGCCTGGCCATGTTCTCGGGCTTTTTGATGCTGACCGTGTTCATGGTGGTCACGGGCATGGCCTTGTATGGCGAAGGGGCCGGGCCCGCGTCCTGGCAGTCACGCCTGTTCGGCTGGGTCATTCCGCTCATGGGCCAAAGCCAGGACGTGCACACCTGGCACCGCATGGGCATGTGGGGCTTGGTGATGTTCATCACCTTGCACGTCTACGCCGCCATCCGCGAGGACATCATGGGTCGCCAAAGCATTGTCTCGACCATGATTTCCGGCCGCCGCACCTTCAAAGACTGAGCGCACACCAGACCGTGCCGACCCGAGGTTTTAGCCATGAGTGAAGCCAACCCCGCCAGCTCCCGAGCCAGACCGCAGCGCATTGTGGTGCTGGGCATTGGCAATCTGCTCTGGGCCGACGAGGGCTTTGGCGTGCGCTGCATCGAGGCCTTGCAGCAGCGCTACGAGTTTGCGCCGCATGTCAGCCTGATCGATGGCGGCACCCAGGGGCTCTACCTCATCCAGCACGTGCAAGAGGCCGATGCGCTGCTCATCTTTGACGCCATCGACTACGGCCTGGCGCCGGGCACGCTCAAAGAAGTGCGCGACGAAGAGGTGCCGCGCTTCATGGGCGCCAAAAAGATGAGCCTGCACCAGACCGGCTTTCAGGAGGTGCTGTCGCTGGCCTTGCTCACGGGCAAATACCCGGCGCAGGTGCTGCTCATCGGCTGCCAGCCCCAGGAGCTGGAGGACTACGGCGGCAGCCTGCGCCCCATCGTCAAGGCCGCCATGCAAGAGGCCCTGGCCCTGGGCGTGGCGCAGCTGCAGCGCTGGGGCGGCGCCCCCCAGCCGCGCCGCAGCCCCTTGAGCACGCGCGAGGCCGTCACGCTGGACGCCCTGGCGCTGGGCGCCTACGAGGCCCAGCGCCCCGCGCCCGAGCAGGCCTGCCGCATGGGCGATGCGCGCTTCTTCCCGCAGGAGGGCTGAGCATGTGCATGGCCCTGCCCATGCGGGTGCTGCACCCCGAAGGCCTGCACGCGCTGTGTGAAGGGCGGGGCGAGCAGCGCCGCGTCAACACCGCCTTGGTGGGCCGCGTGCAGCCGGGCGACTGGCTGCTGGTGTTTTTGAACGACGCGCGCGAAGCCATCAGCCCGCAGCGCGCGGCCGAAGTCAACGCGGCGCTGGACCTGGTGCTGGGCGCCCTGCAGGGCCAGGGCGCTGCGGCCGCAGCAGCGGTGGACTTTGCGCTGCCCTCGCACCTGACGCCCGAGCAACTGCGCGCACTCACCGGCACTTGAGCCGCAAGGAACCCTCCCCATGATTGAGACCCTCCCGCAGCATGCCCCTCTGGTGGAGCGCCTGGTGCGCGACTTTGGCGCCACCTGGGTGGATGAACACACCGTGCAGGACTGGAGCCGCGGTGCGGGCGAGCGCGTGCTGCTGCTGGCGGGCGACCCGCTGCGCTTTCCCGAAGGCCTGGACGTGGCCGCCGTGCTGCCCGAGCTGATGCGCGCCTTCCCAGCTCGCTTGCATGTGGCCGTGGTGCCACGCCGCAGCGAAGAGGCCGTGGCGCAGCGCTACGGCTCGCAGCGCTGGCCCACGCTGCTGTTTCTGCGCCAAGGCCAGTACATCACGGCCATTGCGGGCATGCAGGACTGGGAGGTCTATCTGCGCCGCGTGGCCCAAGCCTTGACCCTCCCCCCCACCCGGGCGCCCACCATCGGAATCCCTCTTGTCAGCCAGCACAGCGCGGGCGACAAAGGCTGCCAGTGAGCGCAGCCAGCCACCGCCGCGGAGCCGCCATGAAACCCTTTCCCATTCCCGTCCTGGCCCTGGGGCCCGGTGCGCACAGCCAGGAAGAGTCCCTGGACTACCTGCCCATGCCCAAAGACATGGACACCTACCGCCCGCCCGCCTTGCCCCTGCCCGAAGAGGTGGCATCGCGCGTGGCCGTGCGCGGGGTGCTGCGCCAGGTGCTGGCCCTGCTGGCGCAAGCGGCGCGCGGGCAGGGCGGCGGGCAGGTCTGCCTGCGCGGGCTGCAGGCGGCAGACTTGCAGCTCATCAACCAGCTGCTGGGTGAGGGTGAAACCAGCGCGCTGGTGCGCAGCCCCGAGGCTGCGGCTGAGCTGCGCGTGCAGGAGTCGGTGTTTGCCGGGGTGTGGCGGCTCATGCGCTGGGAGCAGGGCGTGTCGGTGGACGATGCCATTGAAGTCGGCGCCGTGCCCGCACAGCTCTACGCCGTGGCGCGTGAAGACGCGCAGCGCCCCTACCGCGCCTGGGAGGGGCCGCTGCCGCCCCAGGTGCAAAACGCCCCGGCGCTGGTGGAGGAAATTCGCGACCGCGCCGCGCACTGGCGGCCGGGCGAGCCCGCGCATGTGGTCAACCTCACGCTGCTGCCCGTCAGCCCCGAAGACATCGCCTACCTGGACCACCAGCTCGGCACCGGCCGCGTGCTGCTGCTCTCGCGCGGCTATGGCAGCTGCCGCATCAGCAACACCACGCTGCCGCATTGCTGGCGCGTCGTCTACTACAACTCCGCCGACACGGTGCTGCTCAACAGCGTGGAAGTGGTGGACATGCCCGAAGTGGCCTTGGCCGCGCCGGAAGACTTGTACGACGCGCACCAGCGCCTGCTGGACGTGGCCCGCTACTTGGAGCTGGCATGAGCGGCGCGGATGCCACCGCCCGCCCTGGCTTTGAGGGCTCCTACCTGGGCAAGCGCGAGGCCCTGCAGCCGCACTCGCGCCTGGAGTGCAAGATTTGCTGGTGGGTGTACGACCCCGCCCTGGGCGATGCGCAGTGGCAAATCCCACCGGGCACGCCCTTTGCCGAGCTGCCCGCGCACTGGCGCTGCCCCAACTGCGATGGCGACGCGCAGCAGTTCCTCATGCTCGAGTGAGCCCCGTCCTGCCCATGCCTGCCGAGCCCACTCCCACCACCCAACATGCCGCGCTGCGGCATGTGTGCCTGCCAGCCTTGCTGGGCCGCGCGGCCGGGGAGCAGGCATGAGTGAGTTTTCTGGCGCCCTCTATCTGAAGCCGGGCCAGCCCCTGACGCGCACCCTGCGCAGCACGCGCCAGGCCTGGGCCCAGCGCCTGGCACCGGGGCACAGCGCCACCGCTTTGCCGGGGCTGCTGGCCGGGGTGTTCAGCCTGTGTGCGCAGGCCCACCGCGCAGCCAGCCAACTGGCCCTCGCCGCCGCGCAGCCTAGCCGTTTTGCCGTGGAACCGGGGCTGGCGCAAAGCCTGCAGCGTGAAACCGCGCTGGAGCACTTGCGCCGCATGGTGCTGGACTGGCCACGGGAACTGGCCCCACCGGCCCAGCGCGAAGCCTTTGCTGAACAGGCCCTGCGAAGCTTGCTCAGCTGCCCCCTCACCACCACAACGCCGGGGCAGGGCGCGGCAACCTGGGGTGCCATGCGCCAGTGGCTGCACACACAGTGGCTGCACATGCCCGCACAAGACTGGTGGCAGGCCTGGCAGCAAGGCGGCGCCGATTGGCTGCAGCAATGGAGCCGCAGCCAGCCAGGCTGGTTGCCCCAAACCCTGCAAGCTGCCCGCGCCTGGGACTGCGCCTTGCCCCAGCTCGGTGCGAAGGTGCTGCGCGTGCATGCCCAGCCCAGCAGCCTGCAGGCCCTGGGCCAGGCGCTGGCGCAAGACCCGGGCTTGGCCCTGTACCCGCTGTGGCAGGGCCAAACTGCCTGCACCGGGCCCTGGGCGCGCCTGGGTGCGCTCACGCCACCACCCCTGAGCGCCTGGGGCTTGCTGGGCAGCCGCCTGGCAGAGCTGGTGGCCCTGTGCCTGCCCGATTGGCCCGGCCAAAACGGTGCGGGCGTGCTGCGCTGGGGGGCTGTGCAGACAGCGCCGCAATGCGGCTTGGGCTGGGTGGAGATGGCGCGCGGCCTGCTCATCCACCAAGTGCGGCTGGAGCCCGAAAGCGCGTCGCGTGGCCGCGATCCCTATGTGTTGGAGTGCCAGGTGCTGGCTCCCACCGAATGGAACTTCCACCCCGCAGGCGTGGCCGCGCAGGCCCTGGCCGAGATGCCCGCCAGCGGCCCCGAACTGCGCCCGCGCGTGGCACTGCTCATGGCCGCTCTGGACCCCTGCGTGCCCTACCACCTGCTCGAGGCGCAGGGCGCGCGATCCAGCAGCAAGGAGCGCTTTGATGCATGAAGCCAGCCTGGCCGGTGGTGTTTTGCAGCTGGTGGAAGACGCGGCGCGGCGCGAGGGCTTTGCGCGCCTGCTGGCGCTGCGCCTGGAGGTGGGCCAGCTCAGCGGCGTGGACGCGCGCGCGCTGCGCTACGCGCTGGAGGGCCTGGCGCCAGGCACGCTGCTGCAAGACGCGCAGCTGCACATCGAGCAGCCCGTCGGCCAGGCCTGGTGCATGCACTGCGCCAAAACCATGGAGCTGGCGCAGCGCGGCCAGCCCTGCCCAGGCTGCGGCGGCTACCAGCTGCAGCCCTGTGGTGGCATGGAATTGCGCGTGCTGGACATGCGCGTGAGCGACGACTGAAGCCCAACAACATTGAGAAAGAGGCAGGCTATGTGTGTGGTGTGTGGTTGCAGCGGCGGCGGTGCCGCCCAGGTTCAGGGGGGCGCTGATGCGGCCCAGGGCGCAGAGCTGCACTTCGGTGCGGGCGCGGCGCGGGTGTCGGTGCCGGGCATGAGCGCGCAGCGCGCCATCAAGATCGAGGCCGACATCCTGGGTGCCAACAACGCCGTGGCGGCGCAAAACCGCGCCCACTTTGCCGCCCATGGCGTGACGGCGCTGAACCTGGTCTCCAGCCCCGGCTCGGGCAAAACCACCTTGCTGTGCGCCACCATCAAAGCCCTGCAAGCGCGCCACCCCTCGCTGCAGCTGGCCGTGATTGAGGGCGACCAGCAAACCAGCTTCGACGCCCAGCGCATACGCGCCACCGGGGCCCCGGCCATCCAGGTCAACACCGGCAAGGGCTGCCATCTGGATGCCCCCATGGTGGCCGAGGCCTTTGCGCGGCTGCATGCCCACGCGGGGCCTCACGAACACTCTCACGAACACGACCACGACCACGCGCCGGGCCTGCTCTTCATCGAGAACGTGGGCAACCTCGTCTGCCCGGCCATGTGGGACTTGGGCGAGCTGGCCAAGGTGGCCATCCTCTCCGTCACCGAGGGCGAAGACAAGCCGCTGAAGTACCCCGATATGTTCGAGGCCTCGCGCCTCATGATCCTCAACAAAATCGACTTGCTGCCCCATGTGCAGTTCGATGTGGCGCGCTGCATCGAGCTGGCGCGGCGCGTCAACCCGCGCATCGAAATCCTGCAGCTCTCGGCCACCACGGGGCAGGGCATGGAGGATTGGCTGCACTGGCTGGACCACGCACGCGGGGCCGAGCACCATCACCATCACGCCCCCGAGGCCGAGAGCCCGGCAGCGCGTGTGCAGCGCCTGCAGGCCGAGCTGGCCCAGGCCCAGGCCGCCCTGCAAGCGCAAGGCGCGCGCTGAGGGCGCACCATGAACACCACCGTGCTGGCGCTGGGCGCCTGGCTCAAAAACAGCGCCTGCCTGCTGCTGCAGGGGCAGGCCGTCTGGTCGGCCCCGCATGGCGATTTGGGCGACCCTGCCGCCTGCGACGCCCTGGCGGGCTCGGTGCAGCGCCTGCTGGCGCATGCCCAGGCCGCAGGTGCGCCGGTGCAGGCCGTGGCCCATGATTTGCACCCTGACTTCTACAGCACGCGCCTGGCCCTGGAAACCGCCGCTGCCCTGGGCGTGCCCGCCGTGGGCGTGCAGCACCACCATGCCCATGTGGCGGCTGTGGTGGCTGAACATGGCCTGCGCGGCCCGGTGCTGGGCCTGGCGCTGGACGGTGTGGGCCTGGGCAGCGATGGCCGGCCCTGGGGCGGCGAGCTGCTGTGGCTGTCGGGCGCGCAATGGCGCCGCCTGGGCCACCTCCAGCCCCTGGCCCTGCCCGGGGGCGACCGCGCCGCGCGCCAGCCTTGGCGCATGGCCGCCAGCGTCTTGCATGCGCTGGGGCGGGGCGAGGAAATCCTGCCCCGCTTTGCACCCGCACTGGGCGCAGCGCGGGTGCAGGGCGTGCAGCAGATGCTGCAGCGCCAGCTCAACTGCCCCATGAGCAGCAGCGCGGGGCGGCAGTTCGACGCTGCCGCTGCCGCACTGGGCCTGTGCCTGGAGCAGCAAGACGAAGCGCAGGCCGCCATGGCCTTGGAACAGGCCGCCGCGCGTGCGTTGGTGCGCCAGCCGCAGCTGCAGCCACACCTGACGGCCCAGCACCACAGCGATGGTCGCATCGACCTCCTGCCCGTGCTTGGCGCACTGTTTGATGCGCCCGACGCGGAGCTGGCCGCCGCGCACTTTCACCTCGCCCTGATCGAGGCCCTGGCGGTGGCAGCCGTGGCGGCGGCCCAGGCCCATGGCTTGCGCCAGGTGGCGCTGGGCGGCGGGTGTTTTTTCAACCGCATCCTGCACCAGGGCCTGTGCCAGCGCCTGGAACAAGCCGGCCTTGCCGTGTACTGGCCCCAGCAGCAAAGCTGTGGCGACGCCGGCCTGGCCCTGGGCCAAGCCTGGGTGGCCGCGCAGCAGCTGGCCGCTCACCCCCTCACCCGCTGCGCCGAGGACGCTCTCCCATGTGCCTAGCCATTCCTGCGCTCTTGGTCGAAAAGCGCGCGCAAGACCAAGCCCTGGTGGCGCTGGGCGGCATCCGCAAGCCCATCTCCATCGCCCTGGTGCCTGAAGCCCAGGTGGGCGACTACGTCATCGTGCACGTGGGCCACGCCATTGGCTTGGTGGACGCCGAAGAAGCCCAGCGCACCCTGGCGCTGTTTGCGCAGATGGCCCCCACCGACGAGACGCCCCAGCCATGAAGTACATCGACGAATTCCGCGACGGCGCGCTGGCGCGCCACATCGCCCAGCGCATTGCGGCCGAGGTGCAGCCCGGTCGGCACTACCGCTTCATGGAGTTTTGCGGCGGCCACACGCATGCCATCAGCCGCTACGGCGTGCTGGAGCTGCTGCCGCCGCAGGTGCGCATGATCCACGGCCCGGGCTGCCCCGTGTGCGTGCTGCCCATAGGCCGCGTGGACATGGCCATCGCCCTGGCGCTGGAGCACGACGTGGTGCTGTGCACCTATGGCGACACGCTGCGCGTGCCCGCCTCGCAGGGCCTGTCGCTGACCAAGGCCAAGGCGCGCGGGGCGGACATCCGCGTGGTGTACTCCGCCGCCGACGCCTTGCAGCTGGCGCGCGAACAAGCCCATCGCCAGGTGGTGTTTTTCGCCATCGGTTTTGAAACCACCACCCCGCCCAGCGCCCTGGTGATCCGTGCCGCTGCCGCCGAAGGGATTGAGAACTTCAGCGTCATGTGCAGCCATGTGCTCACGCCGCCAGCCATACGCGCCATCTTGGCGGGGAGCGCGAGCGGCGCCGCAGCCACGGCACCCATCGACGGCTTTGTGGGCCCGGCCCATGTCAGCGTGGTGATTGGCTCCGAGCCCTATGCCCGGTTTGCGCAGGACCACGCCAAGCCCGTGGTGATTGCGGGGTTTGAGCCGCTGGATGTGCTGCAAGCCATCCTGATGCTGATCCGCCAGGTCAACCAGGGCCGCGCCGAGGTGGAGAACGAATTCATCCGTGCCGTCACCCCGGCGGGCAACCGCCACGCCCAGCAGCTTATGGACGAGGTCTTTGAGCTGCGCGAGACCTTTGAGTGGCGCGGCCTGGGCAGCATGGCGCACTCGGCGCTGCGCATCCGCGAGCGCTACCGCCCGTACGACGCCGAACACCGCTTTGGCCTTGCCTACCGCAGCGTGCCTGACAACAAGGCCTGCGAGTGCGGCGCCATTCTGCGCGGCGTCAAAGAGCCGCGCGACTGCAAGATCTTCGGCACCGTGTGCACGCCCGAAAACCCCGTGGGCTCTTGCATGGTCTCCAGCGAAGGCGCCTGCGCCGCGCACTACACCTATGGCCGCTTTCGCGACATCCCCGTCGTGGCCGCGCCCGCAACCCCGCAGACTGCCGCATGAAACCGCCCTACATCCGCCCGCTGGACATCCGACACGGCCGCATCGACATGGGCCACGGCGCCGGGGGCAAGGCCGCCGCGCAGCTCATCGAAGAGCTGTTCCTGCCCGCGCTGGACAACCCCTTTTTGCGCCAGGGCGACGATGGCGCCGCGCTGCCCTGGCCCGGGGGCGGCGCGCAGCTGGTGATGGCCACCGACGGCCATGTCGTCGCGCCGCGCTTCTTCCCCGGTGGCGACCTGGGCAGCCTGGCCGTGCACGGCACCATCAACGACGTGGCCATGATGGGCGCGCAGCCGCTCTACCTCAGCGCCAGCTTCATCATCGAAGAAGGCTTTGCGCTGGCGGAGCTGCAGCGCCTGGTGCAGTCCATGGGGCAGGCCGCGCGTGCGGCCGGGGTGCCAGTGGTCACGGGCGACACCAAGGTGGTGGAGCAGGGCAAGGGCGATGGGCTCTTCATCAGCACCACCGGCGTGGGGGCGCTGGCCCCGGGTGTGCGCATCAGCGGCGACCAGGCGCGCCCGGGCGATGTGGTGCTGCTGTCGGGCAGCATTGGCGAGCACGGCGTGGCCGTGCTGTCGCAGCGCGAATCGCTGGCGTTTGAAACCACCGTCACGAGCGACAGCGCCGCGCTGCACACCCTGGTGGCGGCGCTGCTGGCCGCCGCCCCCGATGCCGTGCGCGTGCTGCGCGACCCCACACGCGGCGGCCTGGCCACCACGCTCAACGAAATCGCCCGCCAGTCCGGCGTGGGCATGCGGCTGCAGGAGGCAGCCATTCCGGTCCAGCCCCAGGTGGACGCGGCCTGCGAGCTGCTGGGCCTGGACCCGCTGTATGTGGCCAACGAAGGCAAGCTCGTGGCCATCGTGGCGCCCCAGGCCGCCGATGCCGCGCTGGCCGCACTGCGCGCCCACCCGCTGGGGCGCGAGGCCTGCTGCATTGGTCAGGTGTGTCACGACCCCCACGGCTTTGTGCAGATGGACACCCGTTTCGGGGGGCGGCGCGTCGTCGACTGGCTCAGCGGCGAGCAATTGCCTAGGATCTGCTGATGCGCTGTGGCGCTGCCCTCGGGCGGCCTCTTTTTCGTCTCAACCTGGCCCTGCCATCGACGTGACTTCCCCTTCGCTGTTTGACGACCCGCCCGTGGTGCTGGTGGTGGACGACGAGGTGCGCTCGCAAGACGCCATGCGCCGCACCCTGGATGAGGACTACACCGTGCTGACCGCCAGCAGCGCCGAGCAAGCGCGCGAGCTGCTGCAGCGCCAGGCCGTGCGCGTGATTCTTTGCGACCAGCGCATGCCGGGCCTCAGCGGCGTGAAGTTCCTCAAGGAAGTGCGCGAGCACTGGCCCGATGTGGTGCGCATCGTCATCTCCGGCTACACCGACAGCGAGGACATCATTGCCGGCATCAACGAAGCGGGCATCTACCAATACATCCTCAAGCCCTGGTCGCCCGATGGGCTGCTGGAGTCGGTGCGCAACGCCGTGGAGGCGCAGGTGCTGCAGCAGCAAACCGCGCGCCTGGACCTGGAGCTGCGCACCAGCACGCCGGTGCTGCGCCAGCGCACCGCCAGCCAGATGGCGCAGGCGCGCGCGCACTTTGGCTTTGAACGCATCGTGCGCGCCCCGGGCAGCCCGCTGGAGTCCTTGTGCGCCATGGCCGCCCGCGCCGCGCGCTACGACATCCCGGTCATGCTGCTGGGCGAATCGGGCACGGGCAAGGAGCTGCTGGCGCGCGCCATTCACTACGCCTCGCCGCGCCTGAATGGGCCTTTTGTGCTGGAGAACTGCGCAGCCCTGGCCGACAGCCTGCTGGAGTCTGAGCTCTTTGGTCACAAGCGCGGCGCCTTCACCGGCGCGTTTGAAGACCACATCGGGCTGTTCCAGCGCGCCCACGGCGGCACGGTGTTTCTGGACGAAATCGGCGAGACCACGGCGGCCTTCCAGGTCAAGCTGCTGCGCGTGCTGCAAGAAGGCGAGGTGCGCCCGGTGGGCGCGGCGCGGCCCGTGCCGGTGGATGTGCGCGTGGTGGCGGCCACCCACCGCAAGCTCGAGCAGCGCGTGCAAGAAGGGCTGTTTCGCGAGGACTTGTACTACCGCCTGTGCGGCGTCACCCTCACCGTGCCGCCGCTGCGCGAACGTGCGGCGGACATCGCACCCATTGCGCGCCACATCCTGCGCGATGTGGCCACCGAGCTGGGCCACCCCGGCGCCGAGCTCAGCGACGAAACCCTGGCCTGCCTGCTGGCCTACCCCTGGCCGGGCAATGTGCGCGAGCTGCGCAACGAAGTGCTGCGCGCGCTGGCCCTGCACGATGGGCGCGAGCTCACGCCCGCGGCATTTTCGGCCCGCGTGCGCCAGGGCCTGCCCGCCGCGGCCGACAGCGCACGCGCCGCCGCGCTGCCCGCCAGCGGCACGCTGGCCGAGCGGCTGGACGTGATCGAGGCCATGGTGCTGCGCGAGACCTTGCTGCGCCACCGCTGGAACAAAACCCGCGCGGCCACGGAGCTGGGGCTCTCGCGCGTGGGCCTGCGCGCCAAGATGCAGCGCTTTGGGTTGGACAAGCCATGAACCTGCTGTGGTTGCAATCTGGGGGCTGCGGGGGCTGCAGCATGTCGCTGCTGTGCGCGGACACCACCGACTTCCAAGGCCACTTGCGCGACGCAGGCCTGGAGCTGCTGTGGCACCCCTCGCTGTCGCTGGGCGGGCCCTCGGTGCTGGCGCTGCTGCAAGACATCGTGCAGGGGCGCCAGACCCTGGACCTGCTGTGCGTGGAAGGCGCGCTGCTGCGCGGGCCGCATGGCAGTGGGCGCTTTCACATGCTGGCCGGCAGCGGCCAGCCCATGATGACCTGGGTGCAGGCCCTGGCGGCGCAGGCGCGCCACGTGCTGGCCGTGGGCAGCTGTGCGGCCTGGGGCGGGGTCACGGCGGCGGGCGCCAACCCCACAGACGCCTGCGGGCTGCAGTACGAAGACGAGCGCGTGGGCGGCCTCCTGGGCGCTGAGTTCCGCGCGCGCGGCGGGCTGCCCGTCATCAACATCGCCGGTTGCCCCACACACCCCAGCTGGGTGATCGACACCCTCATGGCCCTGGCCTCGGGCAGCTTTGGCGCGGCGGATCTCGACGCCCTGGGCCGCCCGCGCTTTTATGCCGACCAACTCGTGCACCACGGCTGCGCGCGCAACGAGTACTACGAGTTCAAAGCCAGCGCCGAAAAGCCCTCCGACCAGGGCTGCATGATGGAACACCTGGGCTGCAAGGGCACACAGGTGCACGCCGACTGCAATCTGCGAGCCTGGAACGGCGAGGGCAGCTGCACCCAAGGCGGCTACGCCTGCATTGCCTGCACCGAGCCGGGTTTTCAAGAGCCTGGCCACCCCTTTCAGCGCACGCCCAAAATCGCCGGCATTCCCGTGGGCCTGCCCACCGACATGCCCAAGGCCTGGTTTGTGGCCCTGGCCTCGCTGTCCAAAAGCGCCACGCCCAAGCGCGTCAAACACAACGCCGTGGCCGACCACCTGGTCGAACCCCCGGCCCTGCGCAAGACGAGGCCCAAATGAGTAGCGCTGCGGATGCGCCCAGCGCGGGCACGCGCCTCATCGTCGGGCCCTTCAACCGCGTGGAGGGCGATCTGGAAGTGCGCCTGCACATCGAGGGCCAGCGCGTGGCCAGCGCCGAAGTCACCGCCACCATGTACCGCGGTTTTGAGCAAATCCTGCAAGGCAAAGTGCCGCAGGACGCGCTGGTGCTGGTGCCGCGCATCTGCGGCATTTGCTCGGTGTCGCAGTCGGTGGCGGCGGCGCGCGCGCTGGCCGACCTCGGCGGCCTGCACATGCCCGACAACGGCCAACACGCCACCAACCTGATTCTGGCCACCGAGAACCTGGCCGACCACCTCACGCACTTCTACCTCTTCTTCATGCCGGACTTTGCGCGCCCCGTCTATGCCGCGCAGCCCTGGCATGCGCAGGCCCTGCAGCGCTACTGCCCCATGAACGGCGAGCAGGTGCGCCAGGCCACGGCGGTGCGCCAGCGCTGGCTCACCCTCATGGGCGCGCTGGGTGGCAAATGGCCGCACACCCTGGCCGTGGAGCCCGGCGGCTGCACGCGCCCCATCGACGCCGCGCAGCGCGTGCGCCTGGCGGCCAAGCTGCGTGAGTTCCGCGCCTTTTTGCAGCGCCAGATGATTGGCGCCGAGCTGGAGGCCTTTGCCGCGCTCGACAGCGAGGCCGCGCTGTGGCGCTGGCACGCCAACACCGCACCGGGCAGCGATCTGCACTTCTTCCTCAGCCTCGTGCAGTCGCTCTCGCTGCAGCGCCTGGGCCCAGGCCCGGGGCGTTATTTGAGCTACGGCGCCTACGCCCAAAGCGGCGGGGGCGCGGCGCTGATGCGCGGCCTGTGGCGCGCCAGCACCCAGCAGTGCGAGCCGCTGGACCTGGGCGCCATCAGCGAAGACGCCAGCCGCGCCTGGCTGGCGCAGGGCGGTGCGGCGCTGCACCCGCTGCAAGGCCACACCCAGCCCGAGCCCGACAAGCCCGGCGCCTACACCTGGAACAAAGCCCCGCGCCTGGGCGGCGAGGTGGTGGAGACGGGCGCCATTGCGCGCCAGCTCGTCAGCGGCCATGCGCTCATGCGCGACGTGGTGGCGCGCCACGGCGGCTCGGTCTACACCCGCGTGCTGGCGCGCGTGCTGGAGCTGGCGCGTGTGCTGCCGCTCATGGAGCAGTGGCTGCAGGCCATACGCCCCAACCAGCCTTTTTGCGTGCCCACCACGCTGCCCGAGGAGGGCTGCGGCGTGGGCCTGTCCGAGGCCGCACGCGGTGCGCTGGGCCACTGGCTGGTGGTGCGCGGCGGGCGCATTGCCAGCTACCAAATCGTGGCGCCCACGAGCTGGAATTTCTCGCCGCGCGACGCACAGGGCCAGTGCGGCGCGCTGGAGCAGGCGCTGGTGGGCGCGCCCGTGCTGGCGGGCGAGCGCTCGCCCGTGGCGGTGGAGCACATCGTGCGCTCCTTCGACCCCTGCATGGTCTGCACCGTTCACTGACATGAGCCGTGCGCACAGCCCCATCAACCCCGCCGCGCTGAGCATGGAGGGTGTGGACGAGTCCACCTGGCTCGATGTGATTCACAAAATGGACGAGGTCTACACCCGCCTCATCGACGACGAGGTGGCGCTGGAGCAAAAGAACGCGGAGCTGGAGCAGTCCCAGCAGTTCATCTACAGCGTGCTCAGCGCCATGTCCGATGTGCTCATCGTGTGCGACCAGCGCGGCCGCATCGAGCAGTCCAACGCCGCGCTGTGCGAGCTGGTGGGGCGCAGCGAAGCGCAGCTGCGCGGCTGCGAGCTGGCCACGCTGCTGGCCGACCCCGCCAGCGTGCAGGCCGCACACCAGGCCATGCAGCGCAGCGACGTGCCGCGCAAAGGCCAGGGCATTGCGCTGAACTTTCTGGGCCAGGACGGGCAGGGCGTGCCCGTGGACGCCAACTGCACGCCGCGCCTGAGCGCCAGCGGGCGCCACATGGGCACGGTGTGGGTGGGGCGGCCCACCGCCGAGCTCAAGCGCGCCTACCAAGAACTGCAGGCCGCGCACGACGCGCTCAAGCGCACCCAGCAGCAGCTGCTGCACTCGGAAAAAATGGCCTCGCTGGGCCAGCTGGTGGCGGGCGTGGCGCATGAGCTCAACAACCCCATCAGCTTTGTGCTGGGCAATGTTCATGCGCTGAGCAAATACAGCCAGCGCCTGCGCAGCTATGTGGCGGCACTGCAGGCGCGCGGCGAGGACGCCGAGCTGCAGCAGCTGCGCCAGCGCCTGCGCATCGACCACCTGCTGGCAGACCTGCCCTCGCTCATCGAAGGCACGCTCGAAGGCGCGCAGCGCACCGCCGACATCGTGCATGGGCTCAAGCGCTTCTCGGCCATGGACCCCGAGGAGCGCAAGCCCGTGGTGCTGGCCGAGGTGGTGGAGCGCGCCATCCACTGGGTGCAAAAAGGCCAGCCCACGCCGGTGCAGGTGAGCGCCGTGGCGCCGCCCAATTGCGTGGTGCTGGGCAGCGCCGGGCAGCTGCAGCAGGTGATGATGAACCTGCTGCAAAACGCTTTTGACGCGCTGGCGCACACCGCGGCGCCGCAAGTCTGGGTGGAGGTGTCGCAGCAAGGCAGCGCCGAGCGGCCGCTGGTGTGCGTGAGCGTGCGCGACAACGGCCCCGGCATTGCGCCCGAGCACCTGCTGCGCATCTTCGACCCCTTCTTCACCACCAAGCCCGTGGGCAAGGGCACGGGCCTGGGGCTGTCCATCAGCTACGGCATCGTGGAGCAGCACGGCGGCCACTTGAGTGCGCGCCATGCCCTGGGCGGCGGTGCGGAGTTTTGCCTCGAGCTGCCCAGCGCCTGAGGTTCAGTTCCCTGGGGGCTGTTGCTGCCTGCCGCCGCCGCGCTGGCGCTTTTTGTGTGGCTGCTCACCCTGCACCCCAGCGCCAGTGGTCGTGTCTATGCGGCCTACGGCGGGGTCTACGTCACCGTGGCGCTGCTATGGCTGCGCGTGGTCGACGGCGTGGCTTTGAGCCGCTGGGATTTGCTGGGTGCGGCCCTGGCTTTGCTGGGCATGGCCATCATTGTGTGGGGTGGGCGGCGGTGAGGCAGCTCAGAATTGCAATTCGACCGATAGCCGCACTGTTCGAGAGGCACCAGCGAGTACGCCACCGTAGTTGACGTTTTCCCAGTAGCGGCGGTCGCTGAGGTTTTGGATTTGCAGGCGCCATGTGGTGGCCACACCAAGCACTTCAGCGGTATAGCGTGCGCCAGCATCCCAGCGGGTGTAGGCCGGCACCTTCACTGCGTTGGCCTGATCCAAGGGCCGATCGCCGATGTGGATCAATCCCGAATTGATGCTCAATCCGGGCAGGCTGGGCAACCGCCAGTCCAGCCAGACATTGGCTTGCAGCTTGGCGACATTGGAGGGGCGCTTGCCTTGGCGTGTGTCGCCAGTGTCTTGCATCGTGGCGTCCAGCCAGCTCAGACCGGCCACGGCCGATAGGCTGGGGCTGATCTCGCCATTGAGCGCAAGTTCTATCCCTCGGTGACGTTGGCGGCCCAGGGTCTTGAACAGTTTGTCCTTGGGGTCGGTGGCTTGTAGCGGCTTGTCGATCGTGAACCAGGCTGCGGTCGCAGCCAGTCCCCGTGCGGGTTGCCACTTCAGTCCTGTTTCCAGTTGATTGCTGCGAATGGGGTCGAGACGCTCTCCCCGGTTCGCTGCCGCATTGGGCGCATATGCACCTTGTTCCAGGCCCTCGGTGATGCTCGTGTAGAGGGTCAAACTTGGGCTAGGTAGCCACACCAAGCCCGCAGAAGGCACCGTGACCTTGACGCGGTAGTCACGGGGTGCTGCGCCAGCGCGTTGTGATTCGTTTTGGTAGGCGATATAGCGCGCACCAAGCAGCAAGCGCCATTGGGAATTGAAGGAGATGGTGTCGCTGACAAAGATGCTGGGCTGCTGGGTGGCGCTCTGATTCTTGGTGGGCGGGTCGGAAAAATCGGGCCTCGCGCTGTAGACAGGGGCGTAGATGTTGCCGACGGTCAGCCCATCATTGGGGAACCAGCCACCATCCTTGGTCTTTAGCGTGCTATCGGAAATGCCCAGCACCACATCGTGACGCATACCGCCAATCTCCAATCGACCATTGGCAAAGGCTTGCGCCGACAGGGCTGTGAATTTCTGGGCCGGCGAGAAGTAGTAGTCTCCACTGAGAACCTGGCCGTTAGGACTCACCTCGTAGAGGCCAGGGAAGGCCGCGTCACGGCGAGTCGTGCTGTAGCCGATTTGCCCGATCAGGTGCCAAGCGTCGTTCAGCGTGTGCTCAAGCCTTGCGCCGATATTGGATGCGTCGGTGCGGTACTGCCCCCAAGGTTGCCCAAGCAAAGCCCTGGGGTCAAGGCTGTTGGCTGGCACCAGGGTTCCATCGCTGCGCGGGCCTATCACCGGTTGTGCGGCGATTTTTTTGTGTTGATGGTCGGCGTCAATGCGCAACAAAGTTCCGTGAGCGAGTTTGAAGTCAAAGGCCGCTGAGGCCATGGCCCGCGACATGTCGCCCGCATGGGTGAAATCGCCTTGCTCTTCGCCCGCCATGTTCAAGCGGTAGCCCATGGGACTGCCCGAGCCCAAGCTGCCGCCGGCGTCCACGTGGGCGTAGCGCCCGCCGTGACTGCGGAGCTCGACATCCACATTGGCAAAGATCACACGCGTCGGTCGCTTCAGCACATAGTTGACCAGGCCGCTTGGTTCACCAACGCCATACAAAAATCCGGACAACCCTTTGAGAATGTCCACGCGCTCCATGTTCTCCAGCGGTATGTCGGCATACACACTGGTCAACAACCCATCACGGCGAACACTGTTGATGGCATTGGCTGAGAAGCCGCGCACCGCGATGCCGTCGTAGGCGCCACCAAATGATGCCGGTTGCACGCTAGGGTCGTTTTTCAGCACGTCTTGCGCGGTTCGTGCCCTCTGGTTGTCCATCAACTCGCGGCCATAAGAGCCGATGGAGAAGGGCAACTCATGCAAAGGCTGCACACCCAGCGCGCCGGCATTGACGTCACGGTTCACATACAGCGCTTCTCTCTTTGCGCTGACCACGACTCTGTCCAGCGAGGTTTGGGAATTTTCAGTCTGCGCGTTGGCCAAGGTGGCGAGGCTGAGTGCCACAAGAGTGGTCGCTTGGGCCATGGTGTGTTGGCGGTGTTTGCGGTTCATCTGAATGGCTGTGAATTGCTTTGCCATGGCTCAGTGGGCCTTGAATTGCGGGGTGAGGGGGGCTTCAAACACTGAGCCATCTGCCTTCGTGAAGCTCAGCGTGGCGCGATGGGTGACCACCTCAAATCGGCGGCCTGCCAGTTCACCCGAGCGCCGCTCGTGGGTGTCGACCTCCAGCACATACAAGCCCGCCCAAGGCGCGTGGATGCGGACCAAGCCTCGCTCGTCAATGTCGTGCACTTGCAGCCACAGGCTGGGTGCGATGACTTTCAAGGTGCCGCCTTTCATCGGTGTGCCTTTGAAATACACAGCGACGGTGTTGGGCTCTGCGCTTGGAACGATGTCCAGTGTGAGCGTTGCTGAGGTTGCCTTGAGGGGCCAGACGGCCCGTCGAGCGTAATACATCGCCTGTGCCCCACCAGGGTTAGAGGCATTCACGCGGACATGGGCCGCGCGGGCGTGCACCCACTGGTTGGAATCACCGGTGACATCGTGCAACGCAAACCCTGCTGAGGCTTTGCGCCATGCTGTGGGGCCGGTCACGAACTCAAGGGTATCGAGCTTGCCGGGGCTGCGCTCTTGCACGCGCACCTCCGGTTCACCGTACAAGACATGCAATGCGCCTGTGGGGTGGGGTTCTATCCACAGACTATGCGCCCACACTGCGGGCGCGGCGAGCAGCCCAGCCAAAACCGTCAATGCTTTCAATTTAACTCCCTGCATACACTTTGTAAATGCGAACAATTCGCAGTATATGCAAGGAGTGCCACTCTGCTTGGAGATGGACTGCAAGCGCTTGTTGACGATCACTCGTGAGGGGGCCTTGGCTCCACCCCCCTCAAACAAAACTCGCCAGCTCCTCCAGCGTCTTCTTGCTGATGTTGGGCACCTGGCAGCCGGGGGCGGGGTGGCCGACGACGAGCAGGATGTAGGGCTTTTCGTGGGCGGGGCGGTCCAGCAGTTCGTTGAGGAAATTCATGGGGCTGGGGGTGTGGGTCAGGGTGGCCAGCCCGGCGTGGTGCAGTGCGGCGATCAAAAACCCGGTGGCGATGGAGACGGACTCGGGCACGTAGTAGTTCTTGAGCTCCTGGCCGTCGGGCAGCACGGTTTTCTTCTGGCCAAAGATGGCGATGAGGTAGGGCGCCGTTTCCAGGAAGGGCTTGTTGGCGTCGGTGCCCAGCGGGGCCAGGGCGTCTTTCCATTCCTGGGGCGCGCGCTGGGTGTAGAACTCGCGCTCTTCGGCTTCGGCGCCTTCGCGGATTTGGCGTTTTTTGGCCGGGTCGCTGACCACCACGAAGTGCCAGGGCTGGTGGTTGGCGCCGCTGGGGGCCGTGCCGGCGGCGAGCAGGCAGGCCTCGATGACTTCACGCGGCACGGGCTGGCTGGAGAAGTCGCGCACGGTTCGGCGTTGACGCAGATGTTCGTAGAAGGCTTGGGCGCGCGCTAGGCGTTCGGCCTCGCCGTAGTGCGGGGGTGGGGCCAGCGGGATGTGCGCGGGCTGGCCTTGGTTGTATTTGAGCTGGCTCATGGGTTCTCCCTGGTGTGGTGGCCGGTGTGGCCGTGCCTGCGCTGGGGTGCAGCGCAGGGCCAGGGTTATACCCGCGCCAGCGCGCGGCGACGGCGTGCCGCCGACCGGCCTCAGTTCCCCGGCGGTTGCTGTGGGAAGTGGCGCAAGCCCGCGAGGTTGAGCACGCGCAGCCCACCGTATTCCACGGCAATGAAGCTGCGGGCCTGCAGGTGTTTGAGCGCTTCGTTGACGCGCTGGCGCGACAGCCCCACCAGCAGCCCCAGCTCCTGCTGGGTGATGCGCAACATGCCGCCCACACCGGGGTAGAGCTGGGGGTGAAAGAGCGCCGCGAGGTTGCGCGCCACGCGCAAGTCGGGGTCGTTTTGGCGGTCGATTTCGCGCGCGGCGATGAACTGCCCCAGCCGCTCGTTGAGCTGGTTGAGCACATAGCGGTTGAAGGGAATGCTCACCTCCAGCAGGGCCTCAAAGCTCTCTAGCGGCAGACCTGCCACCACGCTTTTGCGCAGTGCCTGGATGTTGTAGCGGTAGGCCTCGCGCTTGAGCAGGGTGCCCTCGCCAAACCAGCCCCCCGGCGGCACGCCGGTGAAGGTGATGGGGCGTGCGGCACTGTCGTCGTTGCTCATCTTGAGCAGGCCGTCGATGACGCCAAACCAGAAGTTGGCACCCTTGCCCACGCGGCAGATGCGCTCGCCCACCTGCACTTCGGCCACTTGCAGCTGCGCAATGGCGTGTTCGCGTTGGTCGGGGGTGAGCACACGCAGCCAGGGAATGGCGCCGAGCTCGTCATTGCGGGCGGCACGGGCCCGTTGGCGCAGGGGCAGTGTGGCAGTGCTGGGTGCAGTGCTAGGGTCACTGGACCCGAATGGATTCGGTTCGTTGGGAATGTTGATCATCTGCAGTTCCGATGGGGCGGAGCCGGGGCTCAAGGTGAAGGCTGCACTGCACCTTTGCATCGTCCCCCAAGGGCGGCTTGTAACAAAGTGATAACGAACAACACGGGACTCGGGATCAACCCTGGTTTGTCGCTCTGACCCTGAGCTTCATGCAGTTGGGCGTGAAAGTGCAGCCTTGATTCAGGGGGGCCGCTTGTTGGGGGCTTGTGCGAGAGAGTCCTGACACACTAGGGAAGGTTCGCATCAGGTTTACGCTACTTTGTCGCCAGCGCGACAACCAAGCGTCAAATCAAAAGCCTAGGATCGCCCCACACCGACCCCGCCCCACCAGAAGCCCGCATCAGGCTTTAGGCAGGGGCAAGAAGCCGGGCACAGACACAGTCAGGAGGCGCATGGTGAGTGACGTTCCAACGCACACGGCAAGCGAGCCCAGCAATGCGGCCGCGCACTTCCCGGCCCTCTTGATGCAGCACGCGCAGCAGCGCCCCCAAGCCACGGCGTTGCGCGAAAAATCGCTGGGGCTGTGGCAGTGTTTGAGCTGGCAGGACCTGGCGCTCATGGTGCAGGCGCTGGCCCACGGACTGCACCAGGCCGGCATGCGCCGCGGCGACCACCTGGTGGTGGTGGGCGAGAACCGGCCGCGGCTCTACGCCGCCATGCTCGCCGCGCAAAGCCTAGGCGGCGTGGCCGTGCCGCTCTACCAAGACGCGGTGGCGGCCGAGCTGGTGTTCCCGCTCAACAACGCGGAGGTGCGCTTTGCCGTGGTGGAGGACCAGGAGCAGGTGGACAAGCTGCTGGAGATCCGCGCGCAAGTGCCGCAGCTGCAGCACCTCTGGTTTGACGACCCGCGCGGCATGCGCCATTACGACGAGCCCGGCCTCGATGCGCTCGATGGCCTGGTCGCCGCAGGCCGCGCGGAGGCAGCCGTGCACCCGCAGGCCTACGCGCAGTGGCTGCAAGACATTGCCGCCGACGATGTGGCCGCCATGTTCTTCACCTCGGGCACCACGGGCCACCCCAAGGGCGTGGTGCACACGCACCGCACGCTCATCGACCGCGCCCGCGCCGGCCAGCGCTTTGACCAGCTCACCGAGCACGAAGAGGTGCTGGCCTACCTGCCGCTGGCCTGGATTGGGCAAAACATCTTCAGCTACGCACAGTGGCTGGTGTGCGGCTATGTGGTGAACTGCCCCGAGGCGGCTTCCACCGTGTCCATCGACATGAAGGAGATCGGCCCCAGCTACTACTTCGCGCCGCCGCGCGTGTTCGAGGGCCTGCTCACCAGCGTCATGATCCGCATGGAAGACGCCAGCGCGCCCAAGCGCTGGCTCTTTGCGCGCTGCATGGAACTGGCCCGGCGCGTGGGCCCCGCGCTCATGGACGGCCGTCCGGTGAGCCCGCTCCAGCGCCTGGCCTATGCGCTGGGGCAGGTGCTGGTGTATGCGCCGCTGCGCAATGCGCTGGGCCTGTCGCGCGTGCGTGTGGCCTACACGGCGGGGGAGGCCATAGGCCCCGACCTCTTCAGTTTTTACCGCGCCATTGGCATCAACCTCAAGCAGCTCTACGGCTCCACCGAAACCGCGGTCTTCGTCTGCCTGCAGCCCGACCACGAGGCCCGCGCCGACACCGTGGGCGTGCCCATCGAGGGCGTGGAAATTCGCCTGGCCGACAGCGGCGAAATCCTGGTGCGCTCGCCCGGGCTGCTCAAGGGCTATTACAAGAACGAGGCCGCCACGGCCGAGGTGCTCACGCCCGACGGCTGGTACCACACGGGGGATGCGGGCTTTATCGACGCGCTGGGCCACCTCAAGATCATCGACCGCGCCAAAGACGTGGGCCGCTTGCGGGGCGGCGCGCACGACGGCGCGCTGTTCGCGCCCAAGTACGTGGAGAACAAGCTCAAGTTCTTCTCCCACATCAAAGAGGCCGTGGCCTTTGGTGATGGGCGCGACCGGGTGTGTGCCTTCATCAACATCGACTTCGAGGCCGTGGGCAACTGGGCCGAGCGGCGCAATCTGCCTTACGCGGGCTACACCGACTTGGCCGGCAAGCCCGAGGTGCTGGCGCTCATTCGCGGCTGCATCGAGCAGGTCAACGCCGACCTGGCCCAGGACGAGCGGCTCGCGGGCTGCCAGATCCAGCGCTTTTTGGTGCTGCACAAAGAGCTGGACGCCGACGATGGCGAACTCACCCGCACGCGCAAGGTGCGCCGCGGCGCCATTGCTGAGAAGTACGCCGTGCTGGTGGAGGCGCTCTACGCGGGCAAGACCTCGCAGTACATCGAGACCGCAGTGAAGTTCGAGGATGGCCGCAGCGGCAGCGTCAGCGCCGAGCTGCGCCTGGCCGATGTGCCCACCTTCACCCCCACACGGAGGGCTGCCTGATGCGCGACAAAACCATAGGCGAGGTGGTGCTGGATGTGCGCCACATCGCGCTGTCTTTTGGTGGCGTGAAGGCGTTGTCGGACATCAGCTTCGATGTGCGCGAGCACGAGATCCGCGCCATCATTGGCCCCAACGGTGCGGGCAAGAGCTCCATGCTCAACTGCATCAACGGCGTCTACCAGCCCCAGCAAGGCAGCATCACGCTGCGCGGCCAGACCTTTGCGCACATGAACCCGCGCCAGGTGGCGCAGATGGGCGTGGCGCGCACCTTTCAGAACCTGGCCCTGTTCAAGGGCATGAGCGTGCTGGACAACCTCATGAGCGGGCGCAACCTCAAGATGCGCACCCACTTGCTGCAGCACCTCTGGCGCTGGGGGGCGGCTGAGCGCGAGGAGATCGAGCACCGCGAGAAGGTCGAACGCATCATCGACTTCCTTGACATCCAGGCCTACCGCAAAACACCGGTGGGGCGCTTGCCCTACGGCTTGCAAAAGCGTGTGGACCTGGGCCGCGCGCTGGCCATGGAGCCGCAGCTGCTGCTGCTCGATGAGCCCATGGCGGGCATGAATGTGGAGGAGAAGCAGGACATGTGCCGCTTCATCCTGGACGTTAACGACGAGTTCGGCACCACCATCGTGCTCATCGAACACGATATGGGCGTGGTCATGGACATCTCCGACCGCGTGGTGGTGCTGGACTACGGCAAAAAAATCGGCGACGGCGTGCCCGACGAGGTGCGCAACAACGAAGACGTGATCCGCGCCTACCTCGGCACGGCCCACTGACGCAGCGCCAACAGCGAAAGAGGGCAGGACATGGGACCGTTTCTGGAAATCCTCATCGGCGGCCTGATGGCGGGCATGCTGTATGCGCTCATCGCGCTGGGCTTTGTGCTGATCTTCAAGGCCTCGGGCGTTTTCAACTTCGCGCAGGGCGCCATGGTGCTGTTTGCCGCCCTGGCCATGGCGCGCTTCAGCGAATGGATAGGGCGCTACGCCGGGCTGCAGGACAAGCTACTGATCAACGTGCTGGCCTTTGCCGCGGCCATGGTCTTGATGGTGGTGCTGGCCTGGGCGGTGCAGCGCCTGGTGTTGTCGCGCCTGGTGAACCAAGAGGGCATCACGCTGCTCATGGCCACGCTGGGCATCACGCACTTTTTGGACGGCTTTGGGCAGACGCTGTTTGGTTCGGCCATTTACAAGATCGATGTGGGCATGCCCAAAGACCCGCTGTTTTTGCTGGAGCAAAGCATTCCCGGCGGCGTGCTGGTGAGCCAGGAAGACTTGATTGCCGCGCTGGTGGCCGCCGCCTTGGTGGGCGTGCTGGCGCTGTTCTTCCAGTACACCGCCACGGGGCGGGCGCTGCGCGCGGTGGCCGACGACCACCAGGCCGCGCAGTCCATCGGCATTCCGCTGGGGCGCATCTGGATCATTGTCTGGAGCGTGGCGGGCTTTGTGGCCCTGGTGGCGGGCATTATTTGGGGCTCCAAGCTGGGCGTGCAGTTCTCGCTCTCGCTGGTGGCGCTCAAGGCGCTGCCGGTGGTCATCCTCGGTGGGCTCACCAGCGTGCCCGGCGCCATCATCGGCGGCTTGCTCATCGGCATGGGCGAAAAGCTCTCCGAGGCCTATATCGGCCCGCTGCTGGGCGGCGGCATTGAAATCTGGTTTGCCTATGCCCTGGCCCTGCTGTGCCTCTTGGTGCGGCCCCAAGGTTTGTTCGGCGAAAAAATCATCGACCGCGTCTGAGTCGGCCCAAGCCCACCGTATCGGAGTCCTGAATGCTCTACCGAGAAAACGGCCAGTTCAAAACCACCTACCGCGCGGACCAGCAGGTGTTCCCCATCGCGCAGGACCGCTGGGCCATGGGCGCGCTGCTGGCCCTGGCGCTGGTGGCCGTGCCGCTGTGGGCGGACGAGTACCTGTTGCGCGCCATCCTGGTGCCGTTTCTGATTCTTTCGCTCGCGGCCATCGGGCTCAATGTGCTGGTGGGCTACTGCGGGCAAATTTCGCTGGGCAGCGGGGCCTTCATGGCCGTGGGGGCTTATGCGGCTTACAACGTCTATGTGCGCCTGCCCGGCATGCCGCTGCTGCTGACCCTGCTGCTGGGCGGTGTGGCGGCCTTGCTGGTGGGGGTGCTGTTTGGTTTGCCCAGCTTGCGCATTCGCGGGCTGTACCTGGCTGTGGCCACGCTGGCGGCGCAGTTTTTTGTGGACTGGGCGGCGCTGCGCCTGCGCTTTGTGACGAACCACTCCGAGTCGGGCTCAGTCAGCGTGAACGCGCTGCAGGTGTTTGGTCTGCCGATTGAGAGCGCGTCATCGCGCTACCTGTTTTGCCTGGCTCTGGTGGCACTGTTTGCCTGGATGACCAAGAACTTGGTGCGCGGGCATATCGGCCGCTCCTGGATGGCCATGCGCGATATGGACGTGGCCGCCAGCGTCATCGGCATCCGGCCACTTACGGCCAAGCTCAGCGCGTTTGCGGTGAGCAGCTTCATCATCGGCGTGGCCGGAGCACTGTGGGGCTTTGTGCACCTGGGCTCGTGGGAGCCCGCGGCCTTCTCCATCGAGCGCAGCTTCCAGCTGCTGTTCATGATCATCATCGGCGGGCTGGGTTCGGTGGCCGGGGCGTTTTTGGGGGCGGCGTTCTTTGTGGTGCTGCCCATCGTGCTCAACCAGCTCTTGCCTGTGCTGGGGCAGATGCTGGGTTTTGCCGTGGACACCGCATTGGTGGCGCATGTGGAGGCCATGGTGTTTGGCGCGTTGATTGTGTTTTTCCTCATCGTCGAGCCCCATGGCTTGGCCAAGCTGTGGGCCACCGGACGCGAGAAATTGCGGCTGTGGCCCTTCCCGCATTGAACTCACCGAAGTTTTAGCGCTTGCCCTCAACCTCACGCACGCCGCTTCCGACGTGCCCATTCAGGAGACTCGCATGACCCTCAAGCCCGCTGTCTGCTGTGCCGCGCTGGCCCTGGCCGCCACCTTGCTCGCTCCCACTGAGGCGCAAGCTCAGGCCAAGGAGCAGTTCTTCCCCGTGCTGGTCTACCGCACCGGTGCCTACGGCCCCAACGGCGCGCCCTGGGCCAATGGCTTTGTGGACTACCTCAAGCTCGTCAACGCCCAAGGCGGCATCAACGGCGTAAAGATCAGCTACGAGGAGTGCGAATTCGGCTACGCCACCGACCGCGGCGTGGAGTGCTATGAGCGGCTGAAGAACAAAAACGGCGGCGCCACGGCCTTCCAGCCGCTGTCCACGGGGGTGACCTTTGCGCTCAGCGAGAAGGCGCCCATCGACAAAATCCCGCTCATCACCGTGGGCTACGGGCGCAGCGAAAGCCAGGACGGTGGCGTGTTCAAGTGGAACTTCCCGCTCATCGGCCACTATTGGCTGGCGGCCGATGTGCTGATTCAGCACCTGGGCAAAAAAGAAGGCGGGCTGGACAAGCTCAAGGGCAAGAAGATCACCCTGGTCTACCACGACAGCCCCTACGGCAAAGAGCCCATCCCGCTGCTGCAAGAGCGCGCCAAGATGCATGGCTTTGAGCTCAACACCATTCCTGTGGCTCACCCCGGCGTGGAGCAAAAGTCCGCCTGGCTGCAGGTGCGCCAGCAGCGTCCGGACTACGTGCTGCTGTGGGGCTGGGGGGTGATGAACACCACCGCGCTCAAAGAAGCCCAAGCCACCGGCTACCCGCGCGACAAGATGTTCGGCGTGTGGTGGGCGGGTGCGGAGCAGGACGTCAAAGACGTGGCCGAGGGCGCCAAGGGCTATAGCGCACTGACCATTCAGCACGGCGTTCACCCCGACGCCAAAGTCGCCAAAGACATCCTGGCGTTGGTGCACGCCAAGGGCCAGGGCACGGGCCCCAAGGAGGAGGTGGGCCAGGTGCTCTATATGCGCGGGCTCATCTCGGCCATGCTCTCGGTCGAGGGCGTGCGCCGCGCGCAGGAGCGCTTCGGCAAGGGCCGAGTGGTCACGGGCGAGCAAATGCGCTGGGGCCTGGAGAACCTGGCGCTGGACCAAAAGCGTTTGGACGGCCTGGGCCTGGCCGGGGTGATGCGCCCGGTCTCCACCTCTTGCCAAGACCATATGGGCTCGGCCTGGGCGCGCGTGCACACCTGGGACGGTGCGCAGTGGAAGTTCAGCTCCGACTGGATGCAGGCTGACGAGCAAATCTTGAAGCCCATGGTCAAGGCCGCCGCCGACCGCTACGCCGCCGAGAAGAAGATCACCCGCCGCAGCGCTGCGGACTGCCAGTCCTGACCCTCAGTCCGGAACCCCACCCATTGCACACCCGCGAGGCCGCCATGAACCCTGTCATGCTCAACGTCAACGGCATTGAGGTCATCTACAACCACGTGATTCTGGTGCTCAAAGGCGTGTCCTTGCAGGTGCCGCAGGGCGCGGTGGTGGCGCTGCTGGGGGGCAATGGCGCGGGCAAAACCACCACGCTGCGTGCCATCTCCAACCTGCTCGAAGGCGAGCGCGGCGCCGTCACCAAGGGCGGCATCGAGCTCGCGGGCGAGCGCACCGAGCGCCTGGACACCGCCGCCATGGTGCAGCGCGGGGTGGTGCAGGTCATGGAGGGTCGGCATTGTTTTGCCCACCTCAGCATTGAAGAAAACCTGCTCACCGGGGCCTACACGCGGCGCGACGGCAAGGCCGCTGTGGCCGCCACGCTGGAGAAGGTCTACCACTATTTCCCGCGCCTCAAAACCCGGCGCAGCAGCCAGGCGGCCTACACCAGCGGGGGCGAGCAGCAGATGTGCGCCATTGGCCGCGCCCTCATGGCCAACCCGCGCATGGTCTTGCTGGACGAGCCCAGCATGGGCCTGGCGCCGCAAATCGTGGAGGAGGTGTTTGAAATCGTCAAAGACCTCAACACCAAGGAAGGCACCACCTTCTTGCTGGCCGAGCAAAACACCCACATGGCCCTGCGTTACGCCGACCACGGCTACATCCTGGAAAACGGCCGCGTGGTGATGGAGGGCAGTGCTGCGGCGCTGCGCGACAACGAAGACGTGCGCGAGTTCTACCTGGGCATGGGCAGCGGCGAGCGCAAGAGTTTCAAAGACGTCAAAAGCTACCGCCGCCGCAAGCGCTGGTTGGCTTGAGCACAACGGCCAGCGCTTGCCGCACGCGGCACACTGGCCACCCCCAACCCAAGGCCTGAAGACCCAGCAGCCATGAGCGACTCCTCCGAAGACTTCTTTGCACTGCCCGCCTTTGCGCCCGAACAGGCGCTGCAGCAGCTGCGGCGCTGGTTGCGTGAACAGCGCGCGCTGAGCGAGCGCGGAGCGAGCTTCACCCTGGCTGGATCTGAAGTGCTGCGCTTGGGCGTGCAGGGCGCGGTCTTGGAAGTCCAGCTGGCCAAGCGCCCGGCGCAAAGCCCCGAGTGGGAGCTGCAGCGCTGCACCCAGGCGGCGGATGTGCGCCGCGTCAAAGACGAAATCACGCGCCGACTGCGGCGCTGGAGCGAGGACGACTGATGTCAAACCCCACCACCTCGGCTGCGCCTGCGGGCGGCGGCGAATCCATCGCGCCGCCCAGCTATTTCGACGAGTTCGAATGCCAGCGCCCCGAAGCGCGCGAGCAGCGCCTCATGCAGCGCCTGCCCCAGCTCATCGCGCAGCTGCAGGACCAAGGTTTGGCGCAGGCCGAGATGCTGGGCCGCGTGGAGGCTCAGCGCATCAACTCCCGCGCCGCGCTGGCAGGCCTGCCCGTGACGCGCAAGCACGACCTCATGCAGCGCCAGCACGCCGCGCACGCCAGCGGTGGCGATCCTTTCGGCGGCTTCTCCGCCATTGGCTGGCAAGGCCTGCTGCGCCCGCACGGTGCGCGCCGCGTGTTTCAGTCGCCAGGGCCGCTGTACGAGCCCGAAGGTCGCGCAGCCAACTACTGGCGCATGGCGCGCGCGCTGCATGCCGCGGGCTTTCGCAGCGGTGACCTGGTGCACAACAGCTTCAGCTACCACCTCACACCAGCGGGCGCCATGATGGATGGCAGCGCCCAAGCCCTGGGCTGCACCGTTTTTCCCGGCGGCGTGGGCAATACCGAGCAGCAGCTCCAAGCCATGCTGCACCTGCGCCCCCAGGCCTACACCGGCACGCCGAGCTTTTTGAAAATCCTGCTGGAGCGCGCCATCGAGCACGGGCACACGCTCAGCCTCAGCAAGGCCTTGCTCAGCGGCGAGGCCCTGCCTTGGGAGTTGCACGAGTGGCTGCGCCGCCAGGGTGTTGCCGCCTACCAGTGCTATGCCACGGCAGACCTGGGCCTCATTGCCTACGAGACCCGCGCCCGCCAAGGCTTGGTGCTGGATGAAGACCTGATTCTCGAAATCGTGCGTCCCGGCGGCACCGAGCCTCTGCCCGAGGGCGAGGTGGGCGAAGTCGTCATCACCAACCTCAACCCCGACTACCCGCTGGTGCGCTTTGGCACGGGGGACCTTTCTGCCGTGCTGCCGGGCACCAGCCTGTGCGGCCGCACCAACACGCGCCTCAAAGGCTGGTTGGGTCGCGCCGACCAAAGCGCCAAAGTGAGGGGCATGTTTGTTCACGCCGGGCAAGTGGCCGACATCGCGCGGCGCCTGCCCGAACTCGGGCGGCTGCGCCTGGTGGTGCGCGGGCAGATGTCGGTGGACGAACTGGTGCTGCGCGCCGAACTGCTCCAACAGCCCGCGCCAGAAGGACTGGCAGCGCGTGCCGCCGAGGTGGTGCGCGAGGTCACGCGCTTGCGCGCTGAGGTGGAACTGCTGCCGCCTGGCAGCCTGCCCAACGACGGGCGCCTGGTGGACGACACACGGCCCTTGCCTTGAGCGCTCTTTTGGGGAGCGCTCCGCCCCGTCAGTCGATGTGCAGCGGAATAGTCACGGGGCCGTCGTTGACCAAGTGCACCTGCATGTCCGCGCCGAATTCGCCGGTGGCCACACAGGGGTGCTGCGCGCGCGCCAAGGCCACGAATTGTTCGTACAGCGCGCGCCCTTGAGCAGCGGGCGCTGCCGCGCTGAAGCTGGGGCGGTTGCCGCTGCTGGTGTCAGCCGCCAGCGTGAACTGCGAGACGATGAGCAGCCCGCCGCCCACGTCTTGCAAGCTGCGGTTCATCTTGCCGGCCTCGTCACTGAAGATGCGCAGCTTCAGCACCTTGCTGAGCAGCTTTTGCGCCTGCGCCGTGCCGTCATGGGCCTGTGCGCACACCAGCAAAAGGGCACCCGCGCCAATCTCGCCGATGACGCGCCCACCCACCTCAACCCGCGCTGAAGCCACGCGCTGCAACACCGCCAACATCAGGGCTTCTCCAAACGTGGCAGATCGGGGTCAAGGCTGTCGTCAAAGTGCGCCTCCACGCCCATGGGCAGCATCTGGATGCTGGCGCGCAAGCCGGGCAAGGCCGCCATCAACTCTTTCTCCACCTGGTTGCGCAGCGCTGCGGCGCGGCCCAGCGACCAGTCTTCAGGCATGTGCATGTGCAAGTCCACGTAATGGCGCTGCCCGGCGGTGCGCGTGCGCAGGTGGTCAAAGCGCACCTCATCCGCCGCGTGGCGCTGCAACACGGTCTGGACGCTTTGCTGGTCTTGTGCTTCCAGGGCTTTGTCCATCAGGCCATGGGCTGAGCGGGCGATCAAATGCCAGCCTTCGCGCAGGATGTTGAGCGCCACCAAAATCGCCATCAGCGGGTCCAGCCAGGTCCAGCCCGTGAGCATCACGCCGATCAAGCCGAGCACCACACCAGCCGAGGTCCAGACATCGGTGAACAGGTGCCGTGCATCGGCTTCCAGCGCAATGGAGCGGTGTTGGTGCGCTGCACGCAGCATGTAAAACGCCAGCCCGCCGTTGAGCGCCGAACTGAAGACGGAAAGCCCGATGCCCAGCCCCAGCGCCTCCATGGGTGCGGGGGTGAGCCAGCGGTGCACCCCCGCCCAGATGATGCCCAGGGCCGCCACAAAGATCAGCACGCCCTCAAAGCCGCTGGAGAAGTACTCTGCCTTGTGGTGGCCCCAGGGGTGCTCGTCGTCGGCCGGCGCGCTGGCAATGCTCACCATGGCCAAGCCAAACACCGCACCTGCGAGGTTGACCACCGACTCCAGCGCATCGGACAGCAAGGACACGGAATCGGTCCACCACCAAGCGGCAGTCTTTAGCGCAATGGTGGCCACCGCCACGGCAACTGAGAGCTTGAGATAGGCGCTGATTTGCATGGGCGCATTGTCCATGCGCGCCACTTTCTGCAGCCAGGGGCACCCCTACAATTTCTGCCGCCATCTCACACAAATCCAACCTCGCCATGCAAACCGAACCCCATACAGCAGACATCAGTCACATTGCCCCGCGCGAAAAGGCCGAAATCCTCTCTCAGGCCTTACCCTATATCCGCAAGTACCACGGCAAAACCATCGTCATCAAATACGGCGGAAATGCCATGACCGATCCGGCGCTGCAGCAAGACTTTGCCGAGGACGTGGTGCTGCTCAAACTGGTGGGCATGAACCCGGTGGTGGTGCACGGCGGTGGTCCGCAAATTGAAGAGCTGCTCACCAAACTTGGAAAAAAGGGGCACTTCATTCAAGGTATGCGCGTCACCGACGAAGAAACCATGAGCGTGGTCGAATGGGTGCTGGCGGGCGAGGTGCAGCAAGACGTGGTGGGCCTGATCAATGCCGCAGGTGGCAAGGCGGTGGGGCTGACCGGGCGCGACGGTGGGCTGATCCGCGCCAAAAAGCTCATGATCCAAGACAAGGACGACCCCAGCAAAGAGCACGACATCGGCCAGGTTGGCGACATCGTTTCCATCGACCCTAGTGTGGTCAAAGCGCTGCAGGACGACCAGTTCATCCCCGTCATCAGCCCCATCGGTTTTGGTGAACGTAACGAGAGCTACAACATCAACGCAGATGTCGTCGCAGCCAAGCTCGCCACGGTGCTGAAGGCCGAAAAGCTGCTGATGCTCACCAATATTCGCGGTGTGCTGGACAAAGCCGGTGAGTTGTTGACAGAACTGACCCCGGCTCGCATTGACGAGTTGGTGGCTGACGGCACCATCAGTGGCGGCATGATTCCCAAAATCGCTGGCGCTATCGATGCGGCCAAGAGTGGTGTCAATGCTGTGCACATCATCGATGGTCGCGTACCGCACGCCATGCTGCTGGAAATCCTCTCGGATCAGGCCTACGGCACCATGATCTGCTCACAATGACAGCACAGTCATCTGGCTAGGCAAAACATGGCCCAACGCCGATGCTGCCTGAGGGACAAATCTTTCTGCGACCAGCTGACGCAGTATCAGTACCCATTTCATTTTGCATAGTTGCTGGAAATGGTTTTGTGATTTGAAAATGTCGATAGAAATGCTTTAGTAACTCGAATATGCAAATCTAAAAATGGGGATTGCCCTAAACGGCAGGCGTGAGCAGAATAGGCCGCGGATTTCAGGGGCTGCGGCCAAATACACAAATAGGGGGGCCTGATGTCATTGTTTAGCGTCTTGATTGTTGAAGACCAATTGCGCTTTAGAGAAGCCTTTGCTCATGCGCTAGAGCGCGCGCCGGATATCCGGCTGGTGGGTATGGCGGCGGACCTGCAACAGGGGCGCCGTATGTTTGACCAGTTGCGCCCTGACGTGCTGCTGGTGGATCTGGATCTCCCTGGCGGCAGCGGTATTGAATTGATCCGCCACGCCGCCCATGTCGCGCCCGAGTGCGAGGTCATGGTGATTTCGGTGTTTGGGGACGAGCAACACGTGCTGTCCTCCATTGAGGCGGGTGCCACGGGCTATTTGCTCAAAGACAGCTTGGCACTGGACTTGCCGGAGAAGCTGCGCTCGCTGCGTGCCGGGGGCAGTCCCATCAGCCCGGTGATTGCACGGCGTTTGCTCACGCGTTTGGCCCCCGGGTCGGGGCACCATGCGCACCGCTCGCATGACTCGGCGCCCATGCCTTTGGTGGACGAGCAAGTGCCTGCGCTGTCGGAACAAGAGTCGCGGGTGTTGCACTTGGCGGCCAAGGGCTTTACCTTCGACGAAATCGCTCAGTTCATGCATGTGTCACCGCACACCATCATGACTTATGTGAAGCGCACCTACCGCAAGCTGCAGGTGCGCTCCAAGGTTGAGGCGATTTACGAAGCGCGCCGCCTCGGTTGGTTGCGCGACTGAGATCCGTCGCCCGGCGGGAGCAGGGGCAGACCGGGGCCTGTGCCAGAATCGGCGCACCGCCTTGCTCTGCCGCCCATGCAAGCCCCATCTGAAGACGCTCCCACTGCCGACCCCACTTCTGTGGACTTGCCGCGCAAGCGCCCCAAGCCGGGCGAGCGCCGCCTGCAAATCCTGCAGACGCTGGCCAGCATGCTGGAGCAGCCCGGGGCGGAGCGCATCACCACCGCATCCCTGGCCGCACGCATGGCCTTGAGCGAAGCCGCGTTGTATCGACACTTCGTCAGCAAGGCGCAGATGTTCGAGGGCCTCATAGATTTCATCGAATCTAGCGTTTTAGGCCTCATTCAGCAGATTTTGTCGCGTGAGGCCGACGGTGCTGTGCAGGCGCAGCGCATCGTGGCTGTGCTGCTGCAGTTTGGCGAGCGCAACCCAGGCATGTGCCGCGTGATGGTGGGTGACGCGCTGGCCTACGAAGATGAGCGCCTGACGGTGCGCATCAACCAGTTTTTTGACAAGGTGGAGTCCTCCCTGCGCCAAGCCCTGCGGCAGGCTGCGGATGCCGCCGGTAGCACCACGCCCACGGTGACGGCCCAGGTTCAGGCCTCGGTGCTGGTGTGTTTTGCCATGGGCCGACTGCAGCGCTATGTGCGCTCGGCCTTTCGGCGCCTGCCCACGGAGCAATTCGACGCCGCCTGGCAGATATTGGGATGAACCCATGAAGGAATCGACTTTGATGGCGCTGTTGGAGCGCGCCGAGGGTGTGCTTTGCCGTCTGGAAGGCCTCTTGCCTGCACCGCCTCAGCCACCGGACTGGAATGCTGCGGTGGCGTTTCGTTGGCGCCGGCGTGGCGCGGTGGCGCGCCTCGAACCCGTGACGCGTGTGGCCGCCATGGCGCTGGAGGCGCTGCGCGAAGTGGATGCGCAGAAAGAACGCTTGCTGCGCAACACCCAGCAGTTTGTGCAGGGTCAGCCCGCCAACAACGTGTTGCTCACAGGCGCGCGCGGCACGGGTAAAAGCTCGCTGGTGCGGGCCTGCCTGGGGGCTTTTGCTTCGCAGGGCCTGCGCTTGATTGAGGTGGACAAGTCCGACCTCGTCGATCTGCCAGACATCGCCGCACTCACCGCCGGACGGCCCGAGCGCTTTGTGGTGTTTTGCGACGACCTGAGCTTCGAAGAAGGCGAGTCGGGCTACAAAGCGCTCAAGTCCATGCTGGACGGCAGCATTGCCGCGACCGAGGGCAATGTGCTGATTTACGCCACCAGCAATCGGCGCCATCTTTTGCCCGAACGCATGCAAGACAACCTGGGCAGCACGCGCGGCAGCTACGGCGAAATCCATCCCGGGGAAGCGGTGGAGGAGAAGATCTCCCTGTCTGAACGCTTTGGCATGTGGATCAGCTTCTACCCCTTCAGCCAGGACGAATACCTCGCCATCGTGAGCCAATGGTTGCGCCACCATGGTGTGGACGAAGCTGCCATTCAAGCGGCTCAAAGCGATGCCCTGGTGTGGGCGCTGGAGCGCGGTTCGCGCTCAGGCCGTGTGGCCAGCCAGTTCGCGCGCGATTTGGCCGGGCGTTTGGCGCTGGGGGCCGCAGCGCTGCAGCCACAAGCTGCAAACAAGGAAACCGAAGTACCTCAAGAGTTGGACGATGCCTGATTCCGCCACCGAACGCATACCTGTTGATGTGGCCGTTGGGGTGCTTTTGCGCCGTGACGCGCAAGGCCGCGAGCAGTCTTTTTTGCTCACCACGCGCCCGCCCGGCAAGGTCTATGCCGGTCACTGGGAATTCCCTGGCGGCAAGATCGAAGCGGGCGAAACCCTGGAGCAGGCGCTGCGGCGCGAGCTGCAGGAGGAGCTGGGCATCACCATCGAACAGGTCCATCCGTGGAAGGTGGATGTGATGGACTACCCCCACGCTCGCGTGCGCCTGCACTTTTGCAAGGTCTACGACTGGCAGGGCGATTTGCAAATGCTCGAAGGCCAGCAATTCGCCTGGCAATCGCTGCCCGTGCAGGTGCAGCCGGTGCTGCCGGGCACCATCCCGGTGCTGCGCTGGTTGGCGCAAGAGCAGGGCTTTGAAGGAAACACCCATGTCGAATGAAAAAGCACCCTCGTGGTTGGACGAGGTGCGCTGGGATGCCCAGGGCTTGATACCGGCCATTGCTCAGGAAGAGGGCAGTGGCGATGTGCTCATGGTGGCGTGGATGAACCGCGAGTCCCTGGCGCAAACCGTGCAACGCGGCGAGGCCGTGTACTGGAGCCGCTCGCGCCAAAAGCTTTGGCACAAGGGCGAAGAATCAGGCCATGTGCAGCGCGTGCATGACATCCACCTCGACTGCGATGCCGACGTGCTGCTGCTGCGTGTCACGCAGCTGGGTCACAACCCCGGCGTGGCCTGCCACACAGGGCGCCACAGCTGCTTCTACAAGCGCTTGGGTGATCAGGGCTGGGAAGACGCAGCCCCCGTGCTCAAGTCGCCGCAGCAAATCTATGGCCGCTCAGAGGCGTCGGGCACGGTGAGCGCCAGCCCAGCGGTGCAGGGCTCTGCGGCCGCGCACGACATCCTCAGCGCGCTGGGGCGCTTGGTGCAGGAGCGCCGCGACGCGGGCGACCCTAGCCAGAGTTATGTGGCCAAGCTGTTTGACAAAGGGCTGGACCACATTCTGAAAAAAGTGGGTGAGGAAGCCACCGAGGTTGTCATCGCGGCCAAGGGCGGCGAGGCCGAGCAACTGGTCTACGAAGTGGCCGATCTCTGGTTTCACAGCATCGTCGCGCTGGCCGCGCTGCAGCAAAAGCCCGAGGCCGTGTTGGCTGAGCTGGCGCGCCGCGAAGGCCTGTCTGGCCTGGTGGAGTTCGCCCAGCGCCAGCGGCCTGCCAAGACTTGAGTCAGTCAGTGCTGACGTGTCGAACTGTTTGAGCTGAAGGAGTGCTTCCCATGTCTGCAGACCCGAACTGCATTTTTTGCAAGATCGTTGCCGGCCAGATTCCTGCGCGCAAAGTCTACGAAGACGAATACATCCTGGCCTTTCACGACATCGCGCCCTGGGCGCCGGTGCACATCCTGCTCGTGCCCAAGCTGCACATCGTCAGCATGGCGCAGCTGCAGCCCGAGCATGAGGCGCTGATGGGGCGCATGAGCGTTTTGGTGCCACGCCTGATGCAAGAGCTGGGTGTCAGCAACGGCTTTCGCACCGTCATCAACACCGGCGCTGATGGTGGGCAGGAGGTGATGCACCTGCACATGCACGCCTTGGGCGGCCCTCGCCCCTGGAGCAAGGGCTGACTGTCACAGTCGCGGCTCTAGAATCAACAGTTCGATTTGAGGAGATAGCCATGGGTTCCCTGAGCATTTGGCACTGGTTGGTGGTGTTGGTGGTCGTCATCGCCGTCTTCGGTACCAAGAAGTTGCGCAACGTCGGTAGCGATTTGGGCGCCGCAGTCAAAGGTTTCAAAGACGGCATGAAGGACGGCAGCACTGACGCCACGCCGCCCCAGCAAGTCACCCACACCAACACGGTTCGCGATGCCAACACCGTGGACGTGGACGCCAAGACCAAGGGCTGACGAGACCACGCCGTGATTGACTTTGGTTTTGACAAACTCGCTTTGATTGGTGCTGTCGCACTCGTGGTTTTGGGCCCCGAGCGACTGCCTCGCGTGGCACGCACCGTGGGCCATTTGCTGGGCAAGGCGCAGCGCTACGTCTCTGACGTCAAGGCTGAGGTCAATCGCTCCATCGAGCTGGAAGAGCTTCAGAAAATGAAGAGCCAGTTCGAAACCGCGGCGCGCGAGACGGGTGCTGACCTGCAAAAAGAGCTCGACACGGCCCAGCAGGCCTGGCAGAACGAGTGGGGCAATGCGTCCTCCAGCGCCTATGGCGATGGCGCGGGGCAGGGCTATGAACTGCCGCCGCCTACCTACCGGCACCCGCGCAAAAACTGGCGCTTGAAGCGCGGCGCCATGCCGCTTTGGTACAAGCAGCAGCAAGGGGTGCGGCGCCACGCGCAATCCGGTGCTGCGCGTGTGGCACGGCACAGGCCGCCGCGCCGCTGATGGTGTTGTTGGGTCCGGGCTTGCGCGCAGCGCCCAGCACCGGGCAACCTAGAAATTGATTCCCAAGCACAAGGAGCGGCGGTGAGCTCACCTTCGCACGACAAGCACGACGAACTGGCCGGTACCGAGCAGCCCTTTGTCGCCCACCTGATGGAATTGCGAGACCGCCTGATTCGTGCAGCGGTTTCTGTGCTGCTGGTGTTCGGCGCGCTGTGCATCTACCCCACGCCTTCGGGTCTGTATGACTTGCTGGCCGCACCCTTGGTGTCGCACCTGCCAGCGGGCCAGACCCTGATTGCCACCAGCGTTATTTCGCCCTTTGTGGTGCCTCTGAAGGTGACGCTGCTGGCGGCCTTTTTGCTGGCCTTGCCGGTGGTGCTTTACCAAGCTTGGGCCTTTATTGCGCCGGGCTTGTACGCCCACGAAAAGCGCTTGGTCATGCCCCTGGTCTTGTCCAGCACCTTGCTGTTTTTTGCGGGCGTGGCGTTTTGCTATTTCTTTGTGTTTGGGCAGGTGTTCAAGTTCATCCAGAGCTGGGCGCCCAAAAGCATTGCGGCCACGCCTGACGTGGAGGCCTACCTGGGCTTTGTGATGAATATGTTCATCGCCTTCGGTGCCGCGTTTGAAGTGCCCGTGGTGGTCATGGTGCTGGTGCGCATGGGCTTGGTGACGCTGCAAAAGCTGCGCGAGTTCCGCGCCTATTTCATCGTCGTGGCCTTTGTGATCGCGGCGGTGATCACGCCGCCCGATGTGGTGTCGCAGCTGGCTCTGGCCATTCCCATGTGCTTGCTCTACGAGGTTGGGATCTGGGCTGCGGGCCTGTTCTCCCGCTACAGCAAGGCACCGGACGAAGAGCCCGAGCAAGGCGCGGCTCAGTAGCGCTTGGGCGTCAAGGCGAACAGCCTCTCAGAGGCCGCTCACTCCTTGGTGTCTAGGCGCGCTTGGCGCGGACGCTGTGCCACCTGCAGCGTGACCGTGAGCGCGTCAGCGCCACGCAGCAAGTCCACCACCACGGTGCTGCTGGGCTTGAGGCCGCTGACGGTTTGCAGCAACTCAGCGGGGTTGTGGACGGCCTGCCCGCCAATGCGCAGCACCACATCGCCAGGCTGAATGCCGCTGCGCGCGGCCGGGGCACCGCGCAGCACGCCGCCCACCAGCACGCCCAGTGTGTCGGCAGGCAGGCGCAGCTGCAGGGCTTGAATCAATTCCGGGCTGAGTTCGCGTGGCTGTATGCCAATCCAGCCGCGCGTCACTTGCCCGTCGCGCACCAGGGATTGCATCACCTGATTGGCCGTGTCCACGGGGATGGCAAACCCAATGCCCACGCTGCCGCCGCCGCGGCGGGAATAGATGGCAGTGTTGATGCCCACCAACTGCCCCTGGATGTCCACCAGGGCCCCGCCGGAGTTGCCGGGGTTGATGGCGGCATCGGTCTGGATGAAGTTCTCGAAGGTGTTGATGCCCAGCTGATTGCGTCCCAGCGCCGAAACAATGCCTGAGGTGACGGTCTGCCCGACATTGAAGGGGTTGCCAATGGCCAGCACGATGTCTCCGACCTCCAGCTGGGCTGAGCGCCCCAGCCTGAGCACTGGCAAGTTGGGTAGCGCAATGCGCAGCACGGCCAAATCGGTCTCGGGGTCGGTGCCCACCAAATCGGCCTGCGCTTGGCGACCATCGGCCAGCTGCACGCGAATGTCCGACGCGCCCTCAACCACATGGTTGTTGGTGAGCAAATAGCCTTGCTCAGAAACAATCACCCCCGAGCCAAGTCCGGTGCGTGTAGGCAGGCGGTCCTCGGGGGTGAGGGCCTGCCAGCCCTCGCTGCGCTGGCCCGCGCGGGGCGATTTGCTGGCCGTGACCGACACCACGGCAGGCGTGGCGGCGCGGGCTGCTGCGGCATAGCTGATTTGGCCTGACGCGCGCGTAGCGACTACGGCTGCGGCGCCTGACACTGCTGCAGCGCTGCTGCTGGCCTTGGGTGAAACAGGCAGCCACTGTGGCTTGAGTGTGGAAACGACGAAGAGGCCTGCCAGTCCGACCGTGGTGGCTTGCGCGAAAATCAACCAATAGCGGCGTAGTGCGCTCAAGCAAACCTCATATGGCAAATCGTTTGGAACTCGAATCGTGGCTGGAAGCTCAATTGGAGCCCCGTCGCTTCAAGGATTATGGGCCGAATGGTCTCCAAGTCGAGGGGCGTTCAGAAGTGCGCCATGTGGTGTCAGGGGTGACGGCAAGTTTGGCCCTGATTGAAGCCGCGGTGGCCGCAGGGGCGGACACGATCTTGGTGCACCACGGGCTTTTTTGGCGCGGCCAGGACGGGCGCGTCACGGGTTGGATGCGCAAACGCCTGGCGCTGCTGTTGCAGCATGAAATCAATCTGCTGGCGTATCACTTGCCGCTGGATGCTCACCCGCAGTGGGGCAACAACGCGCAGCTGGCACAGCGCTGCGGTTGGGCTTCAGATGCCAATTTCGGCGAAGGCGATTTGGGCTGCATCGGCGCGCTGCCAGAGGCGCTCAACAACGAGGCTGCACTGCAGGCGCATTTAGGCCAGGTGTTGCAGCGCCAGCCCACCTGGGTGCCTGGCGATGGGCGCGTGCTGCGGCGCGTGGCCTGGTGCACGGGCGGGGCACAGGGCTATTTCGAGGCTGCCATCGCCGCTGGGGCTGATGTCTACATCACCGGCGAAATCTCTGAGCCTCAGGCCCACTATGCGGCTGAAACCGGCGTGGCTTACGTGGCCGCCGGGCACCACGCCACCGAACGCTACGGGGTGCAGGCGCTGGGCGAGGCCATGGCCAGCGCCTGGGGGCTGCGCCATCAATTCATCGACATTCCCAATCCCGCATGAACAACTTGCCCATTCTTGTCAGCATGGGTGATGCCTGCGGCATAGGCCCGGAAGTCGCCGTGGCAGCGGTGGCTCGCGCCATTGCCGCCTCACCGCAGGGGCGAGGCGATGCCTGCCTGGTGGGCGATGTGGCCGTGCTGCGCCGTGCCGCTCGCATCATGGGTGTGGCGCTGCCACTGGTGGTGCTCGACAGCGTGGACGAACCCGCACCGGCCCATGCCCTGCCGGTTTGGCAGCCGCCGGGGCTGCCTTCGAACTTGATGGATTTGCCCCTGGGGCAGGTGAGGGCCGAGGCGGGTCGCGCGGCAGCGCAGTGCATAGAAGCTGCGGTGCGTGAAATTCAAGGTGGTCGCGGGCGCGCCCTGGTCACAGCGCCCATCCACAAAGAAGCTTTGCATGCTGCGGGTGTGGCCTACCCTGGGCATACCGAGATGCTGCAGGCTTTGTGTGTGAACGCCAGTGGCACGCTGCCGCCAGTGCGCATGATGCTGGCCAACGATGAGCTTCGGGTGGTCTTGGTCACCATCCATGTGGCGCTGCGCCAAGCCGTGACCTTGATCGACGCCGAGCGTGTGCTTCAGACCTTGCTTATCACCGATGAGGCCTTGCGTCGCTTCGGATTGACCCGGCCGCGCATTGCAGTGGCGGGCCTCAATCCCCATGCCGGGGAGGGCGGTTTGTTTGGCGATGAAGAGCTGCTGCACATCGCGCCGGCGGTGGCACAAGCCAAGGCCTTGGGCCTGGATGTATGCGGGCCGTTGGCCCCGGATACCGTGTTCATGCGGGCTCGCCATGCGCCGCCCCACAAGGTGGGTGAGTTCGATGCCGTGGTGGCCATGACGCATGACCAAGGCCTGATCCCCGTGAAGTATCTGGGGGTCGATCAGGGTGTGAACGTGACGCTGGGGCTGCCGCTGGTGCGCACCAGCCCGGATCACGGCACCGCTTTTGATATTGCAGGGCAGGGCCTTGCCGACCCTGCCAGCATGTGTGCCGCGCTGCGCATGGCGCGCGCCCTGGCGGCCTCAGTCTGACTCAGCCAAAGGCGCGGCACGCATCCGGCGTGCCGGGCGTGCTTCAGCTTTGCTTGCGCTGCAGTGAGTCGCGAATTTCGCGCAGCAGCTGGATGTCTTCGGGCGTGGGCGGGGCTTCGGCCGGTGCGGCTGCGGGCTCGTCGCGCTTGAGGCGGTTGATCTGCTTGACCATCATGAAGATGATGAAGGCCAGGATCAGGAAGTTCAGCGCCACGGTCAGGAAGTTGCCGTAGGCAAACAGGGCCACACCAGCCTTGGTGAGCGCTTCGTAGGTCATGGCGCCCTTGTAGTCGGCGGGCAGATTGCCCAACACGACAAAGTAGTTGCTGAAGTCCAGGCCGCCAAAAATCTTACTCACCAGCGGCATGATCAAGTCCTTGACGATGGAGTCAACGATCTTGCCAAACGCGCCGCCGATGATCACACCAACGGCCAAGTCCACCACATTGCCCTTGACGGCGAACTCGCGAAACTCTCGCATGAAACTCATCTCTCACTCCTGTTGTTTTCGGGGTGCGGCATCGTAATGGTATTCACCAAGATTTTTCGATCCCTTATGGAGGTGGATCAAACTGTTGTCGATTTGGGCGTCGTATTGGTGCAGCTCCGGAGATTGCCAAACGGACCCCCTCGCTAAAATGTTGGATTGCCCCCCGATCAGAAGTTTCGTTTGAGGAACCTCATGAGTGACCAGCAAGTGGACCAAGGCAAGCGCACGTGGCTGATCGCCACCGGATGCGCTGGTGCCGTTGGCGGTGTTGCCACCGCCATACCTTTCGTGAGCACCTTCGCCCCCTCGGAGCGAGCCAAGGCAGCCGGTGCCGCCGTAGAGGTGGATGTCAGTGCGATGAAGCCTGGCGAAAAACTGACCGTCGAATGGCGCGGCAAGCCCGTGTGGATTGTTCGCCGCACGCCGGAGCAGCTCGATGCTCTGGCGAAATTGGACCCGCAATTGGCGGACCCCAACTCCGACCGCAAGGCTTACCCGACGCCGGAGTATGCAAAGAATGCCCACCGCTCGATCAAACCGGAATATCTGGTGGTCGTCGGTATTTGCTCGCATTTGGGCTGCTCACCGAGCGACAAATTCCAGCCCGGTGCGCAACCCTCCCTGCCCGACGACTGGAATGGTGGCTTCCTCTGCCCCTGCCATGGTTCGACCTTTGACATGGCTGGGCGTGTCTTCAAGAACAAGCCGGCACCCGATAACTTGGAAGTGCCGCCGCATATGTATCTGTCCGACGCCAAGCTCCTGATTGGCGACGACAAGACGGCTTAACGAGCGCAGAGGTCGACATGGCTGAATTCAAAGAAGCGCCTGCTGGGGCGTCGATGGGCGTGCGTTTGCTGACGTGGGTGGACAACCGCTTCCCCGCCAGCAAGATGTACAAGGAACACATGTCGGAGTACTACGCTCCGAAGAATTTCAACTGGTGGTACATCTTCGGTTCGCTGGCCCTGCTGGTGCTGGTGATCCAGATCGTCACGGGCATCTTCCTGGTGATGCACTACAAGCCGGATGCCTCGCTCAACGCGGCAGGCGTGCCGGTGGCCTTTGCCTCGGTCGAATACATCATGCGTGATGTGCCCTGGGGCTGGCTGATCCGCTACATGCACTCCACGGGGGCCTCGGCGTTCTTTGTGGTGGTGTATCTGCACATGTTCCGTGGCCTGATCTACGGCTCCTACCGCAAGCCGCGTGAGCTGGTCTGGATTTTTGGCTGCGCCATCTTCCTGTGCCTGATGGCCGAGGCCTTCATGGGCTATCTGCTGCCTTGGGGTCAGATGTCCTACTGGGGCGCGCAGGTGATCGTGAACCTCTTCGCGGCCGTGCCATTTGTCGGCAACGAGCTGGCGCTGATGATCCGCGGCGACTTCGTCGTGGGCGACGCTACGCTGAACCGCTTCTTCAGCTTCCACGTGATTGCAGTGCCTCTGGTGCTGCTGGGCCTGGTGGTGGCGCACATCATTGCGCTGCACGAAGTGGGTTCCAACAACCCCGATGGCATCGAGATCAAAGCCAAGAAGGACGAACAGGGTCGCCCGCTCGACGGCATTCCCTTCCACCCCTACTACTCGGTGCACGACATCTTCGGTGTGGGCCTCTTCCTGATGGCTTTCACAGCGGTGGTGTTCTTCGCGCCTGAGTTCGGTGGCTACTTCCTGGAGTTCAACAACTTCATCCCGGCCGACCCGCTCAAGACCCCCGCACACATTGCGCCGGTGTGGTACTTCACGCCCTTCTATTCGATGCTGCGCGCCACCACGGATGTGATGGTCAACGTGCTGTGCCTCATCATCGCGGCGGCGGCTGTGCTGGCGGTGCTCAAGTGCCGCTTCGCGGGCAAGACCAAGGTCTTGGTGTTTGTCGGTGCGCTGGTGGCCATCGGCCTGCTCAAGGTCTTCGACGCCAAGTTCTGGGGTGTGGTGGTCATGGGCGGCGCTGTGATCATCCTGTTCTTCCTGCCTTGGCTGGACTACAGCCCAGTGAAGTCGATCCGCTACCGTCCTGACTGGCACAAGTACGTCTATGGCGTGTTTGTGGTGTTCTTCCTGGTGCTGGCGTATCTGGGCATCAAGCCGCCCTCAGACATCGGCACGCTCATCTCGCAGGTCGGCACGCTGTACTACTTCGGCTTCTTTTTGCTGATGCCTTGGTGGAGTCGGCTGGGTACGCCCAAGCCAGTGCCTGAGCGCGTGACTTTCACGCCCCACTGAACACCCACCCGCAGCCTAGGAGCAACGAACAATGAATAAGCTGATCGCCACGCTGCTGACAGCCCTGAGCCTGGGATTGGGCAGTGCCGCCCATGCCGCCGGTGGCGGCATTGCTTGGGACAAGTTCCCCGAGCAGAAGATGACGGATATCACCTCGCTGCAGCGCGGTGCCCAAATCTTCGTCAACTACTGCTTGAACTGCCACTCGGCCTCTTTCATGCGCTACAACCGGCTTCAGGAGCTGGGGCTGAGCGAGGCGCAGATCAAGGCCAACCTCATGTTCGCCGCCGACAAGGTGGGCGAGACCATGAAAGTGGCCATGGACCCGCGCCAAGCCAAAGAGTGGTTCGGTGCCACGCCGCCGGACCTCACCCTGATCGCACGTTCGCGCTCTGAGGCGACCAAGGGTTCGGGCGCTGATTACCTCTACACCTATCTCCGAACCTACTATCGTGACGAGACCAAGGCCACGGGATGGAATAATCTCGCTTTCCCCAGCGTAGGCATGCCGCACGTGCTGTGGGAGCTGCAGGGCGTACGCACTGCCAAGTTTGTCGATGAACCGGACCCGCACGACGCTAGCAAGACGCACCACGTCTTCAAAGGCTTCGAGCAGCAAAGCCCCGGCTCCATGACGGCTGAGCAGTACGACAACGCCGTGGCTGATTTGGTGGCCTTCCTGAAGTGGATGGGCGAGCCGACTCAGGGCCTGCGCTTCAACCTTGGTGTGGCCGTGCTGCTGTTTCTGGGTGTGTTCACCTTGTTTGCTTGGCGCTTGAACGCTTCCTATTGGAAAGACATCAAGTAAGCTAGCGGCTCGGGGGAGATACCCGGCTTGAGATGCGCAGTGGGGGGCTTGTTTGAGCCGCCACTGCGTTTGCGTTTTGTGTTGCCGGAATTTCTGGCGTGAAATCATTGGAGCCGCGAGGCTCGGGAGTCCTTTGCCATGATGGTGCTTTACTCTGGAACCACTTGCCCCTATTCGCACCGTTGCCGCTTTGTGCTGTTCGAAAAGGGTATGGACTTCGAAATCCGCGATGTGGACTTGTTCGCCAAGCCGGAAGACATCGCGCTGATGAACCCCTACAACGAGGTGCCCATCCTGGTTGAGCGGGATCTGATCCTGTACGAGTCCCACATCATCAACGAGTACATCGACGAGCGCTTCCCGCACCCTCAACTCATGCCCGGTGACCCCGTGGCGCGTGCCCGCGTGCGACTGTTCCTCTTCAACTTCGAGAAGGAACTCTTCGCCCACGTCAACGTGCTGGAAAACCGCAGCCAACCCGTCAAGCCGACGGAAAAGCAGCTGGAGAAGGCACGCTCGCAGATTCGCGACCGACTCACCCAGCTCGCCCCCATCTTCTTGAAGAACAAGTACATGCTGGGCGACGACTTCTCCATGCTGGACGTGGCCATTGCGCCGCTGCTGTGGCGCTTGGACTACTACGGCATCGACATGTCCAAGAACGCCGTGCCACTGCTGAAATACGCCGAGCGCATCTTCTCCCGCCCCGCCTACATCGAGGCGCTGACGCCTTCTGAAAAGGTGATGCGCAAGTAATGAACTCGGGCAATTTCAGTGAAGCTGGGGGCGGCAGTTCAACGCGGCCCTACCTGATCCGCGCGCTGCATGAATGGTGTACAGACAACGGGTTCACGCCCTATTTGGCTGTTCATGTTGATGCGCGCGTTCAGGTGCCCAGGGAGTACGTGAACAACGGCGAAATCGTGCTCAACGTCAGCTTTGACGCTACCAGCCACCTGGACTTGGGCAACGAGTACATCCGCTTCAAGGCACGCTTTGGCGGCGTGCCGCGGGACATCGCCGTTCCCGTCGAGCATGTTGTGGCCATCTATGCGCGTGAAAACGGGCAGGGCATGGCATTTCCCAAGCCGCTGGAGCTGGGAATCGCAGATGGCGTGGAGCCGGCTGTTGATTCGTCGGCGCGAGCTGAGGATGCGTCCACCGCGCCGACTGGGCTGCGCCTGGCACCCAACCCGACTCTGCCTGCGCCAGACATGGCGGCTGAGCCAGCCGACGGGCCGGGTGATGACATCCCGCCTCCCACGGGTGGTCGTCCGGCCCTCAAACGCGTGAAGTAAAGAGAAATTTCCTGCAGCATCCCAAATCTGCGGGAAATCGCCTGATATACTTTTGCGCTCAGCATGAGCCGGCTTAGCTCAGTTGGTAGAGCAACCGCCTTGTAAGCGGTAGGTCATCAGTTCGAATCCGATAGCCGGCACCATATCTTGCTGTGAAACACAAATCAGCCCGCCTCGGCGGGCTTTTTTGCGTCTGTTTGCGGCGCTCACTGGGTGACGGGTCAAACACGCCCGAGGATCAAGATGGTGAGCTTGCGAGCGTGCACGTCTGGGTCAAATCCAGCGGACAGGGGCCGCGCCAGCGGATTTGCACCGCGTCCACTGGGGGGAGTGGCAGCGTCCAGGTTTTGGGCGCGGCGCTGGTAGGTTGAATGGTGGCGAGCTCTTTCCAATCGCCGCTGGCACTGCGAAATTCCAAGGCATAGCGCGCATTGGGGCGCAGCCGACGAGTGTTGAGTTGGTAATTGTTGCCTACCACTTCCAGCGAGGGGTTGTCAGGCCAGGGGCGCGCCAACGGGTCTCCTATGAACAGGCCTTGGCCGGGCATATCTACTGACTTCCAGTAGGCTTCAATCAAGCTGGCGCCCCGAAAGTACTGGTCTAACAGAACCGAAACTTTGGGAAATTTGCCGCCGAAATTGCAAGGCTCTTCAACCGTGCCATAGGTGCCTGTGAGTCCTGCGTCCAGCCAAGCGGTTGCTGGTGTTTGACCGCGTGCGTCCGGCAGCAGCCCTGCAAATGAGGTCAAGCTGTCTCCCACGGCGCCGGGGCGGTACTGGTGGGCATTCAGGTCGCTGACTTGAGGCAAGCCTGTGAAGTAGGCCAGCACGTCGGTGCGCGGCGATAAGCTGTTGTTGGCTTGGCCTTGTGCGTTGTCAATCAACACGGTGCGCAGGCCGCTGTCCAGCCATTGGCGCGTGACTTGGTGGAAGTCTGCAGCCCGAATGTTGCGCATGGCATCGTCGGTGGAGACCAAGTAGACCGTGCCGCTAGGCTGTGATCCATCAGCTTGCAGGCCCCGCTGAATCAGCGTGCGCGCACCCTCCAAGCTGGTCGCACCCAGCAGCATCGACGGGCGCCATCCCATCTCCTGAAAAGGACGCTGCACCTCACTGCCAAAGTAGGGTGAATTGCGCGTGCTCAGGCAGGGGCTAGGCGCTTTGCTGGACACACAGGCTTTGGCGTCATAACCCCAAGCCATGGCACTGGTGATGCTGACAGAGCAAAACTCTCCTTGCACGCGGGTGGGAACAGCCCAGGTGATCAAGGTCGCCTGTACATCAGCGCCCAGTTGCGCATCGACAGCGGCTTTGATGGCCGCGAAGTCGGCGGCGGACATGCTCTGCTCAGTGCTGGGCAAGATGACCTTCACGATATTGCCCGGCGGTACGCCACGCACGCGGGCGTACTCCGCGGCGACGGCTTCCGACAACGCATCACCCTGCGCCACCACCAAGCCCAGCTGAGAGGCGCGCAGGCCCTGATCGGGCAAGCTCAGTCGCAGCTGTGTGTTGTATTGCGGTGGGGGCGTCGGGGCGGGGGCGCTTGCTGCGTCATTGCCGCTGCCGCCCTGGCAGCCTGCCAGGAGGCTGGTGCATAGCAGCCACTTTGTCGGCCAGTGGCGGGCGATGTGAGTACTGCGGTGGTGCGGCATGGTCGTGAAGGCACTCATGAAGGGGATGAAGCGGGATTGCTGCGCGTTCGGTTCACAGGGTATGCCCGAGCAACGCTTTCACCGCACAACACCCGAGGGAAATTGCGACCACGCAAGCAAGGGGTTGGTGAAGGTCGGGCTCAAAAACCCCATGGCTCCTGGGCAAAGGTCGTATTTCGTGACAAACGCCACAGCATATGCAACCGGCGGTTAATCAAATGAAACCAAGTGTGAATATTTCACGATTCGTGGTGCGCAACCATACGTCCAACGGGGAGTCAGACCCCGGGCACTCGAACCAGATGGAGACGAACTTGAAACAACGTTGGATGACCCTGGCCGGCGCGGTTGGCGCGGCCCTGAGTGTGTGGAGCAGCCCCGCTGCCGCCTATTTCACGACCGAGTTGCCGACGCCTGCGGGCCAAGACACCGAGTTCAATACTTTGCATCGTCCGCCCTACGCTGCCGAATACTCGGGCGTCGTGCGGCTGCGCCTCTATAACCTGGCAGGCGCTTCGCCTACGGTGTGCACGGGCTCTTTGCTCGCCGGTGGGCAGTACGTTTTGACCGCAGCGCATTGCGTTACTGACGGAACGGGCAAAGTGGACCGTGGTAACGGTTTGGCCTACTTTGGCATGGACCCCAGCAAGTCCATCACGTCCAACGAGTCCATCCGCTTCAGCTCGTCGGCACAGATTTTTGTGAAGCCCGGGTTTGATGGCAGCACCAGCAATGGCAACGACATTGCCTTGATCAAACTGGATTCTGAGGCGCGTGCCGAAATCAACCGCTACACCATCTATACCGGTACGGATGAGGTGGGGCAGGTGTCGGACAAAGTGGGCTGGGGTGCTTTTGGCAGCGGCGCGGTGGGGGATGCCAACTCCAAGTCGGGCACCGATTTGATCAAGGGCAAGAACCGCTGGGAGATGACTGGCGAGCAGTTCCGCGCTGGCGGGGCGTCAGATCTGCTGTACTACGACTTTGACAACGGGCTGGCTGCCAACGACTCCTTCGGGCTGGTCTATGGCCTGACCGATTTGGGGCTGGGGAAAGACGAAGTGCTGGCCGGTGGTGGCGATTCCGGTGGCCCGTCCTTTCTCAATGGCGTGATCGCGGGCGTTGTCTCCCATGGCACCTATTTGAGCCAAGGGGACTACCTGGCCGGTCGCAACAAGAGCTTTGGTGAATACGAGGCCGATACCCGCGTGTCCTCGCATGCACAGTGGGTGGCCTCGATTGCGGGCAACCAGGTGCTGGCCGGTCCTGTGCCTGAGCCGTCGACCTACGCCTTGCTGCTCGGTGGTTTGGCCGTGGTGGGCTGGGCCCGCCGCCGCATGGCACCAGCAGATGTCAGCCAGCGCTGAGATCCATTTGCCGACACAAAAAAGGGCGCCCCACGGGGCGCCCTTTTGTTTGCGTGGGGCCAGTTGCTTCAGTGCCGGAAGTGGCGCACGCCGGTGAAGACCATGGCAATGCCGCGCTCGTTGGCGGCAGCGATCACCTCTTCGTCGCGCATGGAGCCGCCAGGCTGGATGACGCAGCTCGCGCCTGCATCTGCCAGAACGTCCAGGCCATCGCGGAAGGGGAAGAAGGCGTCGCTGGCCACCACCGAGCCTTTGAGCGACAGGCCCGCGTTGGCGGCCTTGATAGCGGCAATCTTGGTGGAGTCAACACGGCTCATCTGGCCCGCACCCACGCCCAGCGTCATGCCGCCGCCGCAGAACACGATGGCGTTGCTCTTGACGTACTGCGCCACAGTCCAGGCAAACATTAGGTCGTCGAGCTGCTGGCTGCTGGGTTGCAGCTGGGTGACGATCTTCAAGTCTGCGCGCTGCAGGAAGTGGTTGTCAGCGCTTTGCAGTAGCAGGCCCGAACCTACGCGCTTGCTGTCGCCAGCGTTGCGGCCTTGCAGCCAGGGCGTATTGCCACCTGGGGGCAGGGCGATTTCCAGCAAACGCACATTGACCTTGCTCTTGAAGATTTCACGGGCCTGGCTGCTGAAGCTCGGTGCCATCAGCACTTCCACAAACTGCTTGGACACGGCTTCGGCGGTGGCGCCATCGACTTCGCGGTTGAAGGCGATGATGCCGCCAAAGGCGCTGGTGGGGTCGGTTTGGAAAGCCTTGGCATAGGCCTCGGCCGGGCTGGTAGCCACGGCCACACCGCAGGGGTTGGCGTGCTTGACGATGACGCAGGCGGGGGCGTCAAAGCTCTTGACGCATTCCCAGGCGGCGTCAGCGTCGGCGATGTTGTTGTAGGACAGCTCCTTGCCCTGCAGCTGCTTACCGGTGACCAGCGAGCCTGGGGCGGGGAAGAGGTCGCGATAGAGCGCCGCCGTCTGGTGGCTGTTTTCGCCGTAGCGCAGGTCTTGCACCTTCACAAAGGTGGCGTTCATCTGCGCGGGGTAAGCACCCTGGCTGCCGTCGTCTTGGCGCGCGCTCAAGTAGTTGCTGATGGCCGCGTCGTATTGGGCAATGCGATTGAAAGCCGCCACGCTGCAGGCAAAGCGGGTTTTGTCGCTGGTCTTGCCATCGGCCTTGAGTTCGGCCAGCACGGTGGCGTACTGGCTGGCGTCGGTCAGCACCGTCACGTCCTTCCAGTTCTTGGCGGCGGAGCGCACCATGGCCGGGCCGCCGATGTCGATGTTCTCGATGGCGTCTTCCAGCGTGCAGCCTTCTTTGGCCACGGTGGCCTCAAAGGGGTAGAGGTTGACGGCCAGGATGTCGATGGTGGCAATGCCGTGAGCGGCCAGCGCCTTCATGTGCTCGGGCACGTCGCGGCGGGCCAGCAAGCCGCCGTGGACTTTGGGGTGCAGGGTCTTGACGCGGCCGTCGAGCATCTCCGGAAAGCCCGTGTGGTCGGCCACTTCGGTCACAGGCAGCCCGGCATCTGCGAGCAGCTTTGCGGTGCCGCCGGTCGATAGCAGGCGCACGCCCAGGCCGTGCAGGGCTTGGGCAAATTCAAGAATGCCGGTCTTGTCGGACACGGAGATCAGGGCGGTCAAAGTACTCATGGGCAGGGGCTTTGTAGAACTCAAACAAACATAAATGGGGGCAGAACGAGGGCGTGTGCGCGATCAGAGCAGCTGGTGCTCCAGCAGTTTGCGACGCAGGGTGTTGCGGTTGATGCCCAGCCACTCGGCAGCTTTGCTTTGGTTGCCTTCGGTGTGCTTCATCACCACTTCCAGCAGGGGCTTTTCAACCATGCGGATCACCATATCGTGCATGGAGTGGGGCTGCTCGCCGCCCAGATCACTCAAATAGGCCTCGAGGTTTTCACGGACGCAAACGTCCAGCGGTTTTGGGGTCATGCGCGATACCTTGCAGAATTGTTTTGTGCCGGCGCGGTGAGGTCGTTGGCCGCGGTGCCGGGGTAGGGCAGCCTTTCGTGGCTTTGGCCCAGTTCGGTGAGCCAGTGGCGCAGGGCGCGCACTTGCTCGGCGCTGCTTTGCAGCGTGTTCATATAGCGTCGAAAATCCTCGCCTTGGGGCAAGGGCTGTACCGCCCAACCGATGTGCTTGCGCGCGCTGCGCATGCCGCAGTCCTCTCCATAGAGCTGGTAGTGGTCGTGCAAATGGTCAATCAGCCAGTCGCAGGCTTCGCTCACCAGAGGCGGCGGCAAGAGGGTGCCGGTCTGCAGGAAATGCGCGATCTCACGAAAAATCCAGGGCCTGCCTTGCGCGGCGCGCCCCACCATCAGGGCGTCTGCCTCAGTGGCTTGCAAGACTGCAGCGGCCTTTTGGGGTGAATCAATATCGCCATTGACCACCACCGGAATGCACAGCGCTTGTTTGACTGCGCGCACGGTATCGTATTCGGCTTGCCCGCTATAGCCCTGTTCACGGGTGCGGCCGTGCACCGTCACCATGGCCACGCCTGCAGCCTCGGCGCCTTGGGCGATACGCAGGGCATTTTTGTGCTGGGCGCACCAGCCCGTGCGCATCTTCAGCGTCACTGGCACCTGCTGGGGAGCGCACGCCTGCACCACGGCTTCAACAATCTGCAGTGCCAGTGCTTCGTCTTGCATCAGGGCTGAGCCGGCCCATTTGCTGCACACCTTTTTGGCTGGGCAGCCCATGTTGATGTCGATGATCTGGGCGCCGCGTTGGATGTTGTAGTGCGCTGCCTCCGCCATCATGGCTGCATCGGTGCCTGCAATCTGCACCGCGATAGGGGCACTCTCGCCCTCGTGATTGGCGCGGCGCGAGGTCTTGAGGCTGTTCCAGAGGTCCTTGCGCGAGGTCACCATCTCGCTGACGGCATAGCCCGCCCCCAGCTTTTTGCACAGCATGCGAAACGGCCGGTCCGTCACACCAGCCATGGGCGCCACGAACAGCCGATTGGGTAAGGAATGGGAACCCAGTCGCAGCGGGCTGGTGGGCAAAAAGGACATGGGGTGCTTAAAAATGAGGCAAGATTATATCGCCTGGGATGCGGCAGACGCTGTCCATAATGCACATATATGGAGGCATGGCTGCAGGGCGCCTTGGCGTCGATTCTGGGTTTGTTGTCCTTGCCTCAGGCCGGGTTGACGGCGCTATTTTTGGTGGCCACGCTTTCGGCCACCTTGTTGCCCCTGGGCTCGGAGCCCGCACTGTTTGGCCTCATTAAACTCAGGCCTGATTTGTTCTGGCCCGCTGTGCTGGTGGCCACCGCGGGCAATACGCTTGGGGGGGCGATCAGCTGGTGGATGGGGCGTGGCGCGGAGATGGCCGCCGCAGGGCGTGGCCTGCACACGCAAGAGGCCCGAGCGCTGCGCTGGTTGCAGCGTGGCGGGGCCAAATGCTGTTTGCTGTCTTGGCTGCCCGGCGTGGGTGACCCCTTGTGCGCGGTCGCAGGTTGGCTGCGTCTGCCGTTTTGGCCCTGTGTGGCGTATATGGCTGTGGGCAAGTTTGCGCGCTACCTCACCATGACTTGGCTGCTGCTGTGGGTGTTTCCTGGGTGATGCGGCGACAATGCGCGCCATTCCCTCTCTGCCGGTGAATTGCATGACCCTCAACGCCTACCAGACGCTATGCCAGCGCTTCACGCGTCACTACCGCTTCAACCATTTGCAGGAAATCGCCGCCTGGGACCAAGCCGCTTTCATGCCCCCCAAGGGCGCAGAAGCACGGGCCTTGGCCATGGCAGAAATGGGTGGGTTTTTGCATGAGCTGATGACAGCCCCAGAGCTCAAGGCGCTGTTTGAAGCTGCAGCTCAAGAGCCCCTGGGCGAGCTGGAGCAGGCGTCGCTGCGCGAAATGCGCCGCCACTGGCTGCGCACCAACGCGCTGCCGCAAACCTTGGTGGAGCAGCGCTCTTTGGCTGCCTCACGCTGTGAACATGCTTGGCGCCAGCAGCGTCCAGCCAACGATTGGGCAGGCCTGGTGCCCAACCTGCGCGAAGTTTTGCGTCTGGCTCGTGAAGAGGCTCGCTATTTGGCTGATGCCACCGGGCTGTCGCGCTACGACGCCATGCTCGACCAATACGAGCCCGGCATGCGCAGTGCCACCGTGCAACAACTCTTTGACGCGTTGCGGGGCTGGTTGCCGGACACCATCCGTGCCGTCATGGCCCGCCAAGCCACCGAGCCCGCTCCCATTCAGCCGCAAGGGCCTTTCCCGGTTGAGGCCCAACGCGCGCTGGGCGCGGCGGTGATGCGCCTGATCGGCTTTGACTTCGAGGGCGGGCGGCTGGACGAAAGCACACACCCCTTTTGCGGCGGCGTGCCCGAAGACGTGCGCATGACCACCCGCTACAACCCCAGCGAATTTCTCACAGGCGTGCTGGGCATCGTGCATGAAACGGGGCATGGCCGCTACGAGCAAAACCTGCCCACTGCCTGGGCAGGGCTGCCCATCGGACGCGCGCGCTCCATGGGCCTGCATGAGAGCCAAAGCCTGTTCTTTGAAATGCAGCTGGCCGCTCATCCGGCATTTGCGCAGCTGCTCTCGCCCCTGGTCCGCCAGCATTTGGGCGAGCAAGAGGCTTTTGAGCCGGAGAACTTGAGCCGCTTGATGCGCAAGGTCCAGCCAGGCTTGATTCGTGTGGATGCTGACGAAGTCACCTACCCGGCCCACATCATCCTGCGCTTCGAAATTGAGCGCGCGCTCATCGAAGGCGACGCCGAGGTGGAAGACATTCCCGCGCTGTGGGACGCCAAGATGCAAGAGCTGCTGGGGCTGGACACGCGCGGCAACTTCAAAGACGGCCCCATGCAGGACGTGCATTGGCCCTCCGGCGGGTTTGGCTACTTCCCTTGCTACACGCTGGGTGCCTTGTATGCCGCGCAATGGATGGCTGGGGTGCGTCGTGATGTGCCCAATGTCGACGGGCTGATTGCCTGCGGCGAGTTGACCCCCATCTTTGACTGGCTGCGCACCCGCATTTGGACCCAAGCCAGCCGCTGGGAAACCGCGGAGTTGGCGCAGCGTGCCAGCGGCGAGCCGCTCAATCCTGCGCACTTCCGTGCCCACATCGAGCGGCGTTATTTGCAGGCATAGGCCTTGCCCCTTGCTTGTGGAGCCCACCCCAAGGCGCGGCGCAGTGAGGGCTTGGTTGCAGGGAATGCGCTCAGTCCTACTTGAATCTGCGGCGGTGCGACATCAGACCGAGTGCACCCACGCCCGCCAGCGTCAAGGCCAGGGAATGGGGTTCCGGGACGGCGCAGATGTACACATTGTCCAGAGAGGTGCCACGCGCGTGGCTGACACCTGTCCCCATGAACATCAGGTCCACATGGTGGTCGGCGGCCTTGAAGGTGGTGCTAAAGCTGTGCCAGGCATAGTCAGAAGGCGGTGCAATGGGATTCCAGGTCGCGCCTTTGTCCAGTGACCAGCTCAGACCGTTGGTCGAAAACGGTGCGCCGGGCTGGTTGGCAAAGTCAAAGCTGAGCTGATAGCGTGTGCCCGGCTTGAGTCCTCTGACAATTTGGTGGAGGGTGGCGTCTGCTGTTGCGTCAAATTCGACGAAGTGGTGCTGTCTCGAGGCCTTGCCCGTGCTGCGAACTTCGATGGCACCCACCTTGGCCATCCAACCCGGAATGGTCCCGTAGATGCCGCGCAGGCCCGGGCCGAGCGCAGGGGCCTCGAAGCTGCCGTTGACCACCAAGTTGCCGCTGGCACGCGCCACCAGCGGTATAGCCAACAGCAGTAGAGCGACACATCTGCCCACGTCCTACCTCAGGAGTGTGAATGGCAGCAATTGTCGTTATCGAACGAGGAGACGATGTTCAGTACTCGCACCCCGTCGGCTGGCAAGACCCCTTAAGGGGTGGTTCCTCATCGATATTGATGAGAATCGAGCGGTCTGACAGGGTGAGTTGGCTCTATCGCCAAAGCGCCGAGGGCTCAGGGCAGCACAGGGACTGAGTCTGAGCCATTGCCCTTGCGCGTTGTTTTGCGGGCGGAGGTCTTGCGTGGGACCGCAGCTTTTTTGGTGAGGTTGAGTGCCTCAGACAATGCGTCAAGCCTAGCTATCAAGGTGCACAAATCGTGAGAGCTTGGCACACCCAGGCGCCCAAGCGCGCGTGCAACACGGTCTTCGAAAATGGCTTCCAATTTGTCCCATTGCTGGGTGGCCTGCTGCGCCTTTTGACTGACTGTGGTGCTGACCGTCTTGCCTACGCGCTGACTCACTTCGCTGAGTTTGAGTTCGGCCACAGTTTGCGTTTTTTTCTGCAGTTTCAGGCCTTCTTGCACTAAATGCTCAAAGGTTTTGCAGCCCTCGCCCTGTGCTTTGGCAAAAGCACCGAGTCCTGCAGCCCAAATTTGCTGGGCCGAGGCACGCACGGCCTGCGCCAAAGCCTTGTCGTTCGGCACCTCTGTCGCAGTGGCTGAGGCACTAGCGCTGCTGACAGGCGACCGCTGGGACTTTTTAGCCATGTTGAACTCGTGCAAAACAAAAAGAGGGAGGAGTGCGCCCGTGCAGGCAAGAAAAAGCAGAGGCGATTTGCTCAACATGCGACACGGAGGCCACCACTATAGGGGGAAAGCAGCCATCAAGGGAACTTAGGGTTAGGGTGAGGCCTCTAAGTGCAAATTGACTTGGACTAGAGTGCAGCGATGCAGATTGACCAATTTGAGGCGGCAGCCTGCGCGCCTGACGTACCCAGCGCCAGCTGCTGGCGGTTTCAGTTCGTCCGGGGTCAATTCGTTTGGTTCGAACTCGGGCCTGAGCAGGCTGGCGTTTTGCGTGACGATCGCCCTGACGTAGAGGTGTCACTGTATGTGGGGCGCTGGCGGGGCCTGGATTGCTGGGCAGAGGTGCTCAGTGAGGCACCCGAGGGTGCGCGTTTGATGAGCTTACGTGCGGCAATGTTGGCCATGGACGGTGCACGGGCCGCGCTTGCATCGCGTGCAGCTCAGCTTCTGGAGTGGGCACGCAGCCATCGCTTTTGTGGTGTGTGCGGTCAAGCTACTCAGTCCGCGCCAACTGAGCGAGCACTGCGCTGCGCCGGCTGCGGACATGTGAATTACCCAAGAATCAGCCCAGCCATGATGGCCTTGGTCTGGCGCATTCACGAGGGCCGCCCGCAGTTGCTGCTGGCCCGATCACCGCATTTCCAACCAGGCTATTACAGTGCGTTGGCGGGCTTTGTCGAGGCCGGCGAGTCGCTGGAGGACTGTGTGCGGCGCGAGGTGGCGGAAGAGGTCGGTGTCCGAGTGGCCCGTTTGCGCTACTTTGGCAGTCAGAGTTGGCCCTTTCCGCACAGTCTGATGCTGGCGTTTGCTTGCGAGTGGGACGGCGGTGACATTCAGGCACAAGAAGGTGAAATTGAGCATGCCGCATGGTTTGATCTCGATGCCTTGCCGCAGTACTCACCGGCACTCAGCATTTCAGGCTATCTCATACGTGCAACTGTGGCATGGTTAAAGTCGGGCGCCGACCCTTTGAAGTGGCCTGATCCAGCGCTGGCAATGCGGCTGCAGCCCGACTTGTGAATGCTGGCTTGTTGTAGGAGCCTTGTCTCAAGACGACGTTGCGCCTTTTGTCTTCTGGAAAGGCATTTCAAGAAATGTTCCAGGGAAATAACGAGAGAAGACTTGTGAAAATATTCAGAAAATTGGCGACTGGGGTGGGTTCAATCAGCTTGCCGAGAGGTTTTTCTCTGCGGAGTATTTCCTGGCGTGAAATATCATGGCGCAGCTTGATTGGTAAGTCGCTGCTGGTGGTATTTTTACTGTTCTCTTTGTTGTTGATAGGCTCATCAACCGCCTTGATGGGAACCCTGGCTGCAGTTTTTTGGGTTGGCTTGGCGGGTGTGGTGGTGTCGTATTTGTATGCAAGGTTCGCTGGGTATACTGTATTTTCAGTCGGACTTGGCTTGATGTTGGTGATGTATTTTTTGGCGCCGCTTGTATTTAAGGTGACAGGGGTTAATCTTGTCAATAAGTGGCAGTTTTATGTGATGATATTTGCGGTGGGCGGCTTGGGGTCAGGGATGCGGCTGCTGCAGCAATCCCAAACATTCCGCTGGTCCATGGGGGCGCTTGCGGTATTTTTGATGCTGACGCTGATTTCCACGCTGTTCGCTGGGCGCTCAAAATACGATGCTGGCTTGTATCAATTCTTGTCAAATGTGAAGCCAGTGTTGATTATTTTGGTTGGATTTGCAGTTGCTGAAATGAAGGGATCTGAGGGATTGGTTTGGAGGGTTGTGAAAACACTTTGGCTGCCCATGCTGTTGTTGATGGTGTTTCAGTGGGGTGCGCCAAATTTGTACTCGAAAGTTTTTAAATTCCCTGGCGTGCCTCCGGTAGAGTATTTTGGTATCTTTCCATCGCGGGGGATGGGGATTTTTGAGCACCCGAGCTTTGCTTCTACGTTTGGTGCATTGATGTCTCTGTACTGTTTTGCGGTGGCCAGGAGTGATCCAGACCGGAAAAGCCAGGCGGTGGTGTTTGCGGTTTTGTATTTCATAATTATGCTTGGCGGGGGTGGGCGTGGTGAATTGATTTCCTACCTGTTTGCTGCGTTTTGTATTGCGCTGGTCGGGAGTAAGGGGCGTTCACTCGGGCAGATGTTCATGATCGTGTTGGTGGTTGGGATCGTGTCGTCGGTTGCATATTTCGTGTATAAGGAATCATTTGCAGAGGAGGCGTTGATGTGGGGGGCGTCGGCGTCAGGTCAAATTGAGCACCCGCGCGCTCAGTTGTATGACGGTGCTATATACATTGCGAATAAATACTGGCCGCTTGGTAGTGGTCTTGGGACATATGGGGGGGCTGGCTCTTTTAATTTCGATATGTCTATGTATTATGAGTTGGGCTTCAACTCATTTTGGTGGTTTGCGGCGGGTGAGAATTACATCATGGATATTTATTGGCACAACTCAATCGCTGAGGCTGGTTGGTTTGGGTTTTGTGCCTTGCTTATTCATTATTTGCTCCTTGGGTTTTATGCGGCCGGAAAGTTCAGGGCGGAGAGTGATGTTAGAGCTTCCGCCCTTTGGGCGTTGGCATTTTCAGGCGTGGTTTTCAATTTGTTGAATTCGCTCACCTCACCAGCGTTTCAGGACCCGCGACTATTTTTCTTTCCGGCGATTTGTATTGGCTTGGCGTTGAAGTGCAGTGAGCGAGGTGTGGCGAAGTGAGATCAATTTCTTTTATTGTGGTTTTGCTGTTGCTTGCTTGGAATGCGAGGGCGCAGTCTTGTTACGGGACCGATTCGAAGGTTGAGCTTGCTGTTGCTCCCGAGAATTTGCTCCGAAAGAATGTGCCAAAAACGCTGTTCGGTTTTGATTTGCCTTGGTATGACGCGCAGGTGGCATACATGAGAGATGGCGAGTTCAGGAAGGAGTTTATTGCCTGGATGATGCCCTTTAAGGGTGCTATTTATAGATACCCTGCTGGAACGAATACCTTCGAGTGGAGGAAGGCGGTTGGCCCACAATCTAAGCGGCGGGAAGTTTTTGACTTGTATGTGCCGGACGGATCGGTTATGCCTCAGTTGGGGCCAGAGGAATTTCTCAAGCTGATGGAATTGGTGGGTGGGCAGCCGCTGTGGATGCTGAGAATGCTGGATGCTCAAGCTGGCAGCGCAAGAAAGGAGAGTAAGAGTGACTTTGTTGCGGAGAATGTGGACTATGCAAAGTGGATTTTAGGAAAAGGTCCTGAAATTTGCAAAACAAACAGTTATTGCCGAATAAATACTTACGAGCTTGGGAATGAGTTGGATTGGGGTGACTTGAAGTGGTCTGCGAGTAAATATGCGACAGCTGCGTCTACTTTGTTGCGCCGCATGAAGGAGGTTGATCCAAGGGGAAAAATGGTTGTGATGGGTAAAACATCGCCTTGGGATTCTCCTGAGAAGGCGACAGATGCTCTGGGTGATAGTTTTGATCAGGCTGTGGCCAAATCCTTAGGGGCGCAGTCTGACGGTGTATCAATTCACCCCTATTATGATGGGCTGCCTATCAATGAGTTGGAGCCTTTCATCAATAGGCTCTCTCAGGTTTATAGAAGGCACAATGCTGACCATAAGGTTTATGTAACTGAGCACGGGCGCTGGCCGTCAATTCCAAAAATTGGACGCTGGGAAGATAACTGGCATCAGGCTTCTGGCTCTCAAGGCGCTTTGTCTGCTGTGGACTTCACCATGAGCATGATGCGCAACAAGAATGTTGATGTTGCGGTTTGGCACGCCTTGGGCGCGAAAGGGCCTTGGCAGTTGATCAAATGGGATGAACGCCGCGACGAGCTTTACCCTAGCCCCACCTATTGGGGTTTGCGCTTGCTAAGAGAGTCATATTTCGACCATTTGGTGCAGGTTCAGCCGGCAGAATTGCGTGGCGGCGACTATGGTGGCGGCTATTCAATAAAGACTGTGGCCATGCTGGAAGAGGGCGCGCGGCGCATGTCGGTGGTGTCCGTCAATCGTTCATCTTCAGGATATTGGGTGAAATACAAAATTTCTTCCGATAAGTTTCAGGATGAGGCCCAGACGGTGCGGTATTTTGAGGCGGATGAAAAAGGCACGGATCATGTGGATGGTGACAAAAATAGATTCCGCGTCAAGAGGTTTTCAGGTGCGCCGGTGAAGCGTGCGGGTCATGTTTGCGTTCCGCCGCACTCAATCATTTCTTTGCAATACACGGCTCGATAGTGCTCATGAAAGTTTTGATTTCGGCATTTGCTTGCGATCCGAGTTTTGGTTCCGATGAGGAGGTGGGCTGGCGCTGGGGTGTGGAGCTTTCTGCTCTCGGGCATGAAGTGACGATTTTGACGCGCCGATCCCATCAAGAGTCGATTGAAAAATACTTGGCCAAGAATACTCTTGAGCGTGAGGTTAAATTTTGCTACGTGGATATTGATTGGTTGCATCGTATTTTGTCGAAATTCAATCGACGCAACCATATTTACTACTACTTTTGGCAAATGGCCGCGCTGTCGGCGGCGCGTGCAGTCCATGGCGCGGAGCAGTTTGATGTGGTTCACCATGTGACTTGGGTGAGCTTTCGGCAGCCGAGTTTGATGTGGCGCCTGGGGATTCCCTTTGTGTTTGGGCCTGTCGCTGGCGCCGATTGCACACCGGCGGGGCTCAAGCAAACGCTGTCGCCCTTGCAGAGGTTGGGGGAGCGCGTTCGTGATGTGGTCAACCAGCTGGTGCGCTTTGACCCGCTGCTGCGCCTGACTTTTGCGCGGGCCGAGTCGATTTACGTGACCTCTCCGGCGCACTTGCCGCTGGTGCCGCCTGCGCACCGCAGCAAGACCAAGGTCTCGCTGGCCATCGGGGCTTGTGAGGCGCGGCCTGTGGCGCAGATACCCAAGCAGCGCGATGCCTTGTTTGTGGGGCGGGCGGTCGGCATCAAAGGCATGGATCTGGGCTTGCAAGCCTTTGCGCTGGCGCGTTCGCGCCTGCCTGATTTGACGCTGACCGTCGTCAGCGAGGGGCCTGAGTTGCAGCGCTGGAAGCAACAGGCTGCAGCCTTGGGCGTGGCGGATGCCGTTCAGTGGCTGAACTGGATGGCACGCGAGGACCTGGATGCCGTCTACGCCCAGCACAGGCTGTTGCTGTGCCCGGCCTACCGTGATTCGGGCGGCTTTGTGGTCTTGGAGGCCCTGCAGTGCGGGTTGCCTGTGGTCTGCCTGGATTTGGGGGGGCCTGGTGTCATCGTCAACGACACGGTAGGCCGCGCGGTGAGCGCCGAGGGTTCTGTGCCTGAGGTGGCACAACGCTTGGCCCAAGCCATGGGTGATGTGCTGCAGGAAGTGGCTGCAGACGAGGCCGCCTCGCGTAAAGCCTGTACGGCGCGTGCCGACTACTTCCGTTGGTCAGATTTGGTGGGGCGCATCTACGCCGATGTCTCTGCTTTGGTCCAGCGCAAACGCTGACTCCGCCTGGCCCGCTAAGGTGCTGGGTTCGTGGTGGGCGTCCCCCTGCTTACAGGGGTGCGGATGTTGTCTGGCGAGCTGAGGCGCTTAGGGCCTGGGCCCCGGAAACTACACTGGACCGAGGCAGGCACGCAGCTTGCAGCTCATGGAGTGGAAAGAGTTATATGACACGGAAGAATGCGTGGCACGTGCTGGCACGCTTGTTGTGCGGTTTGTTTTTGGGCTTTGTTGCCAATGCGGCACAGGCCACTGGGCACCCGATATTTGTGCTCAATTCGCTCAGCGCGGATGTCAGCGTGATCGACCCAGTCAGCCTCACCGAGACCAAGCGCATCGCCACGGGCAAAGAGCCACACCACATCTACCTCACGCCGGATCGCAAGTCCATGATCGTGGCCAACGCCATGGGAGACTCGCTGACCTTTATTGACCCGGTGAGCGCGCAAGTGCAGCGCACCCTCAACGGCATCATCGATCCCTACCACCTGCGCTTTTCGCCAGACATGAAGTGGTTTGTGACGGCTGCCAACCGGCTCGATCATGTGGACATCTACCGCTGGCAGCCTGAGAACGAAGCCCAGCCCCTGAAGTTGGTCAAGCGCTTCAGTGCGCCCAAAACTCCCAGCCACATTGCCATCGACACCCGCTCTTCGGTGGTGTACGTGAGCCTGCAAGAGAGCGATGAGGTCATGGCCATCGATTTGGCGACTTTGAGCGTGCGTTGGAAGGTCTCGGTCGGCAGTCTGCCGGCGGATATCTACCTCACCCCCGACGACAAAACCCTGCTGGTGGCGCTGACGGGCAGTGACGCTGTGGAGGTGCTGGACGTGAGTGGCGCCACGCCCAACCGCGCCAAGCGCATTCCCACGGGCAACAGCGCGCACTCCTTTCGCTCCATGGGCGACAAGCAGCATGTGTTGGTGAGCAACCGTGCGGCCAACACCATCTCGAAGATTGACCACCGCGCGCTCAAGGTCGTGGACACCATCGTGGCGCCCGGCGGGCCTGACGATATGGAGCTGCTGCCTGATGGCCGCACCCTGGTCTACACCTCGCGCTGGGCTCGCAAGCTCACGCAGATTGACCTGAGCACCAAGAAGGTGGTGCGCCAGGTCAAGGTCGGCAAATCGCCCCACGGCGTTTGGACACTGGACCATGTGCCTCGCCTTTGAGCGCCTGAGGCTTCCTCTGCTGGCACTGGCCGCGGTGTGTGCCTTGCTGCCCGCGCAGGCCGCAAAACCTCTGGCCTGCGCCAAGCCCCTGTACCTGACCTTGGACACCGGCCATATGGGCGTGGCGCCGCTGGTGGCGGATGTGCTCAAACGCCAGCAAGTGCGGGCGACGTTTTTCCTCGCCAGCGAGCCCACGCAAGACGGTGGCAGCAGCTTGGATGAGCACTGGGCCGCCTGGTGGCGCGCCCGCGCTGCCGAAGGACATGACTTTGGCAGCCACACCTGGCACCACGACGCCTGGCAGGCCGATTTGCCCGATGGCAGCTTTCGCCTGCGCCGCGCGGCGGGTCAGCAAACGCCGCAAACCGTCACTCTGAGTGCACAAGCCTATTGCGAGGCCCTGCGCGCACCGGCCAAGCGTTTTGAGCAAATGACGGGGCGGCCCATGGCGCCCATCTTTCGCGCACCGGCCGGGCGCACCTCGCCTGCATTGTTGGCCGCGGCCCAGGCCTGCGGCTTCAAGCACGTGGGCTGGAGCGACGCTGGCTTTTTGGGCGACGAGCTGCCCACCGCACGCGCCAGCAACGCCCAGCTGCTGCAGCGCAGCCTCAAGCGCATTCGCAGCGGCGACATCCTCATGGCGCACCTGGGCATCTGGTCACGCCAACCCGCCTGGGCGCCCGAGGTCTTGGAGCCACTGATCGTGGGGCTCAAGGCCCAGGGTTTTTGTTTCGCGCCGCTGCGCGAGCACCCTGATTACGCGGCCTGGATGCAACAGCCGCTGCGAACTGCCACAACGGTATCCAAGGAGTAAGCGCGCATGTGGAGTGCCTGGCTGGAGCAGCTGGATGAATGGCAGCAAGCCTTGTTCGAGGCTGTAGTGCAACCCGTGGTGTTTGGGCTGGGCTTTGGCAACTTGCTGGAAGACGCCTATGCCGCCACCGGTTGGCTGATGGTGGGGCTGTTGGAGCTGCTGGTGCTGCTGCTGGTGATCGGGCAGTTGCAGCGTTGGCGGCCTGTGGAGGCTGTGCGCGACCGCGGCGCCATCGCGGTGGATGTGATCTACACCTTGATCCACCGCCTGGGCCTGTTTCGCCTGGCCATGTTCTTTACCTTGGCGCCACTGGTGGATGCGCTCGGTGCCCGGCTCAGTCTATGGGGCTGGTCGGGCGTGCAGCTCGACGCGCTGTGGCCCGGTGTGAGTGACTTGCCCTGGGTCAGCTTTGTGCTCTACCTGGTGTTGTTTGACTTGGTGCTGTACCTGCTGCACCGCGCGCAGCACCAGTTCAACTGGTGGTGGGCGCTGCACGCGCTGCACCACAGCCAGCGCCAGATGACCATGTGGAGCGACAGCCGCAACCACCTGCTGGACTCTGTGTTGGTGGACGCCGTGCTGGCCGTGGTGGCCCTGACCGTGGGTGTGGGGCCGGGCCAGTTCGTGCTGCTCACGGCGCTGTCTCAGCTGATGGAGAACTTGCAGCACGCCAACCTGCGCATGAGCTTTGGTCCCTACCTGAGCCGCCTGCTGGTGAGCCCCTGTTTTCACCGCCTGCACCACAGCATCGGCGTGGGGCATGAAAGCCATGGCAAGGGCACGCTGGGCGGGCACAACTTTGCCGTGCTCTTCCCAATCTGGGACCTGCTGTTTCGCACCGCCGACTTCTCGGTTCGCTACGACCCCACCGGCATCCGCGATCAGCTCCCTGAAGAAGGTGGGCGGGACTACGGGCGCGGCTTCTGGGCGCAACAGTGGCTGGGTGTCAAGCGCCTGCTGGGCCATTAGGCGCAGCTGGGTAAGGGGGGAGCTCCCGCGCATGCTGGGGATATATGCTCGTCCGATTGAGGGAGGTTCAACATGATCAACACCATGGGCTCGGTGGTCGACGCCTTTTGGCGCGCAGCGGCGTATTGCCTGCATCCACGTGTGATTGCCCTGTCCCTGCTGCCCCTGTTGCTGGGGGTGGTGCTGGCGGGCGGCACGGCGTACTTTTTTTGGGAGCCCGCTGTAGCGGCTGTGCGCGGGGGTTTGGAATCTTGGCTGCTGGTGGGCAGCGCCTTGGCCTGGCTCGAGAGCATGGGCGCGAGCGGCTTTCGCAGCGTGCTGGCACCCTTGCTGGTGCTGGCGATGGCTGTGCCCGCGCTGGTGCTTTTGAGCCTGCTGCTGGTGGCCATGATGATGACGCCCGCGCTGGCCGACTTGGTGGCGCGGCGCCGTTTCCCGCAGCTGGAGCGCAAGCACGGGGCGGGGTTTATCAAGGGCTTGTTCTGGTCGCTGGGCCATACCCTCTTGGCCGCGCTGGCACTGTTGCTGAGCATGCCTTTTTGGTTGCTGCCCCCGCTGGTGCTGCTCTTGCCGCCGCTGATTTGGGGCTGGTTGAGCTATCGGGTCTTCACCTTTGATGTGCTGGCCGAGTACGCCACGGCGCAAGAGCGCCAGCAACTGCTGCAAGAGCACCGCCTGCCGCTGATGATGCTGGGCGTGGCCAGCGGCTACCTGGGTGCGGCGCCGGCAGCCATCTGGGCGTTTGGCGCGCTGGTCATCGCCATGGCGCCGCTGTTGGTGCTGGTGTCCATGTGGCTCTACACCTTGGTGTTTGCTTTCAGCGCCCTGTGGTTTGCCCACTATGCCTTGGCGGCATTGGATGAGCTGCGTCGACGCGCGCCCGTGCCCGCACCAGAAGGTGCAGACAAGGTCCTACCCAACCCAGAACTGCCACCGCTGATCCAGCCCTGAGCGGGTGGCCTCGGCACCAAATGGGTGCATACTCGCAAGACTGTGCTCCGAGATGGTGCGCGCTGATCGCCGCCCAGGCGCTTCCGGGTGCATCTGCCAGGAGGGCGAGCGCCCATGCAAGGGGCCATGGCGCTGGCACGTAAACTGCTATGGATGGTTTGTGCGCCGGCCGTGGTGGCGCGGACCAACAACCCAAAACCTGTTTTTCTGAGGAGTGATTGATGGCCAAGACCGTCGCTGACGTGATGAACATGGTGCAGGAGCACGAAGTCAAGTTCGTGGACTTCCGCTTTACCGATACCCGCGGCAAGGAACAGCACGTCACCGTGCCGGTTTCGGCCTTTGACGAAGATAAATTCAGCTCCGGCCACGCGTTTGATGGCTCGTCCATCGCGGGCTGGAAGGGCATTGAGGCCTCGGACATGCTGCTCATGCCCGACCCCAACACCGCCAACATCGACCCCTTCTTTGAAGAGTCGACCCTGTTCCTGACCTGCGACGTCATCGACCCCGCTGACGGCAAGGCCTATGAGCGCGATCCCCGCTCCCTGGCACGCCGTGCCGAGGCCTATCTGAAGGCCTCCGGCCTAGGCGACACCGCCTACTTCGGTCCTGAGCCCGAGTTCTTCATCTTTGACTCGGTGCGCTGGGGCAATGACATGTCCGGCTCTTTCTTCAAGATCGAGTCTGAAGAAGCCGCCTGGAACACCGGGAAGGAATACGAGCACGGCAACAGCGGCTACCGCCCCACCGTCAAGGGCGGCTACTTCCCCGTGCCTCCCGTGGACAGCGGTCAAGACCTGCGCTCGGAGATGTGCCTGATCCTGGAACAGCTGGGCATCCCCGTCGAAGTGCACCACCACGAAGTGGCCAACGCCGGTCAGATGGAAATCGGCACCAAGTTCAGCTCGCTGGTGCAGCGTGCGGACTGGACGCAGCTGCAAAAGTACGTCATCCAAAACGTCGCCCACGCCTATGGCAAGACGGCCACCTTCATGCCCAAGCCCCTGGTGGGCGACAACGGCAGCGGCATGCACGTGCACCAGTCGGTCTGGAAGGACGGCAAGAACCTGTTCGCCGGTGACGGCTATGCCGGTCTGTCTGACTTCGCCCTGTACTACATCGGCGGCATCATCAAGCACGCCCGTGCCCTGAATGCCATCACCAACCCCGGCACCAACAGCTACAAGCGCCTGGTGCCAGGCTTTGAAGCCCCGGTGAAGCTGGCGTATTCGGCCAAGAACCGCTCGGCCTCGATCCGCATTCCCTACGTGGCCAACCCCAAGGGCCGCCGCGTGGAAGCACGCTTCCCCGATCCTTCGGCCAACCCCTATCTGTGCTTCGCAGCGCTGCTGATGGCGGGTCTGGACGGCGTGGAGAACAAGATCCATCCGGGCGAAGCTGCCACGAAGGACCTCTACCACCTGCCGCCCGAGGAAGACGCAAAGATCCCGACCGTCTGCCACAGCCTGGACCAGGCGCTGGAGTATCTGGACAAGGACCGCGCCTTCCTGACCAAGGGGGGTGTGTTCACCGACGCCTATCTGGACGCCTACATCGAGCTCAAGATGCAAGAGGTCACGCGCTTTCGCATGGCCACCCATCCGGTCGAGTTCGACATGTACTACGCGCTGTGATGGGCCTGGGGGCGCGGGTGCGGCTGGCAAGCTCTTTCGCCGCACATCGCCCCCTGTTCGTGCAAGAGAGGGGATGGCTGCGGCCATCCCCTTTTTTTGGGCGTCTGGCCTTACCGAGCACTTGCGCCACAATGGGGGTTGATCTTTGCATTGCGCGCGCGCCTATCCATGCACAAGCTTTTGTCCCCTCGCACTGCTGTATTGCTCCTGACCGGTTTGGCCCTGGGCCAGATGGCGGCTCACGCTCAAGGCGTGGTGTACCGCTGCCCGGGCTCGCCCGTGCTCTACACCGACGCACTCAGTGCCAAAGAGGCCAAGGACAAGGGTTGCACCACGATCGAAGGCACGCCCATCACGGTGCTGCCTCCGGTCAAGCCGCGCGCTGCCACGTCTTCGACGACCAGCCCTGCAGCATCCTCGCCCGACAACAAGGTCGACCCGGACAAGCAGCGCAGCCGCGACGGCGAGCGCCGCCGTGTGCTGGAGCAGGAACTGCGCGACGCCGAGGAACGCTTGTCGCAGCTGAACAAGGAATACAACGGCGGGCAGCCCGAGCGCCGTGGCGACGAGCGCAACTACCAGAAGTACCTGGACCGCGCTGCAGAGCTCAAGTCCAGCATCCAGCGCCAGGAAAGCGATATCCAGGCGCTCAAGCGCGAGCTCTCGAAGCTGCCGTCTTAAGCGCAGCTGGCCGAGGCTCGGTCGTGGAGGGCGCCCTGTGACGCCCGCGCCCGCATTGGATGCGCTGAGCACCTTGCTGATCGTGCTCGATGCGCAAGGCCGCTGCCTGTGGGTGAATGCGGCTGTGGAGGCGCTGCTGCGCCACCCCCGACGCAGCCTGGCCCACGCCGAGGTGGCGCAGTGGTTGCAAGAACCCCAGCGCCTGCGCGAGGCCATGCGCGGGGTGCTCGACAACAGCTACGCCAGCCGCCGCTTTGACGCCGTGCTGGCGCCTGCCGGGCAGGAGCCCCAGCCCGTGCACGCGGTGCTCAGCCAGCTCGATGGCAGCGCCGATCTGCTGCTGGAGATGGCGCTGAGCTCCCAGCAGCAGCGCCAGGAGCGCGAGGAGCGCAGCCTCGATCAAATGCGCTCCAACAAAGAGCTGGTGCGCAACCTCGCGCACGAAATCAAAAACCCGCTGGGCGGTATTCGCGGCGCGGCCCAGCTCATGGAGATGGAGCTGGCGCCGCATCTGGACGGCCACAGCAGCGCCGCGCTCAACCCGGAGCTGCGCGACTACATCGGCGTCATCCTGCACGAGGTTGACCGCCTGCAATTGCTGGTGGACCGACTGCTGGCGCCGCATCGCCATGCCCCGGTGCTGGGGCCGGTGAACATTCACGAGGTGTGCGAGCGCGTGCGCGCCGTGGTGCTGGCGCAGTACCCGCGAGGCCTCAGCATCCAGCGCGACTACGACACCTCCTTGCCCGAGCTGCGCGGCGACCGCGAACAGCTGATTCAGGCCTTGCTCAACCTGGTGCAAAACGCCGCGCAGGCCCTGGTGGGGCAGATGGCGGACCAGTCCGCCTGCATCACGCTGCGCACGCGCGTGGCGCGCCAGGTCACGCTGGGCAAGCGGCGCTGGCGCCTGGCGCTGGAGCTGCAGGTGCAGGACAACGGACCGGGCGTGCCGCAAGAGCTGCAAGAGCGCGTGTTCCTGCCGCTGGTCTCGGGGCGCGACGGGGGCACCGGTCTGGGGCTGACCTTGGCCCAGACCTTTGTCCAACAGCACAACGGCTTGCTCGACTTCGAGAGCCAGCCCGGGCGCACGGTGTTTCGCATCACATTGCCGCTGGAAGAAGACAGCGCAGGGGAGAGGGAGCGATGAAATCGATCTGGGTCGTCGATGACGATCAATCCATTCGTTTCGTGCTTGAAAAAGCGCTGGCCCGCGACGGCCTGCCGGTGCGCTGCTTTGCCAGCCCCAGCGAGGTGTTGTCGGCGCTGCAGGACGACAGCCCGCAGGTGCTGGTCTCAGACATCCGCATGCCCGGCAGCTCCGGCCTCACGCTGCTGGCTCAGCTGCGCGAGCGCCTGCCGCAGCTGCCCGTCATCATCATGACCGCCTACACCGACCTGGATAGCGCCGTGGCGGCCTTCCAGGGCGGCGCCTTTGAATACCTGCCCAAGCCCTTTGATTTGCCGCACGCCGTGGCCCTCATCCGCCGTGCCTGGCAGGAGCGCGAGCGCGAGCAGGCGCAAGCCCCGGCTGCCGCACAGCCGCCCGAGATGCTGGGTCACTCCAGCGCCATGCAAGAGGTGTTTCGCGCCATCGGGCGGCTCTCGCAAAGCCATGTCACGGTGCTCATCACCGGCGAGTCCGGCACGGGCAAGGAGCTGGTGGCCCGCGCGCTGCACAAGCACAGCCCCGTGGCCCAAGGGCCTTTTGTGGCCATCAACACGGCGGCCATTCCGCGTGATCTGCTCGAGAGCGAGCTGTTCGGGCATGAGCGCGGCGCCTTCACCGGCGCCCAGGCCAGCCGCCACGGGCGCTTTGAGCAGGCGCAGGGGGGCACGCTGTTTCTGGACGAAATCGGCGACATGCCGCTGGAGCTGCAAACCCGGCTGCTGCGTGTGCTCTCTGACGGGCAGTTCTACCGCGTGGGCGGCCAGCACCCCATCAAGGCCCAGGTGCGGGTGATTGCCGCCACCCACCAAAACCTCGAAGCCCTGGTGCTGGAGGGGCGCTTTCGCGAGGACTTGCTGCACCGCCTCAATGTCATACGCCTGCGCCTGCCGCCGCTGCGCGAGCGCCGGGACGACATTGCCGTGCTGGCGCGCCATTTCTTGGCTGCCAGTGCCAAGGAGCTGGGCGTGGAGCCCAAGCGCCTGGGTGAGGACGCCTTGCAGCGCCTGCAGGACTTCCCATTCCCCGGCAATGTGCGCCAGCTGGAAAACATCTGCCGCTGGCTCAGCGTCATGGCGCCCAGCCAATGGGTGCGTGCGCAGGATTTGCCGCCCGAGCTGCAAGCCCCCGCGCCCGGCCTTGCCGCAGCCAACCCGGGCTCAGACCCTGCAGCAGCCAGTTCGCCCGCTGCGGCTGCTCCCGAATGGCTGGCACTGTTCGCGCAGGACGCGCAGCAAAGGCTGCAGGCGCAAGATCCCCATGTGTGGGACGAGCTGATTCGCCGCTGCGAGGCCGAGCTCATCCGCACGGCGCTGGCACACACCCGTGGCCGGCGCATCGAGGCCGCGCAGAAGCTGGGCATTGGGCGCAACACCATCACGCGCAAAATCCAAGAGCTGGGCCTGGAGTCCTGAGGGCACTGCGCCAGCAGCTTTACACAGCGGCTGGCGCTCGGCGTGTGCACCAAAGTGGGGGCTGCGGCGTTCAGGCACAGTCCGCACCTTCCGTAGCACTGCCATGGCCTGCACTCTTTGCACCACAAACCCCGGCGCTTTGTTCGAGCCAAAGGACCAGCCACGGGTGCGTCGCCGCCAAACCTTGCTGCGCGCGCTGCTGCTGGCACTTTTGGCCAGCCTGATGCTGGTGGGCTGGGCCTGGGCCGACCCGCCCACGCGCGCCGGGCGCGTGGCACAAATCCAAGGCACGGCTTGGTGGCTGGACCACGAAACCCGCGAATGGGTGCAACTGCTGCGCAACCAAACCGTGGCCGAAGGCGACCGGCTGCGCACCGAGTCCTCGTCACGGCTGCGGCTACAAGTCGGCTCGACCACGCTGTGGCTGGATGGCGATACCGAACTGGAATTCCGCCAGCTCGACGACCGGCAAGCTCAGCTGCAGCTGCAGCGCGGTGGCCTGGGGCTGCGCCTGCGGCAGCGCGACGCGCTGGACGAATGGCAGGTGCTCACCGAAGAAGGCAGCAGCCGCTTCGAGCGCGAGGGGTTGTTTCGCTTGCAGCAGCAAGCGCGTGCCACCACCGCTCAGGTCTGGAGCGGGCGCATGCGCTTTGAGGCACGCGATCTCGCGCCCGGTGAAGCCACCGCCGTGCTGCTGCGCAACAACGAGCAAGGCGAGTTTTGGCGCGAAGCCAATGGCCCACGTGCCCAGCGTGAATCGCTGCAGCGCGATGAATTTGCGCGCTGGCTGCTGGCTGAAAGCCAGCGCATGGGCGAGGCGGTCGCAACCGCCTATGTCTCACCCGAGATGACGGGCGCTGACGAGCTCGATCGTTGGGGCGACTGGTCGCGTCACAGCGAGTGGGGCATGGTGTGGATGCCGCGCCATGTGGCGGTCGATTGGGCACCCTACAGCCATGGCCGCTGGGTGTGGAGCCGCCATTGGGGTTGGACATGGGTGGACGAGGCGCCCTGGGGCTTTGCGCCGTTTCACTACGGACGCTGGGTGCGTTGGGGTGTGCGCTGGTGCTGGGTGCCGGGCAGCTGGGTGGCGCGCCCCGCCTACGCTCCCGCCCTGGTGACTTGGGGTGGGGTGGGGGTGCAAGTCAACTTGAATCTGGGGCGTCATCGCCCTCCGCCCGTGAGGGGTTGGGCACCGCTGACGCCGCGTGACGAGTTTCGTCCTCACTACCGTCACAGCCCCGAGTACGGTCGCCGTTTTGTCTTTGATCCTGTCACCGTGCAGCGTCCTGTTGGTGGCCCCATCGGTCAGCCAAACGCGCCAGTGCCCGTGCCGCCGCGCGGGGGCTCGGACGTTCCGGTGCGCATGGGCGGCGGGCTGCCGGCCCAAGGGGGTGGCATGGCCTCAGGCGGTGTTCCGAGCGATGCCGCTGCGGTGCCCAGCCCGGGCTTGCCATGGCGCGTAGAGCCGGTGCGCGACGCGTCCATGCGTGATGGGCCCGCCGCGGAAGCCCCTCGCGAGCGGGGCTGGCGCAACGAGCCCTTGCGTGAACGCCAGACGCGCATGGAGACCTCGCCGGAGCCTGGGCTGCCTGCGCGCGTGGAGCCGCGCCCGGAGCCCCGCATGGAGCCGCGCCGCGAACAGCGCGTGGAGAGCGAGATCGAGCCGCGCATCTACCGCGGCGAATCACCCCGGGGCGACACGCAGCTGCGCCGCGAGTCGGGCATGGACGGCGTGCCGCGGCGTGAGGTCCGTCCGGAGTCTCGCCCGGAGGTGCAGCAGCCTCGGCGCGAACCGAGCCGTGCCGCCGAAAGCTCCCCCGGCATGAATGTGCCGCGCCGTGAAGCACCGCCGGAGCGCGACGAGCGCCGTGGTGACGCGCGCGAGCGCAATCAGGGCGTGCCCATACGCTAGAGCAGGGGCTGCAGCGCGCGCCAGACGTTGTCCATCATGACGGGTTGGGCCTTGGCTGCGGGGTGGATGCGGTCGGGCTGGAACCACTGCAGCGCGTCGGGCCGGTCCGCCACGCCTGCCAGCAAGAAGGGCAGCAGGGCCACCTGCTCCTCACGCGCCACGGTGCTGAAAGCCTCGGCAAACTCGCGGGCGTAGCGCGCCCCGTAGTTGGGCGGCATTTGCATGCCCACCAGCAGCACCCGCGCGCCAGCGGCCTTGCCCTCGCGCACCATGGCGCGAAGGTTGTCGGTGGTCATGGTCATTGGCAGGCCGCGCAGCGCGTCGTTGCCGCCGAGCTCGATCACCAAGTGCGTGGGGCGGTGCTGGCGCATCACCTCAGGCAGGCGCGAGCGGCCGCCCGAGGTGGTGTCGCCACTGATGCTGGCATTGATCACGCGTGCGTTTGGCAAGCGGCCCTGCAGCCGCTGCTGCAAGAGCTGCACCCAGCCGCTGCCCCTGGGCAGGCCGTATTCGGCCGAGAGGCTGTCGCCCAGCACCACAATGCTGGGCGCACTGGACTTGGCGGCGTTGCGCTCTTTGGCCTGGGCCGCAGGCAGCCAAAGACCGCTGGCCGACAAGGCCACCAGCCAGGCGCTACAGTCGCGCATCCATTGACGTCTGCCCGTGGGCTTGGTTTGCATGTCTGACACCATTCTTGAAGTCGATCGCCTGCACAAGGCAGTACAGGACGCAGCCGGGGAGCTGACGATTCTGCATGAGCTCAGCTTCACGCTGTGCGCGGGTGAATCGGTGGCCATTGTGGGTGCCTCGGGCTCGGGCAAAAGCACTTTGCTGTCGCTGCTGGCGGGCCTGGACGTGCCCAGCAGCGGCCAGGTGCGCTTGCTGGGGCAAAACCTCTATGCCCTGGATGAAGACGGCCGTGCCGCCCTGCGCGGTGCCCATGTGGGCTTTGTGTTTCAGAGCTTTCAGCTCCTGGCGCATTTAACGGCGCTGGAGAACGTGCTGCTGCCGCTGGAGCTCAGTGGTCAGCCGCAGGCGCAAGAGGCTGCGCGGCACATGTTGCAACGCGTGGGCCTGGGCCAGCGGCTCAACCACCGCCCCCGACTGCTGTCGGGCGGGGAGCAGCAGCGCGTGGCCCTGGCGCGGGCCTTTGTCATGCGCCCCACGCTGCTCTTGGCCGATGAGCCTACAGGCAGCCTGGATGCGGCCACCGGCGCGCAGGTGATGGACTTGATGTTTGAGCTCAACCGCGAACACGGCACCACCCTGGTGCTGGTCACGCACGACGACGGTGTGGCCGCACGTTGCGGGCGCCAGCTGCGGCTGGCTGCGGGACGGCTGGTCAGCAGCGAGGCGGCCTGAGCACCGCTCAGGCGCTGCGCTGCGCGCGCAGCCTTAGGCGGCGACGGCGTTCCAGCCGGATCACGGCCCACCAGCCGATGTACACCGCGACATAGGTCAGGGTGCCCAGCACCACGCCGGCCAGCGGCAGGCCCACCAGCAGCGGCGGGCCGAGGTCTGCAAGCCATTGCGTGAGGGTGGACCACCAGCTCAGAGGCTCACTCCACTGCAAGCTCAAGCTGGCGGGTGCTGCCACGGCACCGTCGTGGCCCAGCACGGCACGGCCTAGAAAGATGGCCAGCCCCCAAATGGGCACCAGCGTGAAGGGGTTGGTCAGCCATGTGGCGGCCACAGCCGCAGCCACATTGGCGCGAAACGGGATGGCCAGCAGCGCTGCAAAAAACATTTGGGTGGGCAGCGGAATCACGCCTACGGCCAGCCCCAGTGCAGCACCCAGCGCCACGCGGCGTCTGTGGGCCACCCACAGCCAGGGGCGTTGGCGCAGATAGCGGCCCAGCCAGCCCAAGCCTCGGGTGCGCTCCAGTGTTTCAGGAGAGGGCAGCAGTCGTCGGGCGAGGCGCGAGGCGGGCATGGCGAATCAAGTACAACGCCCGCTCGGGCAGGGTTGCTGCACGGCGGGCGTTTGGCGTTTGCGGAGCGCGAGGCTCACAAACAATCAGTTGCTGAACTTGTAGTCAGTCTTGGCTTTTTTCTTCAGGTCTTCTTGGTACTTGGCCAATTTTTCCTGAGACAGGCGCTGCTTGATCTGGTCCTTGACGTCGTCAAAGGCCGGGAACTGTGCAGCACGCGTTTCTTCCAGACGGATGATGTGGAAGCCGAACTGCGACTTCACCGGTGCATCGGTGGTCTGGCCAGGCTTGAGCGCCAGCATGGCTTCGCTGAATTCCTTGACGTAGGCGTCAGGCGCAGACCAGCCCAGATCACCGCCGTTGGCGGCCGAGCCGGTGTCCTTGGAGTTCTTGCTGGCCAGTTCGTCGAACTTGGCGCCGCCCTTGATTTGGGCAATCAGCGCCTTGGCTTCGTCTTCCTTGTCCACCAGGATGTGGCGGGCACGGTATTCGGTGCTCTTGCCCTGAGTTTGTGCTTCAGCCTTGAACTTCTCGTACTCGGCCTTGGCTTCAGCGTCGGTCACCGGGTTGGTCTTGGCATAGCCCGTGAACAGCTCGCGGATCAGGATGCTCTGGCGTGCCAGTTCCATCTGAGCCTTGTAGTCGGCGGAGGCGGGGATGCCACGACGCTCTGCTTCTTGCATGAAGATTTCACGCAGAACCACTTCGTCCTTGACGCGGGATTCGAGCTCTGGGGACTTGGGTTGGCCGCTCTTGGCAATCTGGTCCAACAGCAAGTCTGCGCGCGCCTTGGGCACGGCCTTACCGTTGACGATGGTGATGTTTTGGGCGCTCACGGGCAGCGCCACTGCAACGATTGCCGCTGCGCAGGCGGCCAGCAGAGTTTTCTTCATGAAGCAAAAGCCTTTCAGGGCGGGCTTGCGGACAAAACAAAGCGCCACTAGTGGGCGCCACTGCGAAGAGACTGGGCCTCGGTCGGTGTTTTGGCATCGATGACCAAAGCATGGATACCGCGCTGCATCAGCTCCGCGAGGGCATCATATACGAGCCTATGGCGGGCCACGCGGGACTTACCCTCGAAGGCAGTGCTGACCAAACGCACCCGGAAATGACCGCCTTCGCGGGCGCCCGCATGACCTGCGTGCGCGGCGCTGTCGTCCTGCAATTCGAACTCCAGCAGGTTCAGGGCGGCGCGCAGTCGGGCTTCAATGTCTGACGCTTGCGCGCGGGGTGGGGTGCTCATACAGATTCCTTGGCAGAGGTGTCGTCGTCCGCAGCGGGCGGGAGGTGGCGCATCAGGTAGAGGCCTTGAGCCAGGGTGAAGAGCAAGATCAAGCCCGTCACGCCAAAGACCTTGAAGCTGGCCCAGGTCTCGTCGCTGTAGTGATAGGCCACCCAGAGGTTGAGGCAGCCCAGCCCGCTGCAAAACACCACCCAGGCCCAGTTCAGATGGCGCCAGATGGCGTCGGGCAGTTTGAGTTCCTTGCCCAACATGGCCTGAATGAGGTTTTTGCCGAAAAACGTTTGAGAGATCAAAAACGCCAAGGCGCCGCCCCAGTACAGCAGCGTGGGCTTCCACTTGATAAAGGTGGCGTTGTGGAACCACAGCGTGGCGCCTCCAAGCACCACCACCAGCGTGAGGCTGATCCACAGCATGGTGTCGATCTTTTGACCGCGCAGCTTGGTGATGAGCGCTTGCAGCAAGGTGCTGACCATGACCACGACGGTGGCCAAGAGCACAGGGGCTTCGCTGGCTTGAATGGCACCGCCTGAAACCAGCGCGCCAAAGTACTGGGTGGCAAATGCCGCCGCCGCTTCGGGGCGCCCCTGGGCCAGCTTGAAGGTGCCGAAAAACAGCAGCAGCGGCAGAAAGTCCAGCAAGAGCTTCATGGGGAGTCAGTCGCGCGGGGGTGCATCGGAGCGGGGGCTGAAGTCTATCGCGGCGGAGTTGATGCAATAGCGCTCACCCGTGGGGGCGGGGCCGTCGGGGAATACATGGCCGAGGTGAGCATCGCAGCTGCTGCAGCGCACTTCCACGCGGCGCATGCCGTGGCTCAAGTCTTCGATGCGCAGAATCTGTGCTTGCGCATCCTCTTGCGAAAAGCTGGGCCATCCGCAGCCTGCGTCGAACTTGCTGTCCGATGCGAAGAGGCGTTTGCCGCAGCACACACAGAGGTAGTCACCGCCTTCCCAATGGTTCCAGTAGCGGCCCGTGAAGGCGGGTTCGGTGGCGCCGCGGCGCGTGACCAAATAGGAGGTCTCGTCCAGCAGCTCGCGCCATTGGGCGTCGCTGCGCGACTCGGGCTTGGGGTCAGACATGGGGCTCCTTGGCATGCCCTGCACCACCGCCAGGCCCTGTGCGGCCGGGGTTCAGCTTGACAGGGCAGGGGCCGAAGGTGCGCGGGGCAGTTGAGTGAGAAAGGCGGCGGCCAGCTCCGATTGTGGCTTGACGCGCTGACCGATGTAGAGCTCGCGGCGGCGCTGTGCCATGTGTCGCCGCAATTGCTCGGCATGGGCTTTGAGCGGGTCGGCGTCGGGTGCCGTGTTGGCCGGGCACAGCAGGGCGTGCAAGGGGTGGCTGCACAGCTCTGCCTGAAACGCATGCAACTCTTGGTGGCGCAGGCGTGCGGCTTGCTCGCAGCGCTGCAGCCATTGGGTGTGAGCCGACGCGCTGCCCGAGGTGGGGCGAGCCGCGGGGTCTGTTGCGGCCATCAGCAAGGCTTCAAGGTAGCGGCGGTCGCCCCGGGCATAGGCCAGGTTGATCTGTGCCATTTGCTGCTCCAGACCTGGGCGGCTGGCCTCATCCGGGCTCAGGTCGGGGTGATAGCGGCGCGCGGCGCGTCGGTACAAGGTTTTGAGTGAAGCGGGCGGCGCCACCTCGGGTTCTTGCAAGATCAGCCGAGCGTCCAGCGCGCCAGCGGGATAGGCGGGCAGCAGCCAGGGTTGCTCATGCGGCGGTGGCGCGGTGGGGGCCGCGCTGGCCGGGCCTTGCGACGCTGTATGCAAATACTGCAGCGCGCAGTGCAGCTGCTGCTCCAGCATATGCAGTTCAAGGTGCAGCGGCTCCAGCAGTGTGCGTGCGCGCTGTGCCAAGTCTTGCAGGCGACGGTGCAGGGTGGCGCAGGCCAGTTCCTGAGCCTGAACGCTGGACCACAGCAGCATCAGCGCCTCGCGGCGCCGGGTGTCGACAACAGGGGCAAGAGCGTCAAAGGACACGGTCTGGCTTTGGAGTATGGAGCAGGGACTGAGCCGATTGTCCCTTGGCCGCAGGCGTGCTCAGAAGCGAAAAGAGCCCGCTATCGGGCTCTTCAAGACGCTTGTCTTCTGTTGCCACCGCCAAGCCCCAGCCAGGGCGCCGGGGCTTGCGTCAGGGGCGCTTACTGCGAGGCGCTGCTGGCTGGCGCCTCCTGCGCTGTGCTGGCAGAGGCAGGCGCCTCTTGCATGATGGTGGCCGAGTGCGCCGCCACCGCTGGTGGTGCCGCGCTGGCCATGGGTAGCAGGGGCACGATCAAAAGCGCGACGATGTTGATGATTTTGATCAGGGGGTTCACCGCCGGGCCTGCCGTGTCTTTGTAGGGGTCGCCCACTGTGTCGCCCGTCACGGCCGCTTTGTGGGCATCGCTGCCCTTGCCGCCGTGGTGACCGTCTTCGATGTACTTCTTGGCGTTGTCCCAAGCGCCACCGCCGGTACACATGGAGATGGCCACAAACAAGCCCGTCACGATGGTGCCCATCAACAGCCCGCCCAGTGCCGCCGGGCCCAGCAGCATGCCCACCAAGATGGGCACCACCACCGGCAGCAGCGAGGGAACAATCATTTCCTTGATGGCCGCGCCGGTGAGCATGTCCACGGCCTTGCCGTACTCGGGTTTGCCGCTGCCATCCATGATGCCTTTGATGTCGCGGAACTGGCGCCGCACTTCCTCCACCACAGCCCCGGCGGCGCGCCCCACGGCCTCCATGGCCATGGCGCCAAACAGGTAGGGAATGAGCCCGCCGATGAACAGGCCGACGATGACCATGTGGTTGGACAGATCAAAGCTCACGGCCATGCCGCGCGATTCCAACGCGTGCGTGTAGTCGGCAAAAAGCACCAGCGCTGCCAGTCCTGCTGAACCGATGGCATAGCCCTTGGTGACGGCCTTGGTGGTGTTGCCCACGGCGTCGAGGGGATCGGTGATGTTGCGAACGCTCTCGGGCAACTCCGCCATTTCGGCAATGCCGCCAGCGTTGTCGGTGATGGGCCCATAGGCATCGAGCGCGACGACGATGCCGGCCATGCTCAGCATGGAAGTGGCCGCAATGGCGATGCCGTAGAGACCCGCCAGCTGGAACGCCGCCACGATGGCCACACACACAAAGAGCACCGGCCAGGCCGTGGAGCGCATGGACACGCCCAGGCCCGCAATGATGTTGGTGCCATGCCCCGTGGTGGAAGCCTGTGCGACGTGCTGCACCGGCTTGTATTGGGTGCCGGTGTAGTACTCGGTGATCCACACCATGGCGGCGGTCAGCAGCAGGCCGACCACGCAGGCCAGAAAGAGGTTTTGCGCCGTGATGCTCACTCCACCCGCCAGCGCCAGCGGCTGCGGAAACATGGCCGTGGTGACAAAGTAAAACGCCACCAAGGACAGCACACCTGCCACGATCAGCCCCTTGTAGAGCGCGGGCATGACGTTTTTCATCTCAGGCGTGGCTTTGACAAAGCTGCAGCCCACGATGGAGGCAATGATGGACACGCCGCCCAGCACCAGGGGGTAGACCAGCGTGGCCATTGAGGCACCACCGAAAGTCAGCGCGCCCAGCGCCATGGTGGCAATCAGCGTCACGGCATAGGTTTCAAACAAGTCGGCGGCCATGCCTGCGCAGTCGCCCACGTTGTCGCCCACGTTGTCGGCAATCACCGCAGGGTTGCGCGGGTCGTCCTCAGGAATGCCGGCTTCAACCTTGCCCACCAAGTCAGCACCCACGTCGGCGCCCTTGGTGAAGATGCCGCCGCCGAGCCGGGCAAAGATGGAAATCAACGAGGACCCAAAGGCCAGGCCCAGCAGCGGTTTGAGCGTTTGGCTGTCGGCTTTTTCGCCCCCGCTGATCCACAGGAAAAACAAGCCCACACCCAACAGGCCCAAGCCCACCACCAACATGCCGGTGATGGCGCCGCCCTTGAATGCCACGTTCAAGGCCGGCACCATGCCTTGGGTGGCGGCCTGAGCGGTGCGCACATTGGCGCGCACCGACACATTCATGCCAATAAAGCCGCAGGCTCCCGACAGCGCCGCGCCCACCACAAAGCCAATGGCTGTTTGCAAATCTAAAAACACGGCAATCAGCACCGCCAGCACCGCTCCGACCACGGCAATGGTTTTGTACTGCCGCGCCAAGTAGGCGGCCGCCCCCTGCTGAATGGCGGCAGCAATTTCTTGCATGCGCGCATTGCCAGCGTCTTGTCTAAGAATCCAACTGCGTTGGACAAACCCATAAAACACGGCGGCGAGGCCGCAGGCCAGCGCGAAATACAACGCCAAACTCGTCGACATATAGCGTCTCCTCTCTAGCGATTCGCAAAAAGGCCCTGACAAGCAGGGGCGGGGCATAGGTAGCCAAACCCATACTAAGTGAGGGTAGGGGGGCTCACATGGGCGTTTACCAGCGGTCACGCCAAGGCGCGTCAAGCGCTCACATAGCGTCGTGATCTGTCTTGATCACAGCCTAGAATCCGGGTTTCTCCTTGCAGCCTTTGATCATGAGCCTTCATAACGTCACCCCAGGGCCCAACGCGCCCGAACAGTTCAACGTGATCATCGAGATTCCGATGAACGCCGACCCGATCAAGTACGAAGTGGACAAAGAAAGCGGCGCGCTGTTCGTCGATCGCTTCATGACCACGGCCATGCACTACCCGTGCAACTACGGCTACATCCCCCAGACACTGTCGGACGACGGTGACCCGGTGGACGTTTTGGTCATCACCCCCTACCCGCTGACGCCGGGCGTGGTGGTCACCTGCCGCCCTCTGGGTGTCTTGAAGATGGACGACGAAGCCGGTGGCGACGCCAAGCTGCTGGCCGTGCCTACGACCAAAATCCTGCCGATGTACAAGCACTGGAACAAGCCAGAGGACATCAGCGACATGCGCCTCAATGCCATCCAGCACTTCTTTGAGCACTACAAAGATCTGGAACCCGGCAAGTGGGTGAAGGTCAAGGGCTGGGAAGGCCCTGAGGCAGCCAAGGAAGAAGTGGTGGCGGGCATCGCCAACTTCGCCAAGGCCAAAGAGGCTTGAGTTTGCCGGCATAAGCGCAACTCCGCCGTCCAACGCCCCGCCCCGTGCGGGGCGTTTTTGCTTGCACAATAGTCTGGCCATGCACTTCCTCAACCTCTACAACCACGACTTTGTCCGTGTCGCGGCGGCAGTGCCGCTGTGCCGCGTGGCAGACCCGCAGCACAACGCCGAACAAACCGCGGCATTGCTGCGTGAGCTCGCCGCCCAATCGGTGGCCGTGGCGGTGTTTCCCGAGCTGGGTTTGTCGGGCTACAGCTGCGAAGACCTGTTTCAGCAGCAGGCCTTGCAGCAAGCCAGTCTGGACGCGCTGGCGCAGGTGCTGCAAGCCAGCCGCGAGCTCTCCACGCTGGCCGTGGTCGGCCTGCCGCTGCGGGTTCAGCAACGCCTCTTCAATGTGGCCGTGGTCTTGCAGCGGGGGCGTGTGCTGGGTGTGGTGCCCAAGAGCTATCTGCCCAATTACGGCGAGTTCTATGAGCCCCGCCAGTTCGCTGCCGCTGACCATGCTTTGGTGGACGAAGTTGAGCTGCTCGGCCAGCGCGTGCTTTTTGGCAGCCAGCTGGTTTTCGAGGCGCAAGATCAGCCGCTGCTGAGCCTGCATGTGGAGCTGTGCGAGGACGTCTGGGCGCCCATTCCGCCGTCGTCCTTCGCGGCCCTGGCCGGTGCCACGGTGCTGCTCAATCTGTCTGCTTCCAACGCCTTGGTGGGCAAAGCGGCCTACCGGCGTCAACTGGTGGCGCAGCAGTCAGCACGCTGCCTGGCGGCCTATGTGTACTCGGCCGCTGGAGCGGGGGAGTCCAGCACCGATGCCGCGTGGGACGGCCACGCCTTGATTGGCGAGAACGGCGCCTTGCTCGCGCAAAGCGAGCGCTTTGCAGATGAGCCTGCATGGATCAGCGCTGACATTGATTTGCAGCGCCTGGCTCACGAGCGGGCCCGACTCAGCAGCTACGGCGAGGCCGTGCGCATCCATGCTGCACAGCTGAGGCAGTTCCGCCGCGTGAGCTTCCAGGCCTTGCCGCAGGGGCTGGATCAGGCGTTGCCGCTACATCGGGCGCTGGATCGCCACCCTTATGTCCCGGCTGACGATGCATCGCGCGACGAGCGTTGCGAGGAGGTCTTCCACATCCAGGTTCAAGCCCTGGTGCAGCGCCTGCGCAGCAGCGGGCTGCAAAAGCTCGTGGTGGGCGTGTCAGGCGGGCTGGATTCGACCCATGCGCTCTTGGTGGCGGCGCAAGCCATGGACAAGCTCAAGCTGCCGCGCAGCCACATCTTGGCCTACACCATGCCTGGTTTTGCCACGAGTGAGCGCACGCGTGACCAAGCCTGGCGCCTCATGCAATGCCTGGGCTGCAGTGCCGAAGAAATCGATATCAAGCCCAGCTGCACGCAAATGCTGCAGGACTTGCGCCACCCCTTTGCACAGGGCCAGGCGCAGTACGACGTGACCTTTGAAAACGTCCAAGCCGGCCAACGCACCAGCCATCTGTTTCGCCTGGCCAACCATCACGGCGCCATGGTGCTGGGGACGGGCGACCTCAGCGAGCTGGCTCTGGGTTGGTGCACCTACGGGGTGGGGGACCACATGTCCCACTACAACGTCAATGCCAGCGTGCCCAAGACTTTGATTCGCTACTTGGTGCGCTGGGTCGCCGAGACCGGTCGCGCAGGTGCGGCGGCCCGAGCCGTGCTTGAGGACATCTTGAACACCGAAATCAGCCCGGAACTTGTGCCCGCCAGCGCCGCCGATCCGCAGGCCGCGCTGCAAAGCACTGAGGCGGCTGTCGGGCCCTATGAACTGCAGGACTTCAACCTCTACCAAGCGTTGCGTTGGGGCTATGCGCCGCGCCGCATCGCCTTCTTGGCCTGGCATGCCTGGGGGCCTGGATCGGCGGTTCAAGAGGGTACCTACTCGCACGCCCAGCTGAAGTCGGTGCTGGGCATCTTTGTTCGGCGCTTCTATCAAGGCAGCCAGTTCAAGCGCAGCTGTGTGCCCAATGCGCCCAAAGTGGGCAGCGGTGGTTCTTTGTCTCCTCGTGGCGACTGGCGTGCGCCCAGCGACGCGTCGGCGCGCACGTGGTTGGACGATTGGGCGCAGATTCCTGACCACTTGCCCTGAGGCTTTGTGGGCCTGTGCTTAAATCAGTCAACGCCCAAAATCAACCATCCGGAGTGCCTCGATGAAGCAAATCACCGCCATCATCAAACCCTTCAAGCTTGACGAAGTTCGTGAGGCCTTGGCCGAAGTCGGTGCCTCTGGTTTGACTGTGACCGAGGTCAAGGGCTTTGGCCGTCAAAAAGGCCACACCGAGCTCTACCGCGGTGCCGAGTATGTGGTCGACTTCTTGCCCAAGGTGAAGGTGGAAGTCGTGGTGCGTGACGACGAGGTGGAGCGCTGCATCGACGCCATCTTGAAGGCGGCCAAGACTGGCAAGATTGGCGACGGCAAGATCTTTGTGACAGCCGTCGAGCAGGTCATCCGCATTCGCACGGGCGAAACGGACGAAGCAGCGGTCTGAGGCGGGCGCTGACTCAGCTCAGCTTGCCTTGCACCACTGCCATACGGCACTGAGCCACACGCCACCGCACAGCAGCATGGCCAGCAGCACGGCAGCGCTGGCAATGTCTTTGGCGCGTTTGGCCAGCTCGTGCAGCTCAAACGAGACGCGGTCCACCGCCGCCTCAATGGCCGAGTTCAGCAGCTCAACAATCAACACCAACACCAGGGTGCCCAGCAGCAGGCTGACTTGCACCCAGTCCCGTCCCAGCACAAAAGCCAGAGGCGTGGCGAAGACGCAAATCCACACTTCCTGCCTGAATGCGCATTCCCCCTGGTAAGCAGCACGCAGGCCCTCGTAGGAATAGCCTGCGGCTTTAATCACGCGATCAAGGCCGGTCCGGCCCTTGTGGGGGTTGTTCATTGCGAGGTTGCGGAGGTTGGTGAATGACCTGTGTGCGGCACAAGACATCATGAAGATATTGGCGCCGAGGGTGTATCCGGGCCAACAGGGAGTAAGCGAGAGCGCCCACCGCCAAACTCAAGCCCACGGCGCTGGGTTTGTGGTGCACGCCAGATAAGTAGCAGCTGAACAGGGCGGGCGCCCACCACAGCCAAGCCGCCACGAAACGCAGCAGCGCGTGGCCAAAACGCAGTTGCGCACCTTGGCGATCAACCACGCGCAAATGCCAGGCCTTCATGGCCACGGTTTGCCCACCCCGCGACCAAAACCAGCTGAAATAGAGCGCTAAAACGGCCAGCAAGAACAGCTGCAGACCTAGCTGCCCGACACGGGCATCTCGCTGCTGGGTCACGCCCGCATACAGGTAGGCAGCGGTGAACAGCACGCCAAACAGCAGCAGGCCTTCATAAACCATGCAGGCCAAACGCCGCATCAGCCCTGGCACAGCAGGGGTTGTGTCAGACATGGTGCTTGCCGATCAGGGCTGTGGGGTGCGTGGGAGCAGCGTCACAGGGTCGACTGCCGACGCGCGCCACGGGCTGAGCCTGGCTGCTGACGCCACACCTGCGGGCGGGCGGGCGGCCTCAGCGGGTGCTGCTTTTCGTATCACCGTGCTGGCACCCGGCCGGATTTGCACCACAGTGGGCGCGTCCGGCAAGGCCTTGGGGACCGTCATTTGCGACGGTTGAACCGTTGCGTTTGTGCGCCGCTTGATGGGTGAGGGTGAGGATTCGGCCTGCTGGCTTGCTGCACGTTCGGCGGCGCGCTCAACCAGACGTTGGCGCTTTTCCGGCGGTAGCGCTTGGTAGGCTTCCCACTGGGTTTGCAGCTTGGATTGAGCGGCCTCTGTGTGTGGGGGGGCTTTTCCTGGGGGGTGCGTCAAGTCCAGGTAGTTGGCTCGCACGGCCTGTCTTTGGCTGGGTGTCATGTTCGACCACTGCTGCATGCGCTCGCGCAGTCTCACCTGTTGATCAGGCGGCAGGCCGGGGTAGCGTGCAGCAACCTCAAGCCACTTGCTGCGCCTGCTGTGGTCCATTTGGGGCCAGTCGGATTGCAATGGAGCCAAAATTTGCTGCTGAGCCGGGCTGAGTTGTGCCCAGTTGGGTGAGCCCACCAGCAAGGTGTTGGCAGCTTGTGGCACCAAGGGGGCTTTGGGAGCAGGCTTCGCTGAGGTGTCAGGCGAAGTCGCAGGCGCGGTGTTCGCTTGTGCGGCAACAGGCGCAGCAGGTTGCGATGCCGAGGTGGCTGGCTGTGGTGCCACTGCGGCTGGGCTGGAAGCCGCTGCCGCAGGCGTCAAGGACTGTGCTGCGGCGCCCAGCGATGCCTGCAGTGTGATCAGAAAAAGCGGTAGAAGCAGTCTTGCCCGTGTCACTGTTCGTCTTCTTCGGTGGCGTTCGGGTCTTCGTTGAGGTACTCGCGGAAGCCTGGATCGTTGTAAGCGGCGGGCGGCAGTGGCTTAGAAAGCAGCCCTGTGTCCAATTCTGCCGCAGCGCGGATCTGCTCATACCACTGGCTGTGATGAATCACCACCAAACCAAGCGCCAGCAGCAGGGCAGGGACCAACGCGGCGAGCTTGAGCCAGCGCGGCCCCGATCCTGAGGACTGACCCAGCACCAGGGTGGACTGCGACGCTTGCAGCACGGGCAAATCAGCGGCGGCCAGGGGCTGGGCAGCCCGCGCAGCGGCGGCTTTGCTCATGGCTTGCTCACGCGCAAAACGCAGCCGTTCTTCGATATCGGCGGGCAAGTGGGCAGCCTGTTCGTTCAAGCACGAAGCCAAGCGCTGCCCCACGCGGTTTTGCAGCGTGTCTTGGGCGGATGTGGCTGGATTGGTCTGCGTGTGATTCATGGCATTACCCCTTTGGCCTTGAGCGCTTTGGCCAGAGCATGCACGGCACGAGAGCAGTGTGTTTTCACACTCCCCTCCGAGCAGCCCATCACCTCAGCGGTTTCGGCAACGTCCAATTCTTCCCAGTAACGCAGCAGGAAGGCTTCGCGTTGACGCGCGGGAAGCTGTTCGACTTCTGCTTCAATCAATCTCAGTGTTTGCCCTCTGGAGACTTCATCGGCCGCCGACAGGGCGCCCATGAATCCGTCTTGGGATTCCAGATTCTCCAGCAGGTCGAAGTCGTCGTCTGGGTCTGTCCCCTCAAAGTCAGAGAGGTTTCGCACCACGGCGGTGCGTACTTTGCGACGCCGAAACCAATCCATCGTCGCGTTGGAGAGGATGCGCTGAAACAACAGCGGCAACTCGGCAGCGGGGCGGTCGAAGTACTTTTCGGCAAGCTTGATCATCGCGTCTTGCACGATATCAAGCGCCGCGTCCTCGTCCCGCACCATGTAGAGCGTGCGCTTGAAGGCGCGGCGATCGGCGCTTTTGAGAAAGTCGTTGAGCTCTTTGTCCGTGGCCAAGGTCTGCGGGCCTCACGCTGGCAAAATGGGGCGGATTATGGCACCCGAACTAGGGGTGCGCTTTTGTGCAGCGCATCATAAGCCGCGTGCATAATGAGTGTTCGCACAACGCAGTATTGGTCTTTACGGGCGCCCGACCGGGGCGCCTTGTGGTGAGATCGCGCAGGCGTCAAGTCCGCCCCACAAGGGTGAGAGGAGAGGCACCGATGGTTTTTCGTTAGAGAAAATCTCAGAGGTTCGACACATGAATATGTCTGCCGCGGAATTTGAGCGTGCTGCGCCTGGTCGCACGTCTCCGCAAACTCCTTTCAATGCTTCTGAACTCAATGGTTCAGAAATTCTTGTGCGCTGCCTGCACGAAGAGGGCGTCAAGTACCTCTGGGGCTACCCTGGCGGCGCCGTCTTGTACATCTACGACGCACTGTACAAGCAGCAATCCATCCAGCACGTTCTGGTGCGCCATGAGCAGGCTGCGGTACATGCCGCTGATGGCTATGCGCGTGCCACCGGCGAGGTGGGTGTGGCGCTGGTGACTTCAGGGCCCGGTGTGACGAATGCCATCACAGGCATTGCCACGGCCTATATGGACTCCATTCCCATGGTGGTGATCACCGGCCAAGTGCCGACGCCGGCCATCGGTCTGGATGCGTTTCAAGAATGCGACACCGTGGGGATCACGCGCCCCATCGTTAAGCACAATTTTTTGGTGAAGGATGTGCGCGATTTGGCGCTCACCATCAAAAAAGCTTTCCATATTGCCCGCACCGGCCGCCCGGGCCCGGTGGTGGTGGACATTCCCAAAGACGTGTCCGTGAGCCGTGCCAATTTCCATTACCCAGAGCGGGTGGAAATGCGCTCTTACAACCCCGTCAAAAAAGGCCACGGCGGGCAAATTCGCAAGGCAGTCCAGCTGCTGATGCAAGCCAAGAGGCCCTATATCTACACCGGGGGTGGTGTGGTGCTGGGGAGTGCCACGGCTGAGCTGCGGGAATTGGTGAATCTGCTGGGTTATCCCTGTACCAACACCCTCATGGGCTTGGGCTCTATGCCCGGTACCGACCCGCGCTTCCTGGGCATGCTGGGCATGCACGGGACTTACGAGGCCAATATGACCATGCAGCATTGCGATGTGCTGCTGGCTGTTGGCGCGCGTTTTGACGATCGTGTGATTGGCAACCCGCACCACTTCGCGCAAGTTGAACGCAAGATCATCCACGTCGATATTGATCCCTCGTCCATCTCCAAGCGTGTGAAGGTGGATGTGCCTATCGTGGGTGATGTGCGCGATGTGCTGCAGGAGTTGATTGCCCAGATTCGGGAAGCGCAGCTCAAGCCCGATGCCGATGCGCTCAACGCTTGGTGGTCCCAGATCAACGATTGGCGCAAGCGCGATTGCCTGGCCTACAGCCGTGACAGTGCGGTCATCAAGCCGCAGATGGTGGTGGAGACGCTGTGGCAGATGACGCACGGCACAGACACCTACATCACCTCCGATGTGGGGCAGCACCAGATGTGGGCGGCGCAGTTTTACAAGTTCGATGAGCCTCGGCGTTGGATCAACTCCGGCGGTCTTGGGACCATGGGCGTGGGTCTGCCCTATGCCATGGGCATCAAACTGGCCAAGCCCGAAGCGGATGTGTTTTGCATCACCGGCGAGGGCTCCATCCAGATGTGCATTCAGGAGCTCTCCACCTGTTTGCAATACCAGACGCCAGTGAAGATCGTGTCGCTGAACAACCGCTATCTCGGCATGGTGCGGCAGTGGCAGGAGCTGGATTACGAAGGCCGCTACTCCCACAGCTATATGGATGCTTTGCCCAACTTTGTGAAGTTGGCAGAGGCCTATGGTCATGTGGGCTTGTTGGTGGACAAGCCAGCTGATGTGGAGCCCGCGCTGCGGGAAGCGCGGCGATTGAAAGATCGCACCGTCTTCCTGGATGTCCGCACCGACCCGACGGAAAACGTCTGGCCCATGGTGAAGGCTGGCAAGGGCATTTCGGAAATGCTGCTGGGCTCGGAAGACCTCTGAGGCGCGCGGTGCGTGCTGGGGTGGTGGCGTTACCGCGCTGCCGCTCGCAGCCCGTGCCCTCTGCCTTGAGGTGCGGCTGTGGCCGCAGCCTAGACGCATATATCAACAATCGAAGAGCGTGGCCAAGGGGCCGTGGTTACCGCCACTGTCCTGAAGAGCGCGAAGGACGAGGACCATGAAGCACATCATTGCATTGCTCATCGAAAACGAGCCCGGCGCTTTGTCGCGCGTGGTGGCCCTGTTTTCAGCCCGGGGCTACAACATTGAGAGCCTGACCGTGGCGCCGACAGAAGACGCTTCCCTGTCGCGCATGACCATCGTCACCAGCGGCAGTGACGAGGTGATTGAGCAAATCACCAAGCACCTGAACCGTCTCATTGAAGTGGTGAAGGTGGTGGATCTGACCGAAGGTCGCTACATCGAGCGCGAGTTGATGCTCGTGAAGGTCAGGGCTGTAGGTAAAGAGCGCGACGAGATCAAGCGCACCTCAGACATCTTCCGCGGCCGCGTGGTTGACGTGACCGACAAGAGCTACACCATTGAGCTCACTGGCGATGCGGGCAAGTTGGACGCCTTTTTGGAGTCCATCGACCGCGCCGCCATCTTGGAAACCGTGCGCACCGGTGCCAGCGGCATCGGTCGCGGCGAGCGTATCTTGCGCATCTGAGTTCCCCTCGGCGGTTTGCATGCCCGTGTGTGCGGGTGTTGCCGCCGTCGGTTGGCCCCGCGGCTGACCGGTTACGAACCTGGCTCGGTGTGGCCCCGGCATGAGGTTCGTCTCCAACAGGGGCCCAAGAGACTTTTTGACCCGAGTACTTCAGGAGATTGCTATGAACGTGTATTACGACAAGGACGCCGACCTCAGCCTGATCAAGGGCAAGAACGTGACCATCATCGGCTACGGCTCACAAGGCCATGCCCACGCGCTGAACCTGCACGACAGCGGCTGCAAGGTCACTGTGGGTCTGCGTCGCGGCGGTGCCTCCTGGGGTAAGGCTGAAGCCGCTGGGCTGCGAGTGGCTGAAATCGCTGAAGCCGTGAAAGCGGCCGATGTGGTGATGATTCTGTTGCCTGATGAGCAAATCGCCGAGGTCTACCGCAAGGATGTCGAGCCCCACATCAAGCCGGGCGCTTCGCTGGCATTTGCCCATGGCTTCAATGTGCACTACGGCCAAGTTCAGCCCCGTGCCGATTTGGACGTCTGGATGGTGGCTCCCAAAGCGCCCGGCCACACCGTGCGCAACACCTACCGCCAAGGCGGCGGCGTGCCCCACCTGATCGCGGTCTACCAAGATCAGACCGGCCGCGCGCGCGATCTGGCACTGTCCTACGCTGCGGCCAATGGCGGCGGCAAGGCCGGCATCATCCAAACCAGCTTCCGCGAGGAAACGGAAACGGATCTCTTCGGCGAACAAGCCGTGCTTTGCGGCGGCGCCGTGGAGTTGATCAAGGCAGGCTTTGAGACCCTGGTTGAGGCTGGCTATGCGCCCGAAATGGCTTACTTCGAGTGCCTGCATGAACTCAAGCTCATCGTGGACCTCATCTACGAGGGCGGCATTGCCAACATGAACTACTCCATCTCGAACAACGCCGAGTATGGTGAGTACGTGACGGGCCCCCGTGTGGTGACGGCGGCCACCAAGGACGCCATGCGCCAGTGCCTCAAGGACATTCAGACGGGCGAATACGCCAAGAGCTTCATTCTTGAGAACAAGGCTGGTGCGCCCACCCTCATCAGCCGTCGTCGCTTGACCGCTGAGCATCCCATTGAGCAGGTGGGCGAGCAGCTGCGCGCCATGATGCCTTGGATCAAGGCCAACAAGCTCGTGGACAAGAGCAAGAACTGAGCTGCGCATCCCGCAAGCACACCCCTGGCAACACGGGGGTGAACCCCGCATGCCGCACTGTGAAGTGCGGCATGTTCACTTGAACGCTGGGGTATCCTTCCCGCCCATGAATGACTTGAGCTCTTCCCCTCCCGGGTCTGATGACGATGAATCCTGCGCGCCTCCGAGACCGCGCCGCAAGGGCATCTACGTGCTGCCCAATCTCTTCACCTTGGCGGCCTTGTTTGGTGGCTTCTATGCCGTGGTCATGGCCATGAATGGCCGTTTCGAGCTGTCGGCCTACGGCGTGTTTTGCGCCATGGTGCTCGACAGTCTGGACGGGCGCGTGGCGCGCATGACGGGCACGCAAAGCACTTTTGGCGAGCAGATGGACAGCCTCTCGGACATGGTGTCTTTTGGCGCTGCGCCGGCGCTCATCATGTACGAGTGGGCCCTCAAAGGCCTGGGCAAACTCGGTTGGATTGCGGCCTTTGTCTATTGCGCCGGTGCGGCGCTGCGTCTGGCGCGCTTCAACACCAATATCAGCGTGGTTGATAAGCGCTTCTTCCAGGGGTTGCCAAGTCCCGCTGCTGCCGCGCTGGTAGTGGGCTTGATTTGGGTGGCAGACGATGCGGGCTTCAGGCAAGTCGACGCTATTCCGGAGCTCGCGTGGTTGGCCTTTGCCGTCACGCTATTTGCGGGCCTGACCATGGTGACCAACGCGCCGTTTTACAGCTTCAAAGATGTGGGCCTCAAACGCACCGTGCCCTTTGTGGTGATCGTGGCCATTGCACTGGGCATCGCGGTGGTCAACATCCACCCGCCCATCGTGCTGTTCGGCTTGTTTTGCCTCTATGGGCTTTCAGGCTATGTGGTGTACGCAGTGAAGCGTGCCAAAGGCAAACCTGTGAGCGTGATTGCGGTGTCCACCGATGAGCCCGATGAAAAGGGTCTGCACCAATAAGCACCCGCTGCGCGGTGTGCTAAATTCGCACGATGCTGAACTTTTGCCTGTTCCTACTATCCAGCGTGCCCAGGGCGCGTTGATGGTTCACGTCTAGACAAATTCAACATCACCGGCCCGCCAAGCAATTGCTTCGCGGGCCTTTTTGTTTTCGTCTCCTGCCTTTCCTATCTTTCAACCCAGCCTTCTTGGAGATCCTTATGGCTGACAAGCTGATCATCTTCGATACCACCTTGCGCGATGGAGAACAGTCTCCCGGCGCGTCGATGACGAAGGACGAGAAGCTACGCATTGCCAGACAGCTGGAGCGCTTGAGGGTCGACGTGATCGAGGCGGGGTTTGCAGCGTCTAGCAACGGTGACTTCGAGGCCGTCCGGGCTATTGCTCAGGCCATCAAAGACAGCACGGTGTGCTCGCTGGCGCGCGCCAACGATCGCGATATTTCCAGGGCCGCCGAGGCCTTGCAGGGGGCCGCGAGTTCGCGCATTCACACCTTCATTGCCACCAGCGAATTGCACATGGAGAAGAAGCTGCGCATGAGCCGCGAACAGGTGCTGGAGCAGGCGCGTCTTTCGGTGCGTTTCGCCCGCAATTTGTGCGGGGACATCGAGTTCTCGCCGGAAGATGGCTACCGCTCCGACCCGGACTTTCTTGCTCGTGTCATCGAGACCGTGATCGCGCAGGGCGCTCGCACCATCAACATCCCTGACACGGTGGGCTATGCCGTGCCGGAGTTGTTCGGCGAATTCATTCGCAAGCTGCGTGAGCGTGTGCCCAATTCCGATCAGGCTGTGTGGTCCGTGCATTGCCACAACGACTTGGGCATGGCGGTGGCCAACTCGCTCGCTGGCGTCAAGCTGGGCGGCGCGCGCCAGATTGAATGCACCATCAACGGCTTGGGTGAGCGCGCGGGCAACTGTTCGCTCGAGGAAGTCGTCATGGCCGTGCGTACACGCCGCGACTACTTCGGGCTGGAGTTGGGCATCGACACCTCGCAAATCGTGCCGGCCTCACGCTTGGTCAGTCAGACCACAGGCTTTGTGGTTCAGCCCAACAAGGCTGTGGTGGGTGCCAACGCCTTTGCCCATGCCTCGGGCATTCACCAAGATGGCGTGCTCAAGGCCCGTGACACCTACGAAATCATGCGCGCCGAAGACGTGGGTTGGAGCGCCAACAAAATCGTGCTTGGCAAGCTTTCGGGGCGCAATGCGTTCAGGCAGCGCTTGCAGGAGCTCGGTGTGGTGTTGGAGTCCGAGGCTGAAATCAATGCGGCCTTCCAGCGTTTCAAAGACTTGGCCGACCGCAAGGCGGAAATCTTCGACGAGGACATCATTGCCCTGGTGATGGAGGAGTCTGCCGATCAAGCGCATGAGCACTACCGCTTGCTGTCCATGCAGCAGCGCTCGCAAACGGGTGAGTTGCCGCATGCGGAGGTGGTGTTCAGTGCGGGTGATAGGGAACTGCGCACCGCCAGCAGTGGCAACGGTCCCGTGGACGCTGTGATGAAGGCCATCGAGTCCGCCGTCCAAAGTGGCGCTGAACTGGTGCTCTATTCCGTCAATGCCATTACCAGCGGGAGCACAGAATCGCAGGGCGAGGTGACGGTTCGCTTGCAACATGGCGGCCGTGTGGTCAACGGCGTTGGCGCTGACCCGGATATCGTGATTGCATCCGCCAAAGCCTATTTGGGTGCGCTCAACAAGCTGCAAAGCAATATTGAGCGTGTGGCTGCTCAAGGTTGAGTCCGGCCTGCCTTGACCGGTCAATCAGACCAGCAGGGCGGTCGGTGTGCGGCATGTGACCGTGTTTTGACTTCAAGACATGCTCTTAAGTTATTGATATTGAGCCAAATTCTTGCGTGCTATACACTGGACCTGCATTTGAGGGGAAGCATTTGAAGTTATTCAAAACTTGGACATGCAGTGCTGCACTGAGCCTGACCCTCGTGGGCCTCGCAAGTGTGGCCCCTGCGCAGGAAGCCTCGGCCCAAAGCCGTTCGGCCAAATCGGAAACTCGCGCCAAATCCAAGTCTTATCGCCCTGCCAAACCTGCTCAACGGAAAACTCGCAAGGCGGCTGTCGCTACAGTCGCGGTGGCTGCACCGATGTCGTTTGGCAAGATTTACGGACTGCATACGGTTGATGACCCGTTGGATTTGAAATCCAGCGTGGCCTTGGTGTTGGACCAAGACACCAACGAGGTTCTGTTTGCCAAGAATCCTCGAGCCGTGCTCCCCATCGCTTCAATTACCAAGCTGATGACGGCGCTGCTGGTGGTTGAGGCCGGGCAATCGCTCGACGAAGTGCTCACCATCACGGAAGAAGACCGTGACACAGAGAAGGGCACCCACTCACGGCTGAGCATAGGCACCCAGCTCACGCGTGGTGAGCTGCTGCACTTGGCCTTGATGTCGTCTGAAAATCGTGCCGCCAATGCGTTGGGTCGGCATTTCCCCGGGGGCTTGGGTGCATTCGTGCACGCCATGAACACCAAGGCGCGTGCGTTGGGTATGGCAGACACGCATTTCGTGGAGCCCACGGGGTTGTCCAGCAACAACCAGTCCAGCGCCAAGGACTTGGCGCAGTTGGTCAAGGTGGCCCATCAGTTCCCGCTGTTGCGCGAGTACTCCACGTCCAAAGAGCATGTTGTGGACGTCGGCCGTCACCAGATGCAGTTCCGCACAACCAATGGTTTGGTGCGCAAGTCCGACTGGGATATTGGCCTGCAAAAAACCGGCTTTATCAATGAGGCTGGTCAGTGCCTTGTGATGCAGGCACAGTTGGCCGGGCGCAAACTCATCATGGTGTTTTTGGATTCGGCCGGCAAATATTCTCGTATTGGTGATGCTGAGCGGGTGCGCAAATGGCTGGTTGCGCCATCGAGCACGCGTCCCTGATCTCTTGCTGTTTCCCGGGTGCGGTTCCCGTCGCGAGCTGCTCGACGCGAGCCCCCCCCCAATCTGCCCGGCAGTGCTGCGCTCAGTGCCCTGCGTAGCCTAGGGACGCAGAAATTCTGGCAGCTGTCTCCTTGAGCTTGGGAAGCCATGCCTCTTCGAGACGATCCGCAGGGGCCGAGATTGACAAACCCGCGATCAGTTTGCCTTGATCGTCAAATATGCCTGCTGCCATGCAGCGCACTCCCAGCTCCAGCTCCTCGTCGTCCCGCGCGATGCCGCGTTGGCGAACGCTAGCCATCTCACGTTCCAACCTGGTCAAGTCCGTCAAGCTGTTGCGAGTGTGGCCCGCCAGTCCGGTGCGTGTGGCATACGCGCGTACGCGCTGAGGATCGTCGCTGGCCAAGAACAACTTGCCTACAGAGGTGAGATGCAATGGGGCTCTGCCACCGACGGCGCGAACCACCTGCATGCCCGAGCGCTCGCTGTAGGTGCGTTCGATGTAGACGATTTCGTCGCCTTGGCGCACTGAGAGATTGACCGGCTGCATGGTGAGTTTGTGCAACTCGCGCATGGGGCCAATAGCGGCCTCACGCACGTCAAGGCGCGCCTTGACCAGATTGCCAAGCTCCAGCAAACGCATGCCGAGTCGGTAGCTCCCGGCTTCGGGGCGGTCAACAAAGCGCCCCAAAGTCAAATCGTTCAGTATTCGGTGCGCAGTTGAGGGGTGCAGACCGGTGGCTTCGCTGATCTGCTTGAGCGACACTGGATCCTGATGCCTTGCCAACACGTCAAGTAGTGTGAACATTCGCTCGAGTACCTGAATGGCGGGGGTCTGTAATTCTGTTTTTTTCATAGAGTTACAGCGTGTAAGTATGGGAACTATTTTGCATCGCGAAATTTGCTCTGCATTGTTGCGCGTTGCTTGAAGGCTGCACCGTGGAAACGATTTCACAACGAGAAATGAATGCCAACTTGATGTCAGCTCCTCGTGGCGTTCGCCGCAAGGCAAGCGCCCTGGTCTTTCTCGGGGTTGTGTTGCTCTTTTGTAACATTCTGGCGCTGGCTCAATCCCCCGGAGTAGTGACCCCATCTGCAGCATCTGCCCCAGTTGCTGGAGTTCCATCGGGCGTGGCGGCGTCAGCGCCGGATGCGGCCAGGGCGCAGCAGCAATTGCCGCGCGTGAGGGGGCGGTTGTTGCCAGCGCAAATCGGACTGGTCATCAATACATCAGACCCCTACTCAGTGCAGGTCGGCGAGTACTACCAAAAGCAACGCAAACTTTCCGAGCGGCAGGTGTTGCGGGTGAGCTTTCCTGCCAAGCCTGTTCTGAGTGCCGCAGAATTTGAGAAGCTGCAGGCTGATTTGCGGGCCAAGCTCGGGCTTGAGATTCAGGGCTTGGCGCTGGCCTGGAGCAAGCCCTATGCTGTGGAGTGCAACTCCATCACTTCAGCACTCGCTCTGGGGTTTCAGCGCGAGCTGTGCGAGGCCAGTTGCAGCCCCAGCAAGCCTTCGCCCTATTTCAACTACTGGGGGCATAGGCCTGCGCAAGACTTGGGGCTGCGTCCTTCCATGCTGTTGGCGGCGCCAACGGTGGAAGGGGCTAAGGCGCTGATTGACCGTGGCTTGGCGTCCGACTCAAGCCTGGCCGGGCAATTCGCGGGCAACGTCAATGTCTACTTGGAGACAACATCGGATGCCGCGCGCAGCGTACGCAGCTCTCTGTTCCCGGAGCACGGCGCCCGCTTGCGGCGCATGACGGTGCAGCGTGTGATCGCCCAAAACCCGCCGGGCCTGGAGCAGATGCCGCGCACCCTGATTTACCTCACGGGTGCTACGCATGTGGCAGGCCTGAACAAAATCGATTGGCTGCCGGGTGCACTCGCTGATCACCTGACTTCGGCCGGCGGTGTTCTGGATGCCAACACCGCTGCGGGTGAGCAGATGAGCGCTTTGGCATGGATTGAGGCAGGGGCGACGGCCAGCCATGGCACGGTGTCTGAGCCCTGCAATCACTTGCAGAAATTCCCGCATCCCCAGGTGCTGATGGTGAGCTATGTGCAAGGGGCTACGGCGCTGGAAACCTATTGGCGCAGTGTGGCTTGGCCCGCGCAGAGCGTGTTTGTTGGCGACCCACTGGCGGCGCCGTTCGCGCCCACCCCCGCGCCGTTCTGAGTGCACAGGCGCGCATGCGCTTTGGCGCTTGGCTAAGTGCTCAGTTCTGCGTGAAGGTGACGAGCGGCACTCAGGCCGCTCCTGACTGCGCCCTCCAGTGTGGCTGGGTAGGGTCCTTGGATGTAGTCGCCAGCCACAGCCAGCCCCTTGGGTCCTGGCTGCCCGCTAGGCCGCTGTAACTGCGGTGTGCAGGCAAAGGTGGCTCGCTTTTCGCAAATGGACTGAACCACCCTGACGTCCAGCGGCCATCCGAGTTGTCGATGCAACTGCAGGACTACGGCCTGAGCGCAGTGGTTCAGGCCGTCCTCCATCCAGCCGGATGCGCCGCTAACCACCGCGCTGAAAAGCCCTGGCTTGTGGCCGATCTGCCCCAAGTCAAAGAGGAATTGTGCCGGTGCGTCAGGCCCCTCATGGAGGGCCAGCATGGGTGCCGGCAGCTGTGCCCCAGGCCGCTCCAGGTACACCGTGACGATGGGCTCAAAACTTAGCGCCGCACACTCCTCGCCCCATTGCGGGCAGAGGGTGTGAAGCAGCGCTGCTGCCTCGCTGCTGCTGCAGGCCAGGATGAGGCCGTCGGCCTCAAACGGCCCCTGGCTGGTCTCTGCGACCCAGGCTTTGTCGGCGGCATGCCGACTTAGGGCCAAGACGCGTGTGCGGGTGTGCAGCTGTGCGCCTTGTACTTGCAGCCAGCGTGTTGCAGGGTTGGGTAGCAAGTCGGCCAAAGAAACTTTGGGTAGCAGCAAATCCGAGCCACCACGTACCGTCAAGAGTGCGTCGCGCAGCACGCGCAAAAAGACTTGTGCGCTGGCGCGATCAGCCGGCGTGTTCAGCGCTGCCACACATAGCGGCGCCACAAATTCAGACCAAGCCAGCGAATCCATGCCTTGGCATAGCTGCTGCACCGTCCAATCACTGGGGCATTGAAAACCGCGCAAACGCCAAGACAAGGCGGTGCGCAAGAGGCTGATGCGGGTGCGCCAGGGCCAATGTTGGGCCCAGAGGAGGCCTGCCAACAATGCCAGCGAGGGCGACCATCCTGCAGGGAGTTGCAGGCGTGGGCCGTCGGAGTAATGCAGCACAAGGGGTTGGCGGAGAAATGCTTGCGCCTCCGAGACGCCCACGCGCTGCATGAGGCGCAGGGTTTCCTGATAGGCGCCGATGAGAATGTGCTGGCCGTTGTCCAGTCCGCCGTCGGCGAGGCTGCGGGCTCTGCCGCCAAGCTGTGGGGCAGTTTCCAGCAGGGTGACCGCCAAGCCCAGTTCACAGCATTGCACGGCAGCGGCCAAGCCAGCCCAGCCGCCGCCCACCACAATCACCGAGCGCTTGGGCATCAGCGCCCGCGCCAGTTGGTGCGCATGGCAATCCAGAGTTTGCGCAGCGGTGTCAGGCCAATGCGCTGGTGCAGCACGCGAAACTGCTCGGCTTCGATTTCTTCGAGCAAGGTTCGGTAGATGTGCGCCATCATGAGGCCGGGCTTTTGGGTGCGACGGTCGCATTGCGGCAGCAGGGCGAGCGCTTCGTCGTAGAGCGCGTGGGCGCGCTGTGCTTGAAACTGCATCAGCTGCTCAAATCGATCGCTGTAACCCCAAGGGGACTCGCGCATCAGCAGCTCATTGGCCTTCACGCCAAAGCGTTGCAGTTCATTGACGGGCAGGTAGATGCGTCCGCGCCTGGCGTCTTCGCCGACGTCGCGAATGATGTTGGTCAGCTGTAGGGCTTGGCCCAGCTTGTGCGCGTAGGCGAGGGTTTGCTCGCTTTGGCGGCCAAAAATATTGCAGGCCACTTCCCCCACCACGCCTGCCACCAGGTGGCAATAGCGCTGCAGGTTGGCAAAGTCTAAGTAGCGCGTCTGCTCCAGATCCATCTGGCAGCCTTCGATGACTTGAAGCAGGTGCTCGGCCTGAATCTGGTAGAGCGGGCAGTGCGGCATCAGCGCGCGCATCACGGGGTGCTCTGGGCGGCCCTCAAAAGACTGCAGCACCTGGGCGCGCCACCAAGCCAGCTTGGATGCCGCGACGCTGGGGTCGCTGGTCTCGTCCACCACATCGTCCACTTCTCTGCAAAAGGCATAGAAAGCGGTGATGGCAGCGCGGCGCGGCGGCGGCAGGAAAAGAAAGGCGTAATAAAAGCTTGAACCGCTGCGCGCTGCTTTGGTCTGCACGTATTGTTCAGGCGTCATGCGGGCTCCTGGGCGGTGAGGGCGGTGGTTGCAGGCATGCGCCCAGCGCGCCACAGCAGCAAGGGCCAATCCCACGTCGAGAGGGTTGGGCGTTGGAGCAAAGCGGCGAATTGCATGTTCTCGAGTTTGTCCAAAATTCGCAGGCCGCCTTGTACCACCAAGCGCAGTTCCCAACCGACACGCCCGCCCAGCTGCAATGGCAGGGATGCGCCCTCGTGCATCAGTGCTCGGGCCCAGTCGCACAGGTCTTTGATCAGTGCTCGCGCGGCCGGGCTGTCGCGCAAGCCGATGAGCTCCGGTGCCGTGACGCCGTGGCGTTGCAGGTCTTCCAGCGGGGCATAGAGGCGCTGACGCGGCCCATCGACACTCAAGTCCTGCCAGAAGTTGATGAGTTGCAGCGCGCTGCAAATGGCGTCCGATTGGCGCAGTGAGGCGGGGTCCTTCACCCCCCAGAGGTGCAGCAGCAGGCGGCCCACCGGGTTGGCTGAACGGCGGCAGTAGTCGAGCACCTCCGTGCGGCTGGCGTAGCGATGGACGAGGAGGTCTTGCTCGAAAGCGTCGAGCAAGTCCTCAAGCAGCGCAATCGGCCAGTGTCTACGGGCATGGCTGGCTGTCAGCGGGGCGAACACATCTTGAGTCCACGGGCCTTCGGGCTGGCCGCCGCTCAAACACAGGCGCAAGTCTTGACGGTAGCGGCGCAAGGCCTCTTGCCGTGTTTGCGTTGAAGCCTCGCCTTCATCGGCCAAATCGTCGGCCGTGCGGGCGAATCGGTACAGCGCCATCACGTCCGCCCTTTGGGCAGGCGGGCACAGCCATGAGGCGACCGGAAAGTTTTCGTAGTGCTTGGAATTCACGCCCGCGATTGTGGCCTCGGAATGTCCTGTGTAAGCCGCTACAATCTCCGGTTTGCCGAATCGCAGCAGCACTGCAGCGATGCTTGAGGGGCCATGAGCGATGTTGCCGTGGCTTTGGGGAGCGTCAGCCGCAGTCTGCCCAACCCAAAGCGCGGGTGGCGAAATTGGTAGACGCACCAGGTTTAGGTCCTGACGCCTTCACGGGCGTGCCGGTTCGAGTCCGGCCCCGCGCACCATCTCAACTGCTCAGAGTCCACTATGGCTGTCACCGTCGAAACTCTCGAAAAGCTCGAACGCCGCATCATCCTCACGCTGGCGGCCGCTGACATCAACAGCGAAGTCGAGACCCGGCTGAAGAAGCTGGCTCGCACCGTCAAGGCTGACGGTTTCCGTCCCGGCAAGGTGCCGATGTCCTTCGTGGCCCAGCGCTACGGCGCTTCCGTGCAATACGAAGTGGTGAACGACCAACTCGGCGAAGCCTTCTCCGCTGCGGCCAACGAGGCCAAGCTGCGTGTGGCTGGCATGCCCCGCATTGCTCAGAAGGACGAGTCCGCTGAAGGTCAGCTGTCGTTCGAAGCCACCTTCGAGGTCTACCCCGAAGTCAAGATCGGTGACCTGTCTGCCGCTGAAGTCGAGCGCGTCAGCAGCGATGTGACCGAAGAAGCTATCGACAAGACCGTCGAAATCCTGCGCAAGCAGCGCCGCAGCTTTGCCCAACGTGGCGCTGCAGACGCCGCTCAAGATGGCGACCGCGTCACCATCGACTTCGAAGGCAAGATCGACGGCGAAACCTTCCCTGGCGGCAAGGCTGAAGCTTTCCAATTCCTGCTGGGCGAAGGCCAAATGCTGGAAGCCTTTGAAAAGGCCGTGCGTGGCATGAAGGCTGGCGAGTCCAAGACCTTCCCGCTGGCTTTCCCTGAGGACTACCACGGCAAGGATGTGGCCGGCAAAGAAGCCGACTTCCTGGTGACCGTCAAGAAGATCGAAGCCCAGCACCTGCCTGAAGTTAACGACGCATTTGCCAAGGGCCTGGGTGTCAAGGACGCCACCATCGAAGCACTGCGCGCTGACATCCGCAAGAACCTCGAGCGTGAAGTGAAGTTCCGCGTGCTGGCCCGCAACAAGGCCGCGGCCATGGACGCCCTGGTGGCCACGGCTGAACTCGACGTGCCCAAGGCGCTGGTCGAAGGCGAAGCCGAGCGCATGGTGGCTGCGGCTCGTGAAGACCTCAAGAAGCGTGGCATGAAGGACGCCGACAAGGCGCCTATCCCCACCGAGATGTTCTCGGCCCAAGCTGAGCGTCGCGTGCGTCTGGGTCTGGTGGTGGCTGAGTTGGTCAAGGCCAACAATCTGCAAGCCAAGCCCGAGCAGCTGCAAGCTCACATCGAGGAAATCTCGCAAAGCTACGAGAAGCCTGCTGAAGTGGTGCGCTGGTACCTGTCCGACCGCCAGCGCATGGCTGAAGTCGAAGCCGTGGTGATTGAGAACAACGTCACCGAGTTCGTGCTGGCCAAGGTCAAGCTCACCGACAAGGCCCTGGGCTTTGACGAGCTGATGGCTGCCGCTTGATGGCGCCAGCTGACCCGGTGCGCAGCAGTTTGTTGCGCCTGGGTTAACGCCCAGAGGGCGCCGAGCCGAGAGGCGGGCGCCCTTTTGACGTTTTATTGCCGGATCGTAGGTGGCCGGGTCCGGCCACATAATGCTTGCATGTGTTGATCAGAGGAATATATGAGCGCGCTGGATACAAGCAATTTGGGCATGGTCCCTATCGTCATCGAGCAATCGGGCCGCGGTGAGCGCGCCTATGACATCTACAGCCGACTGCTGCGCGAGCGCATTGTGTTTCTGGTCGGTCCCGTCAACGACGCCACAGCCAATTTGGTGGTGGCCCAGCTCTTGTTCCTGGAGAGCGAGAACCCGGACAAGGACATCTCGCTCTACATCAACTCGCCCGGCGGCAGTGTTTCGGCGGGGATGTCGATTTTCGACACCATGAATTTCATCAAGCCTGACGTCAGCACCCTGTGTATGGGCATGGCGGCAAGCATGGGTGCGTTCTTGCTGTCGGCTGGAGCCAAGGGCAAGCGTTTTGCGCTACCGAACTCCAAGATCATGATTCACCAGCCTTTGGGCGGCGCCCAAGGGCAGGCCACGGACATCGAGATCCACGCCCGCGAGATCTTGAAGACGCGCGACCAGCTCAACCGCATCCTGGCTCAAAACAGCGGGCAGCCGCTGGAAAAAATCCAAGCCGACACCGAGCGCGACTACTTCATGTCTGCGCAAGAGGCCCAGACCTATGGGCTGATTGACCAGGTGGTCGATAAGCGCGGCTGACGTATCGGCAGCACCGAACTCCTCTTTTTGAGTCTCCCAACAGGGCGGCTAAGGGCCTTCTTTTTCCAAGGGGAGGAGTCTCGGTACATGAACTATCATCATTGCAGGCACCTTGCCTGAGAACTACGCAGCACACCCATGGCCGACAAAAAAGGCAACTCCAGCGAAAAGGTCCTCTACTGCTCGTTCTGCGGAAAGAGTCAGCATGAGGTCAAAAAACTGATCGCTGGGCCCTCTGTATTCATCTGCGATGAGTGCATCGAACTGTGCAACGACATCATCCGCGATGAAGTGCCTGCGGACACGCCAGCCAGCCGGGCCAGCAAGTCAGACCTGCCCGTGCCCTCTGAGATCAAGGCAACGCTAGATCAGTACGTGATTGGCCAGGATGTTGCCAAGCGGACGCTCTCCGTGGCGGTCTACAACCACTACAAGCGCTTGCGTCATGGGGCGGAAGTCAAGGATGGCGTCGAGCTGTCCAAGAGCAATATCTTGCTCATCGGCCCCACGGGTTCGGGCAAGACCCTGCTGGCGCAAACGCTGGCACGGGTGCTCAACGTCCCCTTCGTGATTGCCGACGCCACCACGCTGACCGAAGCCGGCTATGTGGGTGAGGATGTCGAGAACATCATCCAGAAGCTGCTGCAGAACTGCAATTACGACGTCGAGCGTGCCCAGCGTGGCATTGTGTACATCGACGAAATCGACAAAATTTCCCGCAAGGCGGACAACCCCTCCATCACCCGCGACGTGTCGGGCGAGGGCGTTCAGCAGGCACTGCTCAAGTTGGTGGAAGGTACTTTGGCGTCTGTCCCACCCCAAGGTGGTCGCAAGCACCCCAACCAAGACTTTTTGCAGATCGACACGACCAACATTCTGTTCATCTGCGGCGGCGCGTTTGACGGTTTGGAGAAGGTCATCCAGAACCGATCCGAAAAGTCGGGCATCGGCTTTGGTGCTTCGGTCAAGAGCAAGAGTGACAAGCGTGTCTCCGACCTGTTCCGCGAGGTTCAGCCTGGCGACATCATCAAGTTCGGCCTGATCCCCGAGCTTGTCGGACGCCTGCCCGTGGTGGCGGCGCTCAACGAGCTGACCGAAGACGCGCTCGTGCAAATCCTGACCGAGCCCAAGAACGCGCTCGTCAAGCAGTACCAGCAGCTCTTTGCCATGGACGGCGTGGAGCTGGAAGTGCGCCCGACTGCGTTGGCTTCTATCGCCCGCAAAGCGCTGGAGCGCAAGACCGGCGCCCGTGGTCTGCGCTCCATCATGGAGCACTCGCTGATCGATACGATGTTTGAACTCCCGTCGATGGAGGGCGTCTCGAAAGTGGTGCTGGACGAACACAACATCGAAGAAGACAGCAAACCCTTGTTGGTGTACCGCGATAGCAAGGCCAAGGCGAGCGCCTAATGGCCATCTGTCGCAGCTTGAAGGGCAGGGCGTGGTTCTGAGTCAGCCTGCATTTGCGCGCTGCGCACCTTGAAATTTTTGAGCTCAGTCCTCACATGGGACTGAGAAAGAGAGGTTTTCATGTCTGGTCATCCCCTGCTGCCCGCGGAACCTGTCACGCTGCCGCTTTTACCGCTGCGCGATGTGGTGGTGTTTCCGCATATGGTGATCCCGCTCTTTGTCGGGCGCCCCAAATCCATTCGCGCACTGGAAGCAGCGATGGAGGCTGGGCGGCAAATCATGCTCGTGGCCCAAAAGGCCGCAGGCAAGGACGAGCCCAAGCCCGACGATATGTTCGAGATGGGTTGCATCTCGAGCATCTTGCAAATGCTCAAGCTGCCCGATGGCACGGTCAAAGTGTTGGTGGAGGGCCTGCAGCGTGCGAGCACGCGCAAGATCACTGACGCCGAAGAGCATTTCTCAGCCGAAGTGCTGCCCATCTTGCCCGTGAGCGATGAGCTGCCCGAGGTCGAGGCGCTGCGCCGCGCTGTGACGCAACAGTTTGACCAGTACGTCAAGCTGAACAAAAAGATCCCGCCCGAAATCCTGACCTCCATTGCCGGTATCGACGATGCGGGCCGGCTGGTGGACACGATTGCGGCGCACCTGCCCCTCAAGCTTGATGCCAAGCAGGCCGTGCTGGACTTGTCCGATGTGGCCAAGCGCTTGGAAAAGCTGCTGGATCTGCTGGAGCACGAGGTCGACATCCTGCAGGTGGAAAAGCGCATCCGTGGCCGCGTCAAGCGGCAGATGGAAAAGAGCCAGCGCGAGTACTACCTCAATGAGCAGGTCAAGGCCATCCAAAAGGAATTGGGTGACGGCGAAGAGGGTGCAGACCTCGAAGAGCTGGAGAAGAAAATCCAGGCCGCCCGCATGACCAAAGAGGCGCGCAAAAAGGCCGAAGGTGAGCTCAAAAAGCTCAAGCTGATGTCGCCCATGTCGGCTGAGGCCACCGTGGTGCGCAACTACATCGACACCTTGGTCAATCTGCCCTGGAGCAAGAAGACCAAGATCAAACATGACCTGACCAACGCCGAAGCCGTCTTGAACGAAGACCACTTTGGTCTGGAGAAGGTCAAAGAACGCATCTTGGAATATCTCGCGGTGCAGCAGCGCGTCGACAAGGTCAAGGCGCCGATTCTTTGCCTGGTCGGCCCCCCTGGCGTGGGCAAGACCTCGCTGGGTCAGTCGGTGGCGCGTGCGACCGGGCGCAAGTTCGTCCGTATGGCGCTGGGTGGTGTGCGTGACGAGGCCGAGATCCGCGGTCACCGCCGCACCTATATCGGCTCCATGCCGGGCAAGGTGCTGCAGTCTCTGACCAAGGTGGGCACGCGAAATCCGCTCTTCTTGCTCGATGAAATCGACAAGCTGGGCATGGACTTCCGCGGCGACCCGTCATCGGCGCTGCTGGAGGTGCTCGATCCGGAGCAGAACCACACTTTTGCTGACCACTACATCGAAGTCGATTTCGACCTCTCCGATGTGATGTTTGTGGCCACGTCCAACTCGCTCAATATTCCGCCGGCACTGCTGGATCGCATGGAAGTCATTCGTCTGTCCGGCTACACGGAAGACGAAAAGGTTTCGATTGCGCAGCGCTACCTGCTGCCCAAACAGCGCGGCAACAACGGCGTGAAGGACGAGGAGCTGGAAGTCACCGAAGGTGCCATTCGCGGCGTGATTCGTTACTACACCCGCGAAGCTGGCGTGCGCTCGCTCGAGCGTGAGATCTCCAAGATCTGCCGCAAGGTCGTCAAAGGCTTGCAGCTCAAGACTTATGTCGAGAAGGTCGTTGTGACTGAGGACAACCTCAACGACTTCCTGGGTGTGCGCAAGTTCGACTTTGGTCGCGCCGAGAAGCAGAACCAGATCGGCCAAGTGGTGGGTCTGGCGTGGACGGAAGTTGGTGGCGACTTGCTCACCATCGAGGCCACGGCTTTGACCGGCAAGGGCAACATCATCCGCACCGGCTCCTTGGGCGACGTCATGAAGGAGTCGGTCGAGGCTGCACGCACCGTGGTGCGCTCGCGCGCACGGCGCCTGGGCATCAAAGACGAGCTCTTTGAAAAGCGTGACGTGCACGTTCACGTGCCCGATGGTGCTACGCCCAAAGATGGCCCTAGCGCAGGCATTGCCATGACCACGGCTTTTGTCTCGGCGTTGACGGGCATTCCGGTGCGCGCCGATGTGGCCATGACGGGGGAGATCACGCTGCGAGGCGAGGTCACCGCCATTGGCGGCCTCAAGGAAAAGCTGCTGGCAGCCCATCGTGGGGGTGTCAAAACCGTGCTGATCCCTGAAGAAAACGTCAAGGACCTGCAGGACATTCCAGAGAACGTCAAAAACCAGATGGAGATCGTGCCGGTGCGCTGGATCGATCGCGTTCTGGAAGTGGCGCTGGAGTCCGCACCTCAGCCCCTGCCTGATGAGGAAGTGGCCGTGGTTGCGACCGCTGAGAAGGTCGCGGCTGAGCCTGTCTCCACGGACAAGGCAGATTCTTTGAAGCATTGAGCCAAAAACTCTTGCGCGGACGCCAAAAAACGTTCTATACTCTCGGCTTCAGCGCAGACGAGCTGCAGAAAGCGGAAACGCAATATGCTGCTAGATTGTGCTGACGTTCGAGAGAATGTATGCGGGAATAGCTCAGTTGGTAGAGCGCAACCTTGCCAAGGTTGAGGTCGCGAGTTCGAGCCTCGTTTCCCGCTCCAGGTTCTTGAAAGGGAGGCCCCGGCTTCCCTTTTTTATCGAAGCGGAAAATTTGATTTTCTGTTTCGTACAGAATCCCGTCCAGGATTCTGGGGCGCGATAGCAAAGCGGTTATGCCCCGGATTGCAAATCCGGTTAGTCCGGTTCGACTCCGGATCGCGCCTCCAAAAATACGGACAATGCGGGAATAGCTCAGTTGGTAGAGCGCAACCTTGCCAAGGTTGAGGTCGCGAGTTCGAGCCTCGTTTCCCGCTCCAAATTCATACCATCAGGTATGGCTCTCTGCTGAATACTCAGCGGTGATCTGTACCGGCGACGCGGGAATAGCTCAGTTGGTAGAGCGCAACCTTGCCAAGGTTGAGGTCGCGAGTTCGAGCCTCGTTTCCCGCTCCAAATTCAAAAAGGAAGCTGCTAGCTTCCTTTTTTCTTTTCTGGTTGGTATTGCGGTCTCAGGCGCAGTGGTCCTGCGCTGATCGCAGGTTGCGCAATAATGCGGCCGACATTTGGCGCAAGGCCATCTCAATGCGACGCCTGGGTGGTGAAATCGGTAGACACAGCGGACTTAAAATCCGCCGCCCGTAAAAGGGTGTACGGGTTCGAGTCCCGTTCCAGGCACCAAAACTGAATCTCCAGAAGTGTTCTGGCTGTGTCATGTCGCAAAGCGTTCGTGTCTAGTCAGGTGTTATCGGGCATAGAGCGAGCCGCCACCGTCCAAAGCCTGTGTTTTGATGGGGGTAGCTCCTCCTGCCAGATGTGGCAGCACGCGGTGAGCCATGGTGTCCAGCACAGCGGTGTTGCCGGTGCTCCAGAGTTGGATGCGGCTATTCACTGGCCAATCGGGATGTTGGGTCTGCCATTGAAGCCAGAGCTTGTGGGCTTGCCGAGCGACGGCGTCTTCAACGTTCAGAAGCTGCACGTGAGGCCCCAGTTGCGCCTGGATCAGCGTCTGCACGAGCGGGTAATGGGTGCAGCCTAGCAGCACGGTGTCCACTTGGGCTTGGGCGAGGGGCTGGCAGTAGCGCTGAATCAGCGCGTCCAGTTCGGGACTGTCGACGCCCTTGGCTTCGATGAGATCCGCCAGTCCCACGCAGGCCTGCTCGACGATTTGCGTCTGCGCGCCGTGCGTCTTTCGCAAAGCCAGGTACCTTGGGCTGGCCAGCGTGGCGGCAGTTGCCAGTACGCCGATGCGTCCATTTTTACTGGCCTGCACCGCGGGTTTGATCCCGGGCTCCGTACCGACAAAGGGCACTGCCGGCCAGCGCTGGCGAAGCCCTTCAATGGCATGAACCGTGGCGGTGTTGCAGGCCACCACGATGAGTTGAGCTCCCTGCTCCAACAGCGTTTCACACAGAAGCATGCTGCGCGCGAGGATTTGGTCAGCAGGCTTGTCGCCATAGGGCGCGTGGGCGCTATCGGCGATGTAGTGCACGCCCACACTGGGCAGTTGCAGGCGCAGGGCGCGCAGCACGGATAGTCCACCCAAGCCCGAATCGAAGACACCAATGCTGGCCGCGGGGCGCTCAATCCCCCCCTCAAGCACGGGGTTTGGTGAAGTTTGTTGCCACGTCATGGGGCGGCAGTCTAGACGCTGGCATCGCTTCGTGGCACTCTATAAATAGAACGATCGTTCGTTTTTGTTTCGGGAATTTCCGGCGCAATCCCGAGATGCACCGGGCGGGGACGCGAATGCAGGCCCGTAGAATCCGATTAACGTTTACGTCAATCCGCTTTGGAGTGCTTCGATGAAGGTATTGGTTCCTGTCAAACGTGTTGTCGACTACAACGTCAAGGTTCGCGTCAAGAGTGACGGTACTGGCGTGGATGTCGCCAACGTCAAGATGTCGATGAATCCGTTTGACGAAATCGCCGTGGAAGAGGCTGTTCGTCTCAAGGAAAAGGGCGTCGTCACCGAAGTCGTGGCTGTTTCCTGCGGCGTGACGCAGTGCCAGGAAACCCTGCGCACGGCCATGGCCATCGGTGCAGACCGCGCCATCCATGTGCTGACCGATGTGGAGCTGCAGCCCCTGGCTGTGGCCAAGATCCTCAAGGCCCTGGTGGACAAAGAGCAACCGCAGCTGGTGGTTTTGGGCAAGCAGGCGATTGACGACGACTGCAACCAGACCGGCCAAATGCTGGCGGCGCTGACTGGCCTGCCCCAGGGTACTTTTGCCTCCAAGGTCGAAGTGGCCGACGGCAAGGTGGCCGTGACACGCGAAGTCGACGGCGGCTTGGAGACCGTGTCGCTGAGCTTGCCCGCGGTGGTGACGACCGACTTGCGCCTGAACGAGCCGCGTTACGTGACGCTGCCCAACATCATGAAGGCCAAGAAAAAGCAGCTCGACACCGTGACGCCCGCTGACCTGGGTGTGGACGTGGCGCCGCGCATCAAAACGCTGAAGGTGGAAGAGCCCGCCAAGCGCGGTGCGGGTGTGAAGGTGCCGGATGTGGCCACCCTGGTGAACAAGCTCAAGACAGAAGCCAAGGTCATCTGAGGCCCTTGTTTCGTCCATTCAGTATTCGGAGATCGTTTCATGAGCGCACTTGTTATTGCGGAACACGACAACCAGTCGATCAAAGCCTCCACCTTGAACACCATCACGGCTGCTGCGGCCTGTGGTGCGCCTGTCCACGTGCTGGTGGCTGGCCATAACGCAGCGGCTGCTGCGGCCGCGGCGGCCCAAATTGCTGGTGTGGCCAAGGTGCTGCACGCTGATGCAGCCCATCTGTCTGACGGCTTGGCCGAGAACCTCGCCGCCCAGGTGGTGGCCCTGGCCGCTGGCCACACCCACATCCTCTTTCCGGCAACGGCTTCGGGCAAAAACGTGGCGCCTCGCGTCGCGGCCTTGCTGGATGTGGCGCAGCTCAGCGATGTCACCAAGGTGCTCTCGGCTGACACCTTTGAGCGCCCCATCTACGCGGGCAACGCCATTGCTACCGTGCAGTCGGGCGATGCGGTGAAGGTCATCACCGTGCGCACCACGGGTTTTGATGCGGCACCAGCTGCCGGCGGCAGCGCCCCAGTGGAGAGCGTTGCCGCCGTGGCTGACAGTGGCAAGAGCCAGTTTGTGGGCCGCGAAGTCACCAAGAGCGACCGGCCTGAGCTGACCTCGGCCAAGATCATCGTCTCGGGTGGGCGCGCCCTGGGTTCTTCGGAGCAGTTCGACGCCGTGCTCACACCGCTGGCCGACAAGCTCGGTGCGGCGCTGGGTGCATCCCGCGCGGCTGTGGACGCGGGCTACGCGCCCAACGACTGGCAGGTGGGTCAAACCGGCAAGATCGTGGCGCCGCAGCTCTACGTGGCGTGCGGCATCAGCGGTGCCATTCAGCACTTGGCGGGCATGAAGGACTCCAAGGTCATCGTGGCCATCAACAAAGACCCCGAAGCCCCCATCTTCTCTGTGGCCGACTATGGCCTTGAGGCGGACCTGTTCGCCGCTGTTCCGGAGCTGGTGAACAGCCTTTGAGTGCCATGCCCGCATGAGCGGGCCCACCGCCGAGCACACCGCAGTGAATCGGTAACACCCAAAGGCGCCGCTGCTTGAGTCGGCGCCTTTTTTCCATCTGAGGGAGTCAAAGAATGAGCTATCGCGCCCCCGTCAAAGACATGCTCTTCAACATGCGAGCCTTGGCAGGTTTGCAAATGTTGTCCGAGCAAATCCCGGACTTTGCTGACCATGGCTTGGACACCGCGCAGGCCGTGCTGGAAGAAGCCGCGCGCCTGAACGAAGACGTGATTGCCCCGCTGAACTGGACGGGCGATCAGCAGCCATCCAGCATGGTGCAGCCGGGTCAGGTGAAGACCACGCCAGGCTTCAAGGAGGCGTTTGCTCAGTTCTCACAAGGCGGCTGGCAAGGTCTGCAGCATCCGGTGGAATTTGGGGGGCAGGGCTTGCCAAAAACCATTGGCACGGCTTGTGCAGAGATGGTCAACGCAGCCAACCTCAGTTTTGCTCTGTGCCCTTTGCTGACGGATGGCGCTATCGAGGCGCTGCTGGTGGCTGGCAGCGATGCGCAAAAGGCACGCTTCCTGCCCAAGCTCATCAGCGGTGAGTGGACGGGCACCATGAACCTCACCGAGCCACAAGCCGGCTCGGACTTGGCGCAGGTGCGCACGCGCGCCGAACCCTTGGGCGATGGGCGCTACAAAGTCTTTGGCACCAAAATCTTCATCACCTACGGCGAGCACGATATGGCGAGCAATATCGCTCACCTCGTGCTGGCCCGCGTGCCGGGTGCGCCCGAAGGGGTGAAAGGCATCAGCCTGTTCTTGGTGCCCAAATTCCTGGTGAATGACGACGGCAGCCTGGGCGAGCGCAACGATGTGCATTGCATCTCCATCGAGCACAAGCTGGGCATCAAGGCCAGCCCCACGGCCGTGCTGCAGTTCGGTGACAAGGGCGGCGCTATCGGTACGCTCATCGGCGAGGAAAACCGCGGCCTGGAGTACATGTTCATCATGATGAACGCCGCGCGCTTTGCCGTGGGCATTCAAGGTATTGCGGTGGCTGATCGCGCCTATCAAAAGGCAGTGAACTTTGCGCGTGAGCGTGTACAGTCGCGGCCCGTTGATGGCTCTTTGCCGGCTGCGGCTCCCATCATTCACCACCCCGATGTGCGGCGCATGTTGATGGTGCAGCGCGCGCTGGTCGAGGGCTGCCGTGCCATGGCCATCGACGCCGCTGCGGCCTACGACATGGCCAAGCACCATGAAGACGCTGACACCCGTCGCCAGGCACAGGCCTTCTACGAATTCATGGTGCCGCTGGTCAAGGGCTACAGCACCGAGATGAGTTTGGAAGTGACCTCGCTGGGCGTGCAGGTGCACGGTGGCGTGGGCTTTGTCGAGGAAACCGGGGCGGCCCAGTACTACCGCGACGCGCGCATCTTGCCCATTTACGAGGGCACGACGGCCATCCAGGCCAACGATTTGGTGGGGCGCAAAACCCTGCGCGATGGCGGCGCCGTGGCGCGTGGCATTGCCGTGCAGATTGAAGAAACCGAAGCCGCGCTGCGCGCGCACCCCAGCGCTGCGGCTCAATCCATTGCGCAAGCGCTGGCGCACGCGCGTCAGGCCTTCCTGGATGTGGTCGCCTTCTTGGTGGAGAACGGGCGTCAAAACCCCAATGCCGCCTACGGGGCTTCCGTGCCCTATCTGCTGCTGGCTGGCAATCTCATGGCGGGGTGGCAATTGGCGCGCTCGCTGCTGGCGGCGCACGACATGCTGCAAGCCGACCCCACGGCGGACACAGCCTTTTTGCAAGCCAAGATTGCCACAGCGCACTTCTATGCCGAGCACATCCTGCCGCGAGCACTGGTGCAGCGCGACAGCGCCGTGCAGGGCGGCGACAGCCTGATGGCTTTGGCCCTGGACCAATTCTGACCACTCACGGAGTCATCACCATGGCCCTTCCTGCTTTGTTCAAACGCCTGCAGCTGCCGGTCGTTGCGGCCCCCATGTTCATCATCAGCACACCGCAGCTGGTGGTGGCGCAGTGCAAAGCGGGCATCGTGGGCTCCATGCCTGCGCTCAACGCCAGGCCGGCTTCGCAGCTGGAGGACTGGCTGGCGGAGATCACTGAGAGCTTGGCCGCGCACGACCGCGCTCACCCCGATCGACCCGCAGCGCCTTTTGCCATCAACCAGATCGTGCACAAGAGCAACGATCGGTTGGAGCAGGACATGGCCGTGTGCGCGCGCTTCAAGGTGCCGCTGGTCATCACCTCGCTGGGTGCGCGCGAGGACGTGAACCAAGCCGTGCACAGCTGGGGCGGCTTGGTGCTGCACGACGTGATCAACAACCGCTTTGCGCACAAGGCCGTAGAGAAGGGCGCTGATGGGCTGATCGCCGTGGCGGCTGGGGCCGGTGGGCATGCGGGCGTGAAAAGCCCGTTTGCGCTGATTCAGGAAATCCGCCAGTGGTTCCAAGGCCCGCTGGCGCTCTCCGGCGCGATTGCCAGTGGCGATGCCATTTTGGCAGCGCAGGCCATGGGGGCGGATTTGGCCTATATCGGCTCGGCCTTTATCGCCACCGAAGAGGCCCGCGCGGCGCAGGCCTACAAACAGATGGTGGTGGACAGCGACAGCGACGACATCGTCTACACCAACCTCTTCACGGGCGTGCATGGCAACTACCTGCGTGGCTCCATCGTGAATGCAGGAATGGACCCCGACCAACTGCCGCAGAGCGACCCCAGCCAAATGAACTTTGGCAGCGCTGCGGCGGCCAAGGCCTGGAAAGACATCTGGGGTTGCGGGCAGGGCATAGGCAGCATCACGCGTGTGCAGCCCACGGCCGAGTTGGTGAGCCAGCTGCTCAGCCAGTACCAGGCGGCTCGGCAGCGCCTGGCACTGGCCTCGCCTTATTGAACGCTGGTGAAGCGCCCTTCGGGGCGGTCGTCTGAGCGGTGCGGGGTTTGCACGTTCTTCTTCATCACCCAGGGGCGGACCTGGTGGTGAATGGGGACGAACAGCACCTCATCCCGCACATGGCTCAGGCCCTCGCGCAGCAGTGCGTTGCGCTTGGCGACATCGCCCTCCACCTTGGCTGAGTCGATGATCTTGTCCAGCTTGGCGTCGCTGATGCGGAAGTAGTTGCCGCTGCCGTCGGCGCCGCCGCTGCGGGTGCGAGCCAAGGCCTGAAGCGTGTAGAGCGCGTCGTAGGTGGGCACGCCCCAGCCGTACAAGAAGAGCTGGTATTCAAAGGCCTGAAGCTTGGGGCTGTAGATCGAGAACTGCTCGGCCTGCAGCTTGGCTTTGATGCCCACCTTGCTCCACATCGAGGTCACTGCCAGGCAAATTTCTTCGTCGTTGACGTAGCGGTTGTTCGGGCAGTTGAAAGGCACTTCAAAGCCGCTGGGGTAGCCGGCTTCGGCCAGCAGCTTCTTGGCGCGCTCAGGGTCGGCCTTGGTGGGGATGTCGATGTCCGGGCTGTTTCCGTTCACCCCCGGCGCCACCATGATGCCCGCGGGCATGGACAGGCCACGCATGGTGGCACGACGGATGGCCTCGCGATCAATGGCCAGCGACAAGGCTTCGCGCACGCGCTTGTCCTTGAAGGGGTTTTTGCCCTGCACGCTGGAGTTCTTGAGCTGATCGCTGCCCTGGTCCATGCCGATGAAGATGGTGCGAATCTCGTTGCCTTCGACCACCTGCAGCTTGGGGTCAGACTTGAGCCGCGCCACGTCCTGCGTCGGGATGTCGGTCAGCAGGTCAATGTCGCCCGACAGCAGCGCCGCCACGCGGGTGGGGTCTGACTTGATCGGGGTGTAAATCAGTTCGTCCACATTGCTGGCGTTTTTGGCGTCCCACCAGTCCTTGTTTTTCACCATGGTGACGCGCTGGTCAGGCTGCCAGCCGGTGATGCGGTAGGGCCCCGTGCCATTGGCGCTGCGCGTGGCCACGGTTTCTTCTTTGGCTTTGACGTCGGGCAGGTTCAACGCCTTGTTTTTCTCAGCCCAGGTTTTGCTCATCATGCGGAAGTCCACGATGACGCGCAGCAGGATGGGGTTGGGTGCTGCCAGCAGAAAGTCCACCGTGTGGCTGTCGACTTTCTTGACCTCGGTGATGCCCGCCACAAAGGGGTGCATGGTGCCGTTGGGCTGCTTGATGCGACCAAAGGAGAACACCACATCGTCGGCGGTGAAGGGCGAGCCGTCGTGGAATTTCACGCCCTTGCGCAGCTCAAAGCGCACCTGGGTGGGGCTGATGTAAGTCCACTTCGTGGCCAGCGCGGGCTCGACTTGGTAGGACTTGTTGTAGCGCGTCAGCCCCTCGTAGGCGTGCTGGGAGATGGCGTTGGTGGCGTTGTGGTTTTGAGAATGCGGGTCTAGCGTCAGGATGTCGTTCTGTGCGGCCCAGCGCAGCGACGTTGCATGCGTACTGGCGGCGGCTGCGATGAGGCTCAAGCTCAACAGCAGAGCGTGAAACTTGCGTGAGGGGGGCATGCAAAAACTCCTCTTGGTCTTGGGAGTCTGCATGCTAGCCACCTGCTGCGCGGTCCATGCCTATGACTTGTCCGTAGCCTGTTCGCTCTGTAAGTCTGCGTCGCAACCTATGCCCGCGGCAATCCAACGCCTTGCCACGGCGACCAGGACTTGGTTCAAAAACTCAGGCATGGGCCAGTGCGCAGGCCAGCCCAGGGCCTGCCAAGGCTGGCTGAGCATGCCGCAGCGGTAAAGCCGCTCGGGCTCGCTCCAGCGCAGTGCTGTGCAGGGCCCGTGCCAGCGGCGACTGGCCAGCCCGCCCAAGGGGCAGGGTTCTGACAAACAGCAAAGGCCGCAGCCATTGCAAGCGGCCCCGGCGGGTGGCTTGGGCGGAGCTTCGCTGTGGATGTGGACGATCCGGGCTGGTGGGCGCATGGGCTGGCACTGTAGCGCGCACCCTGACGGCGCTTAGCGCCAAATAGACCGGCCTAAAGCAGGAAATCCTTGAACAAAACCCAGGTTTTGGTGGGTTGAAGCGGGGGGCTGGCGGGTTGGTGCGAGCAGGCATCGGTGCTACAGTCCGCCACTTGTGATTGTCCAGGTCCTTCCCGTCCCCTTTTTTGGCAGCAGCGAAAAGGCGGGTCGCAATCCGCCAACCGGTCAAGCCGTGTCGCGGAAGGTTTTCCAACCAGCCAACAGCCCTGGGTACCGGGGCAATAGGTGAGCGAAATGATGCAGCAATACAGGTCGAACTCGTACCTGTTCGGGGGCAATGCCCCTTACGTCGAGGAAATGTACGAAGCCTACCTCGACAACCCAGGCTCGGTACCCGACAACTGGCGCGCCTACTTCGATGCCCTTCAGCATGTGCCAGCCACCGATGGCTCGGACGCGCGCGACGTGGCCCACGCGCCAGTGATTGAATCCTTCGCGCAGCGCGCCAAGGCCAACGCCCTGGGCAACAAAGCCTCCAGCGCCGATCTGGCCGTGGCCCGCAAGCAAGTCCACGTGCAAAGCCTGATTGCGGCCTACCGCACGCTGGGCAACCGTTGGGCGGAACTCGATCCCCTCAAGCGCGGTGAGCGCCCCAAGATTCCCGAACTCGATCCGGCGTTCTACGACCTGTCCGAGTCCGACATGGACATCACCTTCTCGGCCGCCAACTCCTACTTTGGCGGCGAGACCATGACGCTGCGCCAGATTCTGCAGGCGCTGCGTGAAACGTATTGCTCCTCCATCGGCGCTGAGTTCATGCACGGCTCCGATCCGGCCGAAAAGCGCTGGTGGCAAGAACGCCTGGAAAAGCAGCGCGGCAAGCCCAGCTTCACGGCGCAGGAAAAGCGCCGCATCCTGGACCGTCTCACCGCCGCTGAGGGCCTGGAGCGCTACCTGCACACCAAGTACGTGGGCCAAAAGCGCTTCTCGCTGGAAGGTGGCGAGAGCTTTATCGCGGCCATGGATGAAGTCATCCAGCGTGCTGGCGCCAACGGCGTGCAAGAAATCGTCATCGGCATGGCCCACCGCGGCCGCCTGAACGTGCTGGTCAACACCCTGGGCAAGATGCCCAAGGACCTGTTCGCTGAGTTCGAGCACAAGGCTTCCGAAGACCTGCCTGCAGGTGATGTGAAGTACCACCAAGGTTTCTCCAGCGACGTGACCACCCCTGGCGGCCCCGTCCACCTGAGCCTGGCCTTCAACCCCTCGCACCTGGAAATCGTCAACCCCGTGGTGGAAGGCAGCGTGCGCGCGCGTCAAGACCGCCGTGGTGACAAAGAAGGCGCTCAAGTGCTGCCCGTGCTGGTGCACGGCGACGCGGCCTTTGGCGGCCAGGGCGTGGTGCAGGAAACCCTGTGCATGGCGCAAACGCGCGGCTACCGCACCGGCGGTACCGTGCACATCGTCATCAACAACCAGATCGGTTTCACCACCAGCGATCCGCGGGACCTGCGCTCCACGCACTACTGCTCGGACGTGGTGAAGATGATTGAAGCGCCGGTGCTGCACGTCAACGGCGACGATCCCGAAGCCGTGGTCTGGGCCACTCAGCTGGCCATGGACTACCGCACGGCCTTCAAGAAGGACGTGGTGATCGACATCATCTGCTTCCGCAAGCTGGGTCACAACGAGCAAGACACCCCAGCGCTGACGCAGCCGCTGATGTACAAAAAAATCGCGGCTCACCCCGGCACGCGCAAGGTCTACGGCGACAAGCTGGTGGCCCAGCAAACCCTGGCCGCCGACGAGCCCGACAGCATGGTCAAGGCCTACCGCGCCGCCATGGACGAAGGTCGCCACACCGTTGACCCGGTGCTGACCAACTACAAGAGCAAGTACTCCACCGACTGGTCGCCCTTCCTGGGCAAAAAGTGGACGGACGCCTGCGACACCGCTGTGCCCCTGGGCGAGTGGAAGCGCCTGGCTGAGCGCATCACCACGCTGCCGCAGGACTTCGCGGCCCACAACCTGGTGCAAAAGCTGCTCAACGACCGTGCCACCATGGGCCGAGGCGAGATCAATGTGGACTGGGGCATGGGCGAGCACATGGCCTTCGCCTCGCTGGTGGCTTCGGGCTACGCTGTGCGCCTCTCGGGCGAAGACTGCGGCCGTGGCACCTTCACACACCGTCACGCCGTCATTCACGACCAGAACCGCACCACCTGGGACGAAGGCACCTACATCCCGCTGCAAAACGTGGCGGAAAACCAGGCGCCGTTCACCGTCATCGACTCCATCCTGTCCGAAGAGGCGGTGCTGGGTTTCGAGTACGGCTATGCAGCCGCAGAGCCCAACACCCTGACCATCTGGGAAGCCCAGTTCGGCGACTTCGTCAACGGTGCTCAGGTCGTGATCGACCAGTTCATCGCCTCCGGCGAAGTGAAGTGGGGCCGCGCCAATGGCCTGACCATGATGCTGCCGCACGGCTACGAAGGCCAAGGCCCTGAGCACAGCTCGGCTCGCCTGGAACGCTTCATGCAGCTGGCCGCGGACAACAACATGCAGATCGTGCAGCCCACCACGGCGTCGCAGATCTTCCACGTGTTGCGTCGCCAGATGCTGCGCATGTTCCGCAAGCCCTTGGTCATCATGACGCCCAAGAGTCTGCTGCGTGCCAAGGACGCAACCTCGCCGCTGTCTGAGTTCACCAAGGGCAACTTCCAAACCGTCATCGGTGAGGCAGACGCTCAGGTGCAGGCCGACAAGGTCAAGCGCGTGGTGGTGTGCTCGGGCAAGGTGGTCTACGACCTGCTGCGCAAGCGCGAAGAGAGCAAGGCCCACGACGTGGCCATCGTGCGCGTCGAGCAGCTCTACCCCTTCCCGCACAAGGCTTTCGCCGCTGAGCTCAAGAAGTACCCCAACGCCACGGAAATCGTGTGGTGCCAGGACGAGCCGCAAAACCAAGGTGCTTGGTTCTTTGTGCAGCACTACATCCACGAGAACATGTCCGCAGGGCAGAAGCTGGGTTATGCCGGCCGTCCCGCGTCGGCATCTCCGGCCGTGGGCTATGCCCACCTGCACCAAGAGCAGCAAAAAGCGCTGCTGGAGCAGGCCTTCGCCAAGCTCAAAGGTTTTGTGCTGACCAAGTAAGCAGACGAGGACGTGCGTGCACCGCCGTGCCGCCGACCGCAGCCAGCCGTGCTGCGGTCGCCCCCGGTGCCAGCGTCCGGTTTGAACTCACACCGAAAGAACACACATCATGGCTATCGTTGAAGTCAAAGTCCCCCAACTCTCCGAATCCGTTGCCGAAGGCACGCTGCTGAACTGGAAGAAGAAGCCCGGTGAAGCCGTGGCTGTGGACGAAATCCTGATTGAAATCGAGACCGACAAGGTCGTACTCGAAGTGCCCGCGCCCAGCGCTGGCGTGCTGGCCGAGACGCTCAAGGACGGCGGTGCTTCCGTCGTGAGCGAGGAAGTCATTGCCCGCATCGACACCGAAGGCAAGGCTGGTGCTGTGGCCGCCGCTGCACCTGCAGCCGCCCCTGCCGTGGCTGCCGCTCCGGCTGCTGCCGCCAACAAGGGTGATGTGGCCATGCCCGCCGCCGCCAAGATCCTGGCCGAGAAGGGTCTGCAAGCCACCGATGTGGCCGGCACCGGCAAAGACGGTCGCGTGACCAAGGCCGACGCCCAAGGCGCCTCGGCCAAGCCCGCAGCTGCCCCTGTGGCCGTGCCCGTGCCTGCTGCTGTGGCCAAGCCCCTGCCGGCCGTGGCCGCCCCTGTGGCGCAGAACCTGGGTGACCGCCCCGAGCAGCGCGTGCCCATGACACGTCTGCGTGCTCGCGTGGCCGAGCGCCTGGTGCAGTCGCAATCCACCAACGCCATCCTGACCACCTTCAACGAGGTGAACATGGCGCCCGTGATGGAGATGCGCAAGAAGTTCCAGGAGAAGTTCGAGAAGGAACACGGCGTGAAGCTGGGCTTCATGTCCTTCTTCGTGAAGGCGGCTGTGCACGCCCTCAAGAAGTACCCTGTGCTCAACGCCTCGGTTGACGGCAACGACATCGTCTACCACGGCTTCTTCGACATCGGTATCGCCGTGGGTTCGCCCCGTGGTCTGGTGGTGCCCATCATCCGCAACGCCGACCAGCTCAGCTTTGCCGACATCGAGAAGAAGATTGCCGAATTCGGCGCCAAGGCCAAGGAAGGCAAGCTCTCCATCGACGAGCTGACCGGCGGCACCTTCTCCATCTCCAACGGCGGCACCTTCGGCTCCATGCTGTCGACCCCCATCATCAACCCGCCGCAATCGGCCATCCTGGGCGTTCACGCCACCAAGGACCGTGCCGTGGTCGAGAACGGTCAAGTGGTGGTGCGCCCCATCAACTACCTGGCCATGTCCTATGACCACCGCATCATCGACGGCCGCGAAGCCGTGCTGGGCTTGGTGGCCATGAAGGAAGCCCTGGAAGATCCTGCACGCCTGCTGTTTGATATCTAAGCGGCCCCTGCAACGAATCCAGGATTGACACCATGAGTACCAAAAACTTTGACGTCGTCGTGATCGGCGGCGGCCCTGGCGGCTATATCGCCGCCATCCGTGCGGCCCAGCTGGGCTTCAACACGGCCTGTATCGATGAGTGGAAGAACGACAAGGGCGGCCCCGCGCCCGGTGGCACTTGCACCAACGTCGGTTGCATCCCCTCCAAGGCCCTGTTGCAGTCGTCCGAGCATTTCGAGCACGCCAACAAGCACTTCGCCGAGCACGGCATCACGGCTGACAACGTCCAGATCGACGTGGCCAAGATGATTGGCCGCAAGGCCACCGTCGTGAAGCAAAACAACGACGGCATCTTGTACCTGTTCAAGAAGAACAAGGTCAGCTTCTTCCACGGCCGTGGTTCTTTCGTGGGCGCCAAAGACGGCGTCTACGAACTCAAGGCCGGTGAAGAGACGGTGACGGCCAAACACGTCGTCATCGCCACGGGCTCCAACGCCCGCCAGCTGCCCGGCGCTGAATTCGATGAAGAGCTGATCCTCTCCAACGACGGCGCGCTGCGCATTGGCGCCACGCCCAAAACGCTGGGCGTGATTGGCTCGGGCGTGATCGGCCTGGAAATGGGTTCGGTGTGGCGCCGCCTGGGTGCGGAAGTCACCATCCTCGAAGCCATGCCGGCCTTCCTGGCCGCGGCCGATGAGTCCGTGGCCAAGGAAGCGGCCAAGGTCTTCAAGAAGCAGGGCCTGGACATCCAGCTCGGCGTGAAGATTGCGTCCGTGACCAAGGGCAAAGACAGCGTCACCATCGCCTACGCTGATGCCAAGGGCGCTGAGCAGACTCTGGTGGTGGACAAGCTCATCGTGTCGATCGGCCGTGTGCCCAACACCATTGGCCTCAACCCCGAAGCCGTGGGCTTGAAGCTCGACGAGCGCGGCGCCATCGTGGTGGACGACGAGTGCAAGACCAATCTGCCCGGCGTCTGGGCGGTGGGTGATGTGGTGCGTGGCCCCATGCTGGCACACAAGGCCGAAGAAGAAGGCGTGGCCGTGGCTGAGCGCATTGCGGGCCAGCACGGGCATGTCAACTTCGCCACCATTCCTTGGGTCATCTACACCAGCCCCGAAATCGCCTGGGTGGGCAAGACTGAGCAGCAGCTCAAGGCCGAAGGCGTGCCCTACAAGGCCGGTCAATTCCCCTTCCTGGCCAATGGCCGCGCACGTGCGCTGGGCGACACCACGGGCTTCGTGAAAATGTTGGCCCACGCCCAGACTGACGAAGTGCTGGGCGTGCACATCATCGGCCCCATGGCCTCAGAGTTGATTGCTGAGGCGGTGATGGCCATGGAGTTCAAGGCCAGCGCCGAGGACATTGCCCGCATCTGCCACGCGCACCCGAGCCTGAGCGAAGCGACCAAGGAAGCGGCCCTGGCCGTGGACAAGCGCACGCTGAACTTCTGACCGCAACTGCAGGTCTAGCAACGTGACAAAAGGGCGGCCACGGGCCGCCCTTTTGCCTGAGTACCCCGGGTTTTGCCATGACGACTGTTCAAGAGCTTTACGACCAATCCCTGGCCGAGCGCGGCTACCAGCCCGACCCAGCACAGCTGCGCGCCATCACGGCGCTGCAGCGCTGCCAAGACGAGTGGGTGGCCTACAAATCGCGGCGCAGCAACGCTGTGGCCAAACTCCTGGTGCGCCCGCCTATTCCCCGCGGCGTGTACATGTACGGCGGGGTGGGGCGCGGTAAGAGCTTTTTGATGGACTGCTTTTTCCAGGCCGTGCCCCTGAAGCGCAAGACCCGGCTGCACTTTCACGAGTTCATGCGCGAGGTGCACCGCGAGCTGCAAGACCTCAAGGGCATTGCCGACCCACTCGAAGAGCTGGGGCGACGCATTGCCAAGCGTTTCCGGCTGATTTGCTTCGACGAATTCCATGTGGCGGACGTGACCGACGCCATGATTCTTCACCGCCTTCTGGACTCGCTGTTCAAGAACCGCGTCTCCATCGTCACCACCTCCAATTTCCACCCCGACGAGCTCTACCCCAACGGCTTGCACCGCGACCGCATCCTGCCCGCCATTGCCTTGCTCAAGGCGCAGTTGGAGGTCATCAACGTCGACAACGGCACGGACTACCGCCGCCGTTCTCTGGAGCAGGTGGAGCTCTACCACATGCCGCTGGATGCGCAGGCCCAAGCCGCGCTGACGCAGGCCTTTGACAGCCTGGCCGAAACCAAGGATGAAGACACGCAGCTCCACATCGAGCATCGCGTGCTGCAGGCGCGCAGGCGCGCCGGTGGTGTGGTGTGGTTTGACTTCCAGACCCTGTGCGGCGGGCCGCGCTCGCAAAACGACTATCTCGAGTTGGCTTCGCGTTTTCACACGCTGATCCTGTCCGACGTGCCCGAGATGCCGCTGCGCCTGGCCAGCGAAGCAAGGCGCTTCACCTGGCTGGTCGATGTGCTTTACGACCGCCGTGTGAAGCTCATCATCTCGGCCGAAGTGGCGCCCGAGCAGCTCTACACCGAAGGGCCGCTTGCGCACGAGTTCCCGCGCACGGTGTCGCGGCTGCGCGAGATGCAGTCCAAGGAGTATCTGGACCTGGAGCGGCGCGAGGTCGACACCTCGCTGACTTGAGGGCTGCGCCGCGGCGGTGCTTCAGACCAGCGCGTCGAGCTTGATGACGACCAGCGAGAGGTTGTCGCCGCTGCCCCGGGCGCGGAGTCGGGCTTTGCTGATGAGGAACTCAGCCGCTTCGCGCGGCTCCAGGCTGTGCAGCACGCCGCTCAACTCGGTCTCGGTGAAGTAGTGCCACAGGCCGTCTGAGCAGGCCATGACGCAGTCGCCCAATGTCAAATCGTCAATGCGCGTCTGCACGGGCTTGGGTTCTGACGCAGTACCCAAGCAGCCCGTGAGCAAGTTCGATTGAGGGTGGGTGTGGGCTTCCGCCTCGGTGAGTTGCCCCATGTCGATGAGGCGCTGCACATAGCTTTGGTCCGAGGTGCGCTGTAGCAGCTTCTCACCGCGAAAGTGATAGATGCGCGAATCCCCGCTGTGGATCCAATCACAGCGTCGTCCGTGCATCAAGAAGGCTGCCACCGTGCTGTGAGGCTCCTCTTCAGTGGAGATGGCGGTGAGGCGAATCATCAGATGCGACTCCGAGATCACCTGTAGCAGCAGCTGCGCAGGATCCTCGATAGCAGGCGCGAAACTCTCAAACAACTGCTGTGCCGTGAGCAGGACTTGGTCGGCTGCTTTGCGTCCGCCACTCTTGCCTCCCATACCGTCGGCAACAACGCCCAGAACGCAGCTGGGAACGTGCCGATGCTTGATCAGCAGAACTTGATCTTGCTGATAGGGCCGGTCACCACGATGAATGCCGGTAGCACCGCTGATGCGAAAGCCCGATGGGGGAGGAGTCATGCCAAAACTATAATCCCGTGTCCCCTACAGCTTGGGCAGAAATGCGCGGTTTTCGCGCATGAGCTCGTGGGCGTTTGGGAAACCCCACGCATGAGTACGGGCAGTTTTGTGTTTCCTATGCCCCAGACCACCATAGGCGCGCATGACGACTTCGACGCCAAGCCCTAGCCCTTCACAAACCACCACAGACGTTCCTCAAGCACCAGCACAGCCTACCGCTGCAGAGCTGGACGCCTGGGTGCGTGCTGCATTTGAGCCAGGTGGTCCCTTGGAGGCGGGCGCCAATCGTTACTTGCCGCGCCAAGCCCAATTGCAAATGGCGCGTGCCGTGGCGCGCGCCATTGCCGAACGACAGCCGCTGGTGGTGGAGGCTGGCACGGGCGTGGGGAAAACCTTTGCCTACTTGGTGCCTGCGCTGCTGTCGGGGTGCCGGGTGCTGGTCAGCACGGCCACAAAGAGCCTGCAAGATCAGCTCTACATGCGGGACCTCCCGCGCCTGATTCAAGCCCTGAGCCTGCCCCTGCGCACTGCGCTGCTCAAAGGGCGGTCCAGCTACCTGTGCTGGTACCGCCTTGAGCAAGCCCGGCACAGTGAAGCGCTGCCCGACCGCCGTGCCGTGGCGCAGCTCGCGCGCATCGAGCTGTGGTCGCAGGGCACGCGCACGGGCGATTTCGCGGAAATCGACGGGCTGGACGAGCGCTCACCCGTGCTGCCCTTGGTCAGCTCCACGCGCGACAACTGCTTGGGCAACGACTGCCCACGCTACCGAGACTGCCATGTGGTGCGCGCACGGCGCGAAGCCATGGAGGCTGATGTGGTGGTGGTCAACCACCACTTGTTTTTCGCCGACCTGGTGTTGCGCGACACCGGTGTGGCCGAGCTGCTGCCCAGCGTCGATGTGGCCATTTTTGACGAGGCCCATCAGCTTACCGAGGCGGGACTGGCCTTTTTGGGCAAGACCTTGGGCAGCGCGCAGCTGTTTGATGTGGCGCGCGACATCATCGGCGGCGGGCTGACCCATGCGCGTGGCATGCATGATTGGCAGGCTCTGGCTGGTGGCATTGAGTCCGCAGCGCGCGAGCTGCGCTTGGCGGTGGTGGATGGTGAGGCGCCGCGCATCACGATCAAACTGCGCTGGGAGCAATGCCGCAAGCGCCCTGATTTGCATGCCGCCCTGGCCAGCGTGCAATGCGCACTTGAAGACGCCGAAGCCGCTTTGCAGACGGTTCAGAAAAGCCACCCGGACATGACGCGCTTGACCGAACGCTGCACCCAGCTGCAAGGCATGGCGCAGTTGTTCTCAGCTGAGACTCAGCCCGGCCATGTGCGTTGGGTGGATTGCGGGGCGCATCATGTGCGCCTGGTGGAGTCGCCTCTGGACGTGCGTGAAGCGCTCAATGAGCAGCGCGAACGGGGAGGCAAGGCCTGGATCTTCACCTCGGCCACCTTGGGTGAGGACGACGCACTGCGCTGGTTCACAGAGCCGACCGGCTTGGAAGATGCCGCCACACTCAAGCTCGGCAGCCCCTTTGATTACGCCGCGCATGGTCGGCTCTATGTGCCCAGGGGCTGCCCCAAGCCTGGAGGGCCTGAGCACCCCTTGGCTGTGGCTGAGTTGGCCGCACGCTGCGCGGCGCAGCTGGGTGGGCGCACCTTTGTGCTGACCACCACCCTTCGTGCCCTGCAAGATATTGGCAGTGCTCTGGAGGAGAAGCTGCAGGCCATGGGCCAGACGCTCACGGTGCTGGTTCAAGGGCGCATGCCCAAGCGCCAGTTGCTGCAGCGCTTTGTGTCAGAGCCGAATTCAGTGCTGGTGGGTTCGGCCAGCTTTTGGGAGGGGATCGACGTCGCAGGCGATGCTTTGCAGTGCGTCATCATCGACAAGCTGCCATTTCCGCCGCCGGGTGACCCCATGGTTGAAGCCTGGGTGCAGCGCCTGGAGGCGCAGGGGCGCAACGCTTTTTCCGACTACTTTGTGGCTGAGGCTGCCATCGCACTCAAGCAGGGCGGCGGGCGTTTGATACGCACCGAGTCTGACCGCGGTTTGCTGGTGGTTTGCGACCCGCGCCTGGCAGGCATGCACTACGGCAAGCGCCTGCGCGCGGCCTTGCCGCCCATGGCACTTGTGCCCAATCTGGAGGCGGCGCTGGAGTGGCTCGGTCAGCTGCGTGCCGATCACGGTGCCGCCGAGCCAGGGTCTTTCAGCCTGGGTGATTTACCAAAACTTCCACCAGCGTTTTTCGGACGCTGAGGCGTTCTCGGCCAAGTGCCGGCTCTTCGGGAAGTTGGTCTTCAAAACCCGCAAGGCATCGTCGCGCAGGGCTGGCAGCTGCAGTTTGTTGTAGCTCTCAGCCATGATGAACAAAGCATCCTCAACCACCGGCGCGTACTGAAATTCCTGCACCGCTGTTTGCGCCCGGTTCACTGCTGCCAAATAGGCGCCGCGCTGGTAGTAGTAGCGCGCCACATGCACCTCGTAAGCCGCCAGGCTGTTGGTGATGAAGTCAATGCGCAGGCGCGCGTCAGGTGCGTAACGGGAGTCAGGGAATTGCTCCACCAGCTGCTTGAAGGCTTGCACGGCATCGCGCGAGGCCTGCTGGTCGCGCTCGGTGATGTCTTGGCGCGCCACGCGGCCGAACAGCCCCAGATCGTCGTTGAAGTTCACCACACCCTTCATGTAGATCGCGTAGTCCAGTGCGGGGCTCGAGGGGTTGAGCTTGATGAAGCGATCCAGCGTGGTGATGGCCTGCGCACGCTCGCCCGACTTGTATTGCGCCCAGGCTTGTTCCAGCTGCGCTTGTTGCGCCAGCAGCGTGCCGGCGGCGCGGCCTTCGACGCGCTCCAGGGTTTTGATGGCGCGGTCATAGTTGCCAGCGGACAAATCGTCCTTGGCCTCTGAATACAATTTGTCCAGTCCGGCTTGCGAATTTGGATCTTCCGGGGTGGAAGAGCAACCGGCCAAGGTCAACGCGGTCGCCAAGGCGATGCCCAAAAGCAAACCGTTGGAAGTAAGGGGCTTGGCAGTGCGGTGCGGCGTGGCGCGCAGTTCAGTCATGGTCCCGATCCGTGGCAGGCAGCTGCCCAGAGATGGTCATTTGGATGAACGATTATAGAGTTCGCGCCAGCGGCAAACCCGCAGGCAAAACTGGCGTCGCTGGCATGGTGCCAGACGCTGATCTCGCCTTGATGCCGGTGTTGGACGACGGTGCGGAGGACGAAGGCACGCCAGGCAATCTGGAGACGCGCAGCGCGCAAGTGGGTATTGATGAGCAAGGCCTGCGCCTGGATAAATTTCTGGTGGGTTTGGCGCCAGAGTTTTCTCGCAGCCATTTGCAAGCGCTGGTGAATCGCGGTGTGGTGCGCGTTGATGGCCAGGTGCAAACCCAAGCGTCACGCAAGCTGCGTTTTGCGCAACGCGTCGAAGTCGAACTGCACCCCACTGAGGAAAGCCGCGCCTTTGTGCCCCAAGCCATGCCGCTGGATGTGGTGTATGAAGACGAACACCTGCTGGTGCTGTGCAAGCCCGCCGGGTTGGTGGTGCATCCGGCTGCGGGCAATTGGTCAGGCACGCTGCTCAATGGGCTGCTGGCCTACCACGCGGCTGCGGCGACGCTGCCGCGGGCTGGCATTGTTCATCGTCTGGACAAAGACACATCCGGGCTGATGCTGGTGGGCAAGAGCTTGGTGGCGGTGACGGCCTTGGTGCGCATGATCGCGGCACGCCAGGTTCACCGCGAGTACTTCGCCCTGGCCTGGGGTGAGGTGCCTGAGGCTTTGCATATCGACGCACCGCTGGGGCGCGACCCGCAAAGCAGAGTCAAGATGGCCATCGTGGGTGGTGGCAAGCCTGCGCAGACGGATGTCTATGCCCTGGGGCTGGGGGCGAGCGAGCAGGGGCGTGCGCTCAGCGCGGTTCGGTGTGTGCTGCACACCGGGCGCACACACCAAATACGCGTGCACCTCGCCAGTCGAGGGTACCCGCTGCTGGCGGACCACGTTTATGGCGGTGCTGCAGCCTTGGGTTTGCAGCGCCAGGCTTTGCACGCGATGCGCTTGACTTTGGCTCACCCCATTGAGGGCCGAGCGCTGTCGTTTGAGTCGCCGCTGCCAGTGGATTTGGCTGCTGCGTGCACAGATGCGGGTTTGCCTGAGTTGGTGATTTGATATTGCGGCTTTGTGGCAACAGCTGATACGGTTAGAATTGCCTCCATAACCCGCGTCAGGCGGGCTGATAAGTCAAATAGTTTGGGGTTGATTTGCGTGCCAAGAGGTTCGTCGGTCGCAAATGCAGCTCGCCACGATGAGCCTGTTTAGCGGGTTGGGCGAGTTCAAAAATCAACCCCTCGCGCCAGCGGCTGTTGAAGTGCAGCGGCGCCTACGAGTACGCCGGGTGTTCCGGTGTTCGGCCCTTGGGCCCTACCTTGAATTGAAGACTTTGCGCCACGATGGCCATCCTCTTCATTGCCGCAGAGCGGCTTTTGCATAGCTCATGAATACCCAGGATGCCAAACGCGTCCTAGAAGCGGCCTTGCTGGTGGCTCAGCAGCCGTTGACCATGCGTGATCTGCGCAGCTTGTTTGCTGACGAGCTGGGGGCGGATGCGCTTAGCGCGTTGTTGGATGAGTTGGTGGCTGATTGGCAGGGGCGCGGCGTCGAGCTGGTGTCTTTGGCCTCGGGTTGGCGTTTCCAAAGCCGGCCTGAGATGCGTCAGTACCTGGATCGGTTGCACCCTGAAAAGCCGCCGCGCTACTCGCGTGCGGTGCTGGAGACCCTGGCCATCGTTGCCTATCGCCAGCCGGTGACTCGTGGTGATATCGAGGATGTTCGCGGCGTGGTGGTGTCAAGCCAGATCGTCAAACAGCTCGAAGATCGAAATTGGATTGAGGTGGTCGGGCACCGTGAAGCCCCGGGGCGCCCGGCGCTCTACGCCACGACCCACCAGTTCCTGGATGACCTGGGTTTGTCCAGCCTGGATCAGTTGCCCGCCATGCATGAGGTGGGCGCGGATCCTGAGGCCATGCTGGCGGCCTCAATGCAAGAAAGTTTGCTGGGGGCAGCGCCAGACGCGCTCTCGGATGTGACAGATGGGGATGAGCGTTTGCCAGTGACTGAAGGCGACGCTGCTCTGATTGACGGAAAGTGAAACCGCAAGCATGAATGCCAACGACACCGACAAGCAGCCGCTGATGGCCGCAGACGAAAAATCCGACGAGGGCGTGTCGCCCGCGGCGACGCCGCGTCGGCGCCCCCGCAAGTCTGCAGAGGCGCAAGCTGACGTGGCCGTAACGGCGTCGGTCGGCGGGGCTGAGGCTGCGCCTGCAGGCGAGTCGCCCAAGCCGCGTCGTCGTTCGACACGCGCTCCTCAGCCTGAGCAGCAGGAATTGCTGCCTTTGGCGGATGGTGAATCCGTTGTGGCTGAGCCTGCTGTGCGTGCGCCGCGTCGTCGCCGTGCGCCTGAGGCGGTCGAGGCTGTTGTTGCAAGCGAGCCCGCTCCAGCTGCTGAGGCGGGGGAGTTGGAGGCTGCAGAGGCTGGTGCTGATGCTCAAACCTTTGAGGCGGCAGATCAAGAGCCCCAGCTCACGCCTGAGCAATTGCAAGCCTTGGCGCAGGAGCGTTTTGCGCAAGTGCTGACGGGCGAATTCGATGTCGAAGACGCTGCGCCTGAAGGCGGTGAGGCTGCTCTGGCGTCTGCCGACGCAGCGGCTTCCGGCCAGCCTGCCAAGCGGGTGCTGGCGCCTGAGCCTGACGCCCCCAAGCTGCAAAAAGTGCTGGCGCAAGCGGGTGTGGGTTCGCGACGCGATATCGAGGAGCTGATTGCTCAGGGCAAGATCACCGTCAATGGTGACGTGGCCCATGTGGGGCAGCGCATCTCCTTTGGCGACAAAGTGGTGGTGGCTGGGCGCCCGATTCGGGTGCGTATTGCGCCGCCAGCGCCGCGCATCCTGGCCTACCACAAGCCCGTGGGCGAGGTGGTGACCTTCAACGACCCGGAAGGCCGCCCCACAGTGTTCCGTAGCTTGCCGCGCTTGCCCCAGGGCAAGTGGCAGTCGGTGGGGCGTTTGGATCTGAATACCGAAGGCTTGTTGCTGTTCACCAATTCCGGTGAGTTGGCCAACCAGCTCATGCACCCACGCTTTGGCGTGGAGCGCGAATATGCCGTGCGGGTGCTGGGCACGCTGAGCAACGAGCAAAAGGCTTCGCTGCTGGCGGGTGTGGAAATTGAAGGCCAAGCGGCCAGCTTCAAGAGCATCACTGACGGCGGTGGCGAGGGCGTGAACCGCTGGTACCGCGTCGTGATTACCGAGGGTCGCAATCGCGAAGTGCGCAAGCTCTTCGAGACGGTGGGCTTGGCGGTGAGTCGCCTGATTCGCATCCGCTATGGCACTGTGGTGTTGCCGCGCGGGTTGCGCCGTGGGGTGTACGTGGAGTTGGGTGATGCTGATGTGCGCGTGATCCGTCAGCTTGCCGGGGGTGGACAGTCTGAGCCGCGCCAGGCGCGTGGCGCCGATCGCCAGGACAGAAACAAGCGCCGCCGTGGCGGTGCCAGCGGTGGTCCGCGTCCCAGCCGGCCTGAGCCGCGTCAGGAGGCGCCGCGCCAGGACATGCGTCCGGTGCGCCCTCAGCAAGAGCCGCGTGTGCGCCGTGATTCGGATGAGGACAGCGATGACTTCATTCCGCGCCACATCAACCCGCTGGAGCAGACCTTTGACCGTCGCTTTGTCAGCAACGGCAAGTCGCGCAACATTCCGGCTGGTTTTGGCCGCGGGGGCAGTGACCCGGGCCAAGCGGCTCAAGGCGCGCGCGGTCGAGGTGGCCGAAGCGGTGGCGGGGCTGAGCATCAGCCTGACCCGCTGCAGACCACTGTGGGCTACATCGGTGCAGATGCCTTCCACAACCGTGGCGGGCGAGGTGGGCGTCGCGGCGGTGGTGGTGGTGGGGGCAATGGCGGCGGTGGACGCGGTCGCCGCTGAGCTGCGCTAGCACCGTTTGGTGGTTGGCGCGCTACAATCCAAGGCTTTGCTAAGCACTTTGCTCACTCGAAGGATAGACACCATGGCAATCGAACGCACCCTCTCCATCATCAAGCCTGATGCTGTGGCCAAGAACGTGATCGGTCAGATCTACGCCCGCTTCGAAGGCGCTGGTCTGAAGGTTGTGGCGGCCAAGATGGCCCACCTGTCGCGCAGCGAAGCTGAGGCTTTCTACGCCGTGCACAAGGCACGCCCGTTCTTCAACGATCTGGTGAACTTCATGATCTCCGGCCCTGTGATGATCCAGGTGCTGGAAGGCGAAGGCGCCATCCTGAAGAACCGCGACCTGATGGGCGCAACTGACCCCAAGAAGGCCGAAGCCGGCACCATCCGTGCTGACTTTGCTGACAGCATCGACGCCAACGCCGTGCACGGCTCGGACGCTGCTGAGACCGCTGCGGTCGAAGTGTCGTTCTTCTTCCCCGGCATGAACGTTTACAGCCGCTAAGTCGGCAGCTGAGCCTCTGGTGCCGGCCAGAAGGCCGTTGTAACAAGAGGCAGCATCATGAGCGCGGTCAATCTGCTTGGACTCGATCTCGACAGCTTGGCCGCGTACTGCGAGCAGCTGGGGGAGAAGCGCTTTCGCGCGACCCAGTTGTTTCGCTGGATTCATCAAAAAGGCGCGTCTGACTTTGCTCAGATGTCTGACCTTGCCAAGTCCCTGCGGGACAAACTGGCTGGCCGTGCTCACATCAGTGCGCTGCCAGTGATTACCGAGCAAGTCTCGGCCGACGGCACCATCAAGTGGTTGTTTGACGTCGGGCAGGGCAACGCCGTTGAGGCGGTCTACATCCCCGAAGACGATCGCGCCACCTTGTGCATTTCCAGCCAAGCCGGGTGCGCCGTAGGGTGTCGCTTTTGCTCTACCGGGCATCAGGGCTTCAGTCGCAATCTGGAGACTTGGGAAATCGTGGCGCAGCTCTGGTGGGCTGAGCACAGCCTGCGCAAGCGCTTGGGTGCTACGCAGCGCATCATCTCCAACATCGTCATGATGGGCATGGGCGAGCCGCTGCAGAACTACGGCGCACTGGTGCCCGCGTTGCGGATTTTCTTGGACGACCATGGCTATGGCTTGTCTCGTCGCCGCGTGACGGTGTCGACCTCAGGCGTGGTGCCCATGATCGATCGCCTGCGCGAGGATGTGCCCGTGGCCTTGGCCGTTTCGCTGCACGCACCCAACGACGCTTTGCGCGACCAACTCGTACCGCTGAATCGGAAGTACCCGATTGCGGAATTGCTGGCGTCTTGCGTGCACTACCTGGACAAGGCGCCGCGGGACTTCATTACCTTTGAATACTGCATGCTCGACGGTGTGAACGACACCTTGGAGCATGCGCAAGAGCTGGTGGCCTTGCTGCGCGGCAAGGTGCCTTGCAAGCTCAATCTGATCCCCTTCAATCCCTTTCCGGCGTCAGGTCTTGTGCGCAGCTCGCGCGAGCGTGTGTCGGCGTTTGCTGACGTGCTCCTGCGCGCAGGGCTGGTGACCACGGTGAGAAAAACCCGTGGCGACGACATCGACGCGGCCTGTGGGCAGCTCGCCGGCGAGGTGCAAGACCGCACACGGGTTCATCAGCGACTGCTGCGCCCTGTGGTGGTGGTACAAGCCGGTTCTTCGTGACTCTGAGCAAACTGCTGCAAACCATGACTTTTACGCGTCGCACAAGTGAAGTTTGGGTCGGGTTCAGTCTTCGCGTTTTGGCGCTGGTTGGGCTGAGCTTGATGGCCGCTTGCACCAGCACCACGCCGCAGGGCGCAGCGGCCGGACGTGGTGCGGCACCGGATGCCGCCGAAGTGGAGCGCCGACTGCAAGTTCGCATGGAGTTGGCGGGCGGCTATTTCGAGCGAGGCCAGTTCGATACAGCGCAAGAAGAGTTGCGTCAGGCTTTGCTGTTGCGCCCGGGCTTGCCCGACGCCATCAATCTGCGCAGCCTGATTTATGCCGCAGAGGGCCAGCACGCCAAGGCCGAAGAGGGCTTTCGCCAAGCCTTGGCAGCCAACCCATCGGACGCTGACACAACGCACAACTACGGCTGGTATTTGTGCCAGCGCCAGCGCTTCAGTGACGCGATTGTGCAGTTCCAAAAGGCGCTGGCGCTTCCAACCAACCGCACACCCAACCGCACCTGGTTGGCTCGCGGAGTGTGCGAAGCGCGCGGTGGTCAGTTGGCCCAAGCTGAAGAGAGCCTGATGCGGGCCTACGAATTTGATGCGGGCAATCCTACGGTGGCCGTGAACCTCGCAGAAGTGCTGTTGCGCCGGGGGGCGCTCGAGCGTGCCAGTTATTACGTGCGCCGCGTCAATGCGCGTGACGATCAAATCAACGCCTCCAGCTTGTGGCTGGAGTTGCGTATCGAACGCCGACGTGGGAATGCGTCGGCGGTGGAGGAGTTGAGCATGCAGCTGCGCCAGCGCTTTCCCGCGTCGGCTGAAACTGCGGCTTTGAACAGTGGGCGATTCGATGAGTGAGGGACATGGCATGACTTCAATGCCGGCTGCCGATGCTGCAGCGGTGGATGCTGCCAGTGCTGGTGCGGCACTGCGCCAGGCTCGGGAAGCGCGTGGCTTGCATCTGGCCGCCCTGGCCGTGATGTTGAAAGTGCCGCAAGCCAAGTTGGAGGCGTTGGAGGCTGATCGTTACGACCAGCTTCCGGACGCCACCTTCACGCGTGCGTTGGCGCGTGCCGTTTGCCGTGCGCTCAAGCTCGAAGCTGAGCCCGTATTGGCTTTGTTGCCGCGTGGCGCTGAGCCCTTGGCCAATGGTGTGTCTACAGGCCTGAATCAGCCCTTTCGCGAGCGCTTTGGACGCCAGGAAATCGGTGCTTCTGCTTGGTTTCGGCACCCCTTGGTCTGGGCCGCTGGTGGCGTGATGGTGGCGGCTGTGTTGGTGCTGGCCACGCCATCGCCTTGGTTTTCGGGGTGGGGGGGCTCTCGCGATGGCGCCGCCCAGGCGCCAAGCGCTGCTTCGGATGTGGCCTCGGCCGTGATGCTGGGCGCCCTTGCTGAGGCGCCTGCTGCCAGCGCTGTGCTGAATGCGCCGCCACCCGCGCTGGTTCAGCCTGCGGCCGCTTCGGCACCACAAGTCGCGCCCGCATCACAGGCGGCTGCGGTACCAGCTATTGCGCCTGAGCAAGCGCCACAGGCTTCTGCTGCGGTTCCCGCAGGGGCGCAGCCTTTGCTGGTGAAAGTCACCGCCGAATCTTGGATTGAGGTGGTCGATGCGCGACAGCAGGTGCTGTTGTCCAAGCTCCTGCGCCCGGGACAGCAAGTGGAGCTTCAAGGGCAGCCGCCCTTGAGGCTGCGCGTGGGCAATGTGACGGGAACAGAAATCCGCTTCCGCGGTGCGGTGGTGGACCTCAGTGGCTCGGCGTTGAACAACGTCGCGCGGCTGGAGTTGAACTGAGCAAGCGGCTGAGCGCAGCCAAAGTTGAGTCTTGGGATGAACACGAATTCAGGTTTGAGTGCGGCCGCCTCTGCGTCTGAGGTGGACGGGGCTGAGGAGCTGGTGGCGGCGTCCCAGGTGCGGGCGCGGCAAACTCGCCAGGCCCGCGTGGCCTGGGGTGACCATGTGGTGACCATCGGTGGCGACGCGCCTGTGCGCGTGCAGTCCATGACCAACACCGACACGGTGGACGTGATTGGCACCGCCATCCAGGTCAAGGAGCTGGCGCAAGCGGGCTCTGAGTTGGTGCGCATCACCGTGAACACGCCGGAGGCCGCCGAGGCCGTGCCGCATATTCGCGAGCAGCTCGACCGCATGGGCATTGCAGTGCCACTGGTGGGTGACTTTCACTACAACGGTCACCGGCTGTTGACCGACTACCCGGCCATGGCGCAGGCCTTGTCGAAGTACCGCATCAACCCTGGCAATGTGGGCAAGGGCGACAAGAAAGACCGCCAGTTCGCGCAGATGGTTGAGGCTGCAATGCGCTACGAAAAAGTGGTGCGCATCGGCGTGAACTGGGGCAGTCTGGACCAAGACCTGTTGGCGCAGATGATGGACGACAACGCCCGCCGCGCCCAGCCTTGGGATGGTCAGCAGGTCATGTATCAGGCGCTGATTCAATCGGCGCTGAGCTCTGCTTCCTATGCCCGTGAGCTGGGGCTGAACCCCGACAACATCATCATCAGCTGCAAGGTCAGCGGCGTGCAGGATTTGATTGCTGTCTACCGCGCGCTGAGCCAGCGCTGCGACTACGCGCTGCACCTGGGCCTGACCGAGGCCGGTATGGGCACCAAGGGCACGGTGGCTTCGGCGGCGGCGCTGTCCATCCTCTTGCAGGAGGGCATTGGCGACACCATTCGGGTGTCCCTGACGCCGCAGCCCGGCGAGGCCCGCACCCAAGAGGTGGCTGTGGCGCGGGAGATCTTGCAGTCCCTGGGGCTGCGAGCCTTTAACCCCAGCGTCACCGCCTGTCCAGGCTGTGGACGTACCACCAGCACCACCTTCCAGGAACTGGCCAAGCAGATCGACGATTTTTTGCGCGCGCAAATGCCGGTGTGGCAGTCCAAATACCCGGGCGTTGAGAAACTCAAAGTGGCCGTGATGGGCTGCATCGTCAACGGCCCAGGTGAGAGCAAGCACGCAGATATTGGCATCAGCCTGCCCGGCAATGGCGAAGCGCCAGCCGCGCCTGTGTTCATCGACGGGCAAAAGGCCATGACCCTGCGTGGCGACAACATCGCTGGTGAATTCCACGCCCTTGTGGCGTCTTACATCGAGAAGCGCTTCGGAGGCGAGGCGGCCTGACATGAGCTCCAACAAAAAACCTGAACCCCTGCGTGGCGTTAAGGGCATGAACGACTACTTCGCGCCCGAGTCGGGTCGCTGGGAGTGGTTGGAGGCCCAGCTGCGCGATTTGCTGCGCAGCTACGGCTATCGCAATGCGCGCACACCCATCGTGGAGCCCACGGCACTGTTTGTGCGCGGCATTGGCGAAGTGACCGACATCGTCGAGAAGGAGATGTACACCTTCACCGACAAGCTCAATGGCGATGAGCTGGCCCTGCGCCCGGAAATGACCGCTGGCCTGGTGCGTGCGGTGGTTGAGCACAACGCGCTCTACGACGGGCCGCGTCGCCTGTGGTCCATCGGCCCGGTGTTTCGTCACGAGCGTCCGCAAAAAGGGCGCTACCGCCAGTTCCACCAGCTGGATGTCGAGGCCATGGGCTTTGCCGGTCCGGACGTGGATGCTGAGCTGATCTTGCTCACGCGCGCGCTGTGGCGCCGACTGGGTCTCAAGGAAGGCCAGGACATCGCCTTGGAGCTCAACAGCCTGGGCCAGGCCGAGGAGCGTGCGGCGCACCGTGCGGCGCTGATTGCCTATCTGGAGCGCCATCAGGAGGTTCTGGACGAGGATGCCAAGCGCCGCCTCTACACCAACCCATTGCGCGTGCTGGACACCAAGAACCCTGCGCTGCAGAGCTTGGTAGAGGACGCGCCAAAACTGCTGGACTTTCTGGGCGAAGCCTCGCGCGCTCACCTCCAGGCCGTGTGCGATGCGCTGGACGCCGTGGGGCTGCCCTACCGCATCAACCCCCGCTTGGTGCGGGGTCTGGACTACTACAACCTCACCGTGTTTGAGTGGGTAACACCGCACTTGGGCAGCCAAGCCACCGTGTGCGGCGGTGGCCGCTACGACGGCTTGATTGAACAACTCGGTGGTAAGCCCGCGCCTGCGGTGGGCTTTGGTTTGGGCATGGAGCGCCTGCTCTTGTTGCTCGAAGCGCTAGGCCTGGGGCACGGGGAGTCGGCCCCCGATGTTTACGCCGTGGTGCCTGACCCAGCGGTGCTGCCGCGTGTGTTCCCCGTGCTCGAAGCTTTGCGCGCTGCCGGTGTTGCGGTGCAGATGCACGCGGGTGGGGGCTCTTTCAAGTCACAGTTCAAGAAGGCCGATGCCAGTGGCGCCCAATACGCGCTGATTTTTGGTGGCGACGAACTGGCACGCAACGAAGTCGCACTCAAAGCGCTGCGCGGTGATGGCAATGCACCGCAGCGCAGCTTGGCACTGGCTGAATTGGATGCCTGGGCCCCCGGTCTGGCCCAAGCGGGCAACGCATAATCGCGAATCACCTCTTATCTGAAAACAAGCATGGCGTCTCATCTCGATCTCGAAGAGCAAGAACAGCTGGAGCAACTCAAGGCGTTTTGGAATCGCTGGGGCAATCTCATCACCGGGGTTGTGACCCTGGTCGTGGCTGTTTTCGCGGCGTGGACCGGCTGGAACTGGTGGCAGCGCGAGCAGGGCGTGAAGGCCTCGGCCATGTATGCCGAGCTCGAGCGCGTGGCCCGTGCGGGTGACTTGGAAAAGACGCAGCAGGTGTTTGCTGACATCAAAGATCGCTTTGCCAAAACCACCTACGCGGGTCAAGCCGCTTTGGTGGCAGCCAAGCTGCAAGCCGACAAGGGCAAGGCCGACGAGGCGCGCGCCACCTTGACCTGGGCCACCGCGCAAGCCCAGCCTAACCCGCTGCGTGATGTGGCGCGTTTGCGCCTGGCGGGCTTGCACATGGATGCCAAGCAGTACGACGAGGCTGCCAAGGCGCTTGATGCCATCGAGTCCGCTGACTTTGCCGCGCTGCAAGCCGATCGCCGCGGCGACCTTGCGCTGCTCAAAGCTCAGCCCGATCAAGCGCGCGAGCAATTCAAGAAGGCCTACACCACACTCAAGGCGGAAGACCAGTACCGCCGTCTGGTGGAGGTCAAGCTGGCCAGCCTGGGTGTCGACGCTGAAACCCTCAAAAGCACCGAAGGGGCCGCGAAATGACGCGCGCTAGCCTGCTGAAATCTGCGGCCTTGCTGGTGAGCGTCGCGGCGCTGACTGCTTGCAGCGTGTTTGGCGACTCCAATGCGCCCAAGCCTTCGCCGCTGGAGGCCTTCACCCCCGAGCTCAAGGTCGCGACGGTCTGGAACAAGAGCACCGACACCGTGGGCTTCCCGCTGTCGGTGGCTACACCCAAGGGTCAGTTTGTGCTGGCCTCTGGCGATGGCGTGGTGCGTGCTTTGGCTGCGCAAGATGGCGCCGAGCTGTGGCGTGCCGAGCTCAAACAAAGCCTCAGCGCGGGCGTGGGCAGCGATGGCCGGTTTGCCGCCGTTGTGACGCGTAAAAACGAGCTGACGGTGTTGGAGCAAGGCCAGACCAAGTGGAGCAAGACGCTGGTCACGCCCGTGGTGGCTGCACCGCTGGTGGCGGGCGAGCGCGTGTTTGTGCTGACGGTTGACCGCGCCGTGCTGGCGTTTGACGCGCAAGACGGCCGCAAGCTGTGGGAACTGCGTCGTCCTGGCGAGCCCCTGACGCTGAAGCAGGCTGGCGTGATCGCGGCCTACCAAAACACCTTGCTGGTAGGGCAAGGTGCCCGCCTGACCGGTGTGGACCCCAACCGCGGCAGCGTGCAATGGGAAGCCGCTGTGGCCAACCCGCGTGGTACGAACGAGGTGGAGCGCTTGGCTGACTTGGTGGCGCCGCATGTGCGCGCCGGCGATGTGGTGTGCGCGCGTTCCTTCCAGTTTGCTGTGGGCTGCGTCAACGCCGCACGTGGCACGCCGGTGTGGAGCCGTAATGTCGGTGGCAACCAGGGCATAGGCGGCGACGCTGAGCTGGTGGTTGGCGCTGATGCTTCGGACCGCATGACGGCTTGGTCCACTCGCAACGGTGATGTGGTTTGGACGGCGCAGCAGTTCCAGCATCGCAAGCTGGGTGTGCCAGCAGTTCTGGACCGCGCCATCGTGGTCGGCGATGCCGAAGGCTATGTGCACTTCCTCAGCCGGGACAAAGGCAAAACGCTGCAGCGCATCACCACCGATGGCTCTGCCATCGCTGCACCTCCCGTAGTTTCAGGCACCACCTTGTTGGTGGTGACACGCCGCGGCGCACTCTTTGCCATACGACCGCAATAAGCCACCCCAACGCCCCGCTTGCGGGGCGTTCTTCGTAGTACCGTACAAACATGAAACCCGTGATCGCCCTGGTGGGCCGCCCCAACGTCGGCAAATCGACGCTGTTCAACCGACTGACCAAAAGTCGGGACGCCATCGTGGCCGACTTTGCTGGATTGACCCGAGACCGCCACTACGGCGATGGGCGCATGGGGCAACGCGAATACATCGCCATCGACACCGGCGGCTTTGAGCCTGACTGCTCCAGCGGCATTGTTCAGGAAATGGCCAAGCAAACCCAGCAAGCTGTGGCCGAAGCCGATGCGGTGGTGTTTGTGGTGGACGTGCGCACCGGCGTGTCTGGCCAAGACCACGACATTGCGCGCTATCTGCGCCAATGCAACAAGCGCGTGTTTTTGGCCGTCAACAAGGCCGAGGGCATGAGCGACTCGCCCTTGCTGGCTGAGTTCTACGAGCTGGGCATTGGTGACCCGCACCCCATCTCTGCAGCGCATGGTCAAGGCATTCGCAGCCTCATCGAGGCGGTGTTGGCTGACTTTGAAACGCCCGAGGACGAAGAGGCGCTGCCCGACGGTGACGAAGAGCCTGTGATCCGCCTGGCCGTGGCAGGCCGCCCCAATGTGGGCAAGAGCACCTTGATCAACACTTGGTTGGGTGAGGAGCGGCTGGTTGCCTTTGACATGCCCGGCACCACGCGCGACGCCATCAGCGTCGACTTTGAGCGCCAGGGTCAACGCTTCAAGCTCATCGACACGGCGGGTTTGCGCAAAAAAGGCAAGGTGTTTGAAGCCATTGAGAAGTTCTCGGTGGTCAAGACTTTGCAGGCCATTGCCGACGCCAATGTGGTGCTGTTGCTGATCGACGCCACCCAAGGCGTGTCCGATCAAGACGCCCACATCGCCGGCTACATCCTCGACAGCGGGCGCGCCGTGGTGGTGGCGATCAACAAATGGGACGCCATCGACAGCTACCAGCGAGAGGTGCTGGAGCGTTCCATTCAGACGCGCTTGGCGTTCTTGCGCTTCGCGCCGGTCTTGCACATCTCGGCGCTCAAGCGCCAAGGCCTGGGGCCGCTGTGGAAGGCGCTGGCTGATGCCTATGCGTCGGCCTATCGAAAAATGACCACGCCGGTTTTGACGCGCCTGATTCACGAAGCCGTTCAGCATCAGACGCCCAAGCGCGCGGGCACGTTCCGTCCCAAGCTGCGCTACGCCCACCAAGGTGGCATGAACCCGCCCATTGTGGTCATTCACGGCAACTCGCTGGATCACGTCAGCGATTCCTACAAGCGCTACATCGAAGGCCGTATCCGCGACCACTACAAACTTGTCGGCACGCCTTTGAAGATCGAGATGCGTTCCTCAAAAAACCCCTTCGCTGAAGACTAATCCCACTGCGCAGCGGGGTTGGCGCCGTGCCTGTGTTAACGTGCGCTCTCCCCCTGTAACACTCCCCCAACACGGAGCATATCGTGAGCAATAAAGGACAACTCTTGCAAGATCCCTTCTTGAATCTGCTGCGCAAGGAGCACGTGCCGGTGTCCATCTATCTGGTCAACGGCATCAAGCTGCAAGGCCATATCGAGTCCTTTGATCAATACGTTGTGTTGCTGCGCAATACGGTGACGCAGATGGTTTACAAGCACGCCATTTCCACGGTGGTCCCCGGGCGTGCTGTGAACTTCCACACTGGCGACACCGACGCCGCCACCTGAACCTGCGGGCCCGAGAGGGTCTGCTGATGTACATTGAGTTCTACAGATCCGACCCATCGCACGCCGCCTCCTGAGGCGGCGCGCGCCATTTTGGTGGGCGTCGATTTTGGCCGGGGGGCCTCTTTCGACCCGACCTTGGATGAATTGGCATTGCTGGCCGAGTCTGCGGGCGATACGCCCGTGGCGCGGGTGGTGGCCCGGCGCAAAGCCCCCGACGCGGCCCTGTTTGTGGGCAGCGGCAAGGCCGACGAAATCAAACTGCTGGTGCAGGCCCACGACGCACACACGGTGCTCTTCGATCAGGCCATTTCACCTGCACAGCAGCGCAATCTGGAGCGCCATCTGGGCGTGCCGGTGGCAGACCGGACCGCGCTGATTCTGGAAATCTTCGCTGCCCGTGCGCAAAGCTTTGAGGGCAAGCTCCAGGTTGAGCTGGCGCAGCTTCAATACCTGGCCACGCGCTTGGTGCGACGCTGGAGTCACTTGGAGCGTCAAAGCGGCGGCATTGGCATGCGCGGCGGCCCGGGTGAGCGGCAGATTGAGCTTGACCGGCGCATGATTGACGAGCGCATCAAGTCCATCAAGGAGCGCTTGCGCAAGGTCGAACGCCAGCGCGGCACTCAGCGGCGCTCGCGCGAACGCAACGGGGTGTTTCGCGTCTCGCTGGTGGGCTACACCAATGCGGGCAAGTCCACCTTGTTCAACGCGCTTGTGAAGGCCCGCACCTACGCTGCGGATCAGCTCTTTGCGACCTTGGACACCACCACGCGCTCGCTATATCTTGAGGACGCAGGGGCGGCCGTTTCGCTGTCTGACACCGTCGGCTTTATCCGCGATTTGCCCCACCGTTTGGTGGAGGCTTTCAAGGCCACCTTGCAGGAAGCTGCGGACGCCGATTTGCTCTTGCACGTGGTGGACGCGGCTTCGCCGGTGGTGGATGAGCAGATGCAGGAGGTGCAGCGTGTGCTCGAGGAGATTGGCGCTGCGCAAATTCCACAGTTGTTGGTGTTCAACAAGCAGGATTTACTGGAGTCACACCAACAGCCGCGCCAGCGAGAGGACTGGGTGGGGGCGGATAAGCTCGGCCGGATGTTGCCGCGGATCTTCGTGAGTGCACACACCGGCGACGGGCTTAGCGCCTTGCGCAATCGCATTGCGGGGGCGATGCGTGACGGTTTGTCGCCACCGTTGAGCCAAACACAGGCTCCGGAGGCCCTGGCCGTGCTCGATACTTCGGGCGCGGCGTGTCCTGAGCTGCCGCCTCCTGCGTCGGGTGACCATTGAAATCACAACAGGCATGACCATGAACCATTTCGACCGCGCTTCAGCGCCCACTGCCTCAACAGGTGACAGCCTGCTCAAGCGTTGGATCCGCACGCTCAGCAATGGCCGTCAGGATGGCCCGCCCGATCTGGATGAGCTCTGGCGCGACTTCAATCGCAAGCTCTCGGGCATGTTTGGCGGCAAGGGCGCCGAGCCGCCACCGCAGCGCGACCAAGACCCCATGCCTTCGCCCGACATGCGCGGCGCAGGCATTGGTGCGGGTGTGGTGGTGGCTGTAGTGGCTGTGGTCTGGCTGGCCAGCGGCCTCTTCATCGTGCAAGAAGGCCACCAAGGTGTGGTCACCTCGTTCGGCAAATACAGCCGCACGGTGGAGGCGGGCATTCAGTACCGTTTGCCTTACCCCTTCCAGGCCAGCGAAGTGGTTCAGGTCACGCAGCTGCGCTCTGTGGACGTGGGGCGCAACTCTGTGGCTCAAAGCACGGGGCTGCGTGATTCGTCCATGCTCACGCAGGATGAAAACATCGTCGACATCCGTTTTACCGTGCAATACCGGCTGAAGGATGCGCGCGAATACCTGTTCGAAAACCTCAAGCCCGACGACGCCGTGTTCCAAGCGGCCGAGGCTGCGGTGCGCGAAATCGTGGGCCGCTCCAATATGGACTCGGTGCTGTACGAACAGCGCGACGCCATTGCTGCTGACTTGGTGCGCTCCATTCAGGCGCAGTTGGACCGACTCAAGGCCGGCATCATTGTGGCCAATGTCAATGTGCAAAGCGTGCAAGCCCCTGAGCAAGTGCAGGCTGCGTTCGATGATGCCGTGAAGGCCGGCGCCGACCGCGAGCGCTTGAAGAACGAGGGCGAGGCTTACGCCAACAACGTCATTCCTGAGGCGCAGGGCAAGGCCGCGCGTCTGCGCGAAGAAGCGCAGGGCTATGCCTCGCGCGTGGTCTCGCAAGCCGAGGGTGATGCTCAGCGCTTCAAGAGCGTGCTGGCGGAATACCAGAAGGCGCCTGCGGTGACCCGCGATCGCCTCTACATCGACACCATGCGCCAGGTCTACTCCAACGTGACCAAGGTGATGGTTGACAGCCGCCAGGGCTCGAATCTGCTCTATCTGCCGCTGGACAAGCTGCTGCAGGCCGGCACGCCTACCGCGACCATCACGGCCACTCAGCCCGTGGCGCCGACCCTGCCAGAAACGGCAAACGGCGCTGGCCGTGACAACAACCTGCGCAGCCGCGAGCGCGACGCCCGCTGATATTCGGAGTTACGCACATGAATCGCATTGTTTCGATCGCGCTGGGGCTTGTGGTCGCCTTGATGGTGGCCAGCTCAACTTTGTTTGTGGTGGATCAGCGCCAGTTCGCGGTGATTTACTCGCTGGGTGAAATCAAGGAAGTGGTGACGGAGCCTGGGCTCAAGTTCAAGCTGCCGCCGCCGCTGCAAAACGTGGTTTTCCTCGACCGGCGCGTGCAGACGCTGGACAGCCCCGAATCGCGTCCCATCTTCACAGCTGAGAAGAAGAGCCTTGTCATCGACTGGCTGGTGAAGTGGCGCGTGACTGATGCGCGCCAATTCATCCGTAACAGTGGCGCAGACATGCGCAATCTGGAGTCGCGACTGAGCCCCATCGTTCAGGCTGCACTTAACGAAGAGGTGACCCGTCGCACCGTGCGCGCTGTCTTGGCCACCGAGCGCGAAAAAGTCATGCAGGACGTGCGCCGCCGCTTGCAAGAAGAAGCCAAGCAGTTCGGTATTGAGGTGCTGGATGTGCGCGTGCGCCGCGTGGACTTTGCCAGCAACATCACTGAGGCCGTTTACAACCGCATGAAGTCGGAACGCACTCGCGTTGCCAACGAGCTGCGCTCCACGGGCTCTGCTGAAGGCGAAAAAATCCGCGCCGATGCAGACCGTCAGCGCGAGGTCATCATTGCCGAAGCCTACAAGGATGCGCAAAAAATCATGGGTGAGGGCGATGCCAAGGCCAGTGCCATCTTTGCCGAAGCCTTTGGTCGCGACCCCGCATTTGCGCAGTTCTACCGCTCCTTGGATGCTTACCGCAGCACTTGGAAGAGCAAGTCTGATGTGATGGTGGTCGACCCCTCAGCGACCGACTTCTTCAAGTCCTTCCGTGGCACGAATGCGCCAGCTGCCGCGCCGCGCAAGTAAATACGGCTGAATAGGCCTTCTCGCTGCGGCCCTTTGATGGGCCGCAGTCGTCTTGTCCCTGATGGCTTTGGTGCTGAATGCCTGTGAGTGACTGGATCTGGGCTGCACTGGCCTTGCTGCTGGTGGCCGAAGGGCTTGGGCCTTTGCTCCATCCCAAGGGCTGGCGTGAGGTGTTTGAGCGCATGCTCACGCTCAGCGATGGGCAGTTGCGCTTTGTGGGCTTGTGCAGCGTGCTGGTGGGTTTGCTGCTCGGTGCGCTGGTCTGGTTGCACTGAACTCCCCGCCTCGCGTGCAGTTTGGCTGCACTTGTTTTCGTTGTGCTGTCAGAAATTCGCGCAGCCACGGCGCGGGCTTGCCCGGTACAATGCCGTTTTTAATCCCCCTGGATTCGTCCATGTCCTCAGCTTGGCTCTTGCCTGAGCACTTTGCCGACGTCCTGCCGTCTCAGGCTCGCTGCATCGAAGAGCTGCGGCGCGAGTTGCTGGATATGGCTCGCACCTACGGCTGCGAGCTGGTGGTGCCACCCTTGGTGGAGCACCTCGACTCCCTGCTTACCGGGCCTGCTCAGGCGCTGGATCTCAAAACTTTCAAGCTGGTGGACCAGCTCTCTGGGCGCAGCCTTGGCTTGCGCGCCGACACCACGCCCCAAGTGGCCCGCATCGATGCCCACCTGCTCAACCGCGAAGGCGTGACGCGTCTGTGCTACTGTGGGCCGGTGGTGCACACCAAGCCCCAGGGTGCACATGCCAGCCGGGAACCGCTGCAGTTCGGCGCGGAGATTTACGGTCATGCAGGGCTAGAGGCTGACTTGGAAGTGCAGGAGTTGGCGCTGGATGCGCTCAACCTCGCGCGCCTCGGGCCCTTGACGCTGGATTTGGGCGATGCCCGAATCTTGCTGGCGCTGCTGGATGGCCTCAAGCTTTCCGCTGACCATGTGGCCGCGCTCGTCGAGGCGCTATCGGCCAAGGATGCGGCTGCGCTGGCCCAGCACAGTGCCTCATTGCCAGAGGCTTGCCGCGCTCATTTGCAGACGCTGCTGGATCTCTACGGTGGCGTTGAGGTGCTGGCGCGCGCGCGGCAGTGTTTGCCGCAGTCGCCTTTGCTGCAGCGGGCCTTGGCCGACTTGGAGTGGCTGCTGAGCCATCTGCAACAGTCTCACCCTGATGTGCATTTGGGTGTCGATTTAGGTGATATGTCCGGGAACCCCTACTACAGTGGGGTGCGGTTTGCTGTTTATGCCCAAGGCTACAGCGATGCTCTGCTGCGTGGTGGGCGCTATGACGAAGTCGGAGCCGTGTTTGGGCGCAGTCGCCCGGCCGTGGGCTTCAGCTTGGACGTCAAGGTGCTGGCGGCCCTGATCCCGGAAAAGCCTCTGCGGGCCGCGGTGCGCGCGCCCTGGGGGGAAGAGCAAGCCCTGCGCTCGGCGGTACGACGCCTGCGTGCGCAAGGGCAGACCGTGGTGTGTGTGCTGCCAGGTCATGAGCAGCAGAACGACGAATTTGAATGCGACCGCGAGTTGGTGCGCGTCGACGGTCAATGGGTGCTGCGCGCGCTGTAGGGCGTGGTCGGCAGAGTCTGTGGTTTTCTTCGGATGAACGAAATGCAAAGCAGTGAAATCGCGCGCGGCCGCAATGTGGTGGTGGTCGGGACCCAGTGGGGTGACGAAGGCAAAGGCAAGGTGGTCGACTGGCTGACCGATCATGCACAAGGCGTGGTGCGCTTTCAGGGCGGCCACAACGCCGGGCACACCTTGGTGATCAAGGGTGTCAAAACGGCCTTGCAGCTGATTCCCTCAGGCGTCATGCGTGAAGGCGTGGCCTGCTATATCGGCAACGGTGTGGTGGTCGATCCGCGCCACTTGCTGTCGGAAATCGAACGCCTTGAAAAGGCTGGCGTTGAAGTGCGCTCGCGTCTGTTCATCAGCGAGTCTTGCCCCATGATCCTGCCCTTCCACGTCGAAGTGGACAAGGCGCGTGAAGCACTGCGCGAGAGCAGCGGCAGCGGCAAGATCGGCACCACCGGCAAGGGCATTGGCCCGGCCTACGAGGACAAGGTGGCTCGCCGCGCTTTGCGCATCCAAGACCTGAAGCACCCAGAGCGTTTTGCCCAAAAGCTGCGCGAATTGCTGGCTCTGCATAACCACGCGCTGACCGGCTATCTGAACGCGTCGGCGTTGGAGTTTGAGCCCATCTACGAAGAGGCCATGAAGTTGGCCGAGGCCATCAAGCCCATGATGGCCGACGTGGGCTATATGTTGCACAAGGCGCATCAAGCCGGTCAGAACATCTTGTTCGAAGGCGCGCAGGGCACGCTGCTGGATATCGACCACGGCACCTATCCCTACGTGACCTCCAGCAACTGTGTGGCAGGCAATGCAGCCGCTGGCGCAGGGGTGGGGCCGCAGATGCTGCACTACATGCTGGGCATCACCAAGGCCTACACCACGCGCGTGGGTTCAGGCCCCTTTCCGACGGAGTTGGATTGGGAAGTTGAGGGTACCGTCGGCTACCACCTCTCGACCGTGGGTCAAGAGCGCGGCACTGTGACGGGCCGCGCACGCCGCTGCGGCTGGCTGGATGCTGCCGCCCTCAAGCGCTCCATCATCATCAATGGCATCAGCGGGCTTTGTCTGACCAAGCTCGACGTGCTGGATGGCTTGAGCGAAGTGCAGATGTGCGTGGGCTATGAGTTGAACGGGAAAACCGTCGACATCCTGCCGCTGGACGGTGACGAGATCACGGCTTGCAAGCCCATCTACGAAACCTTCCCTGGCTGGAGTGAGACCACCTTTGGTGCCACCACCTGGGACCAGCTCCCCGCCAATGCGCGCGCTTATCTGAAGCGCGTGGAGGAGGTGATTGGTGCCCCAATCGCCATGGTGTCCACGGGGCCGGATCGTGAGCACACGATCATGCTGCGCCATCCTTACTCGGTGACCTGATCGCCGGGTTTGTCAGGGCCGCTTGAAGCGGCCCTATTTCCTCCCCCCCCCCCCCCTGAAGCTGTATTTGAGGAGTCCAAGCCCATGTTGACCGACGACGGCAAACATCTGTATGTGTCCTGGGATGAATACCACCTGCTGATTGAGCGCTTGGCCTTGAAGGTCTACCACTCCGGCTGGGAATTTGACCAAATCCTGTGCTTGGCACGTGGCGGCATGCGTCCTGGCGACGTGCTCTCGCGCGTGTTTGACAAGCCGCTGGGCATCATGTCCACCAGTTCCTACCGCTCTGAAGGCGGCACCATCCAGGGGCGGCTGGACATGGCCAAGTACATCACCATGCCCAAGGGTGAAATCGCCGGGCGCGTGCTGCTGGTGGATGACCTCTCGGACTCCGGTGTCACGCTCAAGGCCGTGGTCGAGCGCCTGCGCGGCGTGCCTGCGATTTCCGAATTGCGCTCGGCGGTGATTTGGACCAAGAAGGTGTCGGCATACACGCCCGACTACTACGTAGAGATGCTGGAAACCAGCCCCTGGATTCACCAGCCCTTCGAGGACTACGACACCTTGCGCCCGCAGGCTCTGGCCAAAAAATTTGCCATCTGAACTGGCTGCCCCTTCGCCTGCGTTTCGCCCTCTCTCGGGAGGGCGGGGTGGGCTTGTGCATGTGGGGTCGCTGAGTTGCCTTGGCGTGCCGCGAGGCCTGCTTGGGTCCAAAGCGTTGGGCCCAAGCACCACTGTTGCAGAAGCAACGGTGCTGGGGGGCTCACAATCGGGCCATGAATTCGCAGCACCAAAACAAAAGGCCAGCATGAGCTGGCCTGATGTGTTTGGGAATTTGGTGCCCAGGAGAGGACTCGAACCTCCACGGAGTTACCCGCTAGTACCTGAAACTAGTGCGTCTACCAATTCCGCCACCTGGGCAAGGCTACCGGATCTGCAAATACCGCCAATCTCTGGCAGCACCGAAATCCTAGTCGTTTCAGGAAAGACATGAATTCTAATATCAAAACAACAAAGCATGCAAGTACTTCCGCACTGGGCCTGCTCAGCGAGATCGAGGGCACGGTGCAGGGGCATCGAGACGGCCACGGGTTTCTCATCAGCGAAACCACGGGGCCAGACGTCTACTTGTCAGCTCAGGAAATGCAGTCCGTCATGCATGGGGACCGGCTGAGGGTGCGCGTGCAGCGCTACGACAAGCGCGGGCGGCCTGAGGGGAAGGTGCTGGACATTCTGCAGCGTCAGTCGCGGCCCATCATCGGTCGCTTGCTGCTGGAGTCTGGTGTCTGGCTGGTCGCGCCGGAGGACAAACGCTACGGCCAAGACATTCTGGTGCCCAAGGCAGGGCTTGCCAATGCGACGGCGGGTCAGGTGGTGGCCGTGGAATTGACGGAGCCCCCCTCGCTCTACACCCAGCCCGTGGGGCGTGTGGTGGAGGTGCTTGGGGAGATCGACGACCCGGGCATGGAGATCGAAATCGCGGTGCGCAAATACGAGGTGCCGCATGAGTTCAGCGCTGCCACCTTGGCGCAAGCGGCCAAGTTGCCCGAGCGTGTGCGGGCGGTTGACCTGAAACACCGCATTGATTTGCGCGATGTGCCCTTGGTGACGATTGACGGCGAAGACGCCCGCGACTTCGATGATGCGGTGTACTGCCAGCCGCACAAACAGGGCCGCGGCAAGAGTGCCTTCAAGGGCTGGCGTTTGCTGGTGGCCATTGCCGACGTGAGCCACTACGTCAAACCCGGTGAGCCGCTGGACGAAGACGCCTACGAGCGCGCCACCTCGGTCTATTTCCCGCGCCGCGTCATTCCCATGCTGCCGGAGAAGCTCTCCAACGGCCTGTGCTCGCTCAACCCGGAGCAGGAGCGCCTGTCCATGGTGTGCGACATGCTGGTGAGCGAAACCGGCGACTTGCACGCCTACCAGTTCTACCCAGCGGTCATCTGCTCCCATGCGCGCTTGACCTACACCGAAGTAGCGGCCACTTTGGGTAACACCCATGGACCCGAGGCTGCCAAGCGCCCGCACCTGGTGCCACATCTTTTGCACCTGCATGAGGTCTACCGTGCCTTGCTGGCGCGGCGCGAGCAGCGCGGGGCGGTGGACTTCGACACCGTGGAGACGCAGATTGTTTGCGACGACGGCGGACGCATCGAGAAAATCGTGCCGCGCGTGCGCAACGAAGCTCACCGGCTCATTGAGGAGGCGATGCTGGCGGCCAATGTTTGCTCAGCGGACTTTATTGCTCAGCACAAGCACCTGGCCTTGTTCCGCGTGCACGAAGGCCCGACGCCCGAAAAGCGCACCACCTTGCAGGCCTATTTGCGCGCCCTGGGTTTGGGCTTGGATTTGAGCGACGACCCCAAGCCCAGCGAATTCCAGGCCATTGCTGTGGCCACACGCGACCGGCCCGACGCCCAGCAAATCCACACCATGCTGCTGCGCTCCATGCAGCAAGCCATTTACACCCCCATCAATTCGGGGCACTTTGGTTTGGCCTACCAGGCCTACACCCACTTCACCAGCCCCATTCGGCGCTACCCCGATTTGCTGGTGCATCGCGTCATCAAGGCCATCTTGGCGGCCAAACGCTATCAGCTGGATCAGCACAAGTTGGAAGTGGCCAAGCCGCTGTTGTCCAAGCGCTCGGGTCCACGCAAGCCGCACAACCCCTTGGCCGCAGCGACTGAGCAAGAGCGCTGGGAAGTGGTGGGTGCGCACTGCAGCGCCAACGAGCGCCGCGCGGACGAAGCTTCGCGCGACGTCGAGGCGTGGCTCAAGTGCCGCTATATGCGTGAACACCTGGGCGAAGAGTTCTCCGGCACGGTCAGTGCCGCCACCAGTTTTGGCCTCTTCGTGCAGCTCGATGCCATGTTTGTTGAGGGCCTGGTGCACATCACCGAACTGGGTGGCGAGTACTTCCGCTTTGACGAGGTGCGCCAAGAGCTGCGTGGCGAGCGCACGGGCATTCGTTACGGAGTGGGCACCAAGGTGCAGGTACAGGTCAGCCGTGTGGATTTGGACGGGCGCCGCATTGATTTCCGCTTGGTGCACCCGCAAGAGGAGCGCCGTGCCGCGCGCCCGACCGAGCGCCTGGAGGCTTTGCAGCGCGAAGACCGCGCCTTGAAAGCGCAGCGCCGTCAAGCCAAGGCGTCGCCCGCAGCGGCGGCGGGGCGCAAGCGTGCGGCTGAAGCGCCGCCACGCGCACCGGGGGGTGGTAAGGCTGCCACCAAGGCAGCGCGCAAAGCCGGCGCCAAGACGAGCAAGCGGCCGCGCTGAGCGGCGCTGTTGGACTGGGGGCTAGAGCCGCGCTGGCGCTTGATGCAGCGCGGCCATGGCCTCAACCAAATCCTGCGCCCGCAGTGGCCCTGCGTGGCCCAGGGCTGCGCGGCCATGCCAGTGCGCTGCCACCATGCACAGGCGGTGCACATCGCAGCTCTCATGCGGTGTTTGAGCCCACAGCCCACCCAGCCAGCCTGCCAGCACATCGCCACTGCCGGGTGTGGCCAAGGCGGCGTTGCCGCTGGCGTTGATGTAGGGCAGCCGCGCCGGGCTGGCAATGATGCTGCCCGAGCCTTTGAGCACCACCGTGCAATTGAGTTGCGAGCAAAGCGCTTTGGCAGCGGCCAGGCGGTCGGCTTGGACGGCGCTGCTGCTTGTGCCCAGAAGCCGCGCAGCTTCCAGGGGGTGTGGTGTGATGACAGTGCTTTTGCCCTGTGCGGCCCGCTGACGCAGCAGCTCGGCCCATGCTGGGCGCGCCGCGACGGTGTTGAGGCCGTCTGCATCCAGCACCAGGCGCTCGGTCTGCGTCAGCAGACGCTCCAGTGTCAAATCGTGCGTGCTGGGGTTGGGTGCATCCAGCCACGCTGTGCCCGCGCCGCATCCTGCCACCACCACCTTGCCAGCGAAGTCCGCGTCGTTGGGGTTTATCGATGTTGCCCAGCGCATGATTTCGGGCCGCAGCGGCGCTTGCGTGTCGGAGGCCAGGCTGCACGCCCAAACCTTGCCCGCACCGCTGGCCAGCGCGCTGGCACTGGCCAGCCAGAGTGCGCCGTGCATGCCTGTGCCACCACCCACCACCAGCACTGCGCCCCGCGTGCCTTTGTGTTCATCGGCACGGCGTGCGTGCAGGTGTTGCCAGGCGCGCCAATCGGCGTCGCCGCTGAGCACAGCGCAGGCTTCGGGGGTATACGCGTCTTGTGGGTGTATCGCGGCGCTGGGGGGCTGCAGGTCACTCCACCAAATCTCCCCGCACAGCGCGCGCCCTTGGCCGGTCAGCAGGCCGGGGCGCACGCCCAGCAGGCTCAGCGTGGCCACAGCGCGCACGGCCGCACCGGGGCTGTGCCCGGTGTTTGGATGCAGTCCGCTCGGAATGTCGATGGCCAGGCAAGGAGTGCTTTGTGCATTGATCCACTCGATGGCTTGCTGCACAGCGCCAGTTGGTGCGCGGCTGATGCCAATGCCCAGCAAGCCGTCGAGCAAAACGTCGGCAGTGCCGCCGCTGGCTTGTTGTCTCAGCCAGCTGATTTCGTCCATGAACACGGCAATCCCGGCGGATTGCGTGGCGCGCATCAGCTGTGCCGGCGTGGAGGTGTCCGTGCTGGCTGGGTTTCCTGCGGGGGCGTAGACCCGCACACGGCGCCCGAGTTGATGCAGCCAGCGTGCAGCCACCAAGGCGTCGGCGCCGTTGTGGCCCCTGCCTGCCAGCACGTCCACGCTTTGGGCGTGCGGCGCCATGGCCAGCAGCCAGCGTGCCACGCACAGGCCGGCGCGCTCAATGAGGGTGTTGGGTGGAAGTTGGCGCGCCAGCCACTGCTGGCGCGAGCGGGTGGCTTCGGCGCTGAGTAGGGCCAGCGCGTGGTGGGGCAGGGTGTGGGTGCTGAGCAGCTTGTGCATGCGCCCACTCTAGCGCGCGGCCGTCAGTGTGGCTGGCTCCAGGCGGCGGGGCTGAATGATTGCAGCTCTATGGTGCTGGGGCGTTGTGCCAGCAGGTCTGCCAGCACGGAAGCTGCGCCCAGGGTTTGCAGCCAGCCGTGCTCTGTGTGGCCGGTGTTGAGCCAAACGCCGGGCAGACCGCTGTTGCCAATCCAGGGTCGACCGCCGGGCAGTGTGGGGCGCTGTGTGGACCAGGCCTGCAAGCTGCCCGGCTGTTGGGCGCCAGGGAACAAGGTGTCCAGCGTGGCTTGCAGTGTGCGCGCCGAGGCTTCGGGCGTGGGTGCGTTGCCACCGCCCACGCGGATGCGCTGACCCAGCCGCGTCACCACCGTGCGGCTGAGCATGTCCACCACCGTGCCTTGCGGACCCAGCTCCGGGTGGGCCTCAAGCTGACGCAGCGGCACCGTCAGTGTGGTGCTGGCCAGGGGCAGCCAAGGGGCGTGAAGGCCTAGGCTCTGCAGCAGAGTGGGGCTGTCTTGGCCAGCGCACACCACAACGGCGTCGGTGCGCAGGGTTTGCGCACCCTCGGGGGTGGTGACTTCCACTGCAGGCTCCAGCCCCGGCTTGATGGCTGTGACTTCGGTGCGCAGCATCAGCCGCACGCCCAATTGCAATGCGGCCTGGCGCAGCCCTTGCACAAATTGGCGTGTGTTGCCCGTGCGTTCTTGGGGTAGCAGCACGCCGCCGTGCAGGGGCAGTGCCTCGCCCAGCCCGGGCTGCAGCGCTCTGCAGGCTTCTGGGCTCAGCAAAGGTGCCGCCCAGCCTTGTTGCTCCAAGTTCTGAACCAGAGCTTTGTCTTGCAGCCATGTGCGCTCATCGCGCCAAATGAGCAGCATGCCGTGGCGTTCCTCAAACTCCAGCTTCATGGCGGCCTGCAATTCCGCGGCGCGTGCGCTGCCCAGTTGCGCGAGCTGCAGCAGCGCCGAGTCTGCGGCCCATTTGCGCTGGGCCTGGCGCTGCAGCCACATCCAGCGAGGGTGTGAAAGCCAGTGTGACCATGCCTGCAGTTCGGGGTGGGGGCGGGCGGCAACCCAGGCCGCGGACATCAGCCCCTCAGGCGCAAAGCTGGCGCCGCTGGCCACGCTGGCGAGGCGCTCCAGCACACACACATCGTGCCCTTGTCGTGCCAGTTCATAGGCGCACGTCATGCCGGCAAGGCCGGCTCCCACCACCAAAATTCGCATAAATCCCAACGAGACCGGTCGTCAGCAGCGCAGCAATGTGGCCGCCTGCAGTATTGAAAAAGGCGCAAGTGTTTCATCGAATCAGCGACCCGCAAATGACCCGAGCGGCCTGCGCTTGAGGGCTGTGTCGCATGATGTATACTCTGCGGGTTTTGCCGCATTCGGCCCCTGTAGCGCTCAGCATGCTAGCTGAGTCCGGTGGGTAGCGAGTGGCAAATCAATCGCAAAGCCGGTGATCGATAGGTGTCGGTGCTGTGCGCCAAAGCTCCCTGTGGGTGAGTGGTGCGCGCAGCCCGATTCGCACCGGATTTCAGACCCAACCTTCGGAGAATGAATATGTCCGTAACGATGCGTGAGATGCTGGAAGCTGGCGTCCACTTTGGCCACCAGACTCGCTTCTGGAACCCCAAGATGGCCCCCTTCATCTATGGCCATCGCAACAAGATCCACATCATCAACCTCGAAAAGACCCTGCCGGCTTTCGAGGCTGCTCTGAAGTTTGTGCGCCAACTGTCCGCCAAGCGCGGCACCATCCTGATGGTGGGCACCAAGCGTCAAGCCCGTGACATCGTGGCCGACGAAGCCGCACGCGCTGGCGTGCCTTTCGTGAACCAGCGCTGGCTGGGCGGCACCTTGACCAACTTCAAGACGGTCAAGACTTCGCTGAAGTCCCTGAAGGACATGCAAGCGCAAATCGAAGCTGGCACGCAACCGGCCATCAAGAAAGAAGCCCTGATGTTCCAGCGCGATATCGCCAAGCTGGAAAAGAACATCGGCGGCATCCAAGACATGGTGGCCCTGCCTGACGCGCTGTTCGTGATCGACGTCGGCTACCACAAGATTGCTGTGGCCGAAGCCAAGAAGCTGGGCATTCCCGTGATCGGCGTGGTTGACACCAACCACTCGCCCGAAGGCATCGACTACGTGATCCCCGGTAACGATGACTCGGCCAAGGCTGTGGCTCTGTACGCCCGCGCTGTTGCTGACGCTGTGCTGGATGGCCGCGCCAACGCAACCGCTGAGCTGGTGCAAGCCGTTGCCGCTGATGGCGACGAGTTCGTGGAAGTCAGCGAAGGCGCTTAAGTCGCTCGCAAACCCAGACCAAGGGGCTGCTACAGCCCCTTTTTTCCAAGCGTGTTCGGCGCGCCGGGCTCTTGAGCCCGAGGGGCGCCTCAAACGGAGATTGAAATGGCTGCAATTACCGCAAGCATGGTCGCTGAGCTGCGTGCTCGCACTGACGCACCCATGATGGAGTGCAAGAAGGCACTGACCGAGGCTGATGGCGATTTGGTGCGTGCAGAGGAAATCCTGCGCGTCAAGCTGGGCAACAAGGCAGGCAAGGCCGCCTCGCGCGTGACGGCTGAAGGCGTGGTCGCCGCAGCGGTGGTGGGCGCTTCCGGTGCGCTGATCGAAGTCAACTGCGAAACCGACTTCGTGTCCAAGAACGAAGCCTTCTTGGCCTTCGTCAACGCCCTGGCTGGTCTGGTGGCCGAGAAGGCGCCTGCTGATGTGGCTGCACTGTCCGCACTGCCCCTGCAACAAGAAGGCTTTGGCCCGACGGTTGAAGATGTGCGCAAGGGCCTGATCGGCAAGATCGGCGAGAACATGACCATCCGTCGCTTCCAGCGCTATGCGGATGCTCAGCTGGTCTCCTACCTGCACGGCACCCGTATCGGCGTGATGGTTGAGTTCACTGGCGACGCTGTGGCAGCCAAGGATGTGGCCATGCACGTGGCGGCCATGAAGCCCGCCGCGCTGTCTGCTGCTGATGTGCCCGCTGATCTGGTGGCCAAGGAGCGCTCCATTGCCGAGCAAAAGGCTGCTGAGTCCGGCAAGCCCGCTGACATCGTGGGCAAGATGGTTGAAGGCTCGGTGCAGAAGTACCTCAAGGAAGTCTCTCTGCTGGACCAAGTCTTTGTGAAGGCCGCTGACGGCAAGCAGTCCGTGGCAGCCATGCTCAAGGAAAAGGCCACCTCGGTGAAGAGCTTCACCCTGTACGTGGTCGGCGAAGGCATTGAGAAGAAGGTTGACGACTTCGCTGCTGAAGTTGCCGCTCAGAAGGCTGCGGCTGAGGCTGCGGCAGCAGCCAAAAACGCCTGAGCGTTGAGCTGACACAAGGGCGCCAAGGGCGCCCTTTAAACTGGGGCTCTCGCTGCGGTGGGGGCTCCTGAATACGGGGTGCACCAGATGCGGTGTGCCCAAGCCATGAGCTGTATCGACGAGGTTTCCCATGTCTGCCCACAAACGCATTCTTCTCAAGTTGTCAGGCGAAGCCCTGATGGGTGACGATGCTTACGGCATCAACCGCGCCACGATCGTGCGCATGGTCAAAGAGATTCAAGAGGTCACCAAGCTGGGCGTTGAAGTGGCGGTGGTGATCGGTGGCGGGAATATCTTTCGCGGCGTGGCGGGCGGCTCGGTGGGCATGGATCGTGCCACGGCCGACTACATGGGCATGCTGGCCACGGTCATGAATTCCCTGGCCCTGGCTGACACCATGCGCCAAGAAGGCATGACGGCGCGCGTGATGTCTGCCATCAGCATCGAGCAAGTGGTGGAGCCCTATGTGCGCCCCAAGGCGCTGCAGTACCTGGAAGAGGGCAAGGTCGTGGTGTTCGCGGCCGGCACGGGCAACCCCTTCTTCACCACCGATACCGCCGCTGCGCTGCGCGGTGCGGAAATTGGTGCTGAGATCATGCTCAAGGCCACCAAGGTCGATGGCGTCTACAGTGCGGACCCCAAGAAGGATCCCAACGCCACGCGCTACACCCGCATCAGCTTCGATGAAGCGATCATCAAGAATCTGCAAGTGCTGGACGCCACGGCGTTTGCGTTGTGCCGCGATCAGAAGTTGCCCATCAAGGTGTTTTCCATCTTCAAGCCCGGGGCACTCAAGCGAGTGGTGATGGGCGAAGACGAGGGTACGCTCGTCCACGTTTGAGTACGCTGGCGCGTTGGGTCTGCCACAGGCTGGCAGGCCCCGCGCAAACGTTGTGCAGGCTAGCCCCCAATAGAGGTCAATGACATGAGCATCGCCGACATCAAGAAGAACACTGAAGCCAAGATGGCCAAGTCCGTTGAGGCGTTCAAGAACGAATTGCAAAAGATCCGCACGGGCCGCGCCCACCCCGGCATCTTGGACCAGGTGCAGGTGGATTACTACGGCTCGCCCGTGCCCATCTCGCAAGTGGCCAACGTCAGCCTGCTGGACGCGCGCACCATCAGCGTGCAGCCCTGGGAAAAGGGCATGGGCGCCAAGATCGAAAAGGCCATTCGCGAGTCTGATCTGGGTCTGAACCCGTCAGCCCAAGGCGATTTGATTCGCGTGCCGCTGCCCCCGCTGACCGAAGAGCGCCGCAGGGAGCTGACCAAGGTGGTCAAGGGCGCGGGCGAAGACGCCAAGGTGGCAGTGCGCAATCTGCGCCGCGACGCCAACGAGCAAGCCAAGAAGCTGCTCAAGGACAAGCAAATCACTGAAGACGACGAGCGCCGCAGCCTGGACGAAGTGCAAAAGCTCACCGACAAAGTCATCGCTGACATCGACAAGCTGGTCTCTGGCAAGGAAGCCGAGATCCTGGCCGTTTGAGCGGCGGCAGCACCGTGACAGAGGCTTTCAAAGCGGTGGCACCGCGCCACATTGCCATCGTCATGGATGGCAATGGGCGCTGGGCCAAGAAGCGGTTTTTGCCGCGTTTTTTCGGTCACAAGCAGGGGGTGGATGCGCTCATACGCGTCATCCAAGCCTGTATTGATCGGGGTGTCGATCACCTCACCGTTTTTGCCTTCTCTAGCGAGAACTGGAAGCGTCCCACCGAGGAGGTGTCAGGCCTGATGGGCCTGGTCCTGGCCGCGGTGTCGCGCTATCTGGCGCGGGTGGGTCAGATGGGTGTTCGGATTCGCATCATCGGCGACCGTGAGGCTGTGCCCGACAAACTCGTGGCCGCTTGGCGCGACGCTGAATCCAGCACGGCGCACAACGACAAGCTCACCCTCAACGTGGCTTTCAATTACGGCGGGCGTTGGGACATCGTCCAAGCCTGCCGGCGTGCTTTGGCTGCAGGTCTTGCGCCCGAGGCGCTCACCGAAGAGCGCTTGGCCGAGTTCATGGCACTGGCGCATGCGCCCGACCCTGATTTGTTCATCCGCACTGGCGGTGAGGTTCGTATCAGCAACTTCCTGCTGTGGCAGTCGGCGTACACGGAGTTTGTGTTCTCTGACTGTCTCTGGCCGGACTTTGGTGAAGCCGAGCTGGATGCAGCCATCGCGGCTTTCCACCAACGTGACCGCCGCTTTGGCGGCGTCAATCCGGCGGTAACGCCGGCGCAAGAGGCCTAAGTGCTACGCGCCCGCATCATCACGGCCTTGGTCCTGCTGAGCCTGCTGTTGCCGGCCTTGTTCGCACAGAGCCCCTTGCCCTTTGAGGTCTTCACCCTGGCGCTGATGGCCGCAGCGGGCTGGGAGTGGGGGCGGCTCAACGGCCAAGGCCAACGCGGGGCCTTGGTGTTGGGAGTGGTGTTGGCGCTGTCCTGTGCGCTGACCATCTGGAAGATCGACACCGTGCCCGCGCCTGTTTGGTGGGCAATTGCGGTGATGTGGATTTTGGGCGGTGCCGCAGCGTTGCGCCTGGGGCCGCGCGGCTGGCCGCGTGTGCCACAGCAGCTGCGTCTGGTGCTCGGTGCGCTGATGCTCTGGGCGGCTTGGTTGGCCCTGACGCAGGCCTGGGCCCGTGGGCTGAACTTCTTGCTATCGGTTTTTTGCTTGGTGTGGATGGCCGACATTGCCGCCTACGCCTGTGGCAAAGCTCTGGGGCGTCGCAAGCTGGCCCCCACCATCAGCCCCGGCAAGAGTTGGGAAGGCGCTATCGGCGGCTTTCTCGGCGTGTTGCTGTTGGCGGTGTTGTGGAGTCAGTGGCTGGACCGCCACCTGGGGGTGGATTCCGCCAGCTTGTTCCAAACCTTGCTGCAGGGCCAGGCTTGGCCGCTCGCTCTTCTATCGCTCATGCTCTTGGGGGCCATGAGTGTGGTGGGCGATTTGTTTGAGTCGCTGGTCAAGCGCGCCGTGGGAGCCAAAGACAGCAGCCGTTTGCTGCCTGGCCATGGCGGTGTGCTTGATCGCATTGATGCGCTTTTGCCGGTGTTTCCCTTGGCCATGGCGTTGAGCAGTCTGTCATGAACACCACCTCTGAGAAACGCCAGCGTGTTGTTGTGCTGGGTTCCACCGGCTCCATCGGTGCCAATACATTGGACGTGCTGGCGCGGCATCCGCAGCGCTATGAATGCCTGGCTTTGACGGCCATGAGCCGCGTGCAGGAGCTGGCGCAGCAGTGCCGCCAATGGCGCCCACGCTTTGCTGCCATGCCCGATGCGGCCAAGGCCACTGAGCTGCGCGCCTTGCTGCGTGCAGACGGTTTGAATACCGAGGTGTTGGAAGGCCCGGCTGCCTTGGTAGAGCTGGCTCAGCACCCTGATGCCGACACGGTCATGGCCGCCATCGTGGGGGCTGCTGGTCTGGCGCCTGCCGTGGCTGCAGCTCGTGCGGGCAAGCGGCTTTTGCTGGCCAACAAAGAAGCGGTGGTGCTGGGCGGGCGCTTTTTCATGCAAGCTGTGCGCGAGGGCGGTGCAACCCTGCTGCCCATCGATTCCGAGCACTCGGCCATCTTCCAATGCCTGCCCCAAGACCCGAGCACCTGGGCGCAGCGCATCGATCACATCGTGCTGACGGCCTCGGGCGGGCCGTTTCGCCAGCGTGACCCGCAGACGCTCAAGGACGTCACGCCAGAGCAGGCTTGCGCGCACCCCAACTGGGTGATGGGACGCAAGATTTCGGTCGACTCCGCCACCATGATGAACAAGGCGCTGGAGGTGATCGAGGCGCGCTGGCTGTTTGATCTCAAGCCCGAGCAGATCAAGGTCTTGATCCACCCGCAAAGCGTCATTCACTCCATGGTCGTGTGCCGCGATCAGTCCGTGCTGGCGCAGCTGGGTACGCCCGATATGCGGGTGCCCATCGCCTACGGTTTGTCTTATCCCGAGCGCATCGAATCGGGTGCTTCCGCGCTCGATTTGTTGCAGTGCTCGCAGCTGAGTTTTGAGCCGGCTGATGCTCATCGCTTCCCCGGTCTGCATCTGTCTTGGCAGGCACTGCGCGCACCCGAGGGGGCGACCGCAGTGCTCAACGCGGCCAACGAGGAGGCCGTGGCCGCCTTCCTTGCAGGGCGGCTGCGCTTTGATCAGATCTACAACGTGAACCACGGCGCTTTGACTGACATTGCACCCTCGCCAGATGAGGTCGACAGCATTGAAGGGCTGATGGGCTTGGACGAGCGCGTGCGCGCCCATGCACGGGCTGTCATCGCCAGGGTCGGCGCCGCGTGACGAGTCTGCTGGCTTTCATCCTGGCGCTGGCGATCTTGATCGTCGTGCACGAATGGGGCCACTACCGTGTGGCGCGGGCTTGCCGGGTCAAGGTGTTGCGCTTCTCTGTGGGCTTTGGTCCTGTGTTGTGGCGCTATCAGGCCCATGCGGACACCACCGAATTTGTGCTGTGCCTGATCCCTCTGGGGGGCTATGTGCGCATGCTCGACGAGCGTGACGACCCAGCCATTGACGCAGCGCTGCTGCCCCAGTCTTTCAACCGCAAGAGCCTGCGTCAGCGCGTGGCCATCGTGGTGGCTGGACCGCTGGCGAACCTGCTGCTGGCAGTGTTCCTGTTTGCAGCCGTGGCGTGGATGGGCACGTCTGAGCCCAGAGCGCTTTTGGGTACACCGGTGCCTGGCAGCTTGGCCGAGAAGGCTGGGCAGCGCAGTGGTGACGAGGTGCTGGCGTGCGCGGTGGATGGTGGTCAGGATTGGCAGGGTCTCGACAGCTACTCACAGCTTCAATGGCAGCTGCTTGACGCCCTCTCTGACGGTCGCGATTTGCGGCTGCAAGTGCGGCACGCCCAAAGCGGTGTGCGTGAGTTGACGCTTCCTTTGGACATCCTGGCAAAGCGTGAACCCAGCCCCGAGGTGTTGCGTCAGGTGGGCTTGGGTTTGCCCTTCTCACGGCCCCGCATTGGTGAGGTGACTCAAGGTGGCCCCGCTCAGCTCGCCGGACTGCGCCGTGGTGATCTGCTCCTGCGCATTGATGGGGCAGCTGTGCAGGACGCTGCGCAGGCCCGCGACTGGGTGCGCCGCAGTGCAGGCCAGACCCTGCACTTGCAGGTTGACCGCGATGGGCGACTGCTGGAATTGCGTGTGCAGCCACGCACGGTCACTGGTGACGATCAACAGCGCCAGGGCCGTATTGATGCAGTGTTGGGCGAGCCGCCTGAGCGCATCACCGTCCAGCGCGGCGCGTTTGATGGCTTGGCGCATGGCTTTGCGCGGACATGGGATTTGAGCGTGATGACGGTGACGACACTGGGCCGCATGGTGGTGGGCCAAGCGTCCGTGCAGCAGCTCAGCGGTCCGGTCACGATGGCCGACTTTGCGGGTCAGGCCGCGCGCAGTGGTGGCATCGAATTTTTGACCTTTCTCGCGCTCATCAGCGTGAGCCTGGGGGTGTTCAATCTGCTGCCGCTGCCGATGCTCGATGGTGGGCACCTGATGTATTATCTTTTCGAGGGCCTCAGCGGCCGCCCCGTCTCCTTGTGGTGGCAAAGGCAGTTGCAGCGCGCTGGCATGGCGCTGCTGCTGCTGGTGATGAGCTTGGCTCTTTCCAATGATCTGACCCGCTATCTGGGTCTGCAATAAATCTTCTCCAATGTCCCGATTCTTGCCTGCGCGATTGCACCCCTTATCGAGGTCCATGGCAGCGGTAGCTGCTGCGTTGTACGTGGGGGCGGCCTGGGCGGTTGATCCCTTCGTGCTCAAGGACATCCGCGTCGAAGGGCTTCAGCGTACCGATCCTGGTACGGTGTTTGCCAGCTTGCCGTTTCGCATCGGCGACACCTATAGCGAAGACAAAGGCGCAGCAGCACTGCGTGCTTTGTTCGCGACGGGCCTGTTCAAAGACGTGCGTATCAACATCGACGGCACCACGGTGGTGGTGGTGATCGAAGAGCGCCCCATCATTTCTGCCGTGAGCTTTGTCGGCCTCAAGGAGTTCGATACCGAGGCTCTGACCAAATCACTCAAAGACGTGGGCATCGGTGAGGGCAAGCCTTTTGACAAGGCGCTGGCCGATCGGGCTGAGCAGGAACTCAAGCGGCAATACCTGACGCGCAGCTACTACGGGGCAGAGGTCACGACGACCATCACCCCCATCGAGCGCAACCGCGTCAACGTCAGCTTCTCGGTCGTTGAGGGTGACCCGGCCAAGATCAGCGAGATCCGCATTCTCGGCAACAAGGCCTTCTCTGAGGGCACCTTGCTGGGGCAGTTGGATCAAACCACCAGTGGCTGGTTGACGTGGTACACCAAGACTGACCGCTACTCGCGCACCAAGCTCACGGCGGACTTGGAAACCTTGAAGTCCTTCTACCTCAATCGCGGGTATCTGGAGTTCAATGTCGAGTCCACGCAAGTCACCATCTCGCCAGACAAGCAAAGCATTGGCGTCACCGTCACCGTGCATGAGGGGCAGCCCTATACGGTCAGTGGCATCAAGCTCGAAGGCGAATTTCTCGGGCGTGAGGACGAGTTCAAGCGCCTGATCACCTTCCAGCCGGGCCAGCCCTATCAGGGCGAGTTGGTGGCACAGACCACGCGCAATTTCCAGGATCTCTATGGCACGTTTGGCTATGCCTTTGCGCGCGTAGACAGCCGTCCTGAGATCGACCGAGCCACGGGCCAAGTGGTCATCACGCTGGTGGCTGATCCCTCGCGTCGGGTCTATGTTCGCCGGGTGAATATTTCCGGCAACACACGCACCCGTGATGAGGTGATTCGTCGCGAGTTCCGCCAGTTCGAGTCCGCTTGGTACGACGGCCAGCGCATCAAGACTTCGCGTGATCGGGTGGAACGCACGGGCTTCTTCAAGGACGTGACGGTCGACACCACCGAAGTGCCAGGATCACCCGATCAGGTCGACGTGACCCTGACTGTGACCGAGCGTCCCACCGGCACGGTGCAGGTGGGTATGGGCTACTCTGGAGCCACCAAGTTTTCGCTGTCGGGCTCCATTCAGCAGGACAACGTTTTTGGTTCGGGCAACTACTTGGCTCTACAAGTCAACACGGCCAAGAACGGCCGCTCGCTGAAGGTGACCGCGGTGGACCCCTACTGGACGGCCGATGGCGTGTCTCGTTCGGTGGATGTGTTCTATAGCGTCAATAAATCCTGGAACGCCTTGTTCGAGACCTATTCGTATGTCACCCAAGGTGGGCGTCTGGGTTTTGGTGTTCCGTTCTCTGACGATGACACCGTGCACTTCGGTATCGGTGCTGAGAGCACGCGCATCTCGGCCGATCGCGGCTTGTCTCAGGCCTATTTCAACTACGTACAACGCGTGGGTCGCTCGGCGTTTGCTTTGCCGCTGACCATTGGTTGGAAGCGAGACAACCGGGACAGCTATCTGACCCCGACTGCGGGCAGCATGAAGCGCGTGAATCTGGAATTGAGCCCCGCTGGTGATTCGCGCTACAGCTTGGCCAATCTGCAGTACCAAGAGTATTTTGCTCTGGGCAAGAAGTTCTCGTTCATGATCAACGGTGAAGCGGCCATGGGGTCTGGCCTGGGTAGTTACGCATATCCCGTGTTCAAGAACTTCTATGCGGGTGGTCAAGGCTCGGTGCGGGTCTTCAGCCCGAACTCGTTGGGGCCGGTCGACGTGACTGGTACTTACGCGGGTGGCAACCGTAAATTCAATATCAACTCAGAGCTCTACATCCCTGTGCCTGGGGCGGGCAACGACAAGTCTTTCCGTTTCTTTGGTTTCGTGGACATGGGCAATGTCTGGGGGCCTTACGAAAAGCTCAGTTCCGCCGATGTGCGTGCCTCAGCGGGTCTTGGCATCAGCTGGCTGTCCCCAATGGGGCCGCTGCAGCTGAGCTTTGGCAAGCCGCTGCGCAAGAAGCCCACGGATAGAATTGAGAAGTTCCAATTCCAAATCGGGAATACTTTCTGATGAAAAGCCTGTTGTTGAAATCGGCGGCTGTGGCCGCAATGATGTCTGTTGCTAGCTTTGCCGCACAGGCTCAGGAACTGAAGATTGGCTACGTCAATACCGAGCGCGTGATGCGTGAGGCCAATCTCGCCAAGGCCGCCGGTGCCAAGCTGGAGGCCGAGTTCAGCAAGCGCGAGCGCGAGCTGAAAGAGCACGAAACTCGCCTGCGTGCCGCAGCAGAAAAGCTCGACAAGGACGGCCCCACCTTGTCTGAGGCGGAACGCAACCGGCGTCAGCGCGATTTGGTGGAGCAGGACCGCGACCTGCAGCGCAAGCGCCGCGAGTGGCAAGAGGACCTGACCCAGCGGCGCAATGAAGAGCTCTCACTGGTGGTGGAGCGCGCCAACCGCGTGGTCAAGCATATCTTCGAGACCGAGAAGTACGACTTGATCGTGCAGGACGCCATCCACGCCAGCAACCGCGTCGACATCACCAAGAAGGTGATTGACGCTTTGAACGCGCAGAAGTGAAGCAGCAGTCGGTCGCTGTATCGGAGCTGATCGCCGCCTTGGGCGGCGATCTTCTTGGTGCGCCTGATACCTGCGTGAGCCGTGTGGCACCGCTGGACGAGGCTGATGGGCAGTCCATCGCCTTTTTGGCCAACCCGCTCTACCGCGCCCAGCTTGGCAGCACTCAGGCGGCTTGCGTGATCGTGGCGCCAGCCCTGGCGCAAGAGGCGCATGAGCGTCAGGGTGGGGGCCGCTGCTGCATCGTCACCCCTGACCCGTATCTGTATTTCGCGCGACTGACGCAATGGTGGGTGCGCCATATGCGCGCCAGACCTGCAGCCGTGGCCATTCATCCCACCGCATTGGTTGATCCGGCTGCCCTTATTGGGGCTGAGGTTGAAATCGGCGCCTTCGCTGTGGTGGAAGCCGGTGCGCGCGTGGGTGACGGCGTGCGTATTGGCGCTCACGCGGTGGTGCAGCATGACGCGCAAATTGGCGCGGGCACGGTGCTGGCGCCGCACGTCGTGCTGGGCTATGACTGCCGCATCGGTGCGCGCTGTTTGGTGCATGCTTCGACCGTCATTGGCTCCGATGGTTTTGGTTTTGCCCCCGCACCCGGTGAGCATGGCGTGGAGTGGGTCAAGATCGAGCAACTCGGCGCTGTGGCCATTGGCGACGATGTGGAGATTGGCTCCAACTGCAGCATCGATCGTGGCGCTCTGGGCGACACCGTCATTGCCGATGGCGTGAAGATCGACAACCTCGTGCAAATCGCCCACAACGTGCACATCGGCACCGGTACTGCCATTGCAGGTGCCGTGGCCATTGCGGGCAGTGCGCGCATTGGCGCCTATTGCACCATCGCGGGTGCGGCCCGTATCAAAGGCCATATTCAAATCGCTGACCGTGTGAACATCACCGCCACTTCGGTCATTACCGGCAGCATCCATCAAGCCGGAACCTACGGTGGCCATTTCCCCTTTGACGCCTACGCGAACTGGGAAAAGAACGCGGCCACCTTGCGCAAGCTGCACGACATGCGCCAGCGCGTGCGTGCCCTGGAGAAGAAGACCCCATGAACGCCCCAGTGATTGACATCCACCGCATCATTGAGATGCTGCCTCACCGTTACCCCATCCTGCTGGTGGACCGCGTGGTGGAGTTGGACAAGCAGCGCATCCTGGCGCTGAAAAACGTCAGCATCAACGAGCCTTTCTTTCAAGGACACTTCCCACACCGCCCCGTGATGCCTGGGGTGTTGATTCTGGAAGCGTTGGCGCAGGCTGCTACTTTGCTGGCGCTGGAGAGCACAGGCTCGCGCCTGGATGAAAACAGCGTGGTGTACTTTGCCGGCATCGACGGTGCGCGTTTCAAGCGCCCCGTGGAGCCGGGCGACCAGCTCAAGCTCGAAGTGGTGCTGGAACGCGCCAAGGCCGGCATCTACAAGTTCGGTGCCAAGGCCTGGGTGGGTGAGGACCTGGCTGCAGAGGCCCAGCTGATGTGCACCATGCGCCAGATCGGCTGAACGCAGGCGCTGCAGGAGTAATTCGCCATGGCTCACATCCACCCCACAGCCCTCGTTCACGATCGCGCCGAGCTGGCTGACGACGTGGTGATCGGCCCCTATGCCGTCATCGGTGCTGAGGTGCGTATTGGTGCGGGCACGCGCGTCGATGCGCATTGCGTCATCGATGGGCGCACCACCATTGGCCGCGACAACCACTTTTACCCCTTTGGGTCCATCGGGGGCATGCCCCAGGACATCAGCCACGGCGGTGAGGTGACTGAGCTGGTGATCGGTGATCGCAACACCGTGCGCGAGTTCTGCACCTTCAACACCGGCACCTTCAAGGAAGAGGGTGTGACGCGTGTTGGCAATGACAACTGGATCATGGCCTACGTGCATCTGGCGCACGATGTGCAGCTGGGCAACCACTGCGTGCTGGCCAACAACGCCACCTTGGCGGGCCATGTGCGTGTGGGTGACTGGGCCACCATCGGTGGGCTCACCGGCATTCACCAGTTCTGCAAGATTGGTGCGCACGCCATGCTGGGTTTTCAAAGCCATGTCTCGCAGGACGTGCCGCCCTATATGACGGTGGATGGCAACCCGCTGGCCGTGCGTGCGGTGAACCTGACGGGCTTGCGCCGGCGCGACTTCAGCAATGCGCGCATTGGCGTTATTCGCGACTTGCACAAGCTCCTCTACCGCGATGGTCTGACGCTTGAGCAAGCGGTGGAGCGCATGCAGGCCTTGCTGGGGCAGCATGGTGCGGAGTCGGACGCCGACATCCAAGTCATGCTGGATTTTGTGGCCGCCTCCAAGCGCGGCCTGGTGCGCTGAGCCGCCATGACCCAAGCCCCGCGTCTGGGCCTGGTGGCCGGCGAGGCCTCCGGGGATTTGCTGGCCAGCCTGCTGCTGCAGGGTCTGCGTGCGCGCTGGCCCAGTTTGCAGGCGGCAGGCATCGGCGGGCCGCAGCTGCTGGCCCAGGGCTTTGATGCCTGGTGGCCCAGCCACAAGCTCTCTGTGTTTGGCTATGTGGATGCGCTGTTGAACCTGCGCGAGCTGTTGTCGATTCGCCGCCAATTGGGCGACAGACTTTTGGCCGAGCGCCCCGATGTATTCGTGGGCGTGGACGCGCCCGATTTCAACTTCGGCCTGGAGCAGCGCCTGCGGCAAGCGGGCATCAAGACGGTGCACTTTGTGTGCCCCTCCATCTGGGCCTGGCGGCCTGAGCGTGTGCAGACCATACGCCGCAGCGCCGACCATGTGCTGTGCCTCTTTCCCTTCGAGCCTGAGCTGCTGCAGCGCCATGGCGTGGCGGCCACCTATGTGGGTCACCCGCTGGCTGATCGCATTGCGCTCAAGCCCTCGCAGCTGGACGCCAGACAGCGTCTGGCCCTGCCAGCGCAAGCGCCTGTGGTGGCGTTGCTGCCGGGCAGCCGCCGCAGCGAGATTCGCTACATTGCGCCGCCCTTGTTGCAGGCCGCCAGCCTGATGCACCGCCAGCGGCCGGACCTGCGCTTTGTGCTACCCGCTGCGCCCGGCATGCGCCCCTTGCTGGAGCAAGCTTGGCAGCAGTACGCGCCGAGCCTTGAGCTGCAATTGCTCGACGGTGGCGCGCATGACGCGCTGGCCGCCTGCGATGTCACCTTGGTGGCCAGCGGCACGGCCACCCTGGAGGCAGCCTTATTCAAGCGTCCCATGGTGGTGGCTTACCGCATGCACTGGCTCAACCACTGGCGCATGAAAGGCAAGGCCTTGCAGCCCTGGGTGAGCCTGCCCAATGTGCTGGCCCAGGAGTTCCTGGTGCCGGAGTTGCTGCAAGACGCTTGCACGCCCGAGGCACTGGCGCGCGAAGGCTTGGCGTGGCTGGACAACCCAGCGGCTTGCGAGCGCTTGGCTCAGCGCTTTATGGAACAACACGAAATGCTGCGCTGTGACACGGCGCAGCGTGCAGGGGATGCGATTGCCCAAATCCTCGCTCACTAAGCCCGCGCAGCTCGGGTTGGACTGGGACCGCGAAGGTCTGGTGGCCGGCGTGGATGAAGCCGGGCGCGGCCCCTTGGCCGGTCCTGTGGTGGCTGCAGCGGTGATCCTCGACGACTTGAACCCCATCAGCGGCTTGGGCGATTCCAAGGCACTGAGCGAGAAGCGGCGCGAGCGGCTGTTTGACGAAATCCGCGCGCGGGCGCTGTGCTGCTGTATCGCCGAGGCCAGCGTGGAGGAGATCGACCAGCTCAACATCCTGCAAGCCACCATGCTGGCCATGCGTCGCGCCGTTGAGGGCTTGCGCCTGCCGCCAGCCAAGGTGCTGGTCGACGGCAACCGCATTCCCGTGCTCAAAGTGCCCGCCGAAGCCATTGTCAAAGGCGATGCCAAGGTGGCGGCCATTTCGGCCGCATCCATCCTAGCCAAGGTACACCGCGACCGCCTGTGCTTGCAGTGGCATGAGAGCCATCCGCAGTACGGCTTTGCCACCCACAAGGGCTACCCCACGGCTGACCATCTCGAGGCCCTGCGCCAGCATGGCGTGAGCCCCTGGCACCGCCGCACCTTTGGCCCCGTGAAGGCCCTCATCGCATGAAGCCCACCGTTCACCACATCAGCTCGCGCGACAACCCCAAGCTCGCGCGCCTGCGCAAGCTGGCGCAGGACGGCAGCGGCTATCGCAAGCTCGGTGCGCTGTGGCTGGAGGGTGACCATCTGGCGCGCGCGGCCCTGCAGCGCGGCTGGCGCCCCAGCCTGGCTTTGATGAGCGAGCCCGCCATGCAAGACCCGGCCTTGGTGGTATTGGCCGAACAGGCCGCACAAATCGTGGTGGTGCCCAAGGCGCTTTTCGATAGCGTCAGCACGCTGGAATGTCCCGCGCACATGGGCTTGGAGTTGGCGTTGCCAGACTCGCCAACCTTGCAAGCCGATGTGGACACCGTGGTGCTGGACCGGCTGCAAGACGCTGGCAATGTGGGCACGATTTTGCGCAACGCCGCAGCACTGGGTTTCAAGCAAGTGCTGGCCATGAAGGGCACGGCCGCGCTGTGGTCGCAAAAAGTGCTGCGCGCTGGCATGGGCGCGCACTTCGGGCTCAACCTCATTGAGGGGTTGACGCCGCAAGACCTCGCAGCCCTGCAGGTGCCGCTGTTGGCCACCAGCTCGCATGCCCAGACGGAGCTGCACCGTGCGGTGCTTCCCAGCCCTTGTGCTTGGGTCATGGGCCATGAAGGGCAGGGCGTGCAGGCCGAGTTGATGGCGCGCTGCCAGCTCACCGTAGGCATCCCTCAGCCCGGAGGTGAGGAGTCGCTCAACGTTGGCAGCGCCGCAGCCATTTGCCTCTACGAAAGCGCCCGGCAAAAGCTGCTGCGCTAAAGGCCAGTCGGGGCCGCGTGGCGGCTTCAATAGATCAGTCGGTCGGGCCGGATGTCGCGCAGGATGGTGGTGGCGATTTCTTCAATCGACTTGTGCGTGGAGGACAGCCAGGCAATGCCCGCGCGCTTCATCATGGTCTCGGCCTCGCGCACCTCGTAGTGGCAGTTCACCAGCTCGGCGTATTTGCTGCCGGGGCGGCGCTCGTTGCGAATCTGGCTGAGGCGATCCGGGTCAATGGTCAGCCCAAAGCACTTCTTCTTGTGCGGTTGCAGCAGTGAGGGCAGGGCAGCGCGCTCGAAGTCTTCGGGGATGAGCGGGTAGTTGGCGGCCTTGATGCCGTGCTGCATGGCCAGATACAGCGAGGTGGGTGTTTTGCCGCAGCGGCTCACGCCCACCAGAATCACATCGGCTTGGTCGAGGTTGCGGGCGGACTGCCCGTCGTCATGCGCCAGCGAGAAGTTGATGGCCTCGATGCGGTCGTGATATTCCTGGCTGCGCGCCACGTCGGAAAAGCGTCCCACGCGGTGGTTGCTCTTGACCTGAAACTCTTCTTCCAGCGGCTCGATAAAGGTGCCGAACATGTCCATCACCAGCGCCTGGCACTGGCTGCGCACGATGCCGAGTACCTCGCGGTTGACCAGCGTGGCAAAGACGATGGGGCGCTTGCCTTCGCGCACGCCGGTCTCGTTGATCTCCTGCACCACCTGCAGCGCTTTTTCCGCGCTGTCGATAAAGGGGCGACGCACATGCCGAGGCTTGGCGGAGAACTGCGCCAGGATGGAGTTGCCGAAGGTCTCGGCGGTGATGCCGGTGCCGTCGGAGACGAAGTAGACAGTGCGTTGGGGCATGGGTCGGTCCGCTGTGGTTTTGCCGCTTTGTGGCAATGTGCACAGCATCATAGTGGGGGGCTGCGCATAGAATCGCCGTCAATTGTCTTCAAGCCACCCCAATGTTCGCGCGTCGACTCCCATCAGAATCGATAAGAAAAGCGGTCGTGCTGCGCGCGGGGATGGAGCTTGACCGGGGGCGCCGCGCGCCCGCTGTGTCAGCTCGGCTGGGAAGCCCGGTTTCACAACATCACGGAGTTTTCCCATGTCTTCTGATTCCCGCTTTGCGGCGACCGCCCTGGTCGTAGCGTTCGAAAACCTGCGCATGAGCGATGTCGAGGTGGTTGGTGGCAAGAATGCCAGCCTCGGCGAGATGATTTCCCAACTGGCGCAATCCGGTGTGCGCGTGCCTGGCGGCTTTGCCACCACGGCCCATGCCTTCCGCCAATTCCTGCAGCACGAGGCCTTGGATCAGCGCATCCAGGCGCGTCTGGCGTCGCTGGACACAGACGACGTCAAAGCCCTGGCCGAGGCGGGTGCTGAGATTCGCTCCTGGGTGCATGCCCAGCCTTTCCCGGCTGAGCTTGAGGCGCAGATTCGCACCTCGTTTGCGGCGCTGACCGCTGGTGCGCCTGAGGCATCGTTTGCCGTGCGCTCCTCCGCAACGGCTGAAGACTTGCCCGATGCTTCCTTTGCTGGCCAGCAGGAGACCTTCCTGAACGTGGTGGGCATCGAGCAGGTGCTGGACAAGATGAAAGAGGTGTTTGCCTCGCTCTACAACGACCGTGCCATCAGCTACCGCGTGCACAAGGGTTTTGCGCATGCCGATGTGGCGCTGTCCGCCGGTGTGCAGCGCATGGTGCGCTCCGACCTCGGCGCGGCCGGTGTGATGTTCACCATCGATACCGAAAGCGGCTTCAAGGATGTGGTGTTCATCACCTCCAGCTATGGCCTGGGTGAGACCGTGGTGCAAGGCGCCGTCAACCCCGACGAGTTCTATGTGCACAAGCCCGCGCTGGCGCGCGGCAAGTTCCCCATCATCCGCCGCAATCTGGGCTCCAAGCTGATCAAGATGTGCTTTGCCTCGCCCGAGGACAAAGCCGCCAGTGGCAAGCTGGTGCAGACGCTGGACACCGAGCCCGAAGCCCGCAACCGCTACTCGCTCAATGACGAGGAAGTGATCGAGCTCTCGCGCTATGCGCTGATCATCGAGCAGCATTACGGCCGCCCCATGGACATCGAATGGGGCCGCGATGGCGTGGACGGCAAGCTCTACATCCTGCAGGCCCGCCCCGAGACGGTGAAGAGCCAGGCCGAAGGCCAGGTCGAGTTGCGCTACAAGCTCAAGGGCCAAGGCGCGGTGTTGACTGAAGGCCGCGCCATCGGCCAGAAGATTGGCACCGGCCCGGTGCGCCTGGTGCAAAGCGTGGCCGAGATGGAGCGCGTGCAGCCCGGCGACGTGCTGGTGACCGACATGACCGACCCGAACTGGGAGCCGGTGATGAAGCGCGCCAGCGCCATCGTGACCAACCGCGGTGGCCGCACCTGCCACGCCGCCATCATTGCGCGCGAGCTGGGCATCCCGGCGGTGGTGGGCTGTGGTGATGCCACCGACCACCTCAAAGACGGCCAGCTTGTGACCGTGGCCTGCTCTGAAGGCGACACGGGCTATGTGTACGACGGCCTGCTGGAGACCGAGGTCTCCGAAGTCCACCGCGGCGAGCTGCCCTACTGCCCGGTCAAGATCATGATGAACGTGGGCAACCCGCAGCTGGCCTTCAACTTCGCCCAGATGCCCAACAGCGGCGTGGGCTTGGCGCGGCTGGAATTCATCATCAACAACAACATCGGCGTCCACCCCAAGGCCATCTTGGACTACCCCAATGTGGACATCGACTTGAAGAAGGCTGTGGAGTCGGTGGCCCGCGGCCACGCCTCGCCGCGCGCTTTCTACGTGGACAAGCTCACCGAAGGGGTGGCCACCATTGCGGCCGCCTTCTGGCCCAAGCCCGTGATCGTGCGGCTTTCGGACTTCAAGAGCAATGAGTACCGCAAGCTCATCGGCGGCACGCGCTACGAGCCCGATGAAGAAAACCCCATGCTGGGCTTCCGTGGCGCCTCGCGCTATATCAGCGGGGAGTTCTCTGACGCCTTTGCCATGGAGTGCGAAGCGCTGCGCCGCGTGCGTCAGGACATGGGCTTGAGCAACGTTGAACTCATGGTGCCTTTCGTGCGCACGGTGCGCCAGGCCGAGCGCGTGGTGGCCATGCTGGCCGAGCGCGGTCTCAAGCGCGGGCAGGATGGCCTGCGGGTGATCATGATGTGCGAGGTGCCCAGCAACGCCATCTTGGCCGAGCAGTTCCTGGAGCATTTCGATGGCATGTCCATCGGTTCCAACGACTTGACGCAGCTGACCTTGGGTCTGGACCGTGACTCCGGACTGGAGCAGCTCTCAGGCGATTTCGACGAGCGCGACCCAGCGGTGCGCGCCCTGATTTCGCGCGCCATCAGCGCCTGCCGCGCCACGGGTAAGTACGTGGGCATTTGCGGCCAAGGGCCCAGCGACCACCCTGACTTTGCCGATTGGCTGGCGGGCGAGGGCATTGTGTCGATCTCGCTCAACCCCGACTCGGTGATCGAGACCTGGCAGCGCCTGGCTTCGCGCTGAGCTCAGACGCGCGCCCGCAAGCCCCGGCTTGAAGCTCGGGGGCGCGGGTTGCGCAGGATGGACGCGGCTTGACGGCGGCGGGCATGATGAGGGGCTATGTATCGCGCCCCAGAGTCCATGCCGCGCCGCCGTATTCATTGGGTCTACCTGAGCTACTGCATTGGCTTGCTGGCGCTTGTGGGCGTGCTGGCGCTGCTGGAGCAGTGGGGCATGCCCAAGCGCTGGATAGGCTTTTGCTTTCTGGCCGCCACCGTGCTGGTGTACGCCAGCATCGGCGTGGCCTGCCGCAGCACCGACCCTGACGACTATTACGTGGCCGGGCGCCGCGTGCCAGCCTTCTTCAACGGCATGGCCACCAGCGCAGACTGGATGAGTGCGGCCTCCTTCCTGGGCATGAGTGGCACGCTCTACCTGCTGGGCTACGGCGGCTTGGCGTTTGTGCTGGGCTGGACGGGTGGCTTTTGCCTCGTGGCGCTCTTGATCGCACCCTATCTTCGCCGCCACGGTCAATACACCGTGCCGGACTTTTTGGGGGCCAGGTTTGGCAGCGACGCTGTGCGTCTGGTGGCCGCTGGCGCGGCGGTGCTGGTGTCCTTCGTCTATGTGGTGGCGCAGCTCTATGGCGTGGGCTTGATCACCATGCGGCTGACAGGCCTGAGCTTTGAGATCGGCCTCTTCGTCGGCCTGGGTGGCGTCTTGGTGTGCTCTTTTCTGGGCGGCATGCGGGCGGTGACGTGGACGCAGGTGGCGCAGTACACCATCATGATCCTGGCCTACCTGTTGCCAGTGCTGCTGCTGTCGGTCAAACAAACGGGCACGCCTTGGTCTGTGTGGTCTTACGCCGAGCAGCTGCAAGCGGTGCAAAAGCACGAGCAGCAGCTGATCCAAAACCCGGCAGAGCAGGCGGTGCGGGCCCTGCATGCCCAGCAAGCGCGCGAGCAGCAAAGCAAGCTTGAGCATGTGCCCCAGGCGCTGGCGGTGGATCGCCTGCAGGCCTCGGAGCGGGTGAGTCAGCTCAAGTCCATGCAGGCAAGTCTGGCCGAAGTGCAGGTGGCGGAAAAACACCGCGCCAGCCTGCCGCGCACCGAGGCTCAGGCTCAGGAGCAGTGGCGCCAAGCACAGCTGCAGGCGCAGCGGCTGTCCGAGCCGCTCTCAGGCATGCCGCTGCACACCCAGGCCTTTGAGGGCGACCCCAAGGGCAATGCGCAGCAGCGTGAGCTCTTCGAGCGTTCGCGGCTGAACTTCGTGCTGCTGGTGCTGTGCCTGATGGTCGGCACGGCGGGCATGCCGCACATTCTCACGCGCTACCTCACCACACCCTCGGTGGCGCAAACGCGCAGCTCGGTGGCCTGGAGCATGCTGCTGATCTGCCTTTTGTATGTCACGGCGCCAGCGCTGGCGGTGATGTTGAAGCTGGAGGTGTTTGGGTCGGTGGTGGGTTTGCCTATGGCCGAGTTGCCGCAGTGGATGCACCAGTGGATGCGTACAGACCAAAGCCTGCTGTCGGTGCAGGACCTCAATGGCGATGGTGTGTTGCAGTTCGGTGAGCTGCACCTCAGCGGTGACATCGTCATGCTCTTGCTGCCCGAGCTTTCGGGTCTGCCCTATGTGGTGTCGGGTTTGGTGGCGGCGGGCGGCTTGGCCGCGGCGCTGTCCACGGCCGATGGCTTGCTGCTGACCATCTCCAGCGCTTTCACTCACGACACCTACCACCGCGTCATCAACCCCAAGGCGCGCGCCACGCGCCGCGTGATGATGGCCAAGTCCGTGCTGCTCATGGCCGCTGTGCTGGCTGCTACGGTGGCCGCGCACAAGCCAGCGGACATCTTGCAGCTGGTGGGCTATGCCTTCTCGATTGCTGGTGCCACTTTTGTGCCGGCGCTGGTGCTGGGGATTTTCTGGTCCCGTGCCACTTGGTTGGGTGCTTTGTGCGCCATGCTCAGCGGCCTTGGGCTGACGCTGTACTACCTGGCTAGCCAGCATCGCGGGCTGCGTCAGGCCCTGGGTGTGAGCGGCGACCCGCAACTCTGGTGGGGCGTGGCGCCCATGTCGGCGGGGGTGTTCGGCGTGGTGTGTGGGGTGCTGGTGTTGGTGCTGGTGAGCCTGGCTTTCCCTGCGGCGCGCGGGGAGCGCCAGCGCGCCACACAGTTCTTGGCTCAGGTGCGTGGGCACGGTTGAGGATTGTCGGCTACAATCTGCGGTTTTCCCTTGCCGGACTCTTGGGTGTGCCCCGTGGGTGGGGCGTGCCAGACGCACGGGTTCGGCTTTCAGGTGGGTAGGTGCGTTGCGCTGGCGAGAGCCTCGCAAGGCGCGGACCATCGAAATCCACAAGGAGTGTTTATGCGTCATTACGAGATCGTTCTGCTGATCCATCCGGATCAAAGCGAACAAGTTCCAGCCATGCTGGAGCGTTACAAGGGCCTGGTCACCAACGGTGGTGGTGCAGTGCATCGCGTGGAAGACTGGGGCCGCCGTCAACTGGCCTACATGATCCAGAAGCTGGCCAAGGCGCATTACCTGTGCCTGAACATCGAGTGCAGCAAAGAAGTGCTGGCCGAGATCGAAACCGGCTTCCGCTTCAACGACGCCGTGTTGCGTCACCTCACCATCGCCAAGGACAAGGCTGAGACCTCGCCGTCGGTGATGATGAAGGCCGTTGAGCGCGAAGAAGCACGCAAGGCTCCCCAGGAAGCGTCGGCCTGATTGGCTGCGCGGATCTGAAGCTGATTCCCAAGAACTGAATTTCTCCGGAGCGCTGTGCTGGCATGAACCATTTGGTGTTGCTGGCTCAAGTTCAGGAAATTGCCCCACTGCGATACACGCCTGCCGGAATTCCGGCGCTGGACTTGACGCTCAGGCACGAGTCCGAACAGGCGGAAGCAGGAGGGCGGCGCAAAGTGTCACTGGATCTCAAAGCCGTGGCACTGGGCGATCAGGTCAAACCGCTACAGGCCCTGGGTCTGGCTCGGTTGGCACGGTTCGAAGGTTTTTTGTCTGCTCAGCGCCAAGGTCGAGGCGTGGTTTTCCACATCACCGGCACGCAGCAGATTCAGCCCACTTCCGCACAAGACGCATCGTTACATCCGGATTGATTCGTAAAGAGGTCAACTATGCCCCCCGCACGTGGTAAAGGTCGGTTCTCCAAGGACCGCAAGCCCAAGCGCAACCAACAATCGCTGCTGTTCCGCCGCAAGCGCTTCTGCCGCTTCACCGTGGCTGGCGTCGAGCAGATCGACTACAAAGATGTCGACACCCTGCGCGACTTCATCGGCGAGAACGGCAAGATCGTGCCCGCACGCCTGACTGGCACGCGCGCCATCTATCAGCGTCAGCTGTCGGTCGCTATCAAGCGCGCCCGCTTCCTGGCTCTGCTGCCCTACAGCGACCAGCACAAGGTTTGAGGAGTTCCACACCATGCAAGTGATCCTGCTGGAAAAAGTGGCCAACCTGGGTAACCTGGGTGATGTGGTCAAGGTCAAGGACGGCTACGCCCGCAACTTCCTGATCCCGACCAAGCAAGCGCGCCGCGCCACCGATAGCGCCATCAAAGAGTTCGAAGCCAAGCGCGCCGAACTGGAGAAGGCCGCTGCTGAGAAGCTGGCTGCTGCACAAGCCCTGGGCGAACGCCTGGCTGGCAAGACCATCACCATCAGCCAAAAGGCTGGCGTGGACGGCCGCCTGTTCGGCTCGGTGACCAACGCCGACGTGGCCGAAGGCCTGGTGAAGGCTGGCTTCGACCTGGTGAAGGCTCAAGTGCGCATGCCTCATGGCCCTCTGAAGGCTGTGGGCGAGTACACCGTCAGCGTGGCCGCTCACACCGACGTGGTGCTGGACGTGCACGTGCACGTGGTGCCCGAGGCTGAGTAAAGCCAACTGAGCTTTCCGCCATGGAAAGCACGCATGGGCAGCGCACTTCGGTGCTGCCAACATGCCCTCGCGAAAGCCGACGACTGCAAAGCCGTCGGCTTTCGGTTTTTTGTGGACCGCAGTTGTTCAGCGGACACCCCCAGCTTGTGCACAGCCTTGTCCACAGGGCTGTGCCTCGGGTGCGGTGCTGACCACGCACTGCGTTTGGAAGCGTGAGCTAAGCCATGACCATCGCGACGTCGTCTCCTTTCCCCGCAGCGCCACCTGACGATGAGGTGGCCCGGCTGCGTGTGCCACCCAATTCGGTGGAGGCTGAGCAAAGCGTGCTCGGCGGCTTGCTGATCGACAACACCGCCTGGGACAAAGCGGCGGATCTGCTCACCGATTCCGACTTCTACCGCTACGAGCACAAACAGATCTACGCCGCCATTGGCAAGTTGGTCAACGCCGGCAAGCCCGCTGACGTGGTGACGGTGTTTGAGGAGCTGACCTCGCTGGGCAAAGCCCAGGAGTGCGGTGGCCTGGCCTACCTCAACGCGCTGGCGCAAAGCGTGCCCAGCGCGGGCAATTTGCGCCGCTACGCCGAGATCGTTCGCGAGCGCGCCATCCTGCGCAAGCTGGTGCAGACCTCGGATGAGATCTCCACGGCGGCGCTCAACCCGCAGGGGCGGGCGGTCAACGAAATCCTGGACGAGGCCGAAGGCAAGATTTTTCGCATCGGCGAAGAAGGCACGCGCAGCGGTCAGGGCTTTCAGAGCATGGACCGGCTGATGGTCGAGCTCATGGACCGCGTCAACGAGCTGGCCGAGAACGGGGCGGAAGACGTCACCGGCGTGCGCACGGGCTTTTACGACCTGGACCGCATGACGGCAGGCCTGCAAAAAGGCGACCTCATCATCCTGGCCGCGCGGCCTTCCATGGGCAAGACGGCGTTTGCCATCAACATCGGCGAGAACGTGGCCATCAACGAAGGCCTGCCGGTGGTGATTTACTCCATGGAAATGGGCGCCGCGCAGCTGGCCCTGCGTATGGTGGGTTCGATCGGGCGCATCGACCAAAGCCATCTGCGCACCGGGCGGCTCAAAGACGACGAATGGGGCCGCCTGGCCGAGGCCGTGGACAAGCTGGGCAATGCGCCCATCTTCATCGACGAGAGCCCGGGCCTGTCGCCCTCAGAAGTGCGTGCGCGGGCCCGCCGCCAAGCGCGCATCTGCGGCCAGCTGGGCCTGATCATCATCGACTATTTGCAGCTCATGAGCGGCAACGGCGGTGGCAGCGAAGAAAACCGCGCCACCGTGGTGGGTGAAATCTCGCGCGGCCTCAAGGCTTTGGCCAAGGAGCTCAAGTGCCCGGTGATTGCGCTGTCGCAGCTCAACCGCTCGGTGGAGACGCGGCCAGACAAGCGGCCCATGATGTCGGACTTGCGTGAATCCGGCGCCATTGAGCAGGATGCCGACATCATCATGTTCATTTACCGCGACGAGTACTACACCAAGGACGAGTGCAAAGAACCCGGCGTGGCTGAAATCATCATCGCCAAGCAGCGTAACGGCCCGGTGGGTACGGTCAAGCTGGCCTTCCAGCGCCAAAACACCAAGTTCGAAAACCTGGCACCCGGCTACGTCGGCCCGGGCGACGCGTACTGAGGCAGCGCCCTCAGACAAGGCTTGTGGAGCTCGACATACTGTATAAAAATACAGCATGTCGAGCGAAGCCCCCGCCCCCCAACCCCAGCCACCCCTCATCAAGGGCCGCGGCAGCCACCGCCGCTTGGCGCACCGCTTTGAGGCCACACAGCGCGACGCCTTTGACGACGGCTGGGGCGGCATGCAAGCGCAGCAGCTGCAGCACGAAGAGGCGCCAGCGCCGCGCACCATCGTCATTCACGAGCCTGCGCGCAGCATTCTTTGCAGCAACCAGTCGCCGGACATCGGATTTGAGCGCTCCATCAACCCCTACCGCGGGTGCGAGCATGGCTGCAGCTACTGTTTTGCGCGGCCCACCCACAGCTATCTGAACCTCTCGCCAGGGCTGGATTTCGAAACCCATATCGTGGCCAAGACCAATGCCGCCGAGCTGTTGCGAGAGGCCCTGGCGCGCCCGGGCTTTGCCCCGCGCCCGCTGTGCCTGGGCGTGGCCACCGATGCCTATCAACCCATCGAGCGCGAGCTGCGCATCACGCGTGGCTTGCTGGAGGTGCTGGCTGAGGCCAGGCACCCCGTGTCGCTCATCACCAAATCCGCCCTGGTGATGCGCGATTTGGATGTGCTGGGCTCCATGGCCGCGCAGCGTCAGGCAGCGGTGTATGTGTCCTTGACCACGCTGGATGCGGGCTTGGCCCGCCGCCTGGAGCCCCGCGCGGCCGCCCCGCACCGGCGCCTGCAGACCATTGCCGCGCTGGCGCAGGCGGGCGTGCCGGTGGGGGTGAGTGTCTCGCCGGTGATTCCGTTTTTGAACGAGCCCGAGTTGGAGCGCATCTTGCAGGCCGCTGCAGAGGCGGGCGCCACGCGGGCTTTCAGCATTCCGCTGCGTTTGCCGTGGGAGGTGGCACCGCTGTTTCGGCAATGGCTGGCGCAGCACGAGCCGCTCAAGGCCGAGCGCATCATGGCTCGCGTGCAGGACATGCGCGGTGGCCGTGACAACGACCCGAGCTTTGGCAGTCGCATGCGCGGCCAGGGCCTGTGGGCTGAGCTGCTGACGCAGCGTTTTCGCAAGGCCTGCCAGCGCTTGGGCCTGCAGCGCGTGACGCACGAGCTGGACTACAGCGCCTTCAGGCCGCCTGCACCCGTGTCGGGGCAGGGCAGCTTGTTTTAGCGCGGCGGGCTCGCCTCAGTGTGTGCGGGCGTTGCAGCTGTTGAGCCAATCCCACTCGGCGCGGTAGAGCGTGGTGCTCACACCGCCCAGGCGCACCATGGTGTGGAACAAACCGTCGTGCGAGCGGGGTTCGTGGCGCTTGTCGGTCAGGCAGCGTGCATCCACGCCCGCGGCTTGCGCGGTGGCGGGGGGCAGCCACATCACCAGAGGGATGTGCTTTTGCTCGTCTGGCGCCATGGCGTAGGGCATGCCGTGCAGGTAGAGGCCGTTTTCGCCCAGCGACTCGCCGTGGTCGGACACATACACCAGCGCCGGGTTGTAGTGCTGTTGCTGTTGCTCTAACCAAGCCACGGTGCGTGCCAGCACGCGGTCGGTGTAGGCAATGGTGTTGTCGTAGGCGTTGTGCAGTTCCTGGGTGGGGCAGCGCTGCAGAGCACTGCTGCGGCACTCCGGCACAAAGGGCTTGAGCTGCTCGGGCGTGCGCTTGAAATAGGCCGGCCCGTGGCTGCCCATCTGGTGCAGCACCAACACCACGCCGCGGGCGCGACGCTGGGCGTCCAGGGCCGCCAGGCGCCCGTCCAAGTCGTGCAGCAGCGCTTCGTCAAAACACTCGCCGTCGGCGCCGCACAGGCCCTGGGGCAGGGGTTTGTCGCTGCGCACAGGGTTGATGGCCTGGGCGCTGGGAACGCGGTCGCACACGCCTTTGCAGCCGGACTGGTTGTCCAGCCACAGCACGGCCAAGCCCGCACGCTGCAGTACGTCCAGGAGGTTTTCTTGGTGCGGCTTTTCGGAGGTGAAGGCTTCGCGGCCCAGGTGGGAGAACATGCACGGCAGCGAGGCGGCCGTGCTGGTGCCGCAGGAGGTGACTTGGGTGAAGCTGGTGACGGGCAGGCGCGCCAGTTCCGGGTTGGTGGGGCGGGCGTAGCCGTTGAGCGAGAAGTTGGCGGCACGTGCCGTCTCGCCCACCACCAGGACCAGCAGCGGCGGCTTGCTGCCCGGGGCCAGCGGCCGCAGGCGTGCGTCTTGCCCCACGACCTGAGGTGGGCCTTTGGGTTGCTGATGGGTTTGGGCCAGGGCCGCCCCGGCGGACCACAGCCCGTTGAGCGGGTTGATCATGTAGCGCAGCGACTTGTGGTTGCGCATGGTGGAGGAGGCTTCGGCAAAGCTCAGCATCAAAAAGCCCACGGCCAGCGCCAGGCCCAGCGCGGCAGACAGTAGATTGCGTCCCAGTCGCGGCCACCAGCGGCCGCGCGGCAGTGACTGACGCCACAGCCACACCATGGGCAGCACGGCCAGGAAGAACACATGCCCGATGAACTGCAGATTGATCAAGTCGCGGGTTTCGCGAGCATCGGTCTGCAGCGTGTTGATGATCATGCTGGGGTCGATGACGATGCCGTAGCTGCCCATGAAGTGGGCTTGCACAGCCGTCGCCAGCAGCAGAACGCTCAGCAGCGGCTTGATCAGCGGACGCCAGGCCAGCAGGCTCAGCAGCGCCCCCAGCGCGGCACAAACCACAGCGCCAAAGACCAGGGTGAAACCAGCGCCAGAGATCTGCCCTTGCTGCGACATCTCCATCAACTGGCGCCACAGCGGCCAGTTGCCGGGGATTCCCATCCACAGTGCGGCCAGCCAGGCCAGGGTCAAGGGGGAGCGTTCAGGGGTAGGCGCGCGAGAGTAGTGCAGGGTCAGCATCGACATGGGATCGCGGGAGTGGGTGGCCCGGGGGGCCACCCAAAGAGCGACGGCGCTGCGCTCATCCGGACATGCTGGCACCATGGCCTCAGTGCATCAGGCCCTCAGAACCAGCCCGCCAGTGGCACGTGCCGTGCGCAAGCCCTGGGACCGTACATACCGCTGCTGAAGCTGCTGAATTTGTTGGGCCAGGGGGTCAGGATCGTCAATCTTATCGTTGTAGCGACGTAAAACCAGGGCTGCCATGTCAATGAGCTTGGGATTTCGGGTTTCCCCTCCCTGCTGAATCAGCAGCTGCACCCCGGCACGGGCCTGGCCTTGCAGCACGCTGCGCATGGCGGTCTCGGCGATGTTGAAGATTCGCCCATGGGCGTCGCGCAGAGCTTGTTCGATGGTGGCATCGCCTTCGGCCATGCACACCAGCACCTCGGTGCAGGATTTGGCACTGCAGCAGCGCAGGGCCAGCTTGGGCAAATGCGCCTCAAAGCCTTGCAGGGGCAGCTGTTGGCGCTGCATGCGTACCTGCAAGGCCAGCAGCATGCACGCACCTTCCAGGTCCAACTCGTCGCCCTGGGTCATGGCGCAAAGCTGCGCGGCCTGATCAGCGGCGACGTCTTTGCGCTGCTCCAGCAAAGCGCGCAGGGCGCACATGAGCAGGTCCAGCCTGAGCAGGCGTGCGTCATCGCCATGGGTTTGGCGCAAACGTGTCAGGGCTTCTTGGGCGTAACGCAGCAGCTTGCTGTCGCGTGCGTCATAGCGCAGCAAGGCCACCAAACCCAAGGTCCACCAATCGAAGAGTTTGGAGCGCAGTCCCTGGGCCAGCGCGCGTTCGAGTTGTTCGCGCGCTTGTGGGTGCTGTCGGCAATAGAAGGACAACGCGCCAAGGTGTTGTTGGCGCAGCAAGCAACCGGGTGTGAGGCTGCAGGCTTGGCGCGCGGCTTGCAGCGCGGGGGTCAGCTCACCGAGCTCCATCTGCACGCGACTCATGACATCGTGGGCATCAGCCTGCTCGGCGTCATCTTGCAGCAAGGCCTCCATGGTGCGCCTGGCCGCCGCATAGTCGCCCTTGGCCACGTCCACCCGCGCCAACCCGATGCGGGCCCAGGGCAGGGGCTTGGCCTCAATCATGGCGCCGTAGAGGCGCCGGGCGTCGTCGAGTTTGTCCTGGCGGATGAGCAGCTCCGCGCCGATGCGCGCGCTGTATTGCCAATAGAGCTCGCGCTGCTGAAAGCGCAGCATGCACAGCTTGGCCGCCAGGTCGTAGTTCTTGCGCTCCATGGCGTTGAAGATGGCACCGAGCTCGCGTTTGCGCTGGCGCGCGCTGGCGAGCTTTTCGGCCAGCGACGCGCTGGTGTAGGGCTTGACGATGTAGCCGTCCAGGGCCGATTCGGCGGCTTCGGTGACGGTGGCGTAGGTGGCTTGGCCCGTGATCATGAGGAACACGGTTTTGTGTGGCAGCAGCTGCTCGCGCCGCAACTCATCGAGCAGGTCTTGGCCAGAGATTTCGCTGTGCTCGAAGTGGTAATCACACAGCACGATGTCAAAGTGCTCTGCTTCCAGCAGCAGCCGCGCGTCCTTGATTCGGGTGCACTGGCGCACTTGGTTCAAGCCCAAGTCGCGCAGCTGGGCACTGAGCATGCTGCGCGAGGTGGCATTGCCGTCGATGATCAGCGCACTCGCAGTGCTGATCTCTTCATCCAGCAGGACCATAGTCGGCTTCCATGAAAACAGCCCGTCCAGCGCTGGTGACGCTTGGTGACGGGCTGGTAGGCGAGGGCGAATATTGCATTTTTTCAATATCGCCGCAAGAAGCAGGATCTGTACGCTGGTCCGCGGTGTTCAGCGACTATTTGAATAAATCCTTCACGCGATCGGTCCAACTTTTGGCGTTGGGGGAGTGTTTTTCACCGCCGTCACGCAAGGACTTGTCCAAGTCTTTGAGCATCTTGCGCTGGTGCTCGGTGAGCTTGACCGGCGTTTCGATGCTGATGTGGCAGTACAGATCGCCGGGGTAGCTCGAGCGCACGCCCTTGATGCCCTTGCCGCGCAGGCGGAAGGTTTTGCCGTGCTGTGTGCCCTCGGGCAGGTCGATCTCAGCCTTGCCGCCCAGGGTGGGCACCTCAATGCTGCCGCCCAAGGCCGCCGTGGTGAAGGCAATCGGGATGGTGCAGTGCAGGTCGTCGCCGTCACGCTCGAAGATCTCGTGCTGCTTGAGGCGGATCTCGATATAGAGGTCGCCGGGAGGGCCGCCGTTGACGCCGGGTTCACCATTGCCGGCCGAGCGAATGCGCATGCCTTCGTTGATGCCCGCAGGGATTTTGACTTCCAGCGTTTTGGTCTTTTTGATCTTGCCCTGGCCTGCGCAGGTGTTGCAGGGGTCGGGGATGATCTTGCCGCTGCCGTGGCAATGCGGGCAGGTTTGCTGGATGCTGAAAAAGCCCTGACGCATGTGCACCGCGCCGCTGCCACCGCAGGCGCCGCAGGACTTGGCGCTGGTGCCGGGCTTGGCGCCCGTGCCCTTGCAGGTTTCGCAGCCTTCCCAGGAGGGAATGCGGATTTGCGTCTCTTTGCCGTTGGCCGCTTCTTCCAGCGTGATTTCCATGGCGTAGGACAGGTCCGAGCCGCGGTACACCTGCGAGCCACCGCCGCGTCGACCGCCGCCTCCGGCGCCACCGAAGATGTCGCCAAAGATGTCGCCAAAGGCTTCGGCAAAACCGCCAAAGCCCTCAGCACCAGGGCCGCCGCGCCCACCCATATTCGGGTCCACGCCGGCGTGGCCGTATTGATCGTAGGCGGCACGCTTTTGGCCGTCGGAGAGCATCTCATAGGCCTCTTTGGCCTCTTTGAACTTCTCTTCGGCCGCCGCAGCGCCATCACCCTGGTTGCGGTCAGGGTGGAATTTCATGGCCAGCTTGCGGTAGGCCTTCTTGATGTCCTCTTCGCTGGCGTTTTTGGCCACGCCGAGAACTTCGTAATAGTCACGCTTTGCCATGGGCATCCTTGCGCAGGGGCTTCAAACCAAACCGCCGCGCCAGGCAACTCGCACCCGCGCGGCGGTGGCGTGTACCGGGCATTGGGCCCGGTACAACGCGGCCTTTATTTGTTGTCTTTGACTTCTTTGAACTCGGCGTCCACCACGTTGTCGTCGGCAGGCTTGCTGCTGGCGCCACCGGCGGCGGCGTTGGCCTGGGCTTCCGCACCGCTGGCTGCACCGGCGGCGGCTTGGGCGGCCTGGGCTTCGGCGTAGACCTTCTCGCCGAGCTTTTGGCTGGCGCTCATCAGGGACTCGGACTTGGTCTCGATGGCGGCTTTGTCCTCGCCCTTGAGTGCTTCTTCCAGGTCCTTGATGGCGGTCTCGATGGCGTCCTTCTCGGCGGCCTCGATCTTGTCGCCATGCTCGCTGAGGGACTTGCGCACGCTGTGCACCAGGCCGTCAGCTTGGTTCTTGGCCTGCACCAGTTCGACCTTTTTCTTGTCTTCGGCGGCGTTGAGCTCGGCGTCCTTCACCATCTTTTGGATTTCTTCCTCAGACAGGCCGGAGTTGGCCTTGATGGTGATCTTGTTTTCCTTGCCCGTGCCCTTGTCCTTGGCGCTGACGTGCAGGATGCCGTTGGCGTCGATGTCAAAGGTCACTTCGATTTGCGGCACGCCGCGCGGTGCGGAGGGGATGCCCTCGAGGTTGAACTCGCCCAGGCTCTTGTTGGCCTGCGCCATTTCGCGCTCACCCTGGTAGACCTTGATGGTCACGGCGGGCTGGTTGTCGTCCGCGGTGGAGAAGGTCTGGCTGAACTTGGTGGGGATGGTCGTGTTCTTGGCGATCATCTTGGTCATCACGCCGCCCAGGGTCTCGATGCCCAGCGACAGCGGGGTGACGTCCAGCAGCAGCACGTCTTTGCGCTCGCCGCCCAGCACCTGGCCTTGAATGGCCGCGCCCACAGCCACGGCTTCATCGGGGTTGACGTCCTTGCGCGGCTCTTTGCCGAAGAACTCTTTGACCTTGTCTTGCACCTTGGGCATGCGGGTCATGCCGCCGACCAAGATCACGTCGTCGATCTGGGCTGCCGACACGCCAGCGTCCTTGATGGCGGTGCGGCAAGGCGCGATGGTGCGCTCGATCAGCTCTTCCACCAGAGCTTCGAGCTTGGCGCGCGTGAGCTTGATGTTCAAGTGCTTGGGGCCCGAGGCGTCAGCCGTGATGTAGGGCAGGTTGACGTCGGTCTGCGAGCTGTTGGAGAGCTCGATCTTGGCCTTCTCGGCCGCTTCCTTGAGGCGCTGCAGGGCCAGCACGTCCTTGGTCAGATCGACGCCTTGCTCTTTCTTGAACTCGGTGACGATGTAGTCAATGATGCGCTGGTCGAAGTCTTCACCACCCAGGAAGGTGTCGCCGTTGGTGGAGAGCACCTCGAACTGCATTTCGCCGTCCACGTCGGCGATCTCGATGATGGAGATGTCGAAGGTGCCGCCGCCCAAGTCGTACACGGCGATCTTGCGGTCGCCCTTGCCGTGCTTGTCCAGGCCAAAGGCCAGGGCCGCAGCGGTGGGCTCGTTGATGATGCGCTTGACGTCCAGACCGGCAATGCGGCCCGCGTCCTTGGTGGCTTGGCGCTGAGCGTCGTTGAAGTAGGCCGGCACGGTGATGACGGCTTCGGTCACTTCTTCGCCGAGGTAGTCCTCAGCGGTTTTCTTCATCTTGCGCAGGATTTCGGCCGAGACCTGGGGTGGCGCCAGCTTCTTGCCGCGCACTTCCACCCAGGCGTCGCCGTTGTCGGCCGCCGCGATGGCGTAGGGCATCAGGTCGATGTCCTTTTGCACTTCTTTTTCAGTGAACTTGCGACCAATGAGGCGCTTCACCGCGAACAAGGTGTTCCGGGGGTTGGTCACCGCCTGGCGCTTGGCCGAGGCGCCGACCAGGATCTCGCCGTCTTCCTGGTAGGCAATGATGGACGGCGTGGTGCGAGCGCCTTCGGCGTTCTCGATCACACGCGTGGTGTTGCCTTCCATCACGGCCACGCACGAGTTGGTGGTGCCCAGGTCGATACCGATGATCTTGCCCATGTTGTCAGACTCCTGAATTCGCTTTGAATGCTTGGGGATAGGGTGGATGTGGGGGCGGTGGGCGGCTTTTCAAGGGCTGCCTGCCCTTGGGTGTTTACTTGGGGGCGGCCACGGTCACCAGGGCCGGGCGCAGCACGCGCTCGGAGATCAGATAGCCTTTTTGCAGCACGGTGACGACGGTGTTGGGCTCGCCCTCGGCCGGCACCATGGAAATGGCCTGATGCTGGTGGGGGTCGAACTTGGTGCCCACGGCCGGGTTGATCTCCAGCACCTTGTTGCGCTCCAGCGCGCTGACGAGCTGGCGGCGTGTGGCGTGCACGCCTTCGAGCACCTGCTCCACGCTGGCATCAGGGCGGGCGATGGCGGCGTCCATGCTGTCGATCACGGGCAGCATGGCCTCGGCAAAGCTCTCGACGGCGAACTTGCGCGCCTTGCTCACTTCTTCATCGGCACGGCGGCGAATGTTCTCGGCCTCGGCCTTGGCGCGCAGGTAGGCGTCGGACATCTCGGCCAAGCGGGCTTCGGTCTGGGCCAGCAGGGGGCTTGTGTCGGCCGGGGCGGCTGCGTCGGTCTCGGGTGTAGGCGTGTCGGGGTGCTGTTGATCGCTCATGGTGCTCCTACCTAGATATCTTGGGCCTCCGCTTTGGCCAAGTCTGAGCGCGGCGGCGCGCAGGGCCTTTGTCGGGGCTGCGTGGTGCAACTGGGGGTGTGGCCGCCCATTTCAAGAGGGCGGCGAAAAATATTTGTAATCAGGCGTCGGGCAGCTCGGCGCTCCAGCGGTCCCACTGCGCCAAGCGGCGCCGGTCGAGCTTGGTGGGGCGGCCTTGGGTGATGCTGGCCGCGGGCTCGGGGGCCAGCCGTCGGGCCTGGGCCTGCTGGGCGCGGCGCAGCAGGCTCTCGGGCGTTTCTTCGTAGAGCAGCTGGGCCACTGGCGCGGGGCCGCGAATGCTGCTGAGCCCACGCACCCACACCTCGCGTGCCACCTCGCCCTGGCGCAGGCTCAGGCAGTCGCCCAGCTTGACCTCGCGCGAGGCTTTGGCCGCCTGGCCATTGATTTGCACGCGGCCTTTGCCAATTTCTTCCACGGCCAGCGCGCGGGTTTTGTAAAAGCGTGCGGCCCATAGCCATTTGTCCAGGCGAACGCTGGGCGGGGCATCGGCGGCGGCGGGCTTGCTCATGGCGTGGTCGGTGGCAACGGTGTGGGGGTGGGTGCTTCGGCTAAAGGCAGCTGGATGTGGGCATCCAGCCCGTCAACTTGGCCGCTGGGGAGGGTGCGATTGTGCAGCTGGATGCTGCCTTGCAGCGACAGCACGATGTCTTGGCAAATGGTCAGGCCCAGGCCTGTGCCGCCGCTGGGGTGGGGGGCGGCAAAGGGTTGGAAGAGGTGCTCGCGCTGAGCCTCGGTAAGGCCGGGGCCCGCGTCGCTGATGCACAGCCGGGCACGGCCCGCTTCGCTCCACATGCGTATGCTCAGCCGCCCATGCGCAGGGGTGTGGCGCAGGGCGTTGTGCAGGCAGTTGCGCACCAGCTCTTGCAGTGCCCAGACGTGGCTGCGCACCCACAAGGGTTCGGTGCTGATGTCAAAGTCAGCCTGCTTCTCAGCAATCAGCGGCGCCAAGTCCAGGGCCACGCTGCGCGTGACTTCGTCCCAGCGTTGCAGCGGCAACTCGTTCAGCGCGGTGACGGTCTGGCGCAGTTGTTCGACCTTGGCCAGCGCCAGCATTTGGTGCACCACCTGGCTGGCGCGGTCCACCGTGCTGGCAATTTCTTCGAGGGCTTGTGCTGCATCCACATCACCCTGCCTGGCCGATTGCAGCTGCACGCGCAGCACCGCCAGCGGGGTTTTGAGTTGGTGCGAGGCATCGCGCACAAAGCGCCGTTGGTGCTCTACCGCTTGGCGCAGACGCTGCACCATGTGGTTGGTGGCCGCCACCAGGGGCTGCCACTCCTGCGGGGCGTCGGGGGCTCCGATGGAGCTCAGGTCAGCTGCCTCGCGCTGGCGCAGTTGCTCTGAGAGCCGCTGCAGCGGCTTGATGGCGCGCTGCACCACCAGCACCACCACCAGGGCGGTGACGCCCAGCAACATGGCTTGGCGCCAAAGGGTTTCGATCAGGATTTGCCGCGCCATGGCACGGCGCAGCTCCAGCGTTTCGGCCACCTGGATGGTGGCCATACCAAAGCCAGACTCGTCGGCCACGGGCTGCAGCAGCACGGCCATGCGCACAGGCTCGCCGCGGAACTGCCCGTCGTAGAAGTCCACCAGCGCGGCGTAGGGGCCGTGGTCCGGTATGCGCCCCTGCCAGCGGGGCAAGTCCTGGTAGCCCGAGACCATCTCGCCATCAAAGCCGGAGATGCGGTAGAAGAGCCGCCCGCGGTTGTCGGCCTCAAAGGGCTCCAGCGCAGAGTAGGGCAGTACCGCATGCAAGCGCGTACGCCCCCCGATGGTGAGGATATCCAGCTGTTCGCCCAGAGATTTGGCCGAGGCGAGCAAGGAGCGGTCATAGGCTGTATCTGCCGCGCGCAGGGCCTGGTGGTAGAGGCTGGCGCTGTTGAAGCCGATCAACACCACGACCGGCAGCAGAATGCCGACGATGAGTTGTGCCCGCAGTGAGCGCAGCAGCTTCATGTTGGCGCTTTGAGCAAATAGCCTAGGCCGCGCAGCGTCACCAGCTGCGCGCCGCCCGTGCCCAGGCGCTTGCGCAGCCGATAGGCCACCACTTCGATGGCTTCGAGCTGCACGTCAAATTCGCCAGGGAAGACCATTTCGAAGAGCCGCTCTTTGGCAATGGCGTGGCCGGGCCGGGCCAGCAAGGCGCGCAGCAGGGCGGCCTCACGTGGCGGCAGGTCCAGCACTTGGTCATGCAAATACACCGCACCGTTGATGGCGTCCACGCGCAGACCGCAGAACTCCAGCTTGTTGCCCAGCTCGGGCTGAGGGTCTTGGCTGCTGCTTTGGTTCAAACGTCGCGTCAGGGCTTGGATGCGCGCTTTGAGCTCGTCCAGGTCAAAGGGCTTGGGCAGATAGTCGTCAGCGCCGCAGTTCAGGCCGAGGATGCGGTCGCCAATCGCACCGCGAGCGGTGAGGATGATGACCGGCGTGCGTAGCCCCGAGCGGCGAGCGGCCGACAACACGTCCAGGCCATCCATGCCGGGCAGGCTCAGGTCCAGCAGCACGATGTCTGGTGCCAGTTGCTGCCACATGGACAGTGCAGCTGCGCCATCGCCGCAGCAATGCACCTGCAGGCCCTGGCGGCGCAAGCTGCGCGAGAGGCTCAGTTGCATGGCGGGGTCGTCTTCGATCAACAATAGCTTCATGGTTGGGTCAGCATTTTCCCGGATCGTTTCGACAGCCTACTGACAGCCTTTGCAGCGAGGATGCGCGTACAAACATCCAACACGATATTCAAGGAGATGGTATGCGTCGTGACACCTTTCTAAAGTCCATGGCGGCCCTGGCTGCAGCGGGCTTTGTACTGCCTGCAGCACAGGCCCGTGGCGCCAATCTGAAAATGATGCTGCCGGCCAACCCTGGCGGCGGTTGGGACTTGACCGGCCGCGCGCTGGGTAAGTCGCTGCAAGAGTCGGGCATGGCGGCATCGATGCAGTACGAAAACAAAGGTGGTGCGGCCGGTGCCATTGGCCTGGCGCAGTTTGTCAACGCCTCCAAGGGCGACCCCAATGCGCTGATGGTGATGGGCGCGGTCATGCTGGGCGGCATCATCACCGGCAAGCCTCCGGTGAGCGTGACCCAGGCTACGCCAATTGCGCGCCTCACCAGCGAGTACAACGTCTTTGTGGTGCCCGCAGCCTCGCCGTTCAAGACCATGCAAGACGTGATCGCGGCACTGAAGAAAGACCCTGGCAGCGTGAAGTGGGGCGGCGGTTCGCGCGGCTCTACCGAGCACATCGCGGCGGCCATGATTGCGCGTGAGTCGGGTGTGGATGCCACCAAGGTCAACTACGTTGCCTTCCGTGGGGGCGGTGAAGCCATCGCGGCCATTTTGGGCAACAACGTGTCGGTGGGCGGCAGTGGCTATAGCGAGTTCCAGCAGTACATCGAGAGCGGCAAGATGCGCGCCGTGGCGGTGACCTCGCCCACCCGCATCAAGGGCCTCAACGCGCCCACGCTCAAGGAGTTGGGCCTGAATGTGGAGATCGGCAACTGGCGCGGTGTGTACGCTGCGCCCGGCATCACGCCGCAGCAGCAAAAGGCGCTGACCGACATGGTGGTGGCAGCCACCCGTCACAAGTCATGGCAGGAATCGCTGGAGAAAAACAGCTGGACGCCTGCATTGCTGACCGGCGCGGAGTTTGCTGATTTCGTGGACCGTGAGTTCGCGCTGCTGCGTGCCATCATGGCCAAGTCGGGCATGATTTGATCGGGTAGCTCTTCTTGCACGCTCAGCTGCTGAGGGTGTAAGAAGGGTTTGGCGGCACGCCTGTGCGGCGTGCCGTTTTTATTGGTGGGCACGTTTTGTGCCTTAGCAAGAGGCCAGGTATGAGCTCATCCTCCCGTTCTCCCTTGCTGCAAGCCTTGGTGGGCCTGGGTGCATTTGCACTGGGCTGCTTGATGGCTTGGGGCGCGGCAGACATTCCTTCCAATGCGGGCTACGGCGGCATCGGTCCCAATGCCTTGCCGTGGCTGGTGTCCGTGGTCTTGATGGGCTGTGGTGTGGGCTTGCTGGTGCAGGCGCTGCGCGGGGGCTTTACCTACACCGGCACGCCCGGCGGTGCTGACCGCGCTGACTTGCCTGCAGGCGCTTGGGTGGCGGCAGCCGTGGTTGTCAATGCCACGCTGATTGAGCGCGTGGGTTTCGTGCTGGCTTGTGCGCTGTGCTTTGCCTTGGCTGTGCGTGGCTTGCGTTTGGCTCAAGGCAAGCCCGGTGGGCGCTGGTCGCAGGCGCTGCGCGATCTGCTGGTGGGCATGGCCATTGCTTTGCCGGTGTTTTGGATGTTCACCAAGCTGCTGGGCATCCAGCTGCCGGGTTTGACCGGCACAGGCTGGATTTGAGGGAGCGTGGATATGGAACTCTGGCAACAACTGATGCAGGGCTTTGCCACGGCGGGCACGCCGGTCAACCTGCTGTGGGCCTTTGTGGGCTGTGCGCTGGGAACGGCCATTGGCGTGCTGCCGGGCTTGGGCCCGGCGGTGACGGTGGCCATGCTCTTGCCTATTACCGCTCAGGTGGAGCCCACGGCGTCGATGATCTTCTTTGCCGGCATCTATTACGGCGCCATGTACGGGGGCTCAACCACCTCCATCCTGCTCAACACCCCTGGCGAGACCGGCACCATGGTGACGGCCCTGGAGGGCTTCAAGATGGCCAAGAGCGGGCGTGCCGGAGCGGCCCTGGCCACGGCCGCCATCGGTTCTTTTGTCGCGGGTACATTGGCCACGGTGCTGGTTACGCTCAGTGCGCCGCTGGTGGCGGAATACGCGGTGTTGCTGGGCCCGCCTGAATATTTCTGCCTGATGCTGCTGGCCTTCACGACCGTCAGTGCGGTGCTGGGCAGCAGTGCCCTGCGCGGCATTACTGCGCTGTTCATCGGCTTGGCCATGGGCTTGGTGGGCCTGGACCAGATCACCGGCCAAGTGCGCTACACGGGTTCCATTCCTGAATTCATGGACGGCCTGGAAGTGGTGCTGGTGGCGGTGGGCTTGTTCGCCGTGGGTGAGACGCTTTACTGCGCGTTCTACGAGGGCCGCGAGACCTCCAGCATGAACAAGCTCAGCAGCGTTCACATGACGAGCCAAGAGTGGCGCCGATCCTGGCCCGCTTGGCTGCGTGGCACCTTTATCGGTTTTCCCTTCGGCACTATTCCAGCCGGTGGCTCTGAGATTCCCACCTTTCTGAGCTATGCCACGGAGCGCAAGCTCTCCAAGCACAAGGAGGAGTTCGGCACCACTGGCGCCATCGAAGGCGTGGCAGGCCCTGAGGCCGCGAACAACTCCGCCGTGACAGCGACTTTGGTGCCGCTGCTCACGCTGGGTATTCCGACCTCGGTGACGGCGGCCATCTTGCTGTCTGCGCTGCAAAACTACGGCATCCAGGCGGGCCCGCAGCTGTTCCAGACTTCGTCAACGCTGGTGTGGGCTTTGATTGCCTCGCTCTACATCGGCAACGTGATGCTGCTGGTGCTCAACCTGCCGCTGGTGGGCTTGTGGGTCAAATTGCTCAAAATTCCCAAGCCCCAGCTCTACGCTGGCATTTTGATTTTTGCCACCGTGGGTGTGTACGGCATGCGCCAAAGTGCGTTTGACCTCTACGTCATGCTGGCCATCGGCCTGCTGGGTGTGGTGATGCGCCGCTTTGACTTCCCGACCGCTCCCGTGGTGGTGGGCATGATTCTGGGCCCGCTGGCTGAAGCCCATCTGCGCAACGGCGTGGCCATTGGTGGCGGTAGCTTCAGCGTGTTTTGGGAGCGGCCCATGTCGCTGGCCTTGCTCGGCGTGGTCGCGCTGATTCTGCTGGTGCCACCGCTGTTGGCCTGGCGCAAAGCTGCGCGTCGGCGCTGAGCGCGCGCACCTAGCAAAAGGCCCCTGCATGCAGGGGCCTTGTTGTTTCAGCCTGGACTGCCTTGTCAGGCCGCCGGCGTGGTCGGCCAGCCTTGCAGGTGGCGCAGGGCCAGCTGGGTCAGGGCTTTGATGTGCGCATCGTCGGCGTTCAGGCAGGGGATGTATGAAAACGCCTGGCCGCCCGCATGCAGAAAGGCCTCGCGGGCTTCCTGGGCAATTTCTTCCAGGGTTTCCAGACAGTCGGAGGAAAAGCCTGGGCAGATGACGTCGACCTTTTTGACCCCCGCCGCCGCGCGTGCCTTGAGCGTGGGTTCGGTGTAGGGCTCGAGCCAGCGGGCTTTGCCAAAGCGGCTCTGAAAAGTCACCACATAGTCCTGCTCGCTCAGACCCAGGGCCTGCGCCAGCAGGGCGCCTGTGCGCTGGCATTCGTCGTGGTAGGGGTCGCCGCGCTCGCGGGTGCGTGCGGGCATGCCGTGAAAACTCATCACCAAGAGCTCAGGGCGACCGTTGTCCGCCCAATGCTTGCGAACCGATGCCGCCAGGGCCTGGATGTAGGCCGGGTCGTCGTGGTAGCCGCGCACGGCGCGCAGTTCGGGCAGTGCGCGGGTGCGCAGCGTCCAGTGCGCCAGATCGTCCATCACGCTGGCCGTGGTGGCGGCGCAATATTGGGGGTAGGCCGGCAGAATCAGGATGCGCTGTGCGCCCTCGGCTTTGAGGGCGTCGAGCTGAGCGCCAATGCTGGGCTGGCCGTAGCGCATGGCGTGGCGCACCACCACGGCATGGCCGCGCTCGCCCAGATAGCCCTGCAGCAGCTTGGCCTGGCGCTGCGTCCAGACCGCCAACGGGGAACCCTCGGAGGTCCAGACAGTGGCGTATTTGGCCGCGGATTTGGCAGGTCGTACACGCAGCACCACGCCGTGCAGAATGGGCCACCACAGCAAGCGCGGCAGTTCCACCACGCGCGGGTCACTCAGGAATTGAGACAAGTAGCGCCGCAGTGCAGCGGCCGTGGGCGCTTCGGGGGTGCCGAGATTGCAAAGCAAAATCGCTGTCTTGCCTGCCGCGCTCGGGGCAAGGTCAGACTTGGGGTGAGGGTGCATGGGGCCAGGGTCAGTCTGATCGCAGAGCCCTGGAGTGTGCCAAATTCGCAGGCACTGTTTCGGCAAAGTGCATGACTTCAAAGTGAACCACAGGGGCTTGGGGGTCGCTAGGAGGGCGCCCCAACCCAATCACGCCGCTACCGTGCAGGGTGCAGGAGCTGCGTCGCAGGCCGATGACCTCCCCGCTGCCAAAGCGCACAAAGCTGCCGTTGTAGCTGAGGTCGGTGATCGAGAAATTCCCGCCATGCCAGTCAATGCGTGCATGCGAACGTGACACGCGCACATCTGTCACGCAATACGTGGCCTGCGAACTGCGCCCCAGAATGATGGGGATCTGGCCAATGTCGTAGGTGCGGTTGACGTCCTGCCAGCTCAACCGGATGGCATCGGGCTCGTTGTGCAATCGCGCGTCGGCACCGAATTGCGTCACAGCTGCATCGCGCTGGCTGGACTCAAGCATGTAGAGCCTCACGGGCTCAATACGTCCTCGCACCGAGATGCGATCGAGACTGCGGAAATGCCCTTGCATTGAAGACGGCAGCCCTTGTAGCACTTCGGCAGTGACCAAGGTTTCGCCATCGCCGGCATGGTCCAGCAAGCGCGCCGAGACGTTGACTGCGTCACCAAAGCAGTCGCTGCCGATCTCCACCACTTCCCCGCGCGAGAGGGCCACCTGCAGCCGCAGCACATGGCCGGCATTGGGGCTTAGGGCCTGGCTTTGACGCAGGAGTTCTTGCATGCGAATGGCCGCCCGCACCCCGTCGTTGGGCTGAGGGAAGACGGCCATCAAACCATCGCCAAGGGTTTTTACCAGGGTTCCGCCATAAGACGGAATGGCTCGGGACACCAAGGACACCGCACCTGTCACCAGATCGGAAGCGTGGGCATTGCCCAGCGACTCGAACAGCCCTGTGCTGCCGCGCAGGTCAGCAAACAGGACAGTGCGTTCTCTGATTTGTGACATGGCCAGCTGCGGTTTGAGACAGCTTCAGTGTAGTGTCGCTAATCGCACAGACCCTGGGAATTTACGGGTTCTGCCAGTGCCAGATCGTGCTAATCCCCCGATATTGAGGGGAGGCGTGCAGCCGCAGCACAACGAAAAAAGCCGGCGCTGGGCCGGCTTTTGGGGTTTGCACTGAGTCGCAGCCACGACCGGCAATTACAGATTGTCCAGATAGGTGCGAAGCTTGTCCGAGCGGCTGGGGTGCTTGAGCTTGCGGATGGCCTTGGCCTCAATCTGGCGGATGCGCTCACGCGTCACGTCGAATTGCTTGCCGACTTCTTCCAGCGTGTGGTCGGTGCTCATCTCGATGCCGAAACGCATGCGCAGCACCTTGGCTTCACGCGGCGTGAGGCTGTCCAGAATGTCCTTGACCACGTCGCGCAGGCCCGCCTGCATGGCGGCATCCACCGGGGCAACGTTGTTCGTGTCCTCGATGAAATCGCCCAAGTGGCTGTCATCGTCGTCACCGATCGGCGTTTCCATGGAGATCGGCTCTTTGGCGATCTTCATGATCTTGCGGATCTTGTCCTCGGGCATCTCCATCTTCTCGGCCAGCGTCGGCGCGTCCGGCTCGTATCCGAATTCCTGCAGGTGCTGGCGCGAGATGCGGTTCATCTTGTTGATCGTCTCGATCATGTGAACCGGAATACGGATGGTGCGGGCCTGGTCGGCGATCGAGCGTGTAATGGCCTGACGGATCCACCACGTCGCGTAGGTCGAGAACTTGTAGCCGCGGCGGTATTCGAACTTATCCACCGCCTTCATCAGACCGATATTGCCTTCCTGGATCAGGTCCAGGAACTGCAGGCCGCGGTTGGTGTACTTCTTGGCGATGGAGATGACCAGGCGCAGGTTGGCCTCGATCATTTCTTTCTTGGCATCGCGGCTGGCGCGCTCGCCAGCGTTCATGCGCTTGTTGATCTCTTTGAGATCGTCCAGCGGCACCACGGCCTTGGCTTGGATGTCGATGAGCTTTTGCTGCAGTTCCTGCACGGCGGGCAGGTTGCGGCTGAGCACGGCGCTGTAAGGCTTGCCGGACTCCGACTCCTTCACGGCCCAGCCCAGATTGAGCACATTGGGCGGGAACTGCTTGATGAAGTGCTCTTGCGACATGCCGCACTTGTCCACGACGATCTTGCGGATCTCGCGCTCGTAGCGGCGCACGTCATCGACTTGCGAGCGCAGGATGTCGCACAGCCGCTCAATCGTCTTGACGGTGAAGCGGATGGTCATCAAGTCGCCGCTGATGGCCGACTGGGCTTTGTTGTAGGAGGCCGACTTGTAGCCGTCCTTCTCAAAGGCCTGGCGCATCTTGTCGAAATGCTTGGCCAGCTGGTCGAACTTCACCAGCGCCGCATTCTTGAGCTCTTCGAGCTTCTTGGTCAGTGCTTTGGAGCCACCGTTGCCGTCGTCATCGTCTTCTTCGTCGAATTCGTCGAAGTCTTCTTCGGCCACGTAATCGTCGGCTTCGTCGTCAGACACAAAGCCGTCCACCACTTCCGAGATCTGAGATTCGCCTGCGCGAATCTTGTCGGCCATGAGCAGGATTTCGGCAATGGTCGTGGGCGAGGCGCTGATGGCCAACATCATGGCCTGCAGCCCGCCTTCGATGCGCTTGGCGATTTCGATTTCGCCTTCGCGCGTGAGCAGCTCCACCGTGCCCATTTCGCGCATGTACATGCGCACGGGGTCGGTGGTGCGGCCGAATTCGGAGTCCACCGTGGAGAGCGCGGCTTCGGCGGCTTCTTCGGCTTCTTCTTCAGTGGCGGTGGGTGCGGCGCTGCCCTGGATCAGCAAGGTCGCGGCGTCGGGTGCTTGCTCGTACACCGCAATGCCCATGTCGTTCAACATGGACACAATGGCTTCGAGTATTTCTTCGTTGATCAGCTTTTCGGGCAAGTGATCGTTGATTTCCTGGTGCGTCAGGAAACCACGCGTCTTGCCCATCTTGATCAGCGTCTTGAGCTCCTGGCGACGCTTGGCAACTTCTTCTTCCGTCAGTGCCGTTTCGTCCAGCCCGAACTCACGCATCAGCGCACGCTCTTTGGCGCGGCTGACCTTCATGCGCAGCGGCTTGGCCTTGGGCTTGTCCTCGTCCTCGCCTGCGGCGACTTCGCTCTCGACCTCGGGTTCGGCCTCGACTTCGAATTCGGCTTCGATATCGGCGAACTCCTCAACCTCCTCCTCGACCTTTTCCTTGCCAGTCTTCTTGCTGGTGGTGTCGGCCTTGGGCTTGCGGCCACGCTTGGGCTTGTCCTCACCCGAGTCCGCAGCAGTTTTGGCAGGTTTCGCGGCCTTGGCGGTCTTGGCCGCCTTGGCAGGTTTGGTGTCGTCGACCAATTCTTCAGCCTTGGCAGCGCTTGCCTTGGACGCGGTCTTCTTGGCGGTCATGCAGATCCTCGGGTGGGTGGGTGCAATGCAGGGAAGCGCTTGGCCGATGGGGCTTGTCCAATGGGAACAGGCTGAGCGCGGCCAAGCGGCTCAGATTCGGGCCTAGAGGTGTTGTCGGGGCGATTCCCGCAATCTCAAGGCATGGCGCGTGAAGTACAGGGTGAACGTTTGGGAGTGCAGCCCATGCGGATAAGGGTGGCCTTTGCATTATTCAACCCACTGTCGGTGGGCGGCCGGGTCCGGTGGTACTGCCGTCACACTTGACGCGCAAGCCCCAATTATCGTTCAAGCCGCACGCTTGGTCAAAAATTGTGTGGACAAAAGGCGATATTTCTGATCCAAACCGTCTCGGTGCGAGATGTGCGCTATGCGAATCAGCCGGCGCTTTTGAGCTGCTGGATGCGCAGCCTCAGGGCTTGAATTTGCCTCAGAGCGTCAACGTCCGGGTTGCCTGAGGCCAGGGCTGAGGACTCCTGCTCCAGGCGGGCGATATGTAGCTGCCTCAATACATGCGCCAGGTCTTCTTGCAGGGCCTCGGCCGTGGCGACCTCTATGGGCAAGCCCCCCAGGCGCTGCACGGTTTCGAGCAAGTCGTCCTGCGCCAGTCCATCTCGCAAGGCTGCCCAATCCTCTGGGCCATGCTCTGTGATGTGGCGCTCCAGCCAAGCCAGCACTTGCGCGGCATCGCCCGGCAGGGCATGCAGCAAATGCAAGTCCTCTTCGCTGAGCTGAGCCCACAGGCTGCTCTGGCTTAACAAGATGCGCACCAGCCGCTGCACGGGTGCCGTAGGGGCTTGTCTAGGCAAGCCCTGCGTGGGGTCGGTGGGTTGACGACGCCAGCTGCCCTTGCCGTCTTTGCTCCACGGCTTGCGGGCCGTGCCCGGTGCAGGACTGGCGGAGGTGGGTCTTGTGGCAGAGGTGTTGGGCGGCTCGCTACTGTGTTCTGTTGACGTGGGGCTGGGAATGTCGTGCCACGGCGGTGGTTCAGCGTAAGCGGGCTCTTCGGCTGCCGCGGTGCGGCGCGGCTTTGCCGCAGTGTTGGGTTGGGGCGATTGTTGGGCCGATGTAGGCGCCCAAAGTGTGCGCAGTGCCGTCTCAGACAGCTGCCCCTGGCGCGCCAAGCCTGCCAATATTTGCTGCTGAAGCACGCCAACAGGCAAGCGTTCCCAGAGTGGTCGGGCTTGGGCCAGCATGCGCGCGCGACCCTCCGCGGTTTGCAAATCACAGCCCGCGGCGGCGTGCTCTAGCAGGTACTCTGACAGCGGCAGTGCTTGTTTCATCTGTTCAGAGAAGGCTTCGTGCCCTAGCTCACGAACATAGGAGTCGGGGTCATGCTCAGGCGGCAGAAAGAGGAAGCGGAAGCTGCGCGTGTCGGTGGCGTGAGCCAGCGCGGCATCCAAGGCTCGAGCCGCAGCGCGCCGACCCGCGGCATCACCGTCAAAGCTGAAAACCACGGTGTCGGTGAAGCGCAATAGCTTGGCCACATGCTCAGGTGTGCATGCTGTGCCCAGAGTGGCCACGGCATGCCCCAGGCCGTGCTGAGCCAGCGCCACCACGTCCATATAGCCCTCCACCACCAGGGCGTAGCCGCTGCGGCGCAGGGCTTGTCGTGCTTCAAAAAGGCCGTAAAGCTCACGACCTTTGCTGAAAACCGGCGTTTCCGGGGAGTTGAGGTATTTGGGCTCGCCTTTATCCAGTACCCGACCGCCAAAGCCGATGACTTGGCCTTGAACATTTCGGATGGGGAACATGATGCGGTCGCGAAACCGGTCATAGCGCTTTTGCTCTTGGCCTGACTTGCCGGCATCTTCTTGCAGTATCACCAAACCTGCGTCGACCAAAGAGGGTTGGTCGTACTGGGCAAATGCACTGGCCAGGGCGCGCCAGCCCTCTGGGGCATACCCGAGTTGAAAATGAGCGGCCACCTTTCCGGTAAGCCCGCGCCTTTTCAAATAGGCGACGGCTTGGGGGTGTAACTTCAGCTGCTTACGGTAATGCGCACAAGCTTGCTCGAGCACATCGGTGAGCTGCACCTGCTGCTGTTTATGCGCCTGCTCCTGAGCGCGTTGCTGTGGGGAGCGCTCCTCTTCGGGGACTTGCATGCCTGCGCTTTGAGCCAAGTCCTTAACGGCATCGATAAACCCGATGCCTAAATGCTCCATCAAAAAACCAACGGCGTTGCCATGCACACCGCAACCAAAGCAGTGATAGGTTTGCCGCGTGGGGCTGACAATAAATGAGGGCGACTTTTCGCCGTGAAAGGGGCACAGACCTTTGTGGTTGATGCCAGCTTTCTTGAGTTCGACGTGACGCGAAATCACGTCGACGATGTCGGTGCGCGCGAGCAGATCTTGGATGAAGCCAGTGGGGATCACTTCGACAGTCTAACCAAGCTCAGGGGCATCGGGTCTGGCACGGGGGCTATCAGAGCGTTTTCCTTGCAAGAAAGGAAAACGGCGCCCGAAGGCGCCGTGACATGAGCTCGAAGAACTCTCAGGGACTCAGACGGCGAAGTCTTCCAGCTTGGCGCCGCCTTGCACGGCTGCACGCAGCCATTTGGGCTGCAGGCCGCGGCCGCTCCAGGTTTCGCCGGTGGCTTGGTTACGGTACTTGGCAGCAACCTTGGAGGTTTTAACTGCCTTGGGGGCTTTGCCGCCAGCCAAGTCAGAGGCAGTCAGGCCGTAATCGGCCATCAGCGAACGGACCTTGGCGATAGCTTCAGAGCGCTCGCGCTCTTGAGTATCGGAGATTTCTTTGTCCAGTGCGGCCCGTTGGGCCAGGAGGTCTTTGAGCGATGCCATTTATGAATTCCTTGCTAAGTCCAACAACTTCCCCCCAGTGGGGATGGCCTGATTATAGAAGCCGGATATGCAGGGAATGCAAGCGCAAGTATTGGCAAAAAACAAACGCCCCGTGCAGAGCGGGGCGTTTACCGAGCAATTTGGCCAGTTTATTTGTAACCGACCCGGTCCAGCATCTGCTGCACCTTGGGGATATTGGCACCGACGTCGGCGACAGGAATGGTTTCAGCCTTGAAGGCCCCCATGGTGTCCAAGGCTGGATTGTTCAGCTTGACGCCCGGAACTGCTGGCCATTCGTTATTGCCGTTGGCAAAGTAGATCTGCGCCTCGGCAGATGCCAAGTATTCAAGGAATTGAACTGCCAAGGCTTGGTTCTTGGTGTGGCGAGCTACTGCGCCACCGGCAATGTTCATGTGGGTGCCGGTGCTGCTTTGGTTGGGAAATACGAGCCCTACCTTTTCGACAACTTCACGGTCTTCTGGTTTGGTCGAGCGCATCAGGCGGGCCAGGTAGTAGCTGTTGGTCAGCGCCACGCCACACTCCCCACTTGCGACAGCTTTGATTTGGTCTGTATCACCGCCTTTGGGAGCGCGGGCCATGTTTTCAGCCACGGCTTTGAGCCACTGCTCGGTCTTGGCAGCACCCAGGTGCTCGTGCATGGAGCCAAACAGCGAGAGGTTGTAGGGGTGCGAGCCGGAGCGCGTGCAGACTTTGCCCTTGAGCGAGGGCGAGGCCAGATCCTGATAGTTCTGAACCTCGGCCTTGTTCACTGCGGCCTTGTTGTAGACGATGACGCGGGCGCGGGTGCTGAAGCCAAACCAAGCTTCTGCCCCGTCGCTGCGAGGCTTGGCGCGCAGGTGCGCGGGGATGCGCTGCTGCAGCGCGGCGGACTTGACGGGCAGGAATAGGCCGTCGCTTTCGGCTTGCCACAGGCGTGCCGCATCCACCAGCAGCACGACATCAGCGGGCGAGGACGCGCCTTCGCTCTTGAGTCGCGCCAAGAGCCCTGCGTCATCGGTATCAACGCGATTGATTTTGATGCCGGTGGCCTTGGTGAAGTTGGCGTACAGCGCTTCATCCGTCTGGTAGTGGCGCGCGGAGTACAGGTTCAATACCTTCTCCTGGGCCAGGGCCGGCGAGCCGATCAGGCTGCCAACAGCCAACAGTACTGCCGACGCTTGGGCAATGCGTTGAACGAGTGCACGCATGGGGAAACCTCCAAATCCAAACAGTGAGTGATTAGCAGCTGGGCAGTGTATCCCTAATGCGAATCATTCTTGTTCGATATTTTTTGGCCTTCTCTCTGGTGAGGTTGACTGGTTTGCACCAGCCCATGGCCCAACGCGGTTGCGGCTTTGAACGGAATCAGGGGCTGGGGGGGACGTAGCCAGCGGGTTTGTCAGCACCTTCGCCGAAGAAGTACTGCTCCATTTGGCGGGCCAGGTATTGGCGGGCGCGCAAATCCGCCAGATTCAGGCGGTTTTCATTGACCAGCATGGTCTGGTGGCGCAGCCACAGCTGCCAGGCTTCTTTGGAGACGTTGTCAAAGATGCGCTTGCCCAAATCGCCGGGGTAGGTGGGGAAGTCCAAGCCTTCGGCTTCTTTCTTCAGGTAGACGCATTGAACGGTGCGGGCCATGGGGGTGTCCTTTCTTTCGTGAGGGGAGGGGCGGGCGCCATCGGGGCGCACGCCGGGTGATCAGTTGATTTTTTTGACAAGGACTTGCGAGCGGCGGTCCCAGTTGTAGTGGCGCTTGCGTTCTTCGGGCAGCCAGCTGGGGTCGACTTGCTGGAAGCCGCGTTTGACAAACCAGTGCATGGTGCGCGTGGTCAGCACAAAGATGCTGGACAAGCCCATGGCGCGGGCGCGCTGCTCAATGCGTTTGAGAATGCGCTCGCCATCGCCCTGACCTTGCACGGCCGGTGAGACGGTGAGGGCGGCCATTTCGCCGGTGCGTGCATCCAGATAAGGGTGCAGCGCGGCGCAGCCGAAGATGACGCCGTCGTGCTCGATCACGCTATAGGTTTCGATGTCGCGCTCGATCTCGGTGCGGTCGCGCTTGACCAGCGTGCCGTCGCGCTCGAAGGGTTCGATCAGGGCGATCAGGCTGCCGATGTCGTCAGGCGTGGCTTCACGCAGGCTTTCGAGTTTTTCGTCCACCACCATGGTGCCAATGCCGTCGTGGGTGTAGACCTCTTGGAGCAGCGCACCGTCCACGGTGAAGGGCAGGATGTGAGAGCGCTCCACACCCGCTTCACAAGCGCGCACGCAGTACTGCAGGTAGTAGTCCACGTCAGCAGGGTCGGTGGCAGGCTCCTTGCGTGCCGCTAGCATGCGGCGGGCGTCCACCAGGGCCAGCTCGGTGTCGATGGGGCTGTTGGGGTCGTCGGGCTGCTCGCGCACGCCCGGCACATCGGTCATGAAGAGCAGCTTGTCGGCTTTGAGCGCCACCGCCACTGCCGTGGCCACGTCTTCCATGTGCAGATTGAAGGCCTCGCCCGTGGGCGAAAAACCAAAGGGCGACATCAGCACCAGCGCGCCGATGTCCAGCGCCTTTTGAATGGTGACCGCATCCACGCGGCGCACCACGCCGGTGTGCAAAAAGTCGATGCCGTCGACGATGCCCACCGGGCGCGCGGTCAGGAAATTGCCCGAGACCACGCGCAGCGTGGCATTGGCCATGGGGGTGTTGGGCAGGCCTTGCGAAAAGGCAGCCTCAATCTCAAAGCGCAGCTGGCCCGCCGCTTCCTGAGCGCAGTCCAGCGTGATGGCATCGGTGATGCGCCTGCCGTGGCTGTAGCGCGCCTGGTGGCCTTTGGCGGCCAACTGCTCGTCCAGCTGCGGGCGAAACCCATGCACGAGCACGATGCGTATGCCCATGGCGTGCATCAGCGCCAGGTCCTGCACAAAGGCGTTGAGCCGGCCTGCCGCGATGAGCTCACCGCTCATGCCGATCACAAAAGTCTCACCTCGGTAGGCGTGGATGTAGGGCGCAACGGCGCGAAACCACGGAACGAATGTGTGCGGGAAGACCATGCTCATGGGCCGCGATTGTGCCGCAGCCTCTATACCCACAGGCCTGGGCTGATAATCCCGCCGCCGTGAATGACAAGACCTTGCCTCCCGACTCCGCGCGTGCTGCTTCGACCCAGCCGTCCTCCCACCCCCGCAGCCGCCGTGCCGAAGGGCACCGTGCCCCCACGCCGCGCCCGCAGCCCAAGCCGTTGCCGCCGATTGAGTTCCCGGCGGCGCTGCCAGTCAGCGCGCGGCGCGAGGAAATTGCTCGCCTCATGCGTGAGCACCAGGTGCTCATCGTCTGCGGTGAGACCGGCTCGGGCAAGACCACCCAGCTGCCCAAGATTGCCCTCACGCTGGGGCGCGGGCGCGCCAATGGTGGTGGGCTGATCGGTCACACCCAGCCGCGGCGCATCGCGGCCTCCAGCGTGGCCAAGCGCATTGCTGAGGAGCTCAACACCCCGCTGGGTGAGGTGGTGGGCTACAAGGTGCGCTTTCAGGACCGGCTGCAGCCCGGGGCCAGCGTCAAGCTCATGACCGACGGCATCTTGCTGGCCGAGACCCAGAGCGACCCGCTGCTGAAGGCCTACGACACGCTCATCATCGACGAGGCCCACGAGCGCAGCCTCAACATCGATTTCCTGCTGGGCTATTTGCGCGAGATCCTGCCGCGGCGGCCCGAGCTGAAGGTGGTGATCACCTCGGCCACCATCGACGCCGAGCGCTTTGCGCAGCACTTCGCCTCGGCCAAGGGGCCGGCGCCGGTGGTGATGGTGTCCGGCCGCACCTTCCCGGTGGAGCAACGCTGGCGGCCGTTTGAGGAATCGCGCGAGTACGACCTCAACGACGCCATTTGCGACGCCGCCGACGAGCTGTGGCGCGAAGGGCGGGGTGACATCCTCGTGTTCCTGCCCGGCGAGCGCGAAATCCGCGAGGCCGCCGAGGCCCTGCGCAAGCACCACCCGCCTGGCGTGCAGGTGTTGCCGCTGTTTGCGCGGCTCTCGCAGCAAGAGCAAGACCGGGTGTTTGAGACCGGCGCTGCGCCGCGCATCGTGCTGGCCACGAATGTGGCTGAGACCTCACTGACGGTGCCGGGCATTCGCTACGTCATCGACGCCGGCACGGCACGCGTCAAGCGCTACAGCTACCGCAACAAGGTCGAGCAGCTCTTGATCGAGCCCGTGAGCCAGGCCGCCGCCAACCAGCGCGCGGGCCGTTGCGGGCGCGTGGCCAACGGCATTTGCATCCGGCTTTACGACGAAAAAGACTACGCCGGGCGGCCGCGCTTTACCGACCCGGAAATCCTGCGCTCTTCGCTGGCTGGGGTGATTCTGCGCATGAAGGCGCTGCATCTGGGCCGCGTGGAGGACTTCCCCTTCATCGAGCCGCCGCCGCGCAAAGCCATTGCTGATGGCTACCAGCTGCTGGCGGAGCTCGGCGCTGTGGATGAGCGCAACGAACTCACCGACACCGGCCAGCAGCTGGCCCGCCTGCCGGTGGACCCGCGCGTGGGTCGCATGATGCTCGAGGCCCGCAGCCGCGACGCGCTGCATGAGGTGCTGATCATCGCCAGCGCGCTGTCGGTGCAGGACGTGCGCGACCGCCCGCTGGAGCAGCAGCAAGCCGCCGACGAAAAGCACAAAAAGTTCGACGACGAACGCTCCGAGTTCATGGGCTACGTCAAGCTGTGGCAGTGGATTGAAGAGGGCCGCGGCGTGCACGGCCACGCTCAGCAAGCACCGAGCCAGGTGGACAAGCCCAAGCTCTCCAACCGCCAGCAAGAGCAGCGTCTGCGCGAGAGCTTTGTGAACCCGCGCCGCGTGCGCGAGTGGCGCGACATCCACAGCCAGCTGCACACCGTGGCCAGCGAGCAGGGCTGGCGGCTCAACGGCAGCGTGGCCACTTACGAGCAAATTCACCTCTCCATGCTGGCGGGGTTTTTGGGCAATATCGGCTGCAAGGCCGATGACGACGACTGGTACTTGGGTGCGCGCGGCATCAAGTTCTGGCGTCATCCCGGGGCCCACCTCTCCAAAAAGCCCGGCCGCTGGGTGGTGGTGTCGGAGCTGGTGGACACCTCGCGCCTGTTCGGACGCGGCATTGCCAATATCGATGTGAACTGGATTGCGCCGCTGGCAGGGCATTTGCTCAAAACCCAGCTGCTGGAGCCGCATTGGGAGAAGAAGGCGGCCGAAGTCATTGCGCTGGAGCGCGCCACGCTCTACGGCATCGTCATCTACAACAACCGGCGTGTGAACTTCGGGCGTGTTGATGCTGCGGCGGCGCGCGAGATCTTCATTCGCGAAGCCCTGGTGGGCGACGCCTGGGAGACACGCCTGCCCTTTTTGGCGCACAACCGCAAGCAAGTGGCCAAGGTGGAGGAGCTGGAGCACAAGTCGCGCCGCCAGGATGTGTTGGTGGATGACGAGCTGATCTACGCCTATTACGACCAACACCTGCCCGCCGATGTGTGCTCGGGCGCCACGCTGGAGCGCTGGTGGCGTGAGGCCAGCAAGGGCAACCCGCGCCTGCTGCATCTCTCGCGCGACGAGTTGATGCGCCACGAAGCCGCGGGCGTGACCTCGCAAGCCTTTCCCAAAACCCTGCGCTTGGGCGGCGTGGACTGCAAGGTGGACTATCTGCACGAGCCCGGCGATGCCCGCGACGGCGTGACCGTCACCGTGCCCATCTACGCCCTCAACCAAGTCAGCGAAGAGCGCTGCGACTGGCTGGTGCCAGGTCTGCTCTCGGCCAAAGTGCTGGGCCTGCTCAAAAGCCTTTACCAAAAGCCGCGCGCCCGGCTCACGCCGCTGCCGGAGTTTGTCGAAGAGTTTGTCGAGCTGCATGAGTTTGGCCAGGGCAGCCTGATGGACGCGCTGCTCAAAGCCGTGCGCGAGCGCAGCCAGATTGCTGTGCAAAAAGCCGACTTCAAGCTCGAGCAAGTGCCGCCGCATCTGTTCATGAATGTGCGGGTGGTCGACGAGCACGGTCGCCAGCTCGGGCAGGGGCGCCATTTGCCCACGCTCAAGGCGGAGCTGGGCGGGCAGGCGCGCACGGCATTTCAAGCGCTGGCCGCACTCAAGGTGCGGACCCAAGCGCCCGCCGAGGCCCCTCCTCAGCGCATCACCACGCCCAGCGGCGGCCATGCCCTGCGCGCGCAGGTGGCTGCTCCGCCGCCCGCGCCGCAAGTGCAGGCCTTCACGGCCTGGACTTTTGGCGAGCTGCCCGAACTCATGGAAATCCAGCGCGGCGGTCAGGTGCTGATTGGATTTCCGGCCCTGATCGACAAGACCACGCATGTCGAGATCGAAGTCTTTGACGAACCCGACCTGGCCGTGGCGCGCCACCGCCAGGGGCTGTGCCGCTTGGTGGCTTTGCAAATCAAAGAGCCGCTGAAGTATTTGGAGAAAAACATCCCGGACCTGCAGAAGATGGCCGTGGCCTATATGGGCCTGGGCACTTCGGAGGAGTTGCGGGATCAAATCATTGCCGTGGCCCTGGAGCGCGCCTTTTTGGCCGACCCGCTGCCCACCCATGCCCAGGCTTTTGAGGCCTGTGTGACACAGGGGCGCGCGCGCCTGAATCTCATCGCCCAGGAAGTGGCGCGCTGCAGCGCCACCGTGCTTCTGGAATATCAGGCCGCACAGCGCAAGCTCAAAGACAGCCGCGCCCCCAAGGACGTGGCCGATGACATCGCCGCGCAGCTGCAGGCCCTGGTGGGCAAGCGCTTTGTGCAGCAAACGCCTTGGGCGCAGCTGCAGCACTTGCCGCGCTACCTGAAGGCCATCGTGATGCGGCTCGACAAATGGCGCGCCGACGCTGCGCGCGACGCCAAGCTGCTGGCCGAGATCAAGCCGCTGGAGCAGCGCTGGGCGCGCCGCGTGGCCGAGCTCAAAGGCCAGCCAGACGCCCGGGTGCAGGAGTTTGGCTGGCAGCTGCAGGAGCTGCGCGTGAGCCTGTTTGCACAGGAGCTGCGCACGCCCCAGCCCGTCAGCATCAAGCGCTTGGAAAAAGTGTGGCTGCAGCTGCAGCACTGAGGTTTTTTCGCTGCATGGCTCGAAAAAGCCTTTCATCTGGCGTGTTTTCCGCTGGCTGTTTGCACCTTGCAACAGCGGGGCTTGGGGTCCAATCAAGGTGTTTGTCTCACTCAACTCCCTTGGGGCTATTCGCCTTGCCTGCACCATCCACAGCGTCGGCTTCCAGCGCATCTGTGGCCAAAATGTTTGGCCGCTTTGAGCTGCGCGCTTTGCTGCACAAAGGGGCGCAGAGCATGCTGTGGCTGGCGTTTGATCCCCGCTACGGCCAGGAGCTGATGCTGTGCATGCCGCGCGCCAAGCCTGAAGGCGAGGCGCATCTGCGCCAGTGGCAGCAGCGCATGGCGCATGTGGCGCGTGTGCAGCATCCACGCTTGCATCCGGTGATGGAGTCTGGCGTGGTGCCCCCCTGGCCCTATGTGGCCTTTGAGCGCAAGGGTTGGGAGACTTTGGCCGAACGCCTGCAGCGCGGGCCCGCGCCCACGCCGCTGGAGTCCGCGCAGTGGCTGTCGCAAGTGCTCGAAGGCCTGGCCTTTGCGCATGAGGCCAATTTGGCGCACCTGGACATTCAGCCCGCCTATGTGGTGCTCGACGCCACCGGGCAGGCGCGTTTGATGGGCCTGGAGTTGGTGCTCGATCCCCAGCAGCCCGCCGCTGACGCCAGCCCCGCCATGGTGGTGCAGCGGCAGCGTGAATCTGCTCTGGCTGATGTGGTGAATGCGGGTTTGCTGCTGCACCGCCTGTTGTGCGGCCACGTTCTGCTGGACGACCCCGACCTGACGCAGGTGCGGCGGCGCCTCGCGCCCTTGGGCTCCGAACTCATTCGCCTGGGCTGGGAGACGCCTTACCCGATCCCCGAGCCGTTGCGTGCCATTGCCAACCGCGCGGTGGACCGCCAGCCGCGTCAGCGCTATCACACGGCGCGCACATTTTTGCGGGCGCTCGAGGGCTGGTTGTGCAGCGTGTCGGCTGACGACGGTGGCGCCTTTGGTTTGCTCAAAGACAAGCTGCAGCGCTACGGCCACTTGCCCGCGCAGCCGGGCACGCACCTCGCTGAGCTGCTGTCGGGGGCCATGGATGCGCGGCACACGGCCGAGCTCTCATCGCTGGCTCTGCAAGACATGGCGCTGACCTTGGAGCTGATACGGCGCGTCAATTTCCGGCTGCGCCAGACGCAGGGGGCGGACGAGCCTTCGGTGCTGAACATGCAGCGCACCATCGCCATGCTGGGTTTGAACGGTTTGCGCGATGCCACGCGCAATCTGCGCAGCTGGCCCGGTGTGCTGGGTGAGACTCAGGCCGCGTTTCTGGAGGGGCTGATGCGGCGCGTGGCGCGTGCGGGCTACTTGGCTCAGCGTCTGCGCCCGGCCGGGTATGACGGTGAAGTCGTCTACCTCATCAACCTCCTGCAAAACCTTGGCCGCTTGCTGGTGCAGTACCACTTTGCCGAGGACGCTCAGCAAATCCGTCAACTCATGCTCAGTCCTGAGCCCAGCGCTGGTCAACCACAGCTGCGGGGGTTGACCGAGCAGTCCGCCGCTTACGCCGTGCTGGGTGTGGACTTGGAAACACTGGCGCAAGCCGTCGCGCGCTATTGGGGCCTGGACGAAGAAGTGCTGCAGATGATGCGCAGCCAAGCCCCAGACGCGCCTGTGCGGCACGCCGACACCGATGCCGAGCTGCTGCGCCTCACCTGCAGTCTGGCCAATGAGCTGGTTGGCTTGGAGCACCTGCCCGAAGCCCGGCGCCTTGCTGCTGCCGAGCAAGTGGCGCGGCGTTACGCCCGAGCGCTGGGTTTGACGCTCAAAGACATTCACCAGGCCTGCCAGGAACCCGTGCGGGAGGGCATACCCTCTGCGCGGCAAGTCAGCCAGCCTGAATCGAACTGGGCGCCACTGGAGGAGGCCGTGGCGCCTCCGCCCAACATCGCCCTGGCTCAGCCCCTGCGCCGTTCACGCCTGCGTGATCTGGGTGGCCCGCCCACACAACCCGCGCCCTTGTCTCTGGACGGCCACTGAGTCATAGGCTCGTGGCCAAGCGCTGGCTGCGAATGCAGCCAGGTCGAAAATGCAGAGGGGAGAGATGTGCGCAGTGCGCAGGCGGTGTGCGTCAGAGCACGTGCGCAAGGCATGAAGAGGGTGGGGGTTGACGAGCCTTACCCCCGGCACTGGTCACAACGGTTAGGGCTGCTTGGTTCCCCACCTGACCCGGTTGGCCGCGCTTCCATGCGAGGAGGCCCGTCAGCGGCCATTGTATGCCAGCCCAGCAGGGGTCCGAGCCAAGTACCAAGCAAACGCAGGCAGTGTGTGCAAAGTCGCAGTGGCTGCATGAGCGCTGGCATGGCCCACGACTTCTGCCACTGGGCGTGGTGCTAGAATTGCAGCCAGTCCAAGTCAACCGCGCGCAAGCGCCCACGACTTGGCACCGCCGATTTACCAACTACTTGCGGGCGGTCTAGCAAATACGGCTAAAGCGTTGCGGCTCCGAGATGCCCCGGGACCGGCAAACGCCGGTGAAGTTGTGGGCACTCGGAGTTTTTTCATGACCGCTTTGGCTCGATTCGACGCACTGCTACAGCGCCGTCAACGCCAGTTGAACGACGCTGATCTCAGCCTCGGTTCTCACACCCCCTACCAACTGATCAGCCCCGAGGGCGAGGTGCTCGCGCAGTCGGCGCAGGCCCTGAGCCATGAGGCTGTGCTGCGCTGCGCGTATGGGCTTGAAGCCGACGACTGGATTGGCGCCTTGGCCGAAGACAGCGCCACCCGCACGGCGCGTAGCGCCTGGCGCCTTGCTTTGATTCGTGCTGACCGCCATGGCCAAGCGCGTCTGGGCTGTGGGCCGCAATGGCTGAGCCTGCCGCTACGCCGTGCCGCTGGTGAGCCCGCTGCGGGCCTGCGCAAAGCCCTGTTGCAGCAAGCCGTGGCTGAGCTGTGGGCCAAGGGCTGGCGCTTGCAGCGCGGCTGAAACTCACGACGGTGCCGCACCGATGCAAAAAGCCGCCCGAGGGCGGCTTTTTGCTGGGGCGATGAAAAGAATGCGCTCAGCGCAGCTGCAGGTCGTCGTCGCCGAAGCGGATGTTGAGCGGCTCGATCAGCAGCTGCTTGTCGCCTTCTTCAACTTGACCAGCCACCCAGGCGCGGATGCCACAGGACTGCGCCACCTCGACCACCTTTTGCGCGTCTTGTGCGGGCACAAAAATGGCAAACCCTGCGCCCATGTTCAGCGTGGAGTAGGCCTCGCGGTCGTCCTGCTGGGCATGGCGCTGGATGAAGGCCAGCACCGGCGTGACCGGCGGTACGGTGTGGATGCGGTAGGTGAAGCGCCCGGGGTGGCGCAGCAGTTTGCGCCAGCCGTGGCCGGTGATGTTGGCGCAGTAGTGCGGCGTGATGCCCGCCTTCCACAGCCCCTCGGTCACGGGTGAATACAGCATGGTGGGCGCCAGCAGGGCTTCGCCGTAGCTCAGGCCCGGCTCCACTTCCGTGAGGTAGCCCTGGGGCAGACGCTCGACCAGCTTGCGCGCCAGCGACAGGCCGTTGGCGTGAATGCCGCTGGATTCGAGCAGCACGATGGCATCGCCCGGCCCCAGGCGGTCGCCCACGGAGAGGCGCGATTTGGGGTTGATCAGCCCGGTGCAGTTGGCCGCCAGGTCGATGCGGCCGCTCTCCACAATGCCAGCCAGGGCCGGCGTTTCGCCGCCGCCCCAAGCCACTTGGCAGGTGTCGCAGGCTTTTTTCCAGCCTTCCACCAGGGCTTGCGCGCGCTGGCGGTCTTCAAACCACTGCGAGCCGCCCGCCGCCCAATAGGCTTGCACCACCAGGGGCGTGGCGCCCACGGTGATGAGGTCGTTGATGGCCATGGCAATGGTGTCTTGCGCAATGCCGTCGTAGTAGCTCTTGCGGGTGAGCTGGGCCATCTCGTCGGCCACCAGGGTTTTGGTGCCCAGGCACTCAACGATGGAGGCCAGGTAGAAGGGCCCCACGTCCAGCACATAGGCCGACTCGCCGCGCGAGGCCGTCACCTCGCTAAAGCCGTGGGTGGCCATGTGCACGGCGGTGGCCGCGGCAGCGCGCTGGGCGCTGATCTTGAGCGGGTCGATCAGGTCGTAGTTGACGCCGGCTTGTTCGTAGCTCAGCGTGCCGCTGGGGGTTGGGGCTTGAGAACTCATAGGGGGCGATTATCGGTCATGGGGCTGTGCTGTGCGGGCTTGTTCGCTGCAGGGGCTGCCCATAATCAAGGCTCTGGTTTGCAAAACAAAGGCTTCTGCGATGTCTGACACATCCGCTCCACGCACCCGCCCGCAGCCCCTGCTGGCCATTCACGGTGGCGCTGGCACGATTTTGCGCAGCAAGCTCGGTGAACAGGCCGAGCGCCAATACCGCGAGGCGCTGCATGCTATTTTGCAGGCCGGTCAGCACATGCTGCTGGCGGGGGCGCCCGCGCTGGAGGTGGTGGTGGAGGCCGTGCGGCGCCTGGAAGAGTGCGAGCTCTTCAACGCCGGGCGCGGTGCCGTGCTCACCGACGCGGGCACGCATGAGCTGGACGCCAGCGTGATGGACGGGCCCACGCTGCGCGCAGGCGCCGTGGCGGGCGTGCAGCGCAGCCGCAACCCGGTGCTGGCGGCTCGCGCCGTGATGGAGCACAGCGGCCATGTGATGCTGATTGGCCCGGCTGCTGACGCCTTTGCCGCAGCCCAGGGTCTGGAACAGGTGGAGCCCACTTGGTTTGGTACGGCACAGCGCCGCGCTCAGTGGGAGGCCGCGCGTGCGGCCGCCCAAGGCGTGCTGCTGGACCACGATGCCCAATCCCTGGCAGGCGGCGTGGCACCGCTGGACGAGCGCAACAAGTTCGGCACAGTTGGCGCCGTGGCGCTGGACGCCCAGGGCGCGCTGGCCGCGGCCACCAGCACGGGCGGGGTGACGCTCAAACGCGTGGGCCGCGTTGGGGATTCGCCCATCTTGGGTGCGGGCTGCTATGCCGATGGCACGGTGGCCGTGTCCTGCACCGGCACGGGCGAGGCCTTTATGCGCCGCTGCGTGGCCTATGACGTTTCAGCACGCCTGCGCTATGCCGGGCAGAGCTTGGCCCAGGCTTGCGCGCAGGTGGTGATGGAAGACCTGCCCAGCGTGGATGGGCGCGGCGGTTTGATTGCCGTGTCGGCCAGCGGCGAGCTGTGTCTGCCCTTCAATACCGAGGGCATGTATCGCGGCTGGGTGCGTGGTGCACAAACGCCCGAAGTTGGCATCTACGCCGACGCCTAGAATGCCAGCCCATGAGTTATCAGGTCCTCGCACGCAAGTACCGCTCCCGAACCTTTGAGGAGCTGATGGGTCAGGAGCATGTGGTGCAGGCCCTCTCCAATGCCCTGACGCAGCAGCGTCTGCATCACGCCTACCTGTTCACAGGCACGCGCGGTGTGGGCAAAACCTCGGTTTCGCGCATCCTCGCCAAAAGCCTCAATTGCACCGGCGCCGACGGGCAAGGTGGCGTCACGGCCCAGCCCTGTGGCGTGTGCCCGGCATGCCGCGACATCGACGCGGGCCGCTTTGTCGACTACGTGGAGCTGGACGCTGCCTCCAACCGCGGCGTGGAGGAAATCTCCCAGCTGCTGGACCAGGCGGTTTACAAGCCTGTGGTGGGGCGCTTCAAGGTCTACATGATCGACGAAGTGCACATGCTCTCGAACACGGCGTTCAACGCCATGCTCAAGACCCTGGAAGAGCCGCCCGAATACCTCAAATTCGTGCTGGCCACCACCGATCCGCAAAAAGTGCCCGTCACCGTGCTCTCGCGCTGTCTGCAGTTCAATCTGCGGCCCATGGCGCCCAGCACCGTGCTCAAACACCTCACGCATGTGCTGTCGGTGGAAAACGTCCCGGCAGAGCAGGGCGCTTTGCGCCTGCTGGCGCGTGCGGCACGCGGCTCCATGCGCGACGCGCTGTCGCTCACCGACCAAGCCATTGCTTTTGGCTGCGGGCAGCTGCAAGAAGCCACCGTGCGCCAGATGCTGGGCAGCGTGGACCGTGGCCATGTGCTGAGAATCCTGCAAGCGCTGGCGCAGGGCGATGGCCCGGCCGTGGTGGGCAGTGTTGAGCAGCTGCGGGACCTGGGCCTGTCGGCTTCGGGTACCTTGGAAGATTTGGCGGTGGCTTTTCAAAACATCGCCATCGCCCAGGCTGCGCCGGGCGCGCTGGACGCGCAAGATGCTGAGCTGGCAGATCTGCTGCCTCTGGCCCAGGCCTTGCCGGCCGACGAAGTGCAGCTCATGTATTCCATGGCCTTGCACGGCCGCGCCGAACTGGCGCTGGCGCCCGATGAATACGCGGGCCTGACCATGGTGCTGTTGCGCATGCTGGCCTTCCGCCCTCAAGGCCCAGTGACGCCAACGCCTGCTGGCGGTGGTAGCGCCGGTGGCGGTGCGCCCTCGGCGGGCAACCCGGGCATGTCCTCAGGTGAGAGTGGTGGCAGCGGCGGCGTCGCTGCGGCATCGGCCCTGGCCGTGCAAGAAGCGGCAGCCCCAGCGCTCGCGCCTGCAGCGGCTGTGCAGTCGCAGCCCCTGGCCGCACCTGTGGTGACGCCTGCGGCAACGCAGCCTCCCCCGCCCGCTGCCGCGCCTCAGGCTGCAGCAACCGTGCCCGCCGCGGCCGCGCGTGCGCCCGCTGCGGGCAGCCGCTTTTCTGACCGGCTGCGGCCCCGCCTGAGCGAGGCTCCCGCTGTCGCGCCCGAGCCTGCACCGGTGGCTGAGCGCCAGCCCGAGAACAGCCGCGCGGCGGCTGTGCAGGCCGACGAAGCCCCGAGCGACGACGGCCCCCCACCCTGGCTGGACGAACTGCCGCCCGCAGAGGACGAAGCGCCCTCCGGCCCCGTGCAGGGCGTGGAGGAGCTGGCGGAGTCTGTGCAGACCGATGGCGGCAACGGCGGTATTTATGTTTCTACGGCAGCGGCCGCCGTGGCGCTCAAGCTCACCGAGCTAGGGCAGCGCTGGGCCGAGCTGATGCCTCAGCTGGGACTGGCCGCTTTGACGCGGGAGCTGGCCTGGCAGGCCGAGTGCGTGGCCTTTGATGAAGGCGCGCAGCCGCTGCAATGCCGCCTGCGCGTGGAGCGCGAGTCTTTGCGCCAAAGCGGGCTCAAGGACAAGCTGCAGGCCGCGCTGGCTCAACATTTGGGGCGGCCCGTGCAGTTGGAGGTCGAGCAGGGCGTGGCGCAGGATTCGCCTGCGCTGCGCGATACCATGGCCGACCGTGAACGGCAGCAGCGTGCTGAGGCCATCATTCTCGAAGACCCCGAGGTCCAACTGCTGCTGAGCCAGTACCGCTCGGCGCGCATCGTGCCTGGGTCCATCAAGCCGGTTTGAGCCGCGCCCACCACCCCAACCCTCTTACTTTCCCCTTTGATATTGCCCGCCACACACGGCGGGATGGAGCTGAATATGTTGAAAGGTCAACTCGCCGGTCTGATGAAGCAGGCCCAGGCCATGCAGGACAACCTTAAGCGCGCGCAGGACGAGCTTGCTCTGGTTGAAGTTGAAGGCCAAAGCGGCGCGGGTCTGGTCAAGGTGGTCATGACGTGCAAGCACGCGGTCAAGCGCGTCACCATCGACCCCAGCCTGCTGGCAGACGACAAAGACATGCTGGAAGACTTGGTGGCTGCGGCCTTCAACGACGCCGTGCGCCGCGCCGAGGAAGTCAGCCAAGAGAAGATGTCCAAGCTCACCGCGGGCATGCCCATGCCCCCCGGCATGAAGTTCCCCTTCTGATGCCGCAGCGCTGCAGCTCAGAGCGCTTTGGCGCGTGGGGGTGGGCATGAGTGCGCTGGAGCAGCTGATCGAGGCGCTGCGGCGCCTGCCTGGCATTGGCCAGAAATCGGCCCAGCGCATGGCCTACCACCTGCTGCAGCACGACCGCGCCGGGGCCCAGCAACTGGCCCAGGCGCTGCAACACGCCAGCGCCGTGGTGGGCCATTGCCAGCGCTGCCACACCTTCAGCGAGCACGCGCTGTGCCCCATTTGCAGCAACGCGGCGCGTGATGCGCGGCTGCTGTGCGTGGTGGAGTCACCCGCTGACCAGGCCGCCATGGAGCGCACCGGCTCCTATGCGGGCTACTACTTTGTGCTGCAAGGTCGCCTGAGCCCGCTGGACGGCGTGCGCCCGCAAGACATCGGCGTGCGTGAGCTGCTCGAGCGCGTGAGCGACGGTGTGGTGGATGAGGTGATTCTGGCCACCAGCTTCACCGCCGAGGGCGAGGCCACGGCCCATGTGCTGGCGGAACTGCTGAAAAACCGCGGCCTGCGCAGCACGCGCTTGGCGCGCGGTGTGCCCGTGGGCAGTGAGCTGGAGTATGTGGACCTGGGCACCATTGCCCACGCTTTGGTCGACCGCCGCGCCACCTGAATACTGAAGGGCCCAGCGCGGCAAGCGCGCCGGGCCAAGCCTGTTTAGCGTACGGCTGTGCGGCTCGGTGCCGTGGCCACGCGTGCATTGCGTGAGCGCGGCGCGTTCTTGCTCGATTTGGCCTGGCGAGCTGAAGCCACAGCCTTGCCGCCTTTGCCCGCCTTGGCCAGCGTGCGCTGTGCTGTCTTGCCGGGCAGGTAGAGCACCACGGTCTGGCCGGATTTGAGGCTGGCGCGTTTGCCCATCTTGTTCCACTGCGCGACTTGGTCGTCATCCAGACGGTAGCGCTTAGCCAGGCGTGCCACCGTGTCGCCGCTGCGTGCCTTGACCGTGACGCGACGCAGCGGCGGCGTGACGGGGGCCAGCGCCATGCTGGCGTTGTCGGCCATGTGCTCGGACACATCGCGGTCGTTGGCGCCGTGGCGCGCCACCAGCAGGGTGGAGCCTTGCTTGATGAGCATGCGCGGCGGGATGCGGTTGACGTCGCGCAGCGTCTGTTCGCTCATGCCCACTTGCTTGGCAGCGTCAGCCGGGCTGAGCGTGCGCGGGGCTTGCCATGCGGTCCATGAGGCCGTGGGGCCGCGGTGGCGCGCCAGGTTTTCAACAAAGGCGCTGGCGTTGTTGTAGGGCAGCAGGATTTGGCCCGAGCTCGCCGCCAGGATCACCGGCTTGTTCATCTGCGGGTTGAAGAGCTTGAATTGGTCTTCGTCCATCTGCGCCAGGCGTGCGGCCAGGGCCACGTCGATGTCGCGGTCGATGTTGACGCTCAGGAAATAGGGGTGGTTTTCAATGCGCGGCAAGCTCAGTTTGTAGGCTTGCGGGTTGAGCACGATGTTCTTCACCGCCTGCAGCTTGGGCAGGTAGTAGCGGGTCTCATCGGGCATGCGCAGGCTGTCGTAATTGGTGGGCAAGCCTGCCTTTTGATTGCGCGCCACGGCGCGTGCCACATTGCCCTGGCCCCAGTTGTAGGCGGCCAGCGCGAGCTGCCAATCGCCATCGAACATCTTGTTCAGGCGCTGCAGGTAGTCCAGCGCAGCGCGTGTGGAGGCCAGCACATCGCGGCGGTCGTCGCGGAAGATGTTTTGCACCAGGTCGAAGTCACGCCCTGTGGCGGGCATGAACTGCCACATGCCCACGGCTTTGGCGCTGGACTGGGCATCGGTGCGAAACGCGCTTTCGATGAAGGGCAGCAGCGCCAGCTCCATGGGCATGCCGCGGCGCTCGATTTCCTCGACGATGTGAAAGAGATAGCGGCTGGAGCGTTCGGTCATGCGCTCGACGTAGTCGGGCCGCGCGGCATACCAGGCCTCGGCCTTGCGCACGAGGTCGTTGTCGTGCTCGGGCATCTTCATGCCCGCGCGGATGCGCTCCCACAAGTCGCTTTGTGCCGCCGGGCTGTTGAGGTCGATGCGGGCCTCGGGGTCCAGCTCGTCAGCCAACAGGGTGCTGAGTTTGAGGCCATCCAATGTTGGGGTTTGGCGCTGGGCCTCGGCGAGCTGTGGTGCTGCAGGTGCGGAGTTCTCGGCCGTAGTTGCGGGGCCGTCGTGGTGCTCGGCTGTGGTTTTGTCAGGCATCTGCGCGCAGGCTGCTAGCACGAGGGGCAGCAGGGCGCTGAGGGCGCGAAGGGGGAGGTTGGGGCGGCTTGCTCGGGTCATTGAAACTCGTTTTTCCATTGGCGCAGGGCGGCCAGAACTGCGATGGGGTCCTGCGGGTTGAGTTGCGGGGCAAAGCGCTGTGCGGCAGCCGCCAGGGCTGGCGAATCACAGCGCAAATAGGGGTTGATCTCGCGTTCCTTGGCCAGGGTGCTGGGCAGGGTGGGCAGGTTGTGGCGCCGCTGCGCCTGGGCCCAGGCCTCATGCGCTTGCAGCGCCGCAAGTTCGGGCTGCAGCATACGTGCAAAGCGCAGATTGGCCAGCGTGTACTCGTGAGCGCAGCACACGCGTGTGTGGGGGGGCAGGCTGGCCAAGCGCTGCAGCGAGGCATGGAGCTGGGCCGGCTGGCCTTCAAACAAGCGCCCGCAGCCCGCTGAAAACAAGGTGTCGCCGCAAAACAGCAGAGGCTCTTCCAGAGCGGCTTGCGCGCGCAGCACAAAAGCCAGATGGTCCAGGGTGTGGCCAGGCGTGGCCAGCACCTCGATGGTGAGCCCCGCCCAGTCCAAGACTTCATCGCCCAGGCAGGGCTGGATGTCGACACCGGGTAATTGCAGGCTGGCCGGGCCCCACACCGTGGCGCCGTGCTCAGCGACGAGTTGCGCCACACCGCCGACATGATCGGCGTGGTGATGCGTCACTAGAATCCCGCTGAGTTGCAGTTGGCGCTGCGCCAAGGCTTGCTGCACCACCGAGGCCTCACCCGGGTCCACGACCAAGGCTTGCTCAGCATCGTGCAGCAGCCAGATGTAGTTGTCGTGGAAGGCGGGGAGTGCGACCAGGTTCATGCAGCGCGAGGTATGGTGATGAACGGTGATAGCCCCATTGTAGTTTCGCCCTCAGGCTGGACTGAGGACGACGCGTGGGCGGCGTGGCTGGACACGCCACCGGGGCGTTATTTGCTGGATTGGGCGCAGCCCCGGATTGACAGTGCGGTGGCCGACTGCTTTGGCTTTCACGCGCTGCAGCTGGGCATGCCCGCCTTGCAGGGCCTGCGCGCCAACCGCATGCCGCAGCGCTGGCTGGCGCAGGAGGGCAGCGAGCATGCCAGCGCCGCGCTGCTGTGCGAGTTCGATGCTTTGCCCTTTCCCTCCTCCAGCCTGGACTTGGTGGTGCTGCCGCACACCCTGGAGCGCACGCAAGACCCCCACCGCTGCCTGCGCGAAGTCGAGCGCGTGCTGCGCCCCGAAGGGCGCTTGGTGGTCTTGGGCATGAACCCCGCAGGGGCATGGGTGCTGCGGCAGAATCTGGGCCTGCTGCGCCCGCGGCGGCCCGGTCGACCCCGTGAGCTGTTTTTGCCAGAACTGCCCGCCCAGGCCGAATACCTCGGCTACTGGCGGCTCAGAGACTGGTTGCGCCTGCTGGGGCTGGAGATTTTTGAAGCCGAGTTTGGTGCCTACCGCATGCCCTGGCGCTCGCAAACCTGGCTGGAGCGCGGGGCCGTGCTGGAGCGGCTGGGCGCGCGTTGGTGGCCGGTACTGGGCGCGGTGTACATGGTGCAAGCCGTCAAGCGCGTTCCGGCCATGCGTTTGATCAAACCCGCGCGGCGCCGTGCCGCCAGTGGCAGTGCGCCAGCCGTGGCGGTCGGGCGTCATGCGCCCACGCCCTGGCCGCAGCCTTTTTCCTCTTCTGAACCTGAGTGAGTCCATCCTTGTCAAACGAACAGCCCACGGGCGCCAGCCCTGCCGCCCCAAAGCCCGCCATCGCCAAGCCCCAGGTGGTGGTCTACACCGACGGTGCTTGCAAAGGCAACCCTGGTCCGGGTGGCTGGGGCGCCTGGCTCAGCAGCAATGGCCATGAAAAAGAGCTGTTCGGTGGCGAACCCGGCACCACCAACAACCGCATGGAGCTCACCGCAGTGATCGAGGCGCTGGCCTCGCTCAAGCGCAGCTGCAAGGTCACCATCTACACCGACAGCGAATACGTGCGCAAAGGCATGACGGAGTGGATCACCAACTGGCAGCGCCGGGGTTGGAAGACCGCCGATGGCAAGCCAGTGAAAAACGCCGAGCTCTGGCAGCGCCTGCATGCGCTGCAAGCCCTGCACGAAATGCAGTGGCGCTGGGTCAAAGGCCATGCGGGCGACCCCGGCAACGAGCGTGCCGATGCGCTGGCCAACAAGGGCGTGGAGTCGCTCTCCCGCCGCTAGCGGCGGTGCGCCGCCGCCGTTGACACCGCCAAGACCGCCGCCTGGCGCAAGCCCCTGCGCTGCGAGGGCGGCAGCGGGTGTGCTTGCCACTACAGTTGCTCGCAGGAGAGCTTTGCTTCATGAACCTCAAAAAACCTCAAACCGTTTGGGCACTGGTGGGCTTGATCGTGGTGTTGGCGCTGGCCTATGTGTGGCAGCGTCCGGCGGCCAAGGCAGGCCCGCGTGCGCAAGCCGGTGCGGCCGCAGCACCCTCAGGCCCGGTGACGGTGGAAGTGCGGCCCGTGCAAGCCCAGGCCCTGGCTGAGGAGGCACAGGCCGTGGGCACGCTGCGGGCCAAGCAGTCCGTGGTGTTGCGCGCTGAGACCAGCGGCCGCGTGGTGAAGCTCAATTTCGTGGACGGCCAGCGTGTGCGCGCCGGGCAGCTGCTGGTGCAGCTGGACGACGCTCTGCAGCAGGCGCAGCTGCGCCAAGCTCAAGCGCAGGCCCAACTGGCGCGCACGCAGCTGCAGCGCAACCGCGATTTGCTGGCGCAAAACTTTGTCTCGGCCAGTGCGGTGGACCAAGCTGCGTCCACACTGGAAGTGGCCGAGGCCCAGGTGGCGTTGGCGCGTGCACAGTTGCAGCGCCTGCAGGTCTTGGCCCCGTTTGATGGGGTGATGGGCTTGCGTGCCGTGCACCCGGGTGACTATGTGAAGGACAGCGCTGAGCTGGTGGCCATTGAAGACAACTCCACCATGTGGGTGGACTTCAGCCTGCCCGAGCGTTTTGTGCCGCTGCTGCGCCAGGGGCAGGCGCTGGAGGTGCAGCTCGACGCACTGCCGGGCCAGCACTTTGCGGCCAAGGTGGAGGCCAGCGATGTGCAGCTCGACGCCACCGGCCGCGCGCTGCTGGTGCGCGCCCGCTTGCAGGCGCCGGACCGTGGCCTGCGTTCGGGCCAGTTTGCGCGCGTGCGCCTGGCGCTGGCCGTGCGCGCCCAAGCCGTGGTGGTGCCCGAAGAGGCCCTGGTGCCCCAGGGTGGCAAGCAATACCTCTTCAAAGTGGTGGCTCGCGGGCAAGACCGCAGCGTGCAGCGCCTGGAGGCCCGCTTGGGTCAGCGTGCCTCGGGCATGGTGGAGGTGCTCGAAGGCCTGCGCCCCGGTGACGAGGTGGTGACGGCAGGCCAGGCCAAGCTCATGCGTGGCGAGCCCCCGCTCATCCGTGTGGTCGATGTGGACCGCGTGGGCCAGGCTGCTTCGGCCGCTAGCGCGGCTTCGCGCTGAGCCCCGGGAGCGAGCTGGCATGAAACTCTCGGAAATCTCCATACGCCGTCCGGTGCTGGCCACCGTGATGTCCTTGCTGCTGGTGCTGGTGGGGCTGGTGTCCTATTCCAAGCTCTCGCTGCGCGAGTACCCGCGCATCGACGAGCCCGTGGTCACGGTCAACACCCGCTTGGTGGGTGCCTCCAGCGAGGTGATCGAAAGCCAGGTCACCAAGCCGCTGGAGGACTCCATCTCCGGCATTGATGGGGTAGACATCGTCAGCTCCATCTCGCGCTCGGAATCGAGCCAGATCTCGGTGCGCTTCAAGCTCGAGAAAAATCCCGACGACGCCGCGGCCGATGTGCGCGACCGCGTCACGCGCGTGCGTGGCCGCCTGCCTGCTGCCGTGGACGAGCCCGTGGTGGCCAAGGTCGAGGCCGATGCCCAGCCCACCATCCGTATTGCTTTCACCAGCGAGACCTTGAGCCCGCTGGAGATCACCGATGTGGTCAACCGCATCGTCAAGCCCCGGCTGCAAACCATTGCTGGCGTGGCCGATGTCGAGGTGGGGGGCGACCGGCGCTATGCCATGCGCATCTGGCTGGACCCCGAGCGGCTGGCCGCTTACCGCCTGACCGTGCAGGACGTGGAAGACGCGCTGCGCCGCCAAAACCTGGAGGTGCCCGCAGGGCGTATCGAGAGCGAGCAGCGCGAGTTCAGCGTGACCGCGCGCACCGACTTGAACACGGTGGCCGAGTTCTCGCAGGTGGTGCTGCGCCAGAGCGGCCGCAGCGTGGTGCGCCTCGCGGACGTGGCGCGCATTGAAGAAGCCGCCGCCAGCGAGCGCTCGCGCGTGCGCTACAACGGCGTGCCCTCGGTGGGTGTGGGCATCATCAAGCAGGCCCAGGCCAACCCCCTGGAGCTGTCTCAAGCCGTGAGCGCGCTGCTGCCGCAGTTGCAGGAAGATTTGCCCAAGGGCATCGTGGCGCGGCCTGCGGCCGACAACGCCGTGTTCATCGACCGCTCCATCCAATCGGTCTACAAAACCATTGTCGAGGCGGTGGTGCTGGTGGCCTTGGTGGTGTTCCTGTTCCTGCGCACGCTGCGGGCCTCCATCATCCCGCTGGTCACCATTCCCGTGAGCCTGATTGGCTCTTTCGCGCTCATGGCCGCGGCGGGTTTCAGTGTCAACACGCTGACCCTGCTGGCTCTGGTGCTGGCCATTGGCCTGGTGGTGGACGACGCCATCGTGGTGCTGGAGAACATTTTTCGCCACATCGAAGAGGGCTTGAGCCCGCTGCAGGCGGCATTTCGCGGTGCGCGTGAGATTGGCTTTGCCGTGGTGGCCATGACGCTGACGTTGGCGGCGGTGTTTGCGCCGCTGGCGTTCACGCCGGGGCGCACGGGGCGCTTGTTTGTCGAGTTTGCGCTGACGCTGGCCGGCGCGGTCTTGGTGTCGGGCTTTGTGGCGCTCACGCTCACGCCCATGATGTGCTCCAAGCTGCTGCGCCACAACCCCAAGCCTTCGCGCTTTGACGCGGGCATGGAGCAGCTGCTGCAGGGCCTGAGCGCACGCTACGCGCGGGCGCTGGGCTGGACGCTGCAGCACAAAGCGCTGGTGGTGCTGGTGATGCTGGCCTGCGCGGGCGGCAGCGCGTGGCTGTTCAAAACCGCCAAGAGCGAGCTGGCGCCCCTGGAAGACCGTGGCGTGGTGGTGGTGCCGCTGTCAGCCCCCGATGGCGCGACCCTGGCCTTTACCGCCCGCTATATGGACGCGGTGGAGCGCATTGCCGGGCAGGTGCCTGAGTTTGAGCGGCGCTTTTTGTTCAACGGCGGTTCGGTGTCTTCGGGGCTGGCGATTTTGCGCACCACTGACTGGAACGACCGCAGCAAAACCTCGCAGCAGCTGGCGCGCGAGCTGGCACCGCAGCTCAGCCAGCTGCCCGGCGTGACGGCCTTCCCGTCCACGCCACCCAGCCTGGGGCAGGGCTTCTCGTCGCGGCCGGTCTACTACGTGATCGTCAGCAGCGACAGCTATCAAAACATGAACAAAGTGGCGGCCGACGTCATGGCCGCCATGGCGCGCAACCCCGGCTTCATCCAGGTAGATAGCGATTTGCGCTTGAACAAGCCCGAGCTGCTGGTAGAGGTGGACCGCGAACGCGCCGCCGCCCTGGGCGTGCAGGTGGACCAGGTGGCGCGCACGGTCGAGACCATGCTGGGCAGCCGGGTGGTGACGCGCTACAAGCGCCAGGCCGACCAGTACGACGTGATGGTGCAAACCGATGCAGCCAACCGCACCACGCCGCAGCAAATCGAGCGCTTGTTTGTGCGCGGCCGCGGCGACACCCTGGTGCCCCTGGCCAGCCTGGTGCGCGTGCGCGAGGCCGTGAGCCCGCGCGAGCTCAACCACTTCAACCAGCGCCGCGCGGTGACCATCACCGCCAACCTCACGCCCAACTTTGCGCTGGGTGATGCGCTCAAGGAAATGGACCGCATCGCCCGCGAGCAACTGCCACCGGGCTATGCCACCGAGCTGGGCGGCATGTCGCGCGAGTTCAAAACCTCCAGCGGCGCCTTGGCTCTGGTGTTTGTGCTGGCGCTGCTCTTCATCTACCTGGTGCTGGCCGCGCAGTTCGAGAGCTTTGTGGACCCCTTCGTCATCATGCTCTCCGTGCCGCTGTCCATGGTGGGGGCTCTGGCCGCGCTGCAGCTCTCGGGCGGCACGCTCAATGTGTACTCACAAATCGGCCTCATCACCCTGGTGGGCTTGATCACCAAGCACGGCATCCTGATCGTGGAGTTCTCCAACCAACTGCGCCAGCAAGGCCGCGCCACGGTGCAAGCGGTGGTGGAGGCTTCGGCCCTGCGCCTGCGCCCCATCCTCATGACCACGGGCGCCATGGTGCTGGGCGCGCTGCCCCTGGCCCTGGCCAGCGGTGCGGGGGCTGAGAGCCGGCAGAACATCGGCTGGGTGATTGTGGGTGGCATGAGCCTGGGCACGCTGCTGACCATTTTTGTGGTGCCCACGGTCTATGTGCTCATGGCGCGGCGCAGCGTGCCCGGGGAAATCCGCGAGGCCGAGTTGCCTTCGGCCTGAGGCCGCGTTCAAGCCCGGGCTGGGGCGTCGAAGAGGCGTGACATCACAAACACGTCTTGCAGCCTGCCTTGGCGCAGGGCGTAGGCGCGCAGCCGCCCCTCGATCTCAAACCCGTGGCGTTCGTACAGGGTCAGGGCCGGCGTGTTGTCGCAAAACACGGTCAGCTCCAGGCGGCGACAGCCCAGCCACTGCTGGGCATAGTCCACCAGCGTGCCCAGGAGTGCATTGCCCACACCTTGGCGCCGTGCGTTGGGGTGCACTGCCATGCCGAAAGTGCGCACGTGGGCCAGCCGCTGACGGGCCGACACCTTGTGCACGCCGGCACTGCCCAGCAGTTCCGAGCCCCGCACCGCGAGCAATTGCAGATCACCGTTTTGCGGGTCCTGCACCTCGCCCAGGCGCTGGCGCCAGTGGGCTGGCGCGGCATGGGGCAGTTGCAGCAGCTGCGGCTGTACCTCGGGGTGGGCCATCAAGTCGGCCATAGCGCTTGCGTCGTCGGCTGTGGCGCGGCGCAGTGTGAAGTCCATGGGCAAGCTCCTTTTCGTCGGGGTGGGTGGGGCCAAAAACAAAACAGCCCGCGCTGGTGTGGCGCGGGCTGCTGAGGGGAAGAAGGGGGATGGGGCTACCGCGCCAGCCTCATCCATAGCGCTGCTACCTGACGCATGAAGCGCAGGGGCGCAGGGCAGGTGAGTAGGTGCAAGGCGCTAGACATGCGGCTCAGTCTGCCTGCCGATGTGGGGGCGCGTCAAGCGACAATCGGGCCTTGCGCTTTGGCGCTGTTGTTCTGGCCTAGAGATTGTTGCGCGCCCATGCCTCGACTCCACACCCTTGCTGGCGCTGCTGCGCCTGATGCCGCGCCCAGTGCGAAACCCAGCGGCCCGCAACCGGCCGAGCGTGTGGCTTTGCGCGTGGGCCCCAGTGCCATTGACGGGCAGGGCGTGTTTGCCGACGAGGCCATTGCCGTGCGCCAGAAGATTGGCGAGATGCGGGGGCAAACCATCTCTGTGTCTGAGGCGCGGCGCCGTGTGCGGCAGCTGGCGCGCATTCACATCGTGGAGATCAGCGCACGCACGGCCATCGACGCCAGCGACAGCGATTCGCTGCTGCGCTTCGTCAACCACAGCTGTGCGCCCAATGCGGTGCTGCACATCCGCCAGGGCCGGGCGGAATTTTTTGCGCTGCGCGACATCGCCAGCGGCGAGGAAATCACCTGCAACTACGGCCAGAGCCACCACGCTGGGCGGCTGCGCTGTAGCTGCGGCGCAGCGCAGTGCGTGGGGCGTCTCTAGCCCTGGGGCACTAAGCCCGGTGCTGGTCGGCCGTGGCTTGGATAAAGCCTTCGAGCGATTTGCACCACTGGGCTGACATGGGCTGCGCGTCGCGCAGAGCGCGCACCGCCACACCAGCGTCGTCCAGCATTTTTTGCGATGCCGTGTTGAGCGCCAGCTGGTGCTCTTTTTTGTCCAGATAGACCACCTCGCGGATGCCCACCTGGATGATGGACTGCGTGCAGCGCGGGCAGGGGAATTGGGTGGTGTAGATGGTGGAGCCCGTCAGCGGCAGCACCACGCAGTTGAGGATGGCGTTGACCTCGGCGTGCACGATATAGCTGTGGCGCGAGTGCACGGGGTCGTCGTCCTGGTCCATCCAGTAGCTGGGGTCGGTGTCGTTGCAGCCGCGGGGCAGCCCGTTGTAGCCCACGCCCAGAATCTTGAAATCAGCGCTGGCAATGCAAGCACCGTTGCGTTTGCGCGCATCTTTGGAGCGGCTGGCTGCCAGCAGTGCCACGCCCATGAACATGGAGTGCCAAGGCAGCAGCGAATGGTTGTTGTCGTGCGGGTCCATAGGGGCAGAGGCGTCAAACACAGGGCTTGAGTGTATGCGCGCCACTCTTGGGGGCGAGGGCAGGTGCGGCCGCTGGTCTTGCCTTGAATTGGGCGGTGCTTGGGGTGTTTATTCGGCTCAAGTTTGGCGCCGCAGCGGCGCATCATTCACTCCATTGCAGCACCGCACTCACCCCGCCAGGAGGCCGCCCATGAACACCCAAGCCACCCATCAAGCCCAGAGCTCTGGCCTGACTATGGATTTGGGCATGGTGCTGGCCGCCCCGGTGCCCATGGGTCAGCTGTGGGAGTTGCATGAAGCCATGCAGCGCTGCGGGCTCAGCCTGCAGCCCACGCGCATGGTCTACGACCGGCTCTACGCGCTGGAACGTCTGGGTCAAGCCCATGCCCAAGGCGATGAAGCCCTGCGCGCACTGGCCACCCAGCTGTTTGACCGCTACCAATGCAGCGGTGAGTGGATAGGCCTCCTGCACTGAGTCAGGACAGGCAAGACCTCAGCGCAAAGCGCCTAGCCAATCGCAGCGCAGCCGCTGACGCCGGTGCAGCCTGCGCCGCGCGCCCGCATAGCCTTCGGGCATGACCACAGCCGCCAGGCTCACAGGCAACATCAGCCAATCCTGAGTGAGCACCAACATGGGCAGCACGGCGTAACCCAAAAGCGCCAGCATGATCACCCCATTCCAGGTCGCTGCCTCGACTGGGTGGCGCCGCCCGTGCAGGGCCATCCAGCGGCATACCTGTTCTGCTTGATTCAACTTCATGGACAGCCCCCAGAGACACATGGCGCGGCGCGAGTGTGTCGTCTGGATATCGGCAGATGCCCTGGCGTTTACAGCAAACCAGGGTGCCGTACTGGGGCATATGGCTAGTCGGGGCAGCGTGTTTTCATGTGACGATGTCGCCCCCGCGCCCGGGGCGGCGCATGTAAAAAAATGATTGAGGGTTTGACGATGAAATGGCGTGTACTTTCGGTGGGCCTGCCGCTGGCTGCGGTGCTGGGCAGTGCGGCGGCTCATGAGGGCATGTGGCTGCCCGACCAACTTCCCAAGCTGGCCGCCCCCATGAAGGCTGCGGGGCTGCAAATGCCGGTGGGGCCGCTGTCTGATTTGCTGGCCCACCCGCTGGGTGCGGTGGTGAGCCTGGATGGCTGCTCGGCCTCCTTTGTATCGCCCAAGGGCTTGGTGGTGACCAACCACCACTGCGTCTATGGCAGCTTGCAGTACAACAGCAGCCCCCAGCGCGACTTGCTGAAGCACGGCTTTCTGGCAGCTGAGCTCAAGGACGAACTGCCTGCCGCACCCGGCACACGGGTGCTGGTGACGGTGGCGCAAACCGATGTCACCGCACGTGTGCTGGACGCGCAGCTGCAGCAGCTCGACGGCCAGGCCCGCACGCAAGCGCTGGAAAAGCGCACGCAGCAACTGGTGCGCGAGTGCGAGCAAGACAGCGGCCACCGCTGCACGGTCAAGGCCTACTACGGTGGCAGCCTCTACCGCCTGATCAAGCAGCTGGAGATTCGCGACGTGCGCGTGGTGCACGCGCCCGCACAGGGCGTGGGCCTGTTCGGCGGCGACACCGACAACTGGATGTGGCCCCGCCACACCGGCGACTACAGCTTCTACCGTGCCTATGTGGGGCCGGACGGCAAGCCAGCGGACTACGCCGCCAACAACCAGCCCTACCAACCCAAACACCACCTGCAAATGGCCACAACGCCGCTGCGTGAAGGTGACTTTGTGATGGTGGCGGGCTACCCCGGCAGCACCGACCGCTACCGCCTGCCGCGCGAAGTGGCCTACGCCTTTGAAGAGCAAAAGCCGCGCGATGTGGCGCAGATGGGCGACATATTGGCCATCATCAAGGCCAGCACGGCAGGGCGCCGTGACGCCGAGATCCGCATGGCCAACACGGTGGCGGGCGTTGCCAACTACTACAAAAACACCCAAGGCCAACTCGCCAGCTACGAAGGTGGTGACCTGCTGCAGCGCCGCGAAGCGAGCCACGCCAAGCTGCTGGCCTGGGTGCAGGCCGACCCCGCGCGCCGCGCCCGTTGGGGGGCTGCGCTGCAAGAGGTGGATGAGCTGTTGGCCCAGCGCCAGGCCCTGCAAACCGATTTGCGCTGGCAAGACCAGATTGAACCCACGCTGCTGGGCCATGCCGCCGAGCTGCTGCACCTGGCGCATGAGCGCACCAAACCGGCCGACCAGCGCGAAAGCGGCTACCAGGCGCGGGACGAAGGGGATTGGCGCGAAGCCGTGACCAGCCTGGGCAAGCGCTACGACGCCGACACCGACCGGGCCCTGGTGCTGCACTTCCTGCAGCAATACCTCAAGCGCGACAAGACCAACGCCGCCTTGCTCGGTGCCTTGGGCGTGAACGCGCAAATGGACGAGGCCGCGCTGCAGCAGGCCCTGACGGCTCTGTATGCCGGCACCCAGCTGCAGGACGACGCACAGCGCCTGGCCTGGCTGGAGCGCCCCGTGGCGGAGTTCGAGCGCAGCAGCGACAGCATGGTGCGCGCCGCCGTGGCGCTGCGCCAGCACCGGCTGCAGCAGCAAGCGCTGCAGCGTGATTTGCAGGGCCGCCTGGGCAAGCGTTATGTGCGGGTGATGGAGGCCTTGCGCGCCTACCGTGCCGCCGCCGGGGAGGAGATTTACCCTGACGCCAACAGCAGCCTGCGCGTGGCGTTCGGCAAGGTCAGTGGCCGCAAGCCCGCGGTGGATGGCTCCGACTGGCATGCCTTCACCACCGTGCAAGGCATTGTGGCCAAGCACCGTGGCGAGGGCGAGTTCGATGCCCCGGCCGCTCAGCTGGCGGCCATCAAGGCGCGCAACTGGGATGGCTATGCCGACGCCAAGCTCGGCACTGTGCCCGTGAACTTCCTGGCCACGCTGGACACCACCGGCGGCAACTCCGGCTCCCCCGTGCTCAATGCGCAGGGCCAGCTGGTGGGCCTGCTGTTTGACGGCACGCTCGACACCGTGATCTCTGACTGGGACTTCGACGACAAGCGCAACCGCAGCATCTGCCTGGACGCGCGCTACATGCTGTGGCAGATGAAGGTGGTGGACAAAGCCCAGCGCCTGCTGCAAGAAATGGGCGTGCGCTAAAGGCAGCGCCCGGCCGTGGTTCAGGGCAGCAGAATGTTCTGATCCACGGTGCGGATCTGGGTGTGGCCGCAAAAGGCCATGCTCAGATCTAATTCCTTGTGAATGATTTGCAGGGCCTGGCTCACGCCTTCGCGCCCATTGGCCCCCAGGCCGTACAAAAAGGCCCGCCCGATATAGCAGCCGCGCGCGCCCAGCGCCCAGGCCTTGAGCACGTCTTGGCCGCTGCGGATGCCGCCATCCATGTGCACCTCGATGTCCTGGCCCACGGCCTGCACGATGCGAGGCAGGGCGGCGATGCTGGATTCCGTGCCGTCGAGCTGGCGCCCGCCGTGGTTGCTGACAATCAGCGCGTCCGCGCCGCTGCGTGCGGCCAGCACAGCGTCTTGCGGATCCATGATGCCCTTGAGGATGAGCTTGCCCTCCCAGCGGTCACGAATCCACTGCACATCGTCCCAGGACAGCGCAGGGTCGAACTGCTTGGCCGTCCACTCCGACAGCGAGCCCATGTCTTTGACGCCTTTGACATGGCCCACGATATTGCCAAAGCCGTGCCGTCTGGTGCCCAACATGCCCAGGCACCAGCGTGGCTTGGTGGCGAGGTTGAGCATGTTGGCCAGCGTGGGCTTGGGCGGGGCGGAGAGGCCGTTTTTCAAATCCTTGTGGCGCTGGCCGAGGATTTGCAGGTCCAGCGTCAGCACCAGGGCGCTGCACTTGGCGGCGCGCGCGCGATCGATCAAGTCGGCAATAAAGCCGCGGTCTTTCATCACATAGAGCTGGAACCAAAACGGCGACTTGGTGTGCGCGGCCACGTCCTCGATGGAGCAAATGCTCATGGTCGACAGCGTGAAGGGCACGCCAAACGCTTCGGCGGCCTGTGCGGCGAGGATTTCGCCGTCGGCATGCTGCATGCCGGTGAGCCCCGTGGGGGCCAGCGCCACGGGCATGGCCACAGGCTGGCCCACCATGGTGGTGGCGGTGCTGCGGTTTTCCATGTTCACGGCCACGCGCTGGCGGAACTTCCAGCGCGCAAAGTCTGTTTCGTTGGCGCGGTAGGTGCTTTCGGTCCAGGAGCCGGAGTCCGCGTAGTCGTAGAACATGCGCGGCACGCGCTTGCGGGCCAGGGCTTGCAAATCACCGATGGTGGTCACGACGCTCATGGGCTCACTCCAGATTTTGTGTGGTTCAGCAACGCGCCATGCTAGGGCGCATGTCAGGAGCTTGGCGGGAATCTTGGGCTGGCTGAGCCGGAAGAAATTTCCGCCACGCTCTGGCAGTGGCGCTGCAGCCACTGCACCACGGCGCGGCTGGCGGGGGTGTCGCGGTGCGCGCGCAGGCCATAGGCGCGCAGCGCCGGCACGCTCAAGTCAAACAGCGGCTGCAGCAGGCCCTGGCGCAGCAACGGTGCTGCCAGCAGGGTTTGCCCCAGCACCACGCCCTGGCCTTGCGCTGCGGCTTCCAGCGCCAAGCCCAGGTCCACCAGGCGCGGGCCTTGCTCGGGCTCGGCCCAGTCCAGGCCTGCGGCGGCCAACCACGGGGCCCAGGGCTGCAGCGGCGAGCACAGCAGGGGCAGGCCGGCCAGGTCAGCCGCATGACGCAGCGGGCCGTGGCGTTGCAGCAGCGCGGGCGAGGCCATGGGGGTGACGCTGCCGTGCAAGAGCTGCTGCCACACCGGGGCTTGGCTGAGATCGTCCGGGGCCTGGCAGACCTCCAGATCGCAGGGCAGGGCGCTGTGCTGCGCGTAGGGCGAGGACAGCACCAACTCCAGCTCCACCTCAGGTGCTTGGCGCGCCAGCTCGGGCAGGCCCGCCACCAGCACCTGGCGCGCCAGAGTGGGCGGTGCGCTCAGGGTCACGCGCGTGCGGCGCAGCCGTGCCGGGCGGTGCAGCGGTACCGCAGCCAGCAGTGCCAGCGCTGAGCGCACTTGCTCGAGGTACTCGCGCCCGCTGGCGCTCAGGCGCAGGGGCTTGGCGGGGCGCTCCAGCAGGGTCAGGCCCAGCTGCTGTTCCAGCGCGGCAATGCGCTTGCCAACGGCGCTGGGAGTGATGTGCAGGGTCTGGGCGGCGTGTTCCAGGCTGCCCAGCCGGGCAGCGGCTTCAAAGGCGCGCAAGGCATCCAGCGAGGGAAGGCGCAGAGGGGCGTCGAGGGTCATGAGCGCACTTTAGGCCAGCCAGGGGCAAGTCGCCATGCGATGATCCCGGGCATGCCTGATGCCGATTTTCCCCACGGGCCCTCCAGCGAGGTGCCCGCCAGCGCTGGCGCTCAGACCCTCTACCGCCCCTGGTGGCAGCGCCTGCCCTGGCTGCTGGCGGGCTTTGCCGCGCTGGCCCTGGGCGTGGTGGGCATTGTGGTGCCCCTGCTGCCCACCACACCGTTTGTGCTGCTAGCCGCGTTTTGCTTTGCGCGCGGCAGCCAGCGCTGCGAGCGTTGGCTGCTCACCCACCCGCGTTTTGGACCCATGGTGGGTGACTGGCGCCAGCATCGCGCCGTGCCCTGGCGCGCCAAGCAGCTGGCCTGGTTCATGATGGCCGTGGGCTCGCTCTCGGCCGCCTTGAGCCTGCCACGGCTGCGCTGGTTGCCGGCCTTGTGCTGCCTGGCCGTGGCGCTGTGGATGTGGCGCTTGCCCACGCGCTGGCCCGACGGCACGGTGAGCCGCCAGCGGCCCTCAAAACAGCGGCAGTGATTGCGGCTGGGCGGCGTCCTTCGGGGCGGCCGCAGCGGTCACCGCGGCGTTTTGGGCCGCTCCATCGGCATTGCGGCAGAGCTTGCTCACGCGCACGCCCAGGAGGCGGATGCGGTCGCTCAAATCCACACGCTTGAGGCACTGCCCGGCGGCCTGGCGAATTTGGCTGGCGCTGCTGACGGGCTCGCGCAGTGTGAGGTCGCGGGTGACGGTGCGAAAGCCCTCAAAGCGCAGCTTGATGCCCACGGTGCGCCCGGCATAGCCCTTGCGTGCCAGGTCGCCCTCGAGCTGTTGGCACAGCTGGGTGAACACGGCCGAGAGCTGGGGCCGGTCGCGCTGGGCGTGCAGGTCGCGCTCGAAGGTGGTCTCGCGGCTCAGGCTCACGGGCTCGCTGTGCGTCACCACCGGGCGCTCGTCCCGGCCGTGCGCGGCTTCGTGCAGCCAGGCGCTGTAGCTGGGGCCAAAGTGCTGGCGCAACAGCAGCGGCGGTGCGGCGGCCAGGTCGGCAATGCTGTGCAGCCCCAGAGCCTGCAGCTTGGCGCCGGCCTTGGGCCCAATGCCGTTGATGCGCCGCAGCGGCAGCGGCCAGATGCGCTCCCGCCAGTCTTCGGCGGCCAGCACCGTCAGGCCATTGGGCTTGTCCAGTTCAGACGCGATTTTTGACAGCAGCTTGTTGGGCGTGACGCCGATGGAGCAGCTCAATCCCGTGGCACGCAACACCGCGCTTTTGATCTCGCGTGCCAGCGCCCGCACACCGCCCAGGGGGTCGTGGCCCACCGTGTCGTGCGCGCCGGGCACCTCGCTGAGGTCGATGTAGATCTCGTCGATGCCGCGGTCTTCGATGTGCGGCGCGATGTCGCGCACCGCTGCTTTGAACAGGCGCGAGTAGTGCCGGTAGGCCTCAAAGTCCGCCGGCAGCAAGATGGCTTGGGGAGCCAGCAGGGCCGCTTTCATCAAGCCCATGCCCGAATGCACACCCAAGGCGCGAGCCGCATAGGTGGCGGTGGTGGCCACACCGCGCCCGCTGTAGTCGCCCAGCAGGGCGAAGCGGCGCTGGCCATCCTCGCCCAGCGTGGGTGCGTGAGCGCGGCGCCCGCCCACCACCACGGGCAGGCCTTGAAGCTCGGGGTAGCGCAGCAACTCAACGGACGCATAAAACGCGTCCATGTCGAGGTGGGCGATGAGCCGCGGCTTCACATCGCTCAGTGCCCGCAGCTCTTGGCGCCGCAGCTGGAGATATTGGTTTCAGCCGTGGGGCTGCTGCACTGGCCGGTGGCCGGGTCAAAGCCGCGCTGCTGCATGGTGTAGACCAGCGCGGCGTCCATCATTTCGGCGTGTGCCGGGAACCACTGGGCCAGCTCGCCGCGCACGATGCGCATGGGCTCGCGGTCGTTGAGCTCCGTGGCGTGGCGCACCACTTCGCGCATGACGTTGAGCACCATGGCGTGCTGGCCGCTGTGGCAGTTCTGCGCCTCAAAGCCGTTGGCCGCCATCCAGCGCTCTTCCATTTCAAAGTGCGCTTCGGTGTGGGCCAGCAGGGTTTGGAAGGCGGGCAGGGCGTCCTGCTCGGCATCCAGTGCCGCGCCGAAGGCATTGAGCAGCTCCACAAATTCCTGGTGGGTTTGGTCCAGCAGGGGCTGTTGCAGGGTGAGCGCGTCGCTCCAGGTCAGGGTCGTCATATCGGCAGGTGTGAGGGGCGGGATCGGTGCTCTTGTGGGCAGGCGGTGCTTGTGGCGGGGCCTCAGGAGAGACGCTGGCGATGGCGGGCCACTTGCGCCAGAACCTGCGTGGGCGCAGTGCCGCCCAGAGTTTGCCGCGCCTGCAGCGAGCCTTGCAAGCTCAGCACTTCAAACACATCGGCCTCAATGCGCGGCTCAATGGCTTGCAGCTGCGTCAAACTCAGCGCGGCAAGTTCCACGCCTTGGCTGGAGGCTGCGCGCACGGTGTGGGCCACGATTTCATGGGCATCGCGAAACGCCAGCCCCTTCTTCACGAGGTAGTCCGCCAGGTCGGTGGCGGTGGCGTGGCCGCGCAGGGCGGCGCGCTCCATGGCTTCTTCATTGACGCTCAGGCCCGCCAGCATGTCGCAGAAGATGCGCAGCGTGTCGCGCAGCGTGTCCACGGTGTCAAACAGCGGCTCTTTGTCTTCCTGGTTGTCCTTGTTGTAGGCCAGGGGCTGGCCCTTCATGAGGGTGATGAGGCCCATGAGGTGCCCCACCACGCGCCCGCACTTGCCGCGTGCCAGTTCGGGCACGTCGGGGTTTTTCTTCTGCGGCATGATGGACGAGCCCGTGCAGAAGCGGTCGGGCAGGGTGATGAAGCCGAAGTTCTGGCTCATCCACAGCACCAGCTCTTCCGACAGGCGCGAGATGTGCACCATCACCAGCGCTGCGGCGGCGCTGAACTCGATGGCGAAGTCGCGGTCGCTCACTGCATCCAGGCTGTTTTGGCACACGCCTTCCATCTTCAGCGTGCGGGCCACGCGTTCGCGGTCCAGCGCATAGCTGGTGCCGGCCAGCGCCGCAGCGCCCAGCGGCAGCTGGTTGACGCGCTGGCGCACCTGCTGCAGGCGCTGCGCGTCGCGGGCAAACATCTCCACATAGGCCAGCAGGTGGTGGCCAAAGCTCACCGGCTGTGCCACTTGCAAATGGGTAAAGCCCGGCATGACGACGCTGGCGTGGGCCTCGGCCTGCACCACCAGCACGCGCTGCAGTTGCACCAGCAAATCACCCAGCAGATCAATCTCGCCGCGCAGCCACAGCCGCACATCGGTGGCGACTTGGTCGTTGCGGCTGCGCCCGGTGTGCAGGCGTTTGCCCGCCGTGCCCACCAGCTCGGTGAGGCGGGCTTCGATGTTGAGGTGAACATCCTCCAACGCCAGTTTCCAGACGAACTCGCCGGACTCGATTTCACCGCGAATCTGCGCCAACCCGCGCTGGATGTCGGCGTGGTCGGCGGCGCTCAGAATGCCCTGGGCGGCCAGCATTTCAGCGTGCGCCAGGCTGCCTTGGATGTCGGCGTCCCACAGCCGCCGGTCAAAGTCCACACTGGCGGTGTAGCGCTGCACGAGCTCGCTCATGGGTTCTGAGAACAGAGCCGACCAGGCGGCTGCTTTGTTGGCCAGCGGGTTGTCGTGCGGAGCGTCGGGCGTGGACATGGTGGGCGGCGTTGCGGCGTTGTGCGGTGAGGCTGGTGCAGGGGGTAACGCAGCGTTACACCTGCGGCTTGAGAGACCCGGAACAATCGGGGGCCTCGATCGATTCTAAGTGGCGCCCTGCCAGAGGACCTGTTGTGTCCGGTCAAGCATGAATTCCCAGCCCACGGATTGGACTGATTCTCGGCTCAGCACTTTGTTGGGGCTGGAGCCATCCGTACTGTCGCAGCACCCGGTTCTGCGCGATCCGGGCGGGCGCCATGCCTTCGATGTTTGTCACATTGGGTTTGCGTTGCGTGCTGTTGCACTGGTGCAGGCCTTGCTGACGCTAGGCGTGATGGTGGCCGTGCCGAGCTGGCGGTCCTGGCTGGTGGGGATGTCGGTCGGGACGGCGGTGACACAGACAGCTTTGCTCTTGTGGCTGGTTTCGGTCTGCGCGCTGGGGCGTTGGCTTGTTTCATGCACTGAGCTGTTGCAGTGGAGTTTGCTGATGGCCTTTGGTGCACTGTGCACCGCCCTGGGTTGCTGGTTGCTGCTGGTTGTGGACCCGCAGGCCTTCAGCCCGGCACAGCAGCTGGGCGCCATGCTCAGCGGCGCTGTCGTGGCGGGCTTGTTGCTGGCGTGGCTGAAGCTGCGCTCGCGTGCCCAAATGCCGGCCGATGCTCTGGCCCGTTTGGTGGAGTTGCAGTCGCGCATACGCCCGCACTTTCTCTTCAACACCCTCAACACCGCCATGGCCCTGGTGCGGGTGGACCCCGCTCAAGCCGAACAGGTGTTGGAGGACTTGAGCGAGCTGTTTCGCGTGGCCTTGGCGCCGCAGGGCAGCAGCGTGACGCTGGCGCAGGAAGTGGAGTTGGCGCGGCGCTACTTGGACATTGAGCTCATCCGTTTTGGACCGCGTTTACGTGTGCAGTGGTTGCTTGACGACGGCGCAGGCGCTGCGCGTGTGCCGCCGTTGTTTTTGCAGCCCTTGGTTGAAAACGCGGTGCGCTATGGGGTTGAGCCCAACGAAGCGGGCGGTCATGTGCGCATCGAAACCCGCCTGCGCGGCGGCGAGGTGGAGGTGCTGGTGCGCAACAGCGTGGGCGCGAGCACCCGCACCCGTGGCCACGGCTTTGCCCTGACCAATGTGCGTGAGCGCCTGCGCCTGATGCATGACGTGGCTGCGCGCATGGATGTGCGTGCCTATGAGCGGCACTTTGCCGTTCGCATCCGGGTGCCGCGATCAGGCACCAAAGAGGCCTGAGATGTTGCAGAGCTTGCTGCGGGTGTTGATTGCCGACGACGAGGCCATGGCGCGCCTGCGCTTGCGCACGCTGGTGCAAGCCTGCGAAGCCACCTTCGCTGAAGTGGTGGGCGAGACGCAAAACGCCACGCAAACCCTGCAGTGGTTGCGCGAGCAGGCTTGTGACGTGCTGCTGCTGGACATTCAGATGCCTGGCCCTGATGGCCTGCAGCTGGCGCGCCAGCTGCTGCAGCTGCCCGATGCACCGGAGCTGGTGTTTGTCACGGCCCACGGCCAGCACGCGCTGCAGGCCTTTGAGTTGCAGGCCCTGGACTACATCACCAAGCCTGTGTCGCGCGAGCGGCTCTGGGCCAGCTTGGCGCGTGCGGCGCAGCGCCTGCAGCAGCGCCGCGGGGTCGCATTTGTGGGGGGCGATCCGCTCGTGCAGGAGCCGGTGGTGACCGTCAGCGAGCGAGGGCGCCTGCTGCGCCTGCCACTGTCCAGCGTGCTCTTTGTGAGGGCCGAACAGAAATACCTGACGCTGCACACCGCCACCCAAAGCCATGTGCTGGAAGGCAGCTTGAGCGAATTGGCACAGCGCTACGAAGGCCATTTCGTGCGCATACACCGCAACACCCTGGTGGCGCGCGCCGCGCTGCGCGAGCTGCAGCGGCGCGACGATTGCGAAGACACAGGCTCCGGCACCGAAGGCAACTGGGCGGTGCGTGTGGCTCGGCTGGACCAATGGCTTGCGGTGTCGCGCCGCCAGCTCGGTGCCGTGCGTGCTGCCCTGACGCAAACGGGCTGAGGGGCCCGTTGCGCCCGGGGCCTCAACCGGTGTTGCGCAGGCCCGCGGCGATGCCGTTGATCGAGAGATGAATGCCGCGCTGCACCCGCTCCATGCTGGGCTCTTGCTCGCGCTGCGCTGCGGGCATGGCGCGGTAGCGGCGCATCAGCTCCACCTGCAAATGATGCAGGGGGTCGATGTAGGGGAAGCGGTGCTCGATGGAGCGCGCCAAGGCCGGGTTGTGTGAGAGGCGCTGGGCTTCGCCGGTGATCAGGCTCAGGGTGCTTTGCGTGAGTTCAAACTCGGCTTTGATGGCCGCAAAAATGCGCTTGCCGAGCTTTTTGTCTTCCACCAAATCGGCATAGCGCTGGGCCAGGCTCATATCGGTTTTGGCCAGCACCATGTCCAGGTTGGACAGCAGCGTGCTGAAAAACGGCCATTGCCGGTACATGCGCCGCAGCAGCTTGAGCCCATGCTCGCGCTCGCCGGCGTCCTGACCCAAAAACGCTTCGATGCCCGACCCAAATCCACACCAGCCCGGCAGGGCCAGGCGGCTTTGGCCCCAGCTGAAGCCCCAGGGAATGGCGCGCAAGTCTTCAATCGCACGCGTGGCCTTGCGCGACGCCGGGCGCGAACCAATATTGAGCTCGGCAATCTCTCGAATCGGGGTGGCGCCAAAGAAGAAGTCGGCAAAACCTGGGGTCTCGTAGACCAAGCGGCGGTAGGCCGCAAAGCTCGCGTCCGAGAGCTGTTGCGCCGTCTGCAGAAAGCTCGCGGGCACGGCCTTGCCCTGCGGCAGCAGCGTGGCTTCCAGCGTGGCGGCCACCAGGGTTTCGAGGTTGCGCCGCCCGATCTCGGGGTGGGCGTATTTGGAAGCGATGACTTCGCCCTGCTCGGTGAGCCGGATCTGGCCATTGACCGTGCCCGGGGGCTGGGCCAGGATGGCTTGGTAGCTGGGGCCACCGCCACGGCCCACGGTGCCGCCACGGCCATGGAAGAGCCGCAGCGTGAGCGCGCCGTGCTGCTGTTTGAGCTCATCAAACAAGCGCACCAGCGCCACCTCGGCGCGGTAGAGCTCCCAGTTGCTGGTGAACATGCCGCCGTCTTTGTTGGAGTCTGAGTAGCCCAACATCACGTCTTGCTCAGCACCGCTGCGCAGCACCATGTCCAGCACGCCGGGCAGGGCGTAGAACTCGCTCATGATGGCGGGCGCACGGCGCAGGTCGCCAATGGTTTCAAACAGCGGCACCACAATCAAAGCGCTCTTGGCCGCACGCTCGCCCTGGCTGTCGAGTTCGCCCTGCAGCAGGCCCACTTCCTTGCACAGCAGCAGCACTTCCAGCAGGTCCGACACCTCCTCGGTGTGGGAAATGATGTAGTGGCGAATTGCCGCTTTGCCAAAGCGCCGCAAGGCCTCTTGCGCGCCTTCAAAAATGGCCAGCTCGCTGCGCGTGTGCTCGCTGTAGGTGGCGCCCATCACGCGCAAGGGGCGGGCGTCGTTGAGCACGCCGACGAGCAGCTCGCGGCGCTGCGTCTCGTTCAACGCGCTGTAGTCCGGGCACAGTCGTGCGGTGGCCAGCAGCTCGGCCACCACGGCCTCGTGTTGGTCTGAGCTCTGGCGCAAATCCAGCGTGGCGAGGTGAAAGCCAAATACCTTGATGGCGCGCATGAGCGGCAGCAGCCGCGGCGCCAGCAGCGCTTGTGCATGGTGGCCGCGCAGCGAGTCGGCAATGGTGCGCAGGTCAGCCAGCAGTTCCTCAGGCTGGGTGTAGGGGTCTTGTGGTGCTACAGCATGGCGCAGGGCTTCGGTGCCGGTGAGCTCATGCAGCGTCGCGGCCAGGCGCGCATACATGCCTGTGAGAGCGCGGCGGTAGGGTTCGTCACTGCGGTGCGGGCTGCGGTCGGGGCTGCGCTCGGCCAGGGCCAGGAGCTGCGGACTGACCTGCGCCAGCCGTGCCGAGATGGACAGCTCCGCGCCCAGCTCATGCAGCTCGGTGAGGTAGTGGCGCAGCGCCACCTCGGACTGGCTGCGCAGCGCATAGCTCAGGGTCTGGGCCGTCACATTGGGGTTGCCGTCGCGGTCGCCCCCAATCCATTGGCCCATGCGCAAAAAGCTGTTGAGCTCGTGCCCGGGCAGGGCCGATTCCAAGTGAGCGTAGAGGGCCGGGATCTGGCGCAAAAACGTGCTGCGGTAGTAGGACAGCGAGTTGTCGATCTCGTCCTCCACCGTGAGCTTGGAGTAGCGCACCATGCGCGTTTGCCACAGCTGGGTGATGCGCGCGCGCAGCAAGTCTTCGTTGGCCTTGCGCTCGCGTTCGGTGTGCAGGGCGTCGCGCTGCTCCACCAGCTCGGCAATGGCGCGTTGTGCGTCGAGGATGCTCTTGCGCTGCACCTCGGTGGGGTGAGCGGTCAGCACCGGCGAGACATAGCCCTGCTGCAGCGTGCGGGCAATAGCCTCGGGCGTCACGCCCGCTTCGTGCAGGCGCACCAAGCAGCCGTCCAGCGAGCCTGGCTGCAGGCTGCCCGCGCGCTCGTGCACCTCGCGGCGGCGCACGTGATGGCGGTCTTCGGCGATATTGGCCAGGTGCGAGAAGTAGCTGAACGCGCGAATGACGCTGACGGTTTGCTCGCCGCTGAGGCTTTTGAGCAGCTTGTCAAAACGCTTGCCCGCTTGCGCATCGCGCTTGAGGCGGTAGGCCACGGAGAGCTGGCGCACTTGCTCGATCAGCTCATAAGCGGCGCGCCCCTCTTGCTCGCGAATCACCTCGCCCAGAATGCGCCCCAGCAGCCGAATGTCTTCGACCAGAGGCTGGTTTTTATCGGTGTCGGCGGCGCGTGGTGCGCGGGCGGCAGGGCGTGGGCGGCGGTTGGGCATGACGGCAGTGAAGCAGCAGGTTGTGGGGGGGGCGCTGGGTCAGCACGACGTGGGTGCTGTAACTTAGTTACGGCCTCTTGACTCTAGCAGTTTCTTGATCTGAAACCGCCTTCGGCACATGCGCCAAGGCAGAGGCTGGCCTTGCCTGCGCTAGCATGTCGCCATGACACAACAAGCACTCGTCATCGCCACCCGAGAAAGCCGTTTGGCCCTGTGGCAAGCCCGCCATGTGCAGGCCATTTTGGAAACCTTGTCGCAACGCCAGGTGACCCTTTTGGGTATGACCACACGGGGCGATCAAATCCTTGACCGCAGCCTCTCCAAAGTGGGCGGCAAAGGCCTGTTCGTGAAGGAGCTGGAAGCCGCACTGGCGCAAGGGCGCGCCGATTTGGCCGTGCATTCGCTCAAAGACGTGCCCATGGAGCTGCCCGAAGGCTTTGTGCTGGCCGCCGTGCTCGAGCGCGAAGACCCGCGCGACGCCTGGGTGTCGCCCCACTACGCACGGCTGGAAGATTTGCCCCAGGGCGCGCGCGTGGGCACCTCCTCGCTGCGCCGCATGGTGCAGCTGCTGCAGCTGCGCCCCGACCTGCAGGTGGAGCCGCTGCGCGGCAATTTGGACACGCGGCTGCGCAAGCTCGACGAAGGTCAGTACGAGGGCATTGTCCTGGCCGCTGCCGGGCTGGTGCGCCTGGGTCTGGGTGAGCGCATTCGCGCGCACTTTGACACCACCCACATGCTGCCTTGCGCGGGGCAGGGGGCGCTGGGTATTGAGGTGCGCAGCAATGACGACGCACTGCGCGCGCAGCTGCAGGCCTTGTCGCACACCCCGACCCTCTTGGCCACGGAGGCCGAGCGTGCCGTCTCGCGCGCCCTGGGTGGCAGCTGCAGCGTGCCGCTGGCGGCATTTGCGCAAAGCGCCCCTGATGGCGGCTTGCAGCTGCAAGCCTGCTTGGGCCACCCCAGCCAGACCGGCGCTGCGCTCTTGCGTGCGCAAGGCCATGCGCAAGTTCGCACCGTGGCCGAGGCGCAGGCATTGGGTCTGGAGGTGGCCCAGGCCTTGCGCGCTCAGGGTGCTCAGACCTATTTGAGTGCGGCCAGCACGGTGTGAGCACAGCGGCGCAACTCATACTCACCCGGCCGCGCGCCCAGGCCGTTCTGTGGCAGCAGCGCCTGGCAGTGCACGGTGTGCCCACGCGGGTGCTGCCCTTGCTGGACATCTTGCCGCCTGCGTCGGGCCTGGATTTGGCGCAGGCCTGGAGTGTTCTGCCACAGACCCAGGTGCTGGTGTTTGTCAGCCCTAACGCGGTGCATCATTTTTTTGCGGCGGCCCCCAAAGGTGCGGCCTGGCCGGCTCAGGTGCTGGCCGCCACTGTGGGGCCGGGCAGCGCCCAGGCGCTGACCCAGCACGGCGTGCCCGCCGCCTGCATTGTGCAGCCGGCGCCAGACGCGCCCAGTCTCGATTCGGAACAGCTCTGGCCTGTGCTGGAGCAGCGCCTGGCGGCTGTGCTGCAAGCCGGTCAGCCCTGGTCGGCGTGGGTGATTCGCGGTGAGGGCGGGCGTGAATGGCTGGCCCAGCGCCTGCAGGAGCGAGGGGCTGCCGTGCACTATTGCAGCGCCTACCGCCGTGTGTGCCCGCAGTGGACCGAGCAAGACTGCGACTGGGTGCGCCAGGCGTGGCAGCAGCCGCAGCAGCACATCTGGCTTTTCAGCAGCTCGGAGGCCGCGGCGCACGCGCGTTTGCTGGGGGCGGCCGCGGGCGGCGGTGCCGCGCCGTGGCGCCAGACCCTGGCGCTGTGCACGCATGAACGCATTGCCCGATCCGTTGAGGCGTTGGGCGTGGGCCATGTGGTTTTGGTGCGACCCGATGCCGCAGCCGTGGCGCAGGGCTTTCGGCAGCTCACAGGTGGCGCTCTAGAATCGCCCGCATCGTGAGCGAAAACCCCCAAACCGCGGCTTCTGCCGCGCCGCCTCAAGAGGTGGCATCCCCCGCGCCCGAGGCGGTGGTAGCAAAAACGTACTGGCCTGTTGCCGTGGCCGTCGCAGCACTGCTGGGGCTGGGCGGCTTGGTGCTGGCTTGGCAGAGCCAATCCCGGCTCAATCTGCTGGAGCAGGAGCTGGTGCGGCGCCAAGAAGGCAGTCAAACCGCCGCCGCCGGGGCCCAGGAAATGGCCCGTCAGGCCCAGGAGCTGACCCGCGACACCGCGGCCAAAGTGGCCTTGCTCGACGCCCGCTTGGCCGAGGTGGCCTTGCAGCGCGAGCAGCTCGAAGCGCTGCTGCAGTCCATGAGTCGCTCGCGCGACGAAAACCTCGTGGGTGATCTGGAAGCCTCGCTGCGCGTGGCGCAGCAGCAGACCACCATCACCGGCAGCGCCGAACCGCTGGTGGCTGCCCTGCGCCATGCCGATGACCGGCTCACGCGCTACAAACAGCCCCGACTCGAAGGCGTACGGCGTGCTGTGGCCCGCGATCTCGACCGCGTGCGCGCCGTCAGCGTCGTGGATGTGGCCACTTTGAGCATCAAGCTCGATGAGGCCGTGCGCCACATTGACGAGCTGCCCCTCATCGCGCAGCGCCCCGAATCGGACGATGCTGAGGCGCGGCGCTCGGGCAAGGCAGCGGCTCAGGGCAAGAGCGCGCCCACGCCTGCCCAAAGCGAAACAGACTGGCTGAACCAGCAATGGTCGCAGCTGAGCCAGCGCTGGAGCACCCTGAGTGCGCAGGCCTGGTCTGAAGCCAAAGGCTTGCTGCGCGTGACCCGTATCGGCCAGCCGGAGGCCATGCTCTTGGCCCCCGAGCAGGCCTTTTTCCTGCGCGAAAACCTCAAGCTGCGCCTGCTCAACGCGCGCTTGGCCTTGCTGAGCCGCCAGTACGACACGGCCCAGGCCGATCTGCGCGACAGCCTAGCGGTGTTGGACCGCTACTTCGACACCCGCAGTCGCAAAGTGCAGCTGGCTCAAGAGCTGCTGCGCCAGGTGACGGCTCAAGCCCGCGCCGAGTCCGTGCCGCGGCCCGACGACACGCTGGCGGCCCTGGCCGCAGCGGCGCGCTGAGGGCACGATGTCATGCGCAATGTGATTTGGTTTGTGCTGCTGTTCGGGGTGGCCGTGGTGGCGGCCCTGACCCTGGGCAGCAACGACGGTCTGGTCAGTTTGTACTGGAACAGCTGGCGCGTTGATGTCTCGCTCAATCTCTTCTTGCTGGTCTTGCTGGGCAGCTGCTTTGCGCTGGTGACCATCATCCAGTCGGTCGAGGCCTTGATCTCGCTGCCGCGCCGTGCCCGCCTGTGGCGCCAGGCCCAGCGTGAGCGCAGCGCTCAGGCCGCGTTGCGTGAGGCGCTGGCGGACTTCTACAGCGGGCGCTACAGCCGTGCGCAAAAGGCTGCGCAAAAAGCGCTCACCATTCAGTCGCAAACGCCGGACCTGGCCAGCGACGGTGGGTTTGAGGCCCTGGTGCATTTGATGGCCGCGCACAGTGCGCACCGTCTGCAAGACCGCCGCCACCGCGACGAGCATTTGCGCCAGGCGCTGGCCGTGGCCCAGGTGCAGGCGCGAGCCCAGGAAGAGGGCGCACGCCTGCTGGCCGCCGAATGGGCGCTGGAAGACCGCGATGCACCACGGGCTTTGGAGCTGCTCTCAGAACTCAACCCCGGCGTGGCTCGCCGCACCCAGGCGCTGCGCCTGAAGCTGCAAGCCTGCCGTCTGGCGCGTTTGCCGCTGGAAGCCCTGCGCACGGCGCGGCTGCTGGCCAAGCACCAGGGCTTTTCAAAGTCTGCAGCCCAGGGGCTGTTGCGCTCCTTGGCTTCTGAGGTGCTGGACTCAGCGCGCGACCTCGACCAGCTGCGCAGCCTGTGGCAGCAACTCGATGGCCTGGACCGGCGCGATGTCTTCGTGGCTGTGCGTGCCGCACAGCGCGCGGCGGCTTTGGGCGCGCCGGAAGATGGGCGCGGCTGGCTGCGGCCCTTCTGGGACGCTGTGTCTGAGCTGGCAGAGGACGAGCGCGAAGCCCTGGCCGAAGCGCTGGTGCAATGCATGCCGGGCCTGGGGCCTGAGTGGCTGCTGCGGCTGGAGCAAGCGCAGCAGCGCGCGCCGCGCGATGCTTCCATTCGCTACGCCTTGGCCCATGCCCTGGCCGAGCGCCAGCTCTGGGGCAAGGCGCGTTTGGTTTTGGAGCAATGCGCCGAGGATCGCCATCTGGCCGCCGCCGCACGCCGCCGCTGCTGGCTGCTGCTGGCCGATATGGCGCAAAGCGATGGCGACGCTGAGCGCCGCGCGCTTTGCTTTGAGTCCGCAGCTCGCACACATTGAGTGCTTGGCATCGCACTTCTTGCTGAGGGCTGAATTTCCGTGCTATAGTCTTAATCTTTACAGCGATGCGGCTGTAGCTCAGTTGGATAGAGTACTTGGCTACGAACCAAGGGGTCGTGGGTTCGAATCCTGCCAGCCGCACCAAATAAAATCAGCATCCCGGTCGACCACGACAGGCCGGGGTGGTTTGAAAAGAGTCGTGCGGCTGTAGCTCAGTTGGATAGAGTACTTGGCTACGAACCAAGGGGTCGTGGGTTCGAATCCTGCCAGCCGCACCAGAACTTCGGTTCTTGATCAACGGGTTAGACGTTCAAGCGTCTAGCCCGTTTTTCTTTGTCGATTGCCTTTTGCGCAAGTTGTGATCGTTGCGTATTTCAGCCTTGGCGCAGCAGGCGAATGGGTTGCAGGGCTTGTTGCTGGGCGCGTGCGCGCAGCTGGCCGCAGCCACCGTCTACGTCCTGGCCGGCGGAGTCGCGCAGCTTGGTCAGCACGCCACGCTGGTGCAGCTCGCGCGCAATGGCGCGGCAGCGCTCCCAGTCGGGGCGCTGGTAGGGCAGGGCCGGCACGCTGTTGTAGGGAATCATGTTGAGCACGCCCCAGCGGCCCGCCAGCAGGCGCGCCACGCCGTCGATTTCTTCGGCGCTGTCGTTCACGCCCTCAATCAGCGTCCACTGGTACTGCACGGGGTAGCCGGTGTCGCGTCCGTAGCGGTCGGCCTCTTCCACCAGCCATTGCGGCTCCAGGGGCGCTGCGCGGGGCAGCAGCTCGCGGCGGCGCTGGGCATTGCTGCTGTGCAGAGACAGGGCCAGCGCCGGGCGCACGCGTGCTTGGCGCAGTTGGTCGAAGATGCGTGCATCCCCGACCGTGGAGAACACCAGCTGCTTGTGGCCGATCTGCCCCACGGTGCCCATGAGCTCAATGGCTTCGAGCACGGCGGCGAGGTTGTGCGAGGGCTCACCCATGCCCATGAACACGACTTTGCGCACGGGCCTGATTTGACGCGCCAGCGCGAGCTGCGCCAGGATTTCGGCGCTGCCGAGCTGGCGCACCAGCCCGCCTTGGCCTGTCATGCAAAAGCGGCAACCCACGGCGCAGCCGACTTGGCTGGAGACGCACAAGCCACCGCGGGGCAGCAGCACGGCTTCGGCAGACTGACCATCTTGCAGGCCCACGAGCAGACGCTCAGAACCATCGGCGCCGGGGTGCTGCTCCTGCAAGCGCGCCAGGCTGGCGAGCTCGCCCATGAGCTCCGGCAAGGCCTCCCGCACCGCCAGCGGCAAGAAGTGCTGCAGCGCGCGGCGGCCTTTGTCCAACGGGATGTTGTGCAGCCAGTGGCGCAAGACGCGGTCGCGGTGCGCGGGCAGGGCGCCGAGCTGATGCAGGCGCGTTTGGAGTTCAGCAATGGAATACACAAAAAGTGGCGGCGGGCGCGGAATAGGTGAGCAAGGGCAGGTTGGACGCGCTGCGCCCTCAGCGCGCAATTGTCCCTCAGGGGCCCGCCTAGAATCGCGGCCATGACTGCCTTTGCCGTGGGTGTAGAGCCCCGCTTTTATGCCCTCGTCCCCGCTGCTGGAAGCGGCAGCCGATCGGGGGCGGCCATTCCCAAACAATATGTGAGCGTGGCCGGGCGCGCCATGATGGGCCACACGCTGGATGCCTTGCTGGCCGTACCCGAGTTGGACGCGGTGCTGGTGGTGTTGAGCCCGCAGGATGATTGTTTTGAGTCTGCCGTGCCGCAGTTCCAGGGCGCGCGGGCCTGGGTGGCGCGCTGCGGCGGTGCCAGCCGCGCAGAGTCCGTGGCGCAGGGGCTGCGCGAACTGCAGGCGCGCGGCGCTCAGCCGCATGACTGGGTGTTGGTGCACGACGCCGCACGTTGCCTGCTGCAGCCGGCCTGGGTGCAACAGCTGATGGCGCAGTGCCGTGACGACGAAGTGGGCGGACTGCTGGCCACGCCAGTGGCCGATACGCTCAAGCAAGCGCAGGGCCAGCGCGCTGTGGCGACGGTGGACCGGGCCAACAAGTGGGCCGCGCAGACGCCGCAGATGTTCCGCTGGGGTTTGCTCATGGCCGCACTGGCGCCGGTCTTGCAAGGCGAGGCTGCCCACATCACCGACGAAGCCAGCGCCGTGGAGGCCCTGGGCCACACGCCGCGACTGGTGGAAGCGCCGTTTGAGAATTTCAAATTGACTTACCCGGCTGACTTTGCCTTGGCCGAACGACTGCTAAGGAGCCGAGCATGACCGTGGGATCAGAAGCCGATGTTGCCGGGCTGCGCGCCGCTGGCCATGCCGTGGCCAGCGTGTTGCAGCGCATGCTGGCTGCGGCCCGTCCGGGCATGAGCACCGAAGAGCTCGATGACATGGGCGGCCAGTGGCTGGCCGAGTTGGGCGCGGTGTCTGCGCCCAAGCACTGCTACGACTTTCCGGGCTACACCTGTATCAGCCTCAACGAAGTGGCAGCCCACGGTGTGCCGGGCAAGCGGCTGATCAAAAAGGGCGATGTGCTCAATGTCGATGTGTCCGCGGTGCTGGACGGCTACTACGGTGACACCGGGGCCACGATCCTGATCCCACCGGTGACGGGGGCCAAACAGCGCTTGGTGGACGCCACGCGCCAAGCCCTTGCCGCTGCCATGGGTGAGGCGCGCGCCGGGGCCAAGCTCAACCGCATTGGTGCGGCCATTGAGCGCGTGGCGCAAAGCCATGGCTTTGAAGTTATTCGCAACCTCTGCAGCCATGGTGTGGGGCGCTTCATCCATGAAGAGCCCGAGTCCATTCCCGGCTACTACGACCCGCACGACCAGCGCGTGCTGCAAGAGGGCATGGTCATCACCATCGAACCCTTTTTGTCCACCCGTGCCGATTGGGTGCATGAGCGCAGCGATGGCTGGTCTCTGGCCGCGCCCAGGGGCAATCTCAGCGCTCAGTTCGAGCACAGCATGATCATCACTCGGGGCGCACCCATCGTGCTCACCGAGTTGCATTGAAGGTTGTTTATGAATCCATTGAATCTGCGCGTGGGTGAGGGCTGGGACACGCACCAGCTCGTGCAGGGGCGACCGTTGATATTGGGCGGCGTCACGATTGCCCACAGCCACGGCCTGCTGGGCCACTCGGACGCGGACGCGCTGGCACATGCCATCACCGACGCGCTGCTGGGCGCGGCGGGGCTGGGTGATATCGGTGGGCTGTTTCCCGACACAGCGGCCGAGTTTAAAGACGCGGACTCCATGCAGCTGCTGGCCCAGGCCCTGCGCAAGGTGCAGGCTCAGGGCTGGACCTTGGTGAATGTGGACAGCACCATCGTGGCCCAAGCCCCCAAGATGGCGCCGCACATTCCAGCCATGCGCGCACGCTTGGCGCAGGTGCTGGGCTTGGCGGACGAGCAGGTCAATGTGAAGGCCAAGACGGCTGAAAAAATGGGGCCGGTGGGCGAAGGTCGGGCCATCGAAACCCGCGCTGTGGCGCTGCTGGTGCGCCTCTGAGCCGTCGCGGCTCAGGCACTCAGCTTTCCTCGACCTTGCGCAGCTGCAGGGTGATTTGGAAACCGCCGCTGTTGGCGTTGCCCAGCGCCAGCTGGCCGCCCATGCGCTGCAGGGTTTTCTCCACAATCGCCAGCCCCAGGCCCGCGCCGGTGGCGGCGGTGCGCGCAGTATCGCCCCGATAAAAAGGGGTGGTGAGCTTGGAGAGTTTGTCCGGCGGCACGCCCGGGCCGTGGTCGCGCACGTCGATGTGCACGCGCTTGCCCACCACTTTGGCGCGCACGTCCACCAGCGCAGGCTCGTCTGGGTGGTGACCGTAGCGGCGCGCGTTTTCGAACAGGTTTTGCAGCACGCGTGAGAGTTCGGTGGGGTCGCACCAGACTTGGATGTCGGGTGCGATGCTCATGCGCACGCGGATTTGCTGGTGGTTGCGCAGGGCCTGGGCCTCACGCTGCACCAGGGTGCTCAGCAACGTAGGCTGCAGCTGGATGTCGCTGGGGCGCGCATAGTCCATGAATTTGTTGATGATGGCGTCGAGCTGGTCGATGTCCTGCGCCATGTACTTCTGGGCCACTTCGTCGCTGACGCTCATCTCGACTTCCAAACGCAGCCGCGCCAGCGGGGTGCGCAAGTCGTGAGAGATGCCCGCCAGCATGACGCTGCGGTCTTGCTCCATCTTGGCCAGCTCGCGGGCCATGCGGTTGAAGCCCATATTGACCTCGCGGATCTCGCTGGTCATGGTGCTTTCATCCAGGCGTGAATCGAATTCGCCTTCACGAATGCGGCCTGCTGCAATGGACAGCGCGCGCAGCGGGTGGTTGATGAGGTTGGCTGCCGCGGCTGCTGCCAGCAGGGCAACCAGCGTCAACACAATCAGCCACCAGCTGTTGCTGCTCAAGCCTTCCTCTTCAGGCGATTCTGAGTACTGCAGCCAGAAGTACTGGTCACCTACAGAGAAGCGCACCCACAGGCCGGGTTTGCCGTTGAGCTCTCGCGCCAGCACGACCTGCGGCCCCAGACGCGCGGCGATGGTCTGCGTGAAAGCGTCGGCAAACGGAGCTTGGTCGTAGCTGCGCCAGCGGTCGGTGCTGTAGGCCGGGCGCAGGCCCAACGCGTCGAGCTTGCTGAGCGCTGCAAACATCTGGCTTTGCCGGGGAGTGGGCGTTTCGGCCAGCGCGGTATGAGCGAACTCCACCACGCTGGCCAAACGCAGGGCTTGGGCCTGCGCCAAAGGCTTGGCGCTGAGGGCCTGGTAGGTGTAGTGCCAAGCAGCAATGGCCAGCGCCAGCAGCATGGCCAGCAGCGCAAAAGTGCGCCAGAACAGGCTCAACGGCAGACGCAGTGCGCCTACTCGTCGGCCCGAGACCGGCTTGCTTGGACTGGGTTTACTGGCTTTCGTCGGGGACGAATACATACCCTACGCCCCAAACGGTCTGGATGTAGCGCGGCTGGGTGGGGTCTTCCTCCAGCAGTTTGCGCAGCCGCGAGATCTGCACATCGAGGCTGCGATCAAAAGGCTCGAACTCCCGCCCACGCGCCAACATGGCGAGCTTGTCACGCGACAAGGGTTGCCTGGGGTGACGCACCAGGGCCTTGAGCATGGAGAACTCGCCCGTGGTCAGAGGTAAGAGTTCGCCCGCTTTGCTCAAGCGGCGCAGGGCCAGATCAAATTCAAAAGGTCCAAAGGACACGCTCTGGGGCTCTTTGGAGGGCGCGCCCGGCGCTTCCGGTGTGGGGCGGCGGCGCAGTACAGCGTTGATGCGTGCCAACAGTTCACGGGGGTTGAAGGGTTTGGCCAGATAGTCGTCCGCGCCCACTTCCAAGCCAACGATGCGGTCCACCTCTTCGACCTTGGCCGTGAGCATGATGATGGGCGTGTTGTCGCCCGCTGCACGCAGGCGACGACACACGGACAAACCATCCTCGCCCGGCATCATGAGGTCAAGCACGATCAAATCGAGCGCCTCACGCGTGAGCTGTTTGTTCAGGGCTTTGCTGTCTTCGGCCAGGAGTACTTCAAAGCCCTCTTGGCTGAGATAGCGGCGCAGCAGGTCGCGAATGCGTGCGTCATCATCCACCACAAGGATGCGATTCATACGATTTGCGGTTTGCATGGTGATGCGTTGCACAGTTTTGCGACGGTGGGATTGTGCGACTGTTCGAGGGGTTTGTTCGCCTTGAAAGGCCCATGTTTACCTCTCTGTAACAAGTGCAAGCTGCTTTTAGATGGGCTTGCGCTTCCCCAATCGGCGCGAAGTGATACCTTGCGGCACTGTAGTCATGCAGTGGGCGAACACCATTCAACAAGGAGATGGGTGTGAAGTGGAATCAATTGGCGGTCTTTGGGGCTGTACTGGCATGTCAATCGCTCATGGCGCAAGCGCCTGAGCAGCAACGGCGCGAGATGCTCAATCTCAGTGCCAACGCCAGCGCGGAGGTGGCGCGCGACATCATGCAGCTGACGCTCAGCACCACACGAGAAGGCGCCGATGCGGCTCAGGTGCAGGGCAAGCTCAAACAGGCGCTGGAGCAGGCTCTGGAGCAGGCCAAGAAGGTAGCCAAGCCCGGGCAAATCGAGGTGCAGACGGGGAACTTTTCGCTCACACCGGTCTACCGAACAGACACCAAAGCCGGAATGCAAATGAGTGGCTGGACGGGTTCGGCCGAGCTGATTGTTCATGGCCGTGATGTGGCGGGCATTTCGCAGCTGGCCGGTCGCATCCAAAGCCTGACGGTGGGGCGTGTGGCCTTTTCGCTCTCGCGCGAGGCCCGTGAGCAAATCGAAGGTGATGTGGCCGCTCAGGCGATTGCGCGGTTCCGCGCCAAGGCTGCGGATTTCGCACGCCAGTTTGGCTTCAAGACCTACCGGGTGGTGGAGGTGTCGGTGCAAAGCGATGTGCCCCAAGTTCATCACGCGCCGATGATGATGCGTTCGGCCAAGATGTCGGGGGCCGAGGAGGCGCTGCCGGTGGAGGCCGGCAAGACGCTGGTCAGCGCCAGCGTCTCGGGCTCGATTCAGCTCTTGCCCTGAGTCAGGGCAAGAGGGCTGCGGCCGCTTACTGGGCGGTCCAGCCGCCGTCCAGGCTCCAGGCCTGGCCTTGCACATTGGCCGCGGCGTCTGAGCACAGAAACACCGCCAGCGCGCCGAGTTGCTCGGGCGTGGTGAACTGCAGCGAGGGCTGCTTTTCGGCCAGCAGGCGGCGCTGGGCTTCGGCGCCGTCCACGCCGTCAGCCACGGCACGCGCATCGACTTGCTTTTGCACCAGCGGTGTCAGCACCCAGCCGGGGCAGATGGCGTTGACCGTCACGCCGCTGGTGGCGTTTTCCAGCGCCACAGCCTTGGTCAGTCCCACCAGCCCGTGCTTGGCCGCGACATAGGCCGACTTGTTGGCCGAGGCCACCAGGCCGTGCACCGAAGCGAGGTTGATGATGCGGCCCCAGCCTCGGGCCTTCATGCCCGGCAGCGCCAGGCGTGTGGTGTGAAAGGCCGAGCTGAGGTTGATGGCGATGATGGCGTCCCAGCGTTCGGCAGGAAAGTCCTCGACCGGCGAGACATGCTGGATGCCGGCGTTGTTCACCAAAATATCGCAGCCACCCAGGGTGCTGGTGGTGGCTTGCAGCAAGTCGGCAATCTGGGCCGGTTGGCTCATGTCGGCGCCATGAAAACCCACGCGCACGCCGTGCGCGGCGCCGGCTTGGCGCACTTGCTCCACTGGGCCTTCGTGGTCGCCAAAGCCGTTGAGCATGACGTTGGCGCCAGCTTGCGCTAAGGCTTGCGCAATTCCCAAACCTATTCCACTGGTGGAGCCAGTGACCAGTGCTGTTTTGCCCCTCAACATCGTTTAGCCTCTGTGTGGTTGCTAGGATGACCTCGAGAGGATACGCGCAATGACTGAACCTCGGCTGAACACCGTCCAGTGCCTGCATCCGCAGGGTTTGCACCGCATGGCCTATTGGGAGTGGGGCGAGGCCGACAACCCACAGGTGGTGGTCTGCGCCCACGGTCTGACGCGGCAGGGCCGTGACTTTGACACGCTGGCGCAGCGCCTGGCCCAGCGCTTTCGCGTGGTCTGCCCGGATGTGGTGGGGCGCGGGCAGTCGGACTGGCTGGACAACCCCATGCTCTACCAGGTGCCGCAGTACGTGTCCGACATGGTGGCCTTGCTGGCTCGGCTGCAGGCGCGTGAGCTGAGCTGGGTCGGGACCTCCATGGGCGGGCTCATCGGCTTGGGGCTGGCGGCATTGCCGGGCTCACCGGTGCAGCGCCTGGTGCTCAACGACGTGGGCCCGCGCCTGGAGCTGAGCTCTTTGCAACGCATTGGCGCCTATGTGGGTAAGGCGCCGGGTTTTGACTCGCTGGAGCAAGGCGCGGCCTATTTGCGCAGCATCTCGCCTGGCTTTGGTGAGCACACGCCAGAGCAATGGCTGGCCTTGTCACGCCCCATGTTCAAGCCTGCCCAACAGGGCTTGCGCCTGCACTACGATCCACGCATCTCCGAACCCTGGGCTGCGCTGACTCCCGAATGGGTGCAAGCCGGCGAGGCCCAGCTCTGGGCTGCCTACGATGCACTGCGCATTCCGGTGTTGGTGCTGCGCGGGCAGCAGTCTGATTTGCTCAGCGCTGAAACCGCGCAAGCCATGGCCTCGCGTGGGCCTCAAGCGCAGGTGGTGGAGTTGCCTGATGTGGGGCACGCACCGACCTTGGTGCATGCCGAGCAAATGGCCTGGGTCGAGAATTTTTTGTAGGGTGGCCTGAACTCTCCGCGGTGGAGCTGTAGGGACAAAGCATTCAATGAAAACGGTTTTGGGTGGAGCGGTGGCCGAGGCCTCGCCTTGGGTCAGCTTGCTGGAGGGGGATCTCAGTGCCACGGCGGCCCCTGCGGTGGCCGAGACAACCTCGGCCTTGGAAGACCCGCTGCAGCGCGCGCGCCATTTTGCGCAGCCCCTGCTGGCGGGCGAGTTGCTCGACACCGGCGAGGGCGCGCTGGCGCACGCCGACGGTGTGGCCGCCATCTTGGCGGGCATTGGCGCTGCGCCTGGGATGCAGGCGGCTTGCTACTTGGTGTACGCAGGCGACTATCTGAACAAGCCCGAGGACGTGGTGGCCAAGGCCTTTGGCCCGAGCTACGCCAGCCTGGTTATGCACACGCGGCGCCTGGTGCAAATCCAGCGCGCCACGCGCGAGGCACCGCAGCACACGGCCCAGCGCCAGGAGCAAACCGAGCTGGTGCGCAAAATGCTGCTGGCGTTCTCGCGCGATTTGCGCGTGGTGCTGCTGCGCCTCGCTTCGCGCCTGCAAACCCTCCGCTGGCACGCCGCAAATAAACAGCCGTGCCCGCACTACCTGGCCCAGGAGTCGCGCCAGATCTTCGCGCCCCTGGCCAACCGGCTGGGCATTTGGCAAATCAAATGGGAGCTGGAGGACCTGGCGTTTCGCTTCCTCGAGCCCGAGGCCTACCACCAGCTGGCGCGTGCATTGCAGGAAAAGCGCGCCGAGCGCGAGCAGGCCGTGCTGGCGCAATGCAGCGCGCTGCAAGCCCTGCTGCAGGAGCTGGGCATTGCCGGGGTGGTGCAGGGGCGGCCCAAGCACCTCTACAGCATCTGGAAAAAAATGCAGGGCAAGGCGCTGACCTTGGAGCGCGTGTTTGACCTGCGGGCGCTGCGCATCGTGGTGCCTGATGTGGCCGATTGCTATGCCGTGTTGTCGCGCCTGCACGAGCGCTACGCTGCGGTGGAGGGTGAGTTCGACGACTACATCGCGCGGCCCAAGTCCAATGGCTACCAGTCCTTGCACACCGTGGTGCAGTGCGCGGACGGGCGTGCCATGGAGGTGCAAATCCGCACGCGCCAGATGCACGAGCACGCCGAGCACGGCGTGGCCGCGCACTGGGCCTACAAAGAGGCGGGCGCCAAGGGCTATGCGGGGGTGAGTGCCAGCGGCGAATTCGAGGAACAAGTGGCCCAGGCGCGCAAATCGGTGCTGCGCCAGCTGCTGGCCTGGGAGCGCGATTTCGTGGGCGACGCAGGCCCGGCATTTGATGAGCGCATCTATGTCTTCACCCCGCAGTCGGCCGTGGTGGAGCTGTGTGCGGGTGCCACCGGGGTGGACTTTGCCTACGCGCTGCACACCGATCTGGGCCACCGCTGCCGCGGCGCCAAGGTCGATGGCGTGATGGTGCCGCTCAACACCCCGCTGCGTAACGGGCAGACGGTGGAAGTTATCGCCACCAAGGAAGGCGGGCCTTCGCTGGACTGGCTCAATCCCGAGCTGGGTTTGATGCAAAGCCCGCGCAGCCGCGCCAAGGTGCGGGCCTGGTTCAATGCTCAGGCCCAGCAGCAAACCCGCGCGCGCGGCCGCGAGCTGGTGGAAAAGCTGCTGCAACGCGAAGGCAAAACCGCCATCAAGCTCGAAGACCTGGCCTCGCGCCTGGGCTTCAAGGGCGCTGATGCGCTCTTCGAGGTGGTGGGTAAAGACGAATACTCGCTGCGCAATATCGAAACCCTGCTGCGCCCACCCAAGCCCGAGGTGGATGAAGACGCAGCACTGGCGCAGCGCCACAGCCGCGCCAGTGCTGGCACCAACCGCAGCCAAGGCGGTGTGCTGGTGGTGGGGGTGGACGCGCTGCTCACGCATTTGTCGCGCTGCTGCCGCCCCGCGCCGCCTGATGCCATCACCGGCTACGTCACGCGCGGCAAAGGCGTGGCCATCCACCGCAACGACTGCAGCAATTTGCGCCACATGCTCGAAGGCTCGCCGCAGCGCCGTGTCGATGTGGAGTGGGGGCAAAGCCCAGCGCCGGCTGCTGGCAAGCAGCCCCTGTACCCCCTGGACCTGGTGCTGGAAGTGCAAGACCGCCCCGGGCTGCTGCGCGATGTGCTGGAGCTCTTGGCCAAAGACAAGCTGCATGTCAGCGCCGTGCGTAACCACGCCAGCAAGCGCGCGGCTGCTCGCCACGACTCCTCGCTGATGGACATCACCCTGGAGGTGACCGATGCAGCCAAAGTGGCCAGCACCCTGGTGCAACTGCGCCAGATTCGTGGTGTGCGAAGTGCGCGCAGGCGCTGAGCTTTTTGGGTCCTGGCTGGCCCAACTTCTTGGTGGCTCCTAAAAACGTGCTATAGTGCAAAGCTCTTCAGGCGCGTAGCTCAGTTGGTTAGAGCACCACCTTGACATGGTGGGGGTCGTTGGTTCGAATCCAATCGCGCCTACCAAATACGGTAGGAAAATAACCCGGTAAGTTCAAAGACTTACCGGGTTATTTCATTTCCGGCCTCTATGTGCTGGGGAAGTGACCTACTCCCTCCCGCCGTACCACCGAGGCGGAAGTCCGGGTTGAAGATTGCTTGATCTCTTTGCTTGACGCCGGTGGCGGCCGTGCTGGCGGCCTTCTGGGTTGGCGCGGGATGGTTCATCAACAGGATGTTCTTTGCGCCGTGGCAATGGCTGCGACGGGTTGGTCTTCGATAGTCCTTGTCAGGCCTCCGGGGTCGCAATGGCATGGCCCTTTAAGGGGTCGAAGAACGCTCTTTGAGCAAAGCCACCAATGCCAGCACGCTTTCAGACTGTTCGGCTTCACGATACGCCGCTCCTACGCTGATCTTGAGCTGATCTCCCTCTCGAATTTCCGTGTATGAAACGCCCTTGCGGGTGATCGATTTCAGGGACTGAGGGACGAGCGCCACCCCTTGGCCGGAGGCAACCAGACCGAGCAGCACATGGTGGTCTGCAGGCTCGGGGATTCGTTCCGGCTTGAATCCCAAGCGATCAAAAACCTTCTGGCAGTGATCGTGGTAGGCCGGGTTGAGCTTTCGATCAAACCAGAACAATTTGTCCTGCGCAAACTCGCGAATCGACACGAGGCGCCTCTTCGCCGCAAGGTGATCCGAAGCCATGCAGGCAACCATCCGCTCGTCGAACAGATGCGTGGTGGTCAAGCCCTCGGCTCGCGACGGCAGGCCAATCACTGCCGCGTCCAGATGGCCGCGATGCAAGTCACGAATCGATTGCGCCGAAATCTGCCGTTTCACGATCAAGCGAACGCCAGGAAACCGCTGGGAGAAGGCCTGCTCGACCCACGCGAACAAGCTCGCATCGATCACGGTCGTGATACCGAGCGTGAGTTCGGTTTGCAGGGTGTTCTGGTCTGAACTGAAGCGGGTCAGTACCTGTTCAGATTCCTTGACGAGGGCTCGCGCGTCAACGAGGAATCGTGCACCGGTCTCGGTCAGTCGCACGCCCCGCCGATCGCGATCGAACAAGGAGACCCCCAGACTGTCTTCGAGCATTTTGATCTGGCGACTCAGCGGCGGTTGGGTGATGAACAGTCGCTCGGCCGCTCGCCGAAAGCTCAGTTCCTCAGCCACGGCGATGAAGTACGTCAGTTGCTTCAACTTCAGTGGGTTGCTCACGTCGACCTCCCTGGCGTCTCGTTGATGCTCGAAAGGTATCAGCAAAAAATGACATGGGAATGCGCTGGGTTCCTCGGTACGGTTGCACCCATGCCCAACACCAACACGACCGTGAACGCATCAACCTACCTGAGCGGACTGGACTGCCTGCGCAGGATCGAGGCAACCGACAAGCCGTCCATCATCGATGCCATGTCGGAGATCGCCCCCGACCTGGCTCGACTCGCTGTCAGCTTCGTCTACGGCGAAATATATTCACGCCCAAATCTGAGTCTGAAGGACAGACAGCTCATCACCGTTGCCGCGCTTGCAGCATTGGGCAACGCGCGACCTCAACTCAAATTTCACATCGCCGGTGCGCTCAATGTCGGCTGCAGCGCTGCCGAGATCATCGAGCTGATGATGCATCTGGTGGTCTATGCGGGCTTTCCGGCGGGGCTGAACGGCGTGTTCGCAGCCAAAGAGGTGTTCAAGGATCGCGGCTTGATGTTCGATCCCGCGCCGCAGACCAGTCCAGCGCAGAACGAGCGCTTCAGCATGGGCTGGAATGCACTGTCCCGCATCGACGGCCATGCTGGGGAGCAGGTCATCGCCGCCCTGGCTGACGTGGCACCGGACCTCGGCCGCTTCATCATCGAGTTCGGGTTCGGCGACATCTACACCCGCCCCGGCATGAACCTGCTTCAGCGGGAATTGATCACCGTTGGTGCTCTGACCGCTTTGGGTACCGCGACGCCCCAACTCAAAGTGCACGTGCATGGTCTGCTCAACGTCGGCGGCACACGCGAACAGTTGATCGAGGCCGTGATTCACGTCGCCGCTTACGCCGGCTTTCCCGCTGCCATCAATGCCATGTTTGCGGCCAAGGAAGTGCTCGATGAGCGCGAATCCGAACCGCAGAGTGCCGCCGGTTCGTCGCCGCCAAGCGCCAGCAGGTGACGCCAAAGTTCATCGATCCCGCTGTACCACTGCCGCCCCCAACTGCAGTCACCTCAGCAACCTCTGTACTTGACGGAAAAAGCCATGTCCACGAAAGCCTTGTTGATTACCGAAGTGACGCCGCGAGCTGGCTCAACGAAGCAGGTCGTCGATGCTTGGGCCGCGCTGATGCCGCCGAAGAGCAGCGTGACCCAACGCGCCATCTACCAGTCACTCGATGGTGAGGTTGCTCTCGAACTGTGCGCCTTGAACACATTGGCCGACGCCACGACCCTTGAGTCCTGGTGGGCGCTCGCACGGGAGAAATTGAGCCCGAACCTTGCCAGTGACTTTCGGCGGCAACTCCTGACTTTCGTGGAGGCGCCCAAGGACACATCGGATGCTCTGCCTGCCACGGCCTACCTGCAACTGCGGCATGTCGAAGTGCCGCCCGATCGCTACGCGGACTACCGTGCTTGGCGCGAGAGGACGATCTTCGACGTTGTCCGGACCGCAACCGAAGTCGAGGTCTTTCTGGCCTACCACACGGTGCTCAGCACCGAGCCTGGCGTCATGTTCGTGTCCGGGTTCTCGGGACCAGTGGAGGACTACACAGCGGTGTTCAGTTCCCCCCGCTACCAGCAGATCGTCCGCGAAGCCGGCGATCAGTTCATCACCGGCGGTGATCGTGGGCTGTACACACGGCTCTACCAGCGCATTGCCGTCGCTTGAAGAGGCCGACATGAAGTCGCACATCAACGATGATCTTCGGGGCCGGGTTGCTCTGGTCAGTGGAGCGACGGGCGGGATGGGCAGTGCGATCTGCGCTCGGCTGCTGGATGACGGCATGCGCGTGGTCATGTTGGGCCGCGACGTGGCCAAACTCGCTCGCGTCCACGACACCCTGTCCACGAAGGTGGCTGAACGCGATCGGATTTCCACCCAGGTGGTGGACATGAGCGAGCCGGACTCGGTGGTGCAGGCAGTCGCCGAGGTACTGAACCGGTACGGCCGGGTGACCGATCTTGTGCAGGCGGCCGGTGACGGGCCTGTGGCCTCGTTGCTCGAAACCAATGAGGGCATGTGGGAAGAGACCGTCCAAGGAAAGCTGCTGGGCACGGTGCGACTGGCCCGCGCCGTTGCTCCAGGCATGATCAGCGCCAAGTCCGGTCGGATGGTGATCGTGAACGGCGTGTTCAGCCAGGAGCCCGATCCCCTCTTCCCCATCAACAGCACGATCAACTGTGCCCTTGCCGGCTTCGCCAAGGCGATCTCGCGCGACCTTGGGAAGCACGGGATACGAGTCAACGTGGTGAATCCGGGCGCAACGACCACGCCGCTATGGGACTCGATCTGTCGAGACCTCGCCGCACGCTTCGGGGTCTCACCGAGCGAGATCAATCAGCAGGTCATAGCGAAGGTGCCGCTTGGAATGCTCGCCTCACCTGCCGATGTCGCCAATACCGTTGCCTTCCTCTTGTCGCCCCATGCGGCCTACATCAACGGCGCAGCGATCAGCGTCGATGGTGGCGCTACTGCCGCCGTCTAGGAGAGCGACATGACAACGCCAGCTTCCAACCGACCGACAGCAACCGTCGCAGTTGCCTGCGTGACGACCTGCATCGCCGTTGCATCGGTGTACCTGACTCAGCCCGTGTTCGCGGAAATCGCCGCGACATACGGCCGATCGATTGGCGACGCGCGCCTCGCATTCAGCATTTCGAGCATCGCCTATGCGTTGGCCTTCTTCGTCTTTGGCCCGTTGTCAGATCACATTGGTGTGCGCCGCATGGCCGGGTTAGGTCTGCTATTGGGTGCTGCCTCGGCAGCGTCAGCAGCGCTGCTCGACGACTACATGGGGTTCTTGCTTGCCTGCGCCGTACTGGGCGCGTCGGCAGCAGCAGTGCCGGCGGCTATGTTCGCGTTGATGCCACGGATCGCCCGCAAAGATCAGATCGGCACCTACTTTGGGCTGATCATCGCCGCGTCGGTCGTTGGAATCACCTTGGGGCGCTCGGCCATGGGCCTGCTGACGGCGGGCTTGGGTCTGCGCGGAGCCTGGCTCGCCTGCGCCTGTGTTCTCCTGGTCATGGTCGCCACGACCAGGGCGCTGCCCGAAGACGCTGCGGGGCCCAGCAGCCGCCAGGGCCTGCTGAGCATCTACGCCGGCACTGCCCGCATGCTGATGGCCCCGGACCTGCTGCGCTTGTTCGCTACCGGTTTTCTTCTGTTTTTCGGCTACCTCGGCGTCGTCACGTTTCTGACATTGAGGCTGCATGAACCGCCGTTTTCCTTCGGCAGCGCGGGCATCGGCTCGATCAGCCTGCTGGGACTTGGCGCCGTGGTCGGCGCGCCGGCATCCGGGCGGCTGGTCGGACGCTTCGGATCGCTGGCCGTCGGTCTCGGTGGTCTCGGCATCGTGCTTGGGGCTATCGCCTGCCTCGCATGGGCGCAGTCGGTCATCGGCGTGTCGGTCGGCCTGTTCTTGATCTTCTTGGGTGTCTTCTCATGCCAGCCGGCTGTGTTCGTCAGGATTGCGCAGCGCGTCGACCCCGCCCGTCGGGGTGCGGCATCGTCGCTCTACTTGCTCACTTGCCTCGGAGCCGGAAGCTTGGCAAGCGCTGTTCTGGGTCCGATCTGGGTCAACGGCGGTTGGCCCGCCATCACGGCGATCTGTGCAATGACAACGATCCTGAGCGGTCTTCTGCTCTGCAGCGATGCCTACATCAGTCGACGCAACATTGCTCAGCCGGCATGAGGCGACATGACACCACAAGAAGAGAACCGCCAACAGACGCCCAACAAGGGTGTGGCGAGGAGACAGTCGAGCCGGAGCCGAATTGGCCGAGGCACTCAGTTCACCTTCCAACTTGAATCGGAGTGTTCACATGAAAACGGTCTTCATCGTCGGCAACAAGTTTCGTGAGTTCAGTCGCAACGACGGCGTGATCACGATCGGCGAGTTCGCCGAGATGGCGCGTTCCAGCACCTTCGACAGTCTTCCTACCGGCTGTCGCATTGTGGCCGGTCAAGGTGTGCGTGAGGCGGAACTTCAGGCCATTCACGATCAGGCACGCTGGGCGCTTTCTGCCCGAGACATCGACATCGGCTCAGCGCTGCGTCGCAGCGCCCGTGCCAGTCGGCTGCAAACGCACAAGCACCGAATTCAGAACGTCATCATTTCGCACCCGACCCGTGTTGACGAGCACAACTTCGAGGCGCTGCTCCTGCTCAACGAGCGATCCGAGTTGATGGCCGATCACCAGACCGGCCAACACATCCAGGGCATGATTCTCATCGAGGCGGCTCGGCAGCTCTTCCTTGCCGTGACGGAGGAGTACTTCATCGGGCAAGCGGCACACGACCGCTACTACTTCGTCATCAACAGCCTCGATGTCAAGTTCAAGGGCTTTGTGTTCCCGGTTGATGCGACCTTGCGCTACCAGATCGTGTCCAAGGACATTCAGAATCCCGCGCGCATGCGCTTCGACACCGTCGTGTCGGTGCTGCAAGGAGGGGCATGTGTCACCGAGGTTGCGTTCGGATTCACGGCGTTCTACGCAAGCAAGATTGAGGCAAAGGAACAGCAACAGGCAGTCAGCTTGTTGGACAGGGAGCGGCAACCGCAGTTGAGCGTGTTCGCCACGCAGGCGATTGCTTCGGCTCAGAAGAGCGCTCCTCAGCTCGTAGCGGCCTGAGTCGCAGCAGCAGGGGAGTCGATATGACAAGCGCAGCGCTCTACGACCTCAGCCTCACCACTCAAGGGCCGACCTACCCGCCAAGCGAAGTCATGGATCGGCACGGCAACTTCATCGTCATTGGTCGAATCAATCGGCGCGGCGCCGACGGTGGCGTGGTTTCGGAGTGGTCGCGTGCGATCGTCTCGGCGAGCAGTCCGTTACCTGCCTTTGGCGGAAACCTGCCCTATGACATCGTCCGCGAACTTCCGGAGCAACTGTCCCCAGACGACGAAGGGCTGGTGCTGCATACGTTGCCGCTCCCGCTGCCGTGCAACAACTACCCGATGGTGTTTGCCCCGGAACAGTGTGCCGAGGCGAACCAAGTGAGACGGCCGAGCTACGCCTTCCACGAGGTGCCGATACCTGATCTGCGTGCCCAAGATGGACCGAAGGTCACGCAACCCATCACCCTGGGTCAATGGTGCAAAGCTCGCGGCCAACTGGAGGTGCAGGTGGCCGATGACCGTCGCTCCGCGCAGTTCCACTTCGAGTTCAGTGGCTTGATCCCTGACAGCCTGTACACCGTCATGTCGCTGCGGCAGCGCGACCTTGACCCAGGCGGCCCAACCCGCCCCGGGCCGCTTGGTGTTCCCAACGCCTTTGTCGCAGACGAACACGGAGGGGCTTGCTACCGGGCCGTCCTGCCCAATCCTTTCCCGTCGGCGGGCAGCCATCGCGCCAACCGGATCGTCAATGTCGTGGTGCTGTGGATGAGCTACCAGATGAGCCGGGGGGGGCCATTGGATGGTTCGGACTTGGCGGCGACATTCACGCCCAACTCAAGCTGCCGTCCCCCAGCTTCTCTGAGTTTGAAACGATTTCTTGACCGGAAGGAATACACATGCCGTTCATTTCTGTCACCACTTGGCCGACGCTGAGTGACGAAAAGTGCCAAGCCCTGATCGAGGGGCTGACCCGGGCTGTTCATGAGGTGGCAGGTGCGCCCTTGGACAAAATCGTCGTGGTCATCAATGAGATTCCGAGGAATCGCTGGGGCGAAGGCGGGGTGCTCGGTTCGAACCCCGACTTCCCTGAACTGAGCCGCCGACGCAGCAATGCCTGACCCCAGTCAGGGCCCACAACCCACAAGGGAGCTCACCATGACCAACTCATATGCCTTCTTCGATGTCGATGGCACCCTTCTCCGCCTGAAAAGCATGTTCAGCTTCCATGATTTCTGGTACCAACGATGGATCGGACTCGATAGTGATGCTCGCGTCGAGGAGTACGAAGACGTGACGGCCATCATGCGCGCGCTCGTCGAGAGCGGCGAGCAAAGGGAACTGATCAACCGTCGCTACTACGAGTTCTTCTCCGGTCGCTCCGTCGAAGAGGTTGAGCGATGCGCGCAGGCGTGGGCACGCACCGTTGTCGCCGACCCCAGGATATTCGTGACGGATGTGATCGATGAACTAGAAGCGCTGCGAGCCAAAGGTGTTGAACCCGTGTTTGTCTCGGGCTCCTTCATCGAGGTGCTTTCCCCGATCGCCGACCACTTGGGCGTCTCTCACATGCTCGCAACCCGGCTGTTGCATGACGGCAAGACATACACGGGACGATTCCGTGCGCCGCAGACCATCGGCGAAGGCAAAGCGTTGGCCATCAGCGAGTTCCTGGCCGAGCGCTCAACATTGCCAACAGACTGCTGGGCATTCGGCGACGACATCTCAGACGTTCCCATGCTGGAAGCGGTCGGCCGTCCTGTGGCCGTCATTGGCGACAGTGCCTTGAGTTCAACAGCGAGGGCCCGTGGCTGGAAATGCCTGCACATCTGCGCGTCCGACGATCCATTGATGATTCGCGAGGGCCTCGGCGCTCTTGTGGGCGAGGCGACATGATGGACCGCAGAAAGCTGTTGCTCAGCGTTGCGACGCTTCCCGCCGTGGCTCATGACGCTTCATCGTTTGCTGGACAGCGCTGGCGGCGCGGTCGCGTTGTCGCAAAGGGCTTGTCATCCCCTGTCGGCATGGCGCTCGATCCGGAAGGTCGTTTGCTGGTTGCGAATTGGGGCGCGGGGACAGTCGTCAGAGTCGACCGGGGTGGGCAAGTCACCACCATTGCGGCAGGGCTTGAAGGGCCTTCGGGCCTGGCGCTTGCAGTCAACGGCGACATCTTCGTTGCGTCGTACAGCGGTGACCTGGTCTGGAAGATTTCGATGGCAGGAAAGCCCGAAGTGTTCGTTCGAGGGCTGGCGACACCTGCTGGGCTTTCGCTGGATAGGCAAGGGCGGCTGCTGATCGCAAACCGTCGCACCAATCAGATCCTTGCTGCAGACATGGCAGGCCAACTGTCCGTCGCCGTCGAAGGCGACCTGCAAACCCCGGTCGGGGCGGTACAGATGCCGGAAGGCGGGTACTTTGTATCAAACATCAACGGTGGCGTGGCGTATGCCGGGGTCGATGGACGTGCGCGCACTGTGTCGAGAGATTTCCTTCAGCCTGGCCCAGGCATCGCGGTCGCGGACACGGAGTCTGTATTTGTCGTGGACTACGGCGGTACCGATGTCAAGCAGGTCTACCGCGACGGGCGCACCAGGATAGTCGCCAGTGGCTTCAGAAGTCCCGTTGGGCTGGTGCTCTCGGCCGACCGCCGTACGGCTTTGGTCGCGGATTGGGGTTCCAATTCCGCGTCTGAGATGAGCGTTGGCGGCGGATAGATTTTCGCCTTTCCAGTGCACGAAAGCTCTGTTGGGGGCCGCCTTGGGGTCTGCAGTACCGATCCCTGGTCTAGCACGGCACCGAAAACTTCTTCCTGCTGGCAGCCACTTGGCTGCGCACGACACAGCCTTGGGCATGGTCGTTGATGAGGCCCATGGCTTGCATGAAGGCGTACACCGTGGTGGGGCCGACAAACTTCCACCCCAGCTTTTTGAGCGCTTTGGACAGCGCCACAGAGTCTGGCGAGGTGGATGCGCTCTGCGGGGCGGCCAGACTGTCGGGCTGGGGTTCGAAGCGCCAGAAATAGGCCGCCAGCGAGCCCTCTTGCTGCGCCAGCGTGCAGGCTTGGCGGGCGTTGTGAATGACGGCTTCGATCTTGCCGCGGTGGCGCACGATGCCCGCGTCTTGCAGCAGCCGCTGCACATCCTGCGCCGTGAACTGGGCAATGCGGTGGAAGTCAAAGCCCACAAACGCGGCGCGGAAGTTCTCGCGCTTGGCCAGTATGGTGCGCCAGCTCAGCCCGGACTGAAAGCCCTCCAGGCAGATCTTCTCGAAGAGCCGGAAGTCGTCGGCCACGGGGAAGCCCCATTCGGTGTCGTGGTAGTGCAAAAACTCAGGCGCGGCGCCGCACCAGTGGCAGCGCGCTTGGCCGTCGGGGCCGCTGTAGAGCTTGGGTAGATCGGTCATGGGCGAGAGGCTAGAGGACTGGCACTGGGGACGCGTTACTTGGCCGTTGACGCAGGGGTCGCGGAGCGCTTGGAGGCTGTGGCTGCGGTTGATGCGACACGTGCTTTGGCGCTCAGCCCGGTGGCGGGTTTTGTGGCCGCCTTGGCCACGGCCTTGACGGCTGCTTTGGGCGGCGTCAGAGCCTTGGCAGTTTTCTTGGGAGCGGCCTTTTGAACCGCAGCCTTCTTTGCAGGTGCTTTGGTGGGTGTTTTGGCCGGCGCTTTATCAGCCGCCTTCTTGGCCTCAGCCAGCTTGGGGCGCCCGGTTTTGAGGCTGGGCACGGCGCTCAGCGCGGCCAGCAGCTGGGTGTCGCTGAGTTTGTCCAGCAAGGCCACACCAGCGCGCAGGATCTCGCTTTTCTTGACCACGCGTGCTTTGGCTGCGGCGCGCTGCTTGAGGGCGTCGATCTTGGCGTATTCATCCTTGGGCATGGTGAAGCTGTCGCGGACCAGCTTGACCTTGCTGCTGTCGGCTGGTGTGTTTTTGGCTTTGGACATGGCGTGCCTTTAAGAATTGAAACGGTATAAACAATATATATCGTTTATTGACTTTGGGCTGCTCTATGCATGCCTCAGTTGAGGGGCGGGGGCCTCAGGACGGGGCAGCGCCGTCGTGAGCCAGGGCCAGGCGCACCTGGCCCTGGCAGGCTTGCAGCCGCAGTTCGGCCTGGCTGGCGCTGCAACCCAGGCGCAGCATGACGATGGCGGTCTTGACCCGAAAGCCGCAGGCTTCAAGCGCCTGCAGGGCTTGGGCTTCACTGGCGCCGCTGGCGCGAAGGGTCAGGGCCAGGGTGCGTTGCAGCAGCTTGGTGTTGCTGGCTTTGAGGTCCACCATGAGGTTGCCGTAGACCTTGCCCAGGCGCACCATCACGGCGCTGCTGAAGCTGTTGAGCGCTATTTTTTGCGCCGTGCCAGCTTTGAGCCGCGTGCTGCCGGAGATGACCTCGGGCCCGGTGTCTAGCAGCACGGCGATGTCGGCACCGCGCAGCACGGGGGCGTCGGGGTTGTTGGCAAAGCCAATGCTCAGCGCACCGGCCTGGCGGGCTTGCTGCAGGGCCCCCAGCACATAGGGTGTGCTGCCCGAGGCGGCCAGGGCCAGCACCACGTCCGCGGGGCCGGGCTGCAGCGCGGCGATGTCAGCGCTGCCGCGGCTGGGCTGGTCTTCAGCGCCTTCCACGGCTTGGAACATGGCGCCTGGCCCACCGGCCAATACCGCGCAGGCGCGTTCGGGCGGCCAGGAAAAGGTGGGCGGCAGCTCCACGCTGTCGAGCACCGCCAGGCGGCCCGAGCTGCCCGCCCCCACGTAGAGCAGCCGTCCGCCGTCGCGCAGACGCGGCCACGCGGCTTCCACGGCCTGCTCCAGCGCGGGCAGGGCACGGCGCACGGCCTCCACCGCGTGGTGGTGGTCCTCCACCAGCGCGCTCAAGAGCTGCTGGGTGTTGTAGAGGTCCAGCTCGGCGTGCAGGGGGTGAGGGCGTTCGGTGTTGAGCACGGGGTGACTCCAGCTGCAAGCGGTGACGGGTGGTCCGAGGCACCTGCACCCAGAGCCTGGGCGTAGGCGCCGCAGCGGGGTGCAACAGCACCCGTTGCCAACCAGCCCTGGGGTTATAAACCAGCGATAGGCCGTCGCGCCCAGTGGGCGATACCCCGATGACGGCGGGGCCGCTGGCTGCACATCATGGAGCGCCAGCTCGACCCCCCCCACAACAGTTCACCCCCCTAGGCCCTATTGGCGAAGGAGTTTCTTTTGAAGCTGATCCGTATTGCGCACAGCTTGTTCTTTCTTGGCCTGGGCGCGCACCTGGGCGTACACCTCGATGCACAGGCCCAGGAGTCCACCCCCGCGCCCGTGCTGGACAAAGTCACGGTCACCGGATCGAGCATCAAGCGACTCCGCGACGAGGGCGCCTTGCCGGTGCAGGTGATCAACCGGCGCGACATCGAGCGCGCTGGGCTGGCCACGGCCGAGCAGCTGGTGGGCCAGCTCACCAGCAGCGGCAATGGCATGGACAACGCCGCGGCGCAGTCCGACGTGGTGGCGGGCGACCAGCGCGGCAACAACGGTGCGAGCTTCGCCAACTTGCGCGGCCAGGGTTCGCGCAACACGCTGGTGCTGCTCAATGGCCGGCGCATGGCTTCTCACGGGCTCAATGGCACGGCGGTGAACCTCAACACCATTCCCATGAGCGCCATTGAGCGCGTGGAGGTGCTCAAAGACGGTGCCTCGGCCATTTACGGCACCGACGCCATTGGCGGGGTCATCAACTTCATCACGCGCAAAGACCTCAGCGGCCTGCAGGCCGAGGCCTTTGTGGACCTGCCGCAAAAGTCCGGCGGCGAGATCTACAGCGCCAAACTCAGCGGCGGCGTGGGCAGCCTGGAGCGCGACGGCTACAACCTCATGTTCGCCCTGGCGCGCACCGAGAACAAAGCGCTGACGGGCCAGCAGCGCGATTTCGTCAACACCTTCCAAAGCCATCGCGGCCTGAGCGTGGACACACGCGGCACGCCCGTGGCCACGGTGTTTGCGCGTGCGGGCATGGACACCATCTTCAGCCCCAACAGTGCTGGCGTGCTGCGCCCGGGCGATGCCCAGCGCTACAACGGCGTGAACGTGCTGGCCTTGCCCGGTGCCGCAGGCTGCGCCAGCATGCTCAATTCGGCGCCTTACGACGCCAAGCTCTGGGCCAGCCCGGCCAGCGCGCTGGGCTGCGCCTGGGACACCGGCGTGTCGGCCACGCTGCAGCAGCCCATTGAGAACACCAGCGCCATCGTGCGCGGCACGCTGCAGCTGGGCGCCCACCAGCTCGCGGCGGAGTACGTGGGCGCGCGGGTCGATTCCAGCAAGTCTTTCTCAGAAGTTCAGCTCATCTCCAGCACCAGCGCGCGCTACCTCTACCCCGCCACGGGCGCCAGCTACAACGAGGTGTTCAACGCCTTGGTGGCGGTGTTCCCCAGCATCGAGGCCAACCGCGGCAAGCCCATTGCGTTTCGCTGGCGCTGCATGTCTTGCGGCCCGCGCGAGATTGACACCAGCACCCAGTCCAATCGCTTTTTCGTCGGTGCCGACGGCCCCTTGGGCGGCAGCTGGGACTACCGCACCGGCCTGTCCTGGGCCAGCAGCGAGGACGCCTCGGTGCTGGGCGGCGGCTACTTCTACCGCGACGGCATGATTGCCGCCCTGGCCGCAGGCAGCGTCAACCCCTTTCGCAAGCCCGGCACCCCAACCAGTGCTGAGGAGCTGTCGGCGCTGGAGGCCATCAGCGCGCGCGGCCAGTCGCTCTACGGCGGCAAGTTCACGCTCAGTCAGGCGGACTTCACCGCCAGCGGCCCGCTCTTTGCGCTGCCCGGTGGCGCGGCGCAAATGGCCGTGGGGCTCGATGTGCGGCGCGAGACCTTCCGCTTCACCGCCCAGGCCGGCGCGCCCGGTGGCGTGGTGATTGCCGCGCCTTTTGACGCCAGCAACACCGTCAACGGCATCCGCCGCGATGTGCGCGCTGTCTTCGCCGAGCTGCTCATGCCGCTGAGCAAAACCCTGGAACTGAACGCCGCGCTGCGCAGCGACGACTACACCGGCTTTGGCCGCAGCACCAACCCCAAGGTTTCGCTGCGCTTCACGCCGCTGGAGTCGCTGCTCATGCGCGCCAGCTACAGCACCGGGTTTCGCGTGCCCACCTTCAACCAGGCTTTGAACGGCCAGACCGTGCTGCCCTATGACGGCAAAGACCTGGTGGACCCCGCCAAGTGCCCGAGCCTGGTGGTCAGCAGCAGCAACCCCAGCTGCGCGGTGGTGACGCCCAACGTCATCGACGGGGGCAACCGGGCCCTGGGGCCGGAGAAGGCCGTGGTCAAGTCCGTGGGTTTTGCCGTGGCGCCGCTGCGCGACTACCGGCTGAGCCTGGACTGGTGGCATATCGAGCGCGAGGACGCCATCCGCGCGCCGGGCCTGGCTGAGCTGATGCAGAACTACGCGCTGTTTGGCGAGCGCTTTGTGCGCGACGCTGCAGGCAACCTCACAGCCATTGACCGGCGCTGGTTCAACGCTGGCGGTGCCAGGTCCAGCGGGCTGGAGCTCGAAGCGCAAGGCCAGGGCCAGCTGGGGCAGGGGCGTTGGCTGCTCAGCTTCAACGGCAGCTATTTGCTGAGCAAGCAGTCGCGCCTGCTCAACACCCAGCCCTATGGCCCCAGCGAGCTGGCCAAGTTCAACCGCTACGACGACCCCGGCATCCGCTGGAAGCACAACATCAGCTTCAGCTACAGCCAGGGCGATTGGAGCGGCTCGCTCACCCAGCGCTACAGCGGTGGCTACACCGATGCGGTGCTGCCCGGCGTGGCCAATGGCAGCGTCACGCCGCCGGACTGGCAGGCCAAGGTCAAGCCCTATGTGCTGCACGACCTCTCGCTGTCCTATCGTGGCTTCAAGCAGCTGGAAGTCACGGCCGGGGTGAAGAACCTCTTCAACCAAGACCCACCCTTCAGCGCCTATTACGACGCCGATCTGGGCGCGGGCAGCTCCTGGGACCCGCGTGTGGCCGACCCACGCGGGCGAGCCTTCACGCTGCGCCTGCGCTACACGCTGCGCTGAGTGAGCCGCGGCGGCATCGCCCGCCGCCGCTGGCACACTGCCGGGCATGCAGCACTTTCAATCCATCCGTCTGGACAGCCCGCACAGCGGGCCTCGCCTCATCGTCACCGGCGCTGTGCATGGCAACGAGGTCTGCGGCACCGCCGCCATACGCCGCGTGCTGGCCGAGTTCGAGCAAGGCCAGCTGCAGCTGCTGCGCGGCAGCCTCACGCTGGTGCCCATCACCAACCCGCGCGCCTACGCCCTGGGCCAGCGCGGTGCCGACCGCAATCTCAACCGCCGCCTGCGCCCCAACCCCCAGCCTCAGCAGTACGAAGACCATGTGGCCAACTGGCTGTGCCCGCTGCTGGCCCAGCACGAGGTGCTGCTGGACCTGCACAGCTTCCAGTCCCCCGGCCAAGCCTTTGTGATGGTGGGCCCCCCCAACAACAGCGGCTCCCTGCAGCCCTTTGCCCAGGCTGAACGCGAGCTGGCCCTGGCCAAAGTGCTGGGCGTGCAACACGCGGTTGACGGTTGGCTGCAAACCTATGCCCAGGGCGTGGCCACGCGCCGTGCCTGGGCCGACATCCTGCCCGAGGCCCAGCGCGCGCAGTTCGACCTGGACGAAGCCTACGGCGTGGGCACCACCGAAGCCATGCGTGCCATGGGCGGCCTGGCCCTCACGCTGGAATGCGGCCAGCACCAAGACCCCGCCGCGCCCGACGTGGGTTGGCGCGCCATCAAAAACACCCTGGTCCACCTGGGCATGATCGAGGGCCCCGCACCGGCCGTGCAATCCATGCAAGGCCTCAGCCTCTTTGCCGTGTTCGACAAAGCCCACGACCAAGACCACTTCGCCCGCCCCTGGGTGAGCTTCGACCGCGTACACACCGGCCAACTCATCGGCCATCGTGCCAACGGCCAAGCCGTGCACGCCAGCTGCGACGGCGCCATTGTTTTCCCCAATCCACAAGCCAAAGCCGGTCAGGAATGGTTCTACCTGGCGCGAGAGACGGAGCGGTTCAACTGAACCCACCATGCCTTAACTGAAATCCACACTGGCTTGTGCCCTTGTCTTGATGCCTCTGCTGACGGCTTGCTCGTTGGTGGTGCGCTCGGTTCCCATGCGCCCGGAGGATGTGGCACAGATTCGCTCGGTGCTCATCGTCTGTTGGTGGCCGCTGAATATGCTATGCGAGGCATTTCTGTATTCTCAAGTTCCAAAAACTTGGTGCTGGAGTCAGTGAAGCTCATGGGGCTGGAGGCAACTTATTCATGCGCCAAATTGCATTTTCTGCAGCGAAGTAGACCACGCCGTCTGGATTGATCAGTAGGTTTGTGAAGTTTAATTCAAATTCATAATATTGTTTGATAAGCCCTATTTCCAATCGCAATGGTGCCATTTCTAAACGCGTTTCAACTCGGGCATTCTGGTCAATTATTCTGAGGCGTTTGATCGGGCTGGATACATCGAGTATCCAGATATTTCCATCACCATCGACCGTCATTTCAAAACTGCCACCAATGTTGGCTTCTTTGCCAATACCATCACCATGGTTGGTGTACGGTGTAGGGTTATTTCCAACCCATGGTGTTCGTTTTCCGTCTTGGTCTACGATCTCTATGCCACTGCTTGTGCTGAAATAGATTTTTTGATCCTTGCCGATGACAAGTGAATGGAGATCGTATTTCTGTGTGCTATCTTTTGGGGCGCCAACGAGGGTGGTGACCATGCCTTGTGGGCTGACCTTTATCAATCTTGAGTAGCCACAGACAGCGTAGAGATTGTCAGCCGCGTCAATGGCAAGCCGCTTGCAAGCGTATGCATCAGACCCAATACCTTGCCCATCACGCGCCACGCCGGTCGGGCTAGGGCTCACAATGGTCGTGACTTGTCCGTCGGGTGTGATTTTGCGAATGGTTCTATTGTCAGCCACATAGAGATTGGATTTGCTGTCGAAAATTACGCCATCTACGCCTTCAAATCGTGCGTTAGATAATGAACCATCTCGTCGATCTGATTCATCTTGGTTGCCTGCGAAAACACGCAAATCAGTACTTCCGTAGGGTAGTACCAAAATGGCATTGTAGCTGCCGAAATAGATGTCACCATTTGCGGCCCTGGCCATTTGGCCTGTTCGGAAAATTTTTGGACCGTAAAGTGGGGCGTTATAGTAGTTGCCTAGGTCGAAGGGGGAGCTACCCCCAATGGTCTGGCTGAATCCATCGGCCTTGAGGCGGCGAATGGTGTGGCTTCTGGTATCTGTAACAAGGAGTTGACCTGCAGCATCCAGCGCTAGACTATTTGGAGCTGCAAATCTGTTGATGGACGACGGTCCATCTACGGCCCCGTAACTATATGGATGACCACTGAATGTGCTTGTCACTCCCCCCGGTTTGATTACTTGAACGTCGGTTCTTAACATTTTTGTAAAAAATATTGACCCGTCTGCTTTGACAATCAAGTCACCCGTCTCATCGCCTCCCTTCGAAGGTATACATCTACCGTTACCAAAGCTATTTTCGAATTCGACTACGGTAGAGACAACACCGTCGGTGGAGAGCTTACGCACCCCCGGACAGTAATCGTTGATGAATAGTTGACCATTGGCGTCGAGTGCCAGTCCAGCGATATAGCCGAAGCGCGCTTGCAATGCAGGTCCGTCTTGCCTCCCTACTTCGTCTTGATTGCCCGCCACAGTGGTGAGCCGGCCATCTTTCAGTAGGCGCACGCTCGCACCGTCGGACAGATAAATTGCCCCTGCCTTGTCTACCGCCAGTGCTTGCGGTGAGCGCAAATTGGCAGTTTCCACAGGCCCGTCTACCGCTGGTGCTGAATAGTCATTGCGCAAAATTGTGCTGACCTCAGCCTGCGGTGTTATTTTTCGTAATCCAATGCCTCTGTCGATGACGTACAAGTTGCCTTGACTGTCAAAAGCTATTTTCTGCAATCTGTTGAACCTGGAATTTACGCCGGTGCCGTCTTGCCCTCCAGGAAATCCAGATGTCCCGGCGAAATCGCTAATTTCCCCATTCCGAGCAATGCGGCGAATGACATTGTTGCCTGAGTCCGCGACAAAAACGTCGCCATCTGCGGCCACAGCCACCCCAGTAGGACTTCTGAAACGTGATAATAGGCCAGCGTTCTGTGAGCCTGGGCCACCCAATGGGCTGAGCAAAGGCATTAATTCAACGTCGGAAATTCTGAGCTTTTGAGAAGTGGAGGTCGTCCGTTTGTAGCGGTCGGTAAGCGTTAATGTCACTGTAAAATCACCACTGGAATTGAAGCTGTGTTGCGCTGTCGACCCCAAGCTCTTGTTCCCGTCTCCAAAATCCCAGGAATATGTGTAATCGGATTCAAATGTGCTGGTGGGCCTGTTAAATTTTATAATTGAGTTCTTGAGCTGTGGTACGGAATACCTGCTCGAAGTTGAGTAATCTGGTGGATATGGTGTCGGTGTCATCACCGTTAGCTGAAGTGTCGCGTTCGTGGTTTTTCCGTCACCGTCTCTGATCAGCACATTGATGGTGTAGTCGCCAGGCTTTTGGAATGTATGTGTAGCCATGGGGCCGCCGCTGAACTGTTGCCCGTCGCCAAAATCCCATTGATAAGTCAATTGAGAACCAATGCCTGTGACACTGAATTGCAAGGCTTGGCCTTGAACAAAATCTTTGTTATTCGTGCTGAGAGACTGGGGCCCTAATGGCGTCGGGGTTGAAGTTGAAGGACTCGACGGCTCCGGAGAGCTGCCGCTGCCTCCTCCTCCGCATGCAGTCAATACCAGTGCGGAAAAAATGACGCAAAAATGGATAAATACATTTGTCAACCTCTTCATATGTTCCTCGTCACAATTTTGATGTAAATACAACCAAATATTAGATCTCGCACGACCCCGTCTTTTTATGGCGAGACTGCTGCACAACTCATCCGATTGCATGGCTGAATCGGTGCCTTCACTGCAAATTCCATATTGCGGAACAAAACCCGCGTTTTGGGTCCGCTTTGACGCGGTTTGAGCCCCTTTTCGGGCCCCTGGGGGCCCTCAGGACGGACTACTCCCGGCACACGGCTGCAGCCGTCCGCCTTGCAGCTTCCTCATCGCCTTGAGCAGATTCAACCCCAGCGCCGCCCACGCCATCTGCGCTTGTGTCTTGGCCACCTCAAAGTACCGCGCTCGGCTCATGTGGAACCTTCTCTTCAGCGTCCCAAAGCCTTGCTCGACCTTGTAGCGCAGCGTGGCGATGGCCCTGTTCATCTGCGTTTGCAGCCGGTGCACCGGCTGGCCTCGGCTGCCCTTGAACTGGATCAGGTCGCCAATGCCTTTGCTTTGCAGGTACGCCCGGTTGGCCGCGCTGGCGTAGCCCTTGTCGGCCAACACGCCTTCGGGCTGGATGCCTTGCTCGATGAGCGCGTCCACCAGGCCCGGCAGCTTGTTCACCTCGGCCTGGTTGGCCGGGTGCACTTCGACGTGTTCGATGTAGCCGTCCTCCGTGTCCACCGCGCTGTAGCTGCGGTAGCCAAAGAACGCATCTGTGCCCCTTCTTGACCCAGCGGGCTCCTGCTGCGTGTCCGACAGCCCGTGCCACTGGCCCAGCAGCATCAGCTTAAACATCGCCAGCGCCGCGTAGGGCTCAGGCCCGCCACCGTGCGTCGCCTCGCGCTTGTACAGCCCCTTAAGCTTGTGCGCGATTTCCTCCCAATCCAGCAGCTCGTGCAACTTCATCGTTGGCGAGTTCTGCACCAGGGGCTTGGCACCCATCAGAAAGAAGCTGTCCATTCACCCATTGCACCCCATTCAGCTCGACAGCGCATTGGGGGAGTTATGCAGTGGTCTCAAAGCCGGTCAGGAATGGTTCTACCTGGCCCGAAAGACGGAGCGGTTTGTTTGAGCGTCAGGCCGGGTCCAGCACCTGCGGGCCGAAGCTGAGGGTGGCAGTTTGTAGTTGGCCCCGCTCAACAACGTAGAGGCATACCCGCTCAATGCTTCAAGCAGGCTTAGCGACACCCCCAAAAAAACCACCCGCTGCCGCTAAGCCGCCACACCCCCCGCCGGCAGCGAGATGGTGACGCTCAGGCCGCCGTTGCTGCGTTGGCGCAGTTGGATGTGGCCGCCGTGGGCTTCGGCGATTTCGCGCGCCAGGGCCAGGCCCAAGCCGGTGCCGCTGCGCTTGGTGGAGTAGAAGGGCAGCAGGGCTTGGTCTAGCACGGTGGGGTTCATGCCGCAGCCGCGGTCACTTACGCACAGCTGCAGGCGCTGGCTATCTTGCTGCAAGCGCAGCTGCACTTGTTCGGGCGGGCTGCCCGCTTCGTGGGCGTTTTTGAGCAGGTTGATGAGGGCTTGTTCCAGCTGGGCGGGGTCGAAGTGGCCGGGGCTGCTGGGAGCTGGTCCTTGCAGGTCAAAAGGCATCAAGGCAGCCAGACGGGTCAGCCAGGGTTGCCACTGCACGGCCTGGATTTGCGGGGCGGGGAGTTTGGCGAATTGCGCGTAGGCGGCCAGGAACTGGTGCAGGTGGGTGGCGCGCTGCCCGATGCTGGCCAGCAGCTGGGCGGTGCGTTCGGTTTGGCCGCGCGCCAGCAGTTCGGTGGCACTGTGCGCCAGCGATGAGATGGGCGCCAGGGAGTTGTTGAGCTCGTGGCTGAGGGTGCGTATCACGCGCTTCCAGGCGGCCACTTCTTGGCGCGAGAGTTCGCGTGTCATGCGTCGCAGCAGGTAGAGCCGATGCGGGCTGCCGAGCAGCAAAAAGTGCTGTTGCCAGAGGTGGTAGTGCTCTTGCACGCCCTCTTGGGTGGTGCAGAACAGGCCGTTGCTGCCGCTTTGCAGGGCTTGGGCCAGGGCGGGCGGGCACAGGGCCTGCACGGCGTTCAAGTCCAGACCTTGCAAGGCGCGGCCTTGGCCCAGCAGCTGGCGCGCAGCAAGGTTGCTCCAGGCCACGCGGTCCTGGGCGTCCAGCAGCAGCAGCGCCACAGGGGTGTTTTGCACCACGGCGTCCAGCAGCAGTTCGCGCTGGGCCAGTTGCTGGCGCTGCTCCCTGAGGGTGTGGCCCAGGGCGTTGTGGGCTTGCAACAGGGCTTGCAGTTCGGTGCAGGCGCCTGCGGTGTGGGTGGCCAGGGTGCTGCTGAAGTCGCCGTCGCGGTATCTCAGCACCGTGCCTTGCAGCGCACGCAGCAGGCGTGCCAGCGGTGCGCCGTGCCACCAGGCCATGAGGGCAGAGAGCGGCCACAGCAGCAGCAGGGTGAGGGCCAGCGCGGCTGCGCTGCCAGCGAAGGGCCAGCGCGCCAGGCCCAGGGCTTGTTCCAGCCAGGGCAGGGGCCACAGGGTGAGCGCGGCATGCATGCCCAGGGCGCATGCGCCCATGAGCAGGTGGCTCAGGCTCAGGTGCAGCTGCAGTGTGGGCGTGCGCATCAGCGCTCCAGCTGGTGGTGTTGCATGCGCCGGTAGAGCGCCTGGCGCGACAGGCCCAGTGCGGCGGCGGCCTTGCTCACCACGCCACCGGCTTGCTCCAGCGCGGCCAGCAGGCTGTCGCGGCTGGGTTCGTCCAGGTCGCGTCCGGTCAGGTTGGCGCTGGTCATGGGCAGGGCCAGCAGCTCGGCGCTGATGCTGCCCTCGTGCGCCAGCAGGGCGGCGCGTTCGATGGCGTTTTTGAGCTCGCGCACATTGCCTGGCCAGTCATGGGCGCGCAGCGCGGCGCGGGCGCTGTCGCTCAATACGGCTTGGCGCTCTGTGGTGTAGCGAGCCAGGAAGTGCTCGGCCAGGGGAATGATGTCGTCGCTGCGCTGAGCCAGTGCGGGCAGGGCAATCTCGATGACGTTGAGCCGGTAGTAGAGGTCTTCGCGAAAGCGGCCTTCGCGCACCAGGGCGCGCAGATCGGCGTTGGTGGCGCTGAGCACGCGCACCCTGGTTTGACGCGTGCGGCTGGAGCCCAGGCGCTCGAAGCTGCCAGTCTCCAGCACGCGCAGCAGCTTGACTTGGCCGGCCAGCGGCAGGTTGCCGATTTCGTCGAGGAAGAGCGTGCCGCCGTCGGCGGCTTCAAAGCGGCCCTCGCGAGCGCGCGTGGCACCGGTGTAGGCCCCGCTGTCGCAGCCAAAGAGTTCGGCCTCTATGAGTTCGGCGGGCAGCGCGCCGCAGTTGACGGCCACAAAAGGCCCTTGCTGCACCGCGGAGTTGGCGTGAACGATGGCGGCAATGCGCTCCTTGCCGCAGCCATTGGGGCCGGTGATGAGCACCGGCGCACTGGCGCGGGCCACCTGGCAGGCCAGCTCCACGCAGCGCAGCAGTTCTTCCGACGCGCACACCAAGCCTTGCAGCTCATAGCGTTGGGCCAGGGCTTGCAGGCGTTGGCGGCGTTGCTGCTGGCCGCGCCGCGCCTGGCGGCTGCAGTCAGCCAACTCCAGCAGGTTTTCCACGGTGGTCAGAAGCTTGGCGTCGTCCCAGGGCTTGGCCAGGTAGTCGGCTGCGCCTGCCTTGACCAGGGCCACGGCACGCGCCAGATCGGTCCAGGCGGTGAGCAGGATCACCGGCAGGTCAGGGTGCTGCGCGCGAATGGCGTGAAACAGCGCCGTGCCGTCCTCGCCTGAGGTGGTGTCGGCGTGGAAGTTCATGTCCTGGATGACCAAGTCCACGCTCTGGCGAGCCAGCAGTGCCAGGCCCTCGGCAGGACTCAACGCCACGTGGGTGTGGATGTCGCGCAGCGACAGCAGCACGCTGAGGGCTTCGCCCACGCCGGGGTGGTCGTCAATGATCAATACGCTAGGCATGGGCGGGCACTGTAGATCAAGCCAGGCCGCGCATGGCCTGCATGGGCGCCAGCTGCGAGGCACGCCGCGCGGGCGCCCACACGGCCAGCTGCCCCAGCGCCCACAACAGCAGCGCCGCCACGCCCAGGTAGGCCAACGGCAGGCGCGGCAGCTCGTAGTGCTGCACCAGCAGGGCACTGAGCCCCAAGGCGCCGCACAGCCCCAGGGCAATGCCCAGGGTGCTGAGCAGCAGGTTCTCCAGCTGGAAGTAGCGCAGGATGTCCGCGCGGGTGGCGCCCAGGGCGCGGCGCGTGCCAATCATGCGGCTGCGCTGCTGCACCCAGAAGCTGGCCAGGCCAACGATGCCAAAGGCCGTCACGCCCAGCAATGCCAGGCACACCACCCCAAGCAGCCAGGCCATGGCGCGGTCTTGGCGGTAGAAGTCTTGACGCAGCTCTTGCAGGCTGGCTTGTTCCCGAACCGCACGCGGCAGCCCCGGGCTGTTGCCCAGCAGCACTTTGCGGGCGGCTTGCAACACGGCCTCGCGTTGCAGCTTGTCGCTGCGCAGCAGGTAGACCCCACCCTGCGGGGATACGGGCAAGATCATGGCGGGTTCTTGCGCGCTGTCGCGGGCGCGCGGGCTGGGGGTCGGCAATTGGGCCACCACACCCACCACGCGCTGAGGGGATCCGTTGTAGACCGTCACCTGCTGGCCCAGCGCGGACTGGCCAGGGAAGAGCAGATTGGCCAGGCCCTGGTTGATGATGATGGCTGGCACTTGCGTGTTGGGCGCGTCATCCAAGGCCTGGCTGCTGATGAACTCTTCTGGCCTGAAGTCGCGCCCCTGCACCAGCTGCAGGCCCAGCGTGGCCAGCAGGCCCTCGCTGGCGATGTAGTGCGCGGCCTGCTGCGTCCGCGTGTTGGTCTCACCCTGCTGCGTGCTGATGGTGGAAATCGACATGCCCATGCCCCAGGGGATTTGTGAGGCCAGCGCTGCGGCGCGCACGCCAGGAATTTGGCGCAGGGCGGCCAGATCGCTGCGCATCTGGGCCTGGGCATCGGGCTGCGGTGCAAGGGTGCTCATGGCCAGCATCACCACCTCGTCTTCCTGCATGCCGCTGTCGGTGTCGATGCGCTGCACGCGTTGGCTGATGAGGAACAAGGCGTTGCACACAATGGCGCAGGTCAGTGCGATTTGCAGCACGATCAGGCCTGCTGCGGTTTTGTGGTGGCGCAAGCTGCTCAGGATGGGTCGGATTTCCATGCGGCTCTTCTTCACTGGGTTTTGAGTTGCAAGGCGGGGGCCACCTGGCTGGCGCGCCATGCCGGTAGCACGCCGGCCAGCAGACTGGCCAGCAACGACAGGGCCAAGGTGGTGGCGAGCATGGGCGTGTCGATGCGTGCCAGTTGGGCGTAGGGCTCGGGGTTCATATGCACCAAGGCTAGGCCGCACCATGTCAGCACCAAGCCCAGCACGCCGCCAGCCACGCCCAGGCTGGCAGACTCCACCAGGAATTGGGCAAAGACCTGTCCGCGCGTGGCACCCAGTGCACGGCGCACACCAATCTCGCCGCTGCGGCGCAAGCATTTGGCCAGTTGCAGCCCCACTGCATTGGCCAAGCACACCAGCAAAAATCCAAAGGCCAGCCACAGCTGCAGCCGCACATCGACGGGCACCACCTCACGCACTTGCAGCCACTGCATCAGCGGCCACAGGCGTGGGTTGCTGGGGCGCTCGAAGCGGCCGGCCTCGCGCTGGTGCTGGCTGTAGTCATGCAGGTACTGGCGGTAGGCGCGCGCTTGCTCTGGCGTGTCCAGCTGCACCCAATACTGCAGCCAGGCGCAGGGGGCGTTGAGGGCGCGGCGGTCCGGTACAACATCCCCCCAGCAGTGCATGTTGCCTGCGCTGCTCATGCGCAGTGCCAGTGCGGTGCTGAGGGGGATATAGATGTCGGCGGGCTGGTTGTAGGCACCCAGGGTGAGGTCAAAGTAGTGGGGCGTGGGGCGCCAGGGCTGCAGCACGCCGCTGATGGTGAAGTCGTGCTGCCCCAGCCGCAGTGTTTTGCCACGGCTGTCGGCGCCGCCGAACAGGCGCTGGTTCAGGTCTGAGGAAATCACCGCTACACGGGCCTGAGCTTGGTCCTGTTCAGCCCCCCAACCCTGGCCGTGGAGAAAGGGGGCCTCAAACATGGCAAAGAAGTCTGCGCTGGCGTAGCGCGTACGTTGATAGAAGGGCGGCTGAGCCGGAGCTTCGGTTGGGGTCACGTAGCTGCCGCCACCGCTCATGAGCACCTGATGAACGCCCCGCGCCTCGCGCAGCAGGGCCTCGCCGTCGAAGCGTGTGAGCTGCAAGGTCGGGGGTTGGCCGCTGCGCCAGTCGGTGGCGGAGCCAGAGTCCAGCTGCACGTTGAACAGGCGTGCGCTTTTGTGCGGGATGGGGTCGCCGCTGAGCGCCTGAAACAGCGTCAGCGTGGTCATGCACGCGGCCATGCCGATGGCCAGCGTCAGCATGATCAGCGCGCTGAGTGCGGGATGCTGGCGCAGGCTGCGCCAGCTCAAGACCAGGTAGTGTTGAAGCATGGCGGGGCTCAGGCGTGGGCGGGCAGCGGGTGGCTGTGCAGGCTGTTGGCCGGGTCCACGGCCTGGCCGTCCATCACGTGGACGTGGCGCTGCGCGCGCGCGGCCAGCCCAAGGTCGTGCGTGACCATGACGATGGTCGCGCCCTCGCGGTGCAAGGCCTCCAACAGGTCCATGACGCTGCGCGCCATATGGCTGTCGAGGTTGCCGGTGGGTTCGTCGGCCAGCAGCAGGCGCGGGCTGCCGGCCAGGGCGCGGGCAATGGCCACGCGCTGCTGTTGCCCCCCCGAGAGTTCCGCTGGGTAGTGCCGTTCGCGCGCAGCCAGGCCCACGCGCGCCAGGGCCTCGCGGGCACGGCGCTGGCGCTCCTCGCGGCCCAGGCCTCGGTAGCGCAGCGGCACCTCAATGTTGTCCAGCACGTTCAGGTCAGGGATGAGGTTGAAGGCTTGGAAGATGAAGCCAATCTTCTCGTTGCGCAGGCGCGAGCGCTGGGCGTCGCTCAAGCGGCTGACGTCCTGCCCATCAAGCAAGTACTGCCCGTCCTCAAAGGCCTCGAGCAAACCGGCAATGGTCAAGAAAGTGCTTTTGCCCGATCCCGAAGGGCCGGTGATGGCGACGAATTCACCCGCTTGCACCTCAAGATTGAAGTGGCGCAGCGCATGGGTTTCGATCAAGGCCGTGCGGTAGATCTTGCACAGCGATTTCATTTGCAGCATGGGTTTTTCCAATCAGGGACTGAGGGTGACGCGCTCGGCGCCGTTGAAGGCTTGGCTGCCGGAGATCACCACCTGCTCGCCCGCAGTCAGGCCCTCCAGCACTTCGATCTGTGTCAGGCTTTGCGCGCCCAGGCGCACCGCGCGCTTGAGCGCGACACGGTCTTGCACCACATAGGCTTGGCGGCCGCCGCCCTCTTCAAGAAAGCTGCCGCGCGCCACCGTCAATGCGCGCGCGCGCTGCTCCAGCAACACGCGCACGCCCAGGCGCTGGTTTTGACGCAGCTGCTGCGGCAGGGGCCCGTCAAAGCGCAGCCGTGCGGCCACTTCGCCGTTGACGACTTCGGGCGAGATGGCGCTGACCTTGCCGCGCCAGAGCTGGCCGTTGACGCTGATCTCACCGGGCATGCCCGGTTGCAGCTCGCGCGCATAGCTCTCGGCCACCTGCATCTGCACCTCCAGCGCGCTGAGATCCACCACGGTGAGCACGGGCGCATTGGCTGGCACATTGGCGCGCTCAGCCACCAGCAGCTGCCCCACTTGGCCTTGCACGGGTGAGCGCAGCGCCAGCTCCTGCACCTGGCGCTGCAGCTCCTGCACGCGCAGCAGCTGGCGCTGCAGAGCTTGCTGGCGCGATTGCAGCTCGAACTTCAGCGCCTCGGCTTTGAGCTGTTGGCCTTCTTGCGCATGGGTCTGAGCGATGCTGGCTTTGCTCAGGGCGTCGTGGGCACGGTCCATCTGCATGCGGGCCACGGCGCCCGCCTCATAGGCCTGGGTGTAGCGCTGCACGTCGTTGCGCGCGGTTTGCAGGTCAACCTCGGCGCTCTCCAGCGTGCTGCGCAGGCTGGCCTGCTGCTGGCGCGCTTCCACTTGCGCCCGTGCCAGCTCGGTGCGCAGGCCCTCGGCCTGGCTTTGTTCCTGCGCCAGGCGCGCGCGCAGCTCAGGGCTGTCAATCAGGCCCAGCACCTGCCCCCGCTGAACGTGGTCGCCCGCTTTGACTTGGAGCATGACCGTGCCCGCGCTGCTGGCATACACCGTGGGGCTGTTGCTGGCCACCACCTTGCCGTCGCCAGCAATGTCGCGCGTGAAGGGCCCGTAGCCTACGGCTGCCAGGCTCAGGCGCTGCAGGCTGACTGAGCGCGGCGCGCCCACAGCCTCGCGCAGCAATGGCAAGGTCCAGTACAAGGCCAGGCCCAGGCCTGCCAGCAATGCCGCGATCCCAGCCACACGGCGCCAGCGCTGCCGCCGCGCCAGTGCGGGCGGGAGTGCGCGGTCTTGGCCTGAGGTGTCGGGGATCATGGCGGGTGCAGGACTCATGGTGTTGTCTCTCTTGCAAGCGCCGTGCCAGGCCCGCTGTGGTGAGCGCTGGCCTTTGCCATCAAGGCCTTAGCGCTACCGCGTGGGCCCGCAGGGTTGTCCGCGGACACGGCGCGGCCACGGTGCGGACAGCCCCGCCGCGCCAAAAGACGCCCCGGTGGGGAGGGGCACTGGGATAATCCCGTAATGACTGATACGCCCGACGCCCAATCCTTCGCCCGCCTGCCGCTGTCTGAGGCCATGCAGGCCAACCTCTCACAGCTGGGCTACACGCGGATGACCCCCATCCAAGCCGCAGCGCTGCCCCTGGCGCTGCAGGGCCATGACCTGATTGCCCAGGCCCAGACCGGCAGCGGCAAGACGGCCACTTTTGCGCTGGCGCTGCTGCACCGCCTGGACGCTGCACGGCAGCAGGTGCAGGCGCTGGTGCTGTGCCCCACGCGCGAGCTGGCCGATCAGGTGACGCAGGAGCTGCGCCGCCTGGCGCGCGCGGCGGACAACATCAAGGTGCTGACGCTGACCGGCGGCTCGCCCATGAAGCCGCAGGTGGAGAGCCTGGCCTACGGCGCTCACATCGTGGTGGGCACGCCGGGGCGGCTGCTGGACCACCTGGACCGTGGCACCTTGGTGCTCGACGCCCTCAACACCCTGGTGCTGGACGAAGCCGACCGCATGCTGGACATGGGCTTTGTGGACGACATCGCCGCCGTGGTCAAGCGCGCGCCCAAGAACCGCCAGACCCTGCTGTTCTCGGCCACCTACCCCGAGGGCATTGCCAACCTGAGCCGCCAGTTCCTGCGCGAGCCGCGCGAGGTCAAGGTGGCCACGGCCCAGGCCGCAGCGCAGGCGCAGATTCGCCAGATTGCCTACGAGGTGAGCGAGACCGAGCGGCTGCACGCCGTGGCGCTGGCGCTGGCGCATTTCCGCCCGGCCAGCACGCTGGCGTTTTGCAACACCAAGCAGCAATGCCGCGATGTGGTGGATGTGCTCAACGGCCAAGGCCTGGTGGCACTGGCCTTGCACGGTGACTTGGAGCAGCGCGAGCGCGACCAGGTGCTGATCCAGTTCGCCAACGGCAGTTGCTCGGTGCTGGTGGCCACGGATGTGGCCGCGCGCGGCCTCGACATCGCGCAGCTGGAGTGCGTCATCAATGTGGACATCTCAGCCGATGTGGAGCAACACGTGCACCGCATTGGCCGCACCGGGCGCGCGGGGGCCACGGGCCTGGCGCTGAGCCTGGCGAGCCTGGACGAAATGGGCCGCGTAGGCCGCATCGAGCAGCTCATGGGCCGCGAGTTTCAGTGGGCGCCGCTGGACACCCTCACACCCACGGCGGGCGGCGCGCTGCAGCCGGCCATGGACACGCTGCAAATCCTGGGCGGGCGCAAAGACAAAATCCGCCCCGGCGACATCCTGGGCGCCCTCACGGGCGAGGCGGGGTTTGATGCCAAAGACGTCGGCAAGATCAACGTCACCGACTTCCACAGCTATGTCGCGGTGACGCGCAGCCTGGCCCGCGAGGTGGTGCAGCGCCTCAGCGCCAGCAAGCTCAAAGGCCGCAAAGTCAAGGTGCGGCGCCTGGCGGATTTGGTGGCGGGTGAGGGGGACTGAGCAGGCAGCAGGGCTTGGGCGCGCGCTCAGCCGCCCAACTGCAGGCTGAGCGGCGGCGCGTCGGGCTGGGTGAAGCTCAGGCTGTGCGCTAGGCTTTCGAAGTCCACATCAAAGCGGGCCTGGTGAGGGCCGTTTTGCCACTGCAGCCGCAGCTGTTCATCGGGGCTGTCCAGCAGCGTGAACTGGCCGTTGAAAGCCGGGTGCTCGTTGCGCAGGCGGATGAGTTGCAGCAGCTGCTGCACCATGGGCGTGGCCAGCGCGGTGTCGATTTCGGCGGGGCTGTAGCGGTGGCGGTTGATGTCACGCCCGACTTGGCTTTGCGCCAATAGCGCCATGTCGTTCCTGCCACCGAGCAGGCCCACGTAATAGACCTGGGGCACGCCGGGCAGGAAGAACTGCAGCGCCCGCGCCAGCAAGTAGCGCTGCGCGTCGCCGCCCAGGGCGTCCAAGAAGGTGCAGTTGACTTGGTAGAGGTCGAGGTTGGAGGCGGCCACGCCCGTGGCCAGGCGGCTCTGGCCTTGGCTGGCGTTGTGGATGTGCTCCACCAGCGCGTCGAGTTCCTGCGGTGGCACCAGGCCCGGTGAGCCCTGGCGGTCGGCGGCGTCGGCGCCGATGTCGATGATGCCAATGCCGTCGTGCGTGTCCAGCACCGTCAGCGCGTTGTGCGGGCGCATGCCAATCCAGCGCTTGAGCGGCTGCGCGGTGTGGAAGTGAAAGGCGTGCAGGGCCAGCGGCGGCAGCGCAAAGTCGTAGACCCAATCCACCTGGCGGGCGATTTCGATCTGGCGCTGGTAGTAGCTGTGGATCTCCACCAGCACCTCCATGCCCAGGGCGCGGGCGCGGGCGCTGAAGTCGGTGATGAAGTCAAAGGTCTCGGGCATCATGAAGCAGGACTGCCCAGCTTTTTTGATGGCGTAGCCCGCCGCGTCCAGGCGGATCATGCGAATGCCGGCCTGCGCAAAACGCTGCAAGATGCCGTTGAGGTAGGCCTGCCCTTCGGGGTGCTGCACATTGATGTCCAGCTGCTGGGGCGTGAAGGTGCTCCAGAGAATGCGCTTGCTGCCGTTTTTCAGCGTGGTGTAGCGCAGCGGCAGGCCAGGGCGCGGGCGGTAGACGGCCAGCAGTTGCTGCTCGCTGGCGCCGCCGGGGAAGACGGCGTCCAGCGTGAGAAACATGCCCTCGTAGCGCGAGGCCTGGCCGTGCTCGGAGTAGTCCTGGAACTGCGGTGAATCGGCCGAGATGTGGTTGACGATGACATCGGCCATCAAGTCCACCTCCTGCCCCAGCGCGTGCACGTCCTGCCAGTCGCCCAGGCGCGGGTCCACCTGGGTGTGGTCTATCGGGTCAAAGCCCGCGTCGGCGCCGTCGATGGGGTAGAAAAAGGGCAGCAGGTGCACGCCCCCAAAGGCCTGGCGCAGCGGGTTGTTCTGGCCCTGACACAGGCGTTGGCGCAGGGCTTTGAGGTCGCCACCACCGAAGCGGTCGACGTAGGTGATGAGCTGTACAGCGTTTTTCATGGCGCGGGAGCGGTGGGGAGGGTCGTGGCGCGAGGCTGGCTGCGCACGCGCAGCACCGCCACCGCGGCCAGCAGCAGCAGCACGCCCGCCAGGCGGATCACCTGCGCGGGGTCCGAGCCCAGCAGCGAGCGGTAGATCAGCGGCAGCGTCAGCATCTGGATCAGCATGGGGATCACGATGAACATATTGAAGATGCCCATATAGACCCCGGCGCGCTCGGGCGGAATGCAGCCGGCCAGCAGCACATAGGGGTTGCCCATGATGCTGCCCCAGGCCAGGCCCAGGCCCAGCATGGGCACGAAGAGCAGGGCGCGGTCTTGAATAGCGGGCAGCCACCACAGCGACACACCGGCCAGCGCCAGGCAGGCCGCGTGCACCAGGCGCGGGCCAAAGCGGCGCGTCAGCGGCAGCAGCGCCAGCGCACCCACAAAGGCCACAAAGTTGTAGAAGCCGCCAATCTGCCCATTCAGCAGCCCGGCCTCGCGAAAGCCAGCGGACTGGGGGTCGTGCGTGTTGAAGAGGGTTTGCGCCAGGCAGGGCACGATGTAGATCCAGTAGCACATCATGGCGTACCACTGGAACAGCTTCATCCACCAGAGCTGGCGCATGGTCTGAGGCATTTCGCGCAGGGCCGAGGCAATCTCCAGCAGCGCGGCCTTGAGGCCTTTGGGTTGGCGTGCCAGGGCCTGTGCTTGCGCGGGCGGCAGCGGCAGCTCGGGCACGCGGCGTATGGACCACCACACCGTGCTGAAGGACAGCAAGGCGCCCACGCCAAAGGCGGTCACGGTTGTCAGCGGGATGTTGTTGTGCGCCACGGCATCGCGGTTCATGCCCAGCCACACCATGATGGAGGGGGTGAGGTAGGCCAGCGTCTGCGCCAGCCCGGTGAAGGCGCTTTGCGTCAAAAAGCCCTGCGCGTGCTGGGCTTCATCGAGCCGGTCGCTCACATACGCGCGGTAGGGCTCCATGGTGACGTTGTTGGCCGCGTCCAGCATCCACAGCAGCGCGGCAGCAAACCATAGCGTGGGGCTCATGGGCATGAGCAGCAGGCCCAGGCTGCACAGGAGCGCGCCGATCATGAAGTAGGGCGTGCGCCGACCCCAGCGCGTGACGGTGCGGTCGCTGAACGCGCCCACCAGCGGCTGCACCAGCAAGCCCGTGACGGGCCCGGCCAACCACAGCAGCGGCAGGCTGGCCTCGTTCGCGCCCAGGTACTGGTAGATGGGGCTCATATTGCTTTGCTGCAGCCCGAAGCTGAACTGAATGCCGAGAAAGCCGACGTTCATGTTCACGATCTGCATCAGGCTGAGCCTGGGTTTGACGCTGGTGTTCATGTCTGCTCCAGGGCTGCAGCCCAGGGGGTGTAGAAGCCCAGGTGCGCAGGCACAGGGCCGCGCTGGCCGCACAGGGCCGCAGCCATGCCATTGGCCAGGGCCAGGGCGCGCGGCCAGCTGTGGCCGCGCAGCAGCGCCGCCAGCAGCATGGCACTGAAAGCGTCGCCCGCGCCCACGGTGTCCACCAGGGTGGGCAGGGGGGCTGCGGGGCCTGCGGCGATGAGCTGCGCCTGCGCGTCGAAGGCCGCGTAGCCCAGCGCACCGCGCGTCAGCACCAGGCGCTCCAGCGCAAAGTGCCGCAGCAGCGCAGCCACTGCGGGCTGCAGCGCCTGGGCCTGGCCCTGCAGCGGCAGGTCTTGGGCAAAGTCCGGCGCAAACCAGCGCAGCAGCTGCGCCAGTTCTTCGTCGTTGACCTTGAGCCAGCTGGCGTGGCGCAGGCAGTGCTGGGTGAGCTCGGCATTGCTGGCACCGGCACGCAGGTTCAGGTCCAGATAGCGGGTGCAGCCCGAGGCGCTGGCGTGGGCCAGCAGCTCGCCCATGGCCTGGCGTGAACCCTTGCTGCGCTGTGCCAGGCTGCCAAAGTACAGCAGCGCGGGCGCCGTGGTCTGGGCCAGCGCCAGCAGCGGTGCGGCCTCGAGGTGGTCCCAGGCGCTGTTGGGCTGGATCTCAAAGCGGTGGCTGCCCTGGCCGTCTTCCCACACGCTGACCCGCCCGGTGGGGTGGGTGTCGTCATGCTGCAAACCGTGCTCGGCCAGGCTGAAGTGGCGCATGCTGCGCAGCACGTTTTGCCCAGCGGCATCGGCGGGGTTGAGGCGCGAAGCCAGCACGGCCTCAAGGCCCAGGGCCTTGAGCGAGCGCGCCACGTTCAGCGGCGCACCGCCTGCCACCGGGCCCTCGGCGAACTCGTCCACCAAGGCCTCGCCCACCAGCAAGACGGCTGGGGGCTGCGGGGCGGGGCACGCTGGGGTGGTCACGGTGGGGCTCAGAACTCGTACTTCAGACCCAGGCGCAGCGTGCGGCCGTTGAGCGCGCGCGCGGCATGGCCGTCGCCTTCAATCTCGGTGTAGGCCAGCGCATTGAAGGCGTTGTTGGCCGAGATCGAGAGCTGGGTCTTGTCGTTGATCTGGTAGTTGGCGAATGCATTGACCACCGTGTAGCCCTTCATGGTGATGGTGTTGGCATCGTCACCATAGGACTTGCCCGAGCCGATCAGGCCCAGCCCCAGCTCCACATCGCCCCAGCTGTAGCTGGGCGAGAGTTGCCAGGTGAACTTGGCTTGGCGGCGCGGCTGTTTGTCCACCAAGGTGGCGTCGTTGGCTGCGCTGATGCGTGCATGCGTGAGCGTGGCCCCACCGGCCAGGCGCCAGGGGCCGGCAGCGTAGGCCGCTTCAAGTTCCAAGCCCTGTGCGCGGTAGCTGTTGGCGGTGAACTGGCGGCTGGTGACTTCGTAATTGCTCTCACGCGTGCGGGCGGCAAAGAGCGTGCCAAAAAGGCTCAGGCCTTTGGCGTCGCGCCACTTCAGGCCCAGCTCGGTCTGGTCGATTTCGTTGACGGCAATGGGCACGCTGCCATCCAAGGGGTTGCCGTAGAGCAGCCGGTCGGCGCTGAAGGCCACGCCGTTGCTGTGGCGTCCGAACAGGGCCAGGTTTTTGTTCAAGGCGTAGTTCACGCCCACCGAGTAGGAGGTGTGGCTGACGCTGTAGTCCACCACCTTGCGGCTGGCGGGGTCCCATTTCTGGGCGGTGTTGTCGCCCGACAGCGTGGCGCCGCTGGCGCTTTGGTGGTCGCGCCGCACACTCAGATCCAGGTTCAGCGGGCCCGACTCCCAGGTGGCCGCGGCGTAGGGCGAGGTCTGGGTGTAGTCCACATCGAAGCTGCGCGTGCAGCAGCCACCCCAGGTGGTCCAGCCTCTGGCGATGGGCGCTTGGCTGGCTTGGCCGGCCGCGTCCAGCAGCTGGCCGTTGGCAAAGCTGAGGTTGTATTGATTCCAGAACCAGGTTTGAGCCACGGTTTGCTTGCCGTAGAACAGCCCGCCCACGAGCTGCGCCTGGCCGTCGCCGAGCTTGAGGCGCTGTGTGAGCTTGAGGTCGTTGAAGAGGTTGTCCAGGCTGTCGAGCGAGGTGTTGAACAGCGTGCCGGTGAAGTAGGACTGGCTGCCGTTCTTGCCGTTGTCCGCAGGGAACAGCGCCATGAAGCGGCCGCTGTTGCTGGCCTTGCGCAAGCGGTCTTCGATGCTGAGGCTGTCGTTGATCTGGTAGGCGCCTTCCAGGCCAATGGCGGTGCTGCGCACATGCAGGCCATCGCGCGGGTTGGTGGCTTGGGTGCTGCCGTCGCGGGCAAAGAAGGGGTCGCTGCCGAAGTTGTTCTTGATGAAGAAGGCGCTGCGCGGGTCCACGCCGGGCAGGGTTTGGATCTGCCCTTGGCTGACGCGCACGGGCACAGGCATGAAGGAGGGCGTGGTGTCGTCCAGGGCCTTGAGGCTCACGCGCACATAGCCGCCATTGAATTTCTGGGTGAGGTTGGCTTTGATCTGGCCGCCGCTCTCCAGCGTCAGGCCTGTGGGGCGGCCGCCTTCGCCGCTGCGGCCAAAGCCGCCAATGAAAAAGCTGGTGCCCGTGCCGAGCTTGCCGCCATAGGCCAGGTCGGCGCGCCACAGGCGCTTGTCCAGCCCAGCGCTCAGGGCCACGGAGCCCCCGGGTTCTTGGCCCGTGCGGCTGATGAAGTTCACCACCCCGCCGGGGGAGTTGCTCGCCATGGTGGAGGCCGAGCCGCCGCGCACCACTTCCAGGCGCTGCACGCTGGCGTCAGCGCGCAGGAACTGGTCGGCCGTGCCAAAGGCAATGTCGCCAAACAGCAAGATGGGCAGGCCGTCTTCTTGCAGCTGCACGTAGCGCGAGCCGCCAGCGGACAGCGGCACGCCGCGCAGCGTGATGTTGGCATTGCCCTCGCCACCGGAGGATTCCGAGCGCACGCCGGGGATGCTGCGCAACAGCTCAGCCGCGCTGGTGGCGCCGCTGCGGCTGATTTGCTCGCTGTCGAGCGTGCTCACCGACAAGCTCTGCTTCATGCGCGTGGTCTTGGTGGAGCTGCCCGTGACCAAGACTTGGTCCAGCTTGAGGCTGTCGGCGCTGCTGGCCTTGGTGTCGGTGCTGTCGGTGGATTGGGCATGGCCCAGTGCAGGCGCGAAGGCCACAGCCAAAGCGAGCATCAGCGGGGAGGGGCGAAGTTGCATGGTCTTGTCTCCAGCGGCGGTGGTTCGGTGCTGCCGTGGTGCCGGGCTTGGCGCCGGTGCGGCAGAGCAAAGTGGGTGTCCCGAAACTGCTTCATACGCACCTGACTGTGCGCATGGCCGAATTCTGCACCTCGATCGTCTTGTATGCAAACGATTGCAAAGCCGGGTTTGCACCAATGCCACCGCATTTTGTCGGCAAAAATTGACAGTGATCTGGCCTGGGTCAGATCTTGATTGCAAATGTTTGCAATCCCACGCACGAAGCCGCCGCAGCGGCTTTGACAGACGGGGGCATTAGCCTGCGGGCGCGCTGGCGCGCAGCACCAGGTGAACGGGCAGGGTTTGCGGGACGACGCTGTGGCCGTCCATGAGCTGCAGCAGCGTGCGCACCAGCACCGCGCCGGCTTCGGCCACGGGTTGGTGCACGCTGCTCAGGGGTGGGTCGCAGTAGGCGGCCAGGGGAATGTCGTCGTAGCCGGTCACGGCCACGTCTTCGGGCACGCGCCGCCCCAGGCTGCGCAGCACCTGAATGGCCTGCAGCGCCAGCAGGTCGGAGCAGGCCAGCACGGCGTCAATCTGCGGGTGCTGGCGCAAAAAGCGCTCGAGGGTTTGCTGCGCAAAGCTCACCTCAAAAGGCGCGGCCAGCTCCAGCTCGGGCGCTGGCTGCAGGCCAGCTTCACGCAGGGCTTCCCAGTAGCCGTCGCGCCGGTGCAGCACTTCGGGCAGGGCCGCATCGCCCAAAAATGCAATCTGGCGCCGCCCCAGTTGCAGCAGGTGTTGTGCGGCCAGGCGTCCGCCCAGGCGGTTGTCCCCGCCCACACTGCAGTAGAGCTGCTGGGGCAGTTGCGCGCCCCACACCACCACCGGCAGGCGGCGCGCGGCCAGGGCGTTGAGTTGGTCGTGGTGCCGCCATTGGCCAATCACCAGCAGGCCCGAGGCCTTGCCGCTGTCCAGCACCTGCGCGGCTTGCCCGAGGTGCTCGGCGTCCACGCGCGAGAGCAGCATGTCCATGCCCAGATCGGTCAGCGCATCGGCGATGGCGCCCACGATGGACAGGAAGAAGGGGTCCGAGATGTGTTGGCGCGAACCCGCCTCGTAAGGCACGACCACGGCCACCGTGCGGTTCTTCTGCAGGCGCAGGTTTTGCGCGCCCAGGTTGACCGCGTAGTTCAGTGAGCGCGCCAGTTCGGCCACGCGCTGGCGCGTCTGCTCATTGACCAGGCTGCTGCCGCTGAGCGCCCGCGAGACCGTGGACACCGACACCCCCGCCAGGCGGGCGATGTCGGCCATCTGCAGCCGACGCTGCTGTTCACGGCCTTTGTCGGTGGGCTCGGTGCGGGCCATGGTGCGGCGTGCGGCTTACTTGCCCCAGCCGTCGCGCAGCCCGGTGATTTTGTTGAACACCGGCGCTTCGGCGCGGTGGTCCACGCGGTCGGCCACGAAGTAGCCGTGGCGCTCGAACTGGAAGCGCGCCTCAGGGCTGACACTCTTGAGCGAGGGCTCCACAAAGCCTTGCGTGATGCGCAGGGACTGGGGGTTGATTTCGGTGAGGAAATCGGCCTCGCCCGCGCCGGGTTGGGGCACGGTGAAGAGGCGGTCGTAGAGGCGGAACTCCACGGGCACGGCTTCGTGCGCGGCCACCCAGGTGATCACGCCCTTGACCTTGATGGCGTCCGCCCCCGGCGTGCCGCTCTTGGTGTCGGGCACCACGGTGGCCAGCACGGCGGTGATCGCACCGGCCTCGTTTTTCTCGCAGCCCGTGCACTCCACCACATGGCCGGCTTTGAGCCGCACCTTGTTGCCGGGGAAGAGGCGCTGATAGCCCTTGACGGGCACTTCCAGAAAGTCCTCGCGCTCAATCCACAGCTCGGGCCCGAAGGAGAAGCTGCGTTGGCCCAGCTCGGCGTGGTGCGGGTGGGCTGGGGCGCTGCAGGGGTCGCGGTGCTCCAGGCTGCCAAAGACCTCGGCGTAGTTGGTGAGCTTGAGCTTGAGGGGCTCAATCACGGCCATGGCGCGCGGGGCCTGCCCCTCCAGATCGGCGCGCAGGCAGCCGTCCAGCACCGAGTAGTCGATCCAGGCGTTTTGCTTGGTCACGCCGGTGGACTCCACCATGGCACGAATGCTCTGCGGCGTGTAGCCGCGTCGGCGCATGCCCACCAGGGTGGGCATGCGGGGGTCGTCCCAGCTCTGCACATGGCCTTCTTCCACCAGTTGGCGCAGCTTGCGCTTGCTGGTCACCACATAGCTGAGGTTCAAGCGGCCGAACTCGTATTGGTGCGGCAGCGGTTGCGCGAGCAAACCGCCTTCGGCCAGGCGCGCCAGCAGCCAGTCGTAGAAGGGGCGCTGGTCTTCAAATTCCAGCGTGCAGATGGAGTGCGTGATGCGCTCCAGCGCGTCTTCAATCGGGTGGGCGTAGGTGTACATCGGGTAGATGCACCACTTGTCGCCGGTGTTGTGGTGGTGGGCGCGGCGGATGCGGTAGAGCGCCGGGTCGCGCATATTGATGTTGGGGCTGGCCATGTCGATCTTGGCCCGCAACACCATGGCGCCGTCAGCGTGGGTGCCGTCGCGCATCTCGCGAAAGCGCGCCAAGTTTTCGGCCGGCGTGCGATCACGAAACGGGCTGTTCGTGCCCGGCGTGGTGAAGTCGCCGCGGTTGGCGCGCATGTCCTCGGGCGTTTGCTCGTCCACATAGGCCAGGCCGGCTTCGATCAGGTACTCGGCCGCGCGGTACATGAAGTCGAAGTAGTTGCTGGCGTAGTAGAGGTTGCTGCCCGTGCTGTGGTCTTGTTTGACGTCCCAGCGCCAGCCCAGCCACGCCACCATCTCCTTGATGGCGTCCACATATTCCTGCTCTTCTTTTTCCGGATTGGTGTCGTCAAAGCGCAGGTGGCACTCGCCGCCGTAGTCGCGCGCCAGTCCGAAGTTCAGGCAAATGCTCTTGGCGTGGCCGATGTGCAAATAGCCGTTGGGCTCGGGCGGAAAGCGGGTGCGGATTTTGGCCGCGTCCAGCGGTGCGGCGGCATGGGCCGCTGCATCGCCGGGCTGGCCCGCCCAGCGGCGTTCGCCACCCAGGCCTTGCTCCAAGTCGCGCTCGATGATGGTGCGCAAAAAGTTATTGGGCTTGAGGGCGTCAGCAGCAGCGTCGGTCACTTTGGAGTTTTGTTCAGACATGAATGCGCGTGCAAAGGGGGAGAGCCAGGGGCGGGCCGGAGGCGGCAGGGATCAGGAGTCGGCCAAATCGGCCAGGGCCACGTGGCTGAAGCCGCCGTCGACGTAGATGATTTCCGAGCTGATGCCGCTGGCCAGGTCTGAGAACAAGAAGGCAGCGGTATTGCCCACGTCTTCGATGGTGACGTTGCGGCGGATGGGCGAGTTGTCGGCAAAGCGCTTGAGCAGCTTGCCAAAGTCCTTGATGCCCGAGGCGGCCAGTGTCTTGATGGGGCCCGCAGAAATGCCGTTGACGCGCATACCCTTGGCACCCAGGTCATAGGCCAGATAGCGCACGCTGGCTTCCAACGAAGCCTTGGCCAAGCCCATGGTGTTGTAGTTGGGTACAAAGCGGTCCGCACCCAGGTAGGACAGCGTCAGCAGCGAGGCACCCGGGCGCAGGCGGCTCACGGCAGCCTTGGCCATGGCGGGGAAGCTGTAGGCCGAAATGTCGTGGGCGATGCGGAAGTTCTCGCGCGTCAGGCCGTCCAGGAACTGCCCGGCAATGGCTTCACGCGGCGCAAAGCCGATGGAGTGCACAAAGCCGTCGAACTCCGGCCAGTGCTCGCCCAGCTCCGCAAACATGCGCTCGATTTGCTCGTCGCTGCCAACGTCGCAATCAAACACCAGCGTGGAATTGAACTCCGCCGCGAACTCGGTGATGCGCTCTTTGAAGCGCTCACCCACATAGCTGAAGGCCAGCTCGGCGCCCTGAGCGTGGCAGGCCTTGGCAATGCCGTAGGAGATGGAACGGTTGGACAGAACGCCCGTGATCAGCAAACGCTTTCCAGCAAGAAAACCCATGTGTACTCCAGCAATTTCGGTTCTATAGAGAAGAGTGGCGCAGATTTTCGCACGCCGTGGCCTGTGTGCATGGCTTGTCTTGCCCGGGCCTGATTTGCACGATAGAATGCCGACTTCGCTAAAAAAGTGAACGTGGGCGGATTCATCCAGCCCATTTTTTTTGCATTTACAAGTTTGCTGGGGTTTCTTAAGAGGGCCCGCGGCGACACAGGTTGGACGACAAAGCGTACGAATGAATTGGCAAGCCGTGGTTGAAAAGACCGTCACAGGTCTGGGTTATGAGCTGGTGGGCTGCGAGCGCAGCGCCGGCGGCTTGCTGCGCGTGTTTATTGACAAGCCCTGGGTGGCGGAGCCTGATTTGTCGGCTCCAGTCAATGTCGAAGACTGTGAGCGCGTGACGCGCCAACTCCAGTACGTGCTGGAAGTTGAGGCCTGCGATTACGAGCGCCTGGAAGTTTCCACGCCGGGCCTGGATCGGCCGCTCAATCACGCCGGTGATTACGCCAGGTTTTGTGGCTTCGAAATCGAAGTCACGCTGCGTGAAGCGTTTTTGGGCCGTAAAAAATACAAAGGCGTGCTTGGCGCTCAACCCTCGGCAGAGGGTGAGGCTGCAGCAGCGCCTGAGGCTGGGGCAGCAAGTGCTTGGCGGCTGACGTTCAACGACGGCAAGCAAGACCAAGCGCTGGACTTCCAGCTCGACGAGGTGCGCAGCGCCAAGCTCGTGCCCGTGATCGATTTCAAGCGTGGAGCGGCCGACAAGGCTGCTGCCAAGAACAAGGACAAGGCGGCCAAGTCTTCGAAAGTCTCGAAGAAAAAGAGCAATGCCAAGTCCCGGCAGGACCAAGAGCTGCCTGCCAAAGCAGCGAATGACAAGGTTGATGGAGGTCTCGAGCAATGAATCGCGAACTGTTGTTGCTGGTGGAAGCTATCTCGCGTGAGAAAAGCGTAGAGCGCGACGTGGTGTTTGGTGCTGTTGAAGCAGCGCTGGCCTCGGCAACCAAAAAGCTCTATCAGGGTGAAGTGGATATTCGCGTGGCCATCGACCGCGATACCGGCGAGTACGAGACTTTCCGTCGTTGGCACGTGGTGCCCAACGAGGCGGGTCTGCAAAACCCCGACTCCGAAATTCTGCTGTTCGAAGCGCAGGAACAGATTGCCGACATCGAAGTGGATGACCACATCGAAGAAGGCATCGAGTCCGTGCCCATCGGCCGCATTGGCGCGCAAGCTGCCAAGCAGGTGATCCTGCAAAAGATTCGCGATGCCGAGCGCGAGCAGTTGCTCAACGACTTCATGTCGCGCGGCGAGCGCATCTTCCTGGGTACGGTCAAGCGCCTGGACAAGGGCGACATCATTGCTGAGTCCGGCCGCATCGAAGCGCGCCTGCGTCGCAACGAGATGATCCCCAAGGAAAACCTGCGCAGCGGCGACCGCGTGCGCGCTGTCATCCTGGGCGTGGACCCCACCCAACGTGGCCCGCAAATCATGCTCTCGCGCTCCTCGCCCGAGTTCATGAAAGAGCTGTTCGCACAGGAAGTGCCGGAAATCGAACAAGGCCTGCTCGAGATCAAGAGCTGTGCGCGTGACCCGGGCAGCCGCGCCAAGATTGCCGTGCTCTCGCACGACAAGCGCGTGGACCCCATCGGCACCTGCGTGGGTGTGCGTGGTTCGCGTGTCAACGGCGTGACCAACGAGCTCGCAGGCGAGCGCGTGGACATCGTGCTGTGGTCTGAGGACCCCGCACAGTTCGTCATCGGCGCACTGGCTCCGGCCAATGTGCAGTCCATCGTGGTGGAAGAAGAACGCCACGCCATGGATGTGGTGGTGGACGAAGAGAATTTGGCCATCGCCATCGGGCGTGGCGGTCAGAACGTACGCTTGGCGTCCGAGCTGACGGGCTGGAAAATCAACATCATGACGGCCGAGGAATCGGCCGCCAAGCAGGCCCAAGAAAGCGAGTCCGTGCGCAAGCTCTTTATCGAGAAGCTTGACGTGGACGAGGAAGTCGCTGACATCCTCATCGGCGAAGGTTTCACCAGCCTGGAAGAAGTGGCCTATGTGCCCATGCAGGAAATGCTGGAAATTGAAGCCTTCGACGAAGATACCGTGGCTGAGCTGCGCAACCGTGCCAAGGATGCGCTGCTGACCATGGAAATCGCCCGCGAAGAAAAGGTGGAAGAAGTGTCGCAAGACCTGCGCGACATGGAAGGAATGACGCCAGACTTGCTGGGCAAGCTGGCTGAAGGTGATATCCATACCCGCGACGACTTGGCTGATCTGGCTGTCGACGAGCTCATTGAGATTGCGGGGTTGGACGAGGCGGCAGCACGTGCTTTGATTCTGAAGGCACGCGAGCACTGGTTCAACGCTTAAACCTCGCGCCACCCCCTCAAGAACCAGATCACAGCATCGCCGACGAATAAAGCTGAAGGATTTCACAATGGCCGTGACCACCGTTGCCCAGTTTGCTGCAGAGCTCAACAGGCCTGCCAGCACGCTGCTGGAGCAGCTGCATGCCGCGGGCGTCAAGAAGGCATCTGCCGAGGACACCCTGAACGAGAACGACAAGGAACGCCTGTTGGACTACCTGCGCCAAGCGCATGGCACATCCAGTGCCGAACGCAAGAAAATCACGCTGACGCGCAAGACCACCAGCGAGATCAAGCAAGCCGATGCGTCGGGCAAAGCCCGCACCATCCAGGTCGAAGTCAAGAAAAAACGCGTGTTTGTCAAACGCGAAGACGGCGTTGACGAAGCCGCCGCACAGGCTGCGGAAGAGGCTGAACTCAAGCGCCGCGAAGAAGAAGCCAGCGCCCAGGCCGAAGCCCTGCGCCAGCAAGAGGAAGAACTCGCCCAGCGTGTGCGTGAGCGCGAGGAAGCCGAACGCCGTGCCCGCGAAGCTGAAGAAAAGCGCCGCGAGGAAGAGCGTCTGGCCCGCGAAGCTGAAGAAGCCCGCTTGGCCGCTGAAGCTCAGGCTCGTGCCAAGGCTGAGGAAGAAGCTCGCAAAGCCGCCAAGGCGGCGCAAGCCAAACCCGCAGCGCCCGCACCAGCGGCGGCTGCACCTGCTCCCGCGCCTGCAGCGGCAGCCCCAGTGGCTGCAGCCCCTGCCGCCGAAGCGCCCAAGCCCGTGCTGCGCGTGGTCAAGGCCGTGGACGCCAGCGCTGACGAAAAAGCCCGCCAGTCCGAGCTGGAGCGTCGCCGCAAGGCCGCTGAAGCCGAGGCTGCGGCCATCCGCGCCATGATGAATGCACCCAAGAAGGTGCTGGTGGCGAAGAAGGAAGAGCCCAAGGCCGAGCCGGCCAAGGAAATCAAGGGCACCATTCACAAAAAGCCTGGCACGCCCGGCGCTGCAGCACCGGCTGCAGCAGGTGCGGCCAAGCCTGGCGACAAGAAGTCCGTCAAGAGCGAGAAGCTGTCTTCCAGCTGGGCCGACGACAGCAAGAAGCGCGGCGCCGTCAAGGGCCGCACCGATGCGCCCCCAGCCGGTGCTGCACGCAGCGGTGGCTGGAAGGCGCCGGGTGGCCGCTCGGGCGGACGCCGTGGTGACCGCAATGACCGCGGTGCCATGCCCTCCAACTTCGTGGCGCCTAGCGAGCCGATGGTGCAAGAGGTTCACGTCCCGGAAACCATTTCCGTGGCGGACCTGGCGCACAAGATGTCCGTCAAGGCTTCTGAGGTCATCAAGCAATTGATGAAGCTGGGCCAGATGGTCACCATCAACCAGCAGCTGGACCAAGAAACGGCCATGATCTTGGTCGAGGAAATGGGCCACAAGGCCTTCCCGGCCAAGCTGGACGACCCCGATGCCTTCCTGGAAGAAGAGGGCGCAGCGGCGGAGTCGCAGCACGAGGTGCTGGCCCGTGCTCCGGTGGTCACTGTCATGGGTCACGTCGACCACGGCAAGACCTCGCTGCTGGACTACATCCGTCGCAGCCGTGTGGCCGCTGGCGAAGCTGGCGGCATCACGCAGCACATCGGCGCCTACCACGTCGAGACGCCGCGCGGCATGATCAGCTTCCTTGACACCCCTGGCCACGAGGCGTTCACCGCCATGCGTGCCCGCGGTGCCAAGGCCACCGACATCGTGATTCTGGTGTGCGCGGCCGATGACGGCGTGATGCCTCAGACCCGCGAAGCCATTCACCACGCCAAGGCGGCCGGTGTGCCCATCGTGGTGGCAGTGACCAAGATCGACAAGCCCGATGCCAACCTGGACCGCGTCAAGAGCGAGCTGGTGGCCGAGCAAGTCGTGCCCGAGGAGTTCGGTGGTGATTCACCCTTCGTGGGTGTGTCTTCCAAGACCGGTCAAGGCATTGACGAGTTGCTGGAACAAGTGCTGCTGCAAGCCGAAGTGCTGGAGCTCAAGGCGCCTGTGACGTCGCTGGCCAAGGGCCTGGTGATCGAAGCCCAGCTGGACAAGGGCCGCGGCCCTGTGGCCACGGTGCTGGTGCAGTCCGGCACGCTCAAGCGTGGCGACGTGGTGCTGGCAGGCTCGACCTACGGCCGTGTGCGCGCCATGCTGGACGAAGACGGCAAGCCGACCTCGGAAGCTGGCCCGTCCATTCCGGTGGAAATCCAAGGTTTGTCGGATGTGCCGCAGGCCGGTGACGAATTCATGGTGCTGTCCGACGAGCGTCGCGCCCGTGAAGTGGCCACCTTCCGCCAAGGCAAGTACCGCGACGTCAAGCTGGCCAAGCAGCAAGCTGCCAAGCTGGAGAACATGTTCGAGAACATGGGCGCTGGCGACGTGCAGACCCTGCCGCTGATCATCAAGGCCGATGTGCAGGGCTCCCAAGAAGCGCTGGCAACGTCGCTGCTCAAGCTCTCGACCGACGAGGTCAAGGTGCAGATCGTGCACGCGGCGGTGGGCGGTATCAGCGAGAGCGACGTCAACCTGGCGATTGCCTCCAAGGCCATCATCATTGGCTTCAACACGCGTGCCGACGCTGGTGCGCGCAAGTTGGCTGAGCACAATGGTGTGGATCTGCGCTACTACAACATCATCTACGCCGCTGTGGATGAGGTGAAGGCAGCCATGGGCGGCATGCTGGCCCCCGAGCAGAAGGAAGAAGCGCTGGGTACGGCCGAGATTCGCGTCGTGTTCGTGGCGTCCAAGATCGGTACGGTCGCGGGCTCCATGGTCACCTCCGGTCTGGTGCGCCGCAACGCCAAGTTCCGCCTGCTGCGCGACAACATCGTCATCTACACCGGCGAGGTGGAGTCGGTGCGCCGCGAGAAGGACGACGTCAAGGAAGTCAAGGAAGGCTTCGAGTGCGGTATCAAGTTGCGCAACTACAGCGACATTGCTGAAGGCGACCAACTTGAGTTCTTTGAAATCAAGGAAGTGGCCCGCACGCTCTGACACATTCAGCTGTCAGCCTACGCCCGGCGGGAGACCGCCGGGCTTTGTTGTTTGAGGTATTTGCCATGCGACACAAGCGATCTATACCCAACCGCGGTCTGCGCGTGGCGGACCAAATCCAGCGCGATCTGGCCGAGCTGATTCGTGATCTGAAAGACCCACGCGTGGGCATGGTCACGGTGCACGCGGTGGAGGTCACGCCCGACTACGCCCATGCCAAGGTGTTTTTCTCGCTGCTGGTGGGCGACCCCGCAGCCACCCAGGCGGCTTTGAATGAGGCTGCAGGTTTCCTGCGCAACGGCTTGTTCAAGCGCTTGCACATCCACACCGTGCCGAGTTTGCATTTCCACTTTGATCGCAGCATTGAGCGCGCCGCTGAGCTCAATGCGCTGATCAACCAGGCCAATTCCACACAGGCGCGCGACGACGAGGAAACGCGCCAAGACTGAGTTTTCTTGAGCACCTTGCTGCAAGCCTCGGTGTCGGGGCTTTAGGGGGTGAGCGATCGATCATGAGTTCCAACGCTGTTGTTTCCCCCCGTCCCCGCATCGTGCGCCGTGCCGTGCATGGCGTGCTGCTGCTGGACAAGCCTCTGGGTTTGTCCAGCAACGATGCATTGCAAAAGGTCAAGCGCCTGTTCCGTGCTGAGAAAGCGGGCCACACGGGCACGCTGGACCCCTTGGCCACGGGCCTTTTGCCGCTGACCTTTGGTGCGGCCACCAAGTTCAGCCAAGTCAGCCTGGAGGCTGACAAGGGCTATTTGGCGACCATCCAGCTGGGTGTCACCACCACCACGGCTGACGGCGAAGGCGAGGTGCTGCAGCGCTGTCCCGTGACGGCCGATCTGCCCGCCATCGAAGCTGCGTGCGCGGCCTTTGTGGGCCCGATCTCCCAGCTGCCGCCCATGTACTCGGCCCTCAAACACCAGGGCCGGGCTTTGTATGAACTCGCGCGCCAGGGCGTGACGGTGGAGCGCACGCCGCGGCAGGTGCATATCCGCAGCCTCACTGTGATGGGCTGGGACGCCGAGCTGGCGCAGCTGCAGCTGCAAGTGCAGTGCTCCAAAGGCACTTATGTGCGCACCCTGGCCGAAGACATTGGCCAGCGCCTGGGCTGTGGCGCGCACCTTGCGGGTCTGCGCCGCACAGCCAGCGGGCCCGTGAAGCTGGAGCAAGCCGTGACGCTGGCGCAGATTGAAGCCTTGGACGAGGAGGCCCGTTTGGGTTTGCTCGCCAGCCCCGATGCGCTGCTGGCCGAATGGCCCAGCGTTGAGCTGCCTGACGAGGAGGCCGGGCGCTTTTTGTCGGGCATGCGCCGTCGTGTGGCTGCGCCAGACATGGCGCAAGTTCGTGTTTACGGCGTGCGGCCGCGAGCCTTTTTGGGCAGCGGCCACGTCAAGGCCGGCGAGTTGATCGCCGACCGTCTGTTGAGTCCGCCGGAAATCGCCGCCATGTTGGTGCAAGCCACTGCGCGTGCGCCCGTGGCCTGAGTGCCCTCCACCCCATCACCCCTACCGATAGCCGTCCTGAGAGTTGCCCCATGAGCAAGCAAATCCGCAACATCGCCATCATCGCCCACGTGGACCATGGCAAAACCACCCTGGTGGACCAACTGCTGCGCCAAAGCGGCACCTTCGCAGACCACGAAAAGGTGGGCGAATGCGTGATGGACTCCAACGCGATTGAAAAAGAGCGGGGCATCACCATCCTGGCCAAGAACTGCGCCGTGCGTTGGCAGGACACCCACATCAACATCGTCGACACCCCGGGCCACGCGGACTTCGGCGGCGAGGTGGAGCGTGCGCTGTCCATGGTCGACGGTGTAGTGCTCTTGATCGATGCGCAAGAAGGCCCCATGCCCCAGACGCGCTTCGTCACCAAGAAAGCCCTGGCACTGGGCCTGCGCCCGATTCTGGTGGTGAACAAGGTGGACAAGCCCGGCGCCAAGCCCGATGCCGTGATCAACGCAGCCTTTGACTTGTTCGACAAGCTCGGCGCGACTGACGAACAGCTGGACTTCCCCATCGTCTATGCCTCGGGCATCAACGGCTGGTCGTCGCTGGAAGAGGGCGAGCCTGGTGCGCAGTGGGGCCCGGACATGTCGGCCCTGTTTGAAACCATCTTGAAGCATGTGCCGCCGCACGCAGGTGACCCCAGCGCGCCGCTGCAGCTGCAGATTTCCTCGCTGGACTATTCCTCCTTCGTGGGCCGCATCGGCGTGGGTCGCATCAACGCTGGCACCATCAAGCCCGGACAAGACGTGCTGGTGATGGAAGGCCCCGAGGGCAAGACCATCAAGGGCCGCATCAATCAGGTGCTGAAGTTCCAAGGTCTGGACCGCATGCAGGTGCAGGAAGCTGGCCCTGGCGACATCGTGCTGATCAACGGCATTGAAGACATTGGCATTGGCGTGACGGTGACCGAACCGGCCAACCCCCAGCCTCTGCCCATGCTCATGATTGACGAGCCCACCCTGACCATGAACTTCTGCGTCAACACCTCGCCCTTGGCGGGGCGTGAGGGCAAGTTCGTGACCAGCCGCCAGATCTGGGACCGCCTGCAAAAAGAGCTGCAGCACAACGTGGCCCTGCGCGTGAAAGAAACCAGCGAAGACGGCGTGTTTGAAGTCTCCGGTCGCGGTGAATTGCACCTGACCATCTTGCTGGAGAACATGCGCCGCGAGGGCTATGAGCTGGCCGTGGGCAAGCCGCGTGTGGTGTTCAAGGACATCGACGGCGTGAAGTGCGAGCCTATCGAGCTGGTGACCGTGGACATGGAAGAAGGCCACCAAGGCGGCGTGATGCAGGCCCTGGGCGAGCGCAAGGGCGAGCTGGTGAATATGGAGCCGGACGGCCGCGGTCGCGTGCGTCTGGAGTACCGCATTCCGGCGCGTGGCCTGATTGGCTTCTCCACCGAGTTCCTGAACCTGACGCGCGGCTCGGGCCTGATGTCCAGCCTGTTTGACGGCTACGAAGCTCACCGTGGTGACATCGGCAGCCGCAAGAACGGTGTGCTGATCTCCATGGACGCCGGTGAAATCTTCACCTACGCCCTGGGCAAGCTGGACGACCGTGGCCGCATGTTCGTCAAGGCCGGTGACCCGGTGTACGAGGGCATGATCGTGGGCGTGCACAACCGCGAGAACGACCTGGTGGTCAACGCCACGCGTACCAAGCAGCTCACCAACTTCCGCGTCAGCGGCAAGGAAGATGCCATCAAGATCACGCCGCCCATTGACTTGACGCTGGAGTACGGTGTCGAGTTCATCGAGGACGACGAGCTGGTGGAAATCACCCCCAAGAGCGTCCGCCTGCGCAAGCGCTACCTCGTCGAGCACGAGCGCAAGCGCATGGCTCGCGAAAGCTCTGCGGGCTGATTGCTTTTGGCCCTGTGCGCAACACTGCCCCGCCCAGCATCTCATCGATGAGCCGCCACCGCGCTGTGGCGCTGATGCTCTTGGTGACGCTGCTGTGGAGCAGCGCCGGGGTGGTGGCCCGCCACCTGCAGGCCGCGCAGGGCTTTGAAGTCACCTTCTGGCGCAGCGCCTTCACGGCGCTTTTCATGGCGCTGGCGCTGACGCATTTGCAGGGGCGGCGCTGGCTGCGCAGCGTCTTGAAAGCGCCAAGGGCCGTGTGGCTGTCGGGTCTGTGCTGGGCGGTGATGTTCACGGCCTTTATGCAGGCCATCATGCTCACACGCGTGGCCAATGTGCTGGTCACCATGGCCCTGGGGCCTTTGCTCACTGCGCTGTTTGCGCGGCTGTTTTTGCAGCACCGCATGCCCACCCACACCTGGTGGGCCATGGCCCTTGGTAGTGCCGGTGTGGCGCTGATGTTTGCGCTGCAGATGGACATGGGCGCACAACACTGGCGGGGTATGCTCATTGCGTTGGCCGTGCCCTTGGCGGCTGCCACCAACTGGACGGTGCTGCAGCACAAAGCGCGGGCCGCTTCCGCCTCTGCCGATGAACCTGACACCATGTTGTGCGCGCTGTGGATGGGCGCGTTGGCCTCAGCTTTGTTCACGGGCGCGGTGATGCTGTTCTCGCGCTGGAGCTGGTCGGCCACACCGCAGGATTTGCTGCTGCTGGGTGGGCTGGGGCTGTTTCAGCTGGTCCTGCCTTGTTTGCTGGTGGTGCGCCTGAGCCGTGAGTTGCCCGCGCCGGAGATCGCCCTGCTGGGCTTGTTGGAAGTGGTGCTGGGCGTGCTGTGGGCATGGTGGGGCGCGGGTGAGGCGCCAGCGGCTGCCAGCCTGATCGGTGGTGGTATGGTTTTGGCTGCTTTGGCGTTCAACGAAGCCATCAACATCCGGGCCGCACGCTGAGTGCAGCGCATCCGGGCTGTTGCGACAGGAAGCGATTGATTCGAGGGAGTTCAACGATGTCTGACAAGCTGCTGCCCCCGCTGTGTTCAAACGGGGAGGTTTTGGCCCGAGTTCAGGGTGTTGTGGGTTTGATCACCCTCAACCGCCCCCAGGCCCTCAATGCCCTGTCGCTGGCGATGGTGCGCGACATCACGACTTTGCTGCTGCATTGGGGCTCATGCCCGCAGGTGCAGGCCGTGGTGTTCATCGGCCAAGGCCGAGAGGGCAAGGCACCAGCTTTTTGCGCTGGGGGTGACATCCGATTTTTCCATCAGGCGGCGTTGGCCCAAGACCCACGGCTGGAAGACTTCTTCACTGAGGAATACCGGCTCAACCACCTCATTCACGAATACACCAAGCCCACCATTGCCCTGATGGACGGTGTGGCGATGGGCGGCGGCATGGGGCTGGCCCAGGGCTGCAAGCTGCGCGTGGTGTCCGATCAATCCCGCCTGGCCATGCCCGAGACCCATATCGGGTTGTTCCCTGATGTGGGTGGCGGCTACTTCCTCTCGCGTTGCCCCGGTCATGCGGGCCAATGGCTGGCACTCACCGGGCAGGTGCTGGGCGCGGGTGATGCCATTGAGCTGGGTCTGGCCGATGTCTATGTGCCCCAAGGCGAAATGCCTGGGCTTTTGGCGGCCTTGCATGAGGGCGAACAGAACTCCGCCGAGCGCGTGGTGGCCACCGTGATGGAGCGTGTGGACCTGGCGCCGCCGCTGCAGCACTGGGTGGAGCAAGCCCGTATCAACAAGCACTTCAGCGCGCCCAATGTTCATGAATTGCTGCACCGCCTGGAGGCAGACACCAGCCCTTGGGCTGCGCATACCCTGGCGGTGTTGCGGCAGCGCTCACCGCTGATGCTGGCCGTGACGCTGGAGCAGCTGCGGCGCGCGCGCGGGCAGGGCTTGGCGCAGGAGCTGCGCATGGAGCGCGATATGGTCCACCACTGCTTCCACGCCCGGCCCGGTGCCGCCAGCGAGACGGTGGAGGGCATCCGGGCTTTGGCCGTGGACAAAGACCATGCGCCGCGTTGGAACCCTGCGACTTCGGATGAGGTGCATGAAGCCCAAGTAGCGGTGTTTTTCCAAAGCCCCTGGGCCACCCATGAACATCCCTTGCGGGACCTGAGCTGAGTCGCCTCCGGTCTTTGGCCCGGGCTATTGCATGGTGGTGTAGGACGTGGCCCCGCCAAACAGCGAGTCTCTGAAGCTCAGCGAGCGGTTTTGCATCTCACCCATGGCCCACATCAGAATGGCCTGGGCCGACATGGGGCGGGCAAAGAGGTAGCCCTGGAATTCGTCACAGCCCAGGGCCAGCAAGGCATTTTGCTGGCGCTCGGTTTCTACGCCCTCGGCCACCACGCGCAGGCCCAGGGCATGGGCCAGCTTGACCACCGCATCGACCACGGCGCGTGCGTCGGGGCTGGTGTCAACATCCACCACGAAAGAGCGGTCAATCTTGAGCTCGCTGGCGGGCAGCTGGCGCAAATAGCTCAGGCTGGAGTAGCCCGTGCCGAAGTCGTCGATGGACAGGTGCACACCCAATTGGCCCAGCCGCCGGAAGGTCTCTTGCGTGGCGGCCGTGTCCTCCATGGATACCGATTCGGTGATCTCGCAGGTCAAGAGCGAGGGGTGAATGCGGCATTCGGCCAAAGCGTCTTGCAGTCGGTTGACGATATCAGCCTGGCGCATTTGGTGCGCTGAGAGGTTGATGGCCACACGCATGCGCAGCCCATGCTGGCGCCACTGCTGGGCCTGCCGGCAGGCGGCAGAGATGACCCAATTGCCCAACTCGCGCATAAAGCCAAAGCGTTCAGCCACGGGGATGAACTGATCGGGCGGCACCATGCCACGCGTGGGGTGGCGCCAGCGCAGCAGCGCCTCAGCTGCCGTGACCTGGCCGCTGGCGGCGTCGATCTTGGGTTGGAAGAACAGCTCCAGCTCGTCGCGCTCCAGCGCTTTGCGCAGGTCTTGCAGCAGTTCCAGTTGATCACGCGCATCGTTGCCCATACGGGGCTCGAACCAGATGCAGCAGGCGCCGCCCAGGCGTTTGGCGGCTTGCTTGGCTGCCAGTGCGCTGCGCAGAAGTTGCGAGGGGCCACCGTGGTCGGGGTAGAGCGCCATGCCCACGGAGGAGGTCAAGATCACCTCATTGCCTTGCACCATGAAAGGTTGTGCCAGTGCTTGCTGCAGCTGCTCTGTCAGCTGCGTGATGGGCGCGCGCTGCGTGCTGCAGGGGAGCATGAGCACAAAGTCGTCCGCACCAATGCGCCCAGCGCTGCCCTGGGTACCGATGAAGCCATTGATGCGCCGCGCAGTCTCACGCAGCACTTCGTCACCCGCATCGTGCCCAAAGCTGGCATTGATGGGGCCAAAGCCATCCAGGTTGAATGACAAAACCGCCAGCCCGCTCTGGGTCCTGTCTGCATCCAAGACCGCCAGCCCCAGGGCTTCTTCCAGCCCAATACGGCTGAGCATGTGGGTCAAGGGGTCGGTGCTTGGTGCAAGCTGCTGTGTGGCATGCGCGTCAGTGCCGTGGGCTGGGAGCTGCTGGCGGTAGTGCAGGGCCAGCAACAAGATGGCGATGGCCCCCACGCAAGTCATCAACAGCCCTTCGCTGCGCTCCGAGGCCGCCACATGAGGCAACAGCAAGCCATTGATCCACACGGCTGGCAGGACCACCAAAGCTCCCAAACCCAGGCGGCTGGTCATGGTTTGCCAGCGCGGCGCATCGACCAGCAGCAACACCGCCAAGCCAGCATATTGCAGGCCTGCGGCGGCGGTGCATGCGGGTAAGAGCCATTGAGCTCCGCTCAGGGGCGAATGCCCAACAGGTCTGGCCCAGGACAGCAAGATCAACCAGCTCAACAATCCCCCCAGCCCCCAAGCTACGGCTCCTAGGCCTACCAAGGCGCGAGGTGCAATGCGTGCATGCCAAGGCTTATGGGCTGAAGGGGCCTCAGGTTCGGTGGCATCGTGCTGGAACCAGTGCAAACGCCAGGCTGGCAGCAGCACAGGCCAGGTTGCTGCGCTGAGGCAGGCCGCCAGCAAAGGCAGCCATGCTGAACTCAAGCCCTGCAGCAGCCAGGGACAGATCAAGGCGTAATGCAGCTGCACCACGCTGAGCCACAGGGTGCGGTTGGTCTGGCTATCCGCAGGAAGGGAACTGAGCGTGCGCAAGGCATCGATCGCTGTCAGCAACAGGCACAGGGACACCAAGCTGGTGATCACCAAATACAGGATCATGGGCGCATCGTTGTGGTCAGGGAGAGGGCATGGTTCGCGTGTCTTGGAGTGATTCTGTGGCTTCCCGAGATGGGTGATGCGTTGAAAAAACGGAGAAATTCGGCATGTCCGTGAAAACCCACCAGTACCCCGCGGTTGCAGGGTGGCGCGGGCAATTGCGGAGCCCAGGGCAGGGCAGCCGCGGTAAAAGCACTGCTCAATAGGTGGCGCCAGGGGCGGATGGCTCGGCCCGGCTCTGTATTTGTCTGCCCCATTTCTCGCGCCGACGATGCCCGGTTCCCCAATCACCGCGTTGCCCCTGCCCAGACTTCGGAGTGCAAAGTCCAAGGTCAGTCCGGAGTCCCAGAGCGGGCCGAATGTGCAGCGCCTGGCTTTACCGCGCCTTCTGATGCAACGCGTGAGTTGGGTGGCTGCGGGCGGTTTGCTGCTGTTGCTGTTGGGTGCCGGGGTGGGCATGCGCATGGATGCCCAGCGTGAAATGGAAGCGACCTTAGCCCTGGTGCGGCTGCAACAAGCACTCCATGAGCTGCAGCAACAAGGGCTGCAGCCGACGGCGCTGGCGGCCCTGCAGAAGCTGCCGCTGCGCCACATGAGTTTGGAGCTGTTCGATGCCCAGGGGCAGCAGCGCTTGGTGGTGGGGCGGCCTGCGGTGACGCTGCCAGCGTGGGCACACGCATTGTGGGGGCGCGGTGTGCAGCATCTCGATGTGGGCGTGCCTTTGCCAGACGGCCAACGTGGCGTGGCCAGATTCAGCACCTCCCCAGACAGTGAGCTGCTGGAGGCCGGCGGCAATGTGTTGGGCTTGCTGTTGATCCTAGCGGGGGTGGTCTTGCTGTGCACCTGGGTGATGCGAGGCGTGCTGGCGCGCACCCTCGCGCCCTTGGCGCAGTTGGCGCATGCGATTGAGGGCATTGAACGCCAGCAACCCCAATGGCTGGCGCAGCTGCCCCCCATGCCTGTGGCTGAGTTCGAGCTGATTGCACAGGCCCTGCGCCAGCTGGTGCAGGCCCAGGAACAGGCCCAGAGCGCACGGCGCGTGCTGGCGCACCGGCTGCTGTGTTTGCAGGAAGACGAACGCCAGCGCGTGGCGCGCGACCTGCACGACGAAACCGGCCAGTGCCTGACTGCGCTGCGGGTGGACGTGCACTGGCTGCAGCGCCAGCCCCATCGCTCGGCCCAAGTGGAGCAGGTGCTGCAAGACGTGGGCGCGCATGTGAGTGCATTGCAGACCGGTGTGCGTCACCTGCTCAGGCGGCTGCGCCCACAAGGGATGTCCGTCCAAGGTGAGAGCCCGCCTGCGCAGACGCTGGGTCGTTTGAGTCAGATGGTGGAGCAGCTGCTGCAAGGCTGGCGTGCTGCCGCCCACCCCGAGCGCCCACAGCTGCACTTTGAGCTGCGGGCCGAAGATGGACTGAGTACGGCCTTGCTGGAGGTGGTGCTGCCCGGTGAGCTGTTGCTGGGCCTCTACCGCATCACCCAAGAGGCGCTGACCAACGTCATGCGCCACGCCCAGGCCCAGCAGGCTTGGGTGCACATCAGCCATGACCCCAAGCGCCGTCAGCTGCGCTGGCGTGTGGTTGATGACGGCTTGGGGCTGCAAGGGGGTCTTGATGCCGCGCTGTGCCGCGGCAGCGGGCTGGCGGGCGTGAAAGAGCGCGTGTGGGTGCTGGGCGGCGCCTTCAGTGCGGACAGCGGCTTGCAGGGCCGCGGGCTGGCGCTGCAAGCTTGGTTTGCGCTGCCCGCGCACAGCGCTGCTGCCGATGAAGTACAGCAAGGGCAGCCGAGATGATCAGCGTCGCCCTGGTGGACGACCACGCTGTGGTGCGCACGGGCTACCGGCGCTTTCTGGAGCTGGAGGGCATGCGCGTTGCACTGGAGGCGGCTGACGCCGAAGCCGCCTACGCTGCGCTGCTCGCGCAGCCCGTGCTGCCCGAGGTGTTGATTTTCGACCTGGAACTGCCTGGCTGCAGCGGCCTGGAGCTGACGCGGCGTGTGCGTGCACGCTGGCCCCAGGCGCGCGTGCTGGTGTTCAGCATGCACGACGATGCGGCCACCGTGGCGCAGGCCCTGGCTGCCGGGGCCTTGGGCTTTGTGACCAAGTGCAGCGCGCCACCCGAGATGGTGTCGGCCGTGCGTGAAGTGGCCGCCGGGCGCCGCGCCTTGGCCGCAGATTTGCAGCAGCGCCTGCAGCAAGAACCGCCCCCGCAGGCGGTGCTGTCGGTACGCGAGTTCGAGGTGCTGCAAGCCCTGGCGGATGGCAAGCGCGTGGAGCAGATCGCGCGCGACCTCTGCCTGAGCCCCAAAACCGTGGCCAACTACCAAACCAGCATTCGCCAAAAACTCGGTGTGAATACGCCTCTAGAGCTGCTGAGGTTCGCGCGCACAGGAAAACCACTCCTTGAGTGACCTGAAATTTTTTTGGTGTCACTTGGTGCTATCGATAGCCCGTGGATCAGGGGGGGTCCTAATGCGTGAATTTATTCACGCATTAGCATGGGGTCTCACTCGAACAAACCCATGAGGAGATCGCTGATGAGTGCGTACATCAAAGTGGCAGTACTTGTTCTGGCCAGTGGATTTGGTGCGCTGTCGATGGCCAAAGACTTGGCCATCGGGAGCAAGGTGGGGTATTACGACCCGTCCCAAATCGCGCCAAACACGTCCAATACCTCCGCGCCCTCGAACTGGCGAATGACGGACGGACAGCTGTTCAATGGGGTGCGCATGGACGGTGTGGCTCGCATCGCTTTCGACAGCGACGGCAGCCTGAATAATGGATCGTATATTTGCTCTGGCACTTTGCTCGGCGGTGGGCAATATGTATTGACGGCTGCGCACTGTGCTGACAATTTCAATGTCATGTCGGTGCAGTTTGGTGTCTACAACAATGTGGCCAAAGTGACGTCTGCCGTAGAGCAGGCTTATGTGCACCCAAAGTGGGATGGCAGTCTGGGTACGGGTGCGGATATTGCAATCATTAAGCTCTCGGCGCCCGTGAGCAATATCCAAGGATTCAATATAAGTACCACCAACGATCTGGGTAAAACCATGCTCATCACGGGCTATGGTTCGACGACCACCGGGTCCTCGCAGTCCGGTTCAAATTGGAATGACTGGGGTTGGGGGCATTGGGCCTACAACGATGCTGATGTCAGCGGGCGTCAACTGGATGCGGCGTGGGATCCTGGGAACTCATACACCTACTTTGGGGAAGAGTACCTGTTTGACTTTGACAATGGCACTCAAACCAACAATGCCTTGGCGCGCGTGGGTGAGCAATTTGGCGTGAATTGGGACAGCAATACGGGTCAAGGTGCCAACGAAGGCCTGATTGCCGGTGGTGATTCTGGCGGCGCTGATTTTGTTTGGAATGGCACGGAGTGGCTCATCAGCGGTGTTCATTCCTACGGCTACTACAGCCTTTGCACCAGCGCTGGTGTGACCCCGACCTGCGATACCAGCGTCGGTGCGGGTGGCGCCAACGGGGACTGGGGGAACAACACCAGCTTTGGCGATGTCAGCGGTTCTACCGCTGTCTACGCCCAGGCGGAGTGGATCAACTCCGTCATCAATGCGCCTGTGCCCGAGCCCACCACCTGGGCACTGATGCTGGCGGGTGTGGGCCTGATGGGTTGCGTGTCGCGCCGTCGCCGCCAGGATTGATCGGGACTTGAGGTGGCGGTAGTGGCGGGCAGGTGCTTCTGGGCATCTGCCCGTTAGCTTTTGGGGTGGGTGAATCGGCTCAGAAGTCGTAATTCAGCCCCAGCAGCCATTGGCGTGGCGCACCGGGTGCGGCAAAGCGGCTGTGTTGCAGCGGGTAGTCGCCCGCGCTGTTGCGGGCAAAGGGCCGGGCGCGGAAGTTGCCTTGCGCGTCAAAGCCCGTGGGCCCGAGCTGGGCGGCGCTGCTGTAGCGGCGGTCCAGCGCATTGTTCACCTGCAAGGACAGGCTCCAGGCGCCAGCACGCTTGAAGCGTACGCCCAGGTTCAGCACGCCATACCCCGGGTTGCGGCCCGAGCCCAAGTAGTAGAGCCCGTCGGCCTCGTGCTGGCCGTTTTCATTGCCACGCGCCGTGCTGCTGCCCACGCCTTGCCAGTCCATGCTGAGCGACCATTCCGGGTTGAGCTGCCAGTCCAGACCGAGCTTGGCCAGCTGCTTGGGCAGCAGAGGAATGCGGTCGCCCGGGCGGATGTCGATCACCCCGTCCACACCGGGCAGGCCATCCTCCACGGCGCTGTTGTTGCTCGAATTGGAGCTGCCATTGACGCGCTCGGCACTGCGGTAGGTGGCTTGCAGCCAGGTGTAGTTCAGCGTCAGCTGCAGGCCCGCCATGGGCTGCGCCTGCATGCTGGCTTCTAGGCCTTGGCGCCGTGTCTTGCCGAAGTTTTTGAAGTAGCCAAAGCCGCTGGTGTCGTCGGCCACAAAGAGCAGGTCGTCGCGGTTGTCCGCGCGAAACAGCCCCAGGCTCCACTGCAGGTGGCGCGGTGTCCCCCCGCGCAGGCCCAGGTCCCAATGCGTGGTGCGCACCTGTTTGAGCGGCGGGTCGCCGGCAAAGGCGTTGGGCAGTTTGCAGGGCGATTGCGGGTCGGCGCAGCCCAGCTCCACAGAGGAGGGCGCGCGGCTGCCCTGGCCCACATAGGCCCAGGCTTGCAGCCCAGCGAGCGGGCTGAAGCTCAAGCCCAGGCTGGGGTTGAAGCGCGCGAAGCGGTGCTCCCCATCCAGCGAGCCCACGCCGCCGCCGGGATGGATGGCGTCGTGGTTGCTCAGGTCTTGCCGGTTGTAGCGCCCGGCCAGGCTCAGGTGGGTGCTGCGGCTCAAGCTCAGCGTGGTGCTCACCCAGGCGCTGGCGGTGCGGGTGCGCCCGCTGAGGTCCACGCGGGTGTCGTAAGGTTCACCGTCCACCGTGCCGCCGCGCACACCATCACCCCAGGCCCCCACGCCCACCACGCCGCGCTCGGGGGTCAGGTAGCCCAGCTCGGCGCTTTGCTGAAAGGCCACACGGCTTTGCTCCAGCGCCAGCCCCAGGGCCGATTGGGCAGTCCAGCCCCAGAACTGGCCTTGGTGAGAGAGCTGCAGTTGCACGCCGCCTTGGCGCTGGGTGCTCTGTGTGTGGTTGAGCAGCGCGTTGCACTTTTCGGCGGGCTCATCCAGGAGCAAAGCGTTCGCAATACAGCGCCAGCGCGGGAAGGGTGTGTTGGCGGCATTCTCGCCAGCTGTCGGGAAGCCGCTGTAGCCCGCAGCGGCGAGCGCGTCGCGTTCTGCCGCATTGGGCTGATAGAGGCTTTGATCCAGCGAATCGTCGTTGATGTCGCCGTTGAAGGTGCGCGTGCTGATGCGCCGCCCCCAGAGGTTGGCGTTGAGCGACAGCGCTGAGCTGAGCTGCTGCTGCAGGCTCAGGTTCATGAGCAGAGAGCGGTTTTGGGTGGTGTCGGGTTGGGTGTAGACGCTGGCCCAGTCGCGCGCCAGCAGGCGTTCTTCTTGCAGGCCGTTGCCGTTGAGTGTGCTGCGCGCGGCGGCCAGGGTGAGCTTGACGTGGGTGTTGTCGTGCTCATGCCCCAGCTTGGCGAAGAACTGCTGCGCACGGGAGGGGGAGGCTGCCCGCCAGCCCTGTTCCTCAAAGTGCGAGACGGTGGCGTAGCCGTGCAGCGCGGCCTGGCCAGCACCCCACTCCATGCCGCCCAGGCGGCGTGCCCCATGCCCCGCATTGAGCCAGGCGCGGCCACCCGGTGCGTTCAGCCCATCTTTGGTTTGAATGCTGATGGCGCCGCCCAGCGTGTTGAGCCCAAACAGCGGGTTGGCGCCGGGCATCAGCGCCACCGAGGCAATGGCTGCTGTGGGCAGCAAATCCCAGCTCACCACATCGCCAAAGGCCTGGTTCAGGCGCATGCCATCCATGTAAATCGACAAACCCTGCGCCGAGCCCAGCAGCGGCGAGGCGCTATAGCCGCGGAAGTTCACATCCACCTGCAGCGGGTTGCCTTGCACTTCGTTGAGCGTCACGCTGCCCAGGCGCCGACCCATGTGCGCGCTGAGGTCCAAGGCCTGGCTGCGCTGCAAATCTTCAGCGCGCAGCAACTGCACGGGCAGCGGGATTTGCTCGCGCGTCAAGCCCAAACCCGGCATGGGCGAACTGCCCACCACTTCGGTGCGGGGCAGGGTGGGCGGGTTGTCGCTTTGGGCCAGAGCCTGCAGGCCCAAACCCTGAGACAAGGCCAAAACCAGAAGGGTGGGGCGAAGCGAAGTGCGGGCAGGTGAGGTGCGCATGGGTCGGTGGGCGGCGATGTGGCGGACACCTTCACCCTAGGGCTCAGCCTGCTGCACGCACAGGGAAAAATTCCTGTCGTGGGGGCGGGCTGTCGCCGCGGCGTCACAGGGGCAGACCCGAGGAGTGCGGGCGCTTTCCCGCACCGCGGCTGGGGCCAAGCCCCCTGGGCTAGACTTCCGGCCCTTTTGAACCCATTGCTGAGAGCCCCCGATGTCATCGAGCGAAGCCGCCGTTTTGCAAGCCCTACAGGGCGTGGTTGATCCCAACACTGGCGCGCCCCTCATCGGTGGCCGCGCCCTCAAGCAGGTGCAGTTCAAGGACGGCGGCGTGCAAATCGCTGTCGATTTGGCCTACCCCGCTGCCACCGAGCACGAGGCCCTGCGCGCCCTGGTGGTGCAAGCCCTGCAGGGGCTGCCTGAGGGGGGGCGTGTGGAGGTGAACTTCCGCACCGAGGTGCAGGCCCATGCCGTGCAGCGCGGCGTGGCGCTTTTGCCGGGTGTGAAGAACATCATTGCCGTGGCCTCAGGCAAGGGCGGTGTGGGCAAAAGCACCACAGCGGCCAATCTGGCACTGGCGCTGGCCGCAGACGGCGCGCGCGTGGGCCTGCTGGACGCCGACATCTACGGCCCCAGCGTGCCCACCCTCATGGGCGTGAAGGGTCGGCCTGAAAGCCTGGACGGCAAAACCATGGAGCCCCTGCTGGCCCACGGTCTGCAGCTCATGTCCATTGGCTTTTTGGTTGACGAAGAGCAGGCCATGATCTGGCGCGGCCCCATGGCCACCAGCACGCTGGAGCAGCTGCTGCGCCAAACACGCTGGCAGGATTTGGACTACCTCATCGTCGACATGCCTCCCGGCACGGGCGACATCCAGCTCACGCTCTCGCAGCGCGTGCCCGTCACCGGCGCGGTGATCGTGACCACCCCCCAAGACATCGCCTTGGCCGACGCCAAAAAGGGCGTGACCATGTTCCAGAAAGTCGGCGTGCCCATTCTGGGCGTGGTGGAGAACATGGCCGTGCATGTGTGCTCGCAATGCGGGCATGCCGAGCACATTTTTGGCAGCGGCGGCGCCGCACGGCTGGCCCAGCAGTTCGGGGCCGAGTTGCTCGGCGAGCTGCCCCTGGCCTTGGCCATACGCGAACAAGCCGACGCGGGCTGCCCCACCGTGGTGGCGCAGCCCCAGAGCGAGCACGCGCGCCGCTACCGTGCCATCGCACGGCGCGTGGCCGTCAAGCTGGCCGCGCAGAGCAAGGATTACTCCTCCAAATTCCCCACCATCACCATCTCGAAAAACAGCTGATGGGGTGCGGCGCCAGCCCGCGCCTGTGGGCTGTGTGCTCAGCCGTGGATATAGCTCTGCAGCTGGGCGATGGTGAGCTCGTCGTCGGCAATGATGTCGTCCATGAGGTCACGGATGGAAATCATGCCCAGCACCTGGTTGTTTTCCACCACCGGCAAATGGCGGAATTTGCGCTGGCTCATGAGCTGCATGCAGGCCCGCACATCGGTGCTGGGTGGAACGACCATGACCGAGGGTGTCATGATCTCGTGCACCAGGGTGCGGCGTGAGTCGCGCCCTTGCAGCGCCACCTTGCGCGTGTAGTCGCGCTCGGAAAACATACCGAGGAGCTGGTCGCCCTGCATGACCATCAGCGCACCGACGTCATACTCGGCCAGCAGGTGCAGGGCGTCAAACACCGTGCGCTCGGGCGTGACACGCCATGTGGCTGAGGGGGCTTTTTTGAGTAGTTCCGAAACCGGTCGCATGCTACCTCCGCGGCAGGGTGGCTAAGAAAGTCGTCAGCGCTCACAGTCCAAGCGCTGCCGCCCTGGTGCTGACGATAGACTGCCGTGGCCCCCACCGCAAGCCTTGTGCAGGCCTGACTGCGCCCATTCGCTAAGCACGGACCCCAATTTTTGCCATGAGTACCCAACCTCTCTTTCCCCCAGTGCAAGCCGAGGCCCCTATGGACCCAGCCCGCCAGCGCGCTCAGGCCCTGCGCGAGGCGCTGCACCACCATGCCCACCGCTACTACGTGCTGGATGCCCCAGAGATCACCGACGCGCAGTACGACCAGCTTTTCCAAGAGCTGCAGGCCCTGGAGGCCGCGCACCCAGTGCTGCGCACGCCAGACTCGCCCACGCAGCGCGTGTTGGGCGCCGTGCTCGATGGCTTTGCGCCCGTGCGCCACGCCGTGCCCATGCTCTCCATCCGCACCGAAACCGACACCACAGCTGGCGGCGCGCAAGCCTTTGATGCACGCATTCGCCGCGAGTTGGAGTTGGGCGAGGGCGCTGAGGACGTGCAATACAGCACCGAATTGAAGTTCGATGGCTTGGCCATCAATCTGCGCTATGAATTTGGGCGCCTGGTGCAGGCCGCCACGCGTGGCGACGGCGAAACCGGCGAAGACGTGACGCAGAACATCCGGGGCATCGGCCAGATCCCCTTGCGGCTTCAAGGTGCCGACGCGCAGGCCGCCGCCGTGATCGAGGTGCGCGGCGAGGTCTATATGCGGCGTGACGACTTCGAGCGCCTGAACGAGCGCCAGCGCCAGGCGGGGGACAAAACCTTTGTCAACCCGCGCAATGCAGCGGCCGGTGCGGTGCGCCAGCTCGACCCAGCGCTGTCGCGCAAGCGCCCACTGAGCTTTTTTGCCTACGGCCTGGGCGACGTGCAAGGCTGGACGCTGCCACCCACCCACGCCCAAGTGCTCGATGCGTTGCACGCCATGGGCCTGCCTGTTTGCCAGGAGCGCGCCGTGGTGGCAGGGGCAGAGGGCCTTTTGAGCTTTCACCAGCGCGTGGGCGCGCAGCGCGATGCACTGCCTTTTGACATCGACGGCGTGGTCTACAAAGTCAACCGCCTGGACTTGCAGCGGCGCCTGGGTTTTGTCACGCGCGAACCGCGCTGGGCCGTGGCGCACAAATACCCGGCGCAGGAGATGGTCACTGTGCTCAACACCATCGAGGTGCAAGTCGGGCGCACCGGCAAGCTCACGCCTGTGGCCAAGCTCGAACCCGTGTTTGTGGGCGGCACCACGGTGAGCAACGCCACGCTGCACAACGTGTTTGAGCTGCGCCGCAAAGGCGTGCGCGTGGGCGACCAAGTCATCGTGCGCCGCGCGGGCGACGTCATTCCCGAGGTGGTGGGTCGCATCCCAGGCGCGCGCGCCCAGTACGTGCCCAACTTCCACATGCCGCGCAGCTGCCCGGTGTGCGACAGCGCCGTGGTGCGTGAACGCGGCGGCATGGACCACCGCTGCAGCGGCGGCATCTACTGCCCGGCCCAGCGCAAGCAGGCCTTGCTGCACTTTGCCTCGCGCCGCGCCATGGACATCGAAGGCCTGGGCGACAAGCTGGTGGACCAGTTGGTCGACGGCGGCTTGGTGACGAGCCTGGCAGGCCTCTACAGCCTGCAGCTGGCGCAGCTCGCGGGGCTGGAGCGCATGGCCGAGAAGAGCGCGCAAAACCTCATCGATGCGCTGGAGCGCAGCAAGGCCACCACGCTGGGGCGCTTTCTGTTCGCCCTGGGCGTACGCCAGGTGGGCGAAACCACGGCCAAGGACTTGGCGCGCCACTTCGGTCAGCTCGATGCGCTCATGGCCGCCGATGAGGCCCAGCTGCTGGCCGTGCGCGATGTGGGCCCCATCGTGGCGCGCAGCATCCACGCCTTCTTCGCCCAGCCGCACAACCGCGAGGTGGTGGCGCAGCTGCGCGAGGCCGGTGTGAGCTGGGCGGAATCCGACGGCACGCAGAAAGACGCGGGGCCCCAGCCCCTGGTGGGCAAGACGCTGGTGCTCACCGGCACGCTGCCCACGTTGGGGCGCGACGAAGCCAAGGCCTTGATCGAGGCCGCAGGCGGCAAGGTCAGCGGCTCGGTCTCCAAGAAAACGCACTTTGTGGTGGCGGGCGAGGCCGCTGGCTCCAAGCTGGACAAGGCCCAGGAGCTGGGCCTGACCGTGCTGGACGAAGCCGGGCTGCTGGCCTTGCTGCAGTCGCCACCGGCAGTGACCTGAGCGGGGCTGCTCAGCACTCGGTGCCGCTTCTACAATCTCGCCGTTGCCGCCTTCGGGCGGCGTTCAAATAACGCAATCACACACAGGGTTCTCATGCAAGTTCACGCATCCATCTTCAAGGCTTACGACATTCGCGGCGTGGTCGGTACCACTCTGGACGAACAACTGGCCGAACACCTGGGGCGTGCCTTCGGGACGGAAGCGGTGAAGGCGGGCGAGAAGGCCGTGGCCGTGGGCCGCGATGGCCGCCTCTCCGGCCCGGGCCTGGTGGCCGCACTGGTGCGCGGTCTGCGCTCCACGGGCCTGGACGTGGTGGACCTGGGTGCCGTCACCACCCCCATGCTCTATTACGTCGCCGCCACGCGCGGCGTGCACGGCTGCAGCAGCGGCATTCAAGTCACCGGCAGCCACAACCCCAAGGACTACAACGGCTTCAAGATGGTGCTCAAGGGCGCTGCCGTGTTTGGCGAGCAAATCCAAGGCCTGCGCCAGCGCATCGAAGCCGAAGACTACGTGGTGGCAGCACAGGCGGGCCGTGTGGCCGAAATGAACATCGTGCCCGAGTACCAGCACCGCATCGTCAGCGACGCCAAGCTCGCTCGCCCCATGAAGGTGGTGGTGGACAGCGGCAACGGCATCCCTGGTGCCACCGCTCCGGCCATTTTGCGCGCCCTGGGCTGCGAGGTGGTGGACATCTACTCCAAGGTCGATGGCGATTTTCCCAACCACCACCCCGATCCCTCGCGCCCTGAAAACCTCGAAGACCTGCGCCGCATCGTGCACGCCTGTGACGCCGAGCTGGGGCTGGCTTTTGATGGTGACGGCGACCGTCTGGGCATCGTCACCAAAGACGGCACCATGATCATGCCGGACCGCCAAATCATGCTGCTGGCGGCCGACATCCTCAAGCGCCAGCCCGGTTCGCAAATCATTTTTGACGTCAAGTGCAGCCAGCGCCTGGGTCCCTGGATTCGCGAACACGGCGGCGAGCCGCTGATGTGGATGACGGGCCACTCCCTGGCCAAGGCCAAGCTCAAGGAAACCGGCGCACCGCTGGCCGGTGAGCTCTCGGGCCACATCTTCTTTGCCGAGCGCTGGTACGGTTTTGACGACGCCATGTACACCGCCGCGCGCATGCTGGAAATTCTCTCCCGCTTTGAGGACCCCAGCGCCGTGCTGCACGCCCTGCCCAACAGCATCAACACGCCCGAACTGAACGTGGCCTGCGCTGAAGGCGAGCACCACGAGGTGGTCAAGCAGCTCAAGGAAATTGCCGAATTCCCTGGCGCCAAAGAGGTGGTGACCATCGACGGTCTGCGCGTGGAGTACGAAGACGGCTTCGGCCTGGTGCGCCCCTCCAACACCACGCCGGTGCTGGTGCTGCGCTTTGAAGGCCACACCGAGGCGGCGCTGGAGCGCATCCGCGAAGCGATGCTGACCCAGCTGCGCCGCGTCAAGCCTGAGCTGCACTTCAGCGCTGGGCACTGAGCGTCGGTGTCCATGCCATTGAGCGGGCGCGAGCGCCTGGCGCTGTGGGTCTACAGCGCTTTGCTGCGCCTGCTCACACCGCTGTATTTTTTGCGCCTGCTGGCGCGCAGCCGAGCCGAGCCGCTCTACCGCGCCCACTGGCTGGAGCGCCTGGGCTGCGGTGCGGCCACCGCGCCCGGTGCGGTGTGGGTGCATGCGGTGTCTCTGGGTGAAACACGCGCTGCCGAGCCCCTGCTGGCGGCCCTGCGTGCGGCCCACCCGGGGCTGCGCCTGCTGCTGACGCACAGCACCGCCACGGGGCGTGCGGCGGGTCAACCCCTGCTGCGCGAGGGTGACGCACAGCGCTGGCTGCCGCTGGACACGCCCGGCGCCGTGGCGCGTTTTCTCAAGCGTCACCGCCCCTTGCTGGGCGTGCTGATGGAAACCGAGATCTGGCCCAATCTGCAGCGCGCCGCCACTCAGGCAGGCGTGCCCATGGTGTTGGCCAATGCGCGGCTCTCCGAGCGCAGCCTGCGCCGTGGCCAGCGGCTGCACGCGCTCCTGGCGCCCGCGGCACGCAGCCTGCATGCGGCACTGGCGCAAAGCGCGGCAGATGCCCAGCGCCTGCGCCAAGCCGGGGTGGCTGAGGTGCAGGTTTGCGGCAATCTCAAATTCGACATGCGACCCAATGCGGCCTTGTTGGCGCAGGGCCAGCGCTGGCGCGCGCAGCTGGACCGCCCGGTGCTGCTGCTGGCCGTCTCGCGCGAGGGCGAGGAAGCCGCTTTGCTGCAGGTCTGGCGCCAGCACTTTGCGCAGCAGGGTCAGGGCAGGGCGCCTTTGCTGCTGCTGGTGCCGCGCCACCCACAGCGTTTTGACGAGGTGGCCGCACTGGTTCAGGCCTCGTCTTGGACGCTGCAGCGCCGAAGCCACTGGGCCGATGAATTGCCACTACAAATCTCGCAGGTCGATGTGTGCCTGGGCGACTCTCTGCGGGAAATGCCGCTCTACTACGGGCTGGCCGATGTGGCTTTGCTGGGCGGCAGTTTTGAGCCTCTGGGCGGGCAAAACCTCATCGAGGCTGCAGCCTGCGCCTGCCCGTTGCTGATGGGGCCGCACACCTTCAATTTTGCGCAGGCGGCGGAACTGGCTTTGCAAGCTGGCGCGGCGCGGCGTTGTGCCGATGTGCCCAGCGCTGTGCAGCAGGCCTTGCAGCTGCTGGAGCAGCCTGCGGCCTTGCAGAGCATGCGAGAGGCCGCGCTGCAGTTCGCCGCAGCCCACCAAGGCGCGGCGCAGCGCAGCGTGCAGCTGCTGCAGCCTCTGCTCAAGAAGGCGTAGACGGTGCGTTGACGCGCTTTAGCGGTGGCGTTGTTGCCAGCTGGCTTGCTCGCAGCTGGGGTCGTCGCAGAGCTCACAGCGCCAGGGTCGCTGGGCCAGTGCGTCTTGGCTCAGCAAGCGGCTGAACAGCCCGCTGGCTTGGGGCTTGTCTGGGCTTGTGGCGGCGCCCAAGCTGTTGAGCCAGGGGCGAAGGGCACGCAAGGCCTGGTCCAGGCGCTGCTGCTGCGAGCCGCCAATGCGGGCATAGCTCAGCCCATGCTGGCGCAGGCGCTGGCACAAGAGCCTGTCGGCCGCGCGGCGCGCCTCGGGGCCGTCACGCTGGATGCCATCGGCCTGCCAGGGTAGATCGGGTGTGAGCAACAGGCGCTGCGGGTACTGGCGCTCTTGTGTGAGCGCCCAGGGCCACAGTGTGCTGTCGTCAAAAATCAGCTCGCTGTACAAGGCCGTCATGTAGGCCGTGGTGTCGGCCAGCACCACGTCGTGGTTTTGGCAGGCGGCTTCAATGCGCTGGGCCTGCATGCGGGCAATTTGCACTTGCTCTTGCGGCTGCGGCGTGCGGCCCTGAGCTTGGCACCAGCTGCGCAGGTGTTCATCCACCACGGTGCAGCGCAGGTCTGTGTGTGCTTGCAGGTGCGCACACAAGGCCTGGGCCAGCGTGGATTTGCCGGTGCATTCAGCCCCCAGCAGCGCAATGCACTGGCCCATGGCGGCCTCAGGGGCGGGGTTCAAGCTCGGGACCTTTGGGCTGAGCCTGGCGCAGGCGCTCCCATAGCAGCCAGCCCCAAACCGAGAGCGGCACAAACAGCGCGTACAGCACCACGGTCAGCCAAAAGCCTTTGAGCGCGAAGAGGATGACGCTCACCACATTCACCAGCACCCACACCGCCCAGTTGTCCTGGCGCTTGCGTGCCAGCAGCCACTGACCCAGCACGCTGCCCACGGTGGGAAGGGCGTCCCAGTAGGGCAGGGGCGAGTCGGTGGCTTGGTCCAAAAAGTAGCCCAGGAGAGGCCAGCAGCCCAGCACCAGCACGAGCGCTGCCAGCCGCTGGCGCGGGCTCAGGCGCGTGATGGGCAGGGGTGAGCCATCGGCGCTCACGCCGCGCAGCCACTGCGACCAGCCCCACAGCGCCAGGGCAATGAACATCAGCTGCAGCACGGCCTCGGCATAGAGCTTGCCGTGCCAAAACAGATAGCCGTAGAGCAGCGAACTCAAGGCGGCCAAGGGCCAGCCCAGGGGCTGCACGCGCATATTGCAGCGCACCATCCACAGTGACAGCACAAAGGCCAGCAGTTCCAGCCAGCTCACGGGTGAGCCCAGGGCCTGGAAGGCGGGAGCCAGGGCGAAGGAGAAGTCCAAAGCGAGGTGGGTTTCAGCGCTTGAGCTGAACAAAGATCTCGTCGGGCTTGATCAGGCCCAGCTCCTGCCGGGCCTTTTCTTCGACCATCTCAAGCCCCTCGCGCAAGTCCTGGAGTTCGGCTTGCAGCTGGGCGTTGCGCTGGCGCGCTTGATCGTTGGCGGCGAGCTGGGTTTGCAAGTCTTGCCGCAGCTGGGCAACACGCGCCACCCCACCTTTGCCACCCCAGAGTTGAACCAGGATGGCAAGAACGAACGCGCTGAGGATGGCAACCAGAGTCTTCACGCCAGACAGTGTAGCGGTAGGACTGGAACTCGCCGTTCCGCCCGATTTGGGGGGGGCGGGCACCGCCGCAAAAACGGCAGCGCCCACCGGGGGGACTGCTTAGCGCAGGTTGTAGAACGCAGCGCGGCCGGGGTAGACGGCGATGTCGCCCAGGTCTTCTTCGATGCGCAGCAGCTGGTTGTACTTGGCCATGCGGTCCGAGCGGCTCAGGCTGCCGGTCTTGATCTGACCTGCGTTCAAGCCCACGGCGATGTCGGAGATGGTGGAGTCTTCCGTCTCGCCCGAGCGGTGCGAGATCACGGCTGTGTAGCCCGCACGCTTGGCCATCTCGATGGCGGCGAAGGTTTCAGACAGGGTGCCGATCTGGTTGATCTTGATCAGGATCGAGTTGGCGATGCCCTTGTCGATGCCTTCCTTCAGGATCTTGGTGTTGGTCACGAACAGGTCGTCACCCACCAGCTGCACCTTGTCGCCCAGGCGCTCGGTGATGTGCTTCCAGCCGTCCCAGTCACCTTCGGCCATGCCGTCTTCGATGGAGATGATGGGGTACTTGTCCACCCAGGTGGCCAGCATGTCGGTCCATTGTTGGGCCGTCAGCGAGATGCCGCCTTCGCCTTCGAGCACGTACTGGCCGTCCTTGTAGAACTCGCTGGCAGCGCAGTCCAGACCCAGGGCGATTTGCTCACCCGCGGTGTAGCCGGCCTTGTCGATGGCTTCGAGGATCAGCTGGATGGCAGCTTCGTGGTTTTCCACGTTGGGCGCGAAACCACCTTCGTCACCCACGGCCGTGGACATGCCCTTGGCGTCGATGATCTTCTTCAAAGCGTGGAAGACTTCGGCGCCCCAGCGCAGGGCTTCGCGGAAGCTCGGTGCCCCCACGGGGATGATCATCAGCTCTTGCAGGTCCAGCGAGTTGTTCGCGTGGGCGCCGCCGTTGATGACGTTCATCATGGGCACGGGCAGTTGCACGCCGCCCATGCCACCGAAATAGCGGTACAAGGGCAGGCCGCTTTCTTCAGCAGCTGCGCGCGCCACAGCCATGGACACAGCCAGCATGGCGTTGGCGCCCAGGCGGCTCTTGTTGTCGGTGCCGTCGAGCTCGATCAGGGTCTTGTCCAGAAACGCTTGCTCAGAAGCGTCCAAGCCCAGCACGGCTTCGGAGATCTCGGTGTTGATGTGTTCCACGGCCTTGAGCACGCCCTTGCCCAGGTAGCGGGTCTTGTCGCCGTCACGCAATTCAATGGCTTCGCGCGAGCCGGTGGAGGCGCCGCTGGGCACAGCAGCGCGGCCCATCACGCCCGACTCCAGCAGTACGTCACATTCCACGGTGGGGTTGCCGCGGCTGTCCAGGATCTCGCGTCCGACGATGTCAACAATAGCGCTCATCGAGAAAGTCTCCGGTAGGAAGTTGATAACTTGTGTGAGTCCGACGCGCATGTTGCCAGCTGGGGGTTACGCGCGCAGAACAAGCGAAGCGGCGTGTCATGGCCGGCCCAACACTTTGCGGGCCAACCAGGCGCGCCCATCAGTTGAAGTCGTTCTCCAAGAGCGGCTGGCTCTTGACCACGCGGTCCAGGGCCACGAGCTGCTCGAGGAGCGCGCGCATGTGCTTGAGCGGCACGGCGTTGGGGCCGTCGGAGAAGGCCTCCGCGGGGCGCGGGTGGGTTTCCATGAACAGACCCGCCACGCCCACACCGACGCCAGCACGCGCCAGCACGGGCACCATCTCGCGCGCGCCGCCGCTGGTGGCGCCTTGGCCGCCGGGCTTTTGCACGGAGTGGGTGACATCAAACACCACGGGGGCGCCTGAGTTGCGCATCTCAGCCAGGCTGGTCATGTCGGCCACGAGGTTGTTGTAGCCGAAGCTCACGCCACGCTCACAGGCCAGGAAGCGGTCTTCCGACAGGCCCGCTTCGCGTGCGGCTTCACGGGCCTTGTCGATGACGTTCTTCATGTCCCAAGGCGCCAGGAACTGGCCCTTCTTGATGTTCACCGGCTTGCCGGACTTGGCCACGGCGCGGATGAAGTCCGTCTGGCGGCACAGAAAGGCGGGGGTCTGCAGCACGTCGACCACGGCGGCCACGGGGGCCACCTGGGCCTCGTCGTGCACATCGGTCAGGATGGGCAGTGCCAGCTGGCGGCGCACCTCGTCCAGGATCTTCAGGCCTGCGTCCATGCCAACACCACGCTTGCTGGTGCCGGAAGAACGGTTGGCCTTGTCGAAGGAGCCCTTGTAGATCAAGGGAATGCCCAGGGCCGTGCAAGCCTCCTTGAGCTGCCCCGCCACCTCGATGGAGAGCTCTTGGCTCTCGATCGAGCAGGTTCCGGCTATCAGGAAAAAGGGTTTGTCGAGGCCGACATCAAAGCCACACAGCTGCATCGCTTACTCCTCAGGCCTTGGCCTTGTGTTCCAGTGCGGCCTTGATGAAGGCGGTGAACAGCGGGTGCCCACCCCAGGGCGTGGACTTGAACTCGGGGTGGAATTGCACGCCCATATACCAGGGGTGCACATCGCGCGGCAGTTCAACGATTTCGGTCAGCTTCTCGCGCTGGGTGATGGCGGAGATCACCAAGCCCGCTTGCTGCAGCCGGTCGAGGTATTGCTCGTTGGCTTCGTAGCGGTGGCGGTGACGCTCGGTCACCACGGGGCCATAGATTTCATGCGCCAGCGTGCCGGGCTTGACGTCGGAGCTCTGTGCACCCAAACGCATGGTGCCGCCGAGGTCGGAGTGCTCGTCGCGCTTTTGGATGGAACCGTCGGCGTCTTGCCATTCGTCGATGAGGGCGATGACCTTGTGCGGTGCGTCGGCATCCATTTCGGAGCTGTGAGCTCCTGCAAGGCCGGCCACATGGCGGGCATATTCAATGGTGGCCACTTGCATGCCCAGGCAGATGCCGAGGTAGGGCACTTTGTGCTCGCGTGCAAACTGGGCCGCACGGATCTTGCCTTCCACGCCGCGCTTGCCAAAGCCGCCGGGCACCAGCACGGCGTCATATTGCGCCAGCTGCTTGATGTCACCATCTTCCAGCGACTCAGAGTCGATGTAGGTGATGTTGACGCGGGCGTGGTTGTGAATGCCGGCGTGACGCAGCGCCTCGTTGAGCGACTTGTACGAGTCCGACAGGTCGGTGTACTTGCCGCACATGGCGATGGTGACTTCGGTCTTGGGGTTCTCGACTTCGAAGACCAGGCTGTCCCAGCGTTTGAGATCGGTGGACTTGGTGTTGAGCTGCAGCTTGGTGCAGATCAACTGGTCAAGCCCCTGCTCGTGCAGGACGCGCGGCACCTTGTAGATGGTGTTGACGTCCCACATGGAAATCACACCGTACTCGGGCACGTTGGTGAAGAGGCTGATCTTCTCGCGCTCGTCATCGGGGATGCGGCGGTCGGCGCGGCACAGCAGCGCGTCGGGCTGGATGCCGATTTCGCGCAGCTTCTGCACCGTGTGCTGGGTGGGCTTGGTCTTGAGTTCGCCCGCCGCTGCAATCCAGGGCACATAGGTCAGGTGCACAAAAGCGGTGTTGGTGGGCCCGAGCTTGAGGCTCATCTGACGCGCGGCTTCGAGGAAGGGCAGCGACTCGATATCGCCCACCGTGCCGCCAATCTCCACAATGGCCACATCCACCGCTTCGGCCGTGCCTGCGCCCGCGCCGCGTTTGACGAAGTCTTGAATTTCGTTGGTGATGTGCGGGATGACTTGGACGGTTTTGCCCAAGTAGTCGCCCCGGCGTTCTTTTTCCAGAACGGACTTGTAGATTTGGCCGGTGGTGAAGTTGTTGGCCTTCTTCATCCGGGTGGTGATGAAGCGCTCGTAGTGACCCAGATCCAGATCGGTTTCTGCGCCGTCGTCTGTGACGAAGACTTCACCGTGCTGGAAGGGAGACATCGTGCCCGGATCCACGTTGATGTAGGGATCGAGCTTGATGAGGGTGACTTGAAGGCCGCGGGATTCGAGCAGGGCAGCCAGCGAGGCGGACGCAATGCCCTTGCCTAGCGAGGACACGACACCGCCCGTGACGAAGACGTACTTGGTCATTGTCTTGCAGCGTCTTGGAGGCCCACGCGATGGGTGGCAAGAACGCCGTGGTGGTAAAGCGCGATTATAGCGATGCAGCGGCTCAGATGGCGGTGCCCTGAGGCTTGGCGCACGCGCCAGGGCCCAGGTCTTGGAGCTGTTGCAATTGTTCGAGCACCGCCCGCGCGCATTCCTCGGGGCGCTCAAAGGGGAAGAGGTGTGAGCCTTCAAACCACTGCAGGCGCTGGTGCGCCAGTGCACGCACGGTGCGCTCTCCGGTCATGCGCATCTCGGTGGAATGCGTGGCGGCGATAAAGGCAATCGGGCAGTTGGGCGGGTGGCGCCGCAACTTGGTCAGCAGGTGGTGGGGCAGGGTGTCATAGATGCGGGTTTCGACATCGCGGCGGAACTTCAGATGCACCTTGCCTTGCTCGGGTTCAAAGCCGCTTTGCACATAGTCTTGCAACACATGAGGCGCCCAGCTAGCAAAGGCGCTTTTGCTGGCGAAGTGTTTGAGCACATCGTCACGGTTGCTCCATTCTTGGCGCCGCCGGACGGAGACTTTGCCGGGAGAGATGTGTCTGACCAAACCGGTGGCTTTGGCCAGACGCAGCCCCTGGGCACGCCAGCCAGCCACCACGGGTGCGTCCAGCATGAGCAGGCCGTCAAACATGCCTGGGCGCTTGCAAGCGGCTTGCAGCGCCAGAATGCCGCCCAGCGAATGCCCTACCAGCATGAGGGGTTCGGTGCTGGCTCGCTGGGGCAGCACTTGCTGACTGATGAAGTCCAACAACTCGTCGCGCAGGTGCGGCCAGTTGTTGGTGATGGGGTAGCGCGGGTTGTGCCCCAGCATTTCGGGCGCGTGCACCTGCCAGCCCGCCGCGCGCCAGATCTCAAACAGGCTGCGATAGCACCCCGCCGGAAAACCGTTGGCGTGGGCAAAGACGATGTGTTTTTGAGGGCTGTTGTGCATGGCGCTTGGGTCTCAGGCCTCAGGGCAGAGGGACTTGAGTTTGTAGACCAGCTCCAGCGCCTCGCGTGGGCTCAATGCATCGGGGTCCAGTTCTTGGAGGGCGCGCAGCAGCACCGTGTCGGCACTGTTGTGAGCTTCGGGCTCGGGCTCGGGGGCGGCAGCAAACAGGTCGATTTGCGATTGCCCTTCCAGCGAGCGGGCCTCCAGGCTTTCAAGGGCATGGCGGGCGTGGCGCACCACGCTGGCGGGCATGCCCGCCAGGCGCGCCACTTGCACGCCATAGCTGCGGCTGGCCGGGCCGGGTTGAATGTCGTGCAGGAACACGATGTCCTCACCGCTCTCGACGGCGCTCACATGCACGTTGAGCGCCTGCGCGTGCTGCAGTGGGAAGTCGGTCAGTTCGAAATAGTGGGTGGCAAATAGCGTGAAGGCGCGGCAGCGGTCATGCAAGTGCGTGGCAATGGCACCGGCCAGCGCCAGGCCGTCGAAGGTGGAGGTGCCGCGCCCGATCTCGTCCATCAACACCAGCGATTGCTCGGTGGCGCTGTGCAAGATGGCGGCAGCTTCGGTCATCTCCAGCATGAAGGTGGACTGGGCGTTGGCCAAGTCGTCGGCGGCGCCAATGCGGGTGTGGATGGCGTCAATGGGCCCCAGCCGGCAGCTGCTGGCTGGCACGTAGGAGCCCATGGCTGCCAGCAGCGCAATCAAGGCCACCTGGCGCATGAAGGTGCTCTTGCCACCCATGTTTGGGCCCGTGATGACCAGCATCTTGGTGCGCGCATCAAGCCTGCAGTCGTTGGCCATGAATTCGCCCGCACCGGTTTCCAGCAGCCGCGCTTGCACCACCGGGTGGCGGCCGGCCTGGATGTCGATACAGGGCTGGGACACAAACTCTGGTCGGCACCAACCCAGGGTGTGGGCTCGCTCGGCCAGGGTGGAGAGCACGTCCAGTTGGGCCAGTGCCCGAGCCAGCACGCTGAGCTGCGGCAGTGCGGTGTTGAGCTGGTCCAGCAGTGTTTCAAACAAGAGTTTTTCGCGCGCCAGGGCACGCTCCTGGGCCGAGAGCGCTTTGTCCTCAAAGGCCTTGAGTTCAGGGGTGATGAAGCGCTCTGCGTTCTTCAGGGTCTGGCGGCGCTGGTAGTCCAGCGGCACTTTGTCCAGACCGCTGCTGGTGACCTCGATGTAAAAGCCATGCACCTTGTTGTATTGCACGCGCAGGTTGGCAATGCCGGTGCGCTCGCGCTCGCGAGTTTCCAGGTCCAGCAAAAAGGCGTCGCAGTTGTTCTGGATGTCGCGCAGCTCGTCGAGCTGCGCGTCGTAACCGCGCGCGATCACGCCGCCTTCGCGCAGCAGCACGGCGGGCTCTTCGGCCAGTGCTGCCACCAGCAGCTGTGCCAGCTCGGGCTGGGCTTGCAGGCCCTCCTGCAATTGCTGCAACAGGCTCTGGCCACCGGCGCTGGGTACGGTGGCAGCCAGTTGGGGCAGCAGCAGCAGCGTGGCGCGCAAGCCCGCCAGTTCACGCGGCCGCACTTGCCGCAGGGCAATGCGCGCGGCAATGCGTTCCACGTCGGAGACTTGCCTGAGCGTGTCGCGCAGCGACTCGCAGCCTGCTGCCAGCAGTTGTGCGATGGCTGCTTGGCGCGCGCTGGCTGTGGAGCGCTCGCGCTCGGGGTGCAGCAGCCAGTGGCGCAGCGCGCGGCTGCCCATGCCGGTGCGGCAGGTGTCCAGCAGCGACAGCAGGGTGGGCGAGGTCTCGCCGCGCAGGGTTTGTGTGAGTTCCAGGTTGCGCTGTGTGGCCGGCGGCAGATCCAGCAAATCACCGCTGCGCATGACCTTGAGGTGATGCACATGCGCAAGCGCCCGGCCTTGGGTGTGCTCGGCATAGGCCAGCAGTGCGGCGGCGGCGGCCTGTGCGGCGGTGAGTTCCTGTGCGCCAAAGCCTTGCAAGCTGGCCACGCCCAACTGTTCGCAGAGTTTGCGCTGACCGAGTTGTGCGTCGAACTGCCAGCTTGGCCGGTTGGTGATGGGCAGGCGCGCAGCCAGCACCGCTGCCGGGTGGCGCTCACGGTCTACCAGCACTTCGGCAGGAGCCAGGCGTGCCAGCCAAGCGGGCAGCTCGCGTTCATTGCACTGCGCCACGCCCAGCTGCCCTTGGGTCAGCGACAGCCACGCCAAGCCGTAGGTCGGGTTGGCTTTGCTGCCTGTGCTGGCAATGGCCAGCAAGATGGCGTCTTGATTGTCGGCCAGCAGCTCGTTGTCGGTGACTGTGCCGGGCGTGACCACGCGCACCACTTTGCGCTCCACCGGCCCTTTGCTGGCGCCGACCTCACCCACCTGCTCGGCAATGGCCACCGCCTCGCCGAGCTTGATGAGTTTGGAGAGGTAAGACTCCAGCGCATGCACGGGCACGCCAGCCATCACCACCGGTGCACCGGCGCTTTGCCCGCGCGTGGTGAGCGTGACGTCCAGCAGCTGATTGGCACGCCGTGCGTCGTCGTAGAACAACTCGTAAAAGTCCCCCATGCGGTAGAGCACCAGGGTGTCGGGGAACTCGGCCTTGATCCGAAGGTACTGGGCCATCATCGGCGTGTGGCCTGCGAACTCAGCGTCGGCAGCGGGGGAGGGCGATGAGCTTGGGGAAGTGGTGACGTTGAGCATGGCAAAAGAGATGGGAACCGCGCAGGGCCTGCATCTGCCGCGGTTCAGCCAGCGCAGGGCGCGCTGGCTTGTTCAGCCGCGCCCGTAGCTGTCTTCGAAGCGGACGATGTCGTCCTCGCCGAGGTAGGAGCCGGACTGCACCTCGATGATCTCCAGCGGCACTTTGCCGGGGTTGGAGAGACGGTGCACCTGGCCCAGCGGGATGTAGGTGCTTTGATTTTCGCCCAGCAAAATGGTCTTGTCGCCGTTGACCACTTCGGCCGTGCCGGAGACCACCACCCAGTGCTCGGCGCGGTGGTGGTGCATCTGCAGGCTCAAGGACGCGCCGGGCTTGACCATGATGCGCTTGACCTGGAAGCGCTCGCCCATGTCGATGCTGTCGTACCAGCCCCAGGGGCGGTGCACCTTGCGGTGCAGGTGGTGCTCGCCGCGCTGGCGCTTGCTGAGCTCGGCCACGATGTGTTTGACATCCTGGCTCTTGCTGCGGTCGGCCACCAGCACGGCGTCGGGGGTCTCGACCACCACGATGTGGTCCAAGCCCACAGCGGCTACCAAGCGGCTGGTGGCGTGCACCAGGGTGTTGCGGCTGTCGCGGATGAGCGCGTCGCCGCGCTGGGCGTTGCCTTCCGCGTCTTTCTCGGCCACCTCCCACACGGCTTCCCAGGCGCCAAGGTCGCTCCAGCCGGCGTTGAGCTCCACCATGCGCAGCGCAAAGGCGCTGCCGGGGCAGTGCTCCATCACAGCGTAGTCCACGGACTCGGCTGGAATCTGCGCGAACAGGGCTTTGTCCGGGCGCACAAAGCTGGCGTCGGTGTTGCGTGCGTCAAAGGCTTTGGCGCAGGCTTGGCTGATGTCTGGGCGGAACTGCGCCAGTGCCTTGAGCCAAGTGCTGGCGCGCAGCACAAACATGCCGCTGTTCCAGCTGTAGGCGCCGCTTTCCAAGTATTGCTGCGCAGTGGCGGCGTCGGGCTTCTCGACGAAGGCCAGCACCTGGCGACCGCGGGCGTCGGCCTCGCTCTTGATGTAGCCATAGCCGGTCTCGGGCCGATCGGGCTTGATGCCCAGAATCACGATGGCGCCGTCAGCGGCCTGGCGAATCGCAGCTTGCACCGAGGCGCTGAAGGCGGCCTCGTCGCGCACAGTCTGGTCAGCCGGGGTGACCACCAGCACCGGGTCCTCGCCCTGAGCGCGGGCTTGCAGTGCAGCCAGCGTCAGGGCGGGTGCGGTGTTGCGCCCCAGGGGCTCAAGCAGCACCTGGCCCAGGGGCAGAGCGGTTTCGCGCAGCTGGTCCAGCACCATGAAGCGGTGCTCCTCATTGCCCACCACCAAGGCTGGGGCGACGGCGATGTCCGCTGCACCCAGGCCCGCCAGGCGCTGCGCCGCTTGCTGGAACAAGCTGCTGTTGCCAGCCAGGACCAGAAACTGCTTGGGGTAGCCCGCGCGCGACAGCGGCCACAGCCGCGTGCCGCTGCCGCCTGCGAGGATGACGGGGAGTACGGTAATGCTTGTCACAAGACGACCTGTTCTGATTACCCAATGCTCAGCGCAGCATGCCCTGGGCATAGCAGCCATAGGTGCCCGCGGTGTACGAGTAGGCCGTTACGTTGGAGTTGCGCTTGGATTGACTGTATGTGCAGCCCGCGCTGAGCCAGCGCACCACTTCCCAGCGAACACCAAAGCCCCAGCCGGTGTAGCGATCGTCGCCGTCAATGCGCCCAAACGGCGTGTCCAGGGTGCTGGATGTCGTGGTGTAGCTCACGTTGGCGTCAAGCGACACTTTTCCCGTCAGCTGGTAGCTGAGTTGGCTTGCCAAAGATGTGCCCACATTGTTGGACAAGGCGGAAGAGGCCGATGGAATGCCGGCGTAGTAGGTCTGGCTACCCGTGTCGCGGGCCACTCGGGTCTGGAAACCCAACTTGCCAGTGGGGCGCCAGGTCCAGGCCAGTGCTCCAGTCAAGCCTGAAAAGCTGCTTCCGGCGCCGCTGCTGCGTGTCTCGCGTGTGGGACTGATGCGCAGATCCAAACTGCTGGCTCCAGAGGGTACCCAGTTTGTCGAGAAATCTATGTCCCGGCGCTTGTAATCGTAGGGGCTTGGGCCATTGAAAAAGCTGCCGTCCGTCAGGCGCGCCGAAACACCAAAGCGCCAAATTGGGCTCGGCGTGTAGTAAAGCCCCAGGGAGTAGGCAGTTTGGTCGTACTCCAGCGGGTCGTATTCTTTGGCGCTGTAACGTCGTGCGCGGGAATTGGCGTCGCCTTCAATGCTGTAAGGCCCTTCAAGGCCATACCGGACCCTCAAACCAAATTGCCGATTTTCTTCCAAGTTCTTGCTGCGAATCTGGATGTTGGTGCCTGTGTTGTAGTCGGCGAGGTTTCGTTGTGCATCGGCGTACAAGGTGCCTGATAGCTTTCCGGCGGTTTCCCAATCAAGGCCTCCTTTGAGAGAGTACCCCAGGTTGTTCAAAAGGGAATTGGACGAATAACGATTGGTCGACACGGATGTGTCGCCATATAGCCGTTGGCGGCCCAGGCGTTGGTCCAGACCGGCAAGCAGTGAGGCAACAACAATCGTGTCAGAACCTGATGTGTTGCTTTCTCTAAAGACGTTGGTGGAGCGGTAGGCGCCCAGGGAGGCGCCTAGATAGTAAGGGCTTGTCTCGGCCACCGCGACGGCGGGTGTCAGGCTGATCAGTGCCAGTCCGAGCAAGGAAGTTTTTGCTGTGATCGAAGCGGAAGTTTTCATGGGCGTCGAATTGGGTGGGTGTGTGCGGGTTAGTAGGCGTGACGATCGAACACCATCAAACGAATGGTGCGCATGATGATCTGCAAATCAAGACCTAAAGACCAATTGCGCAGGTACTCCAGGTCGTATTCCACTCTGGCCTTCATTTTTTCAATGGTATCTGTCTCGCCGCGAAGGCCGTTGACTTGGGCCCATCCCGTGATTCCGGGCTTGACTTTGTGGCGCACCATGTAGGCCTTGATGAGCTTGCGGTATTCCTCGTTGTGGGCCACTGCGTGCGGCCTAGGGCCCACGATGCTCATGCGGCCTTGCAGGACGTTGATGAACTGCGGCAGTTCGTCCAAAGAGCTGCGACGAATAAAGGCACCGAACTTGGTGATACGCGGGTCGTCTTTGGTGGCTTGTTTCACCACCGGACCGTTGTCCATGGCCCTCATTGAGCGGAACTTGTAGACGATGATTTCTTCGCCATCCAAGCCATTGCGCCTTTGTTTGAAAATTACTGGACCAGGCGAGCTAAGTTTGACCCCAATCGCCAGTATGGCCATGATGGGGGAAATCAGGATGAGTATCAATGATGACAAGACAATATCGCTGATGCGCTTGACCAGCTCATTCGTGCCGGTGAATGGGGTCTCGCAAATGCCGACAACAGGCACGCCATTGAGGTCTTGGAGGCGACCCTGAATGATGCTGATTCCAAAGACGTCGGGAACGAAAAATAGGGAAGCTGTCGTGCCCTGAAGTTGTTCAAGCAATTGAACAATTCGAGGCTGTGTGCCCAGTGGCAGTGTGATGTAAACCTCGCGAACACTGTTGTTGCGAACGAATTCACTAAGCTGGTTGAGTGGGGCTATCACGCGCCCGACCGCGTCGCGGTGCAGGCGCTCATCGTTGCGGTCGTCGAAATATCCAAGAAACTGGATGTTGAGAATTCTTGATCCTGTCAGCGCGTTGGCAACTTTGACGCCCAGAGCGCCGGCGCCGACAATTACAGCGCTGCGTCTGTTTTCTGACTTCGAGGCATTGTTCCTGAGAATTTGTCGCCCAATTTCGACTGCGGTGATTTGTGTGAGGGGAGTAATGATTCCCCACCACAGCAAAATTTGCGGGTCGAAGTAATGCAAGCTGCTGGTGGCAAATCCAAACATGCCAAGAATGGTCAGAAGGGTGATCCATGACCCAATGACGTCGATCACGGCGCTAGCTGGATGGTCCAGGAAGCGGTTGCGCCCAGGGAAGGTCAGTGCAAAAACCAGCAGACACAGGGTGTAGGTCGAGCGCAAGACGGGCTCTGCAAACCACGCATTGACCGCGAGGTAGCACAGCACGATGAGGCTGGGCTCCAGCATCGCCGCCACAAAGGATTGGATGGACTGTGGGGCGTTATAGAAAATTCTTTTGTAATTGCGATCCTCGAACATCTATGGGGTCCTTGGGGTCCTTCGTCGAAATTCTTCGTCACGACAAACGAGCCATGTGGCTAGAGTCCACGCTGGCAAAACGGGTAATTCTGGGGCAAAACCATGACGCCCGTGCTTGGCGGGCCCCAGGCGCTGTTTGTTCGCCGACAAACATGCATTCTGGCGCTTGACATGCCGTGCTTGAATGCTTGCCGCGCCTAAAATGACCCGATGTTGCAAAATTGGTTCCATCAAATCACCCCCGCAATGCAGGATAGGCTGGTGCTGTTGCTCAACCATGTGTTGAGCCGTGAGCCCGTGGCTATGCAGCGTTTGCTTCCTCATGTTGGCAAAGCGCTGAGCGTTGGGGTGCAAGATTGGCCCAGCTGGCTGCCTCAGCCTCCGCACCTGTACTTGGTGGTCACACCTGCAGGATTGTGGGAGCGGTTGGAGGCGTCGCCGGTGGCCAGTTTGCAGGTGTGGATACAGGCCCCGCAGCCTTTGCAGTTGGCGCTGCAGGTGATGTCCGGCGGACATCCTGAGGTGCAAGTCAGCGGCGAGGCTGCGTTCGCGGCTGATGTGAGCTGGCTGGCTCAGAACGTTCGGTGGGATGTCGCGGAAGACTTGGCTGCAGTGGTCGGGCCGGTTGCGGCACAACACCTCACCGGTCTGGCCCGTGCTGCGGTTTCAGCCATGGGGCAGTTGACGCACGCTGTATCGTCCTGGCGCGCTGGGGTCTCCTCGCTATGAGGCAGTGGCTTCGTCTGGGCGTCATTCTTTGGACGCTGTGGCGCTTTGGCTTGGTTGATTTGGCGCTGTCGGCCTTTAAGCGGCGGCGGTTTCAAGCCTTGCGCGGCGTGAGCTCAGCGGGGCGCCGCTGGAGCCAGCCGCGTGGCGTCCGTCTGCGATTGGCGCTGGAGCACTTGGGGCCCATCTTTGTGAAGTTCGGCCAGCTGCTGTCCACGCGGCACGATCTGGTGCCCTCGGACATGCTGGGCGAATTGGTCAAATTGCAAGACGCAGTTCCCCCGTTTGCGGCGGCACAGTCGCGCCAGCTGATCGAGCAAGCCTTGGGTAAGCCGATCGAGGCGATGTTTTCGCAGTTCGAGGCTGAACCTGTGGCCAGCGCTTCAATCGCGCAAGTGCATTTTGCGACCTTGCACGATGGGCGCGAGGTGGCTGTGAAGGTGCTGCGTCCGGGCATGCTGGATGTGATCGAGGACGACTTGGCGCTGTTGCACCGCTTGGCGCGCTGGGTGGATCGCTGGTCGAGCGATGGCCGGCGCCTCAAGCCGCGTGAGGTTGTGGCCGAGTTCGATACCTATTTGCACGACGAGCTGGACTTGGTGCGTGAGGCCGCCAACGCCGCCCAGCTGCGGCGCAATATGCAGGGTCTGGATTTGGTGATGGTGCCCGAGATGGTGTGGGACTTTTGCACCAGCTCCGTCATCGTCATGGAGCGCATGCGCGGCGTGCCGATTTCCCAGATTCAGCAGCTGCGCGAAGCCGGTGTCGACATCAAAAAGCTGGCACGCGATGGCGTGACCATTTTTTTCACCCAAGTCTTCCGCGATGGCTTTTTCCATGCCGACATGCACCCGGGCAACATCCAGGTGAGCTTGGCGCCGCAGACTTTTGGGCGCTATATCGCGCTGGATTTCGGCATCATCGGCACGCTCACGGAAGTCGACAAAGACTACTTGGCGCAGAACTTCATTGCCTTTTTCCGCCGCGACTACAAACGCGTGGCGGAGCTGCACATCGAGTCTGGCTGGGTGCCTGCGGGGACGCGGGTGGACGAGCTTGAAGGGGCAGTGCGCACGGTCTGCGAGCCGCACTTCGACCGGCCGCTCAAAGACATTTCGCTAGGGCAGGTGTTGATGCGGCTCTTTCAGATTTCGCGCCGCTTCAATGTTGAAATTCAGCCTCAACTCGTTCTGCTGCAAAAGACCTTGCTCAACGTCGAAGGGTTGGGGCGTCAGCTCGATCCGGAGCTGGATTTGTGGGCCACGGCCAAGCCTTTCCTGGAGCGTTGGATGAACGAGCAAGTGGGCTGGCGCGCCTTGTTGCGGCAGCTGCGCAAAGAAGCGCCGCGTTACGCGCACCTGTTGCCAGAGCTGCCGCGCTTGTGGCATGACGCGCTGGCGCAACGCCAGTCTCAGCAACAGCCTTTGCTGGCCATATTGGCTGAACAACGCCGGACCAATACGCTCTTGCAGGCGTTGCTGTTTGGGGCGCTGGGGTTTGTGTTGGGTGCCGTGCTGCTGCAGCTGTGGCAGCGCTGGCCTCTGCACTGAGCTCGCGCGGGCCGTGGTGCAGCGCGGCCGGGGTGACGCCCCGAAGCTAGGGCCTGCCCGGGGCGTCTGAGCGGGGCATCGTGTTCGATAATTCGCGCCTCCATGCCCCAGCCCTTTGAGCTGGGGATTGTTTTTTGCTTGGCCTGCCCCGGCTTGGCCAACCGAGTTTCACGCATGTCCTGACATGAACACCACGCTGATCGTCTTTGTTGCGCTGTACCTCGTGGGGACTTTGGCCCTGGGGGTTTGGGCCGGTACCCGGATCAAAAACACCAGCGACTTCGCCATTGCCGGGCGCAGCCTGCCGCTGATCATGGTGATCACGACCACATTTGCAACGTGGTTTGGCGCAGAGACCGTGATGGGCATCCCCGCCAAGTTCATTCAAGGTGGCTTGGGTGCTGTGGTGGAAGACCCCTTCGGCGCGGGCATGTGCTTGGTGTTGGTGGGTTTGTTCTTCGCCACCAAGCTCTACCGTCTCAACCTGCTGACCATTGGCGACTTCTTCCGCGAGCGCTATGGCCGTGGCGTGGAGGTGTTTTGCTCTTGCGCCATCATCCTGAGCTATCTGGGCTGGGTGGCCGCGCAGATCACCGCCTTGGGCTTGGTGTTCTCGGTGCTGACCAACGGCGCCATGTCGGTGGAAATGGGCATGATTGTCGGCACCCTGGCGGTGCTGATTTACGTGGTGGTGGGCGGCTTTTTGGCGGTGGCCTGGACCGACTTCATCCAGATGATCGTGCTGGTGCTGGGTCTGTCCACGATTGCGATCTTTTCGGCCAATTTGGCCGGTGGCGCGGACAAGGTGTTGGCCGTGGCCGAGCAGCAAGACCTCTGGCGCTTTTTGCCGGAACCGGGTTTTACCGAAGTGGCCATGTTCATCGGTGCGGCCATCACCATGATGCTGGGCAGCATTCCGCAGCAGGACGTGTTCCAGCGCGTGATGTCGGCCAAGGACGAAAAGACGGCGCGTCGCGGCGCGGTCATCGGTGGTGTGAGCTACATCCTGTTTGCCTTCGTGCCCATGTTCATCGTGGCCAGTGCTGTGGTGGTGATGGGGCAGCAGGCCATGGACATTGCGCGTGAGGACTACCAAAAGCTGCTGCCGACCTTTGTGCTGTCACAGATGCCGCTTTTGATGCAGATTCTGTTCTTCGGTGCGCTGTTGTCGGCCATCAAGAGCACCTCGTCGGCCACGCTGCTGGCGCCCTCGACCAGCTTTGTCGAGAACATCCTGAAGAACCTGCGCCCTGGCATGAAGGACCGCGAACAGCTCCTGGCCATGCGCTGGACCATTGTGGTGTTCGCGGCCCTGGTGCTGGCCTATGCCATTGCCATGAGAGGCACGCCGATTTATGAGCTGGTCTCAGGCGCCTATCAGGTCACGTTGGTTGGGGCGTTTGTGCCTCTGGTGCTGGGTCTCTATTGGAAGCGTGCTTCTACGCAGGGCGCGATTGCCTCGCTGGCCCTGGGCATCGGTACTTGGGTGCTGTTCATGCCGCAACTCACCTCCTGGGGCGACCATTTCCCCGGGCAGCTGGCGGGCTTGATTGCTGCTTTGGTGGGCATGGTGCTGGGGTCTTTGGCGCCGCAATACCTCAAGAACCGCCATGAGCATTCGCGCCACCTTAACGAGTCGGGGTCCATCGGTTCGCACTGAAAACCCACGGCCCCGGCGCTGCTGCACTGGGGCTGACCCCTATAATTTCCAGTTCTCCTTCGAAAGCTCTAGAGACCATGCCGATCTATGCTTACCGCTGTGGCTCCTGCGGTCACGCCAAAGATGTGCTGCAAAAGCTGTCTGATTCACCTCTCAGCACCTGCCCGGCCTGTGGCGCCGAGACCTTCAGCAAGCAAGTGACGGCAGCGGGCTTCCAGCTCAAGGGCTCGGGCTGGTATGCCACGGACTTTCGCGGTGGTGCCACGGCAGCCGCTTCGGGTGCCGCTACTGCCGCCGCGCCTGCGGCCCAAGAAACCAGCACAGACAGCGCCGCGGCCAGCAGTACGCCTTGCGGCGGCTCCTGCGCCTGTCATTGACGCGCACGCTTGGAGCAGCCGAACGCATGAGAAAGTACATCATCACCGGGCTGCTGGTCTGGTTGCCTCTGGCCATCACCGTGTGGGTGTTGCAGTGGGTGCTGGGGCTGCTCAATGGCGTGTTTCATTCCTTGCTCGGGGCAGCAGCGGTGCTGTTTCCGGCGGGGGCGGGCTTCTTTCAGGAGCTCAAGTCGGTGCCGGGGCTGGGCATCATGGCCCTGGTGGTGGGCATGCTCCTGACGGGCATGTTTGTGGCCAATATCTTTGGCCAATGGTGGTTGCGTCAGTGGGACGCGCTGCTGCACAAAATTCCCATCGTCAAGAGCATTTACAGCTCGGTCAAACAGGTGTCGGACACCTTGTTTTCCAGCAGCGGCAATGCCTTTCGCGAGGCGGTGCTGGTGCCGTACCCGCATGCCAACTCCTGGACGATTGCCTTTGTGACGGGCAAGCCCGGTGGTGAGGTGGCCGAGCAGCTGGGGCAGCAGGGCGTGAGCGATGCCGTCAGCCTCTACGTGCCCACCACCCCCAACCCCACCTCAGGCTTTTTCCTGATGATGCCGCGCGCCTCCTTGCGCCCGCTGGACATGAGCGTGGATGAGGCGCTCAAGTACATCATCTCCATGGGCGTGGTGGCGCCGCCCGAGAAAGCCGGCGCAGCTCGAAATTGACAGGATTGGGCGCCTCGGCAAGCGCTCAGTCCGTAATGGGGTCACAAACCAGCCCCACCAGTGCCACACAGAACCTGCTGCCGCGGCGCTGTCGCCGCCCCAAACTGACATCAAGAATTCGGAGAACTTCCATGCGTACCTGCTATGCCGGCCAAGTCAGCGAAAAGCTGCTCGACCAGACCGTGACTTTGATGGGCTGGGCCCATCGTCGCCGTGACCACGGCGGTGTGATCTTCATCGACCTGCGCGATCGCGAAGGCCTGGTGCAAATCGTCTGCGACCCGGACCGCCCCGAGATGTTCAAGACCGCCGAAGTCGTGCGCAATGAGTTCTGCGTCAAGGTGGTGGGCAAGGTGCGCGCGCGCCCGGCTGGTACTGAAAACGCCAACCTCGTCAGCGGCAAGATCGAGGTGCTGTGCCATGAGCTCGAAGTGCTCAACGCCAGCGTTACGCCTCCCTTCCAACTGGACGACGAGAACCTCTCCGAGACCACGCGCCTCACGCACCGTGTGCTGGACCTGCGCCGTCCCTACATGCAGAACAACCTCATGCTGCGCTACCGCGTGGCCATGGAGTGCCGCAAGTACCTGGACGAGCACGGTTTTGTCGACATCGAAACGCCCATGCTCACCAAGAGCACGCCAGAAGGCGCGCGCGACTACCTGGTGCCCAGCCGCGTTCACGACGGCATGTTCTTCGCGCTGCCGCAGTCGCCCCAGCTCTTCAAGCAGCTGCTGATGGTCGCGGGCTTTGACCGCTATTACCAAATCACCAAGTGCTTCCGCGACGAAGACCTGCGCGCTGACCGCCAGCCCGAGTTCACGCAGATCGATATCGAAACCTCCTTCCTGACCGAGCACGAAATCCGCTCGATGTTTGAAGGCATGATCCGCCACGTCTTCCAAAAGGCGCTGGGCGTGGATCTGGGTCAGTACCCGGTGATGCAGTACGCCGAAGCCATGCACCGCTTTGGCTCGGACAAGCCAGACCTGCGCGTGAAGCTGGAGTTCACCGAGCTGACCGACGTCATGGGCGATGTGGACTTCAAGGTCTTCTCCACCCCAGCCACCACGCCTGGTGGTCGTGTGGTGGCGCTGCGCGTGCCTGGCGGCGGCGAGATGAGCCGTGGCGAGATCGACAGCTACACCGAGTTCGTCAAGATCTACGGCGCCAAGGGTCTGGCCTGGATCAAGGTCAACGAGCTGGCCAAGGGCCGCGAAGGTCTGCAGTCGCCCATCGTCAAGAACCTGCACGACAAGGCGATTGAAGAAGTGCTCAAGCGCACGGGCGCAGCCGACGGCGACCTGATCTTCTTCGGCGCCGACAAGGCCAAGGTGGTGAACGACGCCATCGGCGCACTGCGCCTGAAGGTTGGTCACAGCGAGTTCGGCAAGGCGCGTGGCCTGTTCGAAGACCGTTGGGCACCGCTGTGGGTGGTGGACTTCCCGATGTTCGAATACGACGACGAAGGCAAGCGCTGGAACGCTGTGCATCACCCCTTCACGGCACCCAAGGACGGGCATGAGGACTTGATGGGCACCGACCCTGGCGCCTGCGTGGCCAAGGCCTACGACATGGTGCTCAACGGCTGGGAGCTGGGCGGCGGCTCGGTGCGTATCCACCGCGCCGATGTGCAGGCCAAGGTGTTCGAGGCGCTCAACATCAGCGCCGACGAGCAGCGCGTGAAGTTCGGCTTCTTGCTGGATGCCCTGCAGTACGGTGCGCCTCCGCACGGCGGCCTGGCCTTTGGCCTGGACCGTCTGGTGACGCTGATGACCAAGGCCGAGTCCATCCGCGATGTGATCGCTTTCCCCAAGACACAGCGCGCACAGTGCTTGCTCACCGGCGCGCCGTCCAACGTGGACGAGAAGCAATTGCGCGAGTTGCACATTCGCTTGCGCAACGCTGCCGCAGCGGCGGGTTGATTCAGCGGCCTGTTTTCGCGCCCATCTGGGGCTCATCAAGAAGGCAGCGTGAGCTGCCTTTTTTCATTGACCCCCTGATTCGTGTGGGTGGCGCCTGAGGCAGCATGCGGCACTCGCGGGCTATGCTCATCAAACACTGATATCTGTACCGAGGGAGTCCGCTGCGCCATGACTGTATTGCCCAAGAATTTGTCTGGCGACATGTTGGCGCGCTGGGAGCGACTGACCATGCGGCACCCGGGCTTGATGTTGCCCTTGCTGCGTCAGGGCATGGAGGCGCCGGACCCCAGACTGGCACGCCTGGCGTTGCTGGGCACGGTGTTTGTGTTGGAGCGCTGGGGGCGGGCGGCGGAGTTGCAGACGCAGCTGCAGCAGTCGCGCACCGAAGCTTTGGCACGAAACGACCATGCCGAAGCCGCCGAGCTGGCCGAGGCTCAGGGCCGCTTGCATTACCAAAATGGCGATTACGAGCAGGCTTGTGAGCACTGGCTGGAGTCTTTGCAGTGGGCCGACCCGGCCTCGCGCTGTGCCTGCCAGGCGCGCATTGGTTTGGCGCATTCCTGCTATGCGCTGGGCGAGTGGGCCAGAGGCGGGCAGCAGTTGGATTTGGCCGAGCAGGCCTACCCACGGCTGGCGCAGGACTTGTACCTGAGCGCCAAAGTGGCACTCAACCGTGCGGTGGCTTGCTTGAGCACCGAAGGGCCCGTGGCGGCGCTGCTGGTGCTGGAGCAAGCCGAGCCCGTGCTGCGCAAACTCGGGCACCGCGACTACTCAGCCGAGCTGCAATGGCAGCGCGCACGCTGCCTGCGCGAGCTGGGCGACTTGGTGCAGGCGCAGCGCATCAACGCCCGCGCCTTGCACCTGGCGCGTCAATGCCATTACCGTTGGCTGGAGGTGCAGTGTCATTTGCTGGACGCGCAATTGCTGGCGCCCGACGCAGCCACAGCCGCGGCACAAGCTGCATTGGTGCTGGCCCAGCAGCTGCAGTCGCGCAGCCTGCAAGCAGCGGTGCACGAGCGGCTCAGCCACTGGGCCAATGTGCAAGGTCAGCTGGGCCCGGCCTACCACCACCATGAGCAACAACGCCAGCTGGAGGCCAGCCTGGGTCACTCCTGGCTGCGCCAGCGCTTGCAGGCTTTGGTGCGCTTCTCGCCGCCGCGCCCCCAGCCCATGGACGCGGGCGCGGGGCCTGCCGAGCAGGCCGTGCGCGACACCGATCCGGCCCAGCTGGCCCAAGCCTTGGGTGATGGCTTGGCGCAATTGCTGGCCCAGCAGCGCCAGGGGCAAGCGCCCAGTGAGCTGGCACTGCAGCGCTTGTTGGCGCACAGCCAGCAACTGCAGCGCTGGGTCGAATCACGCCAAGGGGCAACACCCGTATTCTGAGAGGCCTATGCGCTGTGGGATATGCTTCCAAGCATGTCCCAAGCTGCTGTGCCAACCTATAAAGTTCCTCGATCGGTGTTGGTGGTGATTCACACGCCGCAGTGGGATGTGCTGTTGTTAGAGCGGGCCGACAAGCCCGGTTTTTGGCAGAGCGTGACGGGCTCCTTAGACAGCCTCGAAGAGTCCACCGAGGCCGCCGCCAGGCGCGAGGTGCTGGAGGAAACTGGCATAGACGCTGCGGCTTTGCCCGCAGGCGCGTTGCGCGACTGGGGCCTGTGCAACGAGTACGACATCTACCCCATTTGGCGCCACCGTTACGCGCCCGGCGTGACGCGCAATACCGAAAGTGTGTTTGGCCTGTGTGTGCCCGTAGCCCTGCCGGTGCGCCTGGCCCCGCGCGAGCATCTGCAGCAGATGTGGCTGCCCTGGCGTGACGCGGCAGACCGCTGCTTTTCGCCCTCCAACGCTGAAGCCATCCTGCACTTGCCCGCCATGTATGGCCGTGCACAGCCGGATGCCGCCCACCCATGAAACGCATGGCCAACCCACAGCCTGAGCAAGGCGCTCCACGCCTGCGCGTGGCGACCTACAACATCCACAAAGGTGTACGTGGCCTGGGCCCGGCCCAACGCCTGGAGATTCACAACCTGGAGCAGGGCGTTGCGGCCCTCAACGCCGACTTGGTGTTTCTGCAAGAGGTGCGGCACTTCCACCATGGTCATGCCAGGCAGTTCGACAACACCTGGTTTGGCTGGCCGCAGCAAGGGCAAGCCGACTTTCTTGCGCCCGAGGGCTATTACTCGGCCTACCGCACCAACGCCGTGACGCGTGAGGGCGAGCATGGCAATGCGCTCTTGTCGCGCTACCCTTTTGGCGGTGAGATTGGGCACCATGATGTGTCGGACCACCGCTTCGAGCAACGCGGGCTCTTGCATGTGCCGCTGCAGTGGGAGGGTTTGAGGCTGCACGCGATCGTGACGCATCTCGGACTGATGCATGGCAGCCGTGTGCGCCAGGTGAAGCGTTTGGGTCAATACATTGATGCCCACATTCCGCCGCAGGATTTGCTCTTGGTGGCGGGGGACTTCAACGACTGGGGCGAGCGCCTGGATGCCCCCATGCTGGAGTGTGGCCTGCGTCGCGCTGTGCCACCGCAAGGGCCGCGTCGCATGCCGACATTCCCTTCGCGCATGCCGCTCTTGGCGTTGGACCGTGTGTACCTGCGTGGCCTGCGCTGTGTGGGCATGCAAGTGGCACGCGGCTCGGCCTGGGCGCGCATGTCTGACCACCTGCCACTGTTGGCAGATTTGACGCTAGCGCCATGAGCCCTTGGTTCCCACTGCGCCAGCCCCAGCCACCGCGCAGCCCGGCTCGCTACGTCGGTGGCCACCGTGTGGGCTTGCTGCGTGGCGGGTTGGCGCTGTTTCCTGAGCAGAACGAGGCCATAGCCCAGGCCCAGCATGAGGTCTGGCTGGCCACCTATATCTTTCACAACGACGAAGCTGGCGCGCAGACGGTGGCCGCACTGCGCCATGCCGCCGGGCGCGGCGTGCGGGTGAGAGTCGTGGTGGACGGCTTTGGCAGCAAGGCCAGCCTGGCGTGGCTGCGCGAGCAGCTGCAGGGTAGCGGTGTGGAGTTGGCGGTGTTTCGCCCTATGGACCGCTGGTGGCGCTGGTTGCAACCCGGGCAGCTGCGGCGCCTGCACCAAAAGCTGTGCGTGGTCGATGCTGAGCTGGGCTTTGTGGGCGGCATCAACCTCATCGACGACCACATTGATTTGCACCACGGGCGCAGCCCGCAGCCGCGTCTGGATTTTGCGGTGCGTGTGCAGGGCAGCATCGTGGCTGAGATTGCCCAGTGCGCGCGCGCGGTCTGGACACGGGCTTGGCTGGGAAGGGATGCGCGCGAAGAGTTGGGCGCACTCTTGCGCTCAGCTTCTCCGGTGGCGCGTGCGCAGCGCCTGCTGGCCTATGCCCGCATGCCTGGCCAAGCCAATGTGCCCAGCACCGACTTGCCCCAGGACCCAGTGTTTGCCGCCTTTGTGCTGCGCGACAACTTCCGCCGCCGCCGTGCCATTGAGCGCTTGTACGTGCATGCCATCGAGCAAGCGCAGCACCGTGTGGATCTGATCTCGCCGTATTTCTACCCCGGCCAGCGCATTCGCCAAGCGCTCATCAACGCGGCGCGGCGCGGCGTGCGCGTGCGCCTGTTGTTGCAAGGCAAAGTGGACTACCGCATTGCGGCGCTGGCTGCTCAGGCCTTGTATGAGGAGTTGCTGGGGCAGGGAGTGCAGATTTACGAATACACGCCCGCCTTCTTGCACGCCAAAGTGTGCGCGGTGGATGGCTGCTGGGCCACGGTGGGCAGCTCCAACATCGACCCCCTGTCCCTGCTCTTGAACCTGGAAGCCAATGTGGCGGTGGACGACGCCGACTTTGCCCAGCAAGTGCACCGCGAATTTGACATGGCGCAGAGCCAGTCCCGCCGAATCGAGCAGGCGCCGACACGCGGGCTGCGCGGTGCGGGGCGGCGCGCTTTGGTGGCTTGGGCGGCTTACGTGTATTTGCGTGTGGCGGGTGCCACCGGGCGCTATTAGCGGCGCGGCTTACGGTGCGGTGTTGCTGTGGTTGAGCATGAGCGCCCGGCCGTCGAAGGTGTAGCCAGGCAGTGAGGGGTGCAGGTGGCGGCTGTAGCGGCGCATGTCCAGCACCAGGCCCCGCTGATGGCGCTGGGCCAGCACGGTGCGCGCCAGCCCTATATCAATCTCGGAAAACAGGGGCTTGACCTGCTCCAAGCCCAAAATGGCAAAGTCCCGGCCATGGTGATGGTCGTACAGCAGCACCAAGGCGCAGGCCCCAGTCAGAAAGTGGCCGCCGTAGAGCACTGCAAAGCGCCCGTCTGTCAGCGCTTCCATGGCGGTGTCCGAGGCATTGATGGAGGAAATCAAGGCGTCACGCCCGGGCTGCAGGCCGTGCTGGCGCAGCGCAGCGACCGCGCCCAAACCCATCAAATCATTGGCGCTCCAGATGGCTTGATAGCGTTGACCATGAGCCAGCAACTCATGCACCTGGGTTTGAGCGAGGTCTGTGCGCCAATCGGCAAAGACCACACGCTCGAGCTCAACCTCCGGGTGTTCATCCAAGGCTTTGCGCATGCCCTCGGTGCGTGCCAGCGAGCTGGGGGTGGAGCGGTCGCCCGCCACGGCCAGCAGCCTGAGCTTGCCGCGTCGAGGTAATTTTTTTGCTTTGGCAATGAGCGCCTGGGCACTGTGGTAGCCCGCAGCGGAGGCATCGGGTTCGAGACTGCCCAACAGCAGCGGCGGATTTTTTCGAACCTGGTAGCGGCGGTGCTCTTGATGCAGCAAACCGTTGAAGGCAGCGAAGCTTTTGATGCCGGCTTGATCCAACAGCGTCGCGCTGGGTAGCAGTACGCCTTTTTCATTGGTCAGCACCACATAGTCGGGGCGCTGATCGGCAGGGCGTTGGGTCAGGGCCCTGGCCAGTGCGAGCGCGCGCTGCGGGTCGCGCTCCGCAAACTGCTGCTCAAAGCGCATGTCCAAGGAATGCGCTGCGGCCTGCATGGCCTGGCCAGCCGTCACCCAAAAGGGCTCGTCGCTGTGCCCCGGGTTGATGAACACCACATGCTGCGCCCAGACCCAGGAGGGCAAGCCCAGCAGCACCAGGAGCAAGAGCAATGCGCGCATGGCCCGGATTGTGCAGTGGGCAGGCGTTCAGGGCCAGCGCAGCTTCTCAACCCAAAGTTCTGAAGCCCGCGTGTTGTGCCGCCAGGCGGGCCACCGTGCCGCTGTGCACCAGGGCGCTGGCGCGCTCGATGCTGGGTGCCAGGTAGTGGTCAGTGGGCATGGGCGGACAGTCGCGACGCACCAGGGCGTGGGCAGCTTCCAGTGCCGCCGAGCTGGCCAGCGGGCGCAGGAACTCAATGCCCTGAGCCGCTGCCAGCAGCTCAATGCCGATGATGTGGGCCGTGTTGTCCAGCATCTGCGCCAGGCGGCGTGCCGCGAAGGTGGCCATGGAGACATGGTCTTCTTGGTTGGCGCTGGTGGGCAGGCTGTCCACGCTGGCGGGGTGGGCCAAGCTCTTGTTCTCGCTGGCCAGGGCCGCGGCAGTGACGTGGGCAATCATGAAGCCGCTGTTGAGCCCGGCGTTTTCCGTCAGGAAGGGCGGCAGGCGCGAGATGCTGGCGTCGATGAGCATGCCAATGCGGCGCTCGGCAATGGCGCCCACTTCAGCAATGGCGCAGGCCAGCGCGTCGGCGGCCAGGGCCACGGGCTCGGCGTGGAAGTTGCCGCCGCTGATCATGGTGTGCGAGCCGTCGGCGTCGGCAAACACCAGCGGGTTGTCGGTCACGGCATTGGCTTCGCGCAGCAGCACTTCGCGCACATGGCGGGCCTGGTCCAGGCAGGCACCCATGACCTGGGGCTGGCAGCGCAGGCAGTAGGGGTCTTGCACGCGGTCGTCGCCCTCGGCGTGAGAGGCGCGGATGGCACTGCCCGCCAGCAGCGCGCGGTACACCGCTGCGGCTTCGATCTGGCCGGGCTGACCGCGCACGGCGTGGATGCGCGGGTCGAAGGGGCCGTCGCTGCCGCGTGCGGCGTCCAGGCTCAGCGCACCCGAAACCAGCGCGCTGGCGTACACGTCTTCAAAGCGCAGCAGCGCGTCCAGCGCCAGGGCGGTGGAGGTCTGCGTACCGTTGATCAGCGCCAGGCCTTCCTTGGCTTGCAGCGTCAGCGGCGCGATGCCTGCCTTTTGCAGCTCCGGCAGGGCGGGGCGGCGCTGGCCGTCCACCAGCATCTCGCCTTCGCCCATCAAGGCCAGGGTGAGGTGCGACAGCGGCGCGAGGTCGCCCGAAGCGCCCACCGAGCCCTGGCTGGGGATGTAGGGCACCAGGCCGGCATTGAAGGCGTCCAGAATGCACTGCACCACCTCCGGGCGCACGCCCGAGTAGCCACGCGCCAGGGAGGCCGCCTTGGTGGCCAGCATCAGGCGCACCACGGTGGGTGCCATGGGTGCGCCCACGCCCACGCAGTGCGAGCGGATGAGGTTGAACTGCAGCGTGGCCAGCTCTTCCTTGCTGATGCGCTTGGAGGCGAGCTTGCCAAAGCCGGTGTTGACGCCGTAGACCGGCTCGTCGCCAGCGGCGTGGGCTTGCACGATGGCAGCAGCACGGGCGATGTCTTGTGCGGCGCTGGCGTGCAGGGTCAGCTGCACGCCGCCCGTGCGGATGCGGCGCAGTTGCTCCAGGCTGAGCTGGCCGGGGGTGATTTCAATCGTTGACATGGTGTTCTTTTTGACTGCAATGGGTGGTGATCAACGGCCCAGCATGGGCAGATTCAGGCCCTGCGCGGTGGCGCAGCTTTGGGCAATCTCGTAGCCCGCGTCGGCGTGGCGCATCACGCCGGTGCCGGGGTCGTTGAAGAGCACGCGCTCGAGGCGCTTGGCGGCAGCGTCAGTGCCGTCGGCGACGATGACCACGCCGCTGTGCTGCGAGAAGCCCATGCCCACGCCACCGCCGTGGTGCAGGCTCACCCAGGTGGCGCCGCCTGCGGTGTTGAGCAAGGCGTTGAGCAAGGGCCAGTCGGAGACGGCGTCCGTGCCGTCCTTCATGGCTTCGGTCTCGCGGTTGGGGCTGGCCACCGAGCCGCAGTCCAGGTGGTCGCGACCGATGACGATGGGTGCCTTCAGCTCGCCCTTCCTGACCATTTCATTGAAGGCCAGACCGGCCAGATGGCGTTGGCCCAGACCCAGCCAGCAGATGCGCGCGGGCAGGCCCTGGAAGGCAATGCGCTCACGTGCCATGTCCAGCCAGCGGTGCACGCGGGTCTCTTCGGGGAAGAGCTCTTTGATCTTGGCGTCGGTCTTGTAGATGTCCTCGGGGTCGCCCGAGAGTGCCACCCAGCGGAAGGGGCCACGGCCCTCGCAGAACTGCGGGCGCACATAGGCGGGCACAAAGCCGGGGAAGTCAAAGGCGTTCTTCACGCCTTGGTCCAGCGCCACTTGGCGGATGTTGTTGCCGTAGTCCACCGTGGGCACGCCCATGGCTTGGAAGTCGAGCATGGCTTGCACGTGCACAGCGCAGCCGCGTGCGGCGGCGTCCTTGAGCTTGGCGTGCTGGCTGGCGTCAGCGGCGGCGGCCTTCCATTGCTCCACCGTCCAGCCTGCGGGCAGGTAGCCGTTGATGAGGTCGTGGGCCGAGGTCTGGTCGGTCACCACGTCGGGCTTGGGTGCTGTGCCGGCCTTCACGCGCTTGACCAGCTCGGGCAGGATTTCGGCCGCGTTGCCCAGCAGTGCGATGGAGATGGCCTTTTTCTCGGCCGTGTACTTCTGGATGCGCGCGATGGCGTCGTCCAGGTCGGCTGCCTGTTCGTCCACATAGCGGGTCTTGAGGCGGAAGTCGATGCGCGATTGCTGGCACTCGATGTTGAGCGACACCGCACCGGCAAAAGTAGCGGCCAGGGGCTGTGCGCCGCCCATGCCGCCCAGGCCTGCGGTCAGCACCCAGCGGCCTGCGAGCGAGCCACCGTAGTGCTGGCGGCCGGCCTCGGCAAAGGTCTCGTAAGTGCCCTGCACAATGCCTTGCGTGCCGATGTAAATCCAGCTGCCGGCCGTCATCTGGCCGTACATCATCAGGCCCTTGCGGTCGAGCTCGTTGAAGTGCTCCCAGTTGGCCCAGTGCGGCACCAGATTGGAGTTGGCCAGCAGCACGCGCGGTGCGTCAGCATGGGTCTTGAACACGCCCACGGGCTTGCCCGACTGCACCAGCAGGGTTTCGTCCTCGTTGAGGTTTTTCAGCGAGGCCAGGATGGCGTCAAAGCACTCCCAGTTGCGGGCAGCCTTGCCAATGCCGCCGTACACCACCAGCTCGGCGGGGTTCTCGGCCACCACAGGGTCCAGATTGTTTTGGATCATGCGGTAGGCGGCTTCGGTCAGCCAGCTCTTGCAGCTGAGTTGCGTGCCGGTGGGCGCGCGCACAACGCGGGCTTGGGTGCTCATGAGGAGGGCTCCTTGGTTCAATGCGCCGCACTCTAGTTGTCTATACAAGTAAAGTCAACTACCATTGCCCCATGGCACGCGCACGAACGGGGCCCGAACCCCAATACCTCAAGGTCAAGAACCATCTGCGTGAGGGCATTGCGCGCGGGCACTGGGTGGCGGGGGATTTGCTGCCCTCTGAGGCAGCGCTGTCGCTGGAGTTTGGGCTCTCGCGCATGACGGTCAACCGCGCGCTGCGCGAGCTGCACCAAGAAGGCCTGGTACAGCGCGTGCAGGGCGTGGGCAGTTTTGTGGCGCAGCTCGAGCGCATCTCAGCCACGCTGACGGTGCGCGATGTGCATGAAGAAATCCAGCAGCGCGGCCACCGCCACGAGGCCCGCGTGCACCGCCTCACCTCGGTGGCGGCCAGCCCAGCGCAGGCAGCCTTGCTGGACGTGGCGCCGGGCCAAACTCTGTTCCATTCGCTCATCGTGCACATGGAAAACGGTGTTGTCATCCAGTGTGAAGAACGTTTGGTGAATCCGCAGTGCGCGCCTGACTATCTCGCTCAGGATTTCACGCGCACCACGCCCACGCACTATCTTCTGCAGGTGGCGCCGCTGTCTGAGGCACGCTGGAGCATAGAGTCCACCTTGCCCAGCGCGCAGGAGGCGCGCCTGCTGCATATCGAGCGCAGCGAGCCCTGCCTGGTGCTGCGCCGCACCACCTACAGCCGCGGGCTGGCGGTCACCTGGGTCAAGCTCACGCACCCGGGCTCGCGCTATTTTTTGCAAGGGAGCTTTCAAGCATGAGTTGGTCTCAATCGACCGCGGCTGCGGTCACGCCCACGCCTTGGCGCAATGGGGGCGGTGTCACGCGCGAGCTGCTGGCTTGGCCTCACCCCGCCGACTGGGTGCTGCGCCTGAGTGTGGCCGAGATCGCCAAAGACGGGCCGTTCTCGGCCTTTCCCGGCATTGACCGCTGGTTTGCCGTGCTCAGCGGGGCGGGTGTGGCGCTGGATGCGCTGACGCTGCGCGTGGGCGATGCGCTGCATGCTTTTGACGGCGCGGCTGCACCGCATTGCCGCTTGCTGGACGGTGTGACCGAAGACTTCAACCTCATGCACCACCGCGGCGCGGGCCATGTGCTGGTGAGCCCGGCGCTGCCGGGGCAGCCGCAAGCCGTTGAGGGCGCGGCCTGGATGGGCCTGTTCACGGCGCAGGCTGGCGTGTTGGTGCATGGCGCGCGGCGCATGCCTCTGGCTGAGCGCAGCCTGAGCTGGTGCGAAGCACCCGCCGAGCAGCCCTGTGTGCTGCACTGCGAACCGGCGGTCGCAGCGCCGCAGGCTTGGTGGATGCGCTGGTGGCCGCAAGGTGCTGGTCCGGCCGCTGCAGGTGCCGCATGAGCACCGCCCGTCAACTCTGGCGCGGTGCGCATCTGGTGACCCTGCAAGGCCAGCAGGGCTGGGGCCTGATGGAGGACGCCGCGCTGATCACCGAGGGCGATCAAATCGCGTGGCTGGGTCCGCAAAGCGCCTTGGGGCAGGGCGGCAGCGCGGAGCTCTTGCGTGATTTGCATGTTGAGTGTGAGCTCGGTGGTGCCCTGGTCACGCCCGGCTTGATCGACTGCCACACGCATCTGGTCTATGGCGGCGAGCGCTCCACCGAGTTTGAAATGCGTCTGCAAGGCGCGCGCTACGAAGACATTGCCCGTGCCGGTGGTGGCATTCGCTCCTCGGTCAGCGCCACGCGCGCGGCCAGCGAAACCACGTTGCTGGAGCAAGCGCGTGCCCGCGCCCTGGCCCTGATGGACGAAGGCCTGTGCACGCTGGAGGTGAAGTCTGGCTACGGCCTGAGCCTGGAAGACGAGGCGAAAAGCCTGACCGTGGCGCGCCAGCTCGCCGAACTGGGTTTGACGGTGCGCACCACCTATCTGGGTGCGCACGCACTGCCCCCGGAGTTTGAAGGCCGTCAAGACGACTATGTGCAGGCCGTGTGCGACTGGATGCCGCAGCTGCAGCAGCGCGGGCTGGTCGACGCTGTGGACGCTTTTTGCGAAGGCATTGGCTTCACCCCGGCCCAGACACAGCGCGTGTTTGAAGCCGCCCGGGCGCTGGGTCTGCCGGTCAAGCTCCATGCCGAGCAGCTCTCAGACCAAGGCGGTACCGAGCTGGCCTGCAGCTTTGGCGCGCTCTCTTGCGACCACCTGGAGCACCTGAGCCCAGCGGGCATTGCGGCCATGGCCGCCAGTGGCACGGTGGCCGTCATGCTGCCCGGCGCTTACTACTTTCTGCGCGACACGCACCTGCCGCCCATTGCGGCGCTGCGCGAGGCGGGCGTGCCCATGGCGGTCTCCACCGACCACAACCCCGGCACCTCGCCGGTGCTGTCGCTGCTGCTCATGCTCAATATGGCGTGCACGCTGTTCAGGCTCACGCCCGAGGAGGCGCTGCGCGGCATGACGGTACACGCCGCCCAAGCCCTGGGGCTGGGGGACCGCGGGCGGCTGCAAGTCGGGCAACGCGCCGACCTGTGCATCTGGGACGCCCAGCACCCGCGCGAGCTGGCTTACTACTTTGGCCGCAACCCGCTGCGCTTGAGCGTGCTGGGTGGGCAGCCGCGCCAGCGCCTGCGCTGAATATTTTTGGCCCTGCATCAGCCGCTTACACACCATGCAACACACGGTTTTTGAACTGCGCCCAGGCAGCACGCCGCTGCTCATCAGCATGCCCCATGTGGGCAGCCTCATCCCCGAAGACCAGCACCATCGCTACACCGATCGGGCGCTGGCCAGCGAGGACACCGATTGGCATCTGGAGCAGCTCTACGCCCCCATCGCCCAGGCCCTGGGGGCGGGCCTGCTGATCCCGCGCTACTCGCGCTACCTCATCGACTTGAACCGCCCGCCGCAAGACACGCCCATGTACCCCGGCGCGTCCAACACCGAGCTGTGCCCCACGCGGCACTTCACCGGCGAGCCGCTCTACCGCGACGGGCAAGCCCCCGATGCCGCAGAGCAGCAGCGCCGCCTGGAGCAGTACTGGCAGCCCTATCACCAGGCCTTGCAGGGTGAGCTGCAACGCCTGCGCCAGCAGCACGGCCAGGCCTTGCTGTTTGAGGCGCATAGCATCCGTGGCGAGCTGCCCTGGCTGTTTGAAGGCCGCCTGCCTGACCTCAACCTCGGCACGGCCCAAGGCCAGTCCTGCCGCCACATCACGCGCGAGGCGCTCAAGCTGGTGCTGGAGTCCCAAGATCGCTACACCCAGGTGACGGACGGCCGCTTCAAGGGCGGCTACATCACGCGCGCCTACGGTCAGCCGCAGCTGGGCTGGCAAGCGGTGCAGCTGGAAATGGCCTATGGCTGCTATATGCAAGAGTTGCCCATGGGGCAGGCCGGCTATGAGGTGGACGCCGAGCGTGCCGCCCAGGTGCGTCCGCTCTTGCAGCTGCTCTTGCAAGCCTATCTGCTGGCCAACCCCGCCAAGCAAGGAGGCGCTGCATGAGTGCCGCTCAACGCTTGCACGCCGCGCGGGCCTGGGTCGATGGGCGCATGCAGGCCGATGTGCTGATCGAGATCGGGGCCGATGGCTACATCAGCCACATCGCCGCGGGCCAGGCCTGCCCGGCCGGGGCTGAGGCGCTCAGTGGCGTGCTGCTGCCCGGTGTGGTCAACGCCCACAGCCACGCGTTTCAGCGCGCTTTTGCGGGCCTGGCAGAGCGGCGCGAGGCGGCGGCCGACGACTTCTGGTCCTGGCGCGACCGCATGTACGGTGTGGCCTTGCGCCTGAGCCCCGAGCAGCTGCGCGTCATCGCCACGCAGCTCTACAGCGAGCTGCTGGCCGGGGGCTATACCGAGGTCTGCGAGTTCCACTACCTGCACCACCGTGAGGACGGCCAGCCCTACGAGGACGAGCTGGCCATGGCCTGGGCGCTGGCACAGGCCGCGCAGGACGTGGGCCTGCGGCTGACGCTGCTGCCCGTGCTCTATGCCCATGCGGGCTTTGCCCAGCCGCAGCTGCGCCCCGACCAACGCCGCTTTGCCACCGATGCCGCCTGGGTGTGGCGTGCTTGCCAGCGCATCAACGCCGCGCGCTTGCCCGGCGTGCGTGCGGGCGTGGCTCTGCACTCGCTGCGCGCTGCGCACGAGGCCGATATCCGCGCGCTGCAAGCCCTGGTGGGCGATGCTGACGTGCCCATCCACATCCACGTGGCCGAGCAGCAGCAAGAGGTGCGCGACTGTCTGGCCGCCACCGGGCGGCGACCCCTCGAAGAGCTCTGCCGGTACGGGCTTGATGCGCGCTGGCAGCTGGTGCACGCCACGCACAGCACGCCCGCTGAAATCGAGGCTGTCGCCCGCAGCGGCGCTGGCGTGGTGATTTGCCCCAGCACTGAAGGCAATCTGGGCGACGGCTTGGCCGACCTCAACGGCTGGCTGGCCGCGGGCGTGCCCATGTCTATAGGCTCAGACAGCCATGTGAGCCGGGACTTGGTGGAGGAGCTGCGCTGGCTGGAGTACGGCCAGCGCCTGGGGCTGCAGCGGCGTTGCGTGGCAGCCCAGCCGCCTCAGCACGCCAGCACGGGCGAGCGCCTGTTTGAGGCCGCGCTGCGCGGCGGCGCGGCGGCAGCGCGGGTGCCGCTGGCTGGCCTGCAGGTGGGCGCGCGGGCAGACCTGCGCCAGCTCCACACCCAGCTGCCGGGTTTGGCCGACGTTCATGCCCGGCCCGATGCGGCCTGGATGGACGGTCTCTTGTTCAGCGCACCCCTTGGTGCCGCCGCTGCGGCGCGCACCATGGTGGGTGGGCGCTGGTTGGCGCCACAGCCTGTGCCAGAGGCTTGGCCTGAATTGATGCGTCAGCTCTGGGCTATTCCAGCGATCTCGGGTTCATGAACTGACTAGGCTTGCGACCGGTAATAAGTCACAAGTACTGGCGGTCGCATGTCCCTCAAGAATTTCAGCATCCGGTCCCGGCTGTACGTCTTTGCCGGTTTTTGCATGGTCATGTTGGGACTGATTGGAGGGGACGGACTGTGGAGCCTGGGGCGTGCGGAGCGGGCGTTTTCCGCCTATGTGCAAACCGATGTGAACCTGCTGACGCAGATGGCTGATTTGCGCTCGGGTGTGGGCCAGCTGCGGCGCTTCGAGAAAGACTTGCTGATCAACCTCGGCGACGTGGAGCAGCTGCATCGTTACGAGGCGCGCTGGCTCAAACAGCACGAAAATTTGGCCACCAATCTGGACCAGATGCTGACGCTGGCCCCTCAAGGTACGCTGCGGGAGCGGCTTGCGAGTCTGCAGACGCCCTTGCGCCAGTACCGCGAAGGCTTTAGCGGCATCATCCAGCGTGTGCGTGCGGGTGAGTTTGCCGACACCCGCGAGGCCAACCTGGCCACAGAACCGATCAAGGCCCCCGTGCGGGCCCTGGACAAAGAGCTCGACGAGCTCACCACGGCGCTGAATCTCTACGGGCAAGAAAAAGTGGCCGAGCTCGAAGAAGGGCAACAGCGTATCTATGTGCAACTGCTGGTGGCCATGGCGGTGGGCATGGTGGCCGTGGCGGTTTTCACTTGGTTCAACGTGCGTTCCATCGTGCTACCCCTGCAGCAGGCGGTGGAGTCCACGCGCCGCATTGCCGAGCACGATCTCAGCCAAGCCCTGAAGTCCAGCGGGCGCGATGAAACGGCGCTGCTGATGGGCAGCGTTTGCGATTTACAGAACTCTCTGCGCCAGGTGGTAGGGGGGGTGCGCTCTTCCATGGACAGCATCTCCACGGCCGCCCGGGAGGTTTCAGCCGGTGCCTTGGACCTGAGTCAGCGTACCGAGCAAACCGCTGCGCGGCTGGAGGAAACAGCCTCCGCCATGGAGCAGCTCACCGCCAGCGTGCGCCACAACACCGACGCTGCCCAGCAAGCCAGCGCGCTGGCCAATGAGTCGGCCCAGGTGGCGCAGCGCGGTGTCGCCGTGGTGGGTGATGTTGTGCAGACCATGGGCGAAATCAGCCAGTCCTCGCGCCGCATTGGTGAAATCATCGCCGTCATCGACGGCATCGCGTTTCAGACCAACATCCTGGCGCTCAACGCTGCGGTCGAGGCCGCGCGTGCGGGTGAGCAGGGGCGTGGATTTGCCGTGGTGGCCGGTGAGGTGCGCAGCCTCGCGCAACGCAGCGCCAGCGCGGCCAAAGAGATCAAGCAGCTCATCACCTCCAGCGGCGAGCGTGTGGACAGCGGCGCCCAGCAGGTGGAGCGTGCCGGTGCCACCATGGGTGAGATTGCTACGTCTATTGGCCGTGTGAGCGCCCTGGTGCAGGACATGTCACACGCCACGCGCGAGCAAAACGTGGGCATCGGCCGCGTCAGCGAAGCCATCGAGCTGCTGGACCAAATGACCCAGCAAAACGCTGCGCTGGTGGAAGAGTCCGCCGCTGCCGCGCAAAGCCTGCAGCATCAGGCTGAGCAGCTCACAGGCTCGGTGGCAGTGTTCCGCCTGTGAGTGCAAGTAGCCCTTAGCGGCGCGAGTGGCCGCCGGGGGCGCTGCCCATGAGCTGCACCGCCAGCACGCTGCCCAGCACCATCACCATGCCCAGCTGCGCCTGCAGCCCCAAGCTTTGGCCCAGCAGCAGCCAGCCCAGCATGACCGCCGTGACCGGGCTGAGCAGGCCCAGCGAGGCTACAGCCACGGCTGGCAAGCGCTGCAAGCCACGAAACCACAGCAGGTAGGCCAGGAGCGCACCAAACAGCCCCAGGTAGCCATAGGCGAGCATGTGCGTGGGCGTCAGCTTGGGCAGGGGGGTATCAAACAGCAAGGCCGCAGGCAGCAGCATCAGACCGCCCAACAGCAACTGCCAACCCGCCAGTGCTGGCAGGCTCAGGCGCAGCGACCAGTGCTTGCCCAAAAACACTGCCGTGCCAAAGCACAGCGCGCCGCCCAATGCGGCCGCCACGCCAATGGCATCGAAGTGCGACTCGGGCGAGATCAGCATCACCCCCATGCCCAGCACACCCATGCAGCAAGCCAGTGCGGCCGCTGGGCGCGGCGCTTGACCCAGCACTGCCCACATCAAACCCAAGACCACCAAGGTTTGAGCCGAGCCCGCCACCGCGGCGATGCCACCAGGCAGGCGGTAGGCGGCAGTGAAGAGCAGGGCCTGAAACAGACCGATGTTGAGCAAGGACAGCAGCAGCAATCGGCCCCAGTCTGCACGACGGGGCCATTCACGGTAGAGCGCCAGCAGCAGCACGCCCGCAGGCAGTGTGCGCAGCAGTGCCGCCCACAGCGGACGCCCGGGCGGCAAGAGCTCAGAGGTGACGATGAAGGTGCTGCCCCACATGATGGGCACCAGCGCGGTGATCAGCGTGTCGCGCAGGAGCCCGGGGCGCGCAGCCCCGGCAAGGGGCTGAGAGTTCACTTGCGCATCAGGGTGGATTTGCCGAACAGCGACTCAATCAGGTCCACTGCCACCAAACCCGTCTTGTTCTTCTCGTCCAGCGCGGGGTTGAGTTCCATCACGTCCAGCGAGGCCATCAAGCCCGTGTCGGCAATCATCTCCATGCACAGCTGGGCCTCACGGTAGGTGGGGCCGCCCGGCACCGTGGTGCCCACGCCCGGGGCAATGGCCGGGTCCAGGAAGTCCACGTCAAAGCTCACGTGCAAGTGCGTGTTGGCGTCCAGCGTGGCCAGGGCCAACTCCATGGTGTGGCGCATGCCCATCTCGTCGATGTAGCGCATGTCAAAGACTTCCAGGTCCTGCTCATGCACAAAGCGCTTCTCGCCTTCATCCACGCTGCGAATGCCAATCTGGCGCACCCACTTGGGGCTGATGGCCGGGGACTCTTTGCTGAAGCCACCCATGCCCACCAGCTCTTTGGGGCCAAAGCCGCACAGGCAGGCCACGGGCATGCCGTGGATGTTGCCGCTGGGCGTGAGCTCGCTGGTGTTGAAGTCAGCGTGAGCATCCAGCCACAGCACGCGCAGCTTTTTGCCGGCCTCGCGGCAATGGCGTGCCACGGCGCTGATGGAGCCCAGGCCCAGGCAGTGGTCGCCGCCCAGCAGGATGGGCATGCGGCCCTGGCGCAGCTCGGCGTACACCGCGTCATGCACGGCCTGATTCCAGGCGGTGACTTCGGCCAGATGGCGGTAGCCATCCACGGGCGGCAGCCAGGGGTTGTAGGGGCCGTTGAGGTTGCCGCGGTCTTGCACGTCGACGCCGTGGCTTTGCAGCGCCTCGCGGATGCCGGCCACGCGCAGGGCTTCAGGGCCCATGCTGGCGCCGCGCGCGCCAGCGCCGATATCTGTTGGGGCGCCAATGAGGGAGACAGAACGCAAAATGGTCATGAGAGGGTCACAAGTCTTATTCGCCGCTGGGGTTGCCGATGTCGTACTCGGCACGCAGCAGTGCCCAGGCTTCATCGGCGGTTTCCACCAGATGGAAGAGGTGTTCGTCGCCCGGGCTGATCATGCCGGTCTCTACCAGCAATTCAAAGTTGATGAGACGCGACCAGAAGTCACGTCCAAACAGCAGAATGGGACGACGCCGGCATTTTCCAGTCTGTACCAGCGTGAGGGTTTCAAAGAGTTCGTCTAGGGTACCGTATCCGCCCGGGAAACAGGCCAAAGCCACCGAGCGCATGAGGAAATGCATCTTGCGCAGGGCGAAGTAGTGGAAGCGAAAGCACAGCTCTGGCGTGATGTAGGGGTTGGGGTACTGCTCGTGGGGCAGCACGATGTTGAGCCCGATGGAGCGCCCACCGGCTTCGTGCGCGCCGCGGTTGCCCGCTTCCATGATGCCGGGGCCACCGCCGGTCACCACGAACAGCGGTTGCTCGTTGTGCATGGTCTGCTCGGTGACCAAGGCGGCAAAGCGCCGCGCCTCTTCGTAGTAGCGGCTCATGTCGAGGTCGCGCTGCGCGCGTTTGAGCGCGCCCGCGTCGCCCGAGCGCTGCGCCTCTTCAAGGCGCTGCTGGGCCGTCGCGGTGTCGGGAATGCGGGCGCTGCCAAAAATCACCACCGTGTGTTCAATGCCGAGCTCTTGCTGCACCAGCTCGGGCTTGAGCAGCTCCAGCTGCATGCGCACGGGGCGCAGCTCCTCGCGCAGCAAAAAGTCCTCGTCCGTGAAGGCCAGCCGGTAGGCGGCAGACACCGGCGCTTGCGGCTCGGGGCGGTGCGCCTCTTCTTTGGCGCTGGGAAAGTTGCGGGCGGCCAGCTTGCTCTTTTTGATCATGCTCATTACCTCCTTGACGACATCAAACTCAAACTGGGTCGGGGGTGCCACAGCAGCTGCACCGAGCGCGGCGCGCCAGCGCAATGCTGTGCTGCTCGGTGTGGCGCATGTCCAGCAGCCACAGACGTCCGACCAAAGCACTGCCCACGCCGGCCATCAGCTTGAGGGCCTCGGCCGCTTGCAGGCTGCCAATCACACCCACCAGCGGGGCCAACACGCCCATGAGCGCGCAGCGCTGCGGTGGCGGCGGGGCTTCGGGCGGGAAGATGCAGGCATAGCAGGGCGAGTCGGCGCGGCGCGGGTCAAACACCGACAGCTGCCCATCCAAGCCCAGCGCCGAGCCAAACACCAGCGGGCGGCGGTGGCGCACGCAGGCGGCGTTGACGGCCTGGCGTGTTTCGAAGTTGTCGCTGCAGTCAATCACCACATCGGCTTGTGGCACCAGCTCGTCCAGCAGCTGGGCGTCAGCACGCTGGGCCAGGGCCTGGACTTGGGGCTCAGGGTTGATGGCAGCAATGGCCGCGGCCGCCGAGGCCACTTTGTCCTGCCCCACGCGCGCCAGGCTGTGGGCGATCTGGCGCTGCAGATTGGTCACGTCCACCTGGTCGGGGTCCACCAGCGTGATGCGGCCCACACCGGCACTGCCCAAGTACAGGGCCACGGGCGAGCCCAGCCCGCCAGCACCGATGATCAGCGCATGCGCGGCCAGCACGCGCTCCTGGCCTTCTACCCCCCAAGGCTCTAGCAAGATGTGGCGGGAGTAGCGCAGCAATTGCTCGTCGTTCATGGCTGACAGCATAGCCCTGCGGCGCAGGGCCACAGGGCAGGTTCAAGTTGGAAATTGGGTGCTTGTTCGGCGCACAAGTGGCCGTGCAAACAAGAACCCCCGCTGAGGGCGGGGGCGCTGTGTCGTGGGGCCTTGTGCGGCCGCTCGGTGATGCGTGCTCAGTCCTTGCTCTTGCCCGTGCCCGCGGCTGAGCTGGCCTCGGCCTTTTGCGACACCGCGGCTTTGGACACGGCCACAGGCAGGCCTTTGAGCTGGTTGAGCGCCTGCTGCAGCGGGAAGTCTTCGGCGCTGCCGAATTCCGGCAGAGGTTTGATGGCGTCCTTGTTCTTGGCCAGTTCGGCTTCGAGCTTGGCACGCGCTTCCTCACGCGCTTGTTCCAGTTCCTTGGTGCGGGCGGGGTCTTCGTCCTTGCCTGCCAGGTGCTTTTCAAGATCGGCTTCACGCGTGCGCAGCGCGGCAAACACATTGCCTTCTGCGGTTTCGTCCACCATCACATCAGGCACGATGCCCTTGGCTTGGATGGAGCGGCCGCTGGGCGTGTAGTAGCGCGCGGTGGTGATCTTGATGGCGGCTTCGGGGCCAATCTGGCGCACGGTCTGCACCGAGCCTTTGCCAAAGGTCTGCTCGCCCATCACGATGGCGCGCTTGTGGTCTTGCAGCGCGCCCGCCACGATTTCACTGGCCGAGGCCGAGCCACCGTTGACCAGCACCACCAGCGGCACTTTCTTGATGGCTTCGGGCAGCTTTTTGAGCGGGTCAGCGTTGCCGCGGCGCAGGTAGTGGTCGGGGTCAGCGCGGTAGCTGCCCTTGGCCTCAGCAATCTGGCCGTTGGTCGAGACCACCTCCACGCCCTTGGGCAAGAAGGCAGCAGACACAGCCACCGCGCCTTCGAGCAGGCCGCCGGGGTCGTTGCGCAGGTCCAGCACCACGCCTTTGATCTTGGGGTCTTGCTTGTAGAGCTCGGCGAGCTTGGCCGCGAAGTCGTCCACAGTGCGCTCTTGGAACTGCGTCAGCCGCACCCAGGCGTAGCCGGGCTCGACCATTTTGGCGCGCACGCTTTGCACTTTGATTTCCTCGCGCGTGATGGTCACGGGGAAGGTGCGGCTTTCGGACTTGCGGAAGATGCTCAGCTGCACCTTGGTGTTGGGCTCGCCACGCATGCGCTTGACGGCTTGGTCCAGCGTGAGGCCGCGCACCGCCGTGTCGTCGATGCGGGAAATCAAATCGCCGCTTTTGAGCCCTGCGCGGTAGGCCGGGGAGCCTTCGATGGGCGAGACGATTTTGACCAAACCGTCTTCCATGCCAATTTCAATGCCGACGCCTACAAATTTGCCGCTGGTGCTTTCGCGGAATTCTTTGAAGTTTTTCTTGTCGAAATACTGCGAGTGCGGATCCAAGCCCGAGACCATGCCGGAGATGGCGTCGCTGATGAGTTTCTTCTCGTCAACGGGTTCAACGTAATCGGATTTGACAATGCCAAACACCGCCGCCAGTTGCTGAAGTTCTTCCAGTGGCAAGGGGGACAAGGTGCTGCGGGCGTTGGCCTGCAACTGCATGGTGGTCAGTACGCCAGCCATGGCGCCAAGCGCCACCCAACCTGCGACCTTCAATTTGCTGCCCATGGGGTGAGATTCCTTTTCAGCGACCCGTTTGACTGCCGGGGATTGCCGCGCTTATCAAAATTGACTCAATATCGATCGCGCCGCGACCAGCGTCCCCGCAGCTTCAGTATAGAGGGCGCCCTTGATTTGTGCAGGGAGCGAGGAGCTTGGCCATTGTGCGAAAAGCGGCTCAATTCCGGTGCTTCCCGCACGGGTGTGCTTCAAACCGGGGTTGCTGGGGTGCGCGCAAAGGTCACGACGTGATCGACTTCGGCGCGAATGCCAATCCAGTCGCCCACTTTGTGGTCATGGTGGCTGGGCACCAAGGCCAGGAGTTGCTCGCCGCCTGCAAGGCTCAGTGTGTAGAGAAACTCTGAGCCGCGGAACACTTTGCGCTCGATGCGTGCTTTGGTGGGGGCATCGTCGTCGTGCACGATGTCATCGGCGCGCAGCAGCAAATCGCAGGCTTGCGGGGCAGGGTCGTTGAGGTGGCACTCACAGCCCAAGGGGCAGTAGTCCGGCGCCTGGCGCAGGTCGGCCAGCCCGGTCACCTCGCCCAGCGGGGTGACCACGCGCCGCCCTTGCTCCAGCGCTTCCACCCGCGCGGGCACGAACACGCCGTGGCCGATGAACTCGGCCACAAAGCGCGTGGCAGGGCGGTGGTAGACGGTGTAGGCCGCGTCCCATTGCTCGAGGCGACCTTGGTGCATCACGCCCACGCTGTCGCCAATGGCAAAGGCTTCGGCCTGGTCGTGGGTCACAAACAGCGCGGTGGTGCCTGCTTGCTTCAAGATGGCGCGCAGCTCTTGTGAGAGTCGCTCGCGCAAGTCCACGTCCAGGCTGGAGAAGGGCTCGTCCAGCAGCAGCAGGCGCGGCGCGGGGGCCAGCGCCCGGGCCAAGGCCACGCGTTGCTGCTGTCCGCCTGAGAGCTGATGCGGCGCGCGTTGTGCAGCGTGGGCCAAACCCACCAGCTCCAGCATGTCCTGCACTCGGGCAGCACGTTCTGCGCGCGGCAGGTGCTTGAGCCCGAAGGCCACGTTCTGCGCAATGGTGAGATGCGGGAAGAGGGCATAGTCCTGAAACACCATGCCGATGCGGCGCGCCTCGGGCGGCAGGTGCAGGCCCTGCTCGGCGTCAGCGACACAGTCGCCCGCCACACTGATGCGCCCGCTGTGCAGCCGCTCCAAGCCCGCCACGGCGCGCAGCAGCGAGGTCTTCCCGCAGCCCGAAGGGCCGATGAGCACGCCGATTTGGCCTTGTTCCAAAGCCATGCTGACACTGATCACCGCATCGCGGCGGCCGCTGGTCTGGGGGTAACGCAACCCCACCTGTTCAAGCGCGAGAAACATCCGACTATGATAGTCCTTCCCCGCATGAATGCGGTGTATTCGCATTCCTGAAGCCTTCTTTTTGAGCCTGCACCTTGCGCCGTCTGATCACCCTTGTTTGTTTGTTGCTGGCGCTGCCGGTGCTGTCGGTTTTGCTGTCATGGCTGGGCTTGGATGAGTCCGCACTGGCGCTGCTCAAACACCAAGCTGAGACGGTGCTGCCGCAGTACATCGGCACCTCGCTGCAGTTGGCAGTGATGGTGGCGCTGGGCGTGGCGCTACTGGGCGGGGCTTGCGCTGCGGCGGTGAGCTTGTTTGATTTCCCGGGCCGCCGCTGGCTGGAGTGGGCGCTCTTGCTGCCCATGGCCATGCCGGCCTATGTGGCCGCCTATGCCTACACCGACTTCTTTCAGTTCAGCGGCCCGCTGCAAGTGGCGCTGCGCGACTGGACCGGGCGCACGGGCGCGGTGCTGCCCGACCCGCGCAGCCTTTGGGGTGCGGTGCTGCTGTTTGTGCTGACCCTCTACCCTTATGTGTATTTGCTGACGCGAACTGCGCTGGCCGAGCGCGCCGTGGCGCTCATGGAGGCCGCGCGCCTGCTGGGTGCTGGCCCGGCGCGGCGCGTGCTGGAAGTGGCTTTGCCCCTGGCGCGTCCAGCGCTGGCTGCTGGCGTGGCTTTGGTGTTGATGGAAACGCTGGCCGACTACGGCGTGGGCGCCTACTTTGGCCTGTCCACCTTCACCACCGGCATTTACAAGGCCTGGCTGGTGATGAACGATCGGGCCGCTGCCGCACAACTGGCCTCCATGCTCTTGGTGGTGGTGGCTTTGCTGCTGTGGCTGGAGCAGCGTGCGCAGGCCAAGCTGCGCTACGCCAGCACGCGCAGCGGCGCACAGCATGCGGCTGAGGCGCGCCCCATTCGCCTGCGCGGTGTGGCTGCAGTGGCGGCTTGGCTGATGTGCGCGCTGCCCATCGTGCTGGGCTTTGTGCTGCCGGTGCTGGTGCTGCTGCGTTTGTTCTTCCTGGAGTGGCAGCACGCCCAGCTCGACCCCTACTTGAGCCTGAACTGGGAGCGCTATTTGCAGTGGGCCTGGACCAGCTTCAAGCTCGCGGCCCTGGCCGCTGCCGCTGCCGTGGGCATGGCGCTGGTGCTGGGCGCGGCACTGCGGGAGCGTCCGCAGCCTGGCCACAGTTCGCTGGGCGCGCGTGCGCAGGGGCGCTTGTTGCGAGCGGCGGCGCGCGTGGTGGCCTTGGGCTATGCCGTGCCGGGCGCCGTGATTGCCGTGGGTTTGCTGCTGCCCCTGGCCTGGGTGCAGCGCATGTGGCCGGAGCTGCCGCTGGGCACGCTCATGACGGGCTCCATCTTTGGCTTGATTTACGCCTACCTCGTGCGCTTTTCCGGAGTGGCGCTGCAAACCGTGCAGTCGGGCTACGCTCGCATCTCGCCGCTGGTGGATGAGAGTGCGCGCATGTTGGGGGCTTCGCGTCGGCGCTTGTTTTTGGAGCTGCACGTGCCGCTGCTGACCCGCACGGCCTTGGCTGCGGCACTGCTGGTGTTTGTGGATGTCATAAAAGAGCTGCCAGCCACGCTGGTGCTGCGCCCCTTCAACAGTGATACCCTGGCCGTGGTGGCCTACCAGCTGGCGCGGGATGAACGCTTGGGCGAGGCAGCACTGCCCGCGCTCACCATCGTGCTGGTGGGGCTGGCACCTGTGCTCATGCTCTACCGCGCCCTGCGTCAGCAGCAGCGCTGAGGGGGCTGCTGCGGTGTGAGCCTCAGCCCTGGGGCGGCGCCCAGGCCGCGGGGTCTTGGGCGAAGTAGCTGCCCAGCAGCGCGTAGAGCGCAGGTCGTTGCGCTTTGAGCGCGCCGGGGGCTACAAAGAATGCTTCACTGGCCACGGCGAAAAACTCTACTGGCGAGTGCGCGCCGTAAGGGTCGACCACCGTTGGGCGGCCCACCACGGCCTCGCCGCACAGCCAGTCCCACTCCGTCATGAGCGTGTTTTGCCAAGCTGCCCGCGCCGCGGCGCTGGGCAGGGTGGGCACGCCGTCGCTGCTGCCGTTGTTCATGTCCAGCACATGGGCGAATTCGTGGATGACGACGTTGTAGGCCGAGGCCGAATCGGTGGCCTGCACCTCGCTCCAGGCCAGGGTGAGCGGCCCGCCCTCCATGGCTTCGCCGGCCAGCTCCTCGTCGTACTGGTGCACCAGGCCGATGTCGTCATGGTGCTCGCGCGCTGCGTGTACCGCTTGCGGGTGCAGCACGATGCCCACAAAGCCTTCATAGCGCCGCAGTCCCAGATGCAAGATGGGCACGCAGGCTTGCGCGGCAATGGCCACGGCCATCTCGTCGCTGAGCTGCAGCGGCGGCACGGCGTGGAATTCCTTGCGCGTGAGGAACAGGGTAGCGAGTTGGCGCAGGCGCTGCACGTCCTCGGGGCTGCGCCAGTTCAAGAAGGGGTAGCGCGCCAGCGTGGCTTGCCACAGCGCCTCGGGGATGGCGTGCTGGCGCAGCAGGCGTGCTTCACGCCAAACCTGCCAGCGGGCCCAAAGCCCCGTCATGCCGGGACTGAAAAGTCCAATGCGAGCCGCTCAAGCCCCTGGGCGGTGAGGCGCAGCACATCACCGCGAGGCGGTGTGGCGCTGGGCTCCCAGTCTGAGAGCACCACACGCTTTTGCCCCGCGCCCAGTTCAACCGTGCCCGGGCGATGGGTGTGGCCGTGGATCAGGGTGGCGCAGCCAGATTCGGTCAGCCACAGCGCGGCCGCTGCGTTGTCCACATCGGCCCAGTTCTCAGGCTTGGCCTGGTGGGCACGGCTTTGCGCGCGCATTTGCTGGGCCAGTGCGCGCCGCGCGGGCAGGGGTTGCGCCAGCACCTGTTGCTGCCATGCCGGGCTGCGCAGCTGCAGGCGGGCTTGCTGGTAGGCCTGGTCTTCCAGGCACAGCGCGTCGCCGTGGCTGATGAGCCAGCGCTGCCCAAAGGCCTGCAAAACGACGGGGTCGTTCAGCAGCGTCATCTGGCAGTCGCGTGCCATGTCGGGCCCGAGCAAAAAATCGCGGTTGCCGTGCATGAAGTAGAGCGCTCGACGCGCCGCCGCTTGCTTGAGCAGGGCGCAGCACTGCGCTTCAAAGCCGGGTTCCAGGCGCGCGTCGTCACCCACCCAGGCCTCGAAGACATCGCCCAGCAAGAACAGTGCGTCGGCCTCGCTGTGCGCCAGATAGCGCTCAAAGCTGTGCAGCGTTTGAGGCATCTCTGGGCAGAGGTGCAGGTCTGAGACAAACTCAATGCTGCGCCACTGAGGCGCTGCGTCCAGCATGCTCAGGGGCTGGCCCAGCGAGGGCAACGCGGCGGTCTGCATGGGCGCTGTGCCTTACTCGACCACGACGGCGCGTTCCACCACCACGGGCTCCACAGGCACGTCCGAATGGAAGCCGCTGCGGCCGGTCTTGACCTTCTCGATGGCGCTGACGATTTCGCTGCCCTGGGTCACCATGCCAAACACGGCGTAGCCCCAGCCCGCAGGGGTCTCGGACTTGAAGTTCAGGAAATCGTTGTCAACGGTGTTGATAAAGAACTGCGCGCTGGCCGAGTGCGGGTCGTTGGTGCGGGCCATGGCCACGCTGTAGCGCACGTTTTTGAGCCCGTTGTTGGCTTCGTTCGGGATGGGGGCTTCGGTGGGCTTTTGCTTCATGGCGGTGTCAAAGCCGCCGCCTTGAATCATGAAGCCCTTGATGACGCGGTGAAACACGGTGCCGTCATAGTGGCCGCGGCGCACATAGGCCAGGAAGTTGTTGGCCGAAATCGGTGCCTTGGCGGCATCCAGCTCCAGGCGGATCACGCCTTGGTTGGTGTGCAGTTCAACGATGGGGTTGCTCATTTTTGGGGCTCCACAGTGGCCTTGTTGACGATGATGGGTTTGACGGGCACGTTGGCGTGCATGCCGCGTGATTCGGTGGGGACGGCGCGGATCTTGTCCACCACGTCCATGCCGGAGATGACTTGGCCAAACACGGCATAGCCCAAGCCATCGCGCGAGTTGGCAGCGTCCAGCATGGGGTTGTCGACCACATTGATATAGAACTGGGCGGTGGCCGAATTGGGGTCGCCGGTGCGCGCCATGGCAATGCTGCCGCGCACATTGTTCAGCCCGTTGCGGCTCTCCAGCGGAATGGGCGCTTGCGTGGGTTTTTGCTTCAAGGCGGTGTCAAAGCCGCCGCCTTGAATCATGAAGCCGTCGATGACGCGATGAAACACCGTGCCGCTGTAATGCCCCGACTTCACGTAGCGCAGAAAGTTGGCTGTGGACTTGGGGGCTTTCTCCGCATCGAGTTGGATGCGGATCTCGCCCTCGGTGGTGCTGAGTTTGACCACTTGGGCCGCGGCGCTGAGGCTCACAAACGTACTTGCCAGCAGGATGCAAAGGGTTCGAATCATGGTGTTGGCCGATGGGTTGGTGGGGTCAAAGAAAGACTGCACGCTGCGCTTGAGCGCAGCCAGGGCCGTGCACGGACTTCAGCGCTGGGCACCTTCTTGGGGTGGGCGTGTCACGCTCGGTTGGCTGTTGAGTGCGCGCAGACGTTGCAATTTGAGCACCAGCGCGCTGGTATCGCCCGGCGCAGACTTTTGCGCACGCTCATAGGCTTGTTGGGCCAAGCGCAGCAGCACATCCCCCAAGTTTTCCAAAGCTTGCGGGTGCTCGGGGTTGGCCGTCAGGGCCAGCATGAGCTGCGCGCGGGCCTGTTCCAAATCGCCGCGTGCAGCGTAGACCACGGCCAGATTGTTGTGGGGGTCGGGCAGGTCGGGGTAGTCCTGCGTCAGCTGCTTGAGCAGGGCCTGGGCACGATCAAGCTGCTGCATGTCGAGCAGCATGGACGCCAGAGAAAAACGCAGGCGCAGGTCCTGAGGGCTGGCTTGCAAGGCGCTTTCGGCGGCTTGCACGGCTAGTTCGCGCTTGCCGGCTTGCCAAAGTGCCTGCGCTTCAGCGGCCGTTGAGGCGCCTGCGTCCAAGGCCAAAAAGCAGCCCAGCAGCAGGCCCGTTAGCGTTGCGCGAAGGGAAGTTCGGTTCATCCGGTTCATGAGTGCGCCAGCTTGGCAGGCGAGGGGAGAAGGGGTTGTTCTATGCCGCCAGGGCGTGTGTCGGTGGGTCGGTGGAGCCCGGGTTCTGGGGTCGCGCCGGTATACTGGAGGATTCTAAAGTCTTGTGCGCCGCATGGCGTGCGCTATCGCGTCCCACCCTCGCGGGTGCAATTTTCGCGGCTCAACGCTGCCTCTCCTTCGCTTCATGCCTCTACGCATCTACAACACGCTGACCCGCGTGGTCGAAGACTTTGTGCCCATTGAACCTGGCCACGTGCGCATGTACGTGTGCGGCATGACGATCTACGACCTGTGTCATATCGGGCATGCGCGCATGATGATGGCTTTTGACGTGGTGCAGCGCTGGCTCAAGACTTCGGGCTTTCGCGTCACCTATGTGCGCAACATCACTGACATCGAAGACAAGATCATCAAGCGCGCCGTGGAGCGCGGCATCAGCATTCGCGCGCTGACGGACGAAATGATCACCGCCATGCACCGCGACATCGGCGCATTGGGCATCGAGCCGCCCACACACGAGCCGCGCGCCACGGAGTACGTGGGCCAGATGCTGGACATGATCGGCACGCTGGAGCGCAAGGGCTTGGCCTACCGCGCCAGCAATGGCGATGTGAATTTCTCGGTGCGCAAATTCGAGGGCTACGGCAAGCTCTCGCGCCGCAGTCTGGATGATTTGCGTGCCGGTGAGCGCGTGGCCGTGGACGACGGCAAACAAGACCCGCTGGACTTTGTGCTGTGGAAAGCGGCCAAGGCCGACGAGCCTGTCGACGCCAAATACGAAGGCAGCTACGGTCCCGGGCGCCCAGGCTGGCATATCGAGTGCTCGGCCATGAGCTGCGCGGTGCTGGGCGAGACCTTCGACATCCACGGTGGCGGCATGGACCTGCAGTTCCCGCACCACGAAAACGAAATCGCGCAAAGCGAGGGCGCTCTGGGCAAACCTTTCGTGCGCTACTGGTTGCACAACGGCTTTTTGAATGTCGACAACGAGAAGATGTCCAAGAGCTTGGGCAACTTCTTCACCATTCAAGATGTGCTGAAGTCCTACGATGGCGAGACGGTGCGCTTCTTCATGCTGCGTACGCAGTACCGCAGCCCCATCAACTACAGCGACGCAGCGCTGGACGATGCGCGTGCAGCGCTGCGGCGGCTCTACACCGCGCTGCAAGCCGTGCCTGCTGCGCCTGATGTGGCACTGGATTGGCAGCAGCCTCATGCCGCCGCTTTCAAAGCGGCCATGGATGAAGACTTCAACACCCCCGCCGCGCTGGCTGCTTTGTTTGAGTTGGCCGGGCAAGTCAACCGCACACGCTCGGCGGCAGACGCTGCACAGCTCAAGGCCTTGGGCGCGGTGCTGGGCATTCTTCAGCAAGACCCGCAGGCCTTTTTGCAAGCCGGCAGTGGTGTGCAGGCAGAGGCCATTGAGGCCCGGATTGCCGCACGTGCTGCGGCCAAAGCCGCGCGGGACTTTGCGCTGGCCGACCGCATTCGCGACGAGCTGGCCGCTGAAGGCATTGTCTTGAAAGACTCGGCCACGGGCACGACCTGGGTGAAATCCTGATGGGCAGACCAGGCACCGCCGGAGTGACTCCGGACTACTGGGACGAAGCTTGCAAGCACCTGATGAAGCGTGATCGGGTGCTGAAAAAGCTCATCCCGCAGTTCGGCGAGGCGCGGCTGCAAAGCCGTGGTGATGCCTTCACCACGCTGGCCCGTTCGGTGGTTGGGCAGCAGATTTCGGTCAAGGCCGCGCAGGCCGTGTGGGACCGCTTTGCCGAACTGCTGAGTGGCCCGACCACGCGCATCAAGCCCGCCGATGTGCTGGCCCTGGACCCCACGCAGCTGCGCGGAGCCGGCTTGTCCATGCGCAAGGTGGAATACATCAGCGATCTGGCCAGCCACTTCGAGGAGGGCCGGGTGCATGTGCGCCAATGGGCGCATATGGACGATGAGGCCATCATCGACGAGTTGGTGGCCATTCGTGGCATTGGTCGCTGGACGGCGGAGATGTTCCTCATCTTCCACCTCATGCGACCCAATGTGCTGCCTCTGGACGATGTGGGCCTGCTCAAAGGCATAGGCCAGCATTACTTCAGCGGCGAGCCGGTCTCGCGTGCCGAGGCCCGGGAGCTGGGTGAGGGTTGGGCCCCTTACCGCTCTGTAGCCACATGGTACATTTGGCGCAGCCTCGATCCGCTGCCCGTGGATTACTGAAAACTGCCCCCGCCTTGCCAATTCGGAGCAAGGCCTTGTAGCTGAGAGAGCGAGCAGGATGAGCAAACGACATTTCCTTGAGTTCGAGCAACCCATTGCCGAGCTGGAATCCAAAATCGACGAACTGCGCTACGTGCAGAGCGAATCGGCGGTCGATATTTCCGAAGAAATCGATCGACTGTCCAAGAAAAGCCAGCAACTGACCAAAGACATCTACGGCAATGTGGCGCCGTGGCAGGTCTATCAGGTGGCGCGGCATCCGCAGCGCCCACAAACGCTGGACTACTGCCAAGAAGTCTTCACGGACTTCCAAGAACTGCACGGCGACCGCCATTTCGCTGACGATGCTGCCATTGTTGGTGGCTTGGCGCGCTTCAACGGTCAGGCCTGCATGGTCATCGGTCATCAGCGCGGCGGTGACGCCAAAGAACGCACGCTGCGCAACTTCGGCATGCCCCGCCCCGAGGGCTACCGCAAGGCGCTGCGTTTGCTCAAGCTGGCCGAGAAATTCGGCCTGCCGGTGTTCACCTTCATCGACACCATGGGCGCCTACCCTGGCATCGGTGCCGAAGAGCGTGGGCAGTCCGAGGCCATTGGCCGCAACATCTTCGAAATGGCGCAGCTGGAAGTGCCCATCATCGCCACGGTGATTGGTGAGGGCGGCTCTGGCGGCGCTTTGGCCATTGGGGTGGCGGACCAGGTGTTGATGCTGCAGTTCTCGGCCTACTCGGTGATTTCCCCCGAAGGCTGCGCTTCCATTTTGTGGAAAACGGCAGCCCGCGCTTCCGACGCTGCCGAGGCACTGGGCATCACCGCCCATCGCCTCAAGGCCCTGGGCCTAGTGGACAAAATTGTGAGTGAGCCCGTGGGCGGCGCACACCGCGACCACAAGCAAATGGCCTCCAACCTCAAGCGCGCCCTGGGCGACGCGCTGCGCCAAGTCTCCGACCTCAAGACCAAGGAATTGCTGGACCGTCGCTATGAACGGCTGCAGGCCTATGGCCGCTTCAGCGACACCAAGTCCCGCTGAGCCGCAGGCCGCTTTCGAGGCTGAAGCAAGTGCATCGCCCGAGACCTTGAGTTCAAGGCCTCGGGCGTTTCCTTTTGGGCCAGATTCAGAATCTACCGAACCACCGCGCAACGTGGCTGTCGCCTGCAGCGGTGGTCCTGATTCGCTGGCGCTGCTGCATGTCACAGCCCGCATGGCCGCTGGGCTGGGCCTCAAGGTCTGGGCTTTGCACGTTCACCATGGTTTGCAGGCGCAGGCCGATGCCTGGGTGGAAGAGTTGCAAACGCAGGTGGCTCAGTGGACACAACAGGGGCTGCCCGTGGCCTTGCTTTGGCAGCGTCTGCAAGGTCAGCCGCAGCCCGGTCAGAGCGTGGAAGCGTGGGCACGGGCCGGGCGCTACGAGGCTTTGCAGGAGATGCTGCGGCAGTGCCAAGCCTCGTTGCTTTTGCTAGCTCACCACCGGCGGGACCAGGCTGAGACTTGGATGCTGCAGGCCCTGCGCGGCGCGGGCAGCGCTGGCTTGGCAGCCATGCCCGCCCAGCAGTGGCGCCAGGGGGTGCTGTGGGTCCGCCCTTGGCTGCAGCAACGCCGCGAAGTCATCGAGGCCTATATCCATCACCACGGATTGCGGCCGGTGCTAGACCCCAGCAATGCAGACCCACGCTTTGCGCGCAACCGTCTGCGCCAACGGGTCTTTCCCCAGCTGCTGGCTCAATTTCCTGGTGCTGAAACGGCGCTGTGTGCCTCGGCTCAGTGGGCACAACAGGCGCTCGCCCTAGAGCAAGAGATGGCTGATTTGGACTTGGCGCAATGTGCTGCCAGAAAGACCCATCTGAATCTGGCGCCCTGGCTGGCTCTGAGTCCGGCTCGGCGCGCCAATGCCTTGCGTGCTTGGTTGGGGCGTGTGCTGGGGCAAGCAGCGCCTGCGAGCTTGGTGACACGGCTGCAGGCGGAATTGCCTGCGCTCTTGCAGTGCAGCGCGCAGTGGCCGCTGCCGCGGGGCATTGCAGGAGAGTCGCGCGTCTTGCTGTTCTATCGCGGCAGCCTGAGTGTTCGAGCCCAGACTCCAGCCGAGGAAGGGGTGGCTGAGCAGGCACTGTCGATCACCGGGCCCGGTGTTTGGCCTGTGCCTGCTTGGCGTGGCGCCATGTGGGTTTCAGAAGTGCCCGAGAACGCACCCGTGCAGCTGCACGAGCGTTCTGTGCCGCTGGCGCTCTTGAGTGCCCTGCAATTGCGCCCGCGCAGCGGTGGGGAGCAATTTCAAGACGGGCCTTATGCGGTGGCGAGGCGCTTGAAGAAATGTTGGCAAGAGCGCGGTGTGCCCGCGCTTGCGCGTAGCGGGCCCTTGCTTTGGCAGGGGCAGATGCTGGTGTTTGTGCCAGGGCTGGGTTTGGACGCCAGAGCTTGCGCACTGCCCGGTGCGTCACGCGTGGCTCTGCGCTGGGTGCCAGAGGGCCTGGCGGTGCCTGGGGGCGATGCATGCATCCAACACCGCGCGCCGTAACACGCTTGTTTGCCTATGTCATCCGGGCATTGACTCATGCTGACCTAGAATCGAGCGTTGCGGCCGCGGCGCACCACTTTGTTTCACTTCCGCGCATACACAAAGACTTCCCATGGCATTGATCGTTCATAAATACGGTGGAACATCGATGGGATCCACCGACCGCATTCGCAATGTGGCCAAACGCGTCGCCAAATGGGTGCGCGCTGGACATCAACTGGTGGTGGTGCCCTCGGCGATGAGCGGAGAAACCAACCGTCTGTTGGGCTTGGCCAAGGAGCTCTCGCCAGCTTCCAGCACGCCTGCGCTGATGCGCGAACTCGACATGATTGCCGCCACCGGCGAGCAGGTTTCAGTCGGGCTCTTGTCGATTGCCCTGCAAGCCGAGGGCATGGAAGCCGTCAGCTACACGGGCTGGCAAGTGCCCGTGAAAACCGACTCGGCCTACACCAAAGCCCGCATTGAGAGCATTGACGACCAACGCGTGCGCGCTGACCTGGCCGCTGGCAAGGTGGTGGTCATCACCGGCTTTCAGGGGGTGGATGAGGAAGACAACATCACCACGCTGGGCCGCGGTGGCTCCGACACATCGGCCGTGGCCATTGCCGCGGCCATGAAGGCTGACGAGTGCCTGATTTACACCGATGTGGACGGCGTCTACACCACCGACCCGCGCATCGTTCCCGAAGCCCGGCGCCTGCACACCATCAGCTTCGAAGAGATGCTGGAGATGGCGTCGCTGGGCTCCAAGGTGCTGCAAATCCGCTCGGTGGAATTTGCTGGCAAATACCGTGTGCCGCTGCGTGTGCTGTCGAGCTTCACGCCCTGGGATATTGATATCAACGAGGAAGCCAAGTCCGGCACCCTGATCACTTTTGAAGAGGACGAAAAAATGGAACAAGCCGTCGTCTCGGGCATTGCCTTCAACCGCGACGAAGCCAAGGTGACCTTGCTGGGCGTGCCCGACAAGCCTGGCATTGCGTTCCAAATCCTGGGACCGGTGGCGGAAGCCAACATCGACATCGATGTGATCATCCAAAACGTGTCGCAAGAAGGAAAAACCGACTTCAGCTTCACCGTGCACCGCAACGACTATGCACGCACCATGGAATTGCTGGAGCGCACCGTAGCGCCAGCCACCGGGGCGGCGCGTGTGGTGGGTGACGCCAAGATCTGCAAGGTCTCCATCGTGGGCATTGGCATGCGCTCGCACGTCGGCGTGGCCTCCAAGATGTTCCGTTCACTCTCGGAAGAGGGCATCAACATCCAGATGATCACCACCAGCGAGATCAAGACCTCGGTGGTCATCGACGAGAAGTACATGGAATTGGCTGTGCGAGCTTTGCACAAGGCCTTCGATTTGGACCAAGAAGCAGCCTGAGTTTGAATTTGCGTGTTTGAAGCCGTGCTATAGTTACAGCTTCACCGGTTGGAGACGTGACCGAGTGGCCGAAGGTGCTCCCCTGCTAAGGGAGTATGTGGGCAAAACCTGCATCGAGGGTTCGAATCCCTCCGTCTCCGCCAAAACATGACTTGCCAGCTGAGTTTTCAATTGGCAAGCGCTCAAAGCCTCGCATCATGCGGGGCTTTTTGTTTTCTGGCTTGCATTCCACTCGCTGCTGTGCCGCTCAGCTCTGGAGTTCCTCAGTGATGGCTTGAGCCAGATGGTCGTAGACCTTGCGAATGACCGCGTTGCTGCGAATTTCGCGGTGCACCACCAGCCAGCAGGGCAGGGATGGGATTTCCAGTTCCGGCAGCACCACCTGTGTACCGGGCCAGTGGCGCAGGTTGTAGGCGGCAACAAAGCCAATGCCTGCCCCAGCGGCCAGCAACTGGCCGTAGGCGAGGTGGTTGTCGGTGCGCAGACCAAAGGCCTCGCGTGGTATGGGTATGCCTTGCTTGGCAAACCCGCGCAAGATGGTGTCGTCCTGGTCGTAGCCGATGAGGCTGTGTTGCAGCAAATCGCTGCTGTGCAGCGGCGTTCCGGCGCGCGCCAAATAACTTTCGTGGGCGGCCATGACCACTGGGACATCGGCCAGCTTGCGTGCAAGCAAGCTTTGCTGGCGCTGCGGACGTGCCATGCGCACGGCAATATCGGCCTCGCGCCGCAGCAGGTTGTCGATGCGGTTGGATGCCACCAACTCCACCTGAATGCCGGGCTCTTGCTGGCGCAGTCGGGTGAGCAGCCGTGGCAGCAAATAGCAGGCCACCACCTCGCTGGCGGTGATGCGCACGGTGCCAGTGGTGGCCTGATGGCAGCCGGTGACGCGTCGCGATAGCGCGTCAGCGCCCGACTGCATATGCCGCGCTGCTTCAGCAATATCCAGGGCCGCTGCAGTCGGGATAAGGCCCCGCCCCGTGCGCTCGAACAGCGGTGCGCCCAGCTGTAATTCCAGTTCCGAAATATGGCGGCCCAGGGTAGGTTGTTGGGCGCCTGTCAGCCGCGCCGCACCCATCAGGCTGCCAGTGTCCAGCACTGTCAAAAAGCTCTTGATGAGGCGCCAGTCGAAGTCCATTTTCATGCGAATTTGCATAGCAGGATTGCGCTGATCATAGGTTTTTAAATGACTGTAGGGCGCCAAAAATGAGCGCATGAAAACTTGAGGAGCGGGCATGAAAACGGTGTTGATCTTGGGTGCCAATGGTCGCTTTGGTCTGGCTGCCGTGCATGCCTTTGCCCATGCGGGATGGCGTGTGCTGGCGCAGACACGTCGTGCTGCGGCTGTGCCATGGCCGCAGGGCGTGCAGCCACTGCAATTGGCCGTGGACGACCCTGCCGCTTTGGCCACAGCAGCAGCAGGTGCGAGTGTGGTGGTGCATGCCCTCAACCCGCCCTATGCGCAGTGGCAGAGCCAGGCTCTGTCGCTTTTGCACCAGGGCTTGGCGGTGGCCGATCAGCTCGGGGCGAGGCTGATGCTGCCGGGCAATGTTTACAACTACGGTACTCAGATCCGGCCGCAGCTGCGGGAGTCAGACCCGCAGCTGCCTGACCACCCCAAGGCCCAGATTCGCGCAGCCATGGAGCAGGCAATGTGCGCTGCGGCAGAGGCTGCACACGCGCAGGGTCATGGCTTGCGTTGTGTGGTGATACGCGCCGGTGACTTCTTTGGCGGCGGCTCTGGGAGCTGGCTTGATTTGGCGGTCGTGAAGAACTTGACGCGCGGCAAGCTGGTCTACCCCGGACCACTGGATGTTCCCCACGCTTGGGCCTACCTGCCGGACTTGGCGCAGGCCTTCGAGCGGGTGGCGGCTGCGCCAGCGATCGCACCCTACGAGGTTTTGCATTTTGCAGGCCATACGCTCACGGGGCAGGAGCTGCTGCGTGGCCTGGTTACAGCGGCGTCGGCACTGGGTGTGCGCCCGGCCCAGGGGTTTCGCACGGGTGCGTTTCCTTGGGGCTGGATACGGGCGTTGGCGCCATTGCATCGGCCCTGGCGTGAAGTGCTGGAAATGCGCTATCTCTGGCTGCGACCGCATGCATTGGACGGAAGTGCGCTGAGCCACCGAGTGGCCTTGCCTGCGGCCACGCCGCTGGATGTGGCCTTGCAGCGCAGCCTTGTGGCGCTGGGCATTGGGGTGGCCGCAACGAGTGTGTGAGCGGGCAGAGCCTGCCATTACGATGGTGACTCAATGGCTGAGGAGCACCATGAGCCCCATTTCCGCTTTGCAGGTCGAGCCCGTCACCCTGCGTGGTCGCTGGGTTTGTTTAGAGCCCATGAGCTTGGCGCATGTGGATGAACTCTGTGCTTGCGGACTGGACCCCGCCTTGTGGCGTTGGACACCCAGCAGTGTGAGCACGCCCGCACAGATGCAGGCCTATGTGGAGCGCGCGCTGGCTGATCAGGCCAGCGGCAAAGCCTTGCCCTTTGTGCTGCGCGACGTGCTTGGCGGGCAACTGGTGGGCAGCACTCGCTTTGGCAATATCGCTGCCAAAGACAGGTGTTTGGAGATTGGCTGGACTTGGGTGGCCACCAGCCACCAGCGCTCAGGAGTGAATACCGAGGCCAAAACACTGCTGCTGACGCACGCGTTTGAAACGCTGGGTGCGCACCGTGTGGAGCTCAAAACCGACGCCTTGAACGAGACGTCGCGCCGCGCCATTGCGCGGCTCGGTGCGGTGCAAGAGGGTATTTTTCGCCGCCACGTGGTGATCGAATCGGGGCGGGTGCGCGACACGGTGTACTTCTCCATCACCGATGAAGACTGGCCCAGCGTGAAGCTGCGGCTGCAAGCCCTGGCGCGCTGAAGCCGGGCCTGCAACTGCATGGGTGGCGTTACATGCCCGCGTAGTTGGGGCCGCCGCCGCCCTCGGGGGTGACCCACACGATGTTTTGTGAGGGGTCTTTGATGTCGCAGGTCTTGCAGTGCACGCAGTTCTGCGCATTGATCACCAACTGGTCCTGCCCGTCTTTGTTGACGAACTCGTACACACCCGCCGGGCAGTAGCGCTGCTCGGGGCCTGCATAACGGGCCAGATTGAGGGCCACGGGCACGCTGGCGTCTTTGAGCGTGAGGTGGGCGGGCTGGTTTTCTTCGTGGTTGGTGTTGGAGACGAACACCGAGGAGAGGCGGTCAAAGCTGATCTTGCCGTCAGGCTTGGGGTAGTCGATTTTGGGCATGACCTCCGCGGGGCGCAGGAAGGCGTGATCAGGCTTGTCGCGGTGCAGGGTCCACGGCGGGCTTTTCACGCCCAGCTTGGGCAGCAGCCACTGCTCAATGCCGGTCATGAGCGCGCCCACGGCGTTGCCCTTTTTGAACCAGGTCTTGAAGTTGCGCGACTGCTGGAGTTCCTCGTGCAGCCAGCTCTTTTCGAATGCGCTGGGGTAGGCATGGAGTTCGTCGCGCTCACGCCCCGCAGCCAGGGCTTCCACCACCGCAGCGGCGCACAGCATGCCGCTCTTGATGGCGGCGTGGCTGCCCTTGATGCGGGCTGCGTTCAAGTAGCCTGCGTCGCAGCCCACCAGCGCACCGCCGGGGAATACCTGCTTGGGCAGGGTCAAGAGCCCACCGGCCGTGATGGCGCGCGCGCCATAGCCCAGGCGCTTGCCGCCTTCGATGTGCTTGCGAATGCTGGGGTGGGTTTTCCAGCGCTGCATTTCCTCAAACGGCGACAGCCAGGGGTTGGCGTAGTCCAGCCCCACCACATAGCCCAAAGTGACTTTGTTGCCTTCAAGGTGGTAGAGAAAGCCGCCGCCATAGGTGTCGGCGTTCATGGGCCAGCCGGCGGTGTGCACCACCAAGCCTGGCTTGGCTTGCTCGGCCGGTACTTCCCACAATTCTTTGATGCCAATGGCGTAGCTTTGCGGGTCGCGTCCGGCGTCGAGTTGGTACTTGGCAATGAGTTGCTTGCCCAGATGGCCACGAGCACCCTCGGCAAAGATGGTGTACTTGCCCAGCAGCTCCATGCCGAGCTGGAAGCCGTCGTGAGGCTGACCGTCCTTGCCCAAACCCATATTGCCTGTGGCAACACCGCGCACGCGGTTTTGCTCGTCGTAGAGCACCTCGGCGGCGGCAAAGCCAGGGAAGATCTCAACGCCCAGGGCTTCGGCCTGTTGTCCCAGCCACTGCGTGACAGCGCCCAGGCTGATCACATAGTTGCCGTGGTTGTGAAAGCACTCCGGAATGAGCCATTGCGGTGTGGTGCGTGCACCATCGGCACTCAGAAACAGCACTTCATCGGCGGTGACGCTTTGGTGCAGCGGCGCACCCAGCTCTTGCCAATTGGGGAACAGTTCGGTGAGGGCGCGTGGGTCCATCACCGCGCCCGACAGAATATGGGCGCCGGGCTCAGAGCCCTTTTCCAGCACCACCACAGACACGTCCTGACCCTGTTGGGCGGCCAGCTGCTTGAGGTGAATGGCGGTGGACAAACCCGCAGGCCCGCCGCCAACGACCACCACGTCGTATTCCATGCTGTCGCGGGGGCCGTATTGTTCAAGTAATTCTGCGGAGGTCATGCGATTCCTTTGTCGTACTGCTGCGAGGGACAGGTTTGGGGAATTTTAGCGGACGTGATATTTAAAAAGCACGGTCGTTCTATTTGTCAAGGCCAACCCACCCGATCAGGCGGTTGACGCGTTTGCGGACTTTCCGCTGGAGGTGGCGTGATATCGTGAAAGCCAGTGTTCGAGGGGCGAAGCCAGCGTTCCCCCGGCCGCCGCAGGGCTGGCTACCAAGGATGTTTGCATGACTTACAGCATCGATTTGTCGGGACGTGTGGCCTTGGTCACCGGAGCATCAAGCGGGCTTGGCGCCCAGTTTGCCCGGGTGTTGGCGCAGGCCGGTGCCGGTGTGGTGCTGGCGGGGCGCCGCCTCGACAGGCTCAAAGCGCTGCGAGCAGACATTGAGTCCATGGGCGGCAACGCGCACGTCGTGGGGCTGGATGTGCGAGACCTGCACAGCATTCGCGCTGCGGTGGCACACGCCGAAACCGAAGTGGGCACGCTGGACATCCTCATCAACAATGCCGGGGTGGGGCTGTCGCGCAAGCTGGTGGAGAGCACGCAAGAAGACTTTGACTTCGTGATGAACGTCAATCTGCGCGGTGCGTTTTTTATGGCGCAGGAAGTGGCCAAGCGCATGCTGGCGCGTGCCAGCGGCGAAGCACCTGGCACCTTCACCGGCGGGCGCATTGTGAATGTGGCTTCTGTTGCGGGCATGCGGGCCCTGAGCCAGATTGGGCTCTATGGCATGAGCAAGGCTGCGGTGATTCAGATGACCCGCGCCATGGCCCTGGAGTGGGGGCGCCATGGCATCAATGTCAACGCCTTGTGCCCGGGCTATATCGACACCGAGATCAACCACCACCACTGGCGCAGCGAGCAGGGGCGCAAGCTGATTGCCATGCTGCCGCGCCAGCGTGTGGGCCAAGCGCAAGACTTGGACACCGCCGTGCTGATGTTGTGCGCCAAGGAAAGCCACTTCATCAACGGCGCCGTTTTGCAGGCAGACGATGGATTTGCAGTGTGAGTTTTCAGGAAGGATTCGATGATTCGAGAGCTTGATGCCGTAGAGGCGCGCGTGCTGGCCGTGTTGGTGGAAAAGCAGCACACGGTGCCTGACAGCTACCCGCTGTCGCTCAATACCCTGACGCTGGGTTGCAACCAGAAGACGGCGCGCGACCCCGTGATGAACCTCAGCGAGGCCGATGTGCTGGAGGCGCTGGCGGGGCTCAAGGAGATGAGTCTGGTCAACGAAGTCAGCGGCAGCCGTGTGGTGCGGTTTGATCACAACTTGCGGCGCGGCTATGGGGTGCCGGGTCAAGCCGAGGCCGTGCTGGCCGTGCTGGTGCTGCGTGGCCCGCAGACGGCGGCTGAACTGCGCCTGAACTGCGAGCGGCTGCACCGCTTTGCCGATGTCTCTTCGGTCGAAGGCTTTCTGGACGAGCTGGCCGCGCGCGAGCCCGCTCTGGCCGTGAAGCTGCCACGCGCACCGGGCGCACGCGAGGCGCGCTGGGCGCACTGCCTCAGCGGCACGCCGGCCCTGACGTCTGCCGCGGCGCCCGTGGCCGCTGGCGATACACCTTTGGCGCAGGAAGTGCAGGCTTTGCGCACTGAGCTCGATGAGCTCAAAGCTCAAGTGGCGCGCCTGCTCAGTGCTCTGGATATGGCGCCATGAGGCTGGAGCTTCCACAGGAAAAGAAGTGGGTGCATGACTGCCGGATCCAGATTCGCTGGGGCGATATGGACGCCATGGGCCATGTGAACAACGCGGTGTATTTCCGCTACATCGAGATGGCACGGGTGGATTGGCTGGCCCAGTTGCAGGCGGCTCCCAACCCGCAGGGCCAGGGCCCGGTGGTGGTGAACGCCTTTTGCAATTTCTACAAGCAGCTCTGCTACCCCGGCGATGTGTTGGCGCGGCAGTATGTGTCCGACCCCGGTCGCAGCAGTTTTGAAACCTGGGTGACGCTGGAGCGCCTGGACGAGCCCGGCGTGATCTACGCCGCGGGAGGCGCCACCGTGGTGTGGATGGACAAGGCCACCCAGCGCTCCGCACCGCTGCCCGATTGGCTGCTGGCGCATTTGCGCTGAGGCATTGCCCCAATGTCTAACTGTGGAGCTGCAGCGTGCAGCTCGGGAGAAGCGACTCTATGAAAGCCACGTCTGCGCGCCAGCGTTGGATGATTGATGCGGTGAGCCGCATCGAAGCTGATTTTCAACGCTCAGCCGACACCCACCTCATTGCCTTGCCCTTGCCGGGTTTTGAGAGCATTTCGCTCTACCTCAAGGACGAATCCAGCCACCCCACGGGCAGCTTGAAGCATCGCCTGGCGCGCTCGCTGTTTTTGTATGCCTTGTGCAATGGCTGGCTGCATGAACGCTCGACGGTGGTGGAGTCCTCCAGCGGCTCCACGGCAGTGTCAGAGGCCTACTTCGCGCGTCTGTTGGGCCTGCCCTTTGTGGCGGTGATGCCTGCGACCGTGTCGACCGAGAAGATTCGCGCCATCGAGTTCCAGGGCGGGCGCTGCCACCTGGTGGACGACCCGACGCAGATCTATGCCGTTTCGCGCCAGCTCGCCAAGGAGCTCGACGGGCATTACATGGACCAGTTCACCTACGCCGAACGGGCCACGGACTGGCGCAGCAACAACAATATTGCCGAGTCCATCTTCACGCAGATGCAGCGCGAGCCCCACCCGGTGCCGAGCTGGATTGTGTGCAGCGCGGGCACGGGCGGCACGCTGGCCACCATGGGGCGCTACGTGCGCTACGGCGGCTTTGGCACGCGTGTGTGCGGCGCCGATGCCGAGCGTTCGGTGTTTTTCGACCACTACCTGAGTCGCGACCCTTCGCTGTGCATGACGCAGGGCTCGCGCATCGAAGGCATTGGGCGGCCGCGCGTGGAAGCCTCCTTCCTGCCCTCGGTGCTGGACGCGATGGTCAAGCTTCCAGATGCGTGGTCGGTGGCGGCCATGCTGGCGCTGTCCGAACGCCTGGGGCGGCCGGTGGGCCCATCCACCGGCACGAATTTGCTGGCGGCACTGGCCTGTGCGGTGCAGATGCGTGCGGCCGGTGAGCAGGGTTCGGTGGTCACTTTGCTCTGCGACAGCGGGGAACGCTACCGGGCCACCTACCACGATGAAGGCTGGCGCCACGCGCAGGGGTGGTCCTCCTGCGAGGGGGCGGCCCAGGACGTGCACGGCTTGATGCAGCACGGCCAGCTCAGCGCTGACTTGGCTGGCGCCTGGCGCGTGGCGGGCAGCCTGGAGGTCGCTGCGCTCACGGCTGCAGGCTGAGCCGCCGAGCCGGCGCTCAGCCTTGCTGCAAAGCGCGCGCTATATGCCCGCGCTTGACCGTGGGCTTGGGCACGCGCACGTCAAACCAGCGCCGCACATCTTCCTCGACACCGATGCCGTGCATGAAGTTGTAAATGCCCTTCTTGAGCGCACGGCCCATGGCGTCGTGGTCGGTGCCGGTGGGGTCGACAAAGCCCACATCGTTTTGCGCAAAACGCCCTTCGGGCAGGGGCAGCAGCGTGATGCCATAGTCCTGCGGGCGCTGCCCCACGGGGCTGTGGACCGTGCAGGCAAAGCGGTGGAAAAAGCCGCTATGCACGCAGCCGTTTTCAAAGAGCTGGCGCACGTATTCCAGCGCGTCCACGGTGTCCTGCACGGTCTGCGTGGGGAAGCCGTACATCAGGTAGGCATGCACCAGCACGCCCGCATCGGCAAAGGCCTTGGTGACGCGCGCCACTTGCTCCACGCTCACGCCTTTGTTCATGAGTTTGAGCAGGCGGTCTGAGGCCACTTCCAAGCCCCCCGAGATGGCAATGCAGCCGCTTTGTGCCAGCAACTCGCACAGCTGCGGCGTGAAGGTCTTTTCAAAGCGCACATTGCCCCACCAGCTGATGCTCACGCGCCGGCGCAGCAGCTCCTCGGCCAAGGCTTTAAGGGCTTTGGGCGGAGCGGCTTCGTCCACGAAGTGAAAGCCCGTCTGGCCCGTCTCAGCCACGATGGCCTCAATGCGGTCGACCAGCGTGGTGGCGCTGGCGGTTTCGTAGCGACCGATGTAGTCCAGGCTGACATCGCAAAAGCTGCACTTCTTCCAATAGCAGCCGTGGGCCACGGTGAGCTTGTTCCAGCGCCCGTCGCTCCACAGCCGGTTCATGGGGTTGAGCATGTCCAAGAGGCTGAGGTATTGGCGCGTGGGCAGGCCATCCCAGGTGGGCGTGCCCACGGCCTCGAACGCGATATCGGGCTCGTGGAAGTTGGTGTACTTCACGGCCTGTTGCTCGTCACGCCAGAAGGTGCGCACCAGGCGCTGGCGTGAACGCTTGCCCCCGAGGTGTTCCAGCAAGGCCAGCAGCGGGCGCTCGCCCGCGTCCAGCGTCACGTAGTCCACGTAGTCAAACAAGCGCGGCTCGCTCAGGGCGCGCAGCTCTGTGTTGACAAAGCCGCCCCCCAGCACCACCGGGGTGTCGGGCTGTTTGGCCTTGATGGTCTGGGCAATGCGTAGGGCCCCATACACCGAGCCCGGGAAGGGCACGGACAGCAGCACCACATCGGGCTGGGTTTGCTCCAGAGCCTGCAGCGTCAGCTCTGCCAGCTTGCGGTCGATGAGGTGGGGCGGTGCCGCCAGTGCCTCGGCCAGCCCGTCGAAATGCGGCTGCGCCGTGGCCAGGCGTTCGGCGTAGCGAACGAACTCAAAGCGGGGGTCCACCACTTCGCGCAGCACATCGGCCAGGTCGTTGAGGTAGAGCGTCGCCAGATGCCGGGCACGGTCTTGCAAGCCCAGCGCGCCAAAAGCCCAGTACAGCGGATCGGCATCGTCCCCCAGGTAGTGGTCCAGCGTGGCAAAGCGCTGGCCCTCGGGCAGGAAGTTGCGCGTGTTGATGCGGTGCGCCAGCGTGGGGTCGTCCCCCTGCAAGAAGGCGACGACGCGTGCGATGCACTGCTCATGCCGCTCGTAGTGGGTCAGGAAGGTTTGGGCTTGCGCTGGCAGCGTGGTGGTGCTGGCTTGTTGCAGCGCCAGCGCGCGCAGCTCCTGCAGACCTGGCACAGACAGCAGCGACAACACCAGCGTCAGGGCCAGGTCGCGCTGATGCGCCTCAAAGCCGTGCTGGCGCAAAAAGCCTGTGAGGTAGGCCGTGGACGGGTAGGGGGTGTTGAGCTGGGTCATGGGCGGAACCAGCGACAGCACACGAGCGGGGGACATGAGGGCAGGCAATGACAGCAGGCACGAGGGCCCATAAATGAGACAGGCCCGCACCATCCATGATGGCACGGGCCCGGCAAAAGCCCCAAATATTGGAGCTAAGAAGTCTTACTTCTTGGCCTTTTTGGCGGCAGGCTTGGCAGCCTTGTCTTCAGCCTTGGCAGCCTTGCGAGCGGCGGCCTTGGGGTCGACAGCGGCCTTGAAGCCAGCGCCTGGCACGAACTTGGGCAGCTTGGCAGCAGCGATCTTGATCTTTTCGCCGGTGCTGGGGTTCACGCCAGTGCGAGCGGCACGAGCGTGCTGCTTGAAGGAGCCAAAGCCGGGGATGGAAACAGCGCCACCCTTTTTGACGGTGGTGACCACGGTGTCCAGCAGGGTCTCCAGAATGCGGCCAGCCTCGGCCTTGGTCAGTTCGTGCTGGGCAGCCAGGTGCTCAATCAGTTCGGTCTTGTTCATTCGTCGGTCTGTGTGGTTGAGCCCGAACAGGCTCGGGCGCAAAGGATTTTGCCCCAGAAATTCAGGGGAATTAGGCAGGGTAATCGCAAAGAGCCCATGGAAAGGGGATCAGGCCTCACGCAGTGCGGTGCTCACTGGCAAGGTGGCCGCACGCAGCGCGGGAAACAAGCCGCCAATCATGCCGATGGCCAGTGCCCATTTCAGCCCTTGCCACAGCAGGTCCGCCGACACGCGCAGCTCAAAGCTGAGCTTGCCGACTGAGCCCGCAGACAGGGTTGAGGCCTCAAAGCCATTGAAGAGCACATAGCTCAAGGCCCCACCGATGGCGCCGCCCAGCAGGGCCAGCAGCATGGTTTCGATCAGCACCGCCGTCACTACCGGCGTTCCGCCAAAGCCAATGGCGCGCAAAGTGGCGATCTCGCGAGCCCGGCTGGCGACGGCCGCAAACATGGTGTTGAGCGCACCAAACACCGCGCCCACGGCCATGATGCTGCCCACGGTGATGCCGATGATGCGCAGCATCTGGGTCATGCGCTCAGACTGCTTGGCGTAAAAGTCCAAGGTGGTGGAGGCATCGACTTTGAGTTGTGGGTTGGCGGCCAGGGCTTGCTTGAAAGTGCTGAAAGACTCGGGGCGCTCGAGCTTGAGCGTGACCGAGTTGCGGCTGCTGCCGCGCCGGTAGGTGCTGGCCACAATTTCAGCGTCAGCCCAAACCTCGGACTCCATGGCGTCGCCTGAGGCAAACACGCCCACCACCGTCCACTCACGGTTGCCCATGCGCAGCGTGCTGCCCAGGGTCAGCCCGGCGAACTGACGCGCAGCGCCCTGGCCGACGACCAGTTCCGTCAGCCCAGGCTGGAAATGCCGACCTTGCACGATGCGCACATGCGGGCGGACCTGATAGGCCATCTCACCAATGCCGCGCATCTGAACGCTGCCGTCGTCCTGCGTTCTGCCCTTGATGGGTAGATTGGCGGCCACCACGATTTCCTCGGACACCAAAGGCTCGCCTTTGGCCGAGCGTGCTATGCCTTGGGCCTGCGCGATTTGCGTGAGGCTGTCGCGTGTCAGGACGGACTGGACTTCAGCGGCAGAGCCCCCGCGCAGCACGATGGCGGAGTCCTCACTGCCAGACTGGCGCACGGTGTGGCCATAGCCCTCGGCCATGGCCAGCAGGGCCACAAGCACGCCCACCACGCCGGCAATGCCCATGACGATGACCGCGCTCGAACCCAGACGCTGGGGCAGGGTGCGCAGTCCAATGCCGGCCACCGAACGGGCTTGCACGCCGCTGCGGGTCAGGCCCAGCCATGCGGCCAACAGCAGCAAGAGTACAAGCGCTCCTTGCCACGGTAGGGCAATCCATGCCACCAGCGCTGCCACCAGCACCAGCAGGGTAAATAGAAATTTCAAAGCCGCCATTTCAGGCTCTCCCCGACAAAGCGTCAGTCACGTTCAAGCGCATGGCGTTGAGTGCGGGCAGCGCGCCCACCAGCAGGCCAAACACCAGCGCCAAACCCAGCCCGAAAGCCCAGCTGGACAGACCCGCTGCAGGCAGGTTGACAGTGCCGCCACTGGCCGCCGTGATGGCCGGTGCCATGCCACTGGCCAGGGCCAGGCCTATGGCACCGCCCAAGCCCAGCAGCAGCACGGATTCGACCAGCACCATCACCAGGATGCTGCGGTCACCAAAGCCAATGGTTTTGAGCACGGCGATCTCGGTGGTGCGCTCGCGTATGGCCTGCATCATGGTGTTTCCCGCCAAGAGCAGCAGCGTGAAGAACACCGCACCCATGATGGCGCTGACGATCAAGCCGATGTCGGCCAACTGCTTGATCCAAGACGACATCGCCGCTTGCTCGGACATCGTGCGGGTTTCGTGGTCTGAGTTGGCGGCCAGTGCATCGATGGCCTTGGCCACTTTGTCGGCTTGCTGCACATTGTTCACGCGCGCCACAAACCAGCCCGCATTGCCCTGGTTGTAGGGCGTGGTTTCGTCAAAGTACTTCCAGTTCAGCAAGAAGAGTTGGTCATGCCAGCCCGAGCGCTGAGTGTCTGCCGAGCGGATCAAGCCGACGATCTTGAACTGCCAGTTTTGACTGCCGTTGCGGTCGGGGAAGATGGTGGATTGCATGGGGATTTGATCGCCCACCTTCCAGCCAAAGCGCTTGGCCAGCTTCTCGCCCACCAGCGCACCTGTGCGCTCTTGAGCAAAGGCCGCGCGCTCCGGCGCGGACACCAGCATTTCTGGGTACACGTCCAGATAGTTGGGCGCCACGGCAAAGCTCACCACTTGGTTGTGCGGATCTTTGTACGCGCCGCCAAACCAGTTGGCGTAGGTCACTTCCTTGACGCCCTCGACGCCAGCAATGCGCTGATGCAAAGCCATGGGCAGGGTTTGGATGAAGGACAGCTTGGACGCGGTTTGCAGCCGCGTTGCGCCTGCCGAGGACTGACCGGCTTGGTCAAAGCCCACCCGCACCGCATCCAGCAGTCCGAAGAGCAAAAAGGCCGTCACGATGGAGACCAAGGTCAGCAGCGTGCGCAGCTTGCGGCGAAACAAGGCCGCCCAAATCAGATGCAGGTATTTCATTGCAAGCCTCCTTGCCGGAGCCGTCGATCAGGCATGAAGGGTTTCAACCAGCGCGCCCTTGTCCAGCGACAAAGTCTGGCTGGCGCAGCTGGCAGCTTTGGGGTCATGGGTGACCATGACAATGGTCTTGCCGTGCTGCTTGTTGAGGGCCTGCAGCAGGTTCAGTACGTCCTGGGCGGACTGGCGGTCCAAGTCGCCTGTGGGCTCGTCGCACACCAGCAGGGCAGGGTCGGACACGATGGCCCGCGCGATCGAGACACGCTGCTGCTGCCCGCCGGAGAGTTCGGTGGGCTTGTGTGAGGCGCGGTCTTTCAAGCCCACCAGCTCCAGAGCGATGGCGGCGCGCTTGGCCCGCTCGGCACCCGAGAGTTTGGTCAGCAACAGTGGCAGCTCCACATTGCGCTGTGCCGAGAGGGTCGGCATCAGGTTGTAGAACTGAAAGACATAACCCACATTGGCCGCGCGCCACTGAGCCAAGGCGTTGCTGCTGAGCTGGTCGATGCGCTGCCCACCCACCAAAATGCTGCCGCTGCTGGGGCGGTCCAGTCCACCGATGAGGTTGAGCAGTGTGGTTTTGCCCGAGCCCGAAGGGCCCATGAGGGCCAGGAATTCACCCTGCTGCACGTCCAGGTGAACTTGATGCAGCACCTCTACCACCTGCTTGCCACGCTTATAGGACTTGGCGAGATCACGGATTTGAATCAACGGGCTCACGGGGCCTCCTTGTTTGCAACAACGGCGTCGCCGTCTTTGAGTGATTTGGGTGCTGCAACCACCACGACTTCACCGGGCTTGAGCCCCTCACGCACCCACTTTTGTTTGCCAATATCACTGCCCAATGTGACAGGGCGACGGCTGACCCGCCCACCTTCACCAAGCACGAAAACGCTGGCCTTGCCGTCGGCATCGATCAGTGCTTCGGGCGGCAGCAGTACGCCGACTTTGGCTGGCGCGGCCTCAGGCTCTTTGTCGCGCAGGAAGTTCACGCGCACACCCATATCGGGCACCACGCGGGCGTCTTTTTGCTCCAGGGCAACGCGCACTTTCACCGTGGCCTTGCCGCGGTCGGCGCTGGGGATGACGGCCACCACGTGCGCGGGAATGCGCCAATCCGGGTAGGCGTCGAGCACGGCCTCACAGCGCATTTGCGCCTTGACTTGGCCGATGTAAGTCTCGTTCACGTCGACATCCACTTCCAGCGAATTCATGTCAACAATGGTGCCCACGCCGGTGCGCGTGAAACCACCACCAGCCGACAGTGGCGAGATGATTTCACCCACCTGCGCAGCCTTGACCGTGACCACGCCATCAAAGGGCGCACGCAAGGTGGCGTAGTTGAAGTTCACACGCGCTTGCGCCAATTGCGCCGCGGCAACATCCACCTGGCGCTGTGCCGCCAGCAACTGGGCGGCCGCTGTTTTGACGGCGGTAGAGGCCTGCTCGGTGGATTGGCGCGACACCATGCCGCTGGTGGCCAGTTCCTCAGCGCGACGAGCATCGGCCTGGGCTTGTGCCAAGTGGGCGCGGTACTGCTCGACATTGGCTTGAGCGCTGCGCCATGAGGCCTCAGCGCTGCCCAGTGTGGCCTGCAGTCCGGTGTCATCCAGGCGTGCAAGCACTTGCCCCTTTTTGACGTACACGCCTTCTTCGATCAGCACCTCGGTGAGCGTGCCGGTGATTTGCGCCGAAACAGTGGCCTGGCGCCTTGCTGTCACATAGCCTGTGGCTTGGAGCAGGGCTGCATTGCCGGGTGCCGACACAGCCTGTGCCGTGGCGGTTTGAACCTGCACCTGCTGAGCACCTGCCCACCACCACCAAGCGCCAAGCGCCAGCACGGCAGTGCCCAAAAGACCTGCACCCCAGACCCAGCGGGGCACGGTACTTGGCGCGACGCGTTCTTTGTCGTCAATGCGCAAAGTGTCTAACAGCATCGTATCGATGATGGCCTCCCTCACTTGTGTTCGCTGCGCGCAACGCAGCTTACGTGAATCCGCTGAGGCTTCTCTAGGGAAATTCAGTAGTACGCTAACGACCGAAAGCAAATCAGCGGAGATCTCTATGAACAAACTCTATTCCAGCGCCGCCGAAGCCTTGAAAGGGGTGGTGCGCGACGGTCAACTGCTGGCTGTCGGCGGCTTTGGCCTGTGTGGCATTCCAGAGGCCTTGATTGCCGCGCTGCGTGACAGCGCAGTGCGTGATTTGACGGTCATTTCCAACAACGCCGGTGTCGATGATTTCGGTTTGGGGCAGTTGTTGGTGACACGGCAGATCAAAAAAATGATCTCCAGCTATGTGGGTGAGAACAAGGAGTTCGAGCGCCAATATCTGGCCGGTGAGTTGGAGCTGGAGTTCACGCCGCAAGGCACATTGGCCGAAAAGCTGAGGGCTGGAGGGGCAGGCATTCCCGCCTTCTTCACCCGCACCGGCGTGGGCACCGTGGTGGCCGAAGGCAAGGAGACGCGTGAGTTTGACGGGCAGCTCTATGTGATGGAGCGCGCGCTGCTGCCCGAGGTCTCGCTGGTCAAGGCGCATATTGCTGACACCTCAGGCAATTTGGTGTTTCGCCGCACCGCGCGCAACTTCAACCCGGCCGTGGCCATGGCTGGCAAGACCACGATTGTGGAAGTCGAAAAAATCGTACCGCTGGGCGAGCTCGACCCCGACCACATCCACCTTCCGGGCATTTATGTGCACCGCATCGTGCACAACCCCACTCCGGAAAAGCGCATTGAAAAGCGCACCACCCGCACGGCGAGCTGAGCGCGGACGGACAAAACTTCAAGGAGAACTTCTATGCCATGGACCCATGACGAAATGGCGGCACGTGCCGCCGAAGAATTGCAAGACGGCTTCTACGTCAACCTCGGGATCGGTATTCCCACCTTGGTGGCCAACCATGTCCCGGCACACATGGATGTGTGGCTGCAAAGCGAGAACGGCATGCTGGGCCTGGGACCATTCCCCACCGAAGACGAGGTCGACGCTGACCTCATCAACGCAGGCAAGCAAACCGTCACCACCATCCCCGGCTCTTCGATTTTTGGCAGCCACGACAGCTTTGCCATGATTCGCGGCGGCAAGATCAATATCTCCATCCTGGGCGCCATGCAGGTCAGCCAAAGCGGCGATCTGGCCAACTGGATGATTCCCGGCAAGATGGTCAAGGGCATGGGCGGCGCCATGGACTTGGTGGCTGGCGTGCCCCGGGTGATCGTGCTCATGGAGCATGTGGCACGTAAAAAGGATGGCAGCGAGGACCTCAAAATCCTGCCCCAATGCACCCTGCCGTTGACCGGCGTGGGCGTGGTGCACCGCATCATCACGGATTTGGGTGTGCTGGACGTGACGCCCCAAGGGCTCAAGCTGGTTGCTCTGGCCCCCGATGTGACGCGCGAATACTTGCAAAGCAAGACCGGAGCCCCTGTCCTGTAGTCAAATACACAACTGGACATGATTTGTAAAGCTCAGGTTGTAAAACGTTGGTGAGCGGGGCCATGTCTTGTGGGTGATCTTGTGCTTCATCTAGTATGCGCACAGGTGGACTTCGTAGCGCACACAAAAACCAGCGACCGAAGTCTGGCGTTCAGGTAAGCGATTTGTGGAGGCCGCTATGGATGGAGTGCAGGGCAGACCCCGTGCAGCAGAGTTTGGTGGGCGCGTCGGGTTTTATGGAGGACCCGAGAGGCGTCGCTCCAGCAGCGAACGCTGGTGGCATGGCGCACTGGACGAAATTGACTTGGGTCTGTGCGTGGTGGGCGATGGCTTGAGCGTTTGCTACGCCAACTATGCGGCCCGCGCCCAGCTGAAGTCGGCGGGCTCGCTGCAGATGCAGCAAGGGCGGTTGCTGCTGGAAGAAGCGGCAGACCAGCAGCGGCTTGAACAAGCGGTGTCTGACGCGCAGTTTCGGGGCTTGCGTCGCTTGATCTGCCTGGGGCGTGGCGACAATTGGACTGCCATCTCTGTTGTCCCTGTCACTGATAACCAGGGCCTGGCCATGCTGGTTTTGGGTAAGCGCCGTCTGTGCGGGGCTTTGCCCATCCAGGCCTTTGCGCGGGAGTACCACCTGACCTCGGCCGAGCTGCAAGTGCTCATCGCACTGTGCGAAGGACTGCCTCCGCGGGAAATTGCTGAGCAGCACGGTGTGGCCATCTCCACCGTTCGCACCCAAATCGCCAGTGTGCGCGCCAAGACCAACACCGAGAGCATTCGGGAATTGGTCTCGATGGTGGCGCAACTGCCCCCGCTCATGGGCGTGCTGCGCGTCTCTGACGGCGTGTAAACGCGCCTGGCGGGCCAGTTGGCAAAGCTGCCAGCTGGCCTGATTCCCTCAGCGCTGTGCAGCCCGCAGGGCTACGAGCACATCGGAATTGAATTCCCGCTGATACAGGATGTAGATCACCCCCAAGGTGCCCGCCATAAAAGCCCAGGGTGAGAAGAACCAAGCCACGACGGCAAACGCCAGGTAATAGGCGCGCAGCCCGTCGTTGAAGCTCTCAGCAGCCAAGCCCACCACCGTGCCTGCGCGGTCTGCAAAGTCCTCGCGGCTGAGTTTCTCCTCCAGGAACTGCGTGGCCTCTGGGACGGACGCAATCAGCAAGGCGCCGAAGCTGTATTGCCGCATGCTCCAGGTGAAGCGGAAAAACGCGTAGACAAAAATCGCGGTGAGCAACACCAGCTTGAGCTCGAACACCAAAATGCTGGTGTTGACCGTGAAGGGCAGGTCGCGCACCACGGCGCGGGCTTGCTCCCCAGTACTCAGTGCCGCCAGCAGGCCCCCGATGATCAGGATGGTGGTGGAGGCAAAAAACGAGGGGCTGGAGTTGAGGTTTTGAGCGATGGCTCCATCCAACACACGGGTGTCACGAAAGGTGAGCTGGTACATCCACTGGCGTCGGATGCGATTGGTCAGCGCCAGCAGCGAGGCCCGTTGTTCTGCGTGGCGCTTGGCAAAAATCGCATACCCCACCCAGCCACAAAGAAATACAACGATAGCCAGCCAGTCAGCTGGCGGGAAGACATCGAGGTGTTTGAGCAAGCCCATCATGGGCTCGAGTGTAGAGGCGGAGTCAGTCCTGCATGTCAGCTCAACTGGGCAGATCGAACACCAAGACCTCCGCAGAGTTGCCATGCATGAGGTGCAAACTGGCTTCCTGGCTGATTTGCAGGGCGTCCCCCGTGTTGAGCCGCACGCCGTTGACCTCGATCTGACCCTGCACCGCATGCACATAGGCCAGACGCCCGGGTGCGAGGGGGAGGCTGCATGATTCGGCACCATCAAATAGGCCTGCATAGAACCGCGCGTCTTGGTGCAGGCGCAGCGAGGACTCGGCGCCGTCGGGTGAAGCAATCAGGCACAGCCGTCCGCGCTTGTCTGCAGTTGAGAAATCGCCTTGCTCGTAGCTGGGGGGCAGGTCGAGCTGATTGGGTTCGATCCAGATCTGGAAGAAATGGGTGGTGGCGTCAGCGGCGTGGTTGTATTCGCTGTGCATGATGCCTTTGCCCGCGCTCATGCGCTGGACCTGTCCGGGCTCAATCACGCCCGAGTGGCCGAGGCTGTCGCGGTGGGCCAGACCACCTTGGGCGACGTAGCTGATGATTTCCATATTCCTGTGCCCGTGCGTACCAAACCCGGTGCCTGGCGCGATGCGGTCTTCGTTGATGACGCGCAGCGGACCAAAGCCCATGCGCTGTGGGTCGTAGAAGTCGGCAAAAGAAAAGCTGTGATAGCTGTCGAGCCAACCGTGGTTGGCGTGGCCGCGACGGGCCGATGGAATGAATTCGTGCATGGACTGCTCTTCGGTGCAAAGACTGTGGCGAGGGCGCTGGGTCTGACTCTAGGTTGGAGCGGGCAGGGCGGGGGAGGCGCGGCTTGAAGCCATCGTTCAAATATGATGAAGAGATGGCTGAGTTCAAACCCGCGCCACGCACAGGCTCCACCCAATCAGCGCGACCTGGCCGCTCTCGTGCGGCCACACCAAGTTCCAACAAGGGCTCTGATCTGCCTGGCCTGCCAACCCAGATGGACCGCCGCCGTGTGCTCACGCCCGAGGCCCTGGCCATGATGGATGCCATTGCGCGCACCGGCAGCTTTGCAGCGGCGGCGCGGGAAATGGGCAAGGTGCCGTCGGCCCTGACCTACAGCGTGCGCCAGCTCGAAGAGGCTCTGGACGTGCTGCTGTTTGACCGCAGCAGTCGCCAAGCCGTCATGACCGCGGCGGGGCATGAGTTGTTGCTCCAGGGTCGGCACCTGCTCATGGAGATGGAAGCGGTGGCACACCGTGTGCGCCGTGTGGCCACGGGCTGGGAGAGTGCGCTGACCATTGCCGTGGACGACATCGTGGCGCCCCGGGCTTTGTTTGATTTGATGCAGGACTTCTACGCACAGCGCGAGCAGGGCCTGCCGCCGCCCACACAGCTCAAGCTGCGCTCTGAAGTGCTGTCCGGCACTTGGGAGGCCTTGCTCAGCGGGCAGGCAGATTTGGCCATTGGCACCAGCACACAGCTGCCGGGTGTGGCCGTGCGCTGTGAGGAGTTGGGGGAGCTGAACATGGTGTTTTGTGTGGCGCCTCACCATCCGCTGGCGGCCAAAAAGCAGCCTTTGACCAGCGCAGACATTGCGCGCCACCGCATCGTGGCGGTGGCTGACACGGCGCGCACCTTGGTTCCAGTCACTTTGGGTGTGGCGCCTGGGCAGGAGACGCTGACCCTGCCCAGCATGGCGGCCAAAGTCGAAGCCCTGCTGCGCGCGCTGGGCTGCGGCTGGCTGCCGCGCAGCATGGTGCAGCACCAGATTGCGGCCGGGCGCTTGGTGGCCATGCAAACCCAGGTGGCGCCGCGCCTGGCCAAGCTGCACTACGCCTGGCGCGACACCGGCCAGCCGCCGGGCAAGGCGCTGGCCTGGTGGCTGCAGCGTTTGGCGAGCCCGGCCACGCGCCAAGCGCTGTTGGAGCAACACGACGGGCTCTTGCTGTGAGCGCTGTGGGGCACGCTCTTGGCCAGCAGCCCTACGTGGGGCGGTTTGCACCCTCGCCTACGGGGGTGCTGCATGCCGGCTCTTTGGTGGCGGCGCTGGCCAGTTGGCTCGATGCCCGCGCTCACGGCGGGCGCTGGTTGGTGCGCATTGAAGATGTGGATGGGCCGCGCTGTGTGGCTGGGGCCGACCAGCACATCTTGTGGCAGCTCGCGCAATTGGAGCTCGTGCCCGACGAAGCACCGCTGTGGCAGTCGCGCCGTGGCGCGGTGTACGAGGAGGCCTTGCGGCGCCTGGTGGCCTCGGGCTGGGCTTACCCCTGCGCCTGCTCGCGCAGCGATATCGCGCTCGCGCATGAGCGCCGCGGCCTCATCAAACCCCGCCATGGCGAACTGGTTTACCCCGGCACCTGCCGCACCGGGCTGCAAGGGCGCCCCGGCCGTGCCTGGCGTCTGTATGTGGGGACTGAGGCCCTGGGTGTGAGCAGCCTGGGTGAAGCGCCAAGCTCGCCACACATCTTGACTTGGCAGGACCGCCGCTTGGGCGCCCAGCAACAGGATGTGCCCAGCGCGGTGGGGGACTTTGTGCTCAAGCGCTCCGACGGCTTGTGGGCCTACCAGCTGGCGGTGGTGGTGGACGATGCCGCACAGGGCGTGACGGACGTGGTGCGCGGCGAAGACTTGGCGGACAACACGCCGCGCCAGTGCCATTTGCAAGAACGCCTGGCTCTGCCGCGCCCACGCTATTTGCATACGCCCCTGGTGCTGGCGGCGGATGGACACAAGCTCTCCAAGCAAAACGGTGCTGCGGCCTTGAACTTGGGCACGCCCGAGCTGGCGCTGCAGGCGCTGCGTGAAGCGGCGGCTTACCTGGAGCTGGGCGAGGTGTCGAGGGCGCAAGCGCCAGGGCCCTGGCTGCAAGATGCTGTGGCGGCCTGGGCGCGGCGCTGGTGCTGAAGCTGCAGCCGCATAGGCGCCAAACGGCGCTGAGGCTGGCATGATGTCGCCCTTTGTTGACTTCCCCAAGGACGATCTCATGATCACCACCGACAGCGGCCTGCAGTACGAAGACAGCCAGGTCGGCAGCGGCGCGACGGCCAGCAGCGGCCAAGACGTGCGCGTGCACTACACCGGCTGGCTCTACAAAGATGGCCAACGCGGCGCCAAATTCGATTCCAGCCGTGACCGTGGCGAGCCCTTTGAGTTCGAGCTTGATGCGGGCATGGTCATCCGTGGCTGGGACGAGGGCGTGCAAGGCATGCAAGTGGGCGGCAAGCGCGTGCTGGTGATCCCGCCGCAGCTGGGCTATGGCGCACGCGGTGCGGGTGGCGTGATCCCGCCCAACGCCACCTTGATGTTTGAAGTGGAACTGCTGGGCCTGAGCGGCGGCGCTGAGGCCGTGACCTTGCAGCTGAGCACCACCGACACCGGGCTGCAGTACGAAGACCGCGTCACCGGCTCAGGTGCGCAGGCCACTGCGGGCCAACGCGTGACGGTGCACTACACCGGCTGGCTCTACCAAAACGGCCTGCGCGGCCGCAAGTTCGATTCCAGCAAAGACCGTGGCGATCCTTTCCGCTTCCATCTCGGCGCGGGTGAGGTCATTCCGGGCTGGGATCAAGGCGTGCAAGGCATGCAAGTCGGTGGCACGCGCATGCTGGTCATTCCGTCGGAGCTGGCCTACGGCGCCTATGGCGCTGGCGGCGTGATCCCGCCGCACGCCACGCTGCTGTTTGAGGTGGAGCTGCTGGCGGTCTAAAACGCCTGTGGCGGCCTGCGCAGGGCTTCAGCCCGGCAGGCTCAGGGCATCGAGCAGGTCGCTCTCGACCTGCAGTTGCTGGCGGTTTTGCTGTAGGGCAGGGCCGTCGACCAAGAAGGTGTCCTCCACCCGCTCGCCCAGGGTGGAGATGCGCGCCAGCTGCAAATTGATGCCGTGGTGCGCCAGCACGCGGGCAATGGCGTAGAGCAAGCCCGCGCGGTCGCTGGCGCTGACGCTCAGCAGCCAGGCTTGAGCGCGCTCGTCCGGGCGCAGCGTCACGCGCGGCGGGTAGGGGAAGCTCTTGACGCGCCGCGACAGACGCCCGCGCCGTGGTGCGGGCAGCGGCCCGGCCCGCTGCAGCACCACCGTGAGCTGTGACTCCACCAGCGAGGCCAAGTCGCGGTGGTTGAGTTCCAGCGCCGGGGCTGTGACTTCGAAGGTGTCGAGCGCATAGCCGCTGCGCGTGGTGTGGACTTTGGCGTCCAGGATGTTGAAGCTCGCGCCGTCAAAGTAGCCGCATATGCGGGCAAACAGGTCTTGCTGGTCGGGCGCGTAGACCAGTACTTGCAAGCCTTCGCCGACCCCCGATGGCCGTGCACACACCACAGCGTGGCCGCCATCGACATGGCGCCACAGCGCGCGCGCATGCCAGGCCAGCTCCTGCGCATCGTGGCGTGCAAAGTAGCTCACCGTCAGCGTGGACCAAAGTTTGTCTTCCCCCCCGGGCAGTTGGGCAAGAAGGGCCAACTGCTGGCGTGCGTCTTGTTTACGGGCCTCGATGTCAGCGTGTTGATCGGGCCGCGCACCGCCGAGCGCGCGCAGCGTCAGGCGAAAGAGGTCTTCCAGCAACTTGCCCTTCCAGGCATTCCACACCTTGGGGCCGGTGCCGCGGATATCGGCCACGGTGAGCAAGTACAGCGCCGTGAGGTGGCGTGGCGTGCGCACGCGCTGGGCAAAGTCCTGGATGACGGCGGGTTCGCTGAGGTCTTCCTTTTGCGCTACGCGCGACATGGTGAGGTGCTCGGCCACCAAGAACTCCACCAGCTCGCGGTCCTCGCTGCTGAGCTGGTGTTCGCGTGCGAAGCGGCGCACCTCCACGGCACCCAGCTGGGAGTGATCCCCGCCGCGGCCTTTGGCAATGTCGTGAAACAGCGCGGCCACATACAGCACATGGGGGCGCGCAAACTGGCTGGCCAGCTGCGAGCAAAACGGGTACTCGTGGGCGTGCTCGGGGATGAAAAAACGCCGCACATTGCGCAGCACCATGAGGATGTGCTGGTCCACGGTGTAGACGTGGAACAAGTCGTGCTGCATGCGCCCGACGATGCGCCGAAACACCCACAGGTAGCGGCCCAGCACCGAGGTCTGGTTCATGAGCCGCAAGGCGTGCGTCTGCCCTTGCGTCTGCTGCATGATTTGCATGAAGCAGCGCCGGTTCTCGGGGTCGCGGCGAAAGCTCGCGTCCATCAGGCCGCGTGCGTTGTAGAGCCCGCGCAGGGTGCGCGCAGATAAACCCTTGATGCCCGGCGTTTGCTGGTACATCAAGAAGGTTTGCAAAATCGCTCTAGGGTCGTTTTGGTAGAGCGTGTCGTGAGCAATTTCGAGCAGGCCACCACGGTCCAGGAAATAGGGGTTGAGGCGGCGCGTGGTGGCGCGGGCGCGGCTGTCGGTGACGCGCTCTTCGAGGTTGAGCACCAAGATCTGATTGAGCTGCGCCACCGCCTTGGCGGCCCAGTAGTAGCGGCGCATGAGCTGTTCGCTGGCGCGCTGCCCGTCGCGGGCTTGGTAGCCAAAGCGTTCGGCCACGACAGTTTGCAGGTCAAACAGCAGGCGGTCTTCACGCCGCCCCGCCACCAGGTGCAGCTGGCAGCGAATGAGGTTGAGCAAGCCCTCGTTGGATTGCAGCTGCTGGCTTTCAAAGGAGGTGATCAGCTCTTTGGCCACCAACTCGCTCCAGGTGCTGCCAAAGCCCGCGGCGCGGGCCATCCAAATCAGCACCTGCAAATCGCGCAGCCCGCCCGGGCTTTCCTTGCAATTGGGTTCCAGGGCGTAGGGGGTGTCCTCGTGCTTGGTGTGGCGCTGGCGCATTTCCAGCAGCTTGGCGCGCACAAAGGCGGGCACGTCCACCTGCTGGGCCTGGCGCTGCGCAAAGGCCTGTACGCGCGGGCGCGGTCCGGCCAGCCAGCGCAGCTCAAGCAGGGCAGTTTGCACGGTGATGTCGGCCTGGGCTGCGGCCAGGCTTTCCTGCTCAGTGCGCACGGCCGCGCCGAGCTCCAGCCCGATGTCCCAGCAGTGGGCAATAAAGTCTTCCAGCGCTTGCTTGAGGGGCCCGGGCATGTGGGCCTCGGTGCCGTCGGGCAGAAGAATCAGGATGTCGACGTCGGAGTGCGGGAAGAGCTCGCCGCGTCCGTAGCCTCCCACGGCCAGCAGGGCGGCGTCGGGCACCAAGGCGCTGATGCCCGATGCGCGCCACAGCTGCACCAGCACGCCGTCGACATGGCGGCACAAGCGCCGCATCAGGCGCCGCGCGCCCGCCGCGCTGGGGCGCGCAGCGGCGAACTCGTTCAGCAGGGCTTGCTTGCCCGCCTTGAAATGCTGACGCAAGTCCTCGGTCGGGGTAGGCATGGGCCCTCTCTCGGCTTTTTAGGGAGCCAGGCTGTTTTGAATGAAGTCGGGCACTGGTGGGCTGCCCGCCGAGAGCGTCAGCACCTCATAGCCCGTCTCCGTCACCGCCAGGGTGTGCTCCCACTGCGCGGACAGTGAGCGGTCTTTGGTGACGATGGTCCAGCCGTCGCCCATCTCGCGGATTTCGCGCCGCCCGGCGTTGATCATGGGCTCGATGGTGAACACCATGCCGGGCACCAGCACATCCAGCGTGCCGGGTTTGCCGTAGTGCAGGATTTGCGGCTCTTCATGGAACTTCTGGCCAATGCCGTGGCCGCAGAACTCACGCACCACCGAGAAGCCCGCGTTTTCGGCAAAGGTTTGAATGGCGTTGCCGATGTCGCCCAGCCGTGCGCCTGGGCGCACTTTGGCAATGCCCTTCCACATGGCCTCATAGGTCAGCGCGCACAGCCGCTTGGCGGCGATGGAGCCTTCGCCCACCACAAACATGCGGCTGGTGTCGCCATGCCAGCCGTCTTTGATGACGGTGACGTCGATGTTGACGATGTCGCCGTTCTTCAAAGGGCGGTCATTGGGAATGCCGTGGCAGACCTGGTGGTTGATGGAGGTGCAGATGGATTTGGGGTAGGGGATGTAGCCCGGCGGCGTGTAGTTCAGCGGCGCGGGTACGGCCTGCTGGACGTTCACGATGTAGTCGTGCGCGAGCTTGTCGAGCTGCTCGGTGCTGATGCCAGGCCGCACGTGCGGCGTCAGCATGTCCAACACTTCGGAGGCCAGACGCCCGGCGACGCGCATGGCGTCGATGTCGGCGCCGCTTTTGATGGTGATGCTCATGGGTGGATTTTAGTCAGCCCACACCACCAGGCCGCTCCAGGCAGTACCAAGCACCACCAAACCAAAGGCAATGCGATACCAAGCAAACACCACAAAGCTGTGCGTGGCGATGTAGCGCAAGAGCCAGCGCACGCAAATCCAGGCGCTGACAAAGGCAAACAGCAGGCCCACGCCGAACATGGGTGCGTCGGACATTTCCAGCAGCGCGCGCTCTTTGTAGAGGCTGTAGAAGCCTGCCCCGATCAGGGTGGGAATGGCCAGGAAGAAAGAGAAGTCTGTGGCGGCTTTGCGTGAGAGGCCCAGCAGCATGCCGCCGATGATGGTGGCCCCTGAGCGGCTGGTGCCCGGCACCATGGCCAGACACTGCACCAGGCCGACTTTGAGGGCGTCCAGCGGCGTCATGTCGTCCACCTCATGCACCCGCGTGGCTGAGGGCGCGCGCCGCTCGGCCCAGAGAATGATGAAGCCGCCGATGATGAAGGCCGCAGCCACCACCGTGGGGGTGAAGAGATGGGCCTTGATGGCTTTGCCCAGCAGCAAACCCAGCACCACGGCCGGGAAGAAGCCAATGGCCACGTTCAGCACAAAGCGCCGCGCTCTGGCGTCGCTGCCCAGGCCGGCTGCAGTCTCGCGCAGACGCTGCCAGTACACGATGATGACGGCCAGAATCGCGCCGGTCTGGATGGCGATGTCGAACACCTTGCTCTTGGCATCGTCAAAGCCCAGCAGCGAACCCGCCAGGATGAGGTGCCCTGTTGAAGAGATGGGCAAAAACTCGGTCAGGCCCTCGACGATCCCCATGATCGCGGCCTTGATCAGCACAATGATGTCCACAAACGCTCCGTTGTTGTTGCCCAGCAAAGGCCAGCGGCGACCCCGCGCATTCTTTTAGGCGCGCGCATGATAGCGGCTTGGCTTTGCTGCCTTGTTTCTGCTGAAAATCTGCCCCCTTGCTTGTGGCGGGGGGCTGACGGCCTGTAAATGCCATCGTCGATACTCGAACGCTGACCTGTCACGTCCGAGGGGCGCCAAGCGCCATGCTGAGAATGAGCAAATCGACGAAGAAGATCTTGTGGTGCTTGGTGGCGCTGGTGGTGTTGCTGGCCCTGGGTGGCCGGGCATGGCAGTCGCGCCAGACCCAGGGTGCGGCTGAATCTCAAGCCCGTACCCCCGCGCCTTTGCAACTGGGAGCTGTCGATGTCAGCAGGGCGGAGCGCGGCGTGTTGGCCCACACCCTGGACCTGTCAGGCGGCTTGAAGGCCGTCAATATGGCCGTGGTCAAGGCCAAGGTGGCGGCGGAGCTGCAGCAACTCTCGGTGCGCGAGGGCGATGCTGTGCGTGCGGGTCAGCTGCTGGGCGTGCTGGACCCTACGGAGTCCGAGCTGCGTCTGCGCCAGGCGCGCGAAAACGCCCAGGCAGCACAGGCTCAGGCTGAAATCTCCAAGCGCAATCTGGACAACAGCCGTGCGCTGGTGGCGCAAGGTTTTGTGTCGCCCACGGCGCTGGAGACGGCGCAGTCCAACGACGCCGCCGCGCGGGCGAACCTGCAGGCCATGAGTGCGGCACAGGCCTTGGCGCAAAAGTCTTTGAACGACACGCGCTTGCTGGCGCCCATCAGCGGTGTGGTGTCGCAGCGCTTGGCGCAGCCTGGCGAGCGTGTGGCTGTGGATGGGCGGGTGCTGGAAATCGTCGACCTGTCGGCCCTGGAGCTGGAAGCGACCCTGGCCCCCGAGCAGGCAGCTGCTTTGCGCGTTGGGGCTGCCGCCGAGTTGGAGGTGGAGGGGTTGCCTGCCAAGGTGCAGGGCAAGGTGGTGCGCATCAACCCTGCGGCGCAAGCGGGCTCGCGCGCCGTGCTGGCTTATGTCCGCGTGGCCGGGCAGCCAGGCTTGCGCCATGGCGCGTTTGCGCGGGGCACGGTGGTGCTGGACAGCCGCGAGGCCTTGCTGGTGGGGCGTGAAGATGTGCGTGTGGACCGCGCGCGGCCCTATGTGCTGGTGATTGATCAAGGCAAGCTGTTGGCACGCGAGGTGGTGCTGGGCCAGCAAGGGCAAGCCCGCGTGGGCAGCCGCACGCGCCAGGTGGTGGAGGTGCTCAGCGGTCTGCGCGGCGGGGAGCTGGTGCTCAGCGGCGCAGCGGGTCAGGTGGCCGAGGGCACCGCGGTGGCCTTGCCCGGCGCGGATGCCGCCAGCGCGGCCTCGGCTGCAAGCCGCTGACAGCGCAGCCAGGAGCACAGCATGTGGTTCACCCGCATCTCGATTGCCAACCCCGTCATGGCCACCATGGTCATGCTGGCCTTTGTGGTTTTGGGGCTGTTCAGTTACCAGCGTTTGTCGGTCGACCAATTCCCCAACGTCGACTTCCCCACCGTGGTGGTGGCCATGGACTACCCCGGCGCTTCGCCGGAAATCGTCGAAGCCGAAGTCACCAAGAAGGTCGAGGAAGCCGTCAACACGGTGGCGGGCATCAACACGCTGTCCTCGCGCTCTTATGAAGGGACCTCGGTGGTCATCATCGAGTTCAACCTCGATATGGATGGCCGCAAAGCCGCCGAAGACGTGCGCGAGAAGGTGGCGCTGATTCGCCCCACGCTGCGTGACGAGGTCAAAGAGCCCCGCATCTCGCGCTTTGACCCGCAAAGCCAGCCCATTTTCAACGTGGCTGTGTTGCCTGGCAGCAGCGGCAAAAGCACCCAGGAGCTGACCACCTGGGCCACGCAGGTGCTGCAAAAGCGCCTGGAAAACGTGCGCGGCGTGGGTTCGGTGAGCGTGGTCGGGGGCTTGCAGCGACAGATTCAAATCCGCCTCAAACCCCAGGCCATGGAGTCGCTGGGCGTGGGGGTGGACCAGATTCTGGCCGCTGTGCGCAGCGAAAACCAGGAGCTGCCCGTGGGCACGCTGCGCGCGGCGCTTCAAGAGCGTGTGGTGCAGATCAACGCCCGCATTGAGCGCCCAGAGGAGTTTCGCGACATCGTCGTGACGCGGCGCCAGGGTGCGCCCATCAAGCTCTGGCAGGTGGCCGATGTGGTGGACGGCCCGCAGGAAGAGGAAAGCCTGGCGCTCTACAACGGCCAGCGCACGGTGCTGCTGGCGGTGCAAAAAAGCCAGGGCGAGAACACCATTGCCGTGGTCGACGGCCTGCAGGCGGCGCTGGCCGAAGCCCGCGCCCAAGCGCCCAAAGGCGTGCAGCTCGAAGTCAACCGCGACAGCTCACGCGCCGTGCGGGTGTCGGTGGCCAATGTGCAGCGCACCCTCATCGAAGGTGCGGTGCTCACCGTCTTGATCGTCTTCCTGTTCCTCAACAGCTGGCGCTCGACAGTCATCACGGGCTTGACCCTGCCCATCGCCCTCATCGGCACCTTTCTCTTCATGTATGTGTTTGGCTTCACCATCAACAACATCACCATGATGGCCTTGAGCCTGTGCGTGGGCTTGTTGATTGACGACGCCATTGTGGTGCGCGAGAACATCGTGCGGCATGTGGCCATGGGGGTGAGCCCCAGACAGGCCGCGCTGGATGGCACGGCAGAGATTGGCCTGGCGGTGCTCGCTACCACCTTGTCCATCGTGGCGGTGTTCCTGCCCATTGGCTTTATGGGCGGCATCGTGGGCAAGTTCTTCCACGAGTTCGGCATCACCATCGTGGCGGCGGTGCTGATCTCCATGTTTGTGAGCTTCACGCTGGACCCCATGCTCTCCAGCATCTGGCACGACCCTCAAGCGGCGGCGCATGGGCAAGCCAGCGGGCAGGGTGGTTTGTACGACCGCACCCTGGGTCGCCTGACCGCGTTGTTCGACCGCTTCACGCTGTGGCTGTCGGCGCAATACCAGCGCATTCTGGGCTGGTCCCTGGCGCACAAGGGCGCCACGCTGGCGATTGCGCTGTCCACGCTGGTGGCCAGCTGTGGGCTCATGGGCAGCATTGGCAAGGAGTTTGTGCCCAAGAGCGATATGTCTGAGACCCAGGTCAACTTCTACACGCCTGTGGGTTCGTCGCTGCAGCTCACCGAGGCCCGGGCGCGGCAGATCGATGCCGTGCTGCACCAGCTGCCGGAGGTGCGCTACACCGTCACCACCATCAACAGCGGCTTTGCCGCGGGCAAGATTTACGGCTCTATCTACGTGCGCCTGGTGGACCGCAAAGACCGCAAGCGCTCAGTGACCGACCTCACCACGCCGCTGCGTGAGCGCCTGGCGCAAATTCCGGGCATTACCGTCACCAACATCGGCCAGACCGATTTGGGTGGGGGCAAGAGCTTGCAGTTCTCGCTGCAGGGGCCGGATTTGGGTGAGTTGCAGCGTCTGGCCAATGAGGTGATGGCGCGCGTGAGCCAGATTCCGGGCCTGGTGGACATGGACAGCACGCTCAAGCCCAGCAAGCCCACGGTGTCGATTGAGGTCAAACGCGACGCCGCTGCGGACGCGGGGCTCAACGTCAACGCGCTGGCTGGCAGCTTGCGCACCCTGGTGGCCGGCACCAAAGCTGGCAGCTGGCGCGCGCCAGACGGGCAGAACTACGACGTGCTGGTGCAGCTGCCTCCCGAGCAGCGCGACCGTTTGGACACGCTGGCACAGCTGCCCCTGGTGATCGCCCCCGCGGCCGATGGCAGCTCGCGCGTGGTGCGGCTGTCCCAGGTGGCTGAAGTGACGCCGGGTGTGGGGCCCAACCAGATCAACCGGCGCGACATGAACCGCGAGGTCAATATCGACGCCAACGCCTTGGGCCGCAGCCCCGGCGAGGTGTCGGCTGATATCAAGAAAGTGCTGGACAGCACCGCCATGCCACCGGGCTACCGCTACAGCTTTGGCGGCTCGACCAAGAACATGACCGAGTCCTTCCAGTACGCCATGGGTGCGCTCGGTTTGGCGGTGATCTTCATCTACATGATCCTGGCCAGCCAGTTCAAGAGCTTTTTGCAGCCCCTGGCGCTGATGAGCTCACTGCCGCTGACGCTCATCGGCGTGGTGCTGGCGCTGCTGGCGTTTCGCTCCACGCTCAATATGTTCAGCATCATCGGCATCGTCATGCTCATGGGCTTGGTGACGAAAAACGCCATCTTGCTCATCGACTTCGCCATCCGCTCCCGTGAGGGTGTGCATGGCCACGGGGTGGATGCCCAGCCCATGGGCCGAGAGCAAGCCTTGCTGCACGCCGCCCAAGTGCGCCTGCGCCCGATTTTGATGACCACGCTGGCCATGGTGTTTGGCATGGTGCCGCTGGCTTTTGCGCTGAGCGAAGGCTCAGAGCATCGCGCCCCCATGGGGCAGGCGGTGATTGGGGGGGTGATCACCTCTTCGCTGCTGACCTTGGTGGTGGTGCCTGTGATCTATTGCTACTTGGACGACCTCAGCACTTGGCTGCGCCGTCGCTTGGGGCCCAAGCACTGAACATGAGCCGCCTGCAGCTTCGTAGAATTGCTCCCTGGCTTTAAATGCGCAACTGCGTTTGGGTGCCCACCTCGGTGCGGGCGCCTCACAAGGACACCGATATGAATTTTGAACAAGCCCGCTTCAACATGATCGAACAGCAGATCCGTCCCTGGGATGTGCTCGATAGCAGCGTGCTGGAGTTGCTGTCGCTGGTGCGGCGTGAGGACTTCGTGCCCGCAGCACTGCGCCAACTGGCCTTTGTGGACACCGAGCTGCCTCTGAGCGGCGAGCGCAAGGCGCTGGCCCCTCGGGTTGAGGCGCGCATGCTGCAGGCCTTGAAAGTGCTGCGTCACGAGAAGGTGCTGGAAATTGGCACCGGCATGGGCTATTTGACCGCGCTGCTGTCGCACAAGGCCCAGCACGTGCATTCGGTCGAAGCCGATGCCGAGCTGGCAGCACATGCGCGTGAGTCCCTGCGCCGCAGCGGCTGCGTGAACGTCACCATTCACCAAGGTCCGGCGCAAGACGGCGTGATGGCCGAGGCCCCGTTTGACGCCGTGCTGCTGTGCGGCTCGGTGGCTGAAGTGCCCCAGGCACTGCTGGACCAAGTGAAGGTGGGCGGCCGACTGCTGGCCGTGGTGGGCGAGGAGCCCGCCATGCAGCTGCAACTGCGCCGCCGCACGGCCACGGGCTGGACCACCGAGGTGCTGCTCGAAACCGTGGTGGCGCGTCTGCCCGGTCTGCAAGAACCCGCAACCTTCACCTTCTAAGCACCTGAGCGCGGCGTCACGGCTGCGCTCAAGGGGCATGTTTTTGCTGTTGGTCGCGCCGTAGCGCGTTTGGGGTTTGCTTGGGCGCAGATCGTCACACCAGACCCCAGCGCGAGCGGTGCGCTCTATACACTGCAGAGTCTTTCAAAATCACCACCGGAGGAGCCCCATGATTCCAAACTCTGCCAATGGCGTGCGCGGCCGTCGGCCTTCTGGCCCAGGCAAGCTGTTGTGGGCCATGGTTGTGGCAGGAGTTCTGGGGGGCATGCAGGTGGGCGCGCAGGCGCAAAGCCTCAAAGAGCTGTACGAAGCCGCCCTTGCTTACGACGCCAGCTATCTGGCCGCCTTGGCCCAGGCCAGCGCCGCGCCCCACCGGGCTGCGCAAACGCAGGCTCTGGCGCGGCCCACGCTGGGCTTGTCCACCAGCGCCACGAGGTCGGAATCTGACCCGCCCGGCAGCTTGCCTCGCGACCGCGTGGGCAGCACCGTTTTGCAAACCGGCTTGCAGGCGCGCATGTCGCTGTTCAATCGTGCCAACGCCGTGAGCATCGAGCAGGCGCAGCGCAGCTTGGAAGTGGCGCAGCTGGATGTGGCACAGGCCGAGCAGGACCTCATCGTGCGTGTGGCCCAGGCCTACTTTGATGTGCTGGCGGCGCAGGATGCTTTGGCCACCACGCAAGCGTCCAAGAAAGCGATTGGCGAACAACTGGCCTCGGCCAAGCGCAATTTCGAAGTCGGCACGGCCACCATCACCGACACGCGCGAAGCCCAGTCGCGGTTTGACCTGGCCACGGCGCAGGAAATCAAGGCTGACAACGATTTGCGCGTGGCGCAGGTGACGCTGGACCAGCTCGTGGGTCGCAGCGGTGTGCAGCCCAAGCCCCTGGCGCAGCCTGTGGGCCTGCCCGCGGTTCCCCCCGGCGATGTGCAGGCTTGGGTGGAGCGCGCCGACGCCGAGCACCCCGCAGTGCGTAAGGCACAAATCGGGCTGGAAGTGGCTGAGTTGGAAGTGAGCAAGGCCAAGGCTGGGCACCTGCCCACGGTGGACCTCAGCAGCACGCTGGGCGCCCAGCGGCTCAGCGGCTCGCAATATGTGGCAGCCCAGCGCGGCACCACACCCAGCGCCAGTCTGGGCGTGACGGTGACGCTGCCCGTGTACTCGGGCGGCGCCGTCGATGCGCGCACGCGCGAGACGCTGGCCTTGCAAGAAAAGTCTCGCCAAGACTTGGTGGCTACACGGCGCCAAGTCAGCGAAGGCACGCGCCGCACCTTCTTTGGCGTGCAGTCGCTGCTGGCTCAGGTGCGCGCCTACGAGGCCGCCGAGGCCTCTACCAAGCTGGCCCTCGAGTCCACCCAGCTCGGCTACAAAGTGGGTGTGCGCGTGAACCTGGATGTGCTCAACGCTCAAACCCAGCTCTACACCACGCAGCGCGACCTGGCACGGGCCCGCTACGACGTGCTGCTCAACGCTTTGAAGCTGCGCCAGGCCGCTGGCGCGCTGACGGCCGAACACGTGGCGGCACTCAACGAGCTGCTGGCGCCGTAAACGCACTCGTCGGGGCTGAGGTCGCTCCCTATACTGCGTGCCCGCGCTCCCAGCGCAGCACGCATTTTTTGTTTGAGACACCGCCCATGCGGCGTTGCTGAGCCCCATGATTTTTTTGCTTTCCCCGGCCAAATCCCTGGACTACGACAGCCCCGTGCCCGAGGCGGTGGCGGCCCAAGCCACGCTGCCGCAATTTGTGCCCGAAGCCGCAGAACTCGTGGCCTTGCTGCGCGAGAAAACCCCGGCCGATGTGGCTGAGCTGATGTCGCTGTCTGACGCGCTGGCCACCCTCAATGTGGCGCGCTATGCGCTGTGGTCGACCGAGTTCACGCCGGCCAACAGCAAGCCCGCGGTGCTGGCCTTCAATGGCGATGTGTACGAGGGTCTTGCGGCCTCGACGCTGAGTGCGGCCGATCTGGCCTGGGCGCAGCAGCATGTGCGCGTGCTCTCCGGCCTTTACGGCGTGCTGCGCCCGCTGGACTGGATGCAGCCCTACCGCCTGGAGATGGGCACGGCGCTGGCCAATGCGCGCGGGGGCAATCTCTACGCTTACTGGGGCGACCGCATCGCCGCGCACCTCAACACGGTTTGCGCGGCGCAGGCCTGCCCGGTCATCGTGAACCTGGCTTCGCAGGAGTACTTCAAGGCGGCCGATCGCAAGAAAGTGCTCAAGCCCCGCGTCATCGAATGCCAGTTCGAGGACTGGAAGGGCGGTCGCTACAAAATCATCAGCTTCTACGCCAAGCGTGCGCGTGGCCTGATGGCGCGCTGGGCGGTGACGCAGCGCATCGACATGCCTGAGCGGCTCACGGCCTTTGATCTGGAAGGCTATGCCTTTGCGCCAGAATGCTCGGCACCAGACCGGCTGGTGTTCCGCCGCCGCCTCATTGAATCCTGAGCTATTGCTCTTTGATCTTTCAGGATTTCTGCCATGACGCAATCCATCACGCCCGAGCTGCGCCAATGGGCGCAGCAGCAGATTGCTGCCGGAGTCTCGCGCGAAGCGCTCTACCAGGCCATGCTCAGCAGCGGCTGGCGCGTGGAAGCCGCCAGCCAGGTGCTGACCCAGCTGGAGCAGCCCGCCGCCCACTGGGTGGCTGCGCCACGCACACCGACCGCCTTGCCCAAAGAGGGTGTGCCTGAGCCCGACCTCAGCGCTGGCCGCAGCGTGCTGGAGATCGACGGTCACAGTGTGAAGGTCTTGCTGGCGCTGCAGCACCCGCGTGTGGTGGTGTTTGGCGGCTTCATGACCGATGCCGAATGCGATGCCCTGGCCGAGGCGGCGCGCGGGCGGCTCTCGCGCTCAGAAACCGTGGCCACGGCGGACGAGGGCTCGGAAGTGAATGCCGCGCGCACCAGCGAGGGCATGTTTTTCGAGCGTGGTGAAACCGAGCTGTGCGCCCGCATCGAGCAGCGCATTGCGCGCCTGCTGCGCTGGCCGGTGACGCATGGCGAGGGCCTGCAGGTGCTGCGCTACCGCCGCGGTGCGGAATACCTGCCGCACTACGACTACTTCGACCCCAAGCACGCCAGCTCCGCTGCCATCTTGAAGCGCGGTGGTCAGCGCGTGGGCACGCTGGTGATGTACCTCAACACCCCGCCTGTGGGTGGAGCCACCGTCTTCCCCGACATCAAGCTCGACGTCATGGCCATCAAGGGCAATGCGGTGTTCTTCAGCTACGACCGGCCCGACCCCGGCACGCTCACGCTGCACGGCGGCGCGCCAGTGCAGGAGGGCGAGAAGTGGGTGGCCACCAAGTGGATGCGCGAAGGCGCGTTTGAGTGAGCCCTGCGCCCAGGGCATCAACGCATCAGCGGCAGCGGGCTTTGCTTGAGTTGGCGCAGCACAAAGCTGCTCTTGCTGTGGCGGATGCCAGGGATTTTGTAGAGCTTCTCGCGCAGCAGCCGCTCGTAGTCGCGCGTGTCGGCCACGGCAATGCGCACCAGGTAGTCGTAGTCGCCCGAGACCAAATAGGCCTCCAGCACTTCGGGAATGGCTTCTAGCGCGCGGCCAAACTCAAACAGCGCCTCGTCTGAGTGGCTGTCCAGTGTGAGGTGCACGATTACTGTGTCCGCCAGGCCCACCTTGGCGGCATTCACACGCACCGTGTAGCCCTCGATCACGCCTTGCTGCTCCAGCCGCTTGATGCGGTTCCAGCAGGGCGAACTGGTCAGCCCCACGCGCTGGCTGAGGTCTTGCAGGCTCAGGCGTGCGTCGCGCTGCAGCTCGCTGAGGATGGCCAAGTCCAGACGATCGAGTTTCAATGGGGGTGCCTCCGGAAATTCGGAAGAATTTTCTGTCATTGCAGGCAATGGCAGCAATAACAGAAAGTATTTCTGCGTGACTCTCGGCATAGTGGGCGCATGTCGAGCTGTATAGAAAATCCGTCTTTGGCCGCTGGCAAACCCATGGCCGAGCCCGCGCAGGCCTCTTGTGCGAGCTCTTGCAGCGGTGCACAAGCCCTGATTGCCGGGCTGCTGGCCCTGGGTGTGGACACGGTGTTTGGCTACCCCGGCGGTGCCGTGCTGCCGCTCTACGACGCGCTGCACGGCGAGCCCCGGCTGCGCCACGTGCTGGTGCGCCACGAGCAGGCCGCCGTGCACGCTGCCCAGGGCTATGCGCGCAGCACGGGCCGCGTCGGCGTGGTCTTCGTCACCTCCGGCCCGGGCATGACCAACACCACCACGGGCCTCTTGGACGCGCTGAGCGACTCCATCCCTGTGCTGTGCATCAGCGGGCAGGTGGCCAGCACGGCCATCGGCACTCAGGCCTTTCAGGAGGCTGATGCCTTGGGCATTTCTGCACCGGTGACCAAGTGGAACGCGCAGATTCGCGAAGCGCAGCAGGTGTTGCCGCTCTTGCGCCAAGCATTCGAGACCGCCCGCAGCGGGCGCCCTGGGCCTGTGCTGCTGGACTTTCCCAAAGACTTGCAGTTGGCCCAACAGCCCGCGGAGGCGCTGCGTCCGGCGCTGCAAGAGATGAGCGCGCTGGCGGGTGGCGCGCCGCGTCAATGGCCCCGCGCACCGGCTGCGCCGTTGTTGGACCGCGATTCGGTGCAGCGTGCCGCGCACTTGCTGGCGCAGGCACGCCGGCCCGTGGTGTACGGCGGCGGTGGCCTCATCAACGCCGGGGCAGGGGCTTGTGCGGCCTTGGCGGAGCTGGTGCGCCTCAGCGGTGCGCCTTGCACGCTCACCCTCATGGGGCTGGGCGCCTACCCGGCCACTGATCCGCAATGCCTGGGCATGCTGGGCATGCACGGCACGCTGGAGGCCAATCTGGCCATGCACGAGGCCGATGTGGTGCTGGCCGTGGGTGCGCGGTTTGACGACCGCGTGACGGGCCAGCTGTCGGGCTTTTGCCCGCAGGCACGCTTCATCCATTTGGACATCGACCCGCGCGAAATCGGCAAAGTCGTGCAACCCGAAGTGGCCCTGGTGGGCGACTGTGAAGACACCCTGCGCGCTGTGCTGCAGGCTTGGCCTCACGGTAGACCGCGGCCTTCGCTCGCACCCTGGTGGCAGCGCATCGAGCAGTGGCGCAGCCAGCGTTGCCTGGATTTTGAAGATCACAGCCACGGCGACATTGCCCCTCAGGCGCTGATGCGCCAGCTTGCGCGCGCGCTGCACGGGCGTGACGCCGTTGTGGCCACCGATGTGGGCCAGCACCAGATGTGGGCGGCGCAGTACATCGCGCAGGAGCTGCCCGGGCGCTGGTTGAGTTCAGGCGGAGCCGGCACCATGGGCTATGGCCTGCCCGCGGCCATAGGCGCGCAGATTGCGCACCCCGAGCGCATGGTGGTGTGCGTCAGCGGTGACGCCTCGGTGCTCATGAACATCCAGGAGCTGTCCACCGCGCGCCAGCACCGCGCGCCCGTCAAGCTGGTGCTCTCCAACAACGGCTATATGGGCATGGTGCGCCAGTGGCAGGAGTTGATTCACGGCGGCCGCTACAGCCACAGCTACACCGAAGCCTTGCCCGACTTTGTGGCCTTGGCGCGGGCCTTTGGCTGGCAGGCCTGGCGCGTGGAGGCGCGCGAAGACCTGGACGAGGCCCTGGCGGTGTGCCTGCGTAGCACCGAGCCCTTCTTTTTGGATGTGGTGGTGCGTGCAGAGGAGAACTGTTACCCCATGATGCCCGCGGGCGCAGCACACAACGACATTTGGCTCGCGCCCAAACCTGGCCGCCAGGGCTGAGGCCCAAGACGCAAGCAATAAAAAAGCCAGGTTCTTGGAACCTGGCTTTTTGTCGTGCATGCACCGGGCCGCGACCGCGGCCTGACGATGGGCAGCGAACTTAGACGCGCTTTTTGTATTCGTGCGTGCGGGTGTCGATTTCGATCTTGTCGCCCGACTCCACAAACAGCGGCACAGAGATTTCAAAGCCAGTGCCGACCACGCGAGCAGGCTTCATGACCTTGCCCGAGGTGTCGCCCTTGACGGCGGGTTCGGTTTCGATTTCGCGCACGATGGTGGTGGGCAGTTCGACCGAGATGGCCTTGCCGTCATAGAACACCACTTCGACTGCCATGTTGTCTTGCAGGTAGTTCACGGAGTCGCCCATGTTCTCGGCTTCCACCTCGAACTGGTTGTACTCGGAGTCCATGAACACGTACATCGGGTCAGCGAAGTAGGTGTAGGTGCATTCCTTCTTGTCCAAGATGATTTGTTCCATCTTGTCGTCGGCCTTGAACACGGTTTCGGCGCCGAAACCGCTGAGCAGACTCTTCATCTTGATGCGCACGGTGGCCGCACCACGGCCACCACGGCTGTATTCGGTCTTGAGCACGACCATGGGGTCTTTGCCCTGCATGATCACGTTACCGGCGCGGATTTCTTGAGCGATCTTCATGATGTGTGCGAGGGCGCAGCGGCCCTTTGACGTCTAGCTGTTGGCTGCGCATCTTGCCAGCCAAGACGCGCGAAAAAGCCATCGATTCTAGCCGGTTTGCAAAACACAGCTTCAAGTGGCGCTGGCGCAGCGGTGTTGCTGCACAAAGTTCAGCAGCTGTTGCAGCAAGTCGGCCTGTGCGCACAGCTGCTGGCGCCAGTGTCTGGCTTGCTGCGCGGCGGCATCCAAATGGGCCAGCGCGGCACTGGCTTCATCCGTCCAGGGCGCGAGTCCATTCCAGGCCTGGCTCAAGGCCCACCAGCGCGCTTGCTGCTGCGCATCAGCGCCCGCGAGGGCCCGCTGCCAATAGGCTTGCAGCTTGGCGGCGTGGGCCTGGTCATGTTGCGGGTAGATGTGCCATAGCAGCGGGGCGTCGGCCCAGTGGGCACGCACGAAGGAGTCTTCACCGCGCACCAGATTGAAGTCGCAGCTGGCCAGCAGCTGGTCGTAATCGGTATGGCTCAAATAGGGCAGGGCCATGGCCCGCTGCTGCGGGCCCAGCAGCGCCGGGGCTTGCTGCTGCGCCACACCCGGGCACAGCAGCAGCAGCCAGGGGCCGGGCAGGGCCTGCAGCAGTTCGGCCAGGGCCTGGGGCTGGTAGGCAAAGAGGCTGAGTACGCGCTCGCCCGCTTGCGGCGCCCAGCCCCGCTGTGCCAGCCAGGGGTGGCCGCTTTGCTGGCGCAGGGCGCGCGCGTTCTCGACCATGCCAGCTTCGCGCAGCAGCCCGCCGGTGCGTGGCGTGAAGCCGGGGTAGAAAAACCACTTCTGCAGCCCAGCGGCCGCGCCGCTCCACTGCGGCGAGGCCAGGCCGTGGCTGCGCTCCACGTAGTCCTCGGCGCTGAGGTATTCCAGGTTGATCCACACGGGAGGCTCGCCGCGCAGGCGCCGCGCTTGCATGGCCTGCACATAGGCCAGAGGCAGCTCGCAGCCGAAAGTCTCCAGCACCACATCGGCAGCTTGCTGCGGTGGGGCGGCCTGCTCAGCCTGAGCCCAGGGCAGGCAGCTCAGCGCAGCGGGGCAGCGGGGTTGCATCCAGGACAGGGCGCGGTCGTCGTCGCACCACAGGCGCACGCCAGCCCCCGCAGCCACCAAGGCGCGCGCCAGGCGCAGGTTCACGCCCAGGTCGCCGTGGTTGTCGATGACGCGGCAAAACAAATCCCAGCGCTGGCCTTGCAAAGGGCCAGCGCCCAGTGGGCAAGGGGCGGATTCAGGCAGCGGTGTGGGCATGGGCGGAATTATCCGGCGGCACAATGCACGGCCATGCAAGCTAAGCCATCTGCACCCGCCCACACACCAGACGCCGCCGCAGTTCAGCCGCCGGCCAGCGAGGGCGGCACCTCAAGCAACGCCACGCCCGACCCCAATGCCGCGCTGGGCCAGCAGCAGCTCGAAGCCTGGGCTCAGGAGCGTGCGCAGGAAGAGGCCGCAGAAGCTCAGCGTGTGGCCGTGGTGGAGCAGGCTGCGCGCGAATGCCGCGCGGCGCTGGAACGCGAAGTGGCCCAGCTGCCGCAGCTGCCCGGCGTCTACCGCTACTTCGACGCGCAAGATCAGGTGCTGTACGTGGGCAAGGCGAAGAACCTGCGCCGCCGTGTCTCCAGCTACTTCCAGCGCGACCACAGCGGCACGCGCGTGGGCATGATGGTGGCGCGCATCGCGCGCATGGAAACCACCGTGGTGCGCACCGAGGCCGAAGCCCTGCTGCTGGAAAACAACCTCATCAAGGCGCTCAACCCGCGGTTCAATATTCTGTTTCGCGACGACAAGAGCTACCCCTATCTGCGCTTGTCCGGCCATGCCTGGCCGCGCATCAGCTACTACCGCGGCGCGGTCGACAAACGCCACCGCTACTTCGGCCCATTCCCCAACGGCTGGGCGGTCAAAGAGTCCATACAGCTGCTACAAAAAGTGTTTCAGCTGCGCACCTGTGAGGACTCGGTGTTCAACAACCGCAGCCGGCCCTGTTTGCTGCATCAAATCCACCGCTGCCTGGCGCCTTGCGTGGCTGAGGGGCAAAACGAGGGCTACCGCACCAATGTGCGCCACGCCGAGCGCTTCTTGCTGGGCGACACGCAGGAGGTGCTCGACGGCTTGCAAAGCACCATGATGGCGCATGCCCAGCGCATGGAGTACGAGCAGGCAGCAGCCGTGCGCGACCAAATCTCGGCGCTCTCGACCGTGCTGCAACAGCAGGCGGTGGACGAGAACAGTGCCACCGGGCGCGACCGCGATGTCGACATCCTTGCCGTGCGTCTGCAGGGTGGGCGGGCCTGTCTGAACCTGGCCATGGTGCGCGGTGGCCGCCATTTGGGGGACCGCGCCTACTTTCCCAAGCAGGTTGACGACGCCACGGCCGTGGCCCTGGCCGATGGCGCCGAGGGGGGGGCCAGCGAGGCTGAGGATGCTGCCACTGCCGCTGCGCGCCAGGTGCTGGAAGCCTTTATTGCCCAGCACTATCTGGACGCGCCCGTGCCGCCCTTGCTGGTGTTGTCCCAGCCCGTGGATGAAGCCCTGGGCGAGGCGCTCAGTGAGCAGCTGGGGGCCAAGGTCACGCTGCAGGCGCAGCCGCGCGGCCAGCGCCGCATCTGGCAGGAGATGTGCATCAAGGGTGCGGAGTTGGCGCTGGCACGGTTGCTGTCGGAAGAGGGCTCGCAGCGCTCGCGCACCCGCGCGCTGGTGGACGCGCTGGACCTGCAGGTCGAGGACCTGGACCGTTTTCGCGTGGAGTGCTTTGACATCAGCCACACGGCGGGCGAGTCCACCGTGGCGTCCTGCGTGGTGTTCGAGGGCCACCAGATGCAAAGCGCCCAGTACCGGCGCTACAACATCGAGGGCATCACGGGCGGGGACGACTACGCCGCCATGCGCCAGGTGCTGACACGGCGCTACGCCAAGCTGGCTGCGGCAGCGCCAGACAGCTCTTTGCGTCTGCCCGATGTGGTGCTTATCGACGGAGGCAAGGGCCAGGTGAGCATGGCGCGCGAGGTCTTCGAGTCTTTGGGCCTGGACCTGGGTGTGATCGTCGGCGTTGAAAAAGGCGAGAAGCGCAAAGTCGGCCTGGAAGAACTGGTGTTTGCTGACGGGCGCGAGAAGGTCTACCTCGGCCACGACTCGGCCGCGCTGATGCTGGTGGCGCAAATCCGCGACGAAGCCCACCGCTTTGCCATTACCGGCATGCGGGCGCGGCGCGCCACCGTGCGCACAGGGGGCTCGCGCCTGGAAGACATTCCCGGCGTGGGTCCCAAGAAGCGCGCGCAACTGCTGCAGCGCTTTGGTGGAGTGCGCGGCGTGGCCGCTGCCAGCGTCGAAGAACTCTGCGGGGTCAAAGGCATTTCCCGCGAATTGGCTCAGGAGATTTACCGTGCACTACGCTGAACCTCGGCAACAACACTCTGGCCCGTTGACGGGCTTCGTGCTGGCACTGGTGCTGGCTCAGCTCTTGGTGCTGGGAGGCTGCCGCAGCACCTCGCCAAGCCCGCCGGTGCAAGCGCCTCAGTCAGCGCCCAAGCCCGGCGCGGATGCCAATGCCGCAGCGCGTGGCCCCAACAACGTGCAACCCCAGCCGCAAGCCAGCGCGCCTGTGCGTTTGGCGCCCCCGGTGGCACCCCGCACGCACGAGGCATTGCGCTTGCAAGCCGCCAAGCGCTTGGTGGCTGCCAACCCGCAAGGCAGCTATATGGGCGAGGTGCCGGATGTGCTGCTGGCCATTCCGGTGCTGGATGTGGAGCTCAATCGCGACGGCAGCGTCAAGCACATCGCGGTGCGCCGCTACCCCGGACAGGCGTTGGATACCGTGGACTTGGCCAAGGCTGCGGTGTTGCGCGCCGCGCCCTATGGCGACCTCTCGGCCCTGCCCAAACCTTGGGTGTTTACCGAAGTCTTTCTCTTCAACAACGAGCGCCGCTTCAAGCCCCGCACGCTGGACGACTGATGCTGCCCATGCCGTGGGCTCGTGCGCCCCGTGTAGGCGGGCCGCACAACTGGCGCGCGAGGGCAGCGTCTTTGGGCACAATGCCGCCATGTTTCTGACATTACCCACCTTGCTGACCTGGGCCCGTATCGTGGCCATTCCACTCATCGTGGGTGTGTTCCATCTGAGCCTTCCAGACGCCCAGAAGAACCTGCTGGCCACTGTGCTGTTTGTGCTGGTGGCACTGACCGATTGGCTGGACGGCTACCTGGCGCGCAAGCTCAATCAAACCTCCTCGTTCGGGGCTTTTCTGGACCCAGTGGCCGACAAGTTCCTGGTCTGCGCTGCGCTGCTGGTGTTGCTGGAGCTCGGGCGCGTCAATGCCATGGTGGCGCTGGTGATCGTGGGACGCGAAATTGCCATTTCCGCGCTGCGCGAGTGGATGGCGCAAATCGGCGCTTCGCGCTCGGTGGCGGTGCACATGGTGGGCAAGCTCAAGACCACCGCGCAAATGGTGGCCATTCCCTTCTTGCTCTACGACGGCACCTTGTTCGGCCTGGTGAACACCCGCGTGTGGGGCCAGTGGCTGATTTGGGCGGCCGTGGTGCTGACGATTTGGTCCATGGTGTATTACCTGCAAAAGGCCTTGCCCGAGATCCGCGCCAAGGCGCGCTGAGTCTTGGCCTGGGCGCATTGCGCGCGCTGCGCAGGCGCCATTCGGTGCAAACCCCATGCGGCATGCCAAAGAGCTTCTGCATCTGATGGTAGGATCTCGCTCCTGTTGGATTGAGGCCCGCTTCTGGGTTTTGAACTGACAAAGCGTTCAAGGACGCTGTGAACTGAATTCGAATTTCCCCGGGGTGCTTAGCTCAGTTGGTAGAGCGGCGCCCTTACAAGGCGTAGGTCAGCGGTTCGAGCCCGTTAGCACCCACCAAGTGGCCCGTAGGGGCCGCACCCGGGGTCGTCGTTAGAATGCCCGTCGTTGTTTCGGCATCCACAAAGGCGAACTCCGGTTCGCCTTTGTCGTATCTGGAGCATTTGTCCCTCGGGGCAGTGCTCAGAGTTCATCGTCCCGCTGCCGGACGCGTTCCGGCTGCTTCAGCGCCCACCAGAGGTTCCTGATGTTTGATTTCGTACGCAAACACACGCGACTGTTCCAGTTCGCGCTGCTGATCCTGATCCTGCCGTCCTTCGTGCTTTTGGGGGTGGAGGGTTACAGCCGCTTCATTGACGGCAGCAACACCGCCGTGGGCACGGTGGACGGTCGCAAGATCACCCAGGCCGAATGGGACGCCGCACACCGCAGCCAAGTGGAGCGCATGCGCCAGCAAATGCCGCAGATCGACGCCAAGCTGCTGGACTCGCCCGAGCTCAAGCTCGAGGCGCTGAACAACCTGCTGCGCGAGCGCGTGCTCTTCGCGGCCGCGCAACAGCAACACCTCGCGGTGACCGACGCTGTGCTGGAGCAGGCCATCAAGACCGACCCGCAGCTGGCCGTGCTGCGCGGGCCCGATGGCAAGCTCAACAAGGCCGTGCTGGCCGCCCAAGGCATGACGGCCGACATGCTGGTGCAGCGCATGCGCCAAGACATGTTGCTCAACCAAGTGCTGGGCCCGGTGGGCCAAAGCGGTACGGCACAGCAAGCCTCGGCCAAGCTGGTGTTCGATGCACTGCTGCAGCAGCGCGAGGTGCAAATCAAGCGCTTTGAGCCCGCAGCCTTCGCGGCTCAGCTGGCTCCCACGGACGCTGAGCTCGAGACCTACTACAAAGACGCCAAAGTCTCGGCCCGTTTCAAAACTGCCGAGAGCGCAGACATCGAATACCTGGTGTTGGAACTCGATGCCCTCAAGAGCGGTGTGCAGGTTTCGGCCGACGATGTGCGCAAGTTCTACGACGAAAACGTCTCGCGCTACACCATGGCCGAAGAGCGCCGTGCCAGCCACATCCTGATCAATGGCGGCACCAACGCGCAGGAAAAGGCCAAGGCCCGCGAGCGTGCTCAGGAGTTGTTGGCGCAGGTACGCAAAAACCCCGCCAGCTTTGCCGAAGTGGCACGCAAGAACTCGCAGGACGAAGGCTCTGCGGCGCGCGGCGGCGATCTGGATTTCTTCGCCCGTGGCGCCATGGTCAAGCCCTTTGAAGACGCAGCCTATGCGCTCAAGACGGGTGAAATCAGCGAGCTGGTGGAGTCGGACTTCGGCTTCCACATCATCCAGCTCACCGGCGTGCGCGGCGGTGAAAAGCGCCCCTTCGAAGCCGTGCGTGGCGAGATCGAAGAAGAGCAGCGCCGCCAACTCGCGCAAAAGCGCTACGCCGAGCTGGCCGAGCAGTTCAGCAACATCGTTTACGAACAAAGCGACAGCCTGCAACCCGCTGCTGACAAGTTCAAGCTCACCCTGCAAAAAGCCTCTGTGCAGCGCCAGCCCGCCGCTGGTGCGCAAGGCCCCTTGGCCTCGCCCAAGCTGCTTGACGCCGTGTTCGGCGCCGAGAGCCTCAAGTCCAAGCGCAACACCGAGGCTGTGGAAACCGCGCCCAGCCAGTTGGTGGCCGCTCGTGTGGTGACACATCACCCCGCCGTTGTGCCTGCGCTGGCTGGCGTGAAGGACGCCGTGCGCCAGGGCTGGATTGCCCAGCGCGCTAGCGAGTTGGCCAAGAAGGCCGGCGAGCAGGCGCTGGCTCAAGCCCAAAAGGGCAGCGAGCCCGCAGGCCTGAGCGAGCCCCAAGTGCTCTCGCGCGCCAAGCCCGGCACTGTGCCGCCCAAAGTGCTGGAGCACCTGCTGCGTGCTGACGCTGCCAAGTTGCCGGCCTACACCGGCGTGGAAGTCGATGGCGCCTACGTGCTGGCCCGTGTGAACAAGCTGCTGCCGCGCGACGCGGCCGTGGTAGACGACAAGCGCGCTGCGGAGCAATACGCAGCAGCCTCTGCCAACGCTGAAGCCCAAGCCTACTTTGCGGCCATCAAGACTTCGCTCAAGGCCTCGATCAAGCCTGCCGCTGCAGCAACGGCTGCGGCCAGCGCCTCGGCCGCTTCGGCCCCCTGAGGTCGTCACCCCGATGGGCGGCGTGCGAGTGCCGCCCTCGGGGCCAGGAAATTTGGGCCAAACGCTCAAACTTCCTTGGAGCCCTCAAAAAATGGGCTAGAATCTAATTCTTCTTCGGTGGCTGTAGCTCAGTTGGTAGAGTCCCAGATTGTGATTCTGGTTGTCGTGGGTTCGAGTCCCATCAGCCACCCCACCGAATACGCGATGAGCGCCTGAATCTTTCGAGATCAGGCGCTTTTTGTTTGCCCGCTTGGGCATTGGTGCTGGGCCAATAAAAAAGCGCCGCGATTGCGGCGCCTTGGGCGGGGAGGGTGCTTGGCTGAGGACTCAGATCGAATCCATCAGGCCCATTTCGGCACTGCTCATGAGGCCTTCGATGTCGATGAGGATGAGCATGCGCTCAGACACCGAACCGATGCCCATGATGAAGCTGGTGTCTACCGAGCTGGCGTTGAGCTCAGGGGCAGGGCGGATGGCTTCGCGGTTGAGTTCGAGCACGTCCGACACCGAGTCCACCACGGCGCCAACCACGCGGTTCTTGACGTTCAACACGATCACCACGGTGAAGCCGTTGTACTCGGCCGTGGCGCAGCCCAACTTCAGGCGCAGGTCCACGATGGGGACGATGACGCCGCGCAGGTTCACCACGCCTTTGATGAAATCCGGCGCATTGGCAATGCGCGTGGGCTGCTCGTAGGAGCGGATTTCCTGGACCTTCAGGATGTCGATGCCGTATTCCTCTTCACCCAGGCGGAAGGTCAGATATTCGCCGTTGGATGGTGTGTGGATGGCACCGCCCTGATGCAGGGCCAGTGCGCCGCCGGAAACGGAGGAGGGAGCTTGTTGTACGAGTTCCATAGTGACCTCTGCGGTGGATTAAAAAGTTTCCCAATCGCCTTCGGCCATTGCGGGTGCGGCTTGAGGCTGGGGTTTGCTGGGTTCAGGGCGCACCGGCTTGGGTGCGGGGACTTTGTTCACGGAAACAGGGGCTGGCGTGCGAGCAGTCGCCGGAGCGACGGCTCGCGCTGTGTGGGCAGGGCTTGCAGTTTTGCTGGCGCCGGCTGGGCGCGCTGTGTGCGTGCTGTGTGCTGCTGCGGCGTGGCTGGCGGCGCGGCTGTGTTGAGCGTGGCCTGAGCTGGCTGCGGCGGCAGGGCTGGCGCTATCGGTGCGGAAGCGGTTGACCACGCCAGAGAGACGCTCGGCCTGCTCTTTGAGGCTTTCCGCGGCAGCGGCCGACTCCTCCACCAGCGCAGCGTTTTGTTGCGTCATTTGGTCCAATTGCGCCACGCTTTGGTTGACTTGGCTGATACCGTCGCTTTGCTCGCTGGCCGCAGCGGTGATCTCGCCAATGATGTCGCTCACGCGCTGCACGCTGGAGACGATGTCGGCCATGCTGGTGCCCGCGTCTTGCACCAAGCGCGCGCCGGTTTCGACGCGGTCGACGCTGGCGCCGATGAGGGTTTTGATTTCACGCGCGGCTTCGGCGGAGCGCTGTGCGAGGCTGCGCACCTCACCGGCCACCACGGCAAAACCGCGGCCTTGTTCTCCGGCCCGTGCGGCTTCCACCGCAGCGTTGAGTGCCAGGATGTTGGTCTGGAAGGCAATGCCGTCGATGACGCCGATGATGTCGCCAATGCGCTTGGAGCTGGTGTTGATCTCATCCATGGTCGAGACCACCTGGCCAACCACGTCGCCACCGCGCGCTGCCGCACTGGAGGCTGAGGTGGCGAGTTGGTTGGCAGTGCGTGCGGCGTCGGCGGTTTGCTTGACTGTGCCGGTGAGCTGCACCATGGAGGAGGCCGTGTTTTGCAGGTTGGAGGCGGTCTGTTCGGTGCGGCCTGAGAGGTCCTGGTTGCCATTGGCAATCTCGACCGAGGCGGTGCGGATGGAGCCTGCGGCCTCGTGCAGCTGCTGCACCATGCCGCGCAGGTTTTCTTGCATGTGAATGAGGGCCCGCAGCAGCTTGGCTGCCTCGTCCGCACCTTCCACATCTTGCTTGGTGCGCAGCAGGTTGCCTTGCGCAATGTCGCTGGCGAGTTGTTCGGCCTGGGCCAGCGGCGTACAGATCGAATACATATTCATCAGCGTCAGCGGGATGACCACCAGCGCACTGATGACCAACACCGCCACAAACACTGTCAGCACGGCGCGTTGGGTGTCGTTGGCCTTGTCCAGGGCCAGATCCGCTTCGTGGTCGAGCTGCTTTTGCAGGTCAACGAGCAGCTTTTCGGCGGCCTTAAAGCTGTCTTTGGCGGGGCGCAGTGCCTCGTTGCTGAGGGCGGGGTCTTCAACTTTGCCCGCCAGCAGTTGTGCCAAGACGGGCTCGGCCAGCTGGTTGTAGTTCTGCAGCAAGGGTGCGATGCGCTTGCCAAAGTCTTGCACCGATGGAGTGGCGCTCTCGCTCAAGGCCTTGGTGAGCCCCTGGGCTGTCTGGCTGTGGGCCTTCCAGTCGCTGTGCTCTTCACGAACAGCGGGGAGTTCGCGGTACTTGATGAGCATGTCCTTTTCGGCTCGGCGCATGTCACCCATGGCCCGGTTCAAGCCGGAGGTGGTGTGCGCGCTGGCCAAAGACTCTTTGGCCAGGGTACGCGCTTGGTCGCTGACCTCGCGCATGCCGTGCAGCCCGACGCTCCCGACCAACACCAGCAGGGTCAGGACAATGGCAATGGCGCCCATCATCCGCAGCCTGATACTGAAGCGCCGCAGCAGAGAATTGAGGTTCATGACAGTGAGTCCAGGTACTGCAGGGCGGCGCTCAATGGCGAGAACGTCGCACCAGGCTGCCTACATCGAGAATGAGAGCGACACGTCCATCGCCCATGATGGTGGCGCCCGAGACGTCATGGACTTTGCGGTAATTGGCTTCGAGGTTTTTGACCACCACCTGTTGTTGACCAAGGAGTTCGTCCACCAACAGCGCCACGCGCCCGCCTTCGGCCTCCACCACCACCATGATGGTGCTGACGTGTTCGAAGTCAAAACGCGGCACGTTGAAGACACGCTCCAACTCCACCACCGGCATGAATTCGTCGCGCACCTCCACCACGCGGCCGGAGCTGCCAATGGTCTTGATGGTGTCGGTCTGAACTTGAAAGGACTCGACCACCGAGGACAGCGGCAGGATGTAGACCTCTTCGCCTACACCCACGCTCATGCCGTCCATGATGGCCAGCGTCAGGGGCAGGCGCACCGAGACTTTCATGCCGTAGCCTTCGGCGGAGTCGATTTCCACCGTGCCGCCCAGCGCGGTGATGTTTTTCTTCACCACATCCATGCCCACACCGCGCCCGGAGACGTCGGTGACTTGCTCGGCGGTGGAGAAGCCCGGGGCGAAGATGAGCCCCCAGACTTCGGCATCGGAGAGGCTGTCCGGGGCGTCAATGCCTTTTTCGCGCGCCTTCTTGAGGAGCTTGTCGCGGTTGAGGCCACGGCCGTCGTCGCGCACCTCGATCACGATGGAGCCGCCTTGATGCGAGGCCACCAGGGTGATGGTCCCTTGCTCGGGCTTGCCTTTGGCAATGCGGTCGGCCGGCGATTCAATACCGTGGTCGCAGCTGTTGCGCACCAAGTGGGTGAGGGGGTCGGTGATTTTTTCCACCAGCCCTTTGTCCAGTTCGGTGGCTTCACCCTGAGTGACCAGTTCGACCTTTTTGCCCAGCTTGGCAGCCAAGTCGCGCAGCATGCGCGGGAAGCGGTTGAACACCACCGACATGGGAATCATGCGGATGGACATCACCGATTCCTGCAGGTCGCGGGTGTTGCGCTCCAGATCGGCCAAGCCGGAGGAGAGTTGCTGGAAGGTGGCAGGGTCGAGGTTGCGGCTGTTCTGCGCCAGCATGGCCTGGGTGATGACGAGTTCACCGACCAGGTTGATGAGTTGGTCGACCTTTTCCACCGACACGCGCAGCGTGGATTGATCCATGCCGCCGCCGCCAGCTTTGGTTGCGGGTTCAACCTTGGCCGCGGGCTTGGGCACGACGGCCGTGCTGGGCTTGGGCGCTTCGGCCGCCTTGGCCTCGGTGGCGGCAGCAGGCACACCCGGGGCGTCGTCGAAGAAGCCGTAGCCGGGGTCTTTGGCCGGAGCGGGTTCGGGGGCGGCCGCTGGCGGCGCACCGGGCGCACCTTCATGAAAGCCAAAGCCCGGCCCGAAGGGGTTGAGCTGAACTTGCTCGCGCGCCACATGGAAGGTAAAGAGGTCCAGCAGCTCGTTGTCTGTGCTGCCCGTGGTGACCTTGAAGCGGCGCATGCCATCGGCACCCACACCACCGTCCAGGGGTTCAATGGTCCCGAGATCGGTGATCTCTTTGAAGAGATCCAGCAAATTGTCGGCTTGGCTGGGGTCGCTCAGCGGGCCCACTATCAGCTCCAAAAGGCGTTTGCCAGCCGGGGCTGCGGCGGTGGGCGCTGGGGCGGGTGTTGCGGCAGCCTGAACGACGGCCGGTGCGGGGGCGTGCCCAGGCATGTCGGCCATGGGCGGCGCGCCGCCCTCGACCATGGTGCGAATTTGCACCAGCAGCGCCGAGGTGTCGATAGCATCGGCGCCCGAGCCCTGGTGGCGCGCCAGCTGCGCGCGCAGCGCGTCGCCGGACTGCAGCAGCACATCCACCATGGGGGCGGTGGGGGCCAGTTCGTGTCGGCGCAGCTTGTCCAGCAGCGTCTCCATCTCATGGGTCAGCTCAGCCACATCCGAGAAACCAAAGGTTGCAGCACCACCCTTGATGGAGTGCGCGCAGCGGAAGATGGCGTTGAGTTCTTCGTCGTCTGCAGTCTCGATATTGAGGTTCAGCAACAGCTGTTCCATTGAATCGAGGTTCTCACCGGCTTCCTCGAAGAAGACCTGGTAAAACTGGCTCAGATCTATGCCTGCGCCAGCACTGCTGCTGTCTGTATTCATGTCAGCCATGCACCGTCTCCCTGGCTCAGCGAATGACCTTGCCGATCACTTCGATCAGCTTGGCCGGGTCAAAGGGCTTCACCAACCAGCCCGTGGCTCCGGCGGCTCGTCCGGCTTGCTTCATCTGGTCGCTCGACTCTGTGGTGAGGATCAAGATGGGGGTGGTTTTGAATTTGGGCGTGTCGCGCAGCTTCTTGGTCAGGCTGATCCCGTCCATGCGCGGCATGTTTTGATCGGTCAAGATCAGGTCAAAGTCGCGTGAGCTGGACTTTTCCCAGGCGTCTTGGCCATCAACCGCCTCGACGACCTGAAATCCCGCATTCTTGAGTGTGAATGTGACCATCTGGCGCATTGAGGCCGAGTCGTCCACAGCGAGAATCGAGTGCATATTTTTTCTCTCCGGATGTCTAGCGGTTTTCGGATGCTTGAACGTGAATCTTTAGAACAGTTCTACGGACCCGGCGTCCATCTCGTCTTGTGTCACAGGATTGGGGCGGGCCGGTGCATGGGTCACGATGGTCGAACCTTCCTCATCGTCACCAAAAGTGTCTCGCGCGAGTTGATCGGCGCAACTCCTCAGCCGTTGGCTGGTGTGCGTGATCAGCTGGGTTGACATGTCTTGAAACTGCAGCGCGGTGATGGCGCCAGCCAGATGCTGTGTGAGCGCCTGCAGGGAATCCCGGCCAACGCCGTCGAGCTGTTGGTGCAGGCCGTCAATCACACCAGAGGCGCCGTAGAAGTGCATGGACAGGGCCTCTCCAGCGTCCTCAAGCAGGCGCTGCAGGCGTTCCAAGTCATTGGTGACCGTCATGAGATGGTCTTGAAGTTCTGCGGCAGCCAGAAGTGGCAGGATGCCATCCCCTGCTTCAGGGCTGGACTCGTTCATTTGCATTGGGGCTCCATGACTAGGTCGGTGGCCGCATCGATAAAGCAGTGGCGGTACGCGTCAGACATGTGGGTGGGCAACTTCGGGGCAATCATGCGCAAACTGGCCATCAGGAGGCGGGCAAACTAAGCAGTCAATTCACTTCCTTTTTGTCGGTTTGCGGTGAGGAAATCGGCAGTCGCGGGGAAGCGTAAACCCATTGATGCAGCTTGGGTGGGGCGCTTTGGCACCGCCGCGAGGAATCGCGAGACAAACTTGGCATACTCTGTGCATGCCCAATACCCCGCTTGCTGAGCGCCATTTGCGCCTGCTTCATATTGAGGACTCGGACCTTGACCACGAGTTGTTGCAGGCCCATCTGCGCCGCGCGGGCCTGCGCTTTGAGCTGCATCGCGTGGACCGCTTGGCCGATGTCGAGGCGGCGTTAGACCAGCACTGGGATGCTGTGATTTCCGACTACAACCTACCGGGCTATTGCGGCCTGGCGGTGCTGGACATGATCAAGCAGCGTCAGCTGCTCATGCCCTTTGTGCTGGTGTCGGGCGAGATTGGGGAAGACACGGCCGTCGCTGCCATGCGCAATGGTGCGTCGGACTACCTGCTCAAGAACAACCTCACGCGGCTCAGTGCCGCGCTGATCAACGCCATTGAGGCCGTGGAAACGCAGCGCGCGCGCTTGGCGGCGGACCGTGAGCTGCTGGAGTCCAAGCGGCGACTGCATGAGCTCGCCGGGCACTTGCAGACCTCTATCGAGATGGAGCGTGCGGCTATTGCGCGCGAAATTCACGACGACGTGGGCGGTACGCTGACAGCGCTCAAGTTTGACCTGGCTTGGATTGCACGCCACAGCAGCGAAGACAAGGTCTGCCACCGTGCGCAGTCGGCGCTGGAGGCGGTGAGTGCGGCCATCGAGGCCAGCCAGCGCATCATGCACAACCTGCGCCCGGCCATTCTGGAGCAGGGCCTGCAAGCCGCGGTGCAATGGTTGGCTGCACGATTTGAGCGCCGCACCGGCGTGAGTACGGCGGTGCGCATCAGCCCGGAGCCCGCCACCTTGCCCCCTGGCGTGCCCCTGGTGGCCTATCGCTGCGCGCAAGAAGCACTCACCAACATTTCCAAACACGCCCAGGCCAGCCGTGTGGTGCTGGACTTGAGTCTGGACGGCGGGGTGTTGACGCTGGAGGTCAGCGACAACGGGCAAGGCATGACGCCTGATGCGCTCAACAAAGCCCGCAGCTTTGGCATTCGCGGCCTGCGTGAACGTGCCGCCACAGTGGGCGGTTGGGTGGATTTAAGCTCTGGCACCCAAGGCACCAGTTTGATCTTGACGGTGCCGCTGGATCACAACATGACATTTCCAACCGAGGGAGCGGACGCGACGTGGAGGCATGACCCGTCGGTCTGGGGAGACGCATGATCAAAGTCATTCTGTGCGACGACCACGGCCTCATCCGCCGCGGCATACGCGACACGCTGGCCGATGCTGGCGACATTTCGGTGGTGGGCGAAGCGGGTGATTACGGCGAGCTGCGCGAGCTCATGCGCAAATTCCCCGAGGGCGGGGCTTGCGATGTGCTGGTGCTGGACATCAACCTGCCCGGGCGCAGCGGGCTGGATGTGCTGCGCGTGCTCATGGACGAGCCCCATGCACCGCGCGTGCTCATCGTCTCGATGTACCCCGAAGACCAGTACGCCATCCGCGCTCTGCGTGCGGGTGCCTTTGGCTATGTGAACAAAGGCGGCGACACCCAGCAATTGGTGGCGGCCGTGCGCACGGTGGCCCAGGGCCGCAAATACGTCACGCCCGAAATTGCACAAATGCTGGTGGAAAGCCTCACCACCCCCAGCCCCGAGCTGGCGCATCAAAAGCTCTCAGACCGCGAGCTGCAAACCCTGGTGTTGATTGCCTCGGGCAAGCGCTTGTCGGACATTGCAGAAGAACTCACGCTCAGCCCCAAGACGGTGAGCGTCTACCGCGCGCGCGTGCTGGAAAAGCTCGGGCTGACCAACAACTCCGAACTCACCGTCTACGCCATACGCAACGGCCTGGTGGAGGGCTGAGGCCCTCAAGAAAAGGCCGACAGCATGCGGTGCAGCGCCTGGGTGAAGGGCTGCTCCATCAGCGGCAAGGTGGCCACCAGGCCGATGAGGCCGATGCTGACCGTCAACGGAAAGCCGATGGAAAAAACATTGAGCTGCGGTGCCACGCGCGAGATCACGCCCAGCACAGCGTTGACAAACAGCAGCATGCTCAGCAGCGGCAGGGCAATCCACAGCCCGGTGCGAAAGATTTCGCCCCCCCAGACCTGGGGCTGAGCCTGCATCACAAAGCGCAGCGGCGCGTCGCCCACCGGGAAGACGTGAAAGCTCTGCACCAGCGCTTGAATGAGCATGAGGTGGCCGTTGATGGCCACAAACAAAAACGCCACCATGCTGCCGAAAAAGCGCGCCGTGGCCGTGCCTTGGCCGCCGCTGGCGGGGTCGAAAAAGCCGGCAAAGTTCAAGCCCATTTGCAGACCTATGAGTTCGCCTGCGAACTCCATAGACACAAACACGATGCGCACTGCAAAGCCCATGGCCAGGCCCACCAGCATTTGCTGACCCACCAGGCCCAGCAGCAGCAAGGGGGCGTCCAGGGGCAGGGCGGGAATGGGCGGCAGCGAGGGCTGGGCCGAGACCGCCACAAACAGGGCCAGCCCGATGCGCACGCGCATGGGCACGCTGCGCTGGCTGAACACCGGCATGGCCGCCAGCAGCGCGAGCATGCGCAGCAGCGGCCACAGCAGCGGATTGATCCAGGCCAGCAGCTGGGCCTCGGTAATGCCAATCACCTCGGTGCGCCTCTCAGCCCACGGCCTGGGGAATGGCCTGCAGCGTGCGCTGGATGTATTCCACCAGCGTGGTGATCATCCAGGGACCAGCCACCGCCAGCACCAGCACCGCAGCCACCACCTTGGGCACGAAGGAGAGGGTGGATTCGTTGATCTGCGTGGCGGCCTGAAACACGCTCACCACCACGCCCACCACCAGCACGGTCAGCAGCAGCGGTGCAGCCACCAGCAGCAGCATGTACAGGCCTTGCTGGCCAATGGTGAAGACTTGTTGTGCGTCCATGGTGTGTGTGCTGCAGTCAGGTGACGAAGCTGGCCGCCAGCGAACCCAGCAGCAGGTTCCAGCCATCGGCCAGTACAAAAAGCATGAGCTTGAAGGGCAGGGCCACCAGCACGGGCGAGAGCATCATCATGCCCAGGCTCATGAGCACGCTGGCCACGATCATGTCGATCACCAGAAAGGGGATGAAGACCATGAAGGCGATCTGAAACGCGCTCTTGAGCTCGCTGGTGACAAAAGCTGGCACCAGCACGCGAAAGGGCACGGCCTCGGGTTTGATGCCTTCGTCGAGCTTGGCCAGGCGCGCAAACAGCGCCACGTCGGACTGGCGGGTTTGTTTGATCATGAAGCTGCGCATGGGGGCCTCGGCCTTGGCCAGCGCCTGCTCAAAGGGCAGGGCGCCGCTGCTGTAGGGCTGCCAGGCCTCGGCGTAGACCTTGTCCAGCGTCGGGCTCATGACAAAGAAGGTGAGAAACAGCGACAGCCCCACGATGACCTGATTGGGCGGCGCGGCCTGCGTGCCCAGCGCCTGGCGCAGCAGCGACAGCACGATGACGATGCGTGTGAAGGCCGTCATCATCAGCACCACGGCGGGCAAAAAGCCCAGCGCCGTGAAGAACAACAGGGTTTGGATGGGCACTGAATAGCTGCTGCCACCGCCGCTGCTGCCGATGAGCAGGGGCAGCGTGGCGGCTTGGCCTGCACCCGGTGCCGGCGCACCGCTTTGCGCCAAGCTCGCACCGCAGCCCAGCATGAGCAGCAAAGTGGCCGCGCCCAGCGCGATGCGCCCCGCCCAGGTGGCGCGGGATTGGCGTGCGGCGCGGGCGGCTTGTGTGGCGCGCGCCAGAGCAAGGTGGCGGCGCGTCATGCCTGGCCTCCGCGGTCGTTGGGGGTGTGGCCGCTCAGGCGCTGGGCGAGTTGCTGCGCAAAGCTCTGTGCGTGGGCCGGGGTGTCCGGGCCTGCAGCGGGCAGGGCTTGTGCGGGCAGGCTGTGCAGGGTGTTGATGTGCTGGGCAGTGGCGCCCAAGACCAACCATTGGCGTGCGTCGCCCTGGCCGACCTCAACGAGCAGCACACGCTGCGAGGGCGACAGTGGCAGCTGGGCCACGAGCTTGAGCGCCTCACTCTGGCGCCCCAGGCCCAACGGGCCGCGTTTGAGCAGCCACAGCACCAAGGGGATGAGGGCGATGATGACGACAAACCACAGCAGGGGCAGCAGTGAAGCATTCATGCGGCCATTGTGGGAGGCCGCGCTGGCGGGCAGTCGCTGGGAATGAGGCGGAAATTGCGCCGTCTTTGCCGTCTGGCCCTTCAGTTTTTGCGCTGTTGGCCGATAGCGGCCAACGCGCAGTCGACATCAGGCCTTGCTGAGGCGGCGCATGCGCTCGGACGGGGTGACGATGTCGGTGAGGCGGATGCCGAATTTGTCGTTGACCACCACCACCTCGCCCTGGGCGATGAGGTAGCCGTTGACCAACACATCCATGGGCTCGCCAGCCAGAGCTTCGAGCTCCACCACCGAGCCCTGCGCCAGCTGCAGGATGTTCTTGATGGGGATGCGCGTGCGCCCCAACTCCACGGTGAGCTGCACCGGGATGTCGAGGATCATGTTGATGTCATTGCCGGGCAAATTGCCCGGCGTGGGCGAGAAGTTGGCGAAGGACGCGGGGGCGACCTGCTCAGCCGCCGCATGGACCTCGTTGGCCACTTGGCTGGTGCTGTCGCTGGGCTTGGCTTCAGCCAGCGCCGCGGCCCACTCGGCGGCCATGGCGTCTTGTTCGTCGGTGCCAGGGCTATCGTCAGGTGACATTGCGCGCTCCCAGCCAGCCCGTGTCGGGGCCGGTCAGTATGTTTTCGATTTTGAGGGCGTACTTGCCGTTGGAGGTGCCGTAATGGCAGTCAAACACCGGCACGCCGTCGATCTTGGCTTTGATGACTTGCTCCAAGTCCAGCTCGATGAAGTCTCCCGGCTTGAAGGCCAGCAGCTGCTCCACCGTGGCAGGCGCATGGCCCAGCTCGGCCACCAAGTCCACCTCAGCGGCTTGAATCTGGTGCTTGAGCAGATTCACCCAGCGCCGATCGGGCTCGGCAGAGTCGCCTTGCGTGGTGCTGTAGAGCACGTCGCGAATGGGCTCGAGCGTGGAGTAGGGCACACAGAAGTAAATGGTGCCGCTGGTGTCGCCAATCTCCAGCGTGAAGCTGGTGGCCACGACGATCTCGCTGGGTGTGGCGATGTTGGCGAACTGGGGCTGCATCTCCGAGCGCTGGTAGTCCAGCTCCAGCGGGTAGATGCCTTTCCAGGCCTTGGCATATTCGGCGGTGATGACTTCGACCAGACGCAAGATGACGCGCTGTTCAGTGGCCGAAAAATCGCGCCCTTCAATGCGGGTGTGGAATTTGCCGACGCCGCCAAACAGCGCGTCGATGACGGCAAACACCAGGGTGGGGTCGCAGACGATCAGCCCTGAGCCGCGCAGCGGCCGCACCGAGACGATGTTGAAGTTGGTGGGCACGACGATTTCGCGCAAAAAGGCGCTGTACTTCTGTACCTTGATGCCACCAATGGCCACCTCGGGGCTTTTGCGGATGAAGTTGAACAGGCCGACGCGGATGTTGCGGGCAAAGCGCTCGTTGATGATCTCCATGGTGGGCATGCGCCCACGCACGATGCGCTCCTGGCTGGCCAGGTTGTAGTCGCGAATGCCACCGCTTTGGACCTCTTCGGCCTCAAGCTTCTGGCTCTCGCCAGTGATGCCCTGCAGCAGGGCATCGACTTCGTCTTGCGACAGGATTTGTTGGTTCATCGCCGCTGGCCCTCGTTCCTGCTATTGCACGATGAAGGTGGAGAACAGCACCTGCGAGACCGGGCTCTCGACAGGGCGGCGCCTTTTCTTTTTCTTCTTGGGCGAGTCGGCGTCGTCCTCTTCCTCGTCGTCGAGCTCAATGCCCATGGGGCGCAGCGCTTCGCGGCGGATTTCGCTGGCCAGCTTGTCCTTGCCCTCGTGGGTGAGCAGCTCGGTAGATTCTTTGTGCGCCAGCACCATCAGCACGGCATTGCGGATGGCGGGCATATAGACCTTCATCTGCTCGGCAAATTTGGGGTCCAGGACTTCCAGAGTGACACCAATCTGGGCGTAGCGGTCCACATCTTTGTCCGCCAGGTTCACGGTAAAGGGCTCCAGCGGCACATAGGTGGGGGGCGTGCCGGGCTTGGGCGGCTCAAATTTGGCCACAGGCGCGGGCGCATGATCGGCCTTCGCATGGGCTTCGTCGCCACCGCCTTCTTCATCGGCGTGGGCCTTTTTCTTCATCATGAGCAGGGCGCCCACGCCGCCACCGATCACCACCAACAACACGACGGCGATGATGATGATCAGCTTCTTCTTGCCTCCGCCTTTGGCGGGGGCGGCTTCAGCGGGGGCTGGCGCGGACATGCGTGCTCCTTGTCAGTGCCCACTCCTTGGAGGGGCTGTCTTCGTTATTCGGTGCAGTCCGCAGAATTATTGAATCCGCCCCCGGAACAGATGCCGGGAAAAAGCACGGGAAAGCGCGGGAACTTTGCATGGCGGGGTCAAACGTAGAGATCCAGCACGCCACGCGTGCTGCGCCAGGGGGCTGCGGGGGCGCTGGGGGCCTCGTTGCGCACGCCGCCCGGGCTGTCGCCAGGGGTGGCACGCGCGGGCTGCGCTGGGGCTTGCGGTGGGCTTTGGTTTTGACGGCCTTGCTCGAACACGCCGCCGCCGCTGAGTGTCAGGCCCTGGGCGTTGAGGGCCGCGGCCAGCTCGGGCAGACTGGCTTGCAGCACCTCACGCGTGGCGAATTGCTCGGCCACAAAGTTCACTTGCGCTTGCTGTCCATCGACCACGATGTGCACCTGCACTGGGCCCATTTCTGCTGGGTTGAGCATGAGCTGGGCCTGCTCCACGCCGTTTTGCACCATCACGCTGAGCCGCCCGGCCAGTTCACCCCCGAAGTGTTCGCTGTGCAGCGGTTGTTGCAGGGTGTATTGCGTGCTGGGCGCGGTGGTGGTGTTGCTACTGGTGTTGCTGGGGGCCGCGTTTTGCAATTGCTGCGTGAGGTATTGCTCAAAGCTCGTGCCTGCAGCAGGGCTGTTGGCGCTGCTGTTGCCCGAGGGCGTGGTGCTGGCCGTGGTGCTCGCTTCGGGCAGGGCCGTCGGCGCCTCGCTGCGCTGTGCGTTGCCAGGGGCTGTGTGCGCTTGGGTTGGGGTGTCGCGGGGCTCGCTTGAGCCCGCAGCAGCGTTGCTGTTTGCAGTTTCTCGGCGCTCGGCAGCATGGCGGCCGCGGGCTGCGGTGCTGGTGGCGGGTGCCTCGCTGCTGTCAGCCAGGGCCGAGGTGATTTCACGGGTGTCTTCGCCCATGGGCTCGCTGCCGTCTTGCGCAGCGCTGCGAAGGCGCAGTTCTTGAGCGAGCTCGGGCGTCACTTGCTGGGGCGTTGCACTGGTGTTGGCCTGGGCGGCCGCGTTGGCGGCGGTCTCAGCGGCGGTGTCCGCCGGGGGCTTGCGGCAGGTGCGCTTGGCGACTTCGGCCAGCTCAGCCAGCTCGGCATTGGCGCCCGTGGTGAGGCCCGATTCGGCTTGTTCACTTCGGGTGCCTTTGTTCTGGCCATGGGCTGCTGGGTTGGCCGGGCGCGGTGGGGCGGCGTTTTGACGCTGCTGCAATCGACGCTGAGTCAGGACTTTTTCCTGCTCGGCTGTGGCCACGTTGTCTTTGGTGGCCTGTGCAGTTTGGGTCTGTGCATGGGGCTGTGCCTGCGGCGTGGGTGGGGGCAGGGGTTGGTTGAAGTGACTTTTCACGCCTTCGGGAGGAAAGGGCTCTGGGCCGCTCCAGCGTCCGCGGGGGTCGGTGCGGTTGGGGGGCTGAGACTGTGGCTGTGCTTGCTGCAGCAGTTGGGAAAAGCCGCTGTCGCCCGCGCTGCTTGCCGCGCCATTGCCGCTGGGCAAGCCCGCTCCGGCAGTAGAGCCGCCGTTGACGCGCGTGAAGAGTGTGTTCATGAGCTGTGCCCCGGTGTGAGGGAAGGTAGGGGTGTTCAGAGCCGAGCGCCAGCAAAGGGCACGGCGCGGGCCATGCTGCGGGCGGCATGTTCGTCGGCCAGGCGTTGCTCGACGCGGTCGTTGCGGCGCTGGATGTCGAGCTGGCGGTGTTCGATCAGCTTGCGGATGGAGGCCACGCGCATCTCCTGCTCCTGCACGCGCTGGCGTGCGGCTTTGAGCCGCTGCTCGGCATAGCCGGCGATGTGCTGCTGCTGGTCTATGGCCTGATTCAAGCGCAGCCCAAAGCTTTGGTAGCAGCCCACCAGCTGCACGGTGGCGGGCTGACGGAACTGCGTGGACCAGCGCTGCTGGTATTCCTGCTGGTACTGGCGCAGCTGGTCTTGCTGATCCTGGGCCTGGCGCGCCCGGGTCTGGGCTTCCTGAAGCAAACGCAAGGACTCGTCGCGTTGTGCCTGAGCATGCTCAAGCAGGGTTTGAAGCGACTGAATAGACGTAAAGCTCATGGGAATACCTCACGTAGTGCTATATCGGCAGACTTCAGGCGAAATTCACCGTCTGTGCCAAGCGTTGGATGGAGTCCTGAAGGCCGGACGGCGTGTGCATGTCTTGCTGCAGCAGGTGCAGGATGTCGGGGTGCAGGCGCACGGCGGTGTCGAGTTCGGGGTCGCCCCCGGGCACATAGGCACCGAGCTGGATGAGGTCGCGCGCTTTGTTGTACTTGGACAGCAGCTGGCGCAGCCGCCGCGCTTGCTCCACATGGCGCGGTGCGGCCACACTGGTCATGACGCGGGAGATGGAGCGCTCGACGTCGATGGCCGGGTAGTGGCCGCCCTCGGCGAGTTCGCGCGACAGCACGATGTGCCCGTCCAAGATGCCGCGGGCGGCGTCGGCAATCGGGTCTTGCTGGTCGTCGCCTTCAGACAGCACGGTGTAGAAGGCGGTGATGGAGCCGCCCCCGGCCACGCCGTTGCCACTGCGCTCCACCAGTTGGGGCAGCTTGGCAAAGCAGCTCGGGGGGTAGCCCTTGGTGGCGGGTGGCTCGCCAATGGCCAGGGCGATTTCGCGCTGCGCCATGGCGTAGCGTGTGAGGCTGTCCATGAGCAGCAGCACATGCAGGCCTTGGTCACGGAAGTGTTCAGCAATGGCGGTGGCGTAGTTGGCGCCTTGCATGCGCAGCAGCGGCGGCGCGTCAGCCGGGGCGGCCACCACGACGGAGCGCGCCAGGCCCTCTTCGCCAATGATGTCTTCGATGAATTCTTTGACTTCGCGGCCGCGCTCACCGATGAGGCCCACCACGATGACGTCAGCCTGGGTGTAGCGGGCCATCATGCCCAGCAGCACCGATTTGCCCACGCCCGTGCCCGCAAACAGGCCCAGGCGCTGGCCGCGCCCGACGGTGAGCATGGCGTTGATGGCGCGCACACCCGTGTCCAGCGGCTGGCGCACGGGGTCGCGGTCCATGGCGTTGATGGCGCGGCGCACCATGGGTTCAGAGGTGACCATGCGCAGTGGGCCGCGGCGGTCCATGGGCTGGCCTTGCGAGTCCACCACGCGGCCCAGCAAGCCGTTGCCGATGGGCAGGTGCAGGCCGCGGTCTTCGTCGCGCCGCCAGGGGTGGCTGGGGTGGCCCAGATGCGGTGCGTGCAGCGGCATGGCGCGCGGCTTGACGGTGGCGCCGCTGCTGAGGCCCTGCACATCGTTGATGGGCATGAGATAGGCGCGGTCGCCGCTAAAGCCCACCACCTCGGCGTGTACCGGCGGCAGGCCGCGGCGCGGCGCTGTGGCAGAGGAGGGTACCTGGATTTCGCACACCGAGCCCAGCGGCACTTTCACGCCCGTGGCTTCCAGCACCAGACCGGCGACGCGCACCAGCTTGCCTTGGGGCTCCAGGGCAAAGCCTGTGCTGGCGTAGGACTCCAGCTCGGCCAGGTATTGCTCCCAGTGGTGGGTGCGCACACTCATGGCTCGCTCCTGGGGGCAGGGGCCTCGTCGTCGCGGCGGTCCTCCCACAGCGAGGCCTGGCCGATGGCGGCCATGGCCTGGCGCCAGCGTGCGGATAGGGTGGCGTCGACGCTGCAGATGTCGGCGTCGAGCTTGCAGCCGCCGCGCTCGATGCTGGCGTCGGGCACCACCTGGGTTTCACGTGCACGCAGGGCTTCGCCTGCACCGGTATGCAGCAGGGGCAAGTCGTCGGGGTGCACGCGCAGCTGCACGTGGCGTGCGCTGATGAGCAGCGCCTCCACGGCTTCTTGGGCCACCTGGGCAATCAGCTCGGGGCGCTGCTGCAGCTCGCTGCGCACCACTTGGCGCGCCAGCTCGGTGGCGCAGCGCGCCAGGGTTTGCGACATGAGTTGCTCCAGGCCTTGGAACTCGGCATCAAAGCTCTCCACCAGGCTGCCCAGCTGCGCGCTGATCTGCTGCGAGAAGCTGCTCTTGAAGGCGTCCAGCGCGGCCAGGCCGTCGCGGTAGCCGTCTTGGTAGCCCTGCTGGCGCGCTTGCTGGGTGAGGGCGTCGATATCGGGCGGCGGCGGCGCCTCGGGTTCGGGCGGGGCCGCTGTATCGGCACCCGCAGGGTGCGTGGCGTTAGCGGGTTGACCTTCGGGGTCGCCCAAATCGCCCAAGTGCCAGGCCTCGAAATTCTGCAGTTCTTCGCGCGGAATGAAGCGGCTGTAAGCGCCGCGCGGCGCTTCGCCATCGGGGCGCAGCGGCGGGGGAACCTGACGGGGCGTGCGGGGGGCGGCCATGATGGGTGGGCTTTGTGGTATGGGCTTGGGGGCGGTGCGTCAGAGGAATTGGTCGTCGCCGCCACCGGCCAACACGATGGTTCCTTCGTCCACCAGGCGGCGCACGATCTTGAGGATTTCCTTTTGCTCGCCTTCCACTTCGGACAGGCGCACCGGGCCGCGCGATTCCAGGTCTTCTTTGAGGGTTTCTGCGGCGCGGCTGGACATGTTGCGGAACACCTTCTCGCGCAGCTCGACGCTGGCACCCTTGAGCGCGAGCACCAGGGATTCGCTCTGCACTTCCTTGAGCACGGCCTGGATGCCCTTGTCGTCGACCTTCTCCAGGTCGTCGAAGGTGAACATGTTGTCCATGATTTTTTGAGCCAGATCGGCATCGGCCTCGCGGATGTAGTCCAACACCGAGGCCTCGACGCTGGAGCCCAGCATGTTGATGATCTCCGCGGCGCTCTTGACGCCGCCCAGCGAACTCTTCTTCATGCGCTCGCCCCCGGCCAGGATTTGGCCCATCACCTCGTTGAGGTCTTTGAGCGCCATGGGCTGGATGCCGTCGAGCGTGGCAATGCGGATCAGCACCTCGTTGCGCGCACGCTCGGCAAAGGTGCGCAGCACCGCGCTGGCTTGGTCGAAGTCCAGGTGCGCGAGGATGGCCGCCACGATTTGCGGGTGCTCATTGCGCAGCAGCTCAGCCACCGAGCTGGGGTCCATCCACTTGAGGCTCTCGATGGAGGACACGTCCGAGCCCTGCAAGATGCGGTCCAGCAGCAGGTTGGCCTTGTCGTCGCCCAAGGCCTTGCGCAGCACCGAGCGCACGTACTCGTCGGTGTCTTGCACCAGCATGCTTTGCGTCTCGGCCACGGCCTCGAATTTGTCCAACACCTCGTCCACACGGTGGCGTGGCACGACTTTGAGCCGGGCGATGGTCTCGCCGAGTTTTTGCACCTCTTTGGGGCCGAGGTGCTTGAAGATCTCGGACGCCTCCTCCTCGCCCAAGGACATGAGCAGGATGGCTGCGTCTTCAGCGCCTTTGTCGTCCATCGCGGCTTATCCTTTCGCGCCTTCGAGTTCTTCGCCGTTGACCCAGGCCTTGACGATGTTGGCCACCGCCAGGGGGTTTTCGCGCGCCAGCATGCGGGCGCGCTCGAGCTTTTCCTGGTTGGCCGGCGGCTCCAGCGCGGGCAGGCCCCCGCCACCACTGCCACCTGCGCCGGGCAGGGCGGGCAGGCCGCCGGGCAGGGCTTGGGGGTCGTCCACCACGGCGTTGAGTGGGGTGATGGCGGTGGTGCCACCTTCGCCACCGGCACCGCCCTCGGCAGCCGTCGGGGGCGGGTAGGCCGCGCGCAGGGCTGGGCGCACCATGCCAAAGACAGCAATCAAAGCCACCAACACCAGGGCCAGGGGCACTACGGCGGAGCGGGCAAAGTCCAACACCCAAGGCTGCTGCCACAGCGGGGTGGCAGAGGGTTCGGACTTGTCCAGTACAAACGGCGCGCTGACCACTTTGACCGAGTCGCCGCGCTTGTCGTCAAAGCCCACGGCTTGTTTGACCAGATCGGTGATGCGGTCCAACTCGGCCTGGGGCAAGGGCTCGGTGCTGGTTTTGCCCTTGGGGTCGGTGACCTGGCGGTGGTTGACCACGACGGCGGCGTTGACGCGGCGCACCGTGCCGGTGGCGTTGCGCACCACGCGCACGGTTTTGTCGAGTTCGAAGTTGGTGACGTTTTCGCGCCGGCTGTTGCTGCCGCCGTCGGTGCCGCCAGCGCCTTGCAGCGGGGCCGAGGCGCCGTTGATGGGCGCGGTGGCCGGCACGGGCGGCTGGTTGGTGGCCGCACCAGGCACGCCTGTGGGCAGGGCCGGGTTGGCGTTGACCGATTCCGAGGACTGGCTGCTGCGCACCGCCGACTGGGTGTTGGGCCCTTGGTTGGGGCGGAATTCTTCAGCGGTGGATTCCACTTGCGAGAAGTCCACATCCGCCGTCACAGTGGTGCGCATGTTCTCGCGCCCCACCATGGGTTCGAGCAGCTCGGCCAGGCGTTTGTTCAGATTGGCCTCGATTTGCTGCTTGTAGACCAGCTGTTGCTGGTCCAGCCCACTGGCTTGATCGGGGTTGCTGGAGATGAGCGCGCCGGTCTGGTCCAGGATGGACACGGCCTTGGGGTTGAGCTCAGGCACAGAGGCCGAGACCAGGTGCACGATGCCTGCGATCTGATTGCGGTCCAGCGTACGGCCGCCGCGCAGCGTGAGCATGACGCTGGCGCTGGGCTTTTGCTGTTCGCGGAAAAAACCGTTTTGCTGCGGCATGGCCAAGTGCACGCGGGCATCAGCCACATCGGCCATGGCGGTGATGGTGCGCGTGAGCTCGCCTTCGAGGGCGCGCTGAAAGTTCAAGCGCTCGTTGAACTGCGTCTGGCCGATGGAGGTTTTGTCCAGCAGCTCAAAGCCCACGGTGGAGCCTTTGGGCAGGCCGGCGGAGGCCAGCTTCATGCGCAAGTCGTACACCTGTGCTGCGGGCACAAGAATGGTGCCGCCCGCCTCGTGGCGGTAGGGCACATTCATTTGGTTGAGCTGGGCAATGATGGCGCCGCCGTCTTTGTCAGACAGCCCGCTGAAGACGGGGCGGAACTCACCCTGGCTGCTCCACATGGTCAGCGCGGCCAACACCGCCACCAGGGCCGCCACACCCAGACCCAGGCTGAGCTTGGCGCGTGCGGGCAGGGCGGCCAGGCGCTGAGCCAGGCCTGGGTTTTGTACAGGCGTGGTGCTTGACTCCACCACCGCAACAGCGGTGGCCGGGGTGCTGCCTGGGGAAGGGCTCAGCGCGTTATCCATGCACGAATTATTGAGAGTCACCCCCCTCAAGAAAGGCGCGAACAGGCCGATGAAGCGCGCCCACTTCGGCTCTTGGATAGCGGCTGCCTGGCCCTAGGATGCGAGGCATCACATCCTTGCCTTGCTGCCTCTCAAACACAGTCTTGCTGCTTCTGCACCGTGGACCTCAAGCTCAAACCCTTTGACTTCGCGCAGGCCGTGGCCCGTGCGGGGCTGACGCCGCAAGGGCAGCCGCTGGCCAAGGCGGGCTCGGCCGCAGCGCCGAGCTTTGCGCAGGCCATGGATCAGGCGCTGCGCGGTGTGAGTCAGGCACAGCAAGAGTCCAGCCGACTGCAGCGCGAGGTGCAGCTGGACAACCCCACGGTCAGCTTGGAGCAGACCATGGTGGCCATGCAAAAGGCGCAAATCGGCTTCCAGGCCACGCTGCAGGTGCGCAACCGCCTGGTCTCGGCCTACTCGGAAATCATGAATATGCAGGTCTGAGCCTGCAGCAGTGCGCTAGCGGCGCTGCATCATCAGGCGCTCGCGCTTTTGCGCCTGGTCCACATACATCTGCAACACGCGCAGCGCTGGTGAGCTGATGTTCACGAACGCACAACCAGCCACGGCGCTTGGCGTGCCGTCGCGGTCGGGTTCGGTGACGATGTGCTGCACGCGCAGGTGCACGGTGAGCTGGCTGTCTTGGGCCAGCAGCAGGCGTGCGGGGCCTATGGCCTCGCCCGAGGTCGGTTGCAGCAGTTCCGGGGGCCAGTGCAGGGCCAGACCGCCCACGCTGACATTGAGCACGCGCAGGCGCACTTCTTTGTCTTGAGGGACCACCAGCAGCGGGTATTGCCCCGTGGGCGCACACACGCGGTAGGCCTGGCGGCGCTGGAAGCGGTAGATATCGGCGGGCAGCATGGCACGCAGCATGGCGCTGTTGCCGGCGCTGACTTGGCACAGGCCCACCACATCGAACTGCAGCTTGATGCGGTCCAGGTAGGCCACGGCGGTGACATCGTCGCTGCGCAGCAGCGCGCCGAGCTGGTCGTCTGAGCCGCTGAGCTCCAATCCAATGGCGCTGTGTTCGGAGTCAACCTGGGTGAGCACAGCGTTGCAGGCCTGGGCGGAGCTGGCATTGAGTTGCACGCCAATGCCGCGCTGCGCCAGCTCGCGCAGCCAAGCCACGACTTCACTGCGACTGCTGAGGCGGTACTCGCCGGTGTCTGGGGTGGATTCGTCGGGTGTATTCAAGATAACGCGCGTGGCTGCTGCATTAGTGGATGGTGCGTGATTTTCCCTTGAGCATCACGTCCAAATCCTCCAACCACGGTTCGGCCAAGTGACGAATTTCTGCATCGTTGACCAAGATGCGCTGCATGATGCGGCTCTTGAGTTTGCTTTCGTCAGGCGCCAGCTGTTGCTGTTGGGCCACGTGCTTGAGCTGGGAGATCAAAAGCACGCAAGCCCCTTCGAGTTTGACGACTTCATCCCAGTTCCCGTTTCTTGCAGCGGCGAGCATGTCGGCGCTGGCTTGCTCAATGGCTTCGTAGTAACTCAACAGTTGCGTATTCATGGTGGCGTCCAGGTCTGGTGCGGTGGGCTGGGGCGTCAGGCGGCGCGGGCTACGTCGGTGTGAGCCGCAATGTTGAGCCAGGCATCTCGTATGGGTTGCAACAGCCGTTGGCACTCTTCGATGGCTGCAATATCGCTGTGCAGATTGGCATGCGTCAGCCGCATGCACAGGTAGCTGTAGAGGTCGCGAAGGTCTTCGGCCAGGTTGCCCGCCTCCATGTTCAAGGCGGCTTTGAGCCCCTCGTCGAGGATGCGCACGGCGCGCGAGAGACAGCGGCCTTTGAGCTCCTGGTTGCGCTGGTGAATGGCGCCCACGGCCTGGGTCATGGCGTCCATGGCACCGTCAAACAGCAGGCTCACCAGCTTGTGCGGGCTGGCGGTGAGAACGTCGGTCTCGACGCCCACGCGGCTGTAGGTGTTGCTGGCGCTCAGACCGCGGCTGGCGAAGGGGGAGGTGTTGCCGTACATGATTGATTTGGTAGAAGGCCTGCACTTGTTTTCGACGCCACCGAGGGGGACTTTAGTGCGGCTTGTGCGCTGTATGCAGTCAACAACCCTGGCCCAAACCGCTTGTTCGTCCGAGCCTTTTTGTGCTTGACGCTGGGCGCGGACCTATGGCTCAGGCGGCGTTAGCCCTCTCAGGCCCGCCCTGACGCGTTGTGTGCGACGCATTCAACCCTTGTTGGAGAGCATCTGCATTTGCTGCGCGACGTAGCTCTGCAGGCCCGTGAGCTGGCCCATGTTCTTGTCCAGGGTGTTGTACTGGGCGCGCAGGCGCTTTTCGACCAAGGCAATACGGTCTTCCATATTGCTGCGCTGCTTGTCATTGCTGTCGATGCGGCCTTGCAGGCCTTTTTGGCGCGAAGCCAAGGCGCCGTCAAATCCCAGGGCCTGGTCGGCAAAGGTGCGCCAACGGGTGGCCAGACCGCTGTTGTTGGGGTTGGCGCTGTCCACACCCATGAAGAGTTGTTTGACGTCGGCCATATTGCCCAACGCCGTGTTGAGCTTGCTGTCGTTGAGGCTCAGGGTGCCATCGGCCTTGATGTCCACGCCGATGGTGGAGAGTCGGTTGTAGGTGCTGGCCAGCGTGGTGTTGCCGCTGGTGATGGCACGCAGCGCGCCTTGCAGCGTGATGGCCGTGGAGTCGCCTTGCAGCGGTCCGGCGGTTTTGCTGCCTTCGTCGTACTTGGTCTGGTCGCGCAGCAGCTGGATGTTGGCGTTGTAGGCGGCGATGAAATCGCTCACGGCCTTTTTCACCGTGTCCTGGTCCTGCTTGACGCTGATGGTGGCTGTGGCGGGCTTGAGCAGGGTAAAGCTCAGCCCGTCAATGGCATTGCTGAGCTGGTTGGTTTCAGCGCTGATGGTCAAGCCGTTGATGATGGCCTCGGCGTTGGTGGCGCGCTGGGTCTGTGTGGCCTGGCTGATGCCCTGTGAGGGGTCAAAGGCCAAGGCGGACAGGCCTGAGGCATCGTTGTTGGTGCCGTCATCGTCGGCCACGCTGACGCGAAAGCCCTGGCTCTCACCAGTGGTGGCCGAGCGCAGCACCAGGCGTGAGCCACTGGCGTCATTCACCACCGAGGCCAGCACGCCCGCACCGGCGGCGTTGATTTTGTCGCGCACGCTGCTGAGGCTGTCCTGCCCAGCGCCGATGTTGATGCTCACCGCACTGCTGCCGGACTTGGGGGTGAAGCCGCTTTGGTCGGCATTCCACTGGCCCAGTTCGATGGTGAGTGTGCCGGTGCCTAGGCTGCTGCCACTGGCCACGGCAGCGCTGGCGATGTTTTGTGCCGCAGCCAGGCGGTTGACGGTGACGTTGTAGCTGCCTGCCGCCCCACTGCTGGTGGCCGTGGCGGTGACGGCGGTGGCGTCCGAGCTGCTGGCACCCAGCGTGTTCCACAGCTCAGGCGTGGCCAGCTTGGCTGCGGCATCGCGCATGGAGCTCAAGCTGCTTTGCAGCTTGCCAAAGGCCGAGAGCTGAGTTTTCAGGCCGCTGGTGCGCTTGTCCAGCAGGTTGATGGGTGTGCGCTCCGCATTCACCAAGCCTTGAATGATGGACTCGTAGTTTTGGCCAGAGCCAATTCCGACGTTGGTAATGACAGGCATGACAGTCTCCCAGACGTGATGGACGTCGGGACGACTCCATCAGGGCAAATATCGGCAGGTGCTGAAAGAACTTGAGGCCAACACGCTGTCAATCGCGGGTTGGCCTCAAGCCGTGTTCAGTGTGGCGCGTGGCGCTTAGCCATTGCGCAGCAGTGACAGCACTTGTTGGGGCAGCTGGTTGGCCTGCGCCACCATGGCGTTGCCTGCTTGCTGCAGGATTTGCGCGCGGCTGAGGTTGGAGGTTTCCTGGGCGTAGTCCGCATCCATGATGCGGCTGCGTGCAGCCATCTGGTTCTCGTAGGCCACCTGCAGGTTGGAGATGACGGCCTCGAAACGGTTTTGCGTGGCGCCCAGGGTGGCGCGCTCTTCGTTGACCTTGTCCAGTGCTGCATCGATGTTGGCGACCACCTGGGCGATAGCCGTGGGGTCGGCGGTGCGGTCGATCAACCCCCGGCCGGTGCCCGCGATGTCGGTGCCCGCCACAGCGGTGATGACGCCTTCGGTGGTCATATTGGGTGTGGTCACCACGATCTCGTCGTTGGCCGTGGTGTTGGGGCCCACTTGGAAGGTCTGCGGCGTGGCGGCGTCGGCCCCCAGCACATACTTGCCGTTGAAGGTGGTACCGCCGAGCACGCGCTGGATTTCTTTGGCCAGTTCGCCAAACTCTTTGTCCAGGGAGTCTTTGTCGCCGGGGGCGTTGGTGGCATTGCGGGCTTGAATGCCAAGTTCGCGCATGCGCTGCAGCGCGTCAGCCACCTTGCCCAGCGCGCCTTCGGCGGTCTGGGCAAGGGAGATGCCGTCGTTGGCATTGCGCACGGCCACGCTCATGCCCCGGGCTTGGGCGTTCATGCGCTCGGCAATGGCCAGGCCTGCGGCATCGTCTTTGGCGGAGTTCACTCGCAAGCCCGAAGACAGACGCTGCATCGACACGCCCAGTGAGGACTGGGACATGTTGAGATTGCGCTGCGCGTTGAGCGATGCAAGGTTGGTGTTGATCGTCTGTGGCATGGGACTCTCCTGCGCTGTTCCGGTCGATCGCTGTTCTAGGGCTGCGGCGGCGGCCACCAGATTGACGGGGCAGGGTGCATCGCTGTGTGGCACCGCACCCGGTCAAGGGGACCGGACTACGGGCACAGCAAATGATGAACCCGATGGCAGCGATTGTGCGCAGGGCCAGGCGTGGCTAAAGCCCAAATAGATGGGGAAACAAAGCGCAAAAGAAAAGCTCTGCGCAGACCGCTGGCCCCGTGAAGGGCCGCAGTCCGTGCAGAGCCTAAGTGCCCATGTCTATGGGCCACAGGAGGAAAAAAGAACAGGGTGAGGAGGGTCGCCCGAGGGCGATCCTCCTGCTCACAGAAGACCTGGAGCTTTGGGCTTAACCGCGCAGCAGGCTCAGCACCTGTTGCGGCATTTGGTTGGCTTGCGCCACCATGGTGTTGCCCGCTTGCTGCAGGATCTGCGAGCGGCTGAGGTTGGCGGTTTCCGCAGCGAAGTCCGCGTCCATGATGCGGCTGCGCGCGGCGGTTTGGTTTTCCACCGACACCTGCAGGTTGGAGATCACGGCCTCGAAGCGGTTTTGCGAAGCACCCAAGGTGGCACGCTCACCGCTGACGGTTTTGATGGCGGTGTCGATGTTGTCAATCACCGTGGCCAGCGTGGTGGCCGTAGAGGTGTTGTCAATGGTGCCGCCGGTCACCGCCGTGATGTCGGCGTTGGTGGTCATGTTGGTGGTGACCACATCCACCACATCGTTGGCCGTGGTGTTGGCGCCGATCTGGAAGGTTTGGGTGCCCGAATCGGCCGCCAGGATGGCCTTGCCGTTGAAGGTGGTGCCGCCCAGCACGCGGCCGATCTCTGCGCCCAGCTGTGCGTATTCCTTGCCGATGGCGTCCAAGTCGGTGCCCGTGTTGGTGGCGTTGCGCGCCTGCACGGCCAGTTCACGCATGCGTTGCAGTGAATCGCCCACTTTGGACAGTGCGCCTTCAGCGGTTTGTGCCAGCGAGATGCCGTCATTGGCGTTGCGCACGGCCACCGTCATGCCGCGCACTTGGGCTTGCATGCGCTCGGCAATGGCCAAGCCGGCCGCATCGTCCTTGGACGAGTTCACACGCAGGCCTGAGGAGAGGCGCTGCATGGACGAGGCCAGAGAGAGCTGCGATGTGGAGAGATTGCGCTGGGCGTTGAGCGACAACAGGTTGGTGTTGATGATCTGTGCCATGGTGCGTTCCTTTCGGTGTCAAAGACTTCCGGTCTTCGCGGTGTCGAAAAATGACCCGGACTTCGGGCCGATCCCGCAGTGCCATGAAGGGCACTGCCGCTTCCCGTCCGCGACCCTTGCGCTGTGGGCGAGTTGCCGTGTGGCGAACCGCTTTCAGATCATGGGCTGACCGGACCACGTAGTCCTTGAGGACCCGTTGCAAGAGTTATCGACGCCACTGCAGCGGACTTAAGTCCTGTTGCGACACAGTCTGTTGCGCACCCTCTCAAACACGCGCCGCCACCGCCTGCCAGGCAGGGGCGGCGGCGCTGTGCTTGCCACAGCTCTGGCTTAGCGCAGCAGTGCCAGCACCTGCTGGGGCATTTGGTTGGCCTGAGCAATCATGGCGTTGCCCGCTTGCTGCAGGATTTGCGAGCGGCTGAGGTTGGCGGTTTCCGCAGCGAAGTCCGCGTCCATGATGCGGCTGCGCGCAGCGGATTGGTTCTCGACCGAGATTTGCAGGTTGGAGATGACGGCTTCAAAGCGGTTTTGAGACGCACCGAAAGTAGCTCGTTCGCTGGAGACGGTGTTGATGGCTTTGTCGATGTTGTCAATCACCGTGGCCAGCGTCGTGGCCGTCGAGGCGTTGTCCACCGTGGCGCTAGTCACCGTGGTGATATCGGTGTTGGTGGTCATATTGGTCGTGACCACATCCACCTGGTCATTGGCCGATGTGTTGGCGCCGACCTGGAAGGTCTGCGTGCCAGCGTCAGCACCGAGGATGGATTTTCCGTTGAAGGTGGTACCACCCAGCACGCGGCCGATTTCCGCACTGAGCTGCGTGTATTCCTTGCCGATGGAGTCCAGGTCCGAGCCACTGTTGGTGGCGTTGCGGGCCTGCACGGCCAGTTCACGCATGCGCTGCAGGTTGTCGCTGACCTTGGACAGCGCGCCTTCAGCGGTTTGTGCCAGCGAGATGCCGTCGTTGGCATTGCGCACTGCCACATTCATGCCTCGCACCTGGGTGCTCATGCGCTCGGCGATGGCCAGCCCTGCGGCGTCGTCCTTGGCCGAGTTCACACGCAGGCCCGAGGAGAGGCGCTGCATGGACGTGGCCAGAGAGAGCTGGGAGGTGGAGGTGTTGCGTTGGGCGTTGAGCGACAACAGATTGGTGTTGATGATTGCGGGCATGACTGAGCTCCTTTCAGCTTTGAATAGTCCCGGCATGGTCTGCCCGGAGCCAGTCAACCCTCGCTTGTGCGCTCACAGCGCTGTGAGCGTACGGCTTGAGGCCTCCCGTCCGGACCACGAACCCATTTGAAAAGTTCGTTGAAATGGCTATCGGCAAGGCTCGCGTGTAACTTGAGCCCTGTTTGTCAAGAGGTGTAAAAGCCGGAAAAGCAAGCGTGGGTACTGCCTATTCGCTGAATCAGTCTTTGGGGGCGCTGCGTGCGGCCGCAAAGACAAGGTGGAGCGTCGTGGTCTGGTCCTTTATCAAGGGGGTTGGAGGTCGGGAGGAAGGAGCGAGTCAGTCCTCCTTGATTTCGGCCGCCGTGCGCGCCGACAGGGGCAGAGAAGCTGCCCATAAAGCCTGCCTTATTGCGGCATTGGCGCTGGTCAAGCCTGCCTAAAGTTGCACCACAACGTGCCGAACCGGGGCCGCACAGGGCTGCTTTGGTTTTGGGGCGCTGGCTGCTTGGCTCGGCATGTGGCAGAGCGAGTGGCAGCAACTGGAGGTGAGCATGTACCGCTCTGCAGCTATGAAGTCCCAGCCCGCGACGCCCAAGCCGGCGATGCCCGTGGCCCCCACCGCGCAGGCCGTGCCGACCGACGCGCGCACCTTGCTGGCCAACGCGCGCAGCCAAGCCATGGCCGAGGCCGTGCAGGGGCGTTTGGGCGAAGGCCTGAACCTCTTGTGCGATGCGTTGGACCTGGAGCCCATGTCGCATGAAGTGTTGGCCGACATTGCCGCGCTGCTGTTGTCCGCCGGTGAACTCCACACTGCCGTGGAATACGCCAACAAGGCGCTGACTCAGCAGCCCGACCACGGCCCCAGCCTCTACGCGCTGGCCTTTGCCTTGTCGGGCCTGGGTCAGGCGCAAGACGCTGCGCGGCATTTGAGCCGCCTGATGCAGCCTGGCTTGGCGCACGACAGCCTCATGCGCGAAGCCCCCGAGCTGCTGCGCTTGGCGCAAATCGAGCTGCGTCGCATCGAAGGGCGCTGATAGCGCGCTTCTTTGGGGCGCGCGCGAACCGCCCTCGCGCGCAGTCTTTTGCAGCCTTGGCCTGCGGCTTGCGCTGAGCATGGGCTCAGTGGCTTGCGCTGCGTTGCGCTGCGCTGTACTGGTCTTCTTCTGCTCTCCAGCCTTCCAAGGTGAGGCCTTGCTGGGCATGGGCTCATGGGCGCCACAGGTCGCCGCCCTGGGTGTGCACGCACGGCCGCGTGCTGTCGTGTCAGGCAAATTCCTACAAGGTGCTTCCGCCAAATCCGTCCACCGGTGTGGAAGTGCGCTGATGGCCGGAAAAAGCCCCGATCCCTACAGTTCATTCCACGCCAACACCGAACTGAACACCGATCAGGAGCCCACCATGAACGCCGACCAAATCCTCACCGAAATCCGCGAAGCCAACCTCTCTTACCTGATGCTGGCTCAGAGCCTGATTCGCGCTGACCGCGAACAAGCGCTGTATCGCCTGGGTGTGTCGGAAGACACCGCCACTTTGCTCGACACGCTCAGCCCCGCGCAGCTGATGAAGATTGCCTCGGGCAACACGCTGCTGTGCCGCTTCCGCATGGACGACGACTTGGTCTGGGGCCTGCTCACCAGCCACGGCAAGCCTGCGGTGAACGACAGCGTCTCGCGTCTGCACGCCTCCATCCTCATGGCCGGGCGTCACCAAGAAGCCGCTTAAGCCACCGTCCACCACCGCACACAGCCCGACCACACCGTCCTAGGAGATTGAATCATGCGCCAGAAGAGCATCCTCACCGAAGCCCGTCAGATTGAACGCGCCGTCACGCTGATCAAGCTTGGTGCACGGTTGCAAGTTCTGGAGTCGGAAACCGACCTGAGCTATGAGCGCCTGCTGCGTCTCTATAAAGAAGTCTCGGGCCGCAGCCCCAGCAAGGGCCAGCTGCCGTTTTCCACCGACTGGTTCATCACCTGGCAGCCCAACATCCACGCCAGCCTGTTCTTGAATGTCCACGAGTACCTGAACAAGGCCGTGGAGCTCGACGAGATCGACACCGTCATCAAGGCCTACCAGCTCTATATGGAGCAAACCCAGGCTCAGGGCCTGGAGCCGCTGCTGTCCATCACCCGCGCCTGGCGTCTGGTGAAGTTTGTCGACAACGGCATGCTCACCATGACCAAGTGCAGCAAGTGCGGCGGCCACTTTGTGACTCACCCGCATGAAATTGCGCGCCACTATGTCTGCGGCCTGTGCAACCCACCGGCACGCGCAGGCAAGGGCCGCGCCCAAGGCTCCATCCAAATGCATTGAGCGCACTTGCGGGTTAGCAGTCATGGGTATCGCCTCACGCTGGCATCGCGCCACAAGAATTCAAGCCAACACGGGGCAGCCCGTGTTGCGTCGTTTGCGCGCCTGTTTGGGCGCCCACACCGCTTGGCATTGGCCCGCCGCTGCGGCGCTGAGCTGGGTGGCCTGTTGGGCCCTGTGGCAATGCTTTGATCGCGGCGCAGCCGGTGCGGCTGCGGCTTGCGTTGGAGGCGTGCTGCTGGCGGCATTGCACCGTCAGCGCTGGCGCCAGCTCATGGTGGCGCTGGGGGCGCCGGCCATGTTGCTGCTCAACGCCAGTGCCTCTGCCGCGTGGCCGGCCTGGGTTTGGCTGCTGGCGCTCTTGCTGCTGTTGGTGCTCTACCCGCTGCAAGGCTGGCGCGATGCGCCCTGGTACCCGACGCCGCTGCATGCGCTGCAGGCCTTGCCCTCAGTGGTACGTCTGCCTGCGGCAGCCAAGATCTTGGACGCAGGCTGCGGGGCAGGGCACGGTTTGGCGGCACTTCGCCTGGCCTACCCGCAAGCGCAGCTGCAAGGCATTGAAGCCAGCCACCTGCTGGGGCTGCTGGCGCGCCTGCGCTGCCCGGGTGCCAAGCTCCACCGCGGCGACTTGTGGGAACAAAGCTGGAGCGAGCTGGACATGGTCTACGTCTTCCAGCGCCCTGAGTCCATGGCACCGCTGGCGCACAAGGCGGCGGTGGAGTTGGCCGATGGCGCCTGGTTTGTGAGCCTGGACTTTCCTGTGCCCGGTGTTGCGCACCACGCGAAGTTGGACACAGGGACACGCCATGCCTTGTGGGTGTACCGCGCTGACTTGCTGCGCCAGTCACTCAAGACCGGGGCAGGGGCGTCGATAAGGGAATAAGAGAACGCGCCGCCAAGGGGTGAGCGCGCATACGTGACAAGGCTATACATACATGTTTGTCATCATCGGTTGGGTCGTGGCGCTGGCCTGTATTTTTGGCGTGTACATCGCACACGGCGGCAATATGGGTGTGATCTTGCACGCCTTGCCGTTTGAGATGACCACCATTTTTGGCGCAGCCATTGGCGGCATGATTGCCACCAACCCGCCCAAGGTGATGAAGGCCACCATGAAGGGCCTGGGCACTTGCTTCAAAGGCGGCAAGTACACCAAGGCGCGCTACATGGACTTGCTGGCGCTGCTGTTTGACATCCTGCAAAAAGCACGCAAGGAAGGTCTGATGTCGATTGAAAAAGACGTCGAAGACCCGCACAGCTCGCCGCTGTTTCAGAAATACCCCACCGTGGGCAACGATCACCACGTGGCCGAGTTCATCACCGACTACCTGCGCATGATGGTCTCGGGCAACCTCAACGCCCACGAGATCGAGTCCTTGATGGACAACGAAATCGACACCCACCACCACGAGGCCTACATGGCCGTGCAGGCCATTCAGCGCCTGGCCGGTGGCTTGCCCGCCTTCGGCATCGTGGCGGCGGTGCTGGGCGTGGTCAACACCATGGGCTCGGTGGGCCAGCCTCCGGCGGTGCTGGGCGGCATGATTGGCTCGGCCCTGGTGGGGACCTTTCTGGGCATTTTGCTGGCCTACGCTTTTGCCGAGCCGCTGGCGGGCTTGCTTGAATCCAAGGTGGATGAAGACGGCAAAGAGCTGCAGTGCATCAAGACCACGCTGCTGGCCTCCATGCAGGGCTATGCGCCGCAGGTGGCCATCGAGTTTGGCCGCAAAGTGCTGTATTCCACCGAACGCCCGACCTTCTCTGAGCTCGAAGCTCATGTGAAGAAGAAGTAAACACCCCACACCCGCACACAGCCCCGCACCATGGCCGGCGACGCGAAAAAACTCCAACCCATCATCATCAAGCGCGTCAAGAAGGGCGGCCATGCCGCTCACGGCGGCGCTTGGAAGATTGCCTATGCCGACTTTGTTACGGCCATGATGGCTTTCTTCTTGTTGATGTGGTTGCTGGGCTCCACCACCGAGGGCGACAAAAAAGGCATTGCCGACTATTTCGCTTCGCCGCTGAAGATTGCCATGATGGGCGGCAGCGGCTCGGGCGACTCGTCCTCTGTGGTCAAAGGCGGTGGGCAAGACTTGACGCGCCAGACCGGCCAGGTCAAAGGCGGTGAGATCGAAGCCAAGCAGCGCACCATCAATCTCAAGGCGCTCAAAGAGGAGCAGCGCAAGGCCGAGCGCGCACGGCTGGAGCAGCTCAAGGACAAGGTCGAGCGCACGATCGGTGAGAACGCACGTTTGTCTTCACTGGGTGGCCAGATCAAGCTGGATATGACCCGCGAAGGCTTGCGCATCCAGATCGTCGATGAGAATAATCGGCCCATGTTTGACAGTGGCAGCGCCGTTTTGAAGCCCTATATGCGTGAACTGTTGCAAGAGTTGGGTCATGTGTTGTCGGAGGTGCCCAACCGGCTCACGCTCGAAGGCCATACCGACGCCACACCCTTCCCAGGCGGGGAGCGCGGCTACAGCAACTGGGAGCTTTCGGCCGACCGGGCCAACGCCTCGCGCCGCGAGATGCTTGCCGGCGGCATGCCCGAAGAGCGCATGCTGCGCGTGCAGGGCTTGGCTTCGAGCAAGCTGCTGGATGCCAGCGCGCCGGCCAGCCCCGTCAACCGGCGCATCAGCATCATCGTCATGAACCGTGATGCAGAAGACGCGGTTTTGAAAAATTCGACCGAAGAAGACAGCGCGCCCTCCGACGCTGCTTCAAGTCCAGGCCCCAGCGGTCGATAACTGAAACAGTCCCCTCAGAGGAACGCCCATGAGCACCGAATTGAAGTTTTTGATCGTTGACGATTTTTCCACCATGCGCCGCATCGTCCGCGGGCTGCTCAAGGAAATTGGCTACAACAACGCCGAGGAGGCCGAAGACGGCGCCGAGGCGCTCAACATGCTCAAGAGCGCGAAGTTCGACTTCGTGGTGAGCGACATCAACATGCCCAATATGAACGGCTTCCAGCTGCTCAAGGCCATCAAGGACGACCCCACGCTCAAGCACCTGCCGGTGCTGATGGTGACGGCCGAGGCGCGCAAGGAAGACATCGTGCTGGCCGCCCAAACGGGTGCGGCGGGCTATATCGTCAAACCTTTCACCAAAGCCACTTTGGAGGAGAAGGTTCAAAAGATCATGCAAAAGCTGGCTGCGGCCGCTTGACGACAAACGGAGGCCGACATGATCCAAACCGAACACTTCGACCAGCTTGCCCAATCCAACCAGACCCTGGCGGTGTCGCCAGAGGTGTTTCAGCAGCTCGGGAGCATCACCCGTGTGTTGCACGACACCATGCAGCAGCTCGGTGTCATGCCCAAGCTGCAATACGCCACCGACGGCCTGCCCGATGCGCGCAGCCGCCTGACCTATATCGCTGGCAAGACCGCTGAGGCCGCCAACAAAGTGCTCAACTCGGTGGACCAAGCCAAGGTTGAGCACGCCCTCATCTCCAAAGCCACCAACGAAATGGCCAAGGCCATCATCGCCGACCCCGTCAAGGCCGTGGCCAGTGGTGCGGTGTTCAACTTTGTCAAAGACGTTGAGCGCTCGACTGCGCAAATTGACCAGCACCTCACCGACATCATGCTGGCCCAGGACTTCCACGACCTCACCGGGCAGGTGGTGGCCAAGGTGGTGACGCTGGCCAACGACCTGGAAGACAGCCTGGTCAAACTGCTGGTGCAGGTGGTGCCCCCCGAGCAGCGTGACAAGGTAGACCCCACCATCTTGCAAGGCCCTGTGGTCAACGCCGAAGGGCGCACCGACGTGGTGACCAACCAGGGCGAAGTCGACGACTTGCTCGCCAGCCTGGGCTTCTAAGCCGGGCCGCAGCCCAAGCGCCAGCGGCGCTGATGCTGGCTTTCTCCCCGACAACCCGGTCACTTGGCCGGGTTTCTCGTTTCTGTGTGGTGCTGGTCTTTGAAAGCACGGGGTTCCAGCTGTGCTTTTCCCGCTTAAGTCCGAGGGCAATGCCTCGAACAATGGGGCCAGGGCATCCGGTGTGCCCATGACTGCACCATGGCCGAACAAGACGCACAGGACCGCAACTTACCCGCCTCGGCGCGCAAGATTCAACGCTCGCGCGAACAGGGCCAGCTGCCGCGTTCCCGCGACTTGCCGCACTTCACCGTGTTGGCAGTCGCCGCTGTGTTGCTCTCCTCCGGCCTGCCCCACGCCGTGGACGCACTGCAAGTGCTTCTGCAGTCTGCCCTGCGCTTTGACGCACAAACCCTGAGCAAACCCGGTGTGATGACGGAGCGCCTGGCCCAGCAAGTGTGGCTGGGCCTGCAGCTGGGGCTGCCCGCGCTGCTGGCCATCGTGGGCGCCGCTATGGCCGGACACTTGGCCAGTGGCGGCTGGAACTGGACCCTGCAGCCCCTGGCGCCCAAGTTCTCGCACCTCAACCCCATCAGCGGCTTGGGTCGGCTGTTTCAGTGGCAGCAGCTGTCGCAAGCGCTCAAGGCCTGTTTGCTGGCCCTGGTGCTGGGCGGCATCGGGGCCCTGGTGCTGAAGAACAAGATGAGCACCTATATCGCCATCATGACGGTGCCGCTGCCCGCCGCGCTGGCCTATGCCGGCAGCCTTATCCTCAACGGGCTGGCCATGTTGGGGCTGGCACTGGCTTTGTTTGCTGCGGTGGACGTGCCTCTGCAGCGCCAGCTCTACCTGCGCCGCCTGCGCATGAGCCGCGAAGAGGCCAAGCAGGAAATGAAGGAGACCGAGGGCAATATGGAGCTCAAGCAGCGCCAGCGTGCCCGTGCCCGCGAGATTGCCCGCACCCGCATGTTGGCCGCTGTGCCGCAGGCTGACCTGGTGGTCATGAACCCCACCCACTACGCCGTGGCGCTGAAGTACGAAGACGGCCGCATGGGCGCGCCGCGCGTGGTGGCCAAGGGCGTGGACTCGCTGGCCATGCGCATACGCGATCTGGCGCGAGAGAGCAAAGTGCCCGTGCTGCAAGCACCCGTGCTGGCGCGTGCGCTCTATGCCCACACCAAGGTGGACCACGAAGTGCCTGCCGCGCTGTTTGCCGCCGTGGCCCAGGTGCTGGCCTACGTCTACCAGCTCAAGGCCGCCTTGGCCCAGCACAGCACGCTGGATGTGCCGCCGCCCAACCCCGACGTGCCGCCCGAGCTCGACCCCCACAACCGCGAGGACTTTGTGCCCGACGAATTGGACCTGCCCGACCCGGCCCAGACCTCGCGAGGTGAGGCATGAATGCACTGACGCTCAAGCTCCAGGCCTGGCTGGGCCCGCGCGCGCACCTGGTGCAGGCGCTGGGCGCCCCCGTGGCGGTGGTGCTGGTGCTGGCCATGATGGTGTTGCCGCTGCCAGCCTTTGTGCTGGACTTGCTCTTCACCTTCAACATCGCCATGGCCATCATGGTCATGATGGTGGCCGCGCAAATGGTGCGGCCGCTGGACTTTGCCGCCTTCCCCACGGTGCTGCTGCTGACCACCTTGCTGCGTCTGTCGCTCAACGTGGCCTCCACGCGCGTGGTGCTCTTGGAAGGGCACACCGGCCCGGGCGCGGCGGGCAAGGTCATCGAGTCCTTCGGTCACTTCCTCATCGGCGGCAACTTTGCCGTGGGCCTGATCGTGTTCGCCATCCTGGTGGTGATCAACTTCATCGTGGTCACCAAGGGCGCGGAGCGCATCGCCGAGGTTGGCGCACGCTTCACCCTGGACGCCATGCCCGGCAAGCAAATGGCCATCGACGCCGATTTGTCTGCTGGCTTGATTGACGAGAAAGAAGCCAAGCGCCGCCGCGCGGAGCTCTCCGACGAGGCCGACTTCTTCGGCTCCATGGACGGTGCCAGCAAGTTTGTGCGCGGCGACGCCGTGGCCGGCATCCTGATCCTCTTCATCAACATCGTTGGCGGCTTCCTGATCGGCGTCATCCAGCACGGCCTCTCGGCAGGCCAAGCGGCCGACAGCTACATCCTGCTGGCCGTGGGCGATGCGCTGGTGGCGCAGATCCCGGGCCTGCTCATCTCCGTGGCTGCGGCCATGGTGGTTTCGCGCGTGGGCAAGGACAAAGACATCGGCTCCATGATTGGCCGCCAGGTGTTTGGCTCGACCAAGGCGCTGGGCATCACCGCCGGGGTGATTGGGGCGCTGGCCCTCATTCCGGGCATGCCGCACCTGGTGTTTTTTCTCATCGCCGCAGGCCTGGGTGGTTTGGCCTACCAGTCGATGTTGCGTGAACGCGCCGAAGTGGCCGCCGCGCAAAAGCCCGCTGCCGCCGCCCAGCCCAGCACGCCCGACGCCAACGCCGAAGCCAGCTGGGACGATCTTGTGCCCGTGGACACCCTGGGCCTGGAAGTGGGCTACCGCCTGATCACCCTGGTGGACAAAAACCGCGAGGGCGATTTGCTCTCGCGCATCCGCGGCGTGCGCCGCAAGTTTGCGCAAGATGTCGGCTTCTTGCCGCCATCGGTTCACATTCGCGACAACTTGGAGCTTCGCCCCAGCCAGTACCGCCTGACCTTGCGCGGCGCCGTGGTGGGCGAGGCCGAGGCCTTCCCCGGCATGTGGCTGGCCATCAACCCCGGGCATGCCACGCAAAAACTGCTGGGCACAGCCACCACCGATCCGGCCTTCGGACTGCCCGCGGTGTGGGTGGAAGAGCGGCAGCGGGAAATGGCCCAAATGGCCGGCTATACGGTGGTTGATTGTTCGACTGTCATCGCCACCCATCTCTCACACTTGATGCAAGTCCACGCGGCCCGCTTGTTGGGTCGCCTTGAAACCCAGCAGTTGGTGGATCACCTCACCAAGCTGGCCCCCAAGTTGATCGAAGACGTCATACCCAAAATGGTCGGCATCGCAGCCTTGCAACGTGTACTGCAGCTCCTGCTGGAGGAGGGCGTGCACATCCGCGACATGCGCTCCATCGTGGAGTGCCTGGCCGACAGCGCTGCCGGTGTGAACGACCCCGGCGAGCTGGCGCGGCGTGTGCGCGTGCACCTGGCCCCGGCCATCGTGCAACAAATCTACGGCCCGGTGAAGGAGCTGGACGTGATTGCTCTGGAGCCCGAGCTCGAGCGCATGGTCACCCAGGCCTTGAATTCGCCCCATGGTGCGGCACTGGACCCCGGCGTGGCCGACACGCTGGCCCGCAGCGCCGCCGAAACCGCCCAAGCCCAGGAAGACCGTGGCGTGCCCGCCTGCTTGCTGGTGCCCGATTTGATTCGTGCCCCGCTGGCGCGCCTGCTCAAACGTGCCGCGCCGCGCCTGAAGGTGCTGGGGCACAGCGAGATTCCCGAGACTCACACCATTCGCATCGGCTCCATCATCGGAGGCGCGGCATGAGCGCTAAGCCCCCGATTGCAGGCGCAGCCCAGGAGGCAGCATGAACGTCAAGCGCTTTACCGCCCCAAGCACCCGCGAGGCCCTCACGCTGGTGCGTCAAGCCTTCGGCGAGGACGCTGTCGTGCTCTCCACCAAACCCTGCCCGGAAGGGGTGGAAGTGCTGGCCATGGCGCCCGACAGCATGTCGCAAATCGAGCGCGTGGCCGCCAGTGCGCCGCGCGTCAGCGCCCGCCCAGTCGCACCCGCTGCCGCACCGGCCCAGCCTGCGCAGGAGCGCCAAAGCATCAAGTCCCGCCTGACCGAGCGCATTGCTGCACGCATGGCTCCGGCCAGCAGCGCTGCCGCGCCCAGCGCCAACAACAGCCCCAGCACCAGCCAGAGCGTGAACCAGGACGTGCAAACCCTGTCCATGAGCACGCTGTCCTTCCAGGACTATGTGCGCGAACGCATGCTGCGCCGCCGCCAGGCTGAACAACAAGGCCGCACCGACCCCGTGCTCAGCTCCGAGCCTCAGCACAGCACCCCCGCACAGGATGTGGCCACGCTGGAGCAGCTGCGGCGCCAGCGCGCTGATGCCGCCATGCAGGTGCTTGGCGCCCGCAGCAGCGCCCAGCCCACTGCCGCGCCAGCCGCCAAGCCCCGCGCTGAAGCACAGCCCAAGCCCGCCGTTGCCGCGCCCCGTGTGGCCGCTGCCGCGCCGCGCCACCCGCCCGTGCTGCGCGACGAAATCCGCCTGCAAGAGCCCCTGTTGCACGAGCCCAGCCTGGGCGGCCGTGTTGGCGAGCAAGAAGACATGATGCAGGAGCTGCGCTCCATGAAGGGCCTCATCGAGCAGCGCTTTGGCGCGCTGGCCTTCATCGAGAAAATGCAGCGCCAACCCACCCAGGCGCGCTTGACTTGGCGCTTGCTGGAGGCGGGCTTTTCGCCCGCCCTGGTGCGCAAGCTCACCGACGCCTGCCCGGCTGAACTGACCGAAGAAGCGCAGTGGATCGCCTGGGCCGCCAATGTGCTGTCCCGCAATGTGCTCACCGCCGAAGACCAAGCGCCGCTGGAAGACCAAGGGGGCGTGTTCGCCCTCATCGGCTCCACGGGCGTGGGCAAGACCACCACCACGGCCAAGCTCGCCGCGGCCTTTGCCACCAAGCATGGCGCTTCGCAGCTGGGCCTCATCACGCTGGACGCCTACCGGGTCGGCGCGCACGAGCAGCTGCGCGCCTATGGCCGCATCCTGGGCGTGCCTGTGCACACTGCACACGACCGCGCTTCGCTGGAAGATTTGCTGGAGCTGCTGGCGGGCAAGAAGATGGTGCTCATCGACACCGCCGGTACCGCGCAGCGCGACACCCGCACCCAAGAGCTGCTGGACATGTTGGGCCACGCCAGCATCCGCCGCCTCTTGCTGGTCAACGCCGCGCAGCAGGGCGAGACCATCGAGGACGTGGTGGCCGCCTGGCGCGCCAACGAGGCGCAAGGCGTGGTGCTGTCCAAGATCGACGAAGCCGTCAAGCTCGGCCCCGCGCTGGACACCATGATCCGCCACCGCCTGCGCGTGCTGGCTGTGGCCAATGGCCAGCGCGTGCCCGAAGACTGGCACCGCCTCTCCGCCCAAGCCCTGGTGCAGCGCGCGCTGCGTCCCACCGGCCCCAGCGCCTGGCGCATGGACAGCTCGGACGTCAACCTCATCTTCGCCGCCGGCCCGGCGCAGGCCGTCAGTTCCGCCTTTGGCGCTTACTGAGCACGTTCACACCCACACCCCCCATGCGCCAAGGACCTCCCACCATGCCCCCCCCGCACGACCAGGCCGCCGGGCTGCGCCAGCTCTTTGCCTCGCGCCAGATGCGCGTCATCCCTGTGGTCAGCAACCCCCATGTGCTGGGCAGCGGTGCGCTGTTGGAAGGTTTGTGCGCCGCTTTCTCTGAACTGGGTCTGCGCACCCTGGTGGTGGACGCCGGTGAGCTCTCGCCCGAAGCGCCCGAGCTGGCCGCGGTGGACCTGGCCTCGTGCATCGAGCCGCTGTCGCCCCGCGTGTCCTACTTGGCTGCACGCGGCCTGCCCATGCGCTACATCAACGCCCACGGCTCGGCCGCGCGCTTGGTGGAGCTGCTGGCCGACGCGGCGCCACAGTGCCAAGTCCTGGTGCTGCACGCCAGCGCTGCAGAGCTGGCACGGCTGCTGGCGCAGCGCGAGGTGCGCCCCGTGCTGCTGGCCGACACCGATGTGCAAAGCGTCACTCACGCCTATGCAGGCATGAAGTGGCTGAGCCAGCGCGCCGGCGTGATGGTCTACAGCCTGCTGCTGGCTTGCTCGCCCCAGCTGCGCCTGGCGCAGCGCATTGCCGAGCAGCTCAGCAGCTGCGGCGACGGATTTCTTGGCGCGGTGTTGCGCGACTGGGCCTGCATGGACCCACGCCAAAACACCAACGCCCCCCTGGAGGAGCCGCTGAGGCAGCTGGCGCGCGAGCTTTTGCACGCCACAGCCCCTGCGGTGGGATTGGAAGCGGCCGCTCACGCTCAGCCCCTGCGGCCGCGCGTGAATGTCACAGCGCTGGGCAGCGTGGCCCTGGGCCGCTCCTCACACTAAAGCCATTGGGAAATTGATGGAGACGACGATGTATACCGCCAAGGGACAACTCGACCAGTCATCGCTGATCCGCCAATACAGCCCACTCGTGCGCCGGTTGGCCCATCAAATGATTGCCAAACTGCCTGCCAATGTGGAGCTGGATGACTTGATCCAAGTCGGCTTGATCGGCTTGACCGACGCGCTGTCTCGCTTTGATGTCTCGCAGGGCGTGCAGTTTGAAACCTTCGCCACCCAGCGCATTCGCGGCGCCATGCTCGACGAGCTGCGCGGCTCAGACTGGATGAGCCGTGGCAACCGCCGCCAGCAGCGCTCCATCGAAGCCGCGGTGCACAAGCTCGAGCAGCAGCTGGGGCGCGCACCGCAGGAATCGGAAATCGCTGCCGAGATGGGCCTGAGCTTGAGCGACTACCAGGAAATGCTCTCCAAAGTGCGCGGCACCCAGCTGGTGTACCTGGAGGACATTTCGGGCGATGAGGGCGGCGACGACTACCTCGACCGTCACGTCAGCGACGAACAAGCCAACCCCCTGGCGCAGCTGCAAGACCACCGCATGCGCCAGGCCTTGGTGGACGCCATCAAAAACCTGCCCGAACGCGAGCAATTTGTGATGAGCATGTACTACGAGCACGACATGAATCTCAAAGAGATTGCGGCCGTGCTGAAGGTCACCGAATCGCGCATTTGCCAGCTCCACAGCCAAGCCATTGCGCGGCTGCGCGTGAAACTGCGGGAGTGGTGAACGGCGCGCCCGCTTCAGTCCACCACGATCAGCGTAATGCCCTGGTGCAGCAGCCCCAGGCGGTAAGCCTCGGGGACGCCAGCGTCGGTCACCACCACGTGCACTCTCTCCAGCCCCACCACGCGGTGCAGGCTCATGCGGCCGAATTTGCTGGAGTCGGCCAAGACCACCGTGCGCCGTGAGCGCTCCACCATTTTGCGATTCATATCTGCCTCCAGCACGCTATGGGTGGTGATGCCGAAGTCCAGATCAAAGCCGTCAACGCCCAAAAACAGGGTGTCAAAGCTATAGGCGTCCAGACTGGCATAGGCCTGCGCACCTTGAAACGTCAGCGACGGCGAACGCAGCAGCCCGCCCGTCGAAATGATTTGCACCCCCGGCGCCTGCGCCAGCTCATTGACGATGTTCAAGCCATTGCTCATCACCGTGAGGTTCTGGGCGTTTTTGAGGTGACCGGCCAGGCGGTGGGTGGTGGTTCCTGAGTCAATGAGGATGTTGTCACCGGGCTTAACCATTTGCGCCGCGCGCGCGCCAATGCGCTCCTTCAGTGAGGGGTTGAGGTGAGACTTCTCGCGAATGTCTTCGATCGAATCCAAGGGATTGAGCGTGACCCAGCCATGCTTTCGGGTGACGAGCCCCTGTTCTTCGAAGAAGTTCAGATCGTGGCGAACCGTCACGGCGGACACACCCAGACGCTTCACCAAATCGGAGACCCTGCTGTCCCCGCGAGCACTCAAAAACTTCAGCAGGCTCTCTCGTCGTTCTTGGATGGAGCTCATGACGTGGCAGCTTGCGCATCGAATGTCGAAAGGCGGGAATCCAGGCCGCTGGCCGTCATCAACCCACAGGCCCTGGCATAACGGTCCAACACACGCTGAATGTGGTGGGTGAGCAGGACGTTGGCGCGCGGTGCCAGCTGGCCTTGCATCACCGCTTCATATTGTGCGGGCAGATGTTGGCTGAGCAGCGGCAGGGGCAGGTCGCAGTGTTCCAGATGGGCCATCAGAGTGGCTTGTGCGGCCTGCAGCTCGGGTTGGCCCCAGTAGTAGCGGCAGCGGTCGCTGTAGGCGTAGTGGCGCAGCATGTATTGCTGCTGGGGGCAGCTGCCATAGTGCGATTGCCAGTGGCGGGGTTCGCGCAGCATGCAGGCTTCTAGCACCTCCACCAGGCGCGAGGTGCTTTGCCCGGCGCGCAAGGTGTTCTCAATGGCAGCCAAGGCGAACAGTGCTTCGCGCCATGCAAAGGTGAGGGCTGGCCCCACCTTGAGTACCGCAAAGTGATCGCGCACCAGGGCTTGCAGGGCGGCTTCGGTTTGGTAGTCCGTCGAATGGGCTTCGTACAGCAAGTGGCCCCAACCACCGAGCGTTGCAAGCGATGGCTCGACCAGTTGCGCCAAGGGCTTCGCGGCCTGGGCTTGGTAGTGGTGCACATGGCTGGGGTCGAAATCCACACCGGGTTGCACCACCAGGGCCACCACGCGAGGCCACACGCCTTGCAGCCCCAGGCGGGCAAAGGCGAGCTCGTGCTGGGCCACGGTACGCCGCGCTGCCTCAGGCGTGGTTACCTGCAGGGGCGCCGCCGTGGCGCCGCGCTCGCCGCCGGGGGGCGGCACCTCGGTGCCAATGACGTACACCGGCGCGGGTGCACCTCGGGGCGCTTGGGCGCGGGCCGCTTCGGCCGCGGCGCACAGGTCGGCCGCGCGCTGTGCGGCCACCTCATCGCTGAGGCGATCGGGGTCGTCGGCGCAGCGCATGCTGCAGTCGAGGTGGATCTTTTCGAAACCCGCCTGCACATATGCGGCCACCAGCACGCGGGCATGGGCCATGGCGGTGGCGGCATCCAGGTGCTGCCAGGCGTTGGGGCCCAGGTGGTCCCCGCCCAGGATGAGCTGGCGCGGGTTCAGGCCTTGGCGCGCTGCCAGCATGTGCACATGGGCATGGAAGTCGCGAGGCTGCATGCCGGTGTAGCCACCGAATTGGTCCACCTGGTTGGAGGTGGCTTCAATCAGCAAGGGATAGCCGTGGGCATGGGCATGGGCCAGGGCGGCGTGCAGCACCGCGTCGTGGGCACAGCACACACTGAACAGACCCAGGTGTTGGCCTGCCCGGTGTTGGCCCAGTACCGAAAGGAGAAGGGATTCAGAAGTGTTCATGGTTCATTTGGCGTGCTCAAGGCCAAGCTGTGCTCAGGGGTTCAGGGCCAGCAGTGCGGCACCACGGGTGCCCCCCGCGTCGCCAAAGCGCGGGGGCAGCACCTGCGGCGGGCAGGTTTCAGGGAAAAGGTGCGTGCGCATGGCCTGGGGCAGCGCCTCGTACAGCAGCTTCAGCTTGGACAGCCCGCCGCCGAGCACGATGGCGTCAGGGGCCACCATGAGCGTCCACTGGGCCAGGCCATAGGCCAGCAAATCGATGAAGCAGTCCAGCGTGGTCTTCGCCGTGGCATCACCGTTGAGGCTGGCCGTGGCGATGTCTGAGGCGCTCCAACCCGCGCCGCCCAAGTGGCGGTGCAAGCGCTGGATGCCAGGCCCAGACACCAAGGTCTCCATGCAGCCGCTCAGGCCGCAGCCGCAAGTCAGGGTGGGCAGTTGGTAGCGCTCCACCAGGCGGGCGGGCAAGCTGGTGTGGCCCCACTCGCCGGCCATGGCATGCGCGCCAGAGTGAAGCCGCCCGTGATGGCAAATGCCAGCACCTGCCCCGGTGCCCAGGATGATGCCCACCATGCTGGGCGCGCTGGCGGCCGCGCCGCTTAGGGCTTCGGACAGCGCAAAACACTGGCAGTCGTTGCCAAACACCATGGGGCGGCGCAGGGGGCCGCTGCGCCCCAGGGCCTGCACCAGCGCTTCGCGGACGGGCTGGCCATTGAGTCCCGGCAAATTGGCGCAGCGCTGCAGCTCGCTGTTGGGGTCTCTGACGCCTGGCAGCCCGATCCCCAATGCGCAGCCCTGCTGGTCCAGTTGGGCCTCGGCCTCTTGCACCAACTGCACCATGGCCTGCACAAATTCATCCAAGTCGGCATGGGGTGTGGGAATGCGCTTGCGAAACAGCGCCGTCATGCGAGGCTGGCGCGGTGCGTTGATGTCGGGCAGGCAGGCGTAGGCCACCAGTTCGACTTTGCTGCCGCCAACATCCATGCCCAAGAGGGTGTGGTGTGTCATGCCCAGCACCTCAGGCCTGCGCCATGGGGTAAATGGTCACGCCCTGCACCACGCGGTTGACGCGTCCTTCGGGGAAGGGGTTGTCGGGCGTACAGCCCAGGGCCACCGCGCTGTGCAGCGCCAGGGCTTGGGCCACCAACAAGGCCAGCAGACCCTGCCAGAGCTCGCCGTGGGGGAGGCCGGGCAAAGGGATGTCCACGGGCGGGTGGTCGGCCAGCTGCGGCCCCACCACTATCACCTTGCCGGCGACGCCATCGCGCCTCAATTCATTGACCAGGTCTTGCTGGTAGCGCCGCACGTCGGGCTGCCCACTGCTGAGAACCAACACCAGGGTGTTGGCATGGAGCACCGCTTTGGGGCCGTGGCGAAAGCCCAGGGTGGTGTCGCACAGCGCCACCACGCCCCCGGCGGTGAGCTCCAACATCTTGAGTGCTGCCTCCCGTGCCAGCCCCAGCATCGGCCCGTCACCCAGCACCACCAGGCGCGGTGAGCTGCTTTGGGCCCAGTGGGCCAAATGAGCCACCGCCTGCGCGGTGGTACTCAACACCGACGCCGCTTGCGTTGCTGCCATGGCCAAGGCTTGTTGTTGATCGGTCCACGGCAGCGGACTCAGGATCAGCTGCGCGGCCAGCAGCATGCAGCTGAAGCTGCTGGTCATGGCAAAGCCCTGGTCGCAGCTCCCCTTCGGCATCAACAGGTTCAGCGTGTCGTCGCGCCCCAGGCCCTCGCGGTACAGCGCGCCCTCGGGGTTGCAGGTGATATTGACAAAGCCGCTTTGGCGCACCAGCGCGCGCACCAGGGCCACGGCCGCGCTGCTCTCCGGGCTGTTGCCGCTGCGGGCGAAGGACAACAAGAGCGTGGGTCGATCGGCCTGCAGGTGAGCGTGCGGGTGCGTGAGCAAGCTGGTGGTGGCCACGGCGCGCACCTCGCAGGGCCAGTTGCGGTTTGCCTCATCGGCCAAGACCTCGCCGATGAAAGCCGAGCTGCCCGCGCCGGTGAGCAACACCAGGGCCTGGCGGGTGCTCAGCCAAGGCGTCAAAAACTGCTCGATGGCTGACCAGGCTTGCTCTAGCGTCAGGCTGAGTTCGCGCCACAAGTGTGGCTGTTGATGTATTTCTTGGGCCGTGTGCTTGCCTTGTGCAGCCTGCCACTGCGCGGCGGTTCGAGAAAGAATAGGCAAAGACATTGCGCCGAGTTTCAACACTGAAGTTCATCAAAGGCCCCCTGCTTGCAGGGGGGGAGGCTTGTCACTGCACCACAAGGGTCAAGTTGCGCGTGGGCTGTGTGGTGGCGTTGGGCAGGGTGGCCGTCACCGTGAAGCTGTAGCTGCCCGCCGTGCTGGGGGTGCCCATCAGGCCGCCGGTGTCTTTGTTCAAGCTCAGCCCAGGGGGCAGCGATCCCGCGCTGACGGCCCATGCGGAGATCAGCGGCGTGTTGGCCCGCAGGGTGGTTTGGTAAAACGCACCCACCTTGGCGCTGGGCAGTGGGCTGTTGCTGACCATGGCGGCGGGGGCAGAGACCGTCACTTCAGCGCCTGCGGCCGTGCCATTGGCTTGAATTTGCCGCAGCTTCCATTGGCTGCCTGAGGTGATCTTGCTCAGCTTCCAGAACTTGTTCAGGTCCAGGAACTCGGCCTTTTGCCAGGGGCTGAAGGCATTGCTATGGCGGGCGGCTTCCCACTCTTTCACCGCGGCAAAAAATACCGGCCAGTTGCTCCAGCTGCTGTCGCCCACATTGGCCACCCAGGTTTGGTAGCCGATGCCGGCATCGGCACCAGCCGCCTCGGCCTGGACTTGCTCCAGCGTGGGCAGGGTCAGGTTTCTGTCAAACGAGATCCAACCCAGCATATTGGGCATGAGGTTGGCGGTGTAGAAGAGCCGGTTGCGCACGCGCTGCTCGGGGGAGGTTTTGCCCACCTCACCCCAGCTGATGCGGGTGATGGCGTCCCAAATGCCGGTATTGAGCTGGCTGGCCTCGGTGAGCACGCCGTCCTTGCTGGCGAGATTGCCCACAAAGCCACGGTTCACGTGGTAGGCAAAGCCCCGCGCGCCATAGCCGGTCGCGCCGGCTTCTTCCAGGCCGTCAAAGCTGTGGTAGCCGACCTTGGCCTGGTTGTAGAGGTTGGCAATGCGCCGCCCGATCGATTCATTCAATGCCAGCTGGCCCGAGAAGCCGCCGTACTCGTTCACCAGCAGTCGCGAGACTTGGGTGTTCGCCGCATGGCTGGCGGCCGTGGAGCCGAAGGCCCCTCGGGTGACGCCTGAGATCTGAATCTCGTTGCCCAGTTTCAGTGTGCTGCCGGTGACGTCCAGCAACTCATTGCCGACGCGCAGGCGCTTGCCGCGGAAATTTGGATCAAGCAAATTGTTGTCGGTGACGTACAGCGTGGTGCTGCTGGCATTCAGCGGCCGCGTCAGGCTGGCGCGCGGGCCGATGGCCAGGTCAGGGCTGGGTGGTGAGGAGGTGACCAGCGGGTCATGGTTGTCGATAAAGTTGGACAGCGTGTGCATGCCAACACTCACACCTTGGGCATTGGCGCCGGCAATGATGGTGGCCGCCGCGCTGTCACTGCTGCCAAACTGCGAATTGAATTCGTAACTGCCATTGCTCTGCCATGGGCCGCTGGCACCGTTGAGTGAGTAAACGCGGCTCAGCCCCATGTCTTTGGCGACTCGCACTGCCGTGTCCATGGTGGACTGGCCCAAATCAAAGAAGACCAGGTGCGAGTCTGAGCGGCCACTGGCCACCTTGTGCCACTGCCCATTGAGGGTCAGATAGGGTAGGCCCTCGTTTTTGGCAATAGTCGACAAGGTGGTCATCACCGAATCGCTGTCGGCCCCGTACAGGGCGATGGTGGAGTACAAGATATCGCCATTGGCGTTGTCAACGTCCAGAGGGATTTGGCGCGTGCTCGGAGGCCCCCATTCGGGGTACTGAGGCCAAAAGACGGTGCGGGTGCGCGGCTTGGTGTAGTCCACCGTGAAGGCGCGCAGGACCGAACCCCAGGTGGTTTCCTGGGCCGCCTGGTAAGCCCAGGCGTGGTAGGTCTGCAAGAAGATGGGGTGCACGATGTCGGCAAACCCGACCACGTCGGTTTGATCGCTGGGCCAACCGGCTTCAGTCTTGGCGTTCAATGGCTTGAGCCCCAGGGTGAAGTTGCCCTCTTGCACATGGCCCACGGCATCGCCAACCCGACCCTTGATGGTGCTGGCCAGTGGGCCCCAGAGTACGGTTTGAACGTCGCCCCGCGACGCACGGTAATACTCCAAGGTCAGCTTGGCGTAGCCGGTTTTTTCATGCACCCGAACGTGGACAACGTAGTCGTATTCGGCGTTGGAAAACACCCAAACCTCAGGATCGGTGGCGTGGCGTGCCACGCTGCTTGGGGCCACGCGTTTGCCGTCAATCACCAGGCTGATCAAGGGCGCGGTTTTACCCGGCGCGACATAGTTGAGCTTGCTGCGTTGGTCCACCAGATTGACCACCGTGCCGCTGGCGTCCACGCCAAGCGACAGGTGCCCGGCTTTGAGCGTCAAAGCTGCGCTTTGAACCGAGGCGGAGCCGGACTGGTGGTTGGGCACCAGCTCCCGCAGCTGAAAGTCGTCACACCAAACATCCCCCCCCAGCTGGCTGTTGCCGCAGTACAGGTGCAGGTTGTCGTCACTGTCGCCGGTGGTGAAGGTGATGGTTTGCTTGAACCATTCACCGGCCTTTGGGCTGGCCAGGGCGGGGCTGGAAATCCAGCCGCTGGATTGGGTCAGGCTGGCCTCCAGTGCCACAGTGGCCGTTCCGCCCGTGCGCAGCCATGCCGTGGCGATATAGCTGGTGCGCGGCTTGACGGCCATGCCGGCTGAAACCCAACCCAGCGCCCCAGATCTGATCTTGGCCGCATAGTTGCCACTGTGTTTGATGCTGCTGTCGATCTCGGCACCGGCCGAGTAAGTCCAGAGGTTCAGCGTGCCGGTTTCAAAGCCGGAGTCGGCCACGGGCAGCGGCGTCACACGGTAGACATGCATGTCATCGCAATAGCCCGCCCCCGTGGCCGTGCCATAGACCGAGCAATAGACGTAGGACTTCCCTTCGTTGGCAAACGAAGCCGTGAAATCCACCGACATCGTTCGCCAGCTGTTGCTGGCCATGGTGATCGTGTCATCCGGGCCGTTGGGCGACTGGGAGGAGGTGAAGTACAGGGGCATGGCCGCATCGCTGGTTTTGGCCATGACCACCGCGGTGTAGGCGGCACCCGGCACCAGCCCGGTCACAGGTTGAGACACCGAAGCCCAGCCCCCGCTACGCGCCAGCTTGGCGGATCGGCCGCCCGAATAGGCGTCGGTTGAAATGACTGCATAGGCGCTGTTTTTGTACGCCGTCAACGCGCCGGATTCAAAGCCGGAGTCAGTGATCAGATCGTTGGCGTACACCGAGACTTGGCCTTGCCCTGCGGATTGCGCCAACGCGACGGGCAGCCCGATGCCGCAGATGCCGAGGCCGACCAAGGTGCCGGCCAGGTGGGTGCGAATGGACGTCATGAGATGTCTCCTAAAAGAGTGGATGGGCGCGATGTGCCCAGGGCCTTCAAGGCCGTCCCAGAAAGCGGATTTCGCTGATGCCCACGCGGTCACCGCCAAGTTGGCTGCCCTGCGAACGCAAGCGGGCATTGCCATGCACCGTCATGCGAACCGCATTGGCACGCACGGCCGGAAAGCTCAGTACCTCGCAGGCCAAACCCAGCTCCGATGTGGTGTTGACCGTGACCCTCGAGGACCAGGTCGTGCCGCCGTTGGCGGAGAACTCCAAATCGAAATTGGTGGCCGCGTTGGCAATGCCACCGTAGCCCCACAGAATCAAGCCCTCCAGGGTTTGCGCGCTGGGCAGGGTCAGGGTCATGCGGGGATTCGGATTGCTGCCGTCAAAGTACTGCGGTGGGCTGTACCAAGTGGCCCAGACATTGGCGCCATCCAGCACATGACTGCTGCCATTGAGGCCGCCCACCGTGGGCTCGGCGTTCAGGCCGCTGGCGTTGATGATGTTGATCAGCGGAAACTCTGAGCTGCCCACATCTTGGGAAATGCTGCTGGGTTTGATGACGCTGTAGCTGGCGTTGGCTTGGCTGGCGTAGCCCACAAAGCGCAGCTCGCTCATGCAGTGGCGGTCGCCGCCAGAGCCGCCATGGCCCAGACCGGCAGCATTGGCCAGCACGGTCACCCGGATGTGGCTGGCCAGATAGCTGCGGCGAAATTGCAGCGTCTGGGAGGCGCTTTGCAGCAAATGTGTGGTGCTGACGGTTTCGGACAGCGGATAGGTCTGCCCTTGGTCGGAGGAAAACTCCACCAGGAATTTCGCCGCCGAATTGCCACTGCCCGGGCCGCCGTCGCCATAGCCCCAAGTCACCAAGGCTTGGATGTTGGAGAGCGTGGGCAGCGTGGCAACCAACACCGGGTTCGGGTTGGCGCTGGAGCTCACGTAGTTGGGAAAGGTCTGCTCCAGGGTGCACCAGGTGTTGGCCAAGCTGGAGCTGTGAGTGACGGTGCCGGCGTTGGTCACGCTGGCGCTGCTGCTCAGGCCGCTGCCATCGATGAGGTGGCTCACCGCATAGTAGCTGCCGTTGTGGTTGAGCTCGTGGCTGGCCTGCAGGGAAATGCTCGACGGCGTGATCATCGCGGGCCGCTGGGACTTGGCTGTAGCCAGGGCGTCGGCATGGCGCTGGCCCAAAGTGATGAGGCTGGCGCGGTTGAAATGGACGTGGTCACCGATGTGGCCTAGCTCCGCGCTGCTGACGAAGGCGGTGTAAGACACCTTGCTGGGCAGGGTCGCAAAGATGCCTCGCAGCGTGCGAATCCGGCTGATATTGGGCAGGTGCTCGGGGTCGTCCGGCGCGCCGTAGAACGAGCCCACTTCTCCGGCCACAAAGGGCAGGTTGGGCTCGCCGGTGTCGGCGCGGATGTTGCTGATCAAGGTGTGCAGCGCGGCTTCATAGGCGTCCGCCAGGCTTTGGTACACGGTGTCGCTTTCGCCCTGCTGCCACAGCATGCCCTTGAGCACGCCGGATTGCTTGGCGAAGTTCACTTTGGTGATGATGTCTTGATAGGTGACCGAGCCCTTGGCGAAATACGAAATCGGCGCGCCGCCCCAAGCCACGGGAATGAGCCCCACAGTGACGCCGGGGTGGGTCTTCATGTATTGCCGGGCGAAATCCAAACCCAGCCCGAATTGGTCGGAGCTGAGCCGGTTGTGCAAGGGGTGGGCGGCGGCCCCCCAGGCGAGGTTGCCCACCGTGGGGATGCGCAGCACATGCGGCACGGGGTTGGTATCACCCGCCTCCAGTGGGGCCACGCCCGAGGCGTTGGATTGCCCGCCGATGATGAAGACGTGGAACTTCGTCTTGTCGCTGGGAATGTCCCAATCCGTGCCCGACCACGCCGCCCCAGCGGTCAGTAGGCCACCCAGCGCTCCGGCCAGCATCAAGGGCCAGCGCCGCGAGGTCGCCAGCGCATGCATCCAGGCTTTGAATTTCATGGTCGTCCTTTCAGTGGGAAGGTTCGGTGACGTGCCCAGGCGCGGGCACTCGGGGCGCGGTGTGTAGCCGCCACAGGGTGAAGCCGCCCAGGCCCGCCAGCGCCAGCCAGGCCGCAGCCGCGGGCCATTGGCCCAGCAGGGCAAAGCCTGGAAACAGCAAGGCGCCGTACAGCAGGGCTGCCGCGGCCACCCAACGGCCTGCGGCGCCCCGCAAGTGGTCGGGCGAGGCGGGCATGCCTGGCATGCGCCGCACGCGCTCCCAGCCTGGCCCTGGCGGGCGAACCTGCTTGTAAAAGGCCTGGCACTGGGCATCTGGCTCTGCGGGGCTGCTGAAATAGGCCACGGCCAAGGTCAGCACGGAGCAGATCAGCAGGTTCAGCAGCAGGCGGATGGCAAACAGGTCTTGCCCCGGGCTGTCGGGGCAGATCACAAACAAGAGGCTGCCCACCACCACGCCGGATACGGCCCCGGTGATCTCGCTCCACACATTGATGCGCCACCAGTACCAGCGGCCAATCAAGGCCACCGCCGAGCCCGTGGCCACCACGCCCAGGTATTTGTAGACCCCCAAAATGCTTTGCAGGCTGGGGATGATGAGTGCGGTCACCAGCGCCAGGCCCAGCATGGACAGGCGCGCAGCCCGAACATAGTGCCGCTCGGCTTTGCCGGGGGCCACATAGGGCTTGTAAATGTCGTTGACGATGTAGGAGCTGCCCCAGTTCAGCTGGCTGGTGATGCAGCTCATGAACGCCGCCAGCAGCGAGGCCACCATCAAGCCCTTGAGGCCCCAGGGCAGCATGTGGTTGATCATCAGCGGATAGCTGCTTTCGGCATCGGTCAGCGCGGGGAAATAGACCACCGAGGCCGCGCCCACCAAAATCCACGGCCAGCTGCGCAGCACGTAGTGGCAAAAGGCAAACCAGGAAAAGCCCAGCACGGCATCGCGCTCGGTTTTGGAGGCCAGCACCCGCTGCAAAAAGTAGCCCGTGCCGGGAGCCAGCGGCAGCCAGGACACGGTGATGAGGATCACAAAGGTGGCAAAGGGCAGCGAGGCCTCCACCTCCGGAAAGATGTGCAGCAGCTTGGGCTTGTCGTGAGCGGCGGCCAACACCACTTCGGCAAACGGCCCTTGCTGTGTGACGTCCAGCCAGGTCACCACCGCCAGCACCATCGCGCCCAGCATGGCCAGGCCGAACTGCATGGCGTCCGAATAGACCACGCCATTGAAACCCGTGACGGTGGAATACGCCACGGCCACCGTGCCCAGCACGGCGATGACCAGCATCACCGGCGTCACGCTACCCAGCAGCGGCAGGGTGAACTGCGGCGTGCTGGACAGGCCCATGATGGCCGTGGCCACTTTCATGGCGGCGAAGGTGACCGAGGCCATGATCATGGCGTTGATCACCACGCCATCGAGCACCGCTTTGAACAGGCGCAGCGCATTGGAGGCCGGGCTGCGCGTGTAACGCAGGTGGATCAATTCCACCTCAGTGGTCACTTCCGAGCGCCGCCACAGGTTGGCGAAGAAGAAGATCGACGCCAGGGTAGCGAGCGCGCTGCTCCACCAAATCCAGTTGGCGTAAATGCCATCCTGGCGCACCGCGCCCGCGACGAACAGCGGGGTGTCTGACGAAAACGTGGTGGCCACCATGGAGGTGCCTGCCATGAACCAGCCCAGGGAGCGGCCCGCAATGAAAAACTCACCCACGCTTTTCCCGGCATGGCGCCCACGCCACAGCGACAAACCCACGGAGGCCAGGACAAACCCGGCAATGATCATCCAGTCAAAAGTGTGCATGGCGTTCAGTCTTTGGGTGGGAGCTCAAAGGGCGTAGGCATCGAAGCGATCCCACATGGGCGACAAATCCAAGACCTGACCCATCACGCGCGCTTCGTCGAGCTTGATGGCGGTCAGACCGGCCGTGAGGGCGTCCAGCACGGACACCGGCAAGGGCTGCCCCAGGTGCAGGTGCTCGTGCACCTCTTGGGCCATCAGCTCTTCCGCGCCGTAATGAATCGAGACCGTGGGGTCGCCCAGCGCAAAGTTGGTATCCAGCAGGCAGGCCGCGCTGCGGGCATCGTGCACCTTGAGAAAGTTGCGCACGAAGTCGCCTTCCGCCATCCCATCGGTGCCAACGACGCAAAACCGCCGGTATTCGTCGGGCACGTTCATATTGGTGTGAAAGGCCATTTGCGCGCCGTTTTCATACTCGAGCAGGGCGACTTGGTGATCGACGATGTCCGAGTCCGAGCCAAAAGCCCGCTCACCACCACCCCAGCGCGATTGACGCTGGTGGTAGACCGGGTCGCTTTCCAGCGCTTGGCGTGCCGCGACGAAGTGCCGTTTGCCGCCAAAGCTGGCCACGCGCCGCGGCCGGCAACCCATGACGCTGTTGTAGATGTCCAGGTCATGGCAGCACTTTTCGAGCATAAAGCCGCCCGAATGATCCTGATGGCGGCGCCAGTCGCGGTGAAAGAAGGCGCCGTGCTCCGGTGCGATGTGCTCGGCGGCCTCCAGGCTCAAGACGTCACCCAGCTGGCCCGCGCGCAGCGCCGCCATCAAGGCCTTGTACAGCGGGGCATAGCGCAGCACCAGGCCCACCATCACGGCGTCACGGCCGTGGACTTTGAGCAAGTCCATGAGCAAGAAGGACTCCGCTTCGGTGCGCACCACCGGCTTTTCAGCAAACACCCGAACCCCGGCATTGAGGCAGGCGCGGATGTGCTCCAGATGCAGGTGATTGGGGGAGGCCACGATCACCAGATCCAGCCGCTCCTGGCGCAGCATGTCCAGATGGCTGGCATAGCCTTGCCCCATGGGAATGCCCTTGGCCTCCAAGGCCCCCAGCCGCGCAGGCTGAGGGTCGGCATAGGCCACGAATTGGCAGTTAGGGATGATGGTGTGAAAGGCGGTGACCAGGTGGCCACTGCGGTCGCCCAAACCGATGATTCCTGTGCGCATCGTGGTCTGTACCGAGGAGTTGGAGGTTTCGGGTGTCTTGCGGCGTCAGAGCTTGATGCGCAGGCCAAGCACAAAGCGCCGGCCGACGTCGCTCACGCTTTGCGGCCGCGAGTCCGCCGTGGCGGGGTTGGCCACATTGCTGGAGAACAGCGTTTCCCGCGCACCACCCAGGTTGATCACATTGCCAAACAGGGACACCGTCTTGTTGAGGTCATATGCGGCACTCAGGTCCATCTGCCCATAGCCCTTGGCAAAGATCTGCTGACCAAACACATCGCTGGACAACACCATGTATTGGTCCCGGTAGGTGTAGGCCAAGCGCACTTGAACTGGGCCGCGCTCGTAATACGCCGAGGTGTTGAGGCTGTACTTGGACACGCCAGGGAAGGGAATGGTTGCACCCTTGTTGTCGTGCGTGCTGCTGTTGGTGCGCGTGTAGTTGAAGGTCAGGCCCAAACCTTGGAGGGCGGTGGACAGTGCATCCAGCGGCATCTGCACCGAGAATTCGCCGCCATTGATGCGGCCCTTGCCCAGGTTGCTGGGCTTGGTGAGCGACACCCATTGGTTGTTGTCGTAATTGACATTCAACTCCGTGGTGTTGCCCACAATGCCGTTGAGCCGCTTGGAAAAGCCGCCCAGGCTGACCATGCCGTCCTTGCCCCGGTACCACTCCAGCGCCAGGTCGAAGTTTTCGCCGGTGAGAGGCTTCAGATTCGAGTTGCCGATGGCGGCTGTCTTCTGCGTGGGGTTGGGCGTACCGGTATAGGCCGGCGTCAGGTCGGAGAACAGCGGGCGGGTCAGCGACTTCGAGTACGAAAAGCGCGCGGCCAGTTCAGGCGTAAGCTCGGCCTTGAGGTTCAGGCTGGGCAGCCAGTGAACATCGTGGCTGTCCGAGCTCAGCGTGCTGACGTCGGGCGAGGTGTAATGAATGGTGCCCAGGTTGTTTTCCGTGACGATTTCAAAGGGGCGCCGATAGCCGGTCGCGGTGGTGTTGGTCGACACATAGCGCAGGCCGACATTGCCGGTGATGGGGGTGGCGCCCAGCTGGGTGTCAATGTTTAGTTGCGCATAGGCGGCCGAGGTCTTTTCCTCCACCGAATACGACTGCAGCGCGTTGAAGATCGGGTCCAAAGTGCCGGGTTTGGCCAGCTTGGCCAGGGCGTTGATCACCGCCGTGGGGTCTTGGGCGAAGGGAATCAGCCCATGGTTCCAGCCCAGGCTCAGCCCGGGCACCAAGTCGGTGGGCAGGTGGGTGACGCCTGCATTGGCTTCGGTCAGCGACAGGGAAACCGGCTGACCCGCCGCGTTTTTGAACTGCCCTGAGGCCAGGGCATTGGCGGCCAGCTCTTTGCGGCGCTGCGACAGACGCACCCCTACTTTGAACTCAGAGAACGGCAGGTTGGACAGCGCGCGCTCCGCGTCCAGCCGCAAAGCCTGTTCGCTGTCGTCGTTCTTGCGGCTTTCTTGCTGGAAGTTGTTGGTGCGGTAGAGCGAGGCATCAGCAATGGTTTTGGCAAACGCCGCGTCGGGGGTGACGGCGATGGCTCCGCCTGTGGTGTTGACCGTCACCAAGCCCGGGATGGCGTTCAGACCGATCTTGGGCATGAAGGTGGCGCGGTCAAAACGCTCCTCACCATGGGCCTTGGCATAGGCGAGGTCGGCGCTGAGCTTCCAGTCGCTCAGCCGGGTGCTGGCATTGAGACCCAGGTTGACGCTGCGATCGTCGCCCGCCTGCACATCGGTCACCGAGGTCAAGTCCGCTGCGGTTTGGTAGGTGCGAGCGGTGTTGTCCGGGCCGACCACCAGGCTCGCGAAGGGGATGCTGCCGTCCGGATTTTTCGGGCCGAAAACGCTGGGCACGCTGCTGTAAATGTCGCTGAACAAGCCGGGTGAGACTTGATAGATGCCCTGCAGGCTGGTGTGCTTCAAGCGGCGTTGCTGAACGAGCGCGTCGAAGCGCACTTCGGTGTCTTTGGCGGGGCGCCATTGCAGCGTGGTGTTGAGACCCTGGTTCTTGCGGTTTTCGTCAAACACCTCGGGGTTGAGCGAGAAGGGGAAGAGGACGTTTTGCGCGTTGGTGCTGCCCGCGCCCTTGGTGTCGAATTTGTCGCTGTAGCCAAAGGTGCCGTTGGTGGAGTAGGCAAAGCTGTCGGCATTGCCCTGGCGGATGTGGCGCTCGGAGAACGTTGCCGAGACCAAGGCGCCAAAGCTGCTGTCGGCGTTCTTCCAGCTCCACAGCCCCGACAGATTGGGCGCGTGTTTGCCGCTGAGCGTGCTGTAGAGGTCGGAGCCCGACAGCGTGGCGCGGTGGCCCAGCATCAGGGGGCGGGCTGTCTGGATATTCACCACGCCGGCCACGCCGCCTTCGATGTGCTCGGCGGAGTTGGATTTGTAGACCTGCATCACGTCCACAATTTCCGACGGCAGCACATCGAAATTGGTCTCGCGCCCGGTGCTGCTTTGCACGCCACCGCTGAGGGTGGAGTTGTACGACTCGGTGGCGCTCACAATGGTGCGGCCATTGACCGAGCCGCGCACAAACGAAGCGGGCAGCCCGCGCACCGACACAAAGTTACCCTCGCCCCGATTGCGGTCAATCGTCAAGCCGGGGACGCGTTGCAGTGCTTCGGCAATGTTTTTGTCGGGGAATTTGCCCACGTCTTCGGACGATACGGCGTCCAGAATTTCCGGGCTGAAGCGTTTCTCGTCGCGGGCCTTGATCAGCGCAGCGCGGATGCCGGTGACCTCCACCTTGTCCAAAGTATTGTTCGTTCGCGCTTCTGTCGGAGTTTGCTGCGCCCATGCCGGCACACTCAACAGCGCACTGCTGACACAAATGCCACTCAAGAGGCGGCGGCTCTTTCGCATCTTCATCTCGGTTCTCCTCGTCCAGTTTTTCGGTTGTTGGCCGCTCCTGGTCCGTCGGCCTAGGTTGCAATGGGTCCTGCATGTCTTGCCCAAGTCGCTAGGCCTGGGCAATGTCATTCGAACAAAAGCGCTAGTGAACGTGCCTTCGGTGTGCGGGCCAAGAAAACTGTCCGCTGAGTTCACGAAAAAATCATAGGAAAAAATGAAAATTAACAATGGATTGGAAATCGGTGGTTTTCCCTGTTTTTGTATGAAAAACAAATATTTATTAACAATTGAGTTGTGAAATTCGAAACATAAGATCTTTCGAATTGCCACTTTTGGTGTTGAACTCGATGTCCGAAGTGCATGCGCAACTTGGTAAACGGCCATAAGTTGCATATTTCGAAGCCATGGACTACCCCGTGGCTGGCATCATGGATCGCTGTGGAGTTGGACGAATGGGCGCATGCAGCGAAGTGCTGTCCCGGCCTGTTCGTGCCGTGAATAGGCCCAAGGAGACAACTTATGTGGTTGGATCAGTTGCTCAGGCGCACTCAAACTTCCGTGTCGCCCGGTCAAGCACTTGAACGAATCGATATGACAGACGTGGCAGCCACACCGCCTGCGCTGGCAAGGGTGGTCACACAACTCAGCAGCGGCGTGTCGAGCCTGGGGCGAGACGCCGCCGAGGTGCGAGGTTTGTTGGACGACACCCAGCAGGTGGTGACAGACCAAATCAAGGCCATGGATGCACTGGGTACCGAACTGGAGTCGGTGCAAAACGCCCAAGACAGCATTCACCGCTGCACCGACCAAACCCGCCAAACCGTGGCGCGTGCGCGCGACGTGCTGAACCAGATGGGCACCGAGGTGGCCGACATCGTCAACACCCTGCACCAAGTCTCGCAAGTGGCTTCGGACATCACAGGCATTGCGCTGCAAACCCGATTGGTGGCCTTCAACGCCTCGGTCGAGGCCAAGCGCGCGGGTGAATCGGGCCGGGGCTTTGGCGTGGTGGCCGATGCCGTGAAAGACCTCGCCGGCCGTGTCGAGGCTTCATCCAAAGCCATCATGGGCACCATCAGTCGGCTCGATGCCCGCGTGGCGGCCTTTGCGGCGGAGCTCAGCGCCTCTGGCAACGCCGCAGCACGCAGCAGCGTTCACCAAGCCTTTGCCGAAGTCGAAAGCGATGTGGCGCGCATTGGCGAGGCCGCAAAAAGCAGCTTGAACACCACCCAAGCCTTGGGGCAGCGGGTGCAGGGCCTGTCGCAGGACGTGCAAAAAGCCATGCATAACATGGACGCCGCCTTTGCCTGCAGCGACCGCTTTTTGCGCCTGTCAGAAGACATGATTGCGCAAATCGCCGGTGCGGGCGTGCAGGTGCAAGACAGCTTCTATATCGAGGCGGTGCAGCGCACAGCCGAGGACATCTCAGCCGCGTTGGAGCAGGCCTTGGCCAGCGGCGCGCTCAGCCCGGCGGACTTGTTTGACGAGGACTACCGGCTCATTCCCGGCACACAGCCACAGCAATTCACGGCTGCGTTCACCGCGCTGGCCGACCGGCTGTTCCCTGCGCTGCAGGAGCCCGTTCTGAGCCTGGATAAAAAGGTGGTGTTTTGCATCGCGGTTGATCGCAACGGCTACGTGCCCACGCACAACCGCCAGTATTGCCAGCCCCAGCGCAGCGGCGATGTGGCCTGGAACACCGCACACAGCCGCTACCGCCGCATCTTCAACGACCGCACTGGGCTGGCCTCGGCGCGCAACACCAAACCCTTTTTGCTGCAAACCTACCGCCGCGACATGGGCGGTGGCAACTTCGTCTTGCTCAAAGAGGCGGCCGCACCCATCACCGTGCAGGGCCGCCATTGGGGTGGTTTACGCCTGGCTTTCCATTTCTGAGCGTACTGTGCGAGGTCGCGCGCTCGGCAGTGTCGCTTGCGTTTTGAAGGTGCTTGGGGGGCGTTGAGGGGAGGTCTAGAGTGCCACGCAGCAGCGGTTTTTGCCGCTGCGTTTGGCTTCGTAAAGGCCTTCGTCGGCGCGCTCCAGCGCCTGCTCCAGCGATTCACCCGCGCGGTAGAGCGTCAGCCCGGCTGAGAAGGTGACGAAGACATCGCGCCCCTCGTGCATGAAGAGCGCCGCAGACAGCGCCCGCTGCAGGCGCAGCAGCACGGCCTGCGCTTCGTCCAGCGGCGTGTCGGGCAGCACCAGCACAAACTCTTCGCCACCCCAGCGTCCCACCTGGTCCTGCGGGCGCAGCATGGTGCTCACGCGTGTGGCCAGGGCTTTGAGGGCCTCGTCGCCCGCGGCGTGGCCGAGCTGGTCGTTGAGGCGTTTGAAGTTGTCGATGTCCAGCAGCGCCAGGGCCAAGTCGCGAGGGTCGCGTTCAATCTTGGCTTGCTCCACCGCAAAACGCTCCAGCAGCCCACGCCGGTTGGCGATTTGCGTGAGCTGGTCGGTTTGCACCTCTTCGGCCAGGCGGCGCAGCTGTTCTTCGAGGTCGCTGACACGGCGGTTGAGTGCATCGGCCTTGGCGTGTTCTTGGCTCAAGCGCTCCTGGGTTTGTTGCACCAGGGACTGCACGCTGCGGCTTTCTTCCACCATCTCGCGCACCACATCGGTGAGGGTCTCCAGCGAGTCGGCTTCTTCAATGACTTGGGCGTAGCGCCCCACATTGCTTTGGAAGCGGTCGGTGTGCTGGCCCAGTTCAGCCAGCTCCTGCAGCATGCGGTTGATGAGGCTTTTGAGGGACTCGCGCGCGCGGCTGCGCTCCTCGCGCAGGCCCTGCTGGCGCTCACGCGTGCTGCTGAGCATGGAACGCACGGCCCGCACCGAGCGCGTGCTCAAGCCTTCCTCCAGCGTCTGCGTCATGGCCTGGCATTGGCCCTGCGCCCAGGCGTCGTCCTCGGCCAGCAGGGCCAGGCTGCGCGTCAAGTCCTGGCAGAGCTCGCCCAGGGCCGAAAAAGCGTGGCCGCGGTGGTCCAGCAGGCGCTGCGCGCGCTGGCTCAGGGCCTGTATTTGCTCAGCGCGCGGTGCGTTGGCGCCTTGCTGCAGCGTCAGGCTGTGCAGTGACTGCAGCTCCAGCATGAGCTCGGTGGCGCGGGCGCTGTCGTCGGTGCGCAGCGCGTGTTGCACCGTGCCGTGCAAGCTGGTGCTGATGTGCGGCCAGTGCACGGGGTCGGGTTCTGACGCGGTGCTGAGGGCGTCGGGCAGCAGCTCTGGCGCCAGCTCTTCGAGCTGCGATGGGGGCGCGTCTTCTTCAAAAAACTGGCTGGGCGTGCAGGCCTCTTCATCGGCTGCGTCCACCTCGGGGGCGTTGTCGCTGGCGTCGCGTGACCAGCTCTGCACCAGTTGCTGCAGCCTGGCGGTGAGGCGGTGGGCGTCGCTGCGCTGGGTGTCTAGCACGCGCTGCAGGGCGTCCTTCTTGCGCGCCAGCGTCCACTGTCTGCCGCCGCGCTCCAGCTCGCGGGTGAGGCGCTGAAGCGTGGTGGCCAGAGCCTCGCCCAGCGCTTGCGGCGACTGCCTGGGCAGGGCCTCGAGCATTTCGGCATAGCGCTGTTCGCGCAACAGGGCTTGCAGTTTTTGGCGCTGGGCTGCGTCGCTCACGCCCAGCTGGGTGAGCTGGGTTAGCAACTTGTGCAGCTCCGCGGGCAGGGCCTCGGGGCGGGGCGCTTCACCCAGCTCGGCGGCGTAGGCGCGGGCGTAGTTTTCAGGCGTGGGCTCTTGCTTGGTTCTGGCCAAGCGCGACAGTGCGGCCTTGGCCAGCAGAGCCGGTGTGGTGGATGTGCTCATTCCAAGGAGCTCTGCACGAATTGGGGAAGGGGCGAGGCGCTTGGCCCCTGCGCAGCGCCAGCCAGCCAGCTGATCTGAGCCCCTTGCGTGCATTGTGCAAGCCAGGGCTCCAGCTCGGGCGCCGCCTGGGGTTGGCTGAATAAAAATCCCTGCATCTGGTGACAGCCCAGGGTGTGCAGGATTTGCATCTGCGTCAGGTTCTCGACGCCTTCGGCCACCACGCGCAAATTCAGGCTGCGCCCTAGTGTGACGATGGTCCCCGCCACGGCGGTGCTTTGCGGCGTGCTGCCCAGGCCGCGCACAAAGCTGCGGTCAATCTTGACCTCGGCAATCGGCAGCGTGGTCAGGTAGGCCAAAGAGGAGTAGCCGGTGCCAAAGTCGTCAATGGCGACTTGGACGCCAATCTCGTTGAGCCGGTACAGCGCTGGGATCACGGACTGCAGGTCTTTCATCAGTCCCGTCTCGGTGATTTCCAGCTGCAGCATGCGGTGGGGTACGTCGGCTTCGCGTGCGCAGCTGTGGATGAGTTCGACCAAGTCGGTGCGCTCAAACATGCGGGTGGGTAGGTTGACAGCGATACTGCCCTCAAACCCGAACTGCTGCAACCAACGCCTCGCCTGGCGTGCGGCCTGACGCAGCGCCCACTCGGACAGCGGGACGATCAGTCCGCTGTCTTCGGCCAGAGGAATGAACTCGTCCGGGGGCACCATGCGCTGGCCATGCTGCCAGCGCATGAGCGCCTCCATGCCCACCAGGCCGTGGCACTCGGCTCGGCGTACGTCGATTTTGGGTTGGTAGTGCAGCAACAACTCGTCGCGCTCTACGGCCTTGTGCAGGGCATTGTCCAGCTCCAGGCGCTCGCGCCAGTCCCCGCTGCGCAGGTGTGGCGCATACATGGCGCTGACATTGCGTCCCTGGGCCTTGGCGGCGTTGAGGGCTAGATCGGCATTGCGTAGCAACTCACCCAGGGAGTTGCCGTCGCGTGGGTACAGGGCGGTGCCCACGCTGGCGGTGACGAAGCAATCGCGTCCGCCCAGATTGAAGGGCTCGCGCAGGCTTTGCAGCAGGCGCTGTGCGGTGTCTTCGGCCTGGGCGACGTCCTGCAAATCGGGCAGCAGCACCACAAACTCATCGCTACCCAGGCGAAACAGCCCCTCGAGCAGGCGGTGGTGCTGGGGCGAGCCTCGCGGCGCGGGCATGGTGTTGACGTGCTGAATGCAGCTGCGAAGTCGCTCGGCCACGGCCACCAACAAGGCATCACCCGCCTGATAGCCTAGGTGGTCATTGATGTTTTTGAAGCGGTCCAGGTCCACCATCAGCACCCCCATGGGGTGCAAGCCTTGGCGCGCCGCATCCAGCGCGCGCTCGGCGCGCAGCTGCAGTTGGTGGCGGTTGGGCAGCCGGGTGAGTGGGTCGTAGTTGTTGAGCTGGCGTATGCGGGCCTCGGCCTGACGGCGCTCACTGACGTCTTGAACAATGCCGCTGTAGCCGCTCAGGCGCCCCAAGGCATCGAACTGGGGCTCGGCTTCGAGGTGGATGGTGCGCGGCACTTCACTGCCCAGCGTCAAGTCCAGCTGCAGGGGCGAGCGCATGGACCAAGCCGAGCGCAATTGACGCATCAGCACATGGCGCTGGGCGGCGCCAAAGAGGCGCAACAACCCGATGAAATCGCGCCGCGATTGCGGCTGCAGGCCCAGCACCTGCAGCGCCTCGGTGCTGAGTTGAAAAGCGGGCCCCAGCCGCGGCAGCCGCAGCCACTCAAAGCTCCCCATGCGCGCGAGCTGTTGGGCTCGAGCCAGGCGGCTTTGACTGCGCTGCAGCGCTACTTGCGTACGTGCCGAGCGCAGCAAATGCCGCAAACGCCCAGCCAGAAGCGTCCAGTGGTTGGATTTGACGAAGAAATCGGTGGCCCCAGCACGGTAGGCCTGCTCGATGGCGGCATCGTCGTCCAGTACGGTGAGCATGAGCACCGGCAGGTCTTCCAGACCGTGGCTGGAGCGCAGCAGCTCGCAGGTCTGAAAGCCATCCAGCCCGGGCATCAACGCGTCCAGCAGCACGAGATCTGGGCGCTGCTGTGCCGCGCTGCGCAAGGCGGCTAAGCCGTTGTCGCAGCAGCTCACGGCAAAGCCCTGAGCCTCCAATGCTGCAGCGGTGAGTGTGCGGCACAAAGGGTCGTCGTCTACCAACAACAGTTGGGGCGGTGCTTCTTGGAGCGAGGGCGTGAACGGCATGAACTGAGGCGGGCGCCGAAAGCTAATTTGAGACCAAATCGCGCAGGGCCTGGCGCACCTCTTCAATTTGGGTCAGGGCATTGTTGAGCAGGGCAGGAAGCTCGGCTTCCTCACGCTGGTGGGCTAGCAGCTCAATGCGCGCGCAAAGACGGGAAAGTGCCACAGCCCCAAGGCTGGAAGCTGACGATTTGAGCGTGTGCGCCACAAGGCGCAGCGCCTCATAGTCCTGCTCGCTGTGGCGCGGCTGGTGCAGCACCGGCACATAGCGCTCCAGCGACTGCTCAAAAGCCTGGGCCAAGCGGGCCAGCAGGCCATGCTGCCCTTCGGGGTCGAGATCGCGCAGTTTTTGCAAGGCAGATGGGTCCAAGTGAGAGACAGCTGTGGTGATCGTGTCAAAGCTCATGTTGTTTTGTGGGCGAACAACTCCCGTAGTTCCTAGGGTCGCATGAATGTCTGCCACGGACTCCAGTCAATTGGGCAAGACCTGTGAGATTCTTTGCCACAGCGGGCTCGCTGAGAACGCCTGAAAGCCCTACATACAATGCAGCGCATGAGATTTCCCGGTGACCCTGCGGTTGGGAGACGCATGTTGTGGCGTGCCTGGTTTGGCTGGGCTGCTTTGTTGCTGCTGCTCGTGCTGCTGGCAGCGGTGCTGGGCTGGGCTTGGGGTGAAGAGGGGCAGCAAGCCCTGCGCTGGGCACTGACGGTTGCGCTGTTGGTGGGTTTGGCGGCCTCGGTTCAGAGCTGGTATTTGACACTGCGCCACGTTCATGGCCGCAAAGGCAGCGATGTGCTGAGGCTGCGCCAGCAATACCTGTGCCTGCGCAGCTTGGTGCCTGGCGTGCAATGGCAAACCGATGCCGCCCATCGGCTGTTGCACTGGCAACACAGTGAAGCGCCTCAAGGCTTGGCCGCTGAAACCGCTTGGTCCTTGCAGCCGGGTGATGTGCTGGCGGAACATTTCTGCCTGTTGCCACAGTCCGGTCAGCCCACGCTGGGCCAGGCCCTGCTGGCCCACCAGGCGCTTCCCGCGACGCTGGCCCTTGATGAGCGTGGCGCCTTGTGGCGCCTTCAGGCCCAACCCTTGTGGGACCGTGTGGGCCATTTTGATGGGCATTTGGGCAGTGCGCGGCGTTTGTGTCCGCAAGGGGTGCTCGACGCGCTGATGGAACCCGGCAGCAGCCCGTGCTGGCTGCTCAGTGGCAGCGGCGACGACGCCGTATTGCTGCATGCCAATGCTGCTGCGCTGGCTTTACACAGTGATGCCAGCGCAGCGACCGGCACGGCGTGGCGCACCTTGCGCGAAAGGCTCCCCGAAAGCTTGAACAAAGCCCTGCAGGACTTGCCCAGTGGCGCGAGCACATGGCGTTGCCAGCGCCATGCCTTCTCCCACCCGGACCTGCCCCTGGCCGGGGCCGTGCTGTTGCGTGCTTGGCGGCGCAACCCCCAGCTGCAATTGCAGGCCCAGGCGCTGCAAGCGGCCCAGATGCTGCAGGCCGAGCAGGCCACCTTCAGCTACATTGTTTCGCACGATCTGCGGGCACCGCTGCGCGTGGTGGAGGGCTTCACGCGCATCGTCAAAGAGGACTTTGGCCCGCAGCTGGACCCACTGGCGCAAGACCACCTGGACCGTGTGCTGGGTGCTAGCGCGCGCATGCATCACATGATCGACGCGCTGCTGTCGCTGTCGCAGCTCTCGGCCCAGCCTCTGCGCAGCGAGCGCGTGCACCTTTCAGACTTGGCCGAGCAGGTGCTCGAAGAGCTGCGCCGCGCCACGCCGTCGCGCCAAGTGGTTTGCCACATTCAGCCCCAGCTGTGGGTGCAGGGCGACCCCACGCTCTTGCGCATGCTGCTGGAAAACCTCTTGGGCAACGCCTGGAAGTACAGCGCCAAGTGCGCTTGTGCCCACATCTCGCTGCAGCTACAGCAGCAGGGCGAGGAGTCCGTGCTGGTGGTCTCAGACGACGGCGCGGGTTTTGACATGCGCTTTGCCGAGCGGCTCTTCAGCCCCTTTCAGCGCCTGCACAGTGCCAGCGATTTTCCGGGCACGGGCGTGGGCTTGGCCTCGGTGCAGCGCATCGTGGCGCGCCACGGCGGGCGCATTTGGGCGGAGTCCAGCGTGGGGCAGGGCGCGCGCTTTTACTTCACGCTCCCGCTTGCGCCTCCAGAGTTGCAATCAGCCGCTGCGCCCAGCCCTGCGGTGTGAGCTCGGCCAGCCGCGCTTCTTCTTGCAGCCGAGCCAAGGCGGCCGTGCGCGTGAGGTCGTGGCGCTGCATCACGATGCCCAGCGCCACAGCCAGTGGGTCGAGGTTGGCCAAGCTTGGCGTGCTGGGCTTGGTTGCAGGTTCTGGCGCGGCGCGGCGGTTGGCAAATGCAGCCTCTACCGCGGGCACGATTTGGTGGATATCCAGCGGCTTGACCAGATAGGCCAGGGCGCCGAGGTCTTTGACCTGACGCAGGGTGTCTTCGTCGGAGAAGGCCGACAAAAACATAAACGGGATGCGCAGGTGGTCGCGCAGGTAATGCGCCACATCAAAGCCGCTGAGACCCTCCATGCGGATGTCTAGCAAGGCCAGATCGGGGCGGTGCTGGCGGGCCAGCAAGATGGCTTCGTCACCATTGTCGGCATCGATGATGGCGTAGCCCGCCTGGGCCAGACCATGCACCAGTGTGGCCAAGACGAGCCGGTCGTCGTCGACAACCAGAATCTTTCCTTTGTTGCTCACTTCCCGCCCCTTGATCTTTCTCTGTGTGTTCTTGTAATTGTCACCCATTGAATTTATTCATCGGCCAAGCTCACGCTGGGCGGCAGGATCAGCACGCTGCAGCGCACCTCGTTGGACCCTGCGGGCTCCAGGCTCAAGGTGGCGCTACGCCGGGGCAGCAGGGCACGCACCAGGCCCAGACCTGAGACACCGCTGGGGATTTTCGCGAGGTCAAAGCCCTCGGGCAGCTGGCCCTGGTTGACGATGTCCACGCGCACGCGGTCGGTTTCGCAAACCAGGGTGCAGCGCACTGGCGCGTCCACGCTGTGCTTGATGGCGTTGGTCAGCAGCTCGTTGAGCGTGAGGGCGATGGGGATGGACTCGGCCTCGGGCAGGGTCCAGCGCATGGCCTGGGCGGCGAGTGGGCCGTCGATGTGGGTGTGGATGGGGCGGCCAAACATGCGCTGCACCGAAGCGGTGATGGCTTCCACCACCTTGGCCATGCGCAGTGAGCCGCTGGCACCCACCTGCAGGCCGTAGACCTGGGCAATGGCTTGCACCTGGCCCACGGCTTCGGTGAGGATGGTTTTGACGTCAGGCCGGCGCGCGGCAATTTGCTGCAAGAGCCCGGCCACACCCTGCAAATTGTTTTTGATGCGGTGGTGCACTTCGCGCACCAGCAGCTCGCGCTGGGCGATGGCGTCTTGCAGGCGCTCGGCTTCTTGGGCGCGTTGCTGGGTCACATCGCTGGCCACCAGCAGCAGTTGTTCGGAGTCGGGGTCGGCGTCGCTGACGCTGCTGAGGTGCAGCATGCGCACGTCCCAGACCTGGGGCTGATCGTCGCGGTGCAGCCGGTACTCGTGCTGCGCCACGGCATTGCTTTGCAGTGCGGCTTGCATGTCAGCGCGTATGGCCTGGCGTTGCTGCACATCAAAGAGCGCGTCGAGGCTGGCGCCTTTGAGGCTGTGCGGCGAGGTGCCGCTGTGGCCCACCAGCTCGGTGGCGGCTTGGTTGAGCTGCAGCACCTCCAGCGTGCGCGCGTCGTGCAGGCTGATGGCCATGGGCGCGGCTTCGATGATGCGCCGCAGCGAGGCTTGCGCGCGCTCAGACAGCGCCTCGGCCTGGCGCCGCCGCTCGATGTCCAGCAGCGCGTAGGTGAGTTGGCGGCCGTTGCCACCGTCGGTGACCACGGCGTTGCCGACCACCCAGAACTCGCGCCCATCGCGTGCCTTGAGGCGGCACTCGAAAGTCTCCGCCTGGCCTTCGGCCAGTTCGTCCAGGTAATGGGTGAGGCGGAAGGGGTGGTCGGGGTCGGGTGTCGCTACCACTTCCATGGGCTTGCCCGCAAACTCTGCCAGCACGCCGCCAAACATGCGCCGAGCCGAGCGGTTCATCCACTCAATGCCGCCGCGCCCCACGGTGACGATGCCCACCAGCACCGAGTCCAGCACCGCGCGTTCGCGCTCGGTCTGGATGAGCAGCGACTGCTGCACGCGGTGGCGGTCGTCCACGTTCACGTAGGTGGCGATGACGCCGGCCAGCGCGTCGCCTGGGCGCAGCAGGCGCATGCTGACTTGCATCCATAGCGCCGAGCCGTCGCGCCGGCGTACACGGCGCTCGCCGCGCCACTGGCCTTGCTGGCGCAGGGCCTGTTGAATGAGGGCCGACTCATGTTGGTAGTGCCCGCGCGACTCAAACAGCTCGTGGTGTTCCAGGCCGGAGAGTTCGTGGATGCGGTAGCCCAGGGCGGCGGCCAGGGCTTCGTTGGCGCGTTCCAGACGCTCGCCGCGGATGAAGGCAATGCCCACATCGGTGAGGCTGAACATCAGCTCGCGGTCCTGCGCCAGCTGCGCCAACTCGGCCTGCTGGGCCTTGAGGCGGCTGATGTCGGTGAGCACGGCGATGAGCTCGGCCGGTGCATCGCTGTCGTCGGGGGCCTCGCTGACGCGGCGCAGCGCCAGGCTGAGCCAGCGCTGGGGCTCTTGCATGCAGAACTCCAGCACCACGCCTTGGTCGTCGAGTTCGGGCAGGGCTTGCTGGATTTGCTGCTGCACCTCGGGCGGGCAGTTGGCAAACACGCGCGCCAGCGGTGTGCCTTGGGCAGGCTCTGCCTCGTGGCCCAGCATGCGACCCCAGGCACCGTTGGTGCGCAGCAGCTGGCCGTTGCGCAGGCAGGCCAGGCCCAGGCCTGCGCCGTCCATGAGCGTGGAGAGCTCCTGGCGCAGCAGCTCGCTGCGGCTGAGGGCTTGCTGCTGTGCGCTGGTGTCCAAGGTCACCACCGTGGTGACGCGCTGGCCCAGGGGCAAAACGCTGGGTGTGACGCGTGTGCGCAGCCAGCGCCGCCCCAGCTCGGGGTGCTGCACGGCATAGGCCAGCTCGGCATGCTCGCCGCGCTTGAGCGCTTGGCGCAGTTGTTCGTAGGCGGGCAGGCTTTCGGGGCAGACCATGTCGCGGTTCACGCCCTGTGCGGCGCTGCTTTGCACGCGGCGTGGGGTGTAGAACTGGGGCTGCGTGTTGAGCCAGCCCACACCGTCTTGGTAGCTGGCCAGGGCGGCGCCGGAGAGGTCGCTCAGTGCTTCGAGCTGCTGGCGCGCCAGCTCCAGTGCGGCGTTGGCGCTGTCGTCCACCCAGCTGGCCAGCACGCAGCCCGGCGCTGCAGCCCAGGCGCTGGCTTGGGTGCGGGCCCAGCGCGGGGCGCCTTGCGCGTCGCGCCACAGCACGCTGTGCATGAGGGGCTTGTCCGGCACGGCAGCCAGCTCGGGCCAGCCCAGGCTTTGTGCCAACTCGCCGGGCAGCTGCTGCATGTGCTCGGGGCATTCGCCCAAGGCCTGCTGGGCGGCGGCATTGCAGTGGTGAATGCGGCCTTGCAGGTCGTAGAGCAGGGCAGGGGTGAGCAGCTCAGGCAGCAGGTGCAGGGCCGGCGTTGCGGGCAGGCCTACGGCGCCCGATTTGGCTGTGCTGCTGCTCTGGGCTGCGGCTCGGCCTGGCAGGCCGCGCAACAGCCAGCAGGCGGGGTGCGGCCAAGCAGGGTCGCTCAGCGGCTCCAGCGCCTGCAGGCGAAACACAAGGCGGCTGCCGTCGACTTGGCGCAGCGTGGGCTCGGGCGGGCTGCGGCGGCCTTCGCGCTGGGCCTGTGCGGCTTGGCGCAGCCAGTCGCTCAAGCGTGCACCTGCGCCGGTGCGCAGCGGTGGCAGCTGAGGCAGCGGCGTGTTGGCGGGCAGGTGCAGGGCGCGCTGCGCCAGGGCATTGGCCTGCAGCACGCGCAGCTGGTCGTCCAGCAATAGCACTGCCTGCTGGGGGGTGTCCAACAACGCTTGCAGGGCTTGGGTGTCTAGGGGGGCAGGGCCGACGGCCGCACCCAGGGGCGCGGGATCTGGTCCGTCGCAAAGGAGGGGGGGCAGGGGGGCTTGCACCTGCCCAGTGTAGTGGGGGGGATCAGCTCAGCACATGGGCCTTGGCGAGGGCACACAACACGGCACGGGTGATTTCGCTCTGCGTGATCATCAAGGCAGTGGCTGTGTCGCGGATGTCAAACAGCGATTCGGCCTCGATGGCCTGAGCCAGCTGCACATAGGGCAAGTAAGGGCCGCTGTGCTCCACCAAGGCTTGGTGCACGCGCTGTGGGACGGGAATGCTGTCCAGCAGCTGGGCAAAAGGCTGTTGCAGCAGGTGGTCCAGCAGGGAGAACAGCCCACAGATGAAGAGCTCGTCGCGCTGGGTGGCGTCGCTCAGCGACTGGCCCAGTTCTTCCAGCAGCAGCCCGCGGCGCAACGCCGCGAACATGATGGGGCGCAGCCGGGCGTCTTTGCTGGCAGTGGCCAGCAGCAGCGCCAGCCAGCGCTTGAGCCGTCCATAGCCCAGCAGCATGAGGGCATGGCGGAAGGAGGAGACTTCCACCGGCAGGCCGAAGGCGGCGGAGTTCATGTAGCGCAGCAGCCTGAAGGCCAGATTGGGGTCGCGCTTGAGCGTGGTCTCGAGCTGCTCCACGTCCTCGCCCTGGTCTACCTTGGACATCAAGTCCATGATGACGCGCAGATCGGCCCCCACGTCTTGGCGCGTTTGGTCCGCCAGAGCTTCGTAGTGACCGCCCATGGGCCAGCCCATGACACCGCTGGCGCCGCGTTCAAAGGCTTGCGCCAGGGCGGTTTGGCCACGCACGCTGCACAGCAGCACGGGGTTGCTGAGCACCTGGCCCTGGGCCAGATGATGGGCGAGTTGATCGGCGTCCAGCACCACCGTTTGCTGGGCGCTGGGCGCTGTGGCGGTGCCGCGCAGCAGCAGTGCTTGGCGGCGGCGCAAGGTCTCCAGCGGCGCGGCCAGGCTGGCGTCGGCGGCCAAAAAAGCGGGCAGCTCCAGGCGCCAGGCTTCGGGCAAGGGCATTTGCACGAGGTCGCGCAGCAGTGCTTCGTGTTGCACATTGAGTACCACGGGCTGGCTGCCTAAAAATTCTTCGAGCACTTGCAGCAATGGCGCGGCGTCGAGCTCAGCATCGGCACGCAGCGGCATGAGCGTGACGCGCGTACCCAGCACGTCGTTGCCTTTGTTCAGCAATGGTGCATAGCCCAGGGCCAGGCGCCCCAAATTGACGTTGGTTTCACTCATGGAGGGGTGCCAAAGAAGTCGTGCGGTTTCAGTTGTTCAAATATTGGAACAGCGTCATGCGCTGCACCATGGCATAGGTTTTGAGGGCCACGTCGTAGCCGTTTTGTTGGTTTTGGAAGTCGGAGATGCCTTGGGTCATGTCCAGGTCCTCGGCCGCCGATTTTTCGGATTGGCTGTAGAACTTGAGGGTAGACAGGCGGGTCTCGGCGCCATCCAGTGCATTGAGTTGTTCGCCCAGCTGGGCGCGCATGTTTTGCACGCCGCCCATGGCGGCATCGAGATCGCGCAAGGCAATGTGGTTGGCCTGGGCCACCTGGGCGCCAGTGCGCTGGGGTGTGCGCAGGCCGTCGATGGCGCTGTCAAGCACCTCGAACAAGCGCAGCTCATTGCTGGAAGGCCGTACGCTGTAGCTCTCGCCGTCGCGCGGTGCGCCGGCGATGGTCATGGCCATGCCGTCAAAGCTCAGCGTCATGCCGGGCTTGAAGGTGTTGTCGGTCAGCGCGACGGGGGTGCCGCTGGTCAGGTCCGTGATGGCGTAGGTCTGGGTGGGGGCGCTGCCGCTGATGTCGATGCGGTAGTCGTGCCCAGTCAGCTTGGACGGGTCGATCAGCCGGCCCGAGTCAATCCAGCCGCCTTGCGCGATATTGGGGTCGATCAGGTTGGGCTCCGGTGCCGTCACAAAACTGCCGTTGCCCGTGCGCGTTTGTTCAAAGACGCTGCGGCCGTCCACTGACAGTGGGTAGTTCTCCAGATTGCCCGTGCTGATGGTTCCAGGAGTGCCGACGTAGCGCACGCCCCCGTCGGGCATGGGGGCACCACTGGCGTCATGGCGGGGCAAACTGAGAAAGGGAGGGCCGTCAGTGCCTTGCCCCCCAAAGAGGTAGGTGCCCGCACCGTCATTGCGGTTGGAAATGGCAAAAACTTGGTCGCGCAATCCTTTGATCTTGTCGGCCAGCCCTTTGCGTTCGGCATCGGTGTAGCTGGCATTGCCGGCAGCCACCAAGGTTTCGCGCACTTGCTGCAGGAGTTCGGCGGCGTCGCCCAAAGCGGCCTCGCCCAAGGTCATGGCGTTGCGGCTGGCGTCCAGGGCGCGCTGGCTGGCGTCGGCTTGGCCGATGGTGGTTTGAGCGCGCTCGGCACGTGCGGCGGCGGTGGGGTCGTCGCTGGCTTGCTCGATGCGCTTGCCTGAGGTGAGCCGTTGCTGAGTTTCCTGCAGGCGTTGCTGGCGGCTTTGCAGCAGGGCGATGGCGGCGTCGAATTGGTTGGAGGTGGACAGGCGCATGGGCGTCTCCAAAAGGGGATCAAGTTTGGTGCTGCCTCACTCAGCGCTGCATGATGCTGAGCAATTCTTGAAACACGGCCTGAGCGGTTTGCATCACCTTGGCGGCGGCTTGGTAGCTTTGTTGGAACTGCATGAGCTTGGCTGCTTCTTCGTCCAGATTGACCCCGGCAAAGCCTGCGCGTGTGGCCTCGGCGTCGGCGGCCACGCCTGTGGAGACTTCCGACAAATAGCCCGCCCCTTGCACGCGTGCGCCGATATTGGCCATGGCCGTGCCGTAGGCCTCGGTCATGGTTTGACCGCGCGACAAACTGCCGTCGGGCTGCAGCACGCGGCCCACAATGGGCTCTCGCTGCAGGTTCAAGAAGGCTTTGGCGTTGCCGTTGTTGGAACTCACCGCGGCGTTGGAGCGCTGCAGCACGATGATGTCGCCGGGTTTGACGATGCCGGTACTGGGGTCGATTTCTTCGCCCCTTGGCATGCCGTTTAAGCGCAGCTCAAAGCCCAGGTCGATGCCGTTTTGCGGGTCGTTGCCAATGGTGGCGCCAGACTTCCAGCTGCCGTTGTAGATGGTGCCATCAGACAGCGTAAGGGTGTAAGCAATGGTCTTGGTGAGGTTATCGACCGCACCGAACTGCAGGCTGATGGGCTGATTGCTGGGATCAAACTGGCTGTTGACGGCGTATACCGAATCGAGGGTCGCGGTGCCACGGTTTTTGCTATCGAGTATTGCCGTCAGCGGCGAGGCGGCGGCCAGGCCCACGGGGTTGTCGAGCACGCGACGAAAGCTGGCCGCGGCATTGGCCACCGGTTCAACCCTATAGCTGTCTCCCGGCGCCATACTGCCTTGCAGATTGAAGCTCAAGCCCCAGCGTTTCTCGATGTCCTCACGCGTGAGCAGCTCGGTACTGCCATTGGGCTGTATGGTGACGCGATAGCGGTCCGGGAGCTGGTCGGGGTCGGCCTGCACCAGCAGCGAGGACGCTGGCACGCGGCTGGCGGCACCGGGCAGGACGCTGACTTTGAAATCCGCGCCGCCGGTGTTGGTGGCGGCGGGCCGAGCTTGGGGGTCGGCCAGTGCAAACAAGGCTGCACCTTGCTGGGCATTGAGGTCCAGCCCCAGGCTTTGTTGGTCATTGACGCGCTGCGCCAGCGCCAACGCCAGCTGCCCCATCATGTTGCGGCCGTCGTTGAGGTCCACGTTTTGAAATTGCAGCATGGCTGCCAAGCTGCCGCCGGTAAGTACGCTTTGGTCCAACACCAAGTTGCCACCGGCTTCCTTCATGGCCAGCTGCGCGCGCGAGCTGTCGTAGGGGTCGGCAATGACGGCCAGCTGCTGCGCAATGCCACCCAGCACCAAGCGCTGGCCGCCGCCGATGAACACGCCCACGGTGCCGTCGTTGCCGTTGGGCACGGTGCTGACTTGCACGTACTGGCTGAGTTCGGAGATGAGTTGATCGCGCCGGTCTAGCAGGTCGTTGGGTGTATGCGAGTCGCCCGCGGTGCGGGCAATTTCGTTATTTGCTTCGGCGATTTGCTGGGCGAGCTGGTTGACGACTTTGACGTCGGCATCCATGTCGCTGACGACACCGGCTTGCAAGTCAGCAAACTGCTGCCCGGCAGACTGAAAGCGCGCGGCCAGCTCGTAGGCGCGGCCCAGTGCCACTTGGCGGGCCGAAGGGTCGGCCGGGCGGCTGGCCACATCCACCATGGCGTTGAGGAACTGGTTGACGGCCTGCCCCATGCCTTGTTCCCCGGTGGGGAAGAGCTTTTCGAGCTGCTGCAGCTGATTGAGCGCGGTGGAGTCCATGAAGGCCTTGGACTTGGCGCCCACGGCCTCGCGGGTGAGAAATTCGTTGTGCGCGCGCGTGACAGTTTGCACCATCACGCCTTTGCCGAAAAATCCCGCGCCGGTGTACTGGCCTTCCGGCGTGGTGAGCACCACTTGCTGGCGCGAATAGCCCGGCGTGTTGGCATTGGCAATGTTTTGCCCCACAGCCTGCAGCGCTGCTTGTGAGGCAAACATGGAACGCATGCCCAGCGAGAGTAGACCGGAGGTGCTCATGCCTATTCCTTGTGTGGTTGCAGGGGTGCGGCCTTAGCCATCAGGCCAGGGCGCGCTGCACGCGCATGGTGGTGTTGATGACGCGGGTGAGCTTGTTGGCGTATTCCGGGTCGGTGGCGTAGCCCGCGCGCTGCAGGCCTTGGGCAAAGCTCTGCGCGTTACCGGCCTTGGCCACCACGTCGCGGTAGCGGTCGTTGCTGGTCAGCAGCTGGGCGTAGTCTTTGAAAGCCTCGGCATAGCTGCTGTAGGCGCGAAAGCGCGCTGTCACGCGCTGGGGCTTGCCGTCGATGTATTCGGTGGTTTGCACCTCGGCCACTTTGCCCTTCCAGTTGGCACCGGCTTTGATGCCAAAGATGTTGTGGCTGGTGCTGCCGTCGGCCTGCATGATTTCGCGCTTGCCCCAGCCCGACTCATGGGCGGCCTGGGCAATCATGAAGCTCGCGGGAATGCCTGTTTTGGCCTGGGCGTAACGGGCTGAGGCGTCGTGTTTGAGGATGAAGCTCTGCACATGGGGCTGAACGTTTTTCTGCGCCAGCGTGGGCAGGGCGGCGGGCGCTGCCGCGGCAGGCCCAGCGCCACGGCCGGTGGCCGGGGTGGTTTCGCTCAAGCCCATCTGGCGCTGCAAATGCCGCTCAATGGCTTGCGAGAGCCCGCCGGGAATGCCGGTGAGCTTGCCCGCGAACTGCGTGTCCAGCATCTCGGTGCCCAGCTGCGTGGCAGAGTTGTCCAGCATGCCGCTGGACAGCGTGGCCTGGCGCATGCTTTTCATCACTTCCTGCATGAACAGCGCCTCGAACTGGCGCGCTGTTTCTTTGATGGCGGCCTTGGGGTCGCGCGCGGCGGCGGCTTTGAGCGCCTCGATGCTGCGCGTGTCACCCGTGGGGGTGTTGATTCTTTGCGGGGTGGTGCTCATCAGATCACCTCAAGTTCTGCCTGCAATGCGCCCGCGCTCTTCATGGCCTGCAAGATCGCGAGCAAATCCTGCGGCGTGGCGCCCATGGCGTTGAGGGCCTTGACCACATCGGCCAGCTTGGTGCCGGCAGGCATCTGGATGAGCGTGCCGGGCTGCTGGCTGATGGAGATGTCGGCCTTCTCCGTGACCGTGGTCTGCCCACCGGACAAGGCGTTGGGCTGGCTGACCTGGGGCGTGCTGTTGATGGTGACGGCCAGGTTGCCGTGGGCCACGGCGCAGGGCGCCACGGTCACGGTCTGGTTCATGACGATGGAGCCTGTGCGGGCGTTGATGACCACCTTGGCCGCGGGCTGCTCCAGCTCCAGTGGCAGGTTTTCCATGTCGGCCAAAAAGGCCACGCGCGCGTCCGGAGCCGTGGGCGCACGCACGCGCACCACGCGACCATCTAGCGCTTGAGCTGTGCCTTCGCCTTTGGCACGGTTGATGGCGCGCGCCACGGCACGCGCGGTGCCGAAATCGCTGGCGTTGAGGTCCAGCTGCACATGCTCGCCTTGCTGCAGCGCGGCCGTGGGCACGCTGCGCTCTACAGAAGCGCCACCGGGAATGCGCCCGGCGCTGAGGTGGTTGATCTGAACTTTGGAGCCGCCCGCCGAGGCGCCTGCGCCGCCCACCAGCACATTGCCTTGGGCCAGGGCGTAGATTTGCCCGTCCGCGCCTTTGAGCGGCGTGGTGACCAGGGTGCCGCCGCGCAAGCTCTTGGAGTTGCCCAGCGAGGCCACCACCACATCCAGCGATTGCCCAGGCTGCGCAAAAGCCGGCAGCTGTGCGGTGACCATGACCGCGGCCACATTGCGCGGCTGCATGGCCACCCCTGGGGGCAGGGTCACGCCAAACTGCTGCAGCATGGCCGCCAGGCTTTGCCCGGTGAAGGGGCTTTGCGTGGTTTGGTCCCCGGTGCCGTCAAGCCCCACGATGAGCCCGTAGCCCGTCAGGGTGTTGCTGCGCACGCCTTGCAGGGCGGCCACGTCTTTGATGCGGGTGCCGGCCTGGGCCGCATCGCCCAGCACCAGCGTGAAGGCCAGCACCAGCATGAGCAGGCTCAACGCCTGCGGTGTGCGCCACAGCCAGTTCAGGCGGAGGCGAAGGCGGCTGGCAAAGGCGGTGTGGCGGTGTGGCATATCGGTCCAGGGCAGAGGCGTTGCACCGTTGAGCTGGGGCTTTGGGGGGCAGCTGTGTTGCCCTTGTTGCCGCCCAGCGGCGCGCTCGGACCGATTGTGAGAATCTTTAGATCGGCGAAAGATTCAAAAAGAAGCGGGAGAGCCAGCCAATTGAATGGCTGTCGGCGGTGGCGCCGCGGCCACGCTGTTCAATGCGCACATTGGCCACGGAGGCCGAGGGCACGGTGTTTCCAGCGGCAATGGTGCGCGGGTCGACCTGGCCGGAGAAGCGCAGCACGTCGACGTTGTGGTTCACGCCGATTTGCTTCTCGCCACTGATGAGCAAGTGCCCATTGGGCAGCACGGCCACCACCACAGCGGTGATGGTGCCGGAGAAGTTGTTGGTGTTCTCGTTGCTGCCCTTGCCGCTGTTTTTGGCGTTGTTGCTGCCCGTCAGATCCAAGCGGCCGCCGGTGAAGGAGTTGGCGGCAATGCCCGGAATGGCAGAAACACCCAAGGCGACTTCACCCTTTTTGTTCAGCTCGCTGGAGCTGGACTGCGAGGCCGTGACGCGCTCGACGATTTGAATCGTGATCACATCGCCCACCAGGCGTGCGCGGTGGTCTTCAAACAGCGGGCGGTAGCTGCTGGCTTGGTAGATGGCGCCGTTGGCCGTGGTTTGTGTGGGCTGCTGCGGTGGGTTGACCACCGGCGGCGGGTCCAGCTCCACACGCGGCTGTTGGTAGAGGGCCGAGCACGCGCCCAAGAGACTAGCCAGAGCCAGACAGGGCGCGGTGGTGCTGAGAAAGCGGGCAATGCGGCGCATGGCTTGGGCTTAGAGCTGGGCGAGTTTTTGCAGCATTTGGTCCGAGGTCTGCACGGCCTTGGAGTTGAGCTCGTAGGCGCGCTGGGTCTGGATCATGGACACCAGCTCTTCGACCACATTCACGTTTGAGGTTTCCAGAAAACCTTGCTGCAGGCCGCCCAGGCCGTTGGCCATGGGGGCGCCGGCGTTGGGGGTGCCGGACGACACGGTTTCCGCAAACAGGTTTTGCCCCAGCGGCTCCAGCCCGGCGGGGTTGATGAAGCTGGCCAACTGCAACTGACCCAGCTGCTGCGGTGCGGGGTTGGTGCCCACCGTGACGGTGACGATGCCGTCTTGGCTGATGGTCAGGCTTTTGGTGTCCGGTGGCACCACGATGCCGGGCAGCAGGGTGTAGCCGTTGTTGGTCACGATCTGCCCGCCCGCGTTGAGCTGGAAGGCCCCGTCACGCGTGTAGGCGGTGGTGCCGTCGGGCATCTGGATCTGGAAAAAGCCATTGCCTTTGACGGCCATGTCCAGGTTGTTGGTGGTCTGCTGCAGATTGCCTTGGCTGAAGATGCGCGAGGTGGCCACGGGCCGCACGCCCAGACCCATTTGCAAGCCCGTGGGCAGCTGGGTTTGTTCGGTGGTGGCGCCGCCGCTTTGGCGCAGGTTTTGATAGATCAAGTCTTCGAACACGGCATGCGAGCGCTTGTAGCCGTTGGTCGAGACGTTGGAGAGGTTGTGCGAGATGGTGTCCAGCTGGGTTTGCTGGGCTTCCATGCCGGTTTTGGCAATCCAGAGCGAGCGGATCATGGTGTGTTCTCCAGCAGGGGTCAGCTCGGCGCGAGCAGCTTGGCGGCGTTTTGCGCCTGGGTCTGGGAAATTTGCAGCAGCTTCATTTGCTGCTCGAACTGGCGTGCGGCGGAGATCATGGAGACCATGGCGTCGACTGCGCTGACGTTGGAGCCTTCCAGCGCGCCGTCTTGCAAGCGCGCGGTGGCGTCAGCGGGCAGTTCGTTGCCGTCGGCGGCACGGAACAAGCCGTCGGGGCCGCGCTGCAGCGGTGCTTCGGGGGTCACGAGCTTGATGCGCCCGACGTTGGCGGGGCGCTCATTGCCCTTGCGTGCTGTCACCGTGCCGTCCGCGCCGACTTGCACCTCCGCACCGGCGGGAATGTTGATGGGGCCCCCGTCGCCCAGCACGGGCAGGCCGTTGCGCAGCACCAGCAGCCCTTCGGCGTTGACGTCCATGCTGCCAGCCTTGGTGTAGGCCTGCGTGCCGTCCAGCGCCTGCACGCTGAGCCAGGCGTTGCCCTTCATGGCCACGTCCAGGTTGCGTGCGGTGTTGGTGATCACACCCGGCGCGTCGGAGTAGCCGATGGTGGTCTCCAGCGCATAGGCCCGCGTGCTGGCGCCGTCGCCCCGCACCGGCACGGCGCGAAAGGCCGCCAGCTCGGCGCGAAAGCCATTGGTGGAGACATTGGCCAGGTTGTTGGACAACACGTCCTGGCGCTGCATGGCGGCTTTGGCGCCCGCCATCGAGAGGTAGATCATGCGGTCCATGCGGAACCCCCTTTATGGGCCTGACCTTGGCGCTATCAGCGCAGGTTCACCAGGGTTTGCAGCACCTGGTCCTGGGTCTTGATGGTCTGGGCATTGGCTTGGTAGACGCGCTGTGCGGTGACCATATTCACCAGCTCGGAGGTCAGGTCCACGTTCGAGTCCTCCAGCGAGCCCGATTGCAGCTTGCCCATATTGCCCTCGCCAGGCCCGCCGACGATGGGGTCGCCCGAGGTGTTGGTGCGCGCCCAGATGTTGCCACCCAAGGGTTGCAGTCCTTGTGGGTTGCGGAAGGTGGCCAGCTCCAGCTGCCCAGCGGGTTTGGATTCGCCGTTGGAGTAGCGCGCCGTCACGACCCCCGAGCTCTCAATCTTGATGCCCACCAGCTGACCCGGCGCATAGCCGTCTTGCTTGAGGTTGGTCACGCCAAAGCTGGAGCCGTTTTCCGTGGCGCTGCGCAGGTCCAGCGTGATGCCTTTGACGGTGGGGTCGCTGGAGTCGGCTGGTGGCGCAGGAATGGGCAGGGTAGGGGCACCGGCGGCGTTGACGCTGCCGGGAATTTTCAGATTCAAGAAATCATTCGGCCCCGGGAAGTTGGGCCGCCCACCGCTGACTGGGAACAGCATGGTGGTGTAGGGCTGCTGGGGGTTGTTGGGGTCCAGCGGGGTGATGTCATTGCCCTGGGCGTCGTACTCCAGCGGCTTGCCGTTGGCGGTGACGAACACGCGGTACTGCGTTTGTGGCTGGCCGTTGGCGTCGGGCAGGGTTTCGTTGGTGCGCTGGAAGTAGACCGTCAACGCGATGGGTTGCCCCTTGGCGTCGTAGATGGTCATGGAGGTGGCGTTGTTGTAGGTCTTGGGGTCGTTGAGCGTCATGCCCGGCTGGTCCACCTTGCTGGGCGGTACGGTGGCGTTGTCCAGCACATAGGGCGCTGTGGGCTTGGCGCGGGAGTCCAGGTTGAACTCCATGTTCAGCGTGCTGCTTTGCTTGGGTTCAATGCCGCCAGTGGGCAGGCGCAGGGGCTGGGCCAGGCCGGGTTGAATCACGCCGGTGACATCGGCCGGGTAGCCCAACAGACGCAGCGCATCGTTGTTGACGATGTAGCCGTCGCGGTCCACCTTGAACTGGCCGTTGCGGGTATAGACCACGGGGTTGGCACCGTCAGTCACCTGAAAAAAGCCCGCGCCGTTGATGGCCAGGTCCATGGGGTTTTCGGTGATGCTGATATTGCCCTGGGTGAACTGCTGGGCCACCGCCGCGATGCGCACGCCAATGCCCACAGGGTTGCTGCCAGCCCCATTGAGCGCAGTGGCGTAGACATCGGAGAACTCCGCCCGCGAGCTTTTGGCGCCGTAGGTGCTGGAGTTGGCGATGTTGTTGCCAATCACCTCCAGGCTTTTGCTGGAGGCGTTGAGTCCGGAGAGACCTTGTTGAAAGCTCATGTCGAGTCCTTACAAATCGCCTGGTCAGGCGGCTGAAATGGGGGAGGTCAGTTGACGGCGTAAATCTTGGTGTAGTCGACGCTGCCGAGGTTTTTGAGCTGCAGCTGCAAGCCCGTGCCGGAGGTGTTGAGCGCCGAGACGGTGTCGCGCGCCAGCTCGGTGGCGTCGACCTTGGTGCTGCCGCTGGTGGCGGTGACGCGGAATTGCAGCCCGCTCAGGCCCGCAGCTTTTTGGGCATCCCAGGTGATGGACTGGCGCCCCGCGCCGCTGGCGCCTACATCGATGGAGTCCAGCACGCCGCCGCTGCTGGTGAGCACTTCGACCTTCACCTTGTCGGCCTTGCTGGCGAGATCGAACTGCAGCTGCGCCTGGCCGTCTTTGACCACCACGGCATTGCTGGCCACCGTCACATCGCGGCCCACCAAAGCTACGTTTTGCAGCGCCTGCATTTGGCTCATCTGCGTGGTGAGGGTCTGGATGCTGGTGTTGAGCGTGCCCACGCCGGTGACGGTCTGGATCTGCGCCAGCTGCGTCGTCACCTGTGCGTTGTCCATGGGGTTGAGCGGGTCCTGGTTCTTCATCTGCGCCATGAGCAGCTTGAGAAAGCGGTCCTGCGTGTCTGCCGCGCCTTGCTGCAGCTTGGCGCCCGAGCTGGCGGACGCGGCACTGCTTTGCGTGGCGTTGATGGTGGAGTAGTCCATGATGTGTGGGCCTCAGGTGTGCGAGTCAGGATTGACCCAGTTGCAGCGTTTTGAGCAGCAGCGACTTGGCCGTACCCATCACTTCCAGGTTGTTTTGGTAGGAGCGCGAGGCGCTGATCATGTTGACCATCTCCTCGACCGAGCTCACATTGCTGTAGGTCACATAGCCCTCAGCGTCGGCCTGCGGGTGGCGCGGGTCGTGCACGCGCCGTGCCGGGGTTTGGTCTTCGCGAACCCCAGCCACGCGCACGCCTGAGGCGGTGATGTCGTCTTTGGCACCCATGAGCTGGGTTTGAAACACCACCTGCCGCGCCTTGTAGGGCTGGCCATCGGGGCCGGCCACGGTGTCGACGTTGGCCAGGTTGGAGGCCACCACGTTGAGGCGCTGGCTTTGCGCGCTGACGGCGCTGCCAGAGATGTTAAAGATTCTGAACATGGACATGGAGGGCTCCTTAGGCGCTCAAGCGCTGGGCAGTGCATCAGGGCGAGTTGGGCGACTTCATCGCGTCCAGCGTGGTGCGCACGCTGCCGTTCAAAAAGCGCAGCGTGGCTTCATATTTCACGGTGTTGTCCGCAAAACTGGCGCGCTCCCTATCCATGTCCACGCCATTGCTGTCGAGATTGGTTTGAGCACTGCGTGACCACAGCAAGCCTTCTTCGCTGCGTGCGCTACCCAGTGGAAACTCAGGCGCCATGTGCGCGCTTTGCGTGGTGGCCAGGGCACCTGCGGTGGGCAGCTGCCCGGTGGCTTCGCGCAGAGCACGCGAGAAGTCCATGTCGCGGGCTTGGTAGCCGGGCGTGTCGGCGTTGGCAATATTGCTGGCCAGCAGCCGCTGGCGCTCAGCGCGCAGCGTTAGCGCCTGGGCTTGAAAGTTCAGCGCATCGGTGAGGCGGTTGATCATGCTGGGCTCCACCTGCTCGCAAACCATGGGCAGGTGACGGCATTGTGGGAAGGCAGTCGTCCAAACATGAGGGGAATAAACATGGGCTTTGCCGTGCAATTCCCGCGGCTGCTGCATGTCCGGGCCGCCTACATTGGCAGCCATGTCAGACCGTCGCACCCCCCGCCCACAGCACCGCAGCACGTTTGCGGCGTTGCGTCGTGGGCTGCTGGCTGCTGGCTTGGCTGCCCTCAGTGGCGCTCATGCGCAAGACAACACGCCCCAAGCCTGGCAACAGCAGTTGCAGCAGCTGGCACAAAGCTCGGCGCAGCAGGGGCTGCCTGCCTCGGCACGCCTGGCTGTGGAAATTGGCGCGCTAGACCCCCGCCTGCAACTGGCGCCCTGCCAGCAGGTGGAGCCCTTTATGCCGCCGGGCCTGCGCATGTGGGGCCGCACCCGCATCGGGCTGCGCTGCTTGCAGGGCCCCAAGCGCTGGAGCGTGACGCTGCCGCTGCAGGTGCGCGTGTGGGCTCAGGCCTGGGTGGCTGCCCAGCCTCTGCCCATGGGCACGGCGCTGACTCAAGACATGCTGAAGCTGGCCGAAGTCGATATTGCAGACGGGACCAGCAACGCAATTGCCGCAGCCACCGTGCCCTTGGGGCGTGTGCTGCAGCGTCCTTTGGCGCAGGGCGAAGCCTTGCGTCAGGATGATCTCAAACGCCTGCAGTGGTTCGCCACGGGTGAGCGTGTCAATGTGCGCACCCAAGGCCCCGGATTCACCGTGGACACCGAGGGGCAGGCGCTGGGTCCGGGCTTGGATGGGCAAGATGTGCGGGTGCGCACTGACGCAGGGCGCGTGGTGCAAGGCCGTGCTGTAGGGCAAAGATTGGTGGAGATGCCATGACCGCTCGTCGTCTCGAAAAATACTTCTCAAGTTCAGCGCTCACACGCCGAAATACCGAACAATGCGAGGCGGGCCTCTGCCGGAGGCCCCTTGGAGAGAAGCCATGAAAATCGGTCACAACCCTGAACTGCAAGCCTACAAGCAGGCCACCGCGGAGCGCACCACACAGGGCGCCCAAGGTAAGTCTGCCGCCCCAGCCGGGGCCAAGGCCGCTGAAGGAACTCAAAGCGCGCAAGTGGCGCTATCGCCCCAGGCCTCGGAGCTGTTGGCGGGCGGGCGCGACGAGTCCTCCTTTGATGCCGAGAAGGTCAAGCGCATATCGCAAGCGATTGCAGATGGAAAATTCACGGTCAACGCCGAGGCCATTGCCGACAAGCTACTTGCCAATGTGCAAGAGATGCTGGCAAGGTCGGGCTCTGGCTCGACAACTTCGTCGGGTCAATCTCACTGATTTGAGGTGAGGCCCCCATGTCTGTCTCCAAGGACCCGTTCGACCTGCTGACGCAGGAGCTGGAAAAGCCCCTGGTCGAGGTGGAGAGCTGCCTTAGCCAGCTCGGGGAAGCGCTGCTGCGCCGCGACTCTCAAGCCATTGAAGCGCACGCCGCGGCGCTGCACCTGGCGCTGGCGCATGCCATCGACCGTTTCACCACCGCTGCGCGCAGCGGCGAAGTGCCACCGGGTCTGCGCAACCGTTTGATGCAAGCCGGTGGCCATGTGGCGGCACAGCGGGAGTCTCTGGCCCGCGCCACTGCTGCGCTGGACCGGGCCATTGACGTGCTCATGCCCGATACCCAGGCTGGGCTTTACTCGGCCCAAGGCAAGGCAGAGCGTAAAAACTCTTTGGGCAACTCCATCCAAGCTTGAACGCCATGCGCAGCAAAAAGGCGGCCCCAGAGGCCGCCTTTTTGCTTTGCGCTCAGCGCGTGGCGCGCTGGCGCAGCCGGTCCAAGTAGGCGTGCCCATCGGGCGGCAGGCCGCTGCGCTGCGACTCCCACAACATCTCCCCCAGGCATTCCATGGCCACATGGTGAGCTTCGTGCTGGGAGGAGAGCTTGGCCGCCAACAAGTCCAGCGCCTGACGCACGCCGCGCGGTTGGTCGATCTGGTGCTGCTCGGTCAGGCTCAGGTGCATGCCGATATGCAAAAACGGGTTGCTGCGTCCGTCTTCGACTTGGTAGACCGCGCCCACCGCCGCCTCTTCATCGGCCAACTCAGCGTGGTACTCGGGGTGCGCCTCAATCCAAGTCGCTGCCAGGGCTTCCATGGGGGTCAGGGGCAGGGCGTCGCGCCACTTGCGGTAGGTGCCGCAAAAGAAACGGCGCACGTCAATTTGAGAGGGGGCAAACATGGCGGTATTGTCGCTGCAGACCGCGCAAGACAGGGCCGTTCGCCCACCCTTTGGGGGCGTATTCAGAGGCGTGGGCCGCGCTCTATGATTGACCGCAGTACGCGCGTGGGTATGTGCCGCTTGCCGTCATCATCTCCCGCCAATTGCAAACAAGTGATAGGAGTCCCCATGAGGGTGTTGCTGGTTGACGATCATCCGCTGATTTTGGCGGCCTTGCGGTCGCTGATTCAGAGCCTGGAGTCCAGCGTGGAAGTGCTGGGGGTCGAAACCGCCGATCACGCACGTCAAGTGCTGGCCGAACAGGCCGCGTTCGATCTGGTGCTGCTGGACTTGCAGCTGGGCGACGCCAATGGATTTGATGTTCTGACCGAATTGCGCCAGAAATACCCCGACATGCCCGTGGTGGTGATTTCTGCCTCAGACCGCGCCAGCGATGTCATTCGCGCCATCGACCAAGGCGCCATGGGCTTTGTGCCCAAGCGCACCAGCAACGAGGTGCTGGCTCAGGCGCTGCGCTTGGTGATGTCTGGCGGCATTTACGTGCCGCCCATGTCGCTCAGCAGCGAAGACCCACCACCGGCCTATGCAGGTGCCTCGGTGGTGGCGCGCGGCATTGCGTCGGTGCAGGCCCTGGCCTCGCAAAGCCCGCATCAAGTCATGCCCGGGCTCGAAGGCCTGCAGCTCACCCCGCGCCAGACCGATGTGCTGGCCCGCTTGCTGCAGGGCAAGTCCAACAAGGCCATTGCACGCGACCTCAATGTCTCGGTGGAAACCGTCAAGGACCATGTGGCCGCAGTGCTCAAAGTGCTGGGTGTGAACTCGCGCACGCAGGCTGTGCTGGCTGTGGGGCAGATGGCGCAGCAGCGCCAAGCCAGCGGTGTCTTGAGTGCGATGGTGCGCTAAAACCCACCAAGCGGGGCCGCAAGCCCTGCCTCGGCTTCAAGCGGGTGTGTAGGCCAGCCGCACGTAGATCGGCGCAAAGGCCTCGGCTTGGGTGATCTCCACCAAGCGTTCGCGAGCCAGCTCCAGCATGGCAATAAAGCTCACCACCAGCACCTGCGGACCGCGGTCGAGCTCAAACAAGTCTTCGAACTCCACATAGCGCTGGCCCTGCAGGCGTCGCAGCAGGTGGCTCATGTACTCGCGCACCGAGAGCTGCTCGCGCGAGATTTTGTGGTGCTGCTTGAGTTGGGCCCGGCGCATCATGTCGGCCCAGACCGCGCGCAGATCGTCTGCACTGACCTCGGGCAGGCGCGGCGTGAGCGACTGTTCAATGTGAATTTGCGCGCGCAAAAAATCGCGCCCCAGCACCGGCAGCTCATCCAAGCGCCGCGCCGCAAGCTTGATTTTTTCGTACTCCAAAAGCCGCCGCACGAGTTCGGCGCGCGGGTCTTCGGGCTCGCTGTTGGGGTCCGCCTTCTTGGGCGGCAGCAGCATGCGCGATTTGATTTCGATGAGCATGGCCGCCATGAGCAGGTACTCGCTGGCCAGCTCCAAGTTGTGGCGGCGGATTTGCTCGACGTAGCTCAGGTACTGCTGCGTCACCTCGGCCAGGGGAATGTCCAGAATGTTGAAGTTCTGGCGCCGGATGAGGTAGAGCAGCAAATCCAGCGGGCCCTGGAAGGCCTCGAGAAAGACCTCCAGCGCGTCGGGCGGGATGTAGAGGTCCTGGGGCAGCTTGAAGAGCGGCTCGCCATAGAGCCGCGCCACAGCCACTCCGTCGACGACCTCGGGCAAGTCGCTGGCCTCGCTTTGCGGCAAAGCCAGCTCTTGGGGGGCGCCGGGCGTGAGCTCTGTGCTCATGGGCTGTGTGGCGCCGGGCAATCGCCTCAGCCTACCTTGTTCTGGTAGACATAGGGTTGCTGGGCCACGCGGGCGGTGCGGAACTCCGCTTGCGCCTGGCGGTCCACCGGCTTGTCCCACAGCAGCGCGCGCCCTTCGCGCTGCTCTTGCTCCAGCGTCGGGCGCTGGGCTTTGAGCTGCTCGATGAACTGCGTGACATCAGACTGATAGGGTTTCCAGAACAAAGGCATGGTCGTGGCGGCGCGGCGGCTGCGTGTGGTTGGGTTTGGGGCGATTTTACGTGTGGGCCTGTGGTGGCTTTAGCGCACGCGCATGCCCGGTTGGGCGCCAGGGAAGGGTTCCAGCACAAATATGCCCGGGTGCGCGCTTTCATCGGCGTGGCTGGCGGCCAGCACCATGCCTTCGCTCAGCCCGAACTTCATCTTGCGCGGAGCCAGATTGGCCACCATGACGGTGAGCTTGCCTTCGAGCTGTTCGGGCTTGTAGGCGCTCTTGATGCCGCTGAAGACGTTGCGCAGGCGGCCTTCGCCCACATCCAGTGTCAGGCGCAGCAGCTTGTCAGAGCCTTCGACATGCTCGGCCTTGACGATTTTAGCCACGCGCAGGTCCACCTTGGCGAAGTCGTCGATCTTGATCTCCGGCGCCAGCTCTTCACCACCGGGCACCACCTTGGGCGGTGCGGGCGGCTCGAACAGGGCCTCCAGCAGCTGCGGGTCCACGCGCTGCATCAGGTGCTCGTAAGTGCCGATTTGGTGCGCGCCCAGGGCGTTTTGAGCGTCAGAGAACTGCAGGGGCGCCACCTTCAAGAAGGTCTCGACCTTGCCTACCAAGGCTGGCAGCACGGGCTTGAGGTAGATGGACAGCACGCGGAAGGCTTCGATGCACACGCTGCAGGTCTGCTGCAGGCGCTGCCCCTGACCTTCCAGCTTGGCCAACTCCCAGGGCTTGTTCTGGTCCACGTACTCGTTCACGCGGTCGGCCAGCAGCATGATTTCGCGCAGGGCCTTGCCGAATTCGCGCCCGTCGTAGAGCTCGGCCAGTGGCGCAGCTGCGGCACGCAGCGCCGTCAAGAGCGCCTCGCCATCGCTGCCCAGCTCAGCGGCCAGTCGGCCTTCAAAGCGCTTGCTCAGAAAACCCGCGGCGCGGCTGGCGATGTTGATGTACTTGCCCACCAAGTCTGAGTTCACCCGGGCCACAAAGTCCTCGGGGTTGAAGTCCAGGTCTTCCACGCGGTTGTTGAGTTTGGCCGCCAGGTAGTAGCGCAGCCACTCGGGGTTCATGCCCAGCTGCAGGTATTTGAGCGGGTCCAGGCCGGTGCCGCGGCTCTTGCTCATCTTCTCGCCGCCGTTGACGGTCAGGAAGCCGTGCACATAGACGCGGTCGGGCGTTTTGCGGCCGCTGAAGTGCAGCATGGCCGGCCAGAACAGGGTGTGGAAATAGGTGATGTCTTTGCCGATGAAGTGGATTTGCTCCACGGTCGGGTCGGCCAGGAAGGCGTCGAAGTCGCGGCCGGTCTTGGCAAAGTAGTTTTTGAGCGAGGCCAGGTAGCCCACGGGCGCATCCAGCCAGACGTAGAAGTACTTGCCCGGCGCATCAGGAATTTCGATGCCAAAGTAGGGCGCATCGCGGCTGATGTCCCAGTCGCCCAGGCCGCCGTTGCCTTCCTCGTCCTTGGTAAACCACTCTTTGATCTTGTTCAGCACCTCGGGCTGCAGCCGTCCGCTGCTGTGCGTCCACTGCTGCAGGAACTCAATGCAACGCGGGTCTGAGAGCCTGAAGAAATAGTGCTCCGAGCTTTTGAGCACGGGCGTGGCGCCGCTCAGCACGGAGAAGGGGTTTTTCAGCTCGGTGGGGGTGTAGACCGCACCGCAGGACTCGCAGGAGTCACCGTACTGGTCTTTGGCGCCGCACTTGGGGCACTCGCCCTTGATGAAACGGTCGGGCAGGAACATCGCCTTTTGGGGGTCGAAGAACTGCTCGATGGTGCGCACCTCAATCAAACCCTGCTCGCGCAGCGCCACGTAGATGGCTTTGGAGAGCTCGTGGTTTTCGGCGCCGTCGGTGGAGTGCCAGTTGTCAAAGCGGATGTGAAAGCCGTCGAGGTACTGCTGGCGCCCGGCGGCGATGTCGGCCACAAACTGCTGCGGTGTTTTGCCGGCTTTTTCAGCCGCAATCATGATGGGCGCGCCGTGGGCATCGTCAGCACAGACGAAATGAACTTCGTGGCCCTGCATGCGCTGGTAGCGCACCCAGATGTCGGCCTGCGTGTACTCCATCATGTGGCCAATGTGGAAGTTGGCGTTGGCGTAGGGCAGGGCAGTGGTAACGAAGAGCTTGCGTGTCATGGCGGGTGCTGAGGCTGGTGGCCCCGGGGAAATCGAATTCGGGGCGAAGGGGCGGATTTTAGTTGCTGTTGCACTGCACCGAGCTGCCTCATCGCGCAGACGGCTGCGGGCCTCAAAGGTAAGAAATGGGGTCAAAGATAGGCGTTGTTCTTCAAGTGCATCCTCACCAATGACGCTAAGTGGCTGATTTGGAAGGGCTGGGGAAGCTGTCCACTGCATCTGTGGATAACTTTGTGGGAAACCATGCTGGCAAGCCCCCAAACCCGCTTGGATAGGGGCATTGCCTTAAGCTGCTTCATTTCTGGGCAGCACTTCTTCGTCTATATAAATCAACCACTTAGAGAGATTTCGGGTTTTCCTTCAGCTGCGATGCAGCAGCGAGACCGGAGGAGGGTCGGTGGCGCTGCAATGGGGATAAGTCAAGACATGCGACCCCGTGGACATCGTCTAAAACGAGGATCTGGCGGGAAAAACCCGCGCAATTTGCGCTCTGAGCAACGCAGAGCAAGCCCGAGCAGATGTGGCAGATGCGCCCGCTAAAATCTGAAACATTCTTCCAACACAGAGCTTTGCTCATGCCCATGTCCGGCAAGCCCGCGCCACGCGCCCAAGATTCCTTTGACTTCAAAAGCGCGTCGCTGAGTCTGCTGTCCTTGGTGCTCAAGCAGCAAGAATCCGAGTCCTGGGGGCCGGCGCTGGAGGCCACCCTGGCGGCCACGCCCGATGCTTTCCATCATGACCCGGTGCTGATCGATTTTTCTCAGCTCCCCAGCGCTCCGCGTGATGTCAGCCGTGTTGACCTGCAAGCCTTGCTGCAGCTGCTCAGGCGCTACCGCCTGCAGCCCGTGGGCGTGCAAGGCGGCACGGCCGCGGAGCTGCAAGCTGCCCTGGATTTGGGGCTGGCGGATTCGCTGGATGCGGCCGCCCCGCAGCGCGCCAACACCGCTGAGCCCGTGCGCGAGGTGGTGCGTGAAGTGGTGCGCGAGGTCGTGGTGGAGCGCGAAGTGCCCGCCGCCGCCAACACAGTGATTGTTGACAAGCCTCTGCGCTCGGGCCAGCAGGTCTATGCCAAGGGGGCGGATCTGGTGCTGCTCGCGGCGGTGAACAACGGCGCGGAGGTGATTGCTGACGGCAGCATCCATGTCTACGCGCCCTTGCGCGGCAAGGCCATTGCAGGGGCTCGCGGTTACACAGGTGCGCGGATTTTTGCCACCTGCTTGGAGGCGGAGTTGCTGTCGATTGCCGGCATCTACCGCACCTCGGAACACCCATTGCCAGCGGCAGTGGCGGGTAAGGCGGCTCAGGTGCGTCTGGACGGCGAAAAGCTGGTCATGGAAGCCCTGGGACTTTGAAAGTATTGGCACGCGACCCGCGCGTGCCCGATGAAACGCAAATTCAGACTCAGAAAGGAACGCATCGATGACCAAGATTGTCGTGGTGACATCGGGCAAGGGCGGTGTGGGCAAGACCACCACCAGCGCCAGCTTTGCAACCGGTTTGGCCCTGCGCGGCTACAAAACCTGCGTGATCGACTTCGACGTGGGCCTGCGCAATCTTGATCTGATCATGGGCGTGGAGCGCCGCGTGGTGTATGACCTCATCAACGTCATCAACGATGAGATCAAGCTCAGCCAGGCGCTGATCAAAGACAAGCAGCTCGACAAGCTCTACATCCTGGCCGCTTCGCAGACGCGCGACAAGGACGCCCTCAAGCAAGAGGGTGTGGAGCGCGTGCTCATCGAGCTCAAGGAAATGGGCTTTGACTACATCATCTGCGACAGCCCCGCAGGCATTGAGACCGGCGCGCTCATGGCCATGCACTACGCCGACGAGGCGCTGGTGGTGACCAACCCCGAGGTGTCTTCGGTGCGCGATTCCGACCGCATCCTGGGCATGCTCAACAGCAAGACGCGGCGCGCCATCGACGGGCTCGATCCGGTGAAGGAACACCTGCTCATCACGCGTTACAACCCCAATCGGGTTGAGGGCGGACAAATGCTGTCGTTGGAGGACATCCACGATATCCTGCGCACACCGCTCATCGGCGTCATTCCCGAGAGTGAATCCGTGCTGCAGGCTTCCAACCAGGGCGTGCCCGCCATCCACATGAAGGGCAGCGACGTGGCCGAGGCCTATGCCGATGTGGTGGCGCGCTTTTTGGGGGAGGAAAAACCCATGCGTTTCATCGAGGCTGAAAAGCCTGGCTTCTTCAAGCGGCTGTTCGGCCGCTGAGCCTGGAGGGAGTGAACATGGGATTCCTGTCCTTCTTTTTGGGTGAGAAGAAGAAAACCGCCAGCGTGGCCAAGGAGCGGCTGCAGCTGATTCTTGCCCACGAGCGTACCGGGCGCAGTGCCAGCCCCGACTACCTGCCCCAGCTGCAGCGCGAGCTGGTGGCGGTGATCTCCAAGTACGTGACGATCAACCCGGACGACATCAAGGTGCACATGGAGCGCCAAGACAACCTGGAAGTGCTGGAAGTCAAGATCGAGCTTCCCGAGCCCCAGCGCTGAGTTCATGCCCTCTGGGGCCGGCCGCAGCGGCCTAGTGATCTAACGACGCCGCTGCCTTCGTGCGCAAGCAACAGCCCAAGGAGGGGCTGATGAAAAACTTGCCGACGAGGTCAAGTGGCTTTCCTGGACTGACGGTCGCGCTGCTGGCGTTTCATGTAGAGGTACAGGCTCTCCACCTTGGCGCGGGCCCAGGGGGTCTTGCGCAGGAACTTCAGGCTGGAGGCCACGCTGGGGTCGCTCTGAAAGCAGCGAATGGCGATGCGCTGCCCCAGCTCAGCCCAACCGAAGTAGGCCACCAGGGCGGTCACGATGGCTTCCAGCGTCATGCCGTGCAGCGGGTCCTGGCGAGGACTATGGGGCGGGGGGCTCATTGGTGGTCGAACTGATCGTGGTGCTTGCCCTTGAAGGGGGCATAAAAGCGCTTGATCTCGGCCATGTCGGCCTCGATGTCGCCGCTGGGCTGGAACACCGGCCCTAGGCCGCTGCGCTTGTGCGCATAGTCCATATAGGCCAGCACGATGGGCACCTTGGCTTCGTGCGCGATCCAGTAAAAGCCTGTTTTCCAGTAGCGGGTCTTGCTGCGGGTGCCCTCCGGCGGCACGATCAGTTGCACCGACCCATCTGTCGCCCGCAAGGCCGCGGCCGAGGCCGCCACCAGATTGGTAGATTGCTCGCGGTTGACCGCAATGCCTCCCAGCCAGCGCATCACCGGACCAAAAGGCCAGCGGAAGATCTGTTGCTTGCCCAGCCAATAGATGTTCAGTCGCAGCGCAAAGGCCACCATCAGGGTGTACGGAAGATCCCAGTTGCTGGTGTGCGGAGCGGCGATCAGCACGCACTTGGGGTGATCGGCCGGCAGCGCGCCCTCCACCGTCCAGCCGTTCAGCCTGAGAAACAGGCGTGAAAAGGCGCGCAGGGCGCTGTTCACAAGTGGTGTGCTGAAGATGGTGCGATGCATGGGAGGGTCTGACGGGCAAAGCGTGCGATTGTCGATTGTCCCAGGCCCGCGACCGGCGCCGCCAGCGGTGCTGCCACTATTTTTAGCAGGCTCAGGATAGTGGCGTGAAATCAAGCACTTGCCGCGGCCGTCTGCAGGCTGTGCACGGACTTGTCCACAGCAGCTGGGGATGAGTGAGGGTGCGCCGCGACGATGCCCCCGCTCGTTCATGGCTCTGGCCGGAGCTTCAATCCGCCTGCTGGGCCCAGGCCCGTGGCGTCTGTCCCGCAGAGGTCGGGGCAGTGGTCATCCATGCTGGCATGATGCCGGCTTTTCTTGCCTGTCCGCCGCTGTGGGGTTAAGACTTGCGCTCGGAACTGCCATGAACTCGGTCCAAACTCTTGCCGCTTCGGCTCGCCACCATCTGCTTCGCACCTTTGTCACCGGTTTACTGATGGTTCTGCCGCTGGTGGCTACTCTGGTGTTGCTGGGCAGGGTGGTGGGCACGGTGCACGACCTGATCCCATGACGCCCTCCTTCAAATACCTGGCGGGTTATCCGTCTGCCTTGCTGGCCCAGGTTCAGGGGCTGATCGAGGCCGGACGCCTGGAGGCCTACCTGGCCGAGCGCTATCCCCAGGGGCACGAGGTGCGCAGCGACAAGGCGCTGTTTGACTACACCCAGGCACTCAAGCAACGCCATCTGCGCAATGCTGAGCCGCTGGCGCGTGTGAGTTACGACGCCAAGCTCAAAGTGGTTCAACATGCTCTGGGCACCCACACCCGTGCCACCACGGTTCATGGCAGTCGGCTCAAGACGCGGCGTGAGATCCGCGTGGCCACGCTCTTCAAGGAGGCCCCAGCCGACTTCCTGCGCATGATCGTGGTCCATGAGCTGGCTCATCTGCGCGAGCTGGATCACAACAAGGCCTTCTACCAGTTGTGCCACCACATGGAGCCCGCCTATGCCCAGCTCGAATTCGACCTGCGGCTGTGGCTCACGCTGCGGGAGCTGCCCGGGGCGCCGTCGAGCTGAGTCTGTTCATCGCCGCTGGCGCCATCTGGCCTTCGTGTGGGCCTGCCCCAAGTCGCAGGCGGGCTTGGGCTATGCTCTCGCCCCTTGTCGGCTCAGGACTGCCTATTCCCATGATTCTGCTGGCGCCCATGGAGGGGCTGCTGGACCACATGCTGCGCGACACCCTCACCCGGGTGGGCGGTGTGCAGCGCTGTGTGTCGGAGTTCATTCGCATCACCGATCAGTTGCTGCCCCAGCGCGTGTTCACGCGCGTGGTGCCTGAGCTGCGCACGGGCAGCCGCACGGCTGCAGGCGTGCCTGTGCGTCCGCAGCTGCTGGGCTCTGACCCCGCTTGCCTGGCTGACAACGCTGCGCGCCTGGCGGGCCTGAATCCCGAGGGCATAGACCTGAACTTTGGCTGCCCCGCCAAAACCGTCAACCGCCACCGCGGCGGTGCCGTGCTGCTGGACGAGCCTGAGCTGCTGGCCCATATCGTGCAGGCCGTGCGCCGGGCTGTGCCTGCGCACATTCCTGTCTCGGCCAAGATGCGTCTGGGCAACGAGGACCACGGCCGCATGCTGGAGTGTGCTCAGGCCTTGACCCAGTCAGGCGCTTGTGAGCTGGTGGTGCATGGGCGCACCAAGCGCCAGGGCTACCAGCCGCCGGCGTATTGGGACCGCATTGCCCGGGTGCGCGAGGCGGTGGCCGTGCCTGTGGTGGCCAATGGCGAAATCTGGAGCGTGGAGGACGCCTTGCGCTGCCGCGCGGAATCGGGTTGTGACGCGTTCATGCTGGGCCGCGGCATGGTGGCTAACCCCGGGCTCGCGCTGGCCGTGCACGCCGCACTGCATGGCGGCAGCGCCAAAGCACTGGGCTGGGCCGAGGTGCTGGTGCTCATGCAAGGCTTTTGGGCCCAGGTGCGCAGCAAGGTGGCTGCGCGCCACCAGGCCGGTCGGCTCAAACAGTGGCTGAACTACCTGCGCCGCCATTACGCCGAGGCACAGGCGCTCTACCATCACATTCGCACCATCAACGCTCCGGCGGAGCTGGAGTTGCAGGTGTTCGGGGCCCTGCCGGTGAGCACAACTGCAGCCTAAAACCAGCGTTGATTGGCGTCACAGCGGCGGCCGCGCCGCGCTACTGTGTGCGCACAGGCCCCGTGTGTTTGGGGCAGGAGCAAGTCCATGGACAAGGCTTCACAGCAGACTTCCGCAGCTCAGGCTCTGGGCTTTGAGCTGCGTTTTGAGTCGCTCTTTCAAAGCGGTCGCAGCCTGACCTTTCCCTGTGATTCACAGGGCCAAGTAGAGCTCGATGGGCTGAGCGAGCGAGCGCGGGAAAACTACCTTTTTGCCCGTGCCGTGGTGGGCCGGGAATACGCACAGCCCACGGTGCTGCGCAACGCGGCACCGAGCTGACGGCCGCCTGCAGCGGCTTCAGGACGCGATTTGCATGTACTCCACCTCCGAGGACATGCGGTAGTTGCCCGGCGGCAGCGCGTCGAGTTGAGCCATCAGCTCCTTGTGCTGCTGCTCCATCTCGTACTTCAGGCGACGGCGGATTTGCGCCTCTTCGTGGCGGCGCCACTGCTCCAGCGTCACGGGCACCAGGCGCGGCACCTGCACGGGGCGCCCACATGGGTCCACCGCCACCATGGTGAAGTAGGAGCTGTTGCAGTGGTGCTGGGTGCGTGAGCAAATCTCCTCGGCCACCACCTTCATGCCCACCTCCATGGAGGACTGCCCGGTGTAATTCACCGAGGCCATGAAAGTCACCAGCTCACCCACCCGCACCGGGCGTCGAAACGACACGCGGTCCACCGAGGCTGTCACCACATAGCAGCTGGCGTAGCGCGCTGCGCAGGAGTAGGCCACCTGGTCCATGAGCCGCAGTATTGCGCCGCCGTGGACGTTGCCAGCGAAGTTAGCCATGTCCGGGGTCATCAACACCGTCATGTGGAGCTGGAGGTCTTCTTGAGCCATGGCGCACTCCTGAAAGTTTTGGGGCAAGTCTTGCCAATGCCTGGCAGTGGATTGTGTTGTGGGCGGTCCTGCACTGCCACAGTGCCTGGGCGCGCGGCTGTCAACTATTGCCGCACAGCGCAACGGACTGCAGCAGTGAAGGGAGTGCCTGCGCATTCGCCCAAAATGCAGCCCATGCGACTGCTATTGGTAGAAGACGACGCCATGATTGGCGAGCCGCTGCAGGACTTGCTGCGGGGTGAGGGCTATGCCGTGGACTGGGTGCGTGAGGGTTTGGCCGCGCAGGCAGCGCTGCGCGCGCATGACTACGACTTGGTGCTCCTTGACTTGGGTTTGCCGGGCTGCGACGGCATGGCGGTGCTGCGCCAGCTGCGCGCGCGCCAGCAGCGTGTGCCGGTGCTCATCGCCACAGCGCGCGATGCCTTGGCCGACCGCGTGGCGGGCCTGGACGCGGGGGCGGACGACTATGTGCTCAAGCCCTTTGAGCTGGATGAGTTGCTGGCACGGCTGCGTGCTTTGCTGCGGCGCTCCGCCGGGCGGGCTGAGCCGGTGTACGAGCACCTGGGCGTGCGCATCAACCCCGCCACGCGTGAGTGCAGTGCGCAGGGCAAGCCGGTGACTTTGTCGGCGCGCGAGTGGGCGGTGCTGGAGCCGCTGCTGGCACGCCCGGGCGTGGTGCTGTCGCGCCAGCAGCTGGAGGAAAAGCTCTATGGCTGGAACGACGAAATCTCAAGCAACGCCGTGGAGGTCTACATCCACGGCCTGCGTAAAAAACTGGGGGCTGATTTGATCCAGAACGTGCGCGGTGTGGGCTACCGGGTGGCGGTGCAATGAGGCGGCAGGGGAGCTCGCTACGCAGCCGCTTGATGCTGTTTCTGGCCCTGGCCATGGGCCTGGCAGCGGTCATCCAAGGGGCCAGCGCCTACCGCACCGCGCTGGCTGAAGCCGATGACATCTTCGACTACCAAATGCAGCAGGTGGCGCTGACGCTGCGTGCGGCTATGGGCGAGGGCGCGCCCCTGCCGCTGGGCGACGAGCAAAGCCTGGACTTGATCGTGCAGGTCTGGGGGCTGGATGGCACGCCGCTCTACCGCACGGCTGGGCCCGCCTGGCTGCCGCAGCGCGCGGTGCTGGGCTTTTCTACCGTGCAGCTGCAGGGCAAGCGCTACCGTGTGCTGGCTGTGCTGGGGCGCTCGCAACTGGTGCAGGTGGCGCAGGACTTGGCCGTGCGCCAGCGCATGGCCACGCAGCTGGCCTGGCGCACGGTGGCCCCCATTGCGCTGATGTTGCCGCTGCTCATCGCCCTGGTGTGGTGGGTGCTGGGGCGCTCGCTCGCGCCCGTGGCGCGTGTGCAGGCCGAACTGGCCCAGCGCCACCCCGGCGCGCTGGAGCCCGTCAATGCCACCGAGCTGCCCACCGAGGTGCAGCCCCTGGTGCGCGAGTTCAACCAGCTGCTGGCACGCCTGCAGCAAGCCTTTGATGCGCAGCAGCAGTTTGTGGCGGACGCCGCGCACGAGCTGCGCTCCCCCCTGGCGGCGCTGAAGCTGCAGCTCGAAGCCCTGCGCCGTGCGGCTGATGCCACCAGCCAGGCTGCAGCGCAAGACCGGCTGGGGCAGGGCATAGACCGCGCCGCGCGCTTGGTGGAGCAGTTGCTGGCGCTGGCGCGCCAAGACAGCGCTGCCCTGGGCAGCCCCCAAACACTGGCGCTTGACGCACTGTGCCGCGAGGCGGTGGTGGAAGCCAGCACCCTGGCGCAGCACAGGGGCCTGGACTTGGGGCTGGGCCGCTGTGACGCCCTGAGCGTGGCAGGCCAACCCCAGGCGCTGCGCATGCTGTTGCGCAATGTGCTGGACAACGCCATCAAATACGGTCGCCAACGCGCCGACCTCAGCCTCGTGGCCGAGGGTGGCGAGGCCTTGCTGGTGCTGGAAGACGATGGCCCAGGCATTGCCGAGGCCGAGCGCGAGCGCGTGTTTGACCGCTTCTACCGCGCCCCCGCTCAGGCTCAGCAAGCCAGCGGCAGCGGGCTGGGGCTGGCCATTGCGCAGCGTGTGGCGCAGGCGCACGGCGGCAGCCTGGCGCTGCGTCACAGCACGGCGCTGGGAGGTTTGCGCCTGGAGCTGCGTCTGCCTTTGTTGAACACCGCCCAAGGGGCGGCGCCTTCAGATTCCCCTAAGTCGACGCGCGCAGACTCTGCCACGTCGTGAGCAACGACCCGAGCAATTGGAGCAACTCACCATGGAGAAGGTGGAAAAGATGATTCCTGCACGTAAAGTGGTTTGGGCCCTGGCCACAGCTGGGGTGTTGGGTGCCGCCGGCGGTGCCCTGGCCATGAAGGCCACGGCCATCAAAACGCAATCCGATGCGCCCGTCGCCGCTCAAGCCGCGCTGGTCCCTGCGCCCAGCAAGCCCGCTCCCAGCGCTCCAGCCACCCCCACGACCAACCCCGGCGTGGCACTGCCAGACTTCGCCAGCATCGCCGCCAGCCAAGGCGTGGCGGTGGTGAACATCAGCGTGACGGGCTCGATGCGCCAGCGTGGCGGCCCGCAGCTCGACCCGGACGATCCCTTCTACGAGTTCTTCCGCCGTTTTGGCCCGCCGCAAGGTCCGCAGCGCGAGGCCCCCACGCGCGGCCAGGGCTCGGGCTTTATCGTCAGTGCCGACGGCGTGATTCTCACCAATGCGCACGTGGTGCAAGACGCCAAGGAAGTGGTGGTCAAACTCACCGACCGGCGCGAGTACAAGGCCAAGGTGCTGGGTGCGGACAAGCGCACCGATGTGGCCGTGATCAAGATCGAAGCCAAGGGCTTGCCCACCGTGCGCTTTGGCAGCACCGACGCGCTGCGCGTGGGCGAGTGGGTGCTGGCCATTGGCTCGCCGCTGGGCTTTGAGAACAGCGTCAGCGCCGGTGTGGTCAGCGCCAAAGGCCGCTCGCTGGCGCAAGAAAACCGCGTGCAATTCATCCAGACCGATGTGGCCATCAACCCCGGCAACTCCGGTGGCCCGCTGTTCAACGCGCGCGGCGAGGTGGTGGGCATCAACTCGCAAATCGTGAGCATGTCTGGCGGCTACCAGGGCTTGTCCTTCGCCATTCCCATCGAGGTGGCGCAGCGTATTCGCCAGCAAATCGAGAAGCACGGCAAGGTGCAGCACGCCAAGCTGGGTGTGTTGGTGCAAGAGGTGAACCAAAGCTTTGCCGATTCCTTCAAGCTCGAGCGCCCCGAAGGCGCGCTGGTGGTGAATGTGGAGGACGACGGCCCCGCCGCCAAGGCCGGCGTGCGCTCAGGCGATGTGATCTTGAAGCTCAAGGGCGAAGCCATCTCCAGCAGCGCCGATCTGCCGCGCCTGGTGGACCTCTACGCCCCGGGCGAGCGCGTGACGCTGGAAGTCTGGCGCAATGGCAAGCGCGAGACGCTGACGGCCACGCTGGGTGATGCCAATGCCCGTGAGGCCAAGGCCGAGGGCGAGCGTGACGCCAGCCAGCAAGGCCGCCTGGGTCTGGCGCTGCGCCCCTTGCAGCCGGAAGAGCGCCGCCAGCTTGGCAATGTGCGCGAAGGCCTGCTGATCGAGGAGGCCGGCGGCCCGGCCGAAGCTGCTGGTGTGCGCCCTGGTGATGTGCTGCTGGCGGTGAACAACACCCCGGTGAACAGCCTCGAGCAGGTGCGCAAGCTCGTGGGTGAGGCGCAAAAGTCTGTGGCCCTGCTCATCCAGCGCGGGCGCGACAAGATCTTCATTCCTGTGCGCCTGAACTGAGGGTCTGGCTGCGACTTGAAGTCCCCCAATGGCAGCGCAGAAAGTGGCAACTGGTTTGGCGACATCTGGCCCTACACGCCCTTGGGGGGCTTGGAGTATTCAGGTTAACCCGCGGCATTTCGACTGTTTGTCTTGGTGAGTGCTGTAGAGAGATCTGTCTAAAACCACTCATTCGGGTGGTAACTTGAAAAATGTTGTCTCAAGTGAGGCGAATTTTGGGAGTTTTTTCATTTTGAGCTGATCGATGCCTTGAGCATATGGCCCGCGGCAAGGGGCGCTCAGCGCCTAGCCGCGCCCAGAACCTGTGTGCGCAGAACTGCCCCCTTGGTGGGGCGTCGTCAAGCAGGCCTACCCTCGCTCAACTGTCATCGATCGCCGTGAAAAGTTATCCAATCTCTTCTGATGGGGCGCCCCGTTTGCGTCCACTTTGTTTGGCTCTGCTCCTGGCAGGCGCCACCTTGACTGCTCAGGCCCAAAGCGAACAGCAACTGGGGCAAAACCCTCAAACCGGCAAACTCCAGCTGCTGGACAAGGTGGTGGTGACGGGTTCGCACCTGCGCAGCCTTGTGGGCGAGCAAGGGGCGCAGCCTGTCCTGACGCTGACGCGCCAGGATATTGAGCGCTCCGGTGCCACCACCTTGGCTGATCTGGCCACTTTGGTGCCGCAGCTGGGCGTTGGTTCTGCGGGCGTCAACAACGGCAACTCCAGCGGCAGCACGCCTGATGGGCGCCAACTCTTTGACTTGCGGGGTTTTGGCAGTGCCAACACCCTGGTGCTGGTGGACGGGCGGCGCCTGCCGCGCAGTGGCCAGCGCAGCGGTGGTGAGGGCTACGAAAGCACGGGCATTCCGCTGTCGGCCATCGAGCGTGTGGAGATTTTGCTCAGCGGCGGCAGCGCCGTGTATGGCGCTGATGCGGTCGGAGGGGTCATCAACCTCATCACGCGCAAGTCCTACAGCGGCACTGAGCTGGAGGCAGCCTATGACAACACCTTCAACAAAGACGCCTCCAACGGCCGCATCAGCTTGGCGCATGGCATGCGCCAGGGCGCTTTCAGCTTGCGTGCCATGGGGACATACGAAGACCAAAACGCCTTGGCGCGGCGTGACCGTGGCTGGCTGCGCTCCGACGACCGGCGGGAATTCGGCGGCGCCAACGGCCTAACCCGAACGCTGCCGGTGGGTGGGCGCGTGCGTTCCACCAACGGGCGCAATCTGCCTGGCCTAAATACCTCGGTGGCCTACATTCCTGCCAACTCCACAGGGCAAAACCTCACGGTGGCTGACTACGCTGGCGCCGCCGCCACGCCTCAGTACGACCGTGGTCAGACGCTCAATGCCATCAACGACGCGCGCCGCAGCAGCATGTCGCTGGACGCCACTTGGCAACATGGCCCGGGCCTGGAGCTGTATGGCAGCTTTGCTGCTCGCTGGGTGGAGAACTCGGCGCCCACCGACCCCATCACTGTGACTTCGTTGCGCCTGCCGGCCAACTACCCGGGCAACCCCTTCAAGACCACGGTGATCGTGGACAAGTATTTCTGGGAGCTGGGTCAGCCCGAACGCCTCTACCGCTACCGCACCCGCGACGCCGTGGTGGGCGCTCGTGGTGAGTTGTCGCACGAATGGGTTTACGACCTGCAACTGGCCCAGGCCTACAGCCGTTCCACCATCAACTCCAGCTTGGCGCGTCTGGACAGCACGGCGCTGTCCAAAGAATTTGCAGCCACGCCGCCGCTGCTGGTGCTCAACGACAGCTGGCGCGGTGCGGCAGTGAATACCCCGGGGCGCTTGGAGGCTTTGGTCACTGAAGGCCAGCCCTATGACGACTCCCAGCGCAGCACCACGATGCAAGCCAGTGCCAACGGGCCGCTGTGGAAACTGGGCTCGGACAGCATCAATCTCGCGGTGGGCCTGGAGCGTCGGCGTGAGACCGTGAGCTACACCAATTTGTTCTCCTTCACCGAAGCCTTGCTGCCTGAAGAGCCGCGCACCATCACCTCGGCCTATGCCGAGGTGTCTGTGCCGCTGGTGTCGCCCAAGGTGGGGAACTCGATGTCACTGCTGCATGCATTGACCCTGACCGGCGCTGTGCGCCACGACCGCTATAGCGATTTTGGTCAGGCCACCAAGCCGGCGCTGAGCCTTTTGGCTCAGCCTGTGCGCTGGATCTCGCTGCGCGCCAGTCACTCCAGTGCTTACAAGGTTCCTGAACTCATCGACCTGCGCCAGGGCGCCTTTACTGATCCTGTGGCATTGCCGCCCAGCAGCGACTTGCTGGACCCTTATCGCAACAATGAAGCGGTGACGGCTTTGGTTGGCACCACCAAGGGCAACCCCGCTCTCAAGCCAGAGACTTCACGCCACCAGAATTTCGGGCTGGTGCTGGAGTCACCCTGGACCGCGCTCAAGGGCTTGTCGCTGTCCATGGATTACTGGAAGTCGCGTGTGGAAGATCAAGTGGCGTCGCTGTCTGACCAAGAGCGGCTGTATTTCTTCCCGGAGCAATTTACTCGCGCTGCGCTGACAGCGGCCGATGTGGCGGATGGTTACAAGGTTGGCGCGATCACAGCGGTGGACCGCTTGCCGGTGAACATCGCCTACTTCCGTACTGCTGGGCTCGACACAAGGCTGCGTTACCGCGTTCGCAGCAGCTGGGGTGAGTGGGACGCCCAGTTGGGCCTGACCCAGACTCGCGTGTACGAGCGTGTCCCGTTTGCCGGTGCTGCCCCTAGCAGCAACGTCACCACGGCCACACGTCCAGACCGTGCGACGGCGTCGGTGAGTTGGCAGCGTGCGGGCCTGGGTAGCAACCTCACCATGCTCTGGCAGGGCAGCTACAAGGTCAACGCAACCCTGGCCGAGACCTATCGGCCCACCCGGCAGTTCAACGCCGCACTGTGGTACGACTTTGGTCGAGGCACGCTGCACACGCCTGATGGGGCCTTGGCGCGGGGCCTGGGCAATAGCCGCATCACCTTGGGTCTGATCAACTTCACCAACGAAAGGCCGCAGGTGCTGCTCCCCTCCAACAGCTCGGCCTTGGGTGTCAGCGGTGCTGTCGATCCGCGTCTGGCGCGCTACACCCTGACTTGGAAAGCAGCCTTCTGATCTGCCACTGGGTGGCGTGAGCCGCCCAGGTGTGGCATCCCTTCGGGCCGGAGTCCAGCAGACCCGGCCCATCTCGCTTTGTGTGGAGACGTTTCATGATTTTGAAGTCATTGGGCCGCTGGGTGGGGCTCGTCGCTTGTGCTGTGGGGTTGAGTTCCCAGCTTTGGGCCGCCGCAGCACAGCCGCCGGGCGCAGTGGCCGCACCTGCTGCACCACCACCCGCGACAACATCACCTGCGGGGCAGCCGCTTTATGCACAGCTGGTGGCTGCCCCCATGGTGCGCTCCTGCGGTTTGCTGTGCTTGTACCAGGGTGATGGCAAGCTCTATATGGAGATTCCCCCGGCGCTGCTGGGGGAGCCCCTGCTGATGGCTGCTCATGCGGTGGGTGTGCCCGCCAGTGCTGATCACGTGGGGCGTCAAATCGAGGGTGTGGCCGTGCGCTTTGTGCGTGTGGGTCGCCGCGTGCTGCTGCAACGCCTCAACAGCAGCTATCACATCGCCGGCGATCATGCGCTGCGCGCCAATACCCTGGCCGCGGAACGCGACGTGGTTCTGGCCTCTTTCGATGTGCTGGCTCAGAGCCCTCAAGGCGCGCCACTGTTTGAGGCCACGCGTTTGTTCACTACCGAGGTGGGCGACTTCAGTGCCCGTGGCTTGCTCAGGGCGAGCAGCCTGGATGCTTCTCGCAGCTATGTGGGCCCGGTCAAAGTGTTTGCAGGCAGTGTGCGTGTGGCTTCGACCCAGACCTATGTTCTGGCGCCTGCATCGGATGTGCCGGGATTGCCACCCCCGCCTCCGGGCTCGCAGCCCGCGCGCAGCGCAACCGTGGACATGGCCTACAACTTTGTGCGTCTGCCCAGCCAGCCCATGCAGCCGCGCCTGTTTGATGATCGTGTGGGCTATTTCTACGAAAAGCGTGCTGGGATTGACAGCTCAGCGCTTGGGGGCAATGAGACCGTGGCCTACATCTCGCGGTGGCGGCTCGAAAAGCGCGATCCAGCTGCCGCAGTGAGTGAGCCCATCAAGCCCATTGTTTGGTACATCGATCCAGCCACGCCCAGCCGTTTTGTGCCCTACGTGAAACAGGGCATTGAGGCTTGGAATCAGGCCTTCGAACAGGCGGGCTTTCGCAATGCGGTGCAGGCGCGCCCCTATCCCAGTGCTGAGCAAGACCCCGAGTTTGACCCTGAGGATGTGCGCTACAGCGTGATTCGCTGGGTGCCTTCACCAACGCCCAATGCCTACGGACCGCATTTGGCTGACCCACGCAGCGGGGAAATTCTCAACGCCAACATCGTCGTTTATCACAACCTCATCAAGCTCCTGCGCGAGGCCTACATCGCCCAGGTGGGTGGCGTGGATGCGCGCGCGCGCCACCTGCCGCTGCCTGATGCGTTGATGGGCGAGTTGGTGGCCTATGTGGTCACCCATGAGGTCGGCCACTCGCTGGGCCTGCAACACAATATGAAGGCCAGCTCCACCTACCCGGTGGAGCGTCTGCGCGACCCGCAGTGGCTGCGCGAAATGGGGCATACCCCCTCGGTGATGGACTACTCGCGCTTCAACTACCTGGTGCAGCCGGAAGACCACATCGACCCCGCGCTGTTGGTGCCGCGCATCGGGCCCTATGACCGCTTTGCCATTCACTGGGGCTATGCGCCGGTGGAAGGTGCCGACTCAGCAGATGCGGAACTGCCAACGCTGCGGCGCTGGGTGCAAGTGCAAAACGACACGCCCTGGCTGCGCTTCACGCCGCCGCAAGCGCGTTTTGACTATGGTGTGGTCAACGAGGCTGTGGGCGACGCTGACGCCGTGACTGCCAGCGGCCTGGGCATCCGCAATGTTCGGCGCTTGGTTCAAGCCCTGCCGGGCATGATCGCAGATGACACACTGCCGCAGGACACCCTCAGAGATTTGGCCTTGGCCGGGCAGCGGCATTGGGCGCAAATGCTGCAGCACGTGGTGGCCCTGGTGGGGGGCTGGGACTACCGGTTCCTCAGTCCCGCGCAGGCCGGGAGCACATACCGCGCCGCCTCTGCCGCGCAGCAGCGCCGAGCCCTGGCTTTCTTGGGCGAACAGCTGTTTGAGCGTGCCCCGGATTGGTGGCTGCAAGCACCCTTGACGCAGCGCCTTGCCCCTGGCGCCGTGCTGCAGTGGCTTGAAGCGACACAGGGCATGACGCTGGAGCGCTTGTTGGAGCCTGAGCGCCTGACTCAGCTGCAGCTGCAGCAAGCACAGGGCTCAGACTTTGGAGTGGCCGCTTTGCTCAAGGGTTTGCGCCAGAGCGTGTTGGCCCCTGCGGCGGCGCCGACCTTGAGCCCTGCACAGCAATTGTTGCGCGAGCGCCTGCAGCGCCGCTACGTACAGCTGCTGTGCCGACGCGCCAGCGCCGCACTGACCAAGCCCGAGGCGGCTTCGGCGCAGCTGCGCGCAGAGCTGGTGGCGCTGCAGCCGGAGTTGGCGCACTGGGCGCGCAGCAGCCCTGCTGCGCAGCGCGCCCACTGGGCATTGCTGCGCGAGCTCGTGCAGCAAACGCTCGTGCCCGCCTCAGCGCCGCCGTCTGCCACCACCCAGCAGGGAGCCCAAAACGCCGCGCGCGATCTCGCGCCCGACGCTGGAGCCGATGGAGCGCAACGCTGACTTGGCCACAGCCTCGGCCAGGCCTTCGCGGTGGGCACCGCGTGGGCCGGTGGAGCCCAGCAACAAGTCCTTGAGCCCACCTATCAAACCCGCGTTGCTGTCCTGCTCCTGAGTCGGGGTGCCCGGTGCTGTGCCAGGCAGGGGGCGGGCGCTGCTCGGTGCGCTGGGGCTGCCGCCTGCAGCGCTGGCCTGGTCCGCAGTGCCGCGGCCCGTCAAGGACTCGTAGGCGGAGTGGCGATCCACCGCTTTTTCATACACCCCGGCCACCAAGGATTCGTTCATCAAGGTCTGCCGCTGCGGCGCCGTGATGGGGCCAATCTGGCTGCCCGGGGGCAGGATGTACACGCGCTCGGTCACGCTGGGGCGGCCTTTGGCGTCCAGCAGGCTCACCAGTGCTTCACCCACGCCCAGCTCGCTGATGGCGCTGGCAATGTCCAGCCCTGGCTTGGCGCGCATGGTTTCGGCGGCGCTCTTGACGGCTTTTTGGTCGCGCGGCGTGAAGGCGCGCAGTGCGTGCTGCACGCGGTTGCCCAGCTGGCCCAGCACCGTGTCGGGAATGTCCAGCGGGTTTTGCGTCACGAAGTACACGCCCACGCCTTTGGAGCGCACCAGGCGCACCACCAGCTCAATGCGCTCCACCAGCACCGCCGGTGCGTCTTTGAACAGCAGGTGCGCCTCGTCGAAGAAGAACACCAGCTTGGGTTTGTCCAGATCGCCCACCTCGGGCAGAGTTTCGAACAGCTCTGAGAGCATCCACAGCAAGAAGCTGGCGTAGAGCCGCGGTGCCGTCATGAGCTGGTCAGCCGCCAGGATGTTCACCACCCCGCGCCCGCCCACGCACTGCATGAAATCTTGGATGTTGAGCATGGGCTCGCCAAAGAAGCGGTCGCCACCCTGGGCCTGGATTTGCAGCAAGCCGCGCTGGATGGCGCCAATGCTGGCGGCCGAGACGTTGCCGTACTCGGTGGTGAATTGGCTGGCGTTGTCGCCCACATGCTGCAGCATGGCGCGCAGGTCTTTGAGGTCCAGCAGCAGCAGCCCGTGGTCGTCGGCAATCTTGAACACCAGCTGCAGCACGCCCGCCTGCGTGTCGTTGAGGTCCAGCATGCGCGCAATCAAGAGCGGGCCCATGTCCGACACCGTGGTGCGCACCGGGTGACCCTGCTGGCCAAACACATCCCACAGCGTGGTGGGGCAAGCCAGGGGCTCAGGCGGTTCAAGCCCCCGTTCGGCCAGTGTGGCCAGCAGCTTGGGTGAGGGCTTGCCCGGCTGCGAGATGCCGCTCAAATCCCCTTTGATGTCGGCCATGAAGACCGGCACGCCCAGTGCGGAGAGCGATTCGGCCAGCTTTTGCAGGCTGATGGTTTTGCCCGTGCCAGTGGCCCCGGTGATGAGCCCGTGGCGGTTGGCCAGCTCGGGCAAGAGTTCGCAGACGGTCTGGCCGTGACGGGCAAGGGCAATGGGTTCAGCCATGCGTCAGTCTCCGTATAGGGAAAAGTTAGAATCAAAGTCTAACCAAGCCACTCGCCCACGCCAGGCACGGGTTCGCCCCCGCGTTTGAACGCCTGCGCGTGCGTGGCGGAGCTTGCACAAGGAGAACAAAACAATGGCAGGTCATTCCAAATGGGCCAATATCCAGCATCGCAAAGGTCGGCAAGACGACAAGCGCGGCAAGATTTGGACCAGGCTGACGCGTGAAATCATCGTCGCCGCGCGCCAAGGTGGCGGTGACGTGGCCATGAACCCGCGCCTGCGCCTGGCCATTGAAAAGGCCAAGGCGGCCAATATGCCGGCCGACAACATCAAGCGCAACGTCGACAAAGCCACCGGCAACTTGGACGGCGTGAGCTACGAGGAAGTGCGCTACGAGGGCTATGGCATCGGCGGTGCGGCTGTCATCGTGGACTGCATGACCGACAACCGCGTGCGCACCGTGGCCGAAGTGCGCCACGCCTTCAGCAAATACGGCGGCAATCTGGGCACCGAGGGCTCGGTGGCCTTCCAGTTCCAGCATTGCGGCCAGCTGGTGTTTGCGCCGGGTACTTCTGAAGACAAAGTCATGGAAGTGGCCTTGGAAGCCGGTGCGCAGGACGTGGTCAGCGATGAAGATGGCGCCATCGAGGTGCTCACCGAGCCGGGCGACTTCGAAGCCGTGCGTGCCGCCTTGGAGGCCGCTGGCCTCAAGCCCGACTTGGCCGAGGTGACCATGCGCGCACAAAACAATATCGAACTCAGCGGCGACGACGCCGTGCGCATGCAAAAGCTGCTGGACGTGATTGAAGACCTGGACGACGTCCAGGAGGTCTATCACAACGCCCAGATCAACGGCTGAGCCGCTGCACACAAACCCAACTGGTAAAGACTAGGCAAAAGCATGAAGGTTTTGGTGATTGGCAATGGCGGGCGAGAGCACGCCCTGGCGTGGCGTCTGGCTCAGGGCGAGCGCGTCAGCCAAGTGTTCGTGGCGCCGGGCAATGGGGGCACCGCGCGCGATGCCAAGCTTCGCAACGTGCCTATTTCTGACGTGAAGGCCCTGGCCGATTTCGCGCAGGAGCAAAAAATTGCGCTCACCGTGGTGGGCCCGGAAGCCTTTTTGGCCGCCGGTGTGGTGGACGAGTTCCGCAGCCGTGGCCTGCGCATCTTCGGTGCCACCAAAGCCGCCGCGCAGCTCGAATCCTCCAAGGCCTTTGCCAAGGAGTTCATGAAGCGCCACGGCATTCCCACGGCCGCCTATCAAACCTTCTCTGACCCCGCGCTGGCCCACGCCTATGTGGACGAGCAGGGCGCGCCCATCGTCATCAAGGCCGACGGCCTGGCCGCAGGCAAGGGCGTGGTGGTGGCGCAGACGCTGCAAGAAGCGCATGAGGCCATCGACTGGATTTTGTGCGACAACAAGCTCGGCGTGGTGCACAACGAGGGCGGCGCGCGCGTCGTCATCGAGCAGTTCCTGCAGGGCGAAGAGGCCAGCTTCATCGTGCTGTGCGACGGCAAAAACGTCGTTTCCCTGGCCACCAGCCAGGACCACAAGCGCCTGCTGGACAAAGACCAAGGCCCCAACACCGGTGGCATGGGCGCTTACTCGCCCGCTCCCGTGGTCACGCCCAATGTGCATGCCAAGGTCATGCACGAAATCATTCACCCCACCATCCAGGGCATGGCCCGCGACGGCACGCCCTTCACGGGCTTTCTCTATGCCGGGCTGATGATTGACGAGCAAGGGCAGCCGCGCACGGTGGAGTTCAACACGCGCATGGGCGACCCTGAAACCCAGCCCATCATGATGCGGCTCAAGAGCGACCTCTTCGAGGTGCTGATGCACGCCACCGATGGCACGCTGGACCAAGTCGAGCTGCAATGGGACCGCCGTGTGGCGCTGGGTGTGGTGTTGGCGGCCTCGGGCTACCCGCTGTCGCCGCGCAAGGGCGATGCCATTCAAGGCCTGCCCGCGGACTCCGACGACGTCATGGTCTTTCACGCCGGTACGGCTCAGGCCGAGGGCGGCGCACTGCACACCAGCGGTGGCCGCGTGCTGTGCGTGACGGCGCTGGGCGAGTCGGTGCGCCAGGCCCAACAAGCGGCTTACCAAGTGGCGGGCAGCATCCAGTTCGACGGCAAGCAGTACCGGCAGGACATTGGTCACCGCGCCATCAAGCGCTGAGCCCGCTGCACCAGTCCAGTTTTTGCACTTCAGACCCATGACCCAAGCCTACGATTCCCAGCGCGTTCGCGACTATCTGCTGGACCTGCAGCATCGCATCGTCAGCGCACTGGAGCGCCTCGACGGCCAGAGCTTTCTCACCGATGCCTGGCAGCGTGAGCCCGGCGGGCGGCTGGAGGGCGACGGCATCACGCGGCTGATTGAAAACGGCGCCGTGTTCGAGCGCGGCGGCTGCAATTTCTCGCATGTGCGCGGCCGCGTGCTGCCGCCTTCGGCCACGCAGCACCGGCCGGAGCTGGCAGGCGCGCCGTTTGAGGCCATGGGCGTGTCGCTGGTGCTGCACCCGCACAATCCCTTTGTGCCCACGGTGCACATGAATGTGCGCATGTTCGCCGCGCTGCCCGCAGGGGCAGAGCCGGTGGTCTGGTTTGGCGGCGGCATGGACCTCACGCCCTACTACGGTTTTGAGCGCGATGCCCAGCACTTTCACCGTAGCTGCCGTGCGGCGCTTCAGGCGCATGGCGAGCCGCTCTACCCGCAGTTCAAGCAGTGGTGCGACGAGTACTTTTTCCTCAAGCACCGCAACGAGCCCCGTGGCGTGGGCGGCATCTTCTTCGACGACTACGCGCAAGGCGGGTTCGAGCCCTCGTTTGCGCTCATGCGCTCCGTGGGTGATGCCTTTATGGGCGCGTACGAGCCCATCGTGCAGCGCCGCCAGGGCTTGGCCTATGGCGAGCGCGAGCGTGACTTCCAGGCCTACCGGCGCGGCCGCTATGTCGAGTTCAATCTCGTCTTCGACCGCGGCACGCTGTTTGGCCTGCAGTCGGGCGGGCGCACTGAGTCCATCTTGATGTCCATGCCCCCGCAAGTGAGCTGGCGTTACGACTGGGCCCCCGAACCCGGCACGCAGGAAGCGCGGCTTTACAGCGACTTTTTGCGCCCCCGTGACTGGGCCGACGAAACCCCCACCCATCTGTGGCTGTGAACCCTGAGCCCGTCCAACGCCAAGTCGGCTGGTTCGGCGGCAGTTTTGATCCTCCCCACCTGGCGCATCTGGCGCTGGCTCGCAGCGCGCTGGCCGCGCTGCAGTTGCAGCAGCTGCGCTGGGTGGTGGCGGGGCAGCCCTGGCAAAAAGCCGGGCGCAAGCTGGCAGCGGCAGAACACCGCGCGGCCATGGTGGCGGCACTTATCGAAGACCAGCCGGATATGCGGCTGGACGACTGCGAGCTGCGCCGCACGGGCCCCAGCTACACGCTGGAGTCGGTGCAGCAGCACTTGCAGGCCCACCCGCAAGACAGGCTGTGGCTGATTCTTGGTCAAGACCAGCTCCAGGGCCTGCCCAGCTGGTATGGCTGGCAGGAATTGCTGCGCCTGGTGGCCGTGGCCGTGGCCGTGCGTGGCAGCGAGACCATCGAGCTGCCGCCAGCCGTGCGCCAGCAGCAGCCCACCTGGGTGAGGCTGCCGTTGGCATTTATGGATTTGTCCTCCACCGCAGTGCGCCAGGCGGCAACTGCGGGCGAGGACCTCGCGCCCATCGTGGGCGCTCAGGTTGCGGGGTATATTGCCCGCCACCGTCTTTACCGTGAGTATTGAATGGACATTCGCAAACTGCAACGCGCCATCGTCGATGGACTCGAAGACGTGAAGGCACAGGACATCCTGGTCTTCAACACCGAGCACCTCTCGGCGCTGTTTGAGCGCGTCATCATCGCCTCGGGCACCAGCAACCGGCAGACCAAGGCGCTGGCCTCCAGCGTGCGCGAAACCGTCAAAGGCCGCGGCATGCAAGTGATGCGCACCGAGGGCGAGGACAACGGTGAGTGGATCATCGTGGACTGCGGCGCAGCCGTCGTGCACGTGATGCAACCCGCCATCCGCCAGTACTACCACCTCGAAGAGATCTGGGGTGGCAAGCCTGTGAAGCTCAAGAGCGCGGCCAAAGAAGGCGGCTTGGTGAAGGCGTCTGAGCCCGAAGACGAGGAAGAAGACGCTGCACCGGGTCGCAAGCGCGCTGCCGTGGCGCCCAAAAAAGCCAAGGCGCAAAAGCCTGCTGCGGCGCCCGCACCTGCGGCCAAGAAGGCCGCTACACGCACCAGCGGTGGCAAGACCGCCGCTGCCAAGCCTGCGGCTAAAACGGCCAGCAAGGCAGCAGCCAAGCCCGCAGTCAAGGTGGCCAGCAAGACTGCCAGCAAGAGTGCGGCCGCCAAGCCCGCCGTGAAGCGCACAACAGGCACGCGCAGCACCAAGGCCGAAGCCGTGCAGACCATTAAGGTTGGCAGCAAAAAGCCTGTCGCCAAGAAGGGCGCTGCGACCAAGCCAGCCGCTCGTCCTGCCGCCAAGCGCAGCGCTCCAGCAGCCAAGCCCGCTGCAAAAACGGCAGCACGCGCCACGCGCAAGGCCTGATTGCGGCGGCCGTGAAGTTGCTGCTTTGTGCCGTCGGGCAGCGCATGCCGGGCTGGGCCGACGAGGCCTACGAAGAGTTCGCCAAGCGCTTCCCGCCGGACATGCGCTTGGAGCTCAAAGCCGTGAAGGCCGAGCCCCGCACCACGGGCAAAACCACCGAGCAAATGATGGCGGCAGAGGCGCAGCGCCTCGAGGCCGTCTGCGCGCGCGGCGCACGGCGTGTGGTGCTGGACGAGCATGGCGAGCGCCAGACCACCGTGCAGCTGGCGCAGCGCCTGCAGCGCTGGCGCGAAGACGGGCGCGACGTGGCCATCTTCATCGGTGGGCCTGATGGCCTGCACCCGCAACTCAAAGCCAGCGCTGAAGAGCGCTTGCGCCTGTCGGACCTGACGCTGCCTCACGCCTTTGTGCGCGTGCTGTTGGCCGAGGGGCTATACCGCGCCTGGTCCGTCATGGAGGGCCACCCCTATCACCGCGAGTAATCAACGCCTCATGCACGACTTCATCTACCTCGCTTCACAAAGCCCGCGTCGCCGCCAGCTGCTGGATCAGCTGGGGGTGCGCTACGTGGTGCTGGCTCCCGATGAGAGCGAGGACGCCGAAGCCCTGGAGCAGGTGCTGCCCCAGGAATTGCCTGAGGCCTATGTGCAGCGCGTGACGCTGGCCAAGCTGAAAGCCGCACAGCAGCGTTTGGCCCAGCGCGGTTTGCCTGCTGCGCCGCTGCTGTGCGCAGACACCACCGTGGCGCTGGACGACGACATCCTGGGCAAGCCCCAGGACGCTGCGCACGCCACCGCAACGCTGCAGCGCCTGAGCGGGCGCCGCCACCAGGTGCTGACGGCACTGGCCTTGGCCACACCGCAAGGGGCCATCTACCAAGCGCTGAGCCGCTCCAGCGTGCAGTTCGCGCCGCTGCCCCCGGCACGGCTGGCGGCCTATGTGGCCAGCGGCGAGCCCATGGGCAAGGCCGGTGCCTACGCCATCCAAAGCCGCATCGCGGGCTGGATTTCCCATATCGAGGGCAGTTATTCCGGCATCATGGGCCTGCCGCTGTTCGAGACCACACAGCTGCTTGAGCAATCTGGCGTTCGCACCTAAAGGCACATCCATGGAAGACATTCTGATCAACTGGTCGCCGCAGGAAACCCGCGTGGCCGTGGTGGAAAACGGTGCTGTCCAAGAGCTGCATATCGAGCGCGCGCTGGAGCGCGGTTTGGTGGGCAACGTCTACCTGGGGCGTGTGGCCCGGGTGTTGCCGGGCATGCAGTCGGCCTTCATCGACATTGGGCTGGAACGTGCAGCCTTTTTGCACGTGGCCGACCTGCACCTCACCGGGCAGGCTTCGCGCCACCACGGCGCTGAAAACCAGCCCCCCACGCCCATCGAGCGCTTGGTGTTCGAGGGCCAGACCCTCACTGTGCAGGTCATCAAAGACCCCATAGGCAGCAAAGGGGCGCGGCTCTCCACCCAGATCTCCCTGGCCGGTCGCCAGCTGGTGCACCTGCCGCAGGACAACCACATCGGCATTTCGCAAAAAATCGGCTCTCACGAAACCCGTGAGGCGCTGCGCGCGCGCATGCAAACCCTGGTGACCGAGGGCGTGCCCAGCGGGCAAAGCACGGGCGGCTACATCTTGCGCACCAATGCCGAGGAAGCCAGCGATGAAGAGCTGGCGGCCGACATCGCCTATTTGCGCAAGACCTGGCTGAACATTCGCCAGCTCGCGCTGACCCAGCCGCCGCCGAGCTTGCTCTACCAAGACTTGAGCCTGGTGGAGCGCGTGCTGCGCGATCTGGCCACGGACCGCACGGCCTCTATCCGCATCGATTCCCAGCTGCAGTACGAAGTGCTGCGCCGCTTTGGCGAAACCTATATGCCCGGGGCCACCGCCAAGCTGGAGCTCTATCGCGGCGAGCGGCCCATTTTTGACCTCAACAACATCGACGCCGACATTGCCCGCGCGCTGGCCCGGCGCGTGGATTTGAAGTCCGGCGGCTATTTGATCTTCGATCAGACCGAAGCCATGACCACCGTGGACGTCAACACGGGCGGCTTTGTCGGCGCGCGCAACTTTGACGACACCATTTTCAAAACCAATCTGGAGGCTGCGGGGGCGATTGCGCGGCAGCTGCGCCTGCGCAACCTCGGCGGCATCGTCATCGTCGACTTCATCGACATGGTGCGTGAAGAGCACCGCCAGGCCGTGCTGGCTGAATTCAAAAAGCAGCTCGCACGCGACCGCACCAAGGTCACGCTGGGCGGCTTCACGCAGCTGGGTTTGCTGGAGCTGACACGCAAGCGCACGCGCGAGTCGCTCTCTCGCATGCTCTGCGAGCCTTGTCCGACCTGCGAGGGGCGAGGGCAAGTGAAGACCGCGCGCAGCGTTTGCTATGAGATCCTGCGAGAAATTCTGCGAGAGTCGCGCCAGTTCAACCCCAAAGAATTCCGTGTGGTGGCCGCTGCCAATGTGGTGGAGATGTTGCTCGACGAAGAAAGCCAGCACCTGGCAGGGCTGTCAGACTTCATCGGGCGTCCCATCTCGCTCACGGCAGAGCCCACCAACCAGACCGAGCATTACGACATCGTGTTGATGTGAGCCGCCTCTGCATCATGAAGATCCATCCTGTTTCCCTCAGCCAGCGCCGCGCCTTTTTGGGCGCAGGGCTTGCGGGCTTGGCGCTGCCCAGCCTGGCGCAGTTCCGCATTGAAATTGCCGGTGTGGGCGCCAGCCAGCTGCCCGTGGCGATTGCCGACTTCCGCGATGAGGCCCTCAGCGGTCAGCCCCTGGCGGCCATCGTGCGCGCCGATTTGGAGCGCAGCGGCTTGTTCCGCCTCATGCCCGGTGCAGCCGGTTTGCATGAACTCAGCAGCCCCAACTTCGCAGACTGGCGCGCACGCACGGTGGACGCGCTGGCGGCGGGTTCGGTGACGCGCCTGGCCGACGGGCGCTTTGATGTGCGCTTTCGGCTGTGGGATGTGGTCAAGGGTCAGGACCTCGGTGGCGAAGCCCATGCCGTGCCCGCGGACGATGTGCGCCTGGCCGCGCACCGCATTGCCGACACCATCTATCAAAAACTCACCGGCGAGCGCGGCGTGTTTGCCACGCGCCTGGCCTATGTGACGCGCACCGGCGGCCGCTATGCACTGCGCATTGCCGACGCCGATGGCGAGGGCGGGCAGGTGGCGCTGGCCAGCCCCGAGCCCATCATCTCGCCCTGCTGGTCGCCTGATGGGCGCGAGCTGGCCTATGTGTCCTTTGAGTCGCGCAAGGCTGTCATCTGGGCGCAAAGCCTCGCCAGCGGTCAGCGCCGCATGGTGGCCAATTTCCGTGGCAGCAACAGCGCACCGGCCTATTCCCCCAACGGTCAGCTGATGGCGTTTTGCTCCTCGCGCGATGGGGGCTCTCAGCTCTACGTCATCGGCGTGAACGGGCAGGGCTTGCGCCGTCTCACCCAAAGCAGCGCCATCGATACCGAGCCCGTGTTCTCGCCTGACGGCGGCACCATCTACTTTGTGAGCGACCGAGGCGGCTCGCCGCAGATCTACCGCGTGCCCACGGCTGGCGGCAATCCCGAGCGCGTGAGCTTCTCGGGCGGCTACAACATCAGCCCGGCGGTGAGCCCGGACGGGCGCACGCTGGCTTACATCACCCGCGTGGGTGGGCACTTCAAACTCAGCGTCATGGACCTGGGCTCGGGCAGCGTGAGCCAGATCACCGACACGCTGGACGATGAAAGCCCCAGCTTTGCGCCCAACGGCAAGCTGCTGGTCTACGCCACGCGCAGCGCCGGGCGCGATGTACTCATGACCAGCACCCTGGATGGCCGCGTCAAAGCCAAGCTCATTGGCGCCCAAGGCGATGTGCGCGAACCCGCTTGGGGGCCCTTTGGACGCTGAAACCGCATTCAGGGTTAGGAAATTTAGCGGTCGCGGTTAGGATTTCCAGTGCGTATGGCGCACCCACTTGTCGTCGACAATCGGTGTTTTTTCGGGTTGGCAATGTCGGCCCTGCTTTCTTGAAGGAGCGATTCAATGCGTATGCATAAACTGCTGTTGGCAATGTTGGCTGGTGCCGCCCTGGTCGGTTGCAGCTCCACCAAGCTGGAAGAACCCGCACCGGTGGAAAACCGCCCGGTCGCGCCGGTGACCCAGCCTCAGGCGGCTGTGACCCAACCTAGCGAGTCCAAGGTCACCACCGTGGACCTGGGCGCGCAACTCGACGCGGCTGTGGCCAGCCAGCGCGTGGTGTACTTCGACTTCGACAGCTTTGTCGTCAAGGACGAGTACCGCGGTCTGCTGGAAACCCATGCCAAGCGTCTGGGCCACAAGAAGTCGCTGGCCCTGAGCCTGGAAGGCCACGCTGACGAGCGCGGCGGCCGTGAGTACAACCTCGCGCTGGGCCAAAAGCGTGCTGAAGCGGTTGTCAAGCAGCTGACGCTGCTGGGCGTGCCTGCCACGCAAATCGAGCCCGTGAGCTTCGGCAAAGAGCGTCCGGCTGTGCAAGGCTCCAACGAAGAAGCTTGGGCCAAGAACCGTCGCGTTGAACTGAAGGACAAGTGAGATGCTGAACTGGACCGCGCGTCGCCTCCTGCCAGGAGTTTTGACGCTGACCATGCTGTTGGGCTTGGCTGCGCCGGCACGCGCGGGCCTGTTTGAAGACGATGAAGCGCGCAAAGCCATTTTGGATTTGCGCACCAAAGTCCAGGAGTCTGAGAAGGCCGCCAAGGAACGCAGTGACCAGCTGGCTGAACAGCTGGGCACGGCCCGACGCGGCCTGCTCGATCTGGCCAACCAGCTCGACGCCTTGCGCGCCGAGATCGCCAAGCTGCGCGGCAGCAACGAACAGCTGGCGCGTGATCTGGCTGACACCCAGCGCCGACTGGCGGACCAGCAACAGTCCGTTGAAGCCCGGCTGCGGCCTCTTGAGCCGCAAAAAGTCACCCTGGATGGGAAAGAATTTTTGGTCGACCCCGAAGAGCGCCGTCAGTACGACGCCGCTGTGGCCCTGATTCGCAAGGGCGAGTTCGACGACGCTGCCAACAACTTCACCGCCTTCCTCAAGCGCTGGGGCAGTGGGGGCTACGCCGCCATGGCACGCTTTTGGCAAGGCAATGCGCTTTACGGTGCGCGCGACTACAAGGCCGCGGTGAGCGCCTTCCGCAGCTTTGTCAGCGACCACGCCGAGCACCCTCGCGCGCCCGAGGCTTTGCTCTCGCTGGCCAACTGCCAAGCGGAACTCAAAGACAACAAGGCCGCGCGGCGCACGCTCGAGGAGCTCATCAAGAGCTACCCCAACTCCGAGTCGACCAAGGCTGCACGCGAGCGCCTGAAGTCCTTGCGCTGAGCGCCTTGGTGCCAACACGCCCCGCCGATGCGGGGCTTTTTTACTGATGCCCCATGAACGAAGACCTGCAGTTTGATGCCGAGCGCCGCTTTGGCGGTTTGCGCCGCCTCTACGGCAGTGTTGCTTACGAGCGCTTGCGCCAGGCTCGCGTGGCGGTGGTCGGTTTGGGCGGCGTGGGGTCTTGGGCGGTTGAGGCACTGGCCCGCATGGGGGTGGCACGTCTGGTGTTGATCGATATGGACCATGTGGCCGAGTCCAACATCAACCGCCAGATCCAGGCACTGAGCCAGACCCTGGGCATGGCTAAGGCCCAGGCCTTGCAAGAACGCGTGGCGCAGATCCACCCGCAGTGCGAAGTCATCACCCGTGAAGACTTTGTGGATCAGGACAACTGGCCGGGCTTGATCGACGGCGTGGCGCTGGATGGTGTGATCGACGCCTGCGACCAAGTGCGTGCCAAGGCGGTGCTGGCGGCCTGGGCGCGTGCCGCTCAACTGCCCCTGGTGTGCGTGGGTGCGGCAGGGGGCAAGCAGCGCCCGCAGGCGGTGGAGGTGCAGGATCTTGCCCAGGTCACGCATGACCCGCTGTTGTCCAGCCTGCGCCAGCGCCTGCGCCAGCACCACGGCGCGGCGCGCCAAGGTGCCATGGGCGTGGCCTGTGTGTTCTCACGCGAAGCCGTGCAACGCCCGGCCGAGAGCTGTGAGCTCGATGGCAGTTTGAATTGCCACGGCTATGGTTCCAGCGTGGCCGTGACTGCCAGCTTTGGCATGTGTGCGGCTGCCGAACTGGTGCGCCTGTATTTGGCCCAAAAAGCCTGAGAAATTCAGACTCAGGCCTTGCGGGACCATGAAAATTTAGTCTACAATCTGAGGCTTCGCTGCTGCAGCAAATGAGTTCTTTCAAGGGGCTCAAGGCACTGCGGCAGAAGAAAACAGTGGGTCGTTAGCTCAGTCGGTAGAGCAGCGGACTTTTAATCCGTTGGTCGCAGGTTCGAATCCTGCACGACCCACCACTCAAGACGTTTGATTTGGGCTCTTAGCTCAGTTGGTAGAGCAGCGGACTCTTAATCCGTTGGTCGTAGGTTCGAATCCTACAGGGCCCACCAAATCAACGCAGACGCCATATCGGGCAATCGGGCTCTTAGCTCAGTTGGTAGAGCAGCGGACTCTTAATCCGTTGGTCGTAGGTTCGAATCCTACAGGGCCCACCACCATCGACCCCGCAGTATTCAAGACAGCCTCAGGTTTCCCCTGGGGCTTTTTGTTTTGGCGCGAAGGCCCAGAGCTGCGCAGGGCTGCTGCTGCGTTTGCGCATGGCTTGTGGCGTTTTGCCTGTCCAGGCTTGGAAGGCGCGCACGAAAGAGTTGGGATCCTCAAAGCCCAGCAGAAACGATATCTCCGCCCCAGACAGGGCGGAGTTCTCCAGATAGTGGTGCGCCAGCTGGGTTCTGACGCCGTTGAGCGTCGCCTGGAAGCTGCTGCCTTCCTCGCGCAGCCTGCGCTGCAGGGTGCGTGTGCTCACGCCGAGCTTGCGGCAAACGGCTTCCATGGACAAGTCACCGGCGGGCAAGGCTTCCAGTAATGCACTGCGCACGCGTTCGGCGGTGCTGGATTGGCGATCGAGGTCATGCAGGCGCTTGCGCAAAGTCGGCTCGAAAAACTGCCACATGCCATGGTTGACGGTGAGGAATGGACGCTGCGCATCCTCTGGCGTGAAGGTCAGGCTGGGCTGCGGCCCTTCGCTCACGGCGCAGGCGAAGAAGGCCTCGTAGGGGGCGAGGGCAGGCTGCGGCGCTGGGCAGACCACGGCTGCTGGGGTGATGTTGGCGCGCGTGGCCATGCGCGCCAACTGTACGAAAAACACCAGATCAAATGCCACCAGCACGGCGGGTGGGCGCTGAGATTGATCCAACCACGACAGCCCCAGTCGCGTGCCCTGCGGCGAGATGTCAAGCTGCAAAGCCATGGGGGCGACGAGTCGCTTGTAGCGCGCAATGCGCGCCAGTGCCGCGTTGAGATCAGCACTGCACAGTGCCGCAAACAGCGCGGGCTCAAACCAATCGGCAGACATGGCCCGGGCGATGCGGATGGGCAGCGGCTCTGGCGCCCCTGCGGCGTCTGACTCGGCTTCAAGCGCTGTCCAGAGCTGGAAATACTGGGCAGTGCTCAAGCTGGCGCTTTCGCGCGAGAACAGATCGCTGGGCAGCTGGGCCCGGCGCAGCACATGCGCCTCCGGGAGCGCCAAATCTTTCAGCAGCAAGCGCCAACCGTGCCAAAGAGGGTAGTGGTAGCCCGATGGGGGCGGGTTGTTGTGAGGCATGCGCGCTGGTCGGAATGGATGCGGGGCTGTCCAGTTTAGGAGGCCAAAGGCGCCAATGACGCACGCAGGCGAATTGGCGCCTTTGGCTGTTGCTTGGCGCGTTTTGCCAGTGCGCTTGTGCTTTATCGCGGGCATAGTCTGCGCATCGAACTGCAAAGCTAGGCTTATGAAGCTATCTGTGAACGGCAAAACCCATGATGTGGCGCTAGAGCCAGAGATGCCGCTGTTGTGGGCATTGCGCGACGAGTTCAAGCTCACCGGCACCAAGTTTGGTTGTGGTGCGGCCCTTTGCGGCGCCTGCACCGTGCTGGTCGACGGGGTGCCGGTGCGCTCCTGCGTGACGCCAGTGGGTGCGGTGAGCGCGCCGGTCACCACCATTGAAGGGCTGGGTTCGCCTGAGGCCTTGCACACACTGCAGGCGGTCTGGATTGAGCAGCAGGTGGCGCAATGCGGCTATTGCCAGTCGGGCCAGATCATGAGCGCAGCAGCACTGCTCAAACAAACACCCAAGCCCACAGATGCGCAGATTGATGCCGCCATGTCGGGCAATCTGTGCCGCTGCGGCACCTACCCGCGCATACGCGCTGCCATCCACGAAGCTGCGGCGCGCTTGCAGCAAGGGGCGCAGTCATGAGCCGGCTCGGGACCATCGCTCGACGCAGTTTTTTGATTGGCTCTGTGGCTGTGGCTGGGGGCGTGGCCTTCGGCATCTACCGCTACCAAAAGCCTCACCCCAACCCGCTCTTGGCCAGTGGCGATGGGCAAAGCAGCGCGCTCACACCCTATGTGCGGGTGGATGCGCAGGGCGTGAGCATCATCACGCCGCGTGCCGAGATGGGGCAGGGCGTGCACACCACGCTGGCGGCCTTGGTGGCAGAGGAGTTGGATGTCGCTTGGGAGTCCGTGCGCGTCGAGCACGGTCCGCCTGCAGCGGCCTACTACAACAGCGCGGGTGTGTCCGAGGGCGTGCCGTTCTCGCCGCTGGACCACGGCATGGCGGCCGAGGCCATGCGTGGCACCATGGGCGTGATGGCCAAGTTCTTGGCCATGCAGTTCACGGGCGGCTCCTCCTCCATGCCCGACGCCTTTGACAAGATGCGCCATGCCGGTGCGGCTGCGCGCTGGGCCCTGGTGCAAGCTGCCGCAGAGCAATGGAAGCTGCCCGCGGCTGACCTCAAAACCCGCGATGGCGAGGTGATCGCCCCGGACGGGCGGCGCCTGAGCTATATCGCACTGGCGCCTGCGGCCGCAAAGATCAAGCTGCCCAGTGATCTGCCGCTCAAACCCCAGGCGCAGTGGCGCTTGCTGGGTCAATCGCTGCCTCGCAAGGATGTGGTGGCCAAGAGCACGGGCACGGCCACCTTTGCCATTGATGTGCAAGTGCCAGACATGGTTTACGCCGCGGTGCGCAAAAACCCGGCACTGGAAGCGCCCCTCAAGCGCTTTGACGCCACCGCTGCCAAGGCGATGCCCGGCGTTTTGACGGTGGTGGAGCTGCCCGGCGGCGTGGCCGCCATTGCCAACAACACCTGGCGCGCGCAGCAGGCGGTCTCGGCGGTGCAGTGTGAATGGGCCGCACCCGTGCACCCGGCCAGCACAGCGGAATTGATGGCGCACATCACGGCGGCCTTTGACGACAAGCACCAAGACAGCCGCATGCGCAACGACGGCGACGTCGACACCGCCCTGGCTGCTGGCACGCCGCTGGAAGCCGAATACCGCGTGCCCTTCTTAGCCCACGCACCCATGGAGCCGCCCACGGCAGTGGCTCGGCTGCACGAGGGGCGGCTCGAAATTTGGGCTGGCGTGCAAATACCCACGCTGGTGCGCGAGCAGATGGCCAAGCTCGCCGGGCTCGACATCGAGCGGGTGCAGTTGCACACCCTCTTGATGGGCGGCAGCTTTGGGCGGCGCCTGGAGTCTGACTTTGTCGAGCAAGCCGTGCGCTTGGCCATGGCCGTGCCGGGCAAGGCCGTCAAACTCACCTGGAGCCGCGAGGAAGACTTGACCCAAGATGCCTACCGCCCGGCGGCTGTGGCGCGCTTTCGAGGTCTGGTCAAGGACGGACGCGCCCAGGCCTTGGACGTGCGCGTGGCCAGCTTGTCGGTGCTCGCCTCGCAGGGCGCGCGCGCGGGCTTGGCCATGCCCGGGCCTGACAAGCTGCTGGCCGATGGCACCTTCGAGCAGCCCTATGGCGTTCCGCACTATCGCGCGACGGCTTATCGTGCGCCGCCTGCGGTGCCCGTCAGCTCCTGGCGTTCGGTGGGCAATTCCTTCAATGGCTTTTTCATGGAAGGGTTTATCGACGAGCTGGCGCACAGCGCCGGTGCCGACCCCTTGCAGTTCCGCCTGGCGCTGCTGACGCACGAGAGCTCAAAGCGCGTGCTGCAGGCCGCTGCTGACTTGGCCGGCTGGGGGCAACCCTTGGCCAAAGGGCGCGGGCGCGGCGTGGCCTACCACCTAGCCTTTGGTGTGCCCGTGGCCCAGGTGATCGAGGTGCAGCAAACCCCGCAGGGCATACGCGTAGAGCGGCTGTGTGTGGCCGCAGACGTTGGCACGGCGCTGGACCCGCGCAATATCGAAGCGCAGCTGCAGGGGGCGGCGATTTTTGGCCTCAGTGCCGCCATGTTTGGCGAGATCACCTTTGCCCAAGGCGCGGTCGAGCAGCGCAACTTCCATCAATACGAGTCGGTGCGCATGGCGCAGGCGCCGCGCATTGAGGTGAAGGTGCTGGCTTTGGGTGGCCCCATTCGCGGCATTGGCGAGCCCGGCACACCGCCTGCCGCACCTGCGCTGGCCAACGCCATCTTCAGTGCCACGGGCCAGCGCATTCGGGAGCTGCCGCTGAGCAAGCACATTCGCTTTGCCTGAGGCTGGGGTTGCATCCAAGTAAAACGCCCAGCCCTGTGAGGCCGGGCTGGGCGTTTGCTTGATCAGCAAGGGCAGGTTTAGGCCAGCTTCACCGGAATCTTGCCGATCTTGGCTTTCCACTCAGCCGGACCGGTCTCGTGGGCGCTGGTGCCGCCGGCGTCCACGGCCACGGTCACGGGCATGTCCACGATGTCGAACTCGTAGATCGCTTCCATGCCCAGGTCTTCAAAGCCCACCACCTTGGCGGCTTTGATGGCCTTGGAGACGAGGTAGGCTGCGCCGCCCACGGCCATCAGGTAGGCACTCTTGTGCTTCTTGATGGCCTCGATGGCAACGGGGCCGCGCTCGGCCTTGCCCACCATGGCGATGAGGCCGGTTTGTGCCAGCATCATCTCGGTGAACTTGTCCATGCGGGTGGCGGTGGTGGGGCCTGCGGGGCCGACCACTTCGTCGCGCACCGGGTCCACGGGGCCCACGTAGTAGATGACGCGGTTGCTGAAGTCCACGGGCAGCTTCTCGCCCTTGGCCAGCATGTCCTGGATGCGCTTGTGCGCGGCGTCGCGGCCGGTGAGCATCTTGCCGTTGAGCAGCAGGGTCTGGCCCGGCTTCCAGCTGGCGACTTGCTCTTTGGTCAGCGTGTTCAGGTCCACGCGCGTGCTCTTGTTGTAGTCCGGCGCCCAGGAAACATCGGGCCAGAGGTCCAGGCTCGGCGGCTCCATGAACGCAGGGCCAGAGCCGTCCAGCACAAAGTGGCCGTGGCGCGTGGCCGCGCAGTTGGGGATCATGGCAATGGGCTTGGAGGCCGCGTGGGTGGGGTAGGTCTTGATCTTGACGTCCAGCACCGTGGTCAGGCCACCCAGGCCTTGTGCGCCGATGCCCAGGGCGTTGACCTTCTCGTACAGCTCGATGCGCAGCTCTTCCAGCTTGTTCTGCGGGCCACGCTCCAGCAGCTCGTACATGTCGATGTCGTCCATCAGGGCTTCCTTGGCCAGCAAGGCGGCCTTCTCCGCCGTGCCGCCCACGCCGATGCCCAGCATGCCCGGCGGGCACCAGCCCGCACCCATGGTGGGCACGGTCTTGAGCACCCAGTCGACGATGTTGTCGCTGGGGTTGAGCATGTAGACCTTGCTCTTGTTCTCGCTGCCGCCGCCCTTGGCGGCCACGGTCACGTCTACCGTGTTGCCGGGCACCACTTCCATGAAGACCACGGCGGGCGTGTTGTCGCGGGTGTTTTTGCGCTCAAAGATGGGGTCAGAGAGCACCGAGGCGCGCAGCTTGTTGTCCGGGTGGTTGTAGGCGCGGCGCACGCCTTCGTCGATAGCGTCCTGGATGGAGCCGGGGAAGCCTTCCCAGCGCACATCCATGCCAATCTTCAGGAAGACGTTGACGATGCCGGTGTCCTGGCAGATGGGGCGGCGGCCTTCGGCGCACATGCGCGAGTTGGTCAGAATCTGGGCAATCGCGTCTTTGGCGGCAGCGCTTTGCTCGCGCTCGTAGGCGCGGGCCAGATGCTGGATGTAGTCGGCCGGGTGGTAGTAGCTGATGTACTGCAGGGCTGCAGCCACGCTGTCAACCAAGTCTGCGTAGCGGATGGAGGTGCTCATGGTGCGCGTCCGTGGACGTTGACGGGTTCAGAGTTGAGGCGGATCGGCCAAGGCCGATCGCAGCAGGGGTTCCGGGTGAAAGTGCGGCATCATGCCGACCGTGTCGGCGCAGCTGCTCGCGGGTTTTGGCCCGGCAGCGCGCAGTGTACTGAAGCCCACCGCAGCGGCGGGGGCTCTAATGCCAAGGAGTGGGTGTTGTGACGCCTGGATTGCGCAAGTTTTTCGCCAGCGAATCGGCGGGCGGCATTTTGTTGGCCCTCTCGGCCTTGTTGGCCCTGCTCATCAGCAACTCGCCCTGGGCGGCTTGGTATGAGCATTTCCGAGCCATTCCCGGTGAGGTCCGTATCGGCGGCGATGCCCTGGTGCTGGCCAAGCCCCTGGTGGTGTGGGTCAACGACCTCTGGATGGCCGTGTTCTTCTTCCTGGTGGGTTTGGAGATCAAGCGCGAGTTCGTCAGCGGCGAGCTCTCCAGCCGCTCCCAATTGGCCTTGCCCGCCGTGGCCGCGCTGGGAGGCATGGTCGTGCCAGCGCTGATTTACGCAAGCTTCAATGCTTCAGACGCTGTGGCCCTGAAGGGTTGGGCCATTCCTGCGGCCACCGACATCGCCTTTGCGCTGGGCATTGTGCTGCTCTTGGGCAAGCGCGTGCCGACCTCGCTCAAGGTGTTTCTGACGGCCGTGGCCATCATCGACGACCTCGGCGCCATCGTCGTGATTGCGCTCTTCTACACCAGCCAACTCTCCACCCCCATGCTGGCGGCGGCGGGCCTGTGTCTGGCAGTGCTGTGGTCGCTCAAGCGCGCAGGCGTAACGCGCGTCGATGTCTACATCGCCGTGGGTTTGGTGCTGTGGCTGTGTGTGCTCAAGTCCGGCGTGCATGCCACGCTGGCCGGCGTGGCCACAGCGCTGTTCATTCCCTCACGCGATGGGCGCGGCGGCGCTCCGGCCGAGGCTCTGGAGCATGGCTTGCACCCCTGGGTGGCATTCCTGGTGCTGCCCATGTTCGCCTTTGCCAATGCGGGCGTGTCGCTGCAAGGCGTGTCGCTGACGGATTTGGCGCACCCCGTCTCACTAGGGATTGCGCTGGGCTTGCTGCTGGGCAAGGCGGTGGGCGTGTTTGGTGCCGTTTGGGGTTTGGTGCGCTTGGGCTGGGTGCAACGGCCTCAAGGCGCGAGCTGGCGCCAGTGTTTTGGCGTGTGTGTGTTGTGCGGTGTGGGCTTCACCATGAGTTTGTTCATCGGCGGCTTGGCCTTTGAGGGGCAGGGGCCTGACTACGAAACCCGCGTCAAGCTTGGCGTGTTGGGCGGCTCGCTGCTGTCCGCAGTGATCGGCACGCTGGTGCTGTGGCGCCTGCCATCGCGCCGCTGAGCGCGCGCGGCGGCGCCTACGGGGTTTCACGGAGGCAGTCTGCAGAGTAAGGGCTTCGTCAGAGAGCCCCCGCACAGTGCTCGCAAGGACGTTGACCCCGGCGTGGCGGGGGTAGGGCGCGTCCAAACGGATCAGCACAGGAGACACCGAGATGAGCAACACCCTCTACCCACCCAATGCCGCAGCGGCGGCCACGGCGCACGTGTCGGGCATGGCAGCGTACGAGGCCCTGTGCCAGGAGGCGCGGACGGACTACGCAGGCTATTGGGCCCGCCAGGCGCGTGAATTGCTGAGCTGGAAGAAGCCCTTCACCCAAACGCTCAACGAAAGCGAAGCGCCCTTCTTCAAGTGGTTCGAGGACGGCACGCTCAACGTCAGCTACAACTGCCTGGACCGCCATATCGAAGCGGGCCGAGGCGAGCGCACCGCCATCATTTTTGAAGCAGACGACGGCGCTGTGACCCGCGTCAGCTATCAAGAGCTGCTGGGCAAGGTGTCGCAGCTGGCCAATGCGCTCAAAGCGCGCGGCGTCAAAAAGGGCGACCGTGTGGTCATCTACATGCCCATGTCCGTCGAGGGCGTGGTCGCCATGCAGGCTTGCGCGCGCATTGGTGCGACGCACTCGGTGGTGTTTGGCGGCTTCTCCGCCCAATCGCTGCGCGACCGCATCCAAGACGCTGGCGCCGTGCTGCTGATCACTGCCGACGAGCAAGTGCGTGGCGGCAAGCAACTACCGCTCAAGGCCATCGTCGACGAGGCGCTTGCTGACAACGCCTGTCCCACGCTGCGCGAGGTCATCGTCTACCGCCGCACTGGGGGTGCCATCAATTGGGTGGCCGGGCGCGACCACTGGCTGCACGATGCTGTGGCCGCGCAAAGCACCCAGTGCGAGCCGGAATGGGTGGAGGCTGAACACCCCCTGTTCCTGCTCTACACCTCGGGTTCCACAGGCAAGCCCAAGGGCGTGCAGCACAGCAGTGGCGGCTATTTGCTGCATGCCGCGCTGACCACCAAGTGGACGTTTGACCTCAAAGACGACGACGTGTTTTGGTGCACCGCCGACATCGGCTGGGTGACCGGCCACAGCTACATCACCTACGGCCCGCTGGCGCTGGGCGGCACCGAGGTGGTGTTCGAGGGCGTGCCCACCTACCCCGATGCAGGCCGCTTCTGGCAGATGATTGAAAAACACAAGGTCAGCATCTTCTACACCGCTCCCACGGCCATTCGCTCGCTGATCAAGGCCGCAGAAACCAACGCTGCGGTTCACCCCAGGAACTACAAGCTCGACAGCCTGCGCATCCTGGGTTCGGTGGGTGAGCCGATCAACCCCGCGGCTTGGGAGTGGTACCACCAGCATGTGGGTGGCAGCCGTTGCCCCATCGTGGACACCTTCTGGCAGACCGAAACCGGCGGCCACATGATCACGCCGCTGCCCGGCGCCACGCCCCTGGTGCCAGGCTCCTGCACGCTGCCATTCCCTGGCATTGAAGCGGCCATCGTGGATGAAACCGGCAACGACGTCCCCAATGGCCAAGGCGGCATTCTGGTGGTGAAGAAGCCCTGGCCTTCGATGATTCGCACCATCTGGGGCGACCCGGAGCGTTTCAAGAAGAGCTACTACCCGTCCGAGCTCAAGGGCTACTACTTGGCAGGTGACGGTGCCATTCGCGACGAACAAACGGGCTACTTCACCATCACGGGCCGCATCGACGATGTGCTCAACGTCAGTGGCCACCGCATGGGCACCATGGAGATCGAGTCCGCCCTGGTGTCCTGCACCGAGCTGGTGGCTGAAGCGGCTGTGGTGGGCCGCCCTGACGACACCACGGGTGAGGCTATTTGTGCCTTTGTGGTGCTGAAGCGCCCACGTCCGTCGGGCGACGAGGCCAAGGCCATTGCCAAGCAGTTGCGTGACCATGTCGCCAAGGAGATTGGCCCCATTGCCAAGCCCAAAGACATCCGCTTTGGCGACAACCTGCCCAAGACCCGCAGCGGCAAGATCATGCGCCGCTTGCTGCGCGCCGTGGCCAAGGGGGAGGCCGTCACGCAAGACACCTCCACGCTGGAAAACCCCGCGATCCTGGAGCAGCTCGGCCAAGCGTATTGAGCTTTTGCCTGCTGCAACAAAAAAGCCCGCGTCAGCGGGCTTTTTTGCGAGGCACTCAAACTGCAGCGCTTACTTCGTGGACAGCACCCACTTGGCCAGCGTTTCTGCCTCAGCCGCGCTCACCTGGGGGTTGGCAGGCATAGGGATTTGCCCCCAAGCGCCAGCACCGCCCTTGACGATTTTTTCGGCCAGTTTCTTGACCGCGTCTTTGTCCTTGGCGTACTTGGCTGCTACATCCTTGTAGGCGGGGCCCACGACTTTCTTGTCTACAGCGTGGCAGGCCATGCAGTTTTTCTTCTGCGCCAGTTCTGCGCTGGCAATGGCCGAGGTGGTTGCCACCGACATGGCTGCGGCGACGGCGAACAGTACGAGTTTCATGGCATCCTTTCGGGATATTGAGTGAAGCCAGTTTGATCGATTCACGCGGACCTGGCTTTGTTCATTCTATGGGTGCAGTTGTGCTGGTAACGCCAGCCGCACAAGGGGTTCGTATGGGATTTCTTCTTTTGGGTGTGTTGCTGCTGACCATGAAATGGGCGCAGTGGGGGCCCGTGGCGCAGTGGAGTTGGTTGTGGGTGTTGTCGCCATTCCTGCTCGCCGTCCTATGGTGGAAGTGGGCAGACGCCTATGGCTACACACAACGCAAGGCCATGCAGCGCGACGACGCCCGGCGTGAGGCGCGTCGCATCAAAGCCGTCCAGCTGCTCAAGCAAAGCGCGCGTCGGCGGCGCTAGCGAATCAGGTCGTTGTGCTTGTGCTATTCAAAGCGATCAAGCACCGCACCGAGGCTGGCGCTGGCGGCGTTTTTCGCAAACTTGGCCAACACGCCTCGGGTGTAACGCGGGGCCGGGCGCACCCAGGCAGCGCGTCGTTGCGCCAGCACTTCGTCGTCCACATGCAGCTGCAGCAGCAGCTGGTGGGCGTCGATGGAGATGCGGTCGCCCTCATGCACCAGCGCAATGGTGCCGCCCTCGTAGGCTTCGGGGGCCACGTGGCCCACCACCATGCCCCAAGTGCCGCCTGAGAAGCGCCCGTCGGTGATGAGACCCACGCTCTCACCCAAACCCTGGCCGATGAGCGCGCCGGTGGGGGCAAGCATCTCCGGCATGCCCGGGCCGCCCTTGGGGCCGAGGTAGCGCAGCACCATCACGTCGCCTGCCTTGATCTTGCCGTTCATGATGGCGGCCAGGGCCGATTGCTCGTCGTCAAACACCCGGGCTGGACCGGTGATGACGGGGTTCTTCAGCCCCGTGATCTTGGCCACGCAGCCCTCAGGTGCGATATTGCCTTTGAGAATGGCCAAGTGACCTTGGGCATAAAGCGGGTTGGTGACGGGGCGGATCACGTCTTGATCGGCCCTCAGCGCAGGCACTTCGGCAAGGTTTTCGGCCACGGTCTTGCCGGTGATGGTCATGCAGTCGCCATGAATCAGACCGTGCGCCAACAGCTCTTTCATCACGGCCGGAATGCCACCGGCGCGGTGCAGGTCAATGGCCAGGAAACGGCCGCTGGGTTTCAAGTCGCACAGCACGGGCACCTTCTTGCGCATGCGTTCGAAGTCGTCAATGCTCCAGGCCACTCCGGCAGCGTGCGCAATGGCCAGGTAGTGCAACACGGCGTTGGTGGAGCCACCTGTGGCCAGGATCACCGCCACAGCGTTTTCGATGGCTTCGCGTGTGACGATGTCGCGCGGCTTGAGGTCGCGTTTGACGGCCTCGACCAGGGCTTGTGCTGCCTCGCGCACATTGCCCAGCACCTCGTCTTCGACGTTGGCCATGGTGGAGGAGTAGGGCAGGCTCACGCCCAGCGCCTCGAAGGAGGAGCTCATGGTGTTGGCCGTGTACATGCCGCCGCACGACCCGCTGCCAGGAATGGCGCGACGCTCGATTTCGCAGAAGTCCTCTTCGCTCATCTTGCCCGCGCTGAATTGGCCCACGGCTTCGAAGACGCTGACGATGTTGAGGTCCTGCCCCTTGTACTTGCCCGGCAAGATGGTGCCGCCGTAGATGTAGACCGCCGGCACATTGGCCCTGAGCATGCCCATGAGGCCGCCGGGCATGTTTTTGTCGCAGCCGCCAATGACCATGACGCCATCCATCCACTGCCCGCCCACGCAGGTCTCGACGCAATCGGCAATCACCTCGCGCGAGACCAGCGAGTACTTCATGCCCTCGGTGCCCATGGCCATGCCATCGCTGATGGTGGGCGTGCCAAAGAGCTGCGGGTTGGCGCCCGTTTCTTTGAGTGCAATCACGGCGGCGTCAGCCAGGCGCTGCAGCCCGGAGTTGCAGGGCGTGATGGTGGAGTGCCCGTTGGCCACGCCAATCATGGGCTTGCCGAAGTCGCTCTCCTGGTAGCCCATGCCGTAGTACATGGAGCGGTTGGGTGCACGGGCAACGCCTTCGGTGATGTTGCGGGAGCGGCGGTTGGCAGCGTCGGTCATGGTGTTTGGCTTTGGGCTGAGTTGAGCCCTCAGTATCGGAAGGGCAAGAACTCTTGTCTAATATATTGAGAGCAATGTTTTGATATGAGGCATGAATGATTGAGCTGCGCGTCTTGCGCCAGTTCCTGGTGTTGGCACAGGAGCTTCACTTCGGGCGGGCGGCCCAGCGTCTGCACATGACGCAGCCGCCCTTGACCATGGCCATGCAAAAGCTCGAAGCGCAGCTGGATCTGGTGCTGTTTGAGCGCCAACCGCGCGATTTGCGCCTCACCGCCGCGGGGCGCGCCTTGCTGGAGTACGGCCAGCGCGTGCTGCAGCAGGCCGAGCAGCTGCCTCAACAGGTGCAAGCGGCTGCCCAGGGGCGGCTTGGGACGCTGAGGCTGGGCTTTGTGTCCACCGTGGGCTATGGCAGCCTGCCGCAGTGGCTGCGTGCTTACCGCGAGCAATACCCTGAAGTGGCACTGCAGCTGCAGGAGGCCACCTGGGACGTGCAGGCGCGCGCCTTCGAGCGTGGCGAACTGGACGCCGGTTTTGCCTTGCACGCCCCTGGCGCTGCACCCGCGGGTCTGGCGCGCCTGCCCCTGGGCTGCGAGCCCATGGTGTTGGCTTGCGCGCAGCAGGGGGCCTTGGGGCCGCGCCCGCAGCTACAGACCGTGCTGCGCCAGCCCCTGTTGATTTACCCGCGCCAGATTGCCCCATCGCTCTACGACAGCGTGCTGAGCTACTACCGGGCGCATGGCGCCACACCTGTCATTGCGCAAGAGGCCATACAGATGCAGACCATCGTCAACCTGGTCTCAGCCGGCATGGGTGTGGCCTGGGTGCCGCGCAGCGTTTGCGCACTGCAGCGCCCCGGGGTGCGTTACTGGCACGGTGCCGAGGATGCGCCGCAATGCGAAACCAGCTTGGTCTGGGCCGAACCTGCAGCGCCCGTCGTGGAACAATTTGTCCGCTTGGTGCAAGAGCCCTTGCGTGCCTAGTCCCCTTGCCATTCGGAGCCATTCCCTCATGCCGCCCAACCTCAGCGCTGCCCCCACCTACCGACTGCGTCGATACGCTCTGGCGCTCTGGCTGTGCTGCTGGGGTGCGAGCGCGCACGCAGCGGTCTTCACCGGTGAGCGCGAAGCCGCCTGGCAGCGCTGGCTGGATGCTGGCGCGCTCAACCAACTCGAGCAGGCGGCGCAACAGCGCCTGCAAGCGCAGCCCGAGGACGTGGAGGGCTGGCTGGCACTGACTTTGAGCTCATTGGATTTGGCGGATGGCCGCCAGCTCGCCAGCGCTGTGGCTGCACTGGAGCGCTGCGTGGCCCGCCAGCCTGGCCTGGCGCGCTGTCACTATGCGTTGGCACTGGGACTCAGCGCCCAAGCTCGGGTCGGCAGCAAGTGGAAGCTGATGGCGCAGGTCGGGCGCGTGCAAGGCCTGTTGCAGCGCGCGCTGGAGCTGGACCCGCAGCTGCATGAGGCGCGCAGCGCCTTGCAGCAGCTGTGGCTGGCCATGCCGGCCATGCTGGGCGGTGGAGTCGACAAAGCGCGCACCCTGCAGCAGGGCGTGCGCGACGCCGAGGTGCTGCACCTCATGCGTGCCCGCGAGGCCGACGCCCGCAAGGACCGCGACGCCGTTGAGCGCGAGCTGCGCGCCGTGCGTGCAACGCGCCAGGCCGGCCTGCTGTTTGAGCTGCGTTTGCAGTGGGCCGATCTGGGGCGGGATTGGATGTTCGACGGCCAGCTCGACCGCGCCCGCGCCTGGTATGAGCTGCTGCTGCAAGAGCATCCGAGGCAAGCTGTGGGAGCCTATGGCTTGGCGCGGGTGCTGTTGGCGCAGGGCCAGCCCCGCCAAGCTCTGCAGTGGTTGGACAAAGCGCGCCAGATGGACGGTGCCGAGCTCTTGGCCTTGGACGTGCGTGCGGGGGAATGCTGGGCAGCCCTGGGCGACACCGGCCAAGCCCGCGCGGCCTACGAGCGCTATCTCAAAGACCGTCGCGCCAGTGCTCGCCATGCGGAGGAGGCCCGCAAACAACTCGCTGCACTGCCACGCTGAGCTGGGGCTTGAGCCGCGTGCAGCTCAAGCCCTGCCGTCTATGATGCCGCCCTTGCTTCTTGCTGGGCATCGCCCCGTTTCACGCATGCTGATTCACCCCCAATTCGACCCCGTGGCGCTGCAGCTGGGCCCGCTGGCCATCCACTGGTACGGGCTCACCTATATGGCGGCCTTCGGGTTCTTCATGTGGTTGGCGGGCCGCCAAATCCGCCAGCCCTGGCATGCTCGCCATGGCTGGGTGCGCGCGGACATTGACGATTTGCTGTTCTACGGCGTGCTGGGCGTGGTGGTGGGTGGGCGACTGGGCTACTGCCTCTTCTACAAGCCCGAGTACTACAGCGAACACTTGCTTGAAGTGCTTTATGTCTGGAAGGGCGGTATGTCCTTTCACGGGGGCTTCTTGGGGGTGCTGGTGGCCCTGGCCCTGTTTGCGCGGAAAAAGGGCTGGAGCTATTTCACCGTGACGGACTTGGTCGCGCCTTGCGTGCCCACGGGCATTGTTGCGGTGCGCCTGGGTAACTTCATCAACGGCGAGCTGTGGGGGCGTGAGGCCTCGGCCAGCCTGCCCTGGGCCATGGTGTTTCCGCAGTCCGGCACCGATTTGCTGCGCCACCCCTCGCCGCTGTATCAAGCCCTGGGTGAGGGGCTGCTGCTGTTCATTCTGATGTGGCTGTTTGCCCGCAAGCCCCGCCCTGCAGGGGCCGTGTCTGCCATGTTCCTGCTGGGCTATGGGGTGCTGCGCTTTGGGGCTGAATACTTCCGCGAGCCCGACAACTTCCTGGGCCTGCGCGCGCTGGGCTGGAGCCAGGGCCAGTGGCTGAGCGTGCCCATGGTGGTGGTGGGCGCGGCGCTGCTGGTGTGGGTCTACCGCCGCCGTGCCGATTGAGCGCGGTGCCAGCGCTCCTTTGTTAGAGATTTATGCGTCAAATATTTTTCGATACTGAAACCACGGGCCTGAACCCGGAGTCCGGCGACCGCGTGGTGGACATTGGCTGCGTCGAGATGGTCAACCGCCAACTCACGGGGCGCCATCTGCACTTCTACCTCAACCCCGAACGCGACATGCCCGAAGAGGCGTTTCGAGTCCACGGGCTGAGCGCGGAGTTCCTCTCCGACAAGCCCAAGTTCGCCGAAGTCGTCGACGAGCTGCTGGAATTTTTGCAAGACGCCGAGCTCGTGATTCACAACGCCGCGTTTGACGTGGGCTTTGTCAACGCCGAGCTCAAACGCGCGGGCCGCCAGCCCCTGCACACCGTGGTTTCGGGCGTGCGTGACACGCTGCTGATGGCGCGCGATATGTTCCCCGGCAAGGCCAACTCGCTCGATGCGCTGTGCCGCCGCCTGGAGGTGGACAACAGCAACCGCGAACTTCACGGTGCCGTCAAAGATGCGGAGCTGCTGGCCGAGGTCTATATCCGGCTCACACGCGGGCAGGACTCGCTGGTCATCGACGAAGACTCATCCAACACCAACAAGCAACAGCAGGACTTGGGCGCCCTGGAGGCGCTGGACTTGAGCCAGTTCGATTTGCCAGTGCTCACCGCCAGCGAGCAGGAGTTGGCGCAACACGAATTGGCACTGGCCGACCTGGACAAGGCCTGCGGTGGAAAGAAAATCTGGCAAAGCGCCTGAATCTTGCTCGAGGCGCCAAAAACATGGCATAATCTACGTCTTTCCCGGGGTGAGCAAAAATGCAAGCCAACGGGAGACTCTTGGAAGAGCAGGGCGGTTAGCTCAGTGGTAGAGCACTGCCTTCACACGGCAGGGGTCGCAGGTTCGAACCCTGCACCGCCCACCAAACACCTGTCTTCCAGGGTCGACCCATACCATCGAACATGGTTGCTGTTCTGACAAAGAGCTGCAGCAAGTTCGGGCGGTTAGCTCAGTGGTAGAGCACTGCCTTCACACGGCAGGGGTCGCAGGTTCGAACCCTGCACCGCCCACCAAAAAAATATGGCGCCTTGGCGCCAGCAAGAACGAAGCAACCCGCAGAGGTTGCTTTTTTCTTGCCTGCTTCAGCCCTTGGTGCGCCAGGCGCGCAGCACAGTGGGCGTGCGCTTGAGTGTGCGCAGCACATCGGCCAGGTGCAGGCGGTCACGCACGTCCACCAGCAATTGCATCTCGGCGGTTTCTTTGGAAGGGGCCTCGTCGCCCATGGTGATGTGGGTGATGTCGGCCTCGGCACTGCTGACGGCGCTGGCCACCTGGGCCAATACACCCTTGCCGTTTTTCAGCAGCAGGCCGATGGAGGCCTCAAAGCCACGGCTCATTTCCTCGGCCCAGGCCACGGCTAGCCAATGTTCGCTGTCGCGCTGGAAGAGGCGGCGGCCCACGCTGCAGTCGCCCGTGTGCACCACCAGGCCTTCGCCGCGCCCCAAATATCCACGGATGTCGTCGCCCGGGATGGGTCGACAGCAGCTGGCCAGCTGCACGGAGGCGGCTTCGCTACCGTCCAGCAGCACCTGGCCTTGTGCGGGCACGTTGTCGGCGCTGTAGCGCCCCATGCTCAGCAGCACGGCGTCAGGCCGCTGCCCTTGCTCAGAGAGCATGCGTGCGAGCTTTTTGGCCACGATGGAGGCGATCTTCCGGCCCAGGCCAACCTCGGTCAGCAGCTCATTGATGTTGCGGTTGTCGGCCCAGCGAGCGAGCTCCTGCCACAAGGCGCTCACGGCGCTGTCGCTGCTGTCGAGTTCCGGCATGGGCAGGCCTTCGGCGCGTAGCGCCTGGGCCAGCATTTTTTGCCCCAGCTCGCGCGACTCTTCCTGTTCGAGGTTCTTCAGGAAGTGGCGAATTTTGGAGCGCGCACGGCCCGTGCGTACAAACGAGAGCCAAGCCGGATTGGGTGTGGCGCCGGGGGCTGTGATGACTTCCACCACATCGCCGCTTCGCAGCGTGGTGCGCAGCGGCGTGGGTTCGCCATTGACCTGCGCGGCTACGCAATGGTCGCCCACGTCGGAGTGGATGGCGTAGGCAAAGTCCACCGGCGTGGCCCCCTTGGGCAAGGCCATGATCTTCGATTTGGGCGTGAAGACGTACACAGCGTCTGGGAAGAGGTCGATCTTGACGTGCTCCAAAAACTCCGTGGCGTCACGGGTTTCGTCTTGAATGTCGAGCAGCGACTGCAGCCAGCGCGAGTTCAGTTGCTGGTCGGAGCCGTCCCCCTTGCTCTTGTAGAGCCAGTGCGCGGCCACGCCTTTTTCGGCCACCAGATGCATGGTGGTGGTGCGCATCTGGAACTCGATGGGCGAGCCCAGTGGGCTGACCAAGGTGGTGTGCAGCGACTGGTAGCCGTTGGGCTTGGGGATAGCGATGTAGTCTTTGAAGCGGCCCGGCTGCGGTTTGTAGAGCTGGTGCAAGATGCCCAGCGACAAATAGCACTGCGGCAGCTCGTGGACCACAACGCGAAAGCCAAAGATGTCGCTGACCTGGGCAAAGCTCAGGTGCTTTTCGCGCATCTTTTTGTAGATAGAGAACAGTGTTTTTTCGCGCCCGTGGATGTCGGCCTTCAAGCCTGCGTCGCCAAAGGCCTTGATGACTTCCCGCTCCACGCGCGCCACCAAATCGCGGCGATGCCCGCGTGCTTTGGCAACGGCTTTGGTCAGCGCGGCATGGCGCCAGGGGTGGATGTAGCGGAAGGACTGCTCTTGCAGCTCGCGGTAAATCTCGTTGAGCCCCAGCCGGTGGGCGATGGGGGCGTAGATGTCCAGGGTTTCCTTGGCAATGCGGCGGCTGCGCTGGGGGGCCATGGCCTCCATGGTGCGCATATTGTGCAGACGGTCGGCCAGCTTGATCAGGATGACGCGCACGTCCCGCGCCATGGCCAGCAGCATTTTGCGAAAGCTCTCGGCCTGCGATTCCTCACGCGTGGAGAACTGCAGCTTGTCCAGCTTGGTCAGGCCGTCCACCAGCTCTGCAGTGGGGGATTCAAAGCGTTCGATCAGCTCGGCTTTGGTGATGCCGCAGTCCTCCATGGCGTCGTGCATGAGGGCGGCCATGATGGCCTGGGCGTCCAGCCGCCATTCCGCACAAATGCCCGCGACTGCGATGGGGTGGGTGATGTAGGGCTCACCGCTGGTGCGGAATTGCCCCAAATGCGCCTCGTCCGCGAAGCGGTAGGCCTCGCGCACCCGCTTCAAGTCGGACTTGGAGAGGTAGTCGAGTCGCCCCAGCAGGGCGTCGAAAGAGGTCACGTCGCCCTTGGCGACATGCGCTTTGCCTGTGTTCAGCTGGGCGAACGCAGGCAGGTGTGAAGCAGCAAATGAACGCAATCCCATACGCCGAATTTAGCGCATGTGTGGGTTTCCAATTGCCATGTAAAGCGGTGGTTGCGTGACAGGCGCGTTGTGGGGCGCCCCAATGACAAAAGCACCCCGCAGGGTGCTTTTGAATTGTGACGGTGTGCAGCCGATCAGATGGGAATGCGGCGCAGCATTTCCAGACCCACTTCGCCAGCAGCGACTTCGCGCAGGGCGGTCACGCCAGGCTTGTTCTTGGACTCCAGGCGCGGCGAATGCCCTTGGCTGAGCATGCGTGCGCGGTAGGTGGCCGCAAGCACCAGCTGGAAGCGGTTGGGGATCTTGGTCATGCAGTCTTCGACGGTGATGCGGGCCATGCGATTGTCCAGTCTGTGTCAGTCTTCAATGAGGTCCAGCGCGCGAAACACGTTGGAGCGGTTGCGGCGCTGAGAGGCGTATTTTAGCCGCTGTGCATGCACGATGGATTTGAGGTCAAAGAGCGCGGTCTCAAACAGGGCGTTGATGACCACGAAATCAAAGTGCTGAGCCTGCGCCACCTCGTGCCGGGCATTGTGCATGCGCTGGGCAATCACCTCGGTTTGCGTGTCGCCACGGCGGATCAGGCGCTGCTGCAGCTCATCCCAGCTCGGCGGCAGGATGAAGATCAGCACCGCGTAGGGAAAGATGTCTTTGATCTGGAGCGCGCCTTGGTAGTCGATTTCTAGCACCACGTCCTCGCCCTGGATCATGCGCGCTTCGATGGCGCCACGAGAGGTGCCATAGAGGTTGCCGTGCACTTCGGCCCACTCGAAGAATTCGCCGCGCTGCACTTTGGCGCGGAATTCGTCGGGGGAGATGAACCAGTACTCGCGCCCGTGTTGCTCTTGGCCGCGCGGCGCGCGCGAGGTGTGGGAGATGGAGACGCTGAGCTTGGCGTCGAGCTCCAGCAGCGCTTTGACGAGGCTGGATTTGCCAGCGCCGCTGGGTGCGGCGACGACGAAGAGATTGCCGGGGTATTCCATGGTGGGGACTGCCTTTATTCCAGGTTTTGCACCTGTTCGCGCATCTGCTCGATGGCGACCTTCATATCGACCGAGATCGACGTCAATTCAAGGGCCACCGACTTGGAGCCCAGGGTGTTGGCTTCGCGGTGCAACTCCTGAATCAGGAAGTCGAGCCGTTTGCCGAGTTCGCCGCCTTTACTCAGCAAGCGCTCAATCTCGCCCAAGTGCGAGCGCAGACGGCTGAGCTCTTCGGCCACGTCGATGCGCAGCGCATAAGCGGCGGCCTCGTTCAGAGCGCGGTCTTGCAGGGCGCTCTCGCTGATGTCGTGTGAGCCCGCGCTTTGCAGGGCGTCGCGCCAGCGCTCGGTAAAGCGCTCGCGGTGGCGCTGAACTGCTGCGGGGATGAGGGGCTCGGCCTGCAGGGCCAGATCGCGCAAGGTGCTCAGGCGCTGCAGCAGCATTTGTGTGAGCTGAGTGCCTTCACGCGCCCGGGCCTCATTGAGCGCGCTCAGGCATTGCTTGACGGTGCTGATCACGGCTGCGTCGTCAGGCGCTGCCGCCGAGGCGCCACCCCGGCACCAATGCAGTACTTCGTTGACACTCAAGACAGGGGCGTCGCTGAGCCAGCCGCGCACCTGTTCTTGCAGCCGCGCGAGCTGATTCAGCTGCTCCGGCCGGGGTTGGGGCCAAGCCTGTTGCTCCTGGCGTGTCAGTGTGATGCGCACCTCCACTTTGCCCCGGCGCAGCTCTTTTTGGCAGAGCTCACGCAAGGCCGGCTCCAGCGCGCGCAGCTCGTCAGGGAGTCGAAACACAAGGTCGAGAAAGCGGCTGTTGACAGACCGAATCTCAACGCCCACGAGGCTGCTGCCATCGTTATCAAGTTGGCGTGTGTCGGGTTGCGCGCTAGCGCTTGCGTAACCCGTCATGCTGTAAACTGGCATGAGCTATAGGCAGAGAAATCAAACCCCGATTATGACAAAGCCGAAACCGGCGCCACTGCCCGCAGGAACCGTGGTGGGTGGCTATCAAATCGTCAAAAAGCTGGCGGCCGGTGGTTTCGGTGTGGTGTATTTGGCAGAAGACGCCGATCGTCACCTGGTTGCACTCAAGGAATACCTGCCCGCGTCCTTGGCAGAGCGCTCGCCTGGCGAGCTCACGCCCCGCGTCAAGCCTGACAAACAGCCGCTGTACCGGCTCGGCTTGCGCAGCTTTTTCGAAGAAGGCCGCTCGCTGGCGCAGATTTCCCACCCCAGTGTCGTTTCAGTGCTGAATTTTTTGCGCGAAAACGAAACTGTCTACATGGTCATGAATTATTTGCAGGGCGATACCTTGCAGGATTTCATTGTCACGGCCCGGGATCTCAAGCGCGAAAAGGTATTCAGGGAGTCGACGATACGCTCCTTGTTTGACGAAATTCTTAAAGGTCTGCGCATTGTTCATCAGCACAAGATGCTGCATTTGGACATCAAGCCGGCCAACGTCTTCATCACCAACGACAACAAGGCCGTGCTGCTGGACTTTGGCGCGGCGCGCGAAGTGCTGTCCAAAGAAGGCAACTTCATCCGCCCCATGTACACGCCGGGCTTTGCGGCGCCGGAGATGTACCGCCGCGACGGTGCGCTGGGGCCGTGGACCGACATCTATGCCATTGGTGCCTGCATCTACGCCTGCATGCAGGGCTATCCGCCCAACGACGCACCGCAGCGCCAGGACAAAGACCGCCTGGGCTTGAGCCTCTCGCGTCTGCGCAATATCTACTCCGACAACCTCATCGAGGTCACCGAGTGGTGCATGTCGCTGGACCCGTTGAGTCGGCCGCAGAGCGTGTTTTCGCTACAAAAAGAGTTGGCGCGGGAAACCGAGCGCCGCTACACCAAGCTCAGCTTCAGTGAGCGCCTCAAGCTTCAGCTCGAAAACCTCAAGCAGGGAGCCAAGGCGTGAGGTTTGCGGTGTATCAGGTCAGTCGCCGCGGTGGACGTGAAAAGAACGAAGACCGCATGGGGTATTGCTACACCCGCGATGCCGGTCTTTTTGCCCTGGCCGACGGCATGGGCGGTCACCCGCAGGGCGAGGTGGCGGCGCACCTGGCGCTGGAGTCTCTGGCCAGCTTGTTCCAGCGCGATGCCCAGTCCACGCTGCGCACGCCCGTGCGCTTCCTGGAAGAAGGCATTTTGACGGCGCACCGGCGCCTGCAGCGCTACGCCCAGGACCATGAACTCTCTGACACCCCACGCACCACCGTGGTGGCCGCTGTGGTGCAGCAAGGCCAGGTGTGGTGGGCGCACTGCGGTGATTCGCGTCTGTACCTGGTTCGCAATGGCGCCTTGCTGACGCGCACGCGCGACCACAGCTACTTGGAACTGCAAGAAGCCCTGGGCCGCGCAGACGCGCTGCCCGAGCACGTGAACCGCAACGTGCTCTTCACCTGCCTGGGCAGCCCGGGCAAGCCCATGATCGACATCGGCGGGCCCGTGGCCTTGCAGCGTGGTGACCGGCTGCTGCTGTGCTCAGATGGCCTCTGGGGTACGGTCAACGATGTTGAGATCACCCATTACCTCTCCACCCACGCCGTGGCCGATGCGGTGCCCGAACTCGTCGAGCAGGCGCTGCGCTTGGGCGGTGTGCGCTGCGACAACGTCACGGCCTTGGCGCTGGAATGGGAAGGCGAGCAAGACGACAGTGACGCCGCCGATTCCATCTCCACCGAAAGCTTGTCGCAGCAAGACTTTGCCTCGACCATCCAGACCAGCGGCGCCATTGCGGATGTGCAGCTGGACGATGCTGAAATCGACCGTGCGGTGCGCGAAATTCAAGAAGCCATCCGGCGCGCCCGCGAACTCAAGCCCTGAAGGAAATTCCCATGACTGCCAGCCGTCCAGGCGGACGTGCCGCTGACGCTTTGCGTGCGGTGCGCATCACACGCCATTACACCTGCCATGCCGAGGGCTCGGTGCTCATCGAATTCGGCGCCACCAAGGTGCTGTGCACCGCGTCGGTGGAAGAGCGCGTGCCGCCGCACAAAAAAGGCAGCGGTGAGGGCTGGGTGACGGCCGAGTACGGCATGCTGCCGCGCGCCACGCACACACGCAGCGACCGTGAGGCCGCACGCGGCAAACAGTCCGGCCGCACGCAGGAAATTCAGCGCCTCATCGGCCGCTCGCTGCGCGCCGTGTTTGATTTGAAGCTGCTGGGCGAGCGCACGATTCAGCTCGATTGCGATGTCATCCAGGCCGACGGCGGCACCCGCACCGCCGCCATCACCGGCGCCTACGTGGCGGCCTGTGACGCCGTGCGTTGGCTGCAGGCGCAGGGCAAACTCACCGCTTCGCCGCTCAAAGACGCGGTGGCTGCCATTTCGGTGGGCATCAAAGACGGCGTGGCTTTGCTGGATTTGGAGTACGTCGAAGACTCCGCCTGCGACACCGACATGAATGTCGTCATGACCGGGGCAGGGCATTTTGTCGAACTGCAAGGCACGGCTGAAGGCGTGGTCTTCACGCGCACCCAGGTGGACGAGTTGCTGAGCTTGGCCGACCAAGGCATTCGCGAGCTGCTGCAAGCGCAGCGCCGCGCGCTGGAGGCTTGAGATGAAGCTGGTGCTGGCCTCCAACAATGCCAAAAAGCTCAAGGAGCTGTGCGCCTTGTTCGAGCCTTTGGGGGTGTCGCTCGTCACCCAAGGCAGCTTGGGTATTGCCGAGGCCGAAGAGCCGTTTTCGAGCTTTGTCGAAAACGCGCTGGCCAAGGCCCGCCACGCCGCCCAGGCCAGCGGTCTGCCCGCCTTGGCTGACGACTCCGGCCTGGCGGTCGACGCTTTGGGCGGTGCGCCGGGTGTTTTGTCGGCGCGCTACGCCACGCTGTTTGGCCGCGCCAAGAGCGACGCCGAAAACAACCGCGTGCTGCTGGAGCAGCTCCAAGGCAAGACCGAGCGCCGCGCGCGTTTCGTGTGCGCCCTGGTGGCGGTGCGCAGCGCCAGCGACCCCGAGCCGCTCATCGCCATGGGCCGCTGGGAGGGTGAAATTCTGCAAGCCCCGCAAGGCGAGGGCGGCTTTGGCTACGACCCGCTGATGTGGGTGCCAGCGCTGGGCGCCAGCGTGGCCGAGGTGGACGCCGACACCAAGAACCGTTTGAGCCACCGCGCACAGGCCTCGGCCACACTGCTACAGCAGCTGCACGCCGTGTGGGGCCTGGGTGGCGTGGCGTGAGTACGCAGGGCCAGTCCATGTCCACTTCCTCGTCGGAGCGCCTGGTGCAGCTCATGCGCCCGGGCACCTTGCAGCTGGCGGCGCTGCCGCCGCTGTCTTTGTACGTGCACCTGCCTTGGTGCCTGCGCAAGTGCCCGTACTGCGACTTCAACTCCCACGAGTGGCGCGACGGTGCCACGCTCAGCGACAGCACAGCGCAGAGCTACTTGGCAGCGCTGCGCGCCGACCTGGAGCAGGCGCTGCCGCTGGTGTGGGGGCGCCCGGTGGTGTCCATCTTCATTGGCGGTGGCACACCCAGCCTGTTTTCGCCCGCGCAGATTGCGCAGCTGATTTCCGACATCCGCGCCCGCTTGCCGCTGGAGCCCGGCTGTGAAATCACCCTGGAAGCCAACCCTGGCACCTTTGAGACCGAACGCTTTGCGGGCTTTGCCGACGCAGGCGTGACGCGCCTGTCGGTGGGTGTGCAGAGCTTTGACGACGCCGCGCTCAAGCAGCTCGGGCGCGTGCACAGCGCACAGCAAGCCCGCGCCGCACTGGCTGAGGCCGCCACGGCCTTCACCCACTTCAACATCGACCTCATGTACGCGCTGCCGGGCCAGGACCTGACCGCGCTGGCGCGCGATCTGGACGAAGCCCTGAGCTTCAAGCCGCCGCACCTCTCCGTCTACCACCTCACGGTGGAGCCCAACACGCGCTTTGCCATCAACCCGCCGCCCGGTCTGCCCGACCCCGACTTGGCCAGCGACATGCTGGACCTCATCGGGCAACGCACAGCGGCTCAGGGCATGGAACGCTACGAAGTCAGCGCCTTTGCCCGCGCCGGGCAGCGCTGCCAGCACAACCAAAACTACTGGCAGTTTGGCGACTACCTGGGCATAGGCGCAGGTGCGCACAGCAAACTCAGCTTCGCGCACCGCATCCTGCGCCAAGTGCGCTGGCGCGAACCCGCCAGCTACATGAGCCACGCCGCCCAGGGCCAAGCGGTCTCGAATGAGCATGAAGTCTCACGCCAGGAACTGCCCTTCGAGTTCATGCTCAACGTGCTGCGCCTGCGCGAAGGCGTACCACTGAGCCTCTTCATGGAACGCACCGGCCTGCCCATCTCCGCCATCGCCCAAGGCCTGCAACGCGGCCAAGAGGCCGGCCTGCTGCAAGCCCGTGCTGACTGGCTGCAAACCACCCCCCGCGGCTTCGATTTCCTCAGCGACGCTCAGGCATTGTTCCTGGCGGATTGAGGGGCGGGGGGGCGGCCAAGAAAAAAGCCTGGATCCGTGAGGAGTCCAGGCTTTGAATTTTGTGCCGAGCCGCTAGTGCAGCTCTTGTGGAGCGGGCGATGGGAATCGAACCCACGTCTTGAGCTTGGGAAGCTCAGGTCCTGCCATTGAACGACGCCCGCAGGAAACAGTCCGCTATTGTATCCGGATCAGGCCACGCGGCCGTGGGTGGTTTGGCCTGTGGGGCGGCCTTCGAAGTCGGTCCACTGTTGCGCAGCGATGTCGTAGAGCTTGCAGCGGCGTGCGGTGTCGAAGTACCAGCTCCAGGAGAAGTTCTGGATCACGATGCGGCCGGGCAGGGCTTCTTCAAGAATGGACTGAGCCTTCTTGAGGCTGTAGAGGGGCACGCTCATGTCCACATGGTGGGCGGTGTGCTCCATGATGTTGTGAACCAGGCTGCCAATGCCCATGGGGAATTGCAGGTGCACCGTGGTCGAGACGAATGGGTCAGCGGCGGCCCAGGCGGTTTTGTCTTCGTGCCAGATCACGGCGGTATGCGTGTGGTGGGCGTACACCACGAAGCCGATCATGAAGTTCCAGAACACGAAGGGCAGCACGAAGGCCCAGCCCACCAGCGCCCAGGCAGATTGGCCGGTGGCCTGTGCGGCCCAGACCAGCGCGCCCACCCAGACCACGCCAGCCGCCAGCGACAGCAGGCTGTCAGCCAGGAAGATGGGGCGGCGCGAAGGCATTTGTTTGCGGCTGGGGAAGAACATCTTGAGCCACCACATCTCGATGAAGTAGTACAGGCCCGGGCCCCAGCCGCTGCGGTAGAAGCGCTCCAGGGTTTGGCGCCACTTGGGCAGGGCGCGGAACTCTTCCAGCGAGAAGGGCTGCCAGACGAAGTCTTTGCCCTTGAGGTTGGTGTAGCCGTGGTGCACCACGTTGTGGCCCACTTCCCAGAGGCTGTAAGGCGTGAGCGACGCCAGGAAGGCGATGCGGCCGAGCCAACGGTTGAGCGTGCGGTTGGGGGTGTAGCTCTGATGGCAGGCGTCGTGTCCGATGATGAACAGGCGTCCAATCACGAAGCCAGCGGCGCAGCCCAGCAGGGCTTTGGCCCACCAGGGCGTGACCAGCACGATGGCGCTGATGAGGGCAGCAAAGATGACCCAATCCAGCACCAGTAGCGCAATGGCCAAGCCCGTGCGTTGCGCCGACACGGGGGCGAGCCAGGCTCGGATCTGCTTGCGCGAGGGCAGGGGGGCTTCTTTAGCCAAGGGGGCGGGCCGGACGAGCTCCGCTGCGCTGAAAGGATCAGGCTTCATGGGACAAGCTGCAAAAATAGAGAGCCCATTCTAATTCCAAGCAGGCCTTTGGCTTTGCGTGAACTCAAAAATGACTCACTCACTGCGGGGTAGGCGCCGGGCGCTACAGTGTTCTCTCTAGTCTTTGATTTGGAGCAATGCCGCCTATGACCCCGCCTCTGCCCAGGCAGCACCGCCCTATGCCGGTTTGGCGTCAAGCGCTGCAGCAGGCCCGCCAGGACGCCCGTGCGCCTGAGTTGCATCTGCTGCTGCTGGCGCTGGCCTTGGCGGTGTGTGCGGTATGCGCCGTGGCGTTTCTGGCCGACCGTCTGCAAGCCGGGTTGAGCCGGGATGCTGCCCAGCTGCTGGGCGGCGATGCCGTGCTGACATCCGACCAACCCACGCCCGAGCCTTTGCGCCAACTGGCCCAGGAACTGCGCTTGCGTACCGCGCACAGCACCAGCTTTCCCAGCATGGTGCGTGCGCCCGACGCTGCTGGGGGCGATAGCCGCCTGGCAGCGGTGAAGGCGGTTGATACCGCTTACCCGCTGCGCGGCAAGCTGACGCTGCAAGACGGACGCCAGGCGGTCGCGCCGGCGGCCGGCCAGGTCTGGGTGGACGCTGCCGTGCTCGACAGCTTGCAGCTGCGCGTGGGGCAGACGCTGTGGCTGGGCGAGCGGGAGCTGGCCATTGCCGGCGTTTTGCAGCATGAGCCCGACCGGGGCGCGGGTTTCATGAACTTTGCGCCGCGCGTCATGATGGCGCACAGCGATCTGGCCAGCACCGGGCTCATCCAGCCCGCCAGCCGGGTGAACTACCGCATGGCCGTGGTGGGCGATCGTGCGGCGGATGTGGCGCAGTTTGTGGCGCGAGCGCAAGCGCAGATCAAAACCCAGGGTTGGCGCGGGGTGCGACTGGAATCTCTGGAGAGCGGGCGGCCCGAGATGCGTCAGACGCTGGACCGTGCGGCCAGCTTTTTGAACCTGGTGGCGCTCTTGGCAGCGCTCATGGCGGCGGTCGCGGTGGCGCTCTCGGCACGGGGTTTTGCGCAGCATCGCCTGGACGCTTGCGCGCTGCTGCGGGTGCTGGGGCAAACCCAGCGGCGCCTGGCCTGGGCATATGCCTTGGAGTTCCTGGGCCTGGGCCTGGCCGCCAGCTTGGTGGGTGTGGGCCTGGGTTGGTTGTTGCATTGGGGTTTTGTGGCCGTGCTTGGCGCCTTGCTGCAGGCAGACTTGCCGGGTGCTTCCTGGTGGCCTGTGGCCTTGGGGCTGGGCATGGGAGGGGCGCTGCTGGTGGGTTTTGGCCTGCCGCCGGTGCTGCAGCTGGCTGCTGTGCCGCCGCTGCGGGTGATTCGGCGCGAACTGGGCACGCCGCGCAGCGGCGCGGTGCTGGCGGGCTTGGCGGGTGCGCTCGGGTTCACGGCGGTGCTGGTGATCCTGGCCAAAGAGCCGCGCGTGGGTTTGATGGCAGCCCTGGGCTTTGGCGCAGCGCTGCTGGTGTTTGCGCTGGTGGCTTGGGGCGCACTCAAGCTGCTGCGCGTGGCGGTGCCGCTGGCGCGCGCCCCGCGCTGGCTGCTGCTGGCCACGCGCCAGCTCGGCGCACGCCCAGCCCTGGTGGTGACGCAGGTGGCCGCCTTGTCGTTTGGCCTTTTGGCCCTGGCCTTGCTGGTGTGGCTGCGCACCGATTTGATTGACAGCTGGCGTGCGGCCACGCCGGTGGACGCGCCAGACCGCTTCGTCATCAACATCCAGCCCGAGCAGCTGCAGCCGTTCGAGGCCGCACTGCAGCAGGCCGGCGTGGCGCGGCACGACGCTTACCCCATGCTGCGCGGGCGCTTGGTCAGCATCAACGGCAAGGCCGTCAAGCCTGAGCAGTTCAGCCAGGACCGGGCTCAGCGCTTGGTCGAGCGCGAGTTCAATCTCAGCCACGCGGCTGATCTGCCGGCCAACAACCAGGTGGTGGGTGGCCGCTGGGGGCAGCCGCAAGAGGCCGGTGCGCTGCCCAAGCTCAGTGTGGAACAGGGCTTGGCCCAGCAGCTGGGTTTGCACCTGGGCGACACCTTGAGCTTTGATGTGGCGGGCGCGCTCACCCAAGGGCAAATCTCCAGCATTCGCAAGGTGGACTGGGCTTCGATGCGGGTCAACTTCTTTGTGATGTTCGAGCAAGCCCCTGCACAGCCGCTGCCGCAGACCTTTATTGCGGCCTACCGCTCCCCCAAGGGGCTGGATAGGCAGCTGATGCAGCAGTTCCCCAACCTCACCATCGTGGATGTGTCGGCGCAGATTTCGCAGCTACAGCAGGTGCTCAACCAAATCGTGCTGGCCGTGCAGCTGCTCTTTGGCGTGGCCTTGGTGTTGGGTGTGCTGGTGCTGGTGATTGCCGCCACGAGCTCGCGCGAGGCGCGTGCTCGCGAGTACGCCTTGCTGCGCGCCTTGGGCGCTCAGGCCGCCTTGCTGCGCGCCATGCAGCGCGCGGAGCTGCTGGGCTTGGGCGCACTGGCGGGCTTGCTGGCCGGGCTGTGCGCACAGGGCTTGGCTTGGGTGCTGACGCAGCAGGTGTTCGAGTTTGAATGGACACCGCGCCCCTGGCTGGTGCTGGGCTGTGTGTTGACCGGGGCAGCACTGGCACAGCTGGCAGGTTGGTGGGGGCTGCGTGGCGTGCTCAAGCGCCCGGTGGTTCACACCCTGCGCAGCGCGCTGCAGGAGTAGGTGCACTCAAGCACGTTTACACAGCTTTACCTGCAAGACACGGCACGCTGACGGCGCTTTGCCATAGTGGCGGGCATGAGGGGGGGGCTCGGCGCTATGCTGGGCTGCTGTGTGAATGCCTTGGAGCGATTTGCTTTATGCCGGGTACCCGTGTTTTGCTGATTGATGATGATGCTCGGCTGGCCGCGATGGTTGGCGACTATTTGCAGTCCGCCGGTTACACCGTGCTTCTGGCGGGCTCGCTCTCGCAGGCCCGCCAACGCTTGCAAGAGCACAGTGCAGACCTGCTGGTGCTGGACGTGATGCTGCCTGACGGCGATGGCCTGCAGTTTTGCGCCGAGCTGCGCAGCAGCGACAAAACCCGCCACACGCCGGTGTTGATGCTCTCCGCCCGTGGGGAGCCGCTGGACCGCATCGTTGGGCTGGAGCTGGGCGCGGACGACTACCTGGCCAAACCCTTTGAACCACGCGAGCTGCTGGCCCGTATCAAGGCGCTGCTGCGCCGCGCGCAGCGACCGGCAGATGCGCAGTCCGATGAGGTGCTGCGCTTTGGCCGCTTGGAGCTGGATTTGTCGGCGCGCCAGGTGCGGGTGGACGGTCAAGCCAAAGAACTCACCAGCCACCAGTTTGATTTGCTCGCCGTGTTGGCCCAAAACCCGGGGCGGGTGCTGACGCGTGACCAAATCATGGACTCGCTCAAGGGGCACCCGCTGGAGGCTTTTGATCGCTCTATCGATGTGCACATCTCGCGCATTCGCGCTGCGATTGAAGACAACCCCAAAGCCCCGCGGCGCGTGCTCACTGTGCGCGGCTCGGGCTATTTGTTTGCGCGCAAGCAGGACGCCGCGTGAAGACGCTGTACCTGCGCATTTACCTCACCGTGCTGGTCGTGCTGGCGCTGTTCGGCGCAGCATCCGCTTGGTTGTTCCACGGCCATTTGCAGCAGGAACGCAGCCAGTTTGAGACGGTGGCGCGCGAGCGTTTTGCGGGCATGGCCATGCTCTTGGAGCGCACCTTGCCGCCTGCGCATGCCCCTGCCGGTGAGCAGCAGCAGGCTTTGAGCGAATGGGCACAGCGCCTGAGCATGGCGCTGGCCTTGGAAGACGCGCAAGGCCAAGACCTGGCCAGCAGCGCGCAGTTCGAGCGCCGCAGCAAACGCCCCGGTGTGCTGGTGCTGCGCTTTCCCTTGAGCGACGGGCGCGTGCTTTTGGTGGCGCGCAACCCGCGCCCAGGGCCGGGCCGCGAACCCGCACCCGAAGGCGGGCCGGAAGGCATGCCAGGCAAGGCGCCGCGCGCCGATGCAGAGGGCAGCAACCTGTTCCCGGCGCTGGGGCAGCTGCAAGTTGCCCTGCCGCCGTGGTTGGCACGCACACCCAACCCGGCCGTGAGTTTGGTGACGGTGCTGGTGCTGCTCTTTGTGGGCGTGGCCGCGGGCGCCTACCCGGTGGTTCGCCGCCTCACGCGCAGGCTCGAAGCACTCAAGGCGGGCGTGGAGCAGTTCGGGGCGGGCGATCTCTCGCGCCGGGTGGACGAGCACGGGCGCGACGAAGTGGCGGCCCTGGCCGTGAGCTTCAACCAGGCGGCACAGCGCATTGAGGGCCTTTTGGCCGCACAGCGCGACTTGCTGGCCAATGCCAGCCACGAGCTGCGCTCGCCCCTGACGCGGCTCAAGATGGCCTTGTCCCTGCTGCCCGATAGCCCTTCGCAGGCCCAGGCGCGCTTGCGCGAGGAAATCCACACCGACATTGCTGAGCTCGATGCGCTGGTCGATGAAATCTTGCTCTCCAGCCGTTTGAACAACCACGAGCCCCTGCTGCGCCGTCAGGCGCTTGAACTCGGCGGTGTGCTGGCCGAAGAAGGTGCGCGCAGCGGTGTGGAGCTGCAGTGCGAGGCCTCACCCACGGTATGGGCGGACGAGCGCCTGTTGCGCCGGGCCATGCGCAACCTGCTGGAAAACGCCCAGCGCTACGGCGGCGGTGATGTCTCGCTGACTCTGCAGCTGCAGGACGGGCAAGCTGAAATTCAGGTGTGCGATCGCGGTCCGGGCGTGCCGGAGGCCTTGCGCGAGCGCATTTTTGAGGCCTTCTTCCGCTTGTCCGGTCACGCCGAAGTGGCGGGCGGTGTGGGCCTGGGCCTGCATTTGGTGCGGCAAATCGCGCAGGCCCACGAGGGCAGCGTGCGCTGCTTGGCGCGCGAGGGCGGGGGCAGCTGCTTTGTGCTGCGCCTACCGCTGGGGAGCGCTTGAGCGCTTGAGCGCGCTGCGGTGCACCGCGCCTTGCACCCAGCCCAGCCCGGTGGCGGTCAGCAGCAAGCCCAATGTGGCCGCCGCCCAAAAGCCCTGGGCTCCCGACCAGGCCTTGAAGGGCGCGTCAAAAGCCAGCCAATACCCACCGCCAATCCCCACGCCCCAAATCGCCAGGGCGTACACCACCATGGGCGCCAGGGTCACATGGTGGGCTCTGAGCACCGCTGCACACAGGGCCTGGCCGGCATCACCGAGGTGAAAGACGGCCACCCAAAACAACAAAGGCAGGGCCGCGGCAATGATGAGCGGGTCCTGCGTGTACAGCTGCAGCACCGGCAGGCGCAGCAAGAACATGGTGCTGCCCAGCAGCAGCGCCAAGCCCAAGGCCAGCTCCAGCCCGTGCCGGGCCAGACGTTGAGCGTCCAGCAGGTCATGCGCACCCACGCGCTGGCCTACCAAAGCCCCCGTGGCATTGCCCAGCGCCATGGGCAGCATGAACATCATGGCCACCAGATTGGCCGCCAGCTGATGCCCCGCCACCGCCGTGGCGCCGAAGCGGGAAATGAACAAGGCCATGAAGGTGAAGCCCGTTACCTCAATCAGGATGGAGCCCCCCATCGGCAGGCCCAGCGCCAGCAGGCGTTTGAGTGCGGCCAGATTGGGGCGGTGCAAACCGCCCTGGTGCAGGCCAAAGGGGCGGTAGTGCGCGTCGTGGCGCAGCAGCCAAACACCGGCCAGCAGCTGGCTCCACACCACAATGGCGGTGGACAAAGCCCCACCGGGCGCCCCCATGCCCTCAAAGGCCAAGGCGCCGGGCAGCCCCGGTGCGCCATGGATCAGCAGCAGGCTCAAAGGGAACTTCAGGGCCAGACCGCCCAGCTGCAGCACCATCACCGCCTTGGGGCGCGAGACCGCCGTGTTGAAGCCGCGGTAGACCGTGAACAGCAACGCGGCGGGTAGCGCCACGGCCAGCAAACCCAGGTGCCGCCGAATGATGGCCTCCACCTGCACCTCAGGTCGGGCCAGTGCCAGCAGCGGCTCGGGGTTGAGCAGCAGCAGCCAGCCCAGCAGTGTCAACGCCAGGGCCAGCCACACGGCCTGGTGCAGGCTGTCGCCCACGCCCTGGCTGTCGCCCGCGCCAAAGCGCTGCGCTGCCAGTGGCGACACCGCCAGCACCACGCCCATCAGCCCCACAAACACGCTGGTGTAGACGGCATTGCCCACGGCCAGCGCGGCCAAGTCCAGCGCGCCAAAACGTGCCACGAGCACGGTGTCAATGGTGGAGTAGCTCAGCACCGCCAGCTGGCCGATGAACACCGGCCAGGCCAGCACGGCAATGCGTTGCCAGTTCGCCCAGCGACGGGCTTGGGCTGACTGCACCGCGCTCACTGCGGGCCTTTGTTCAGGGCCTTTGCCGCCGCTTCGGTGGCGGCCGTGACTGCGACAGCGTCGCCGCTGTGTTGCTGCGCCCGCTCGGCATAGCGGTTGAAGCGCCAAGCCGTGCCTTCGAGTGTGATGCGCCGCCAGCAGGCGCGCTTTTCTGCGGGGGTGAAAGCAGGCCAGTCCTGCACCTCGTCGAAGGTGCGGCCGCAGCCCTTGCACAAATCGTCGCCCTGGCTGGTCGAGCAAATCGCGATGCAAGGTGCGTCGGGCATGGTCTCGTACCAGCGCAGCCAGGCCTCCAGTGCGGGGGCGGGCATGGTGTCTTCGGCGCAGTCTTGCTCGTGACGGTAGACCATCAAGGCGTAGACCTCGGCCAGGGCGCTCAGGGCTGGACCCAGGCTCAGCCCGTCTTGGTCCAGCGCGTCAGCGCGTTTACGCCACCAGTTGATGGCCGCTTCAATGTCTGTGATGTGGATGCTGGCCATGGTGGGGTGACTTTGGAGCGCCTGCGCGCTCAGTAGCTGAGCCCCAGGGCGTGGCGAACCTCGCGCAGGGTTTTGCGCGCCACAGCGCGGGCACGCTCAGTGCCCACTTCGACGATCCAATGCACCCGTTTGGGGTCGGCCAGCAACTCCTCGGCACGCTCGCGCCAGGGCTGCTGTTGGGCCTGGATGGCTTTGATGAGCGGCTGCTTGCAGTCCAGGCAGCCAATGGCCGCACTGCGGCAGCCTGCAGCAGCCCAGTCGCGCGTTTCGTTGTCGCTGTAGAGCTCGTGGAAGGCCCACACCGGGCAGCGACTGGGCTCGCCCGGGTCGCCGCGGCGCACGCGCTGTGCATCTGTGGGCATGGTGCGAATCTTCTCGTCCACCACCTCGGGGCGGTCGCGCATGGCAATGGTGTTGCCGTAGCTCTTGCTCATCTTGCGCCCATCCAGACCGGCCACGCGCGAGGTGTCGGTGAGCATGGCCACAGGTTCAGCCAGGATGGGGGCGGCGGGGCTGTGCAGGTGGTTGAAGCGCCGGGCCACTTCGCGCGTGACTTCCACATGCGGCGCCTGGTCTTCGCCCACCGGCACGCCCGAGGCCTTGTAGAGCAGGATGTCCGCCGCCTGCAGCAGTGGGTAGCCCAGAAAGCCGTAGGTGGCCAGTTCGCGGTTGTCGGCCACGGCTTCTTTGTAGCTGGGCATGCGCTCCAGCCAGCTCGAGGGCGTGCTCATGGCCAACAGCGTGAAGAGCTCGGCGTGCTCGGCAATGCGGCTTTGAATGAACAAGGTGGTGCGTTCGGGGTCAATGCCCGCGGCCAGCCAGTCCACCACCATGTCGTAGACACGCTGCTCCAGCACACCGGGCTCGGGACGCTGGGTCTGCGTGGTCAGGGCATGCCAGTCCGCGACAAAGAAAAAGCAATCGTGCTCGTTTTGCAGGTGCACCCAGTTCTTCAGCGCGCCGTGGTAGTGACCCAAGTGCAGCGCGCCGGTCGGGCGCATGCCGGACAAAACACGCTGAGGGGTGGGCAGGGGAGCATCAGAGGGCAGGGTAGACATCGGCATGCAAAGGGGTGGTGGCTGGAGCCCGCCTGAGCAGCGGTCGCCGGGAGGCGCATTGTAGGTAGACCGCTACACTGCCGCCCCATGAAGCGCATTGTGATTTTGATCTCCGGCCGTGGCTCGAACATGGAAGCCATCGTGCACGCTTGCCGTGACCAAGCTTGGCCGGCCGAGGTGTCGGCCGTGGTGAGCAACCGCCCGGACGCGGCGGGCCTGACTTTTGCTGCAAATCACGGCATTGCCACTGCCGTGGTTGACCACAAAGCTTTTGGCAAGGGCGATGCGGCCCGCGCCGCTTTTGACCAGGAGCTGGCCCGCGTGATCGACAGTTACGCGCCCGATGTGGTGGTGCTGGCCGGTTTCATGCGCATCCTCACGCCCGAGTTTGTGCAGCGTTATGCCGGCCGCTTGCTCAACATTCACCCCTCGCTCTTGCCGTCTTTCCCGGGCCTGCACACGCACGAGCGAGCCATCGAGGCGGGCTGCCGCGTGGCTGGTGCAACCGTGCACCTGGTCACGGCCGAGCTGGACCATGGCCCCATCGTGGCCCAGGCCGTGGTGCCTGTGCTCGATGGCGACAACGCGCAGGCCCTGGCGCAGCGTGTGCTGGGGCTGGAGCACCGCATGTACCCCAGCGCCGTGCGCTGGATGGTGTGCGGGGAGCTGGCCATCAGCGGCAACCAAGTGCGGCATTTGGGCGGGGAAGCTCAGCTCTTTACGCTTTGAAGGCGCAGCATGGGTACACACCGCGCGGCCCAGGCGCGGGATAATCGGGCCCATGCATCCAAACGCTTTACTGGAACTGGCCGCCGAGTTGGTGGACAGCTTGTTGCTGTTCGACGCGCCGGCCGATCAGCTTGTTTCTCAATTCTTCCGCGCCAACAAGGCGCTGGGCCCTCGTGAGCGCCACACCCTGGCCGAGACGGCTTATGGCGTGCTGCGCCAACGCCTGTTGTTTCAGCATCTGGCGCAAAGCGGGCAGGGGCCCATGGCGCGACGCTTGGCCATTTTGGGTTGGGTGGGTAACGAAGCCTTTTTGCGCGGGGCGCTGACCGAAGCCGAGCGCCACTGGCTGCAGCAAGTGCAGTCGGTCGACACCACGCAGCTGGCGCCACGGCTGCGCCACAACCTGCCCGAATGGCTGGCCGAGCCGCTGCAAAAGCGCCTGGGCGAGCAGGATTTCTGGGCCTTGGCGCAGGCGCTCAACAGCCCCGCGCCGCTGGACTTGCGCGTCAACACGCTCAAGGCCCGACGCGAAGACGTGCTCAGCGCGTTGCAGGCCCAAGGCCTGGTGGCCGAAGCCACGCCGCATTCGCCCTGGGGCATCAGGCTGCAGGGCAAGCCCGCTTTGAACAAGGTCGAGCCTTTCGTTCAGGGCTGGCTTGAGGTGCAGGACGAAGGCAGCCAGCTGCTGGCTCTGCTGCTCGAAGCCAAGCGCGGTGAAATGGTGGTGGACTTCTGCGCTGGCGCTGGCGGCAAAACTCTGGCGCTGGGTGCGGCCATGCGCAACACCGGGCGGCTCTACGCGTTTGATGTGTCCGGGCACAGGCTCGACAAGCTCAAGCCGCGTCTGGCGCGCAGCGGTCTGTCCAACGTTCACCCGGTGCAACTGGCGCACGAGCGCGACGAGCGCGTCAAACGCCTGGCGGGCAAGATTGACCGCGTGCTGGTCGATGCCCCGTGCTCCGGCCTTGGCACCTTGCGCCGCAATCCTGACCTGAAGTGGCGCCAGTCACCCGAGTCGGTGCGCGAGCTGCAAGCCAAGCAGTTGGCCATCCTCAGCAGCGCCGCGCGCCTGCTCAAGCCCGGCGGCCGTTTGGTCTATGCCACCTGCAGCTTGCTGGACGATGAAAACGAGGGCGTGGCCGATGCCTTTGCGCAGGCGCACCCGCAGTTCCAGCGCCTGGATGCGGCAGAAATTCTGCAGCGTCATGGTCAGACCGAGGCGGCTGCTGCCGCGCTGTGCGAGGGCGGGCAGCTCAGGCTGTGGCCGCACAAGCACCACAGCGACGGCTTCTATGCCGCGGTCTGGCAGCGCGCTTGAGTATTGATTCACGCATCGCGCGGTCACGGCCGCGCCGATCATGGCGCAGCGTCAGCACTGCTGGCCTAGAAAGTGCAAAACCAGGGCTGTCTTCTACAATCGAGCCATCCCTGTTGGTGTCCCTGATCCGGGGGCGAGCGGAGTTCTCATGGATTTTTTGATTGCAGTACACGATGCCCTGCTTGACTGGGCAATTCATGGGCTCACGCGCGCCAGCGCTTGGCAGGTTGTGGTCTTCACGCTGGTGGTGACGCACATCACCATTGCAGCGGTGACCATTTTTCTGCACCGCAGCCAGGCCCACCGGGCGCTTGATCTGGGACCCATTCCCTCGCATTTCTTCCGCTTTTGGCTGTGGATGACCACCGGTATGGTCACCAAGCAGTGGGTGGCCATTCACCGCAAGCACCACGCCAAGTGCGAAACCGAAGAAGACCCGCACAGCCCCGTCACACGCGGCATCAAAACGGTGATGCTGCGCGGTTCAGAGCTCTATCGTGCTGAGGCCAAAAACGAAGACACGTTGGCCCGCTACAGCCACGGCGTGCCTGACGATTGGATCGAGCGTCACCTGTACTCGCGCTACTCCGCGCTGGGCGTGAGCCTCATGCTCATCATCGACGTGGCCTTGTTTGGCGCACTGGGGGCAACGGTTTGGGCCGTGCAGATGGCTTGGATTCCGCTTTGGGCAGCTGGCGTGATCAATGGCGTTGGCCACTACTGGGGCTACCGCAACTTCGAGGCCTTGGATGCCTCGACCAATGTCTCGCCCTGGGGTTTGATCGTCGGCGGTGAGGAGTTGCACAACAACCATCACACCTACCCGACGTCGGCCAAGTTCTCCGTCAAGCCCTATGAGTTCGATATTGGCTGGGGCTATATCCGTGCGCTGGAAATGCTGGGTTGGGCCAAGGTGCGCAAGGTGGCGCCCCAAATCAAGCAGGGTGACATCAAGCCCGTGGCCGACAAAGACACGCTCGAAGGCCTGATTGCCCACCGCTACGAAGTCATGGCGCGCTACGCCAAACAGCTCAAGTCCGTATGTGCGATGGAGCTGGAGCGGCTCAAGGCAGCCGGCCAAGAACACTCCAAGCAATGGCAGCAGCTCAAGGTGGCGCAGCGCTGGCTGCATCGCGACAGCGATCGCATTCCGGCCAGCTATCTGGCGCTGATTGCTGATGCCCGCGCCGCCCACCCGGCGCTGGACAAGCTGGTGCTCATGCGCGAAGAGCTGCGCGCGCTGTGGACCCGCACCAATGTCTCGGCGGAACAGCTGGTTGCTGAGCTGCAGGCTTGGTGCGCCAAGGCTGAAAGCAGTGGCATCGCCGAGCTCAAGGCGTTTGCGCTGGGCTTACGCACGGTTCGCGCCTGAAGTTCATAATGGCCTCTCGTTGTCCCTCGCGGGAGGCTGGTTATGAAACGCGCTTCAATGCTGAGTCTCTTGTGCCTGGGCTTTGCCCAGATGGTCTGCGCAGCGGCTGTTGACGCTCAGGTGTCGGTGGACTTCACCAAGCCAGAGCAGTTCTCCGACATCGGCTTTACCCACGCAGAGCGCGAACGTGCGCTCAACGCTATCAAATACCACTTTGAGAGACATGCCTCGCAGCTGCCTGCGGGCTCTCGCTTGAAGATTCAGGTGGCTGATGTCGATTTGGCTGGTGAGATTGAGCCTAATTTCGCGGGGCGCTCGCTTCGCGTCATGCGCGGCATCACGCTGCCTCGCCTGGAATTTTCCTATGCCTTGGTCGTGGAAGGAAAATCGGAGGAACGGGGTGAGGCGAGGATTACCGATTTGAACTACCTGTCGCAGCATTCACTGCGTGATAGCAATGAGCCGTTTCGGTATGAAAAGGAATTGATTGATCGATGGTTTGCCGATCAATTTCCCCCGCGATCGAAATAGTTTTGTCGCCAGAAATACAAAAGCCCACCATTGGTGGGCTTTTTTGACCAAAGGCTGAATTACTTCAGCTTGGTTTCCTTGTACAGCACATGCTTGCGTGCCTTAGGGTCGAACTTCATGAATTCCAGCTTTTGGGGCGTGGTCTTCTTGTTCTTGTTCGTGGTGTAGAAGTGACCGGTACCGGCAGTCGATTCCAGTTTGATCTTCTCGCGTCCGCCTTTGGATGCCATGGTGTCGCTCCTTCAGTATTTAGGCTTGACCGCGGGCACGCAGGTCGGCCAGCACAGCGTCAATGCCTTTTTTGTCGATCAGGCGCAGACCAGCGTTGCTGATGCGCAGACGCACCCAGCGGTTTTCGCTCTCGACCCAGAAACGACGGTATTGCAGGTTCGGCAGGAACCGGCGCTTGGTTTTGTTGTTGGCGTGGGAAACGTTGTTCCCAACCATGGGCTTCTTGCCCGTGACTTCGCAGACGCGTGCCATGAGGACACTCCGATACTTGTCATACAGCGACTGAGCCGTGTCTCCCGAGTGTTTGGGTTGCCCCAGCCTACTCAGGCCACCACAGCAACAGTGGCCTCACCTCGCCAAAAGGGTGGCGGTAACCCGTGTTCTCTTGCACAGCAAGAAAGCCGACTATTCTAGCCTGCTTTCATGCCAGTTCACAAGCCTATGGCCAACTGATTGCGCGAGCAGGCGGCTCAACCGCCTTGTTGCTCCAGATAGCGCTGCGCATCCAATGCTGCCATGCAGCCCGTTCCAGCGCTTGTGATGGCTTGGCGGTAGATGTGGTCTTGCACATCGCCTGCAGCAAACACGCCGGGCACGCTGGTCATGGTGGCAAAGCCTTCATGTCCGCCACGGGTGATGATGTAGCCGTCTTTCATCTCCAACTGCCCTGTGAAGATGCTGGTGTTGGGCTGGTGGCCGATCGCAATGAAACAGCCCTGCAAGGTAATGTCTTGGGTGCTGTTGTCATTGATGCTGCGCAGGCGCACACCGGTGACGCCAGAGGCGTCGCCCAGCACTTCATCCAGGGTTTGGAAGAGGTGCAGTGCAATCTTGCCGGCCGCCACTTTGTCCATGAGCTTGTCCACCAGGATGGGCTCAGCGCGGAATTTGTCGCGGCGATGGATCACGTGGACTTTGGAGGCGATGTTGGAGAGGTACAGCGCTTCTTCAACCGCCGTGTTGCCCCCGCCCACCACGCAGACCTCCTGCCCGCGGTAGAAAAAGCCGTCGCAGGTGGCGCAGGCGCTCACGCCTCGGCCCATAAAGGCTTCTTCGCTGGGGATGCCCAGGTATTTGGCGGATGCGCCGGTGGCGATGATCAGTGCGTCGCAGGTGTAGGTGCCGCTATCGCCTTTGAGGGTGAAGGGGCGCTGGGTGAGTTCGACTTCATTGATGTGGTCAAACACCACTTCGGTTTGGAAGCGTTCTGCGTGCTCCAAAAAGCGCTGCATCAGCTCAGGACCTTGAACGCCAGCAACGTCGGCCGGCCAGTTGTCGACCTCAGTGGTGGTCATCAGTTGACCGCCCTGCGCCATGCCGGTGAGCAGCACCGGCTTGAGGTTGGCTCGCGCGGCGTAGATCGCTGCGGTGTAGCCAGCGGGACCGGAGCCGAGGATCAGCAGGGGCAAATGGCGTGACGTCATGGTGTTTGAAAGGCTCAAAAAGCAACAGTATTAGTCAAAGGCAATGATTGTTCTGGGAAATATGCCACTTTTCCCGGGGATCGAACCGGTCTTGCCCTGGGCAGAATGCGCACATTCTAGGCCGTTGCCCTCGCGATGTGCCGGATTCATCCCAGAAACCTACCCCTGGAGGAGAACTCGAATGGCGATGTTGTCTAACTTGGATTTGATCCGCCGTGTGCCGCTGTTTTCGATGCTGACTGCCGACCAGGCGCAGTCCATAGCCGATAGTGTGGTGAAGCGCCGTTTCAAGCGCGGTGAATTGGTGGTGGAACAAGGCACCAAGTCGAATTCTCTCTACATTTTGCTCAACGGGCGGGCACGGGTTTTGACCGCTGATTCCCGTGGGCGTGAAGTCATTTTGGCGGTGCTGCAGCCTGGCGACTACGTGGGCGAAATGAGCCTCATCGACAACGAGGCGCATTCCGCCACGGTCCGCGCTGAAGTGCAGACGGACATTCTGGTGCTGGGGCGCAGCGAGTTCTCTCGCTGCCTGCCCGACGCCAGCAGCTTGGCCTACGGCATCTTGCGTGGGCTGGTGGCCCGGCTGCGCAACGCTGATCGGCAGATCGAGTCGCTGGCCCTGCTGGACGTGTACGGTCGTGTGGCGCGCACGCTGCTCGATATGTCGGAAGAGGAAAAGGGCGTCAAGATCATTCGCGGCAAGGTGTCTCGCCAAGACATGGCCAAGGTGGTCGGTGCCTCCCGTGAGATGGTCAGCCGTGTGATGAAGGACTTGGAAGACCGCGGCGTGATTGAAACGCTGGAAAACGGCTCTGTCGTGATCAAGGATCGCTTGCAGCACGACTGAGTTCGGCCGCTTTGCAACTCACAAGCCGCCCTGGAGGCGGCTTCTTCTTTTCCTGGGCCACAATCCGCACATGAGCTTTCCTGGAACTCTGCTTGGGGGGGACGCTGCCGCGCCTGTTGAACAGCGTGGAGCCCCGCGTCGTGTCAAGCGAGCCACCGCTGTGGCCCAACCTCAGCCGCGTGCCTTGCTCACCCCAGTCTGGCTGCTGGTTGGGGCCTTGGTGGGCTTGCTGCTGCTGCTGGCTTTGTTGACGCACGATGCGCGTGACAGCGCGTTTACTGTGGCATCGGGTCAGGCGCTGACGCGCAACTGGGTGGGAGGACTGGGCGCCTGGCTGTCAGACCTGCTGTATTTCTGCTTTGGTTTTTCCGTCTGGTGGGTGTTGCTGGTGGGCCTGCGGGCATGGGCGCGCGCGGTTTGGGCCGTGCTGCGCCTGAGCAAGGCCGAGCCGCCCTCGCGAACCTGGGAGAAGCTGCGCCTGCCACTGGGCCTGGCGCTGCTGTTGCTGGCCAGCTGTGCGCTGGAGTGGTCGCGTCTTTACGGGTTGGAGCGCTATCTGCCAGGTCATGCGGGTGGTGTGCTGGGCTACTGGATTGGGCCGGCCAGCATGCGCTGGTTGGGCTTTGGCGGCTCAGGGCTGGTTTGCATCGTGTTGCTCTTGCTGGGAGCCTCCTGGTGTTTTGGCTTTTCTTGGCTGGAATTGGCCGAGCGCATCGGTGCGCGGCTGTGGCTGCTGCGTTCACGCACGGTGGAGCGGCGTGAAATTGCCGAGGACAAGCGCGTTGGTAAAGAAGCCAAGCGCGAACGCGAGGCAGTGGTTGAGGTGGTGCGCCAGTCGGTGGAGGAGCATCCGCCCATCGTGATCGAGCCGCCCGTGGTCGAAGTGCCGCGCTCCACGCGCGTAGCCAAGGAGCGCCAGCAAACCCTGTTCAGCGACCCCAGCGCCGGAAAGCTGCCGCAGGTTGACTTGCTTGATGCGCCAGCCGCGCGGGTTGAATCGGTCACGCCTGAGTCGCTGGAGATGACCAGCCGCATGATCGAGAAGAAGCTGCGGGATTTCGGTGTTGAAGTCCGCGTGGTGGCGGCCATGCCCGGGCCGGTGATCACACGCTACGAGATCGAGCCTGCCACTGGGGTGAAGGGCTCGCAGATTGTGGGTCTGGCCAAAGATTTGGCGCGCTCCCTGAGCTTGGTGTCCATCCGTGTGGTGGAGACCATTCCGGGCAAGAACTTCATGGCGTTGGAGCTGCCCAATGCGCGGCGTCAGACCATTCGCCTGTCAGAGGTGCTGGGCTCGCAGGTCTATGCCGATGCCGCCTCCATGCTCACCATGGGCTTGGGCAAGGACATCGTGGGCCAGCCGGTGGTGGCCGACCTGGCCAAGATGCCGCACTGCTTGGTGGCCGGTACCACGGGCTCGGGCAAGTCGGTGGGTATCAACGCCATGATTTTGTCGCTGCTCTATAAGGCTGAAGCACGCGACGTGCGGCTGATCATGATCGACCCCAAGATGCTCGAGATGAGCGTCTACGAGGGCATTCCGCACCTGCTCTGCCCGGTGGTCACCGACATGAAGCAAGCGGGCAACGCCCTCAACTGGTGCGTGGGCGAGATGGAGCGGCGCTACAAGCTCATGTCCAAGATGGGCGTGCGCAACCTCGCGGGCTACAACAAGAAGATCGACGAAGCCGCCGAGCGCGAGGAGAAGATCCCCAACCCTTTCAGCCTCACGCCTGAAGAGCCCGAGCCGCTGGAACGTCTGCCCCACATCGTGGTGGTCATCGACGAATTGGCCGACCTCATGATGGTGGTGGGCAAGAAGATCGAAGAGCTGATTGCCCGCCTGGCGCAAAAGGCGCGCGCGGCGGGTATTCACCTCATTCTTGCCACGCAGCGGCCTTCGGTGGACGTCATCACCGGCCTGATCAAAGCCAATATTCCAACTCGCCTGTCCTTCCAGGTCAGCTCCAAGATCGACAGCCGCACCATCCTCGACCAGATGGGTGCGGAGGCCTTGCTGGGCATGGGTGACATGCTCTATCTGCCCTCAGGGACAGGGCTGCCCGTGCGTGTGCACGGTGCCTTTGTCAGCGATGAGGAGGTGCACCGCGTTGTTGAGTACCTCAAGGAACAAGGCGGCGAGCCCAACTACATCGAAGGCATTTTGGAAGGCGGCGTGCTCGAAGGCGATGCCAGTGCCGATGCCTCTGGCGGCGGCGGTGGGGACGGAGAATCCGACCCCATGTACGACCAGGCCGTGGCCGTGGTGCTGCAGCACAAGCGGGCTTCTATTTCCCTGGTGCAGCGCCATTTGCGCATTGGCTACAACCGTGCGGCGCGGCTGCTGGAGCAAATGGAGCGTTCGGGCTTGGTTTCGGGCATGGCCACCAATGGCAACCGAGATTTGCTGGTGCCCAAGCGCGAGGAATAAGCCGCCGCGGCTGATGGGCAGCAAGTGCCCGATTGAAATGAAGATGAAGACGACCACATTGAAGTTTTGGCGCAGCCTCGCGGGGCTGGCCTTGGGGGCGATGGCGGCGCTGTCCGCGCAGGCCGATGCTTTGCAAGACTTGCAGGGCTTTGTGAGCAAGGCCAGCAGCGGCCGCGCGCAGTTCACGCAGACCGTCAGCACGCCCGATGGCAAGCGCACCAAGCAGTCGCATGGCACGTTTGAATTCCAGCGTCCGAACCAGTTCCGCTTCGCTTACGAAAAGCCCGTGCAGCAGCTGATCGTGGGCGATGGCCGCGAGGTCTGGCTCTACGACCCAGAGCTGCAGCAAGCCTCTGTGCGCCCGTTTGGCAAAGCCCTGGGGGCCACGCCGCTGGCCTTGCTGGCCGGAACGCAGTTGCAGGACGAATTCACCCTCAAGGCCGAAGCCAATTCAGAGGGTTTGAGCTGGGTGCTGGCCACGCCGCGTCGTGCCGACAGCGGGTTTCAAAGCCTGCGCCTGGGGTTTTCCAGCGGCCAGTTGGCAGCGCTGGAGTTTGTGGATGCTTTTGGCCAGCGCTCGGTGCTGCGCTTCTCGCAGCTGCAGCTCAATGTGAAAGTCGCTGCCGAGCGTTTTCGCTTCAGCCCTCCGACGGGTGTCGACGTGCTGCGCCAGCCCTGAAGGTCTGGCCCTATGAGCACCGCTTCCTTGTTCGACGATGAGCTTCCTGGCGCTGGCGCGCCTGCAGCGCCAGCGGCGCTTTCTGCGCCGCTGGCGGAAGTGCTCCGTCCCAAGACCCTGGATGAGGTGCTCGGGCAGTCTCATTTGCTGGGAGAGGGCAAGCCGCTGCGGCTGGCCTTTCAGTCGGGCAAGCCTCACTCCATGATTTTTTGGGGGCCACCCGGTGTGGGCAAGACCACATTGGCGCGGCTCACCGCCACGGCCTTCAAGTGCGAATTCATTGCGCTGTCCGCGGTGTTCTCCGGTGTCAAAGACATCCGAGCCGCCATGGAGCAGGCCCAGCAGAACTTGCTCATGGGCAAGCGCACGATCTTGTTCGTGGATGAGATTCACCGCTTCAACAAGTCCCAGCAAGACGCACTGCTTCCCTATGCTGAAAGCGGTCTCGTCACCTTCATTGGCGCCACCACCGAGAACCCCTCGTTTGAGGTGAACTCGGCCTTGTTATCGCGTGCTCAGGTCTATGTCCTGAAATCGCTGACTGACGAGGAATTGAAGCTGCTGCTCGTGCGTGCGCAAGACCTTGCGCTGGGGCATCTGGAGTTTGACGAACAAGCCCGAGACACCCTTGTGGGCTATGCAGACGGTGACGCCCGAAGGTTCTTGAACCTGTTGGAGCAAACCAGCACAGCCGCCAGCACGTCTGGGGTGACGGCCATCACGGCTGATTTTTTGCAAAATGCCTTGACCCTCAACAGCCGGCGTTTCGACAAGGGTGGCGACAACTTTTACGACCAGATTTCGGCCTTGCACAAGTCGGTTCGTGGCTCGCATCCGGACGCCGCCCTTTACTGGCTGACGCGCATGCTGGACGGCGGTGCCGACGGGAGGTATTTGGCGCGGCGCATCGTGCGCATGGCATGGGAAGACATTGGCCTTGCCGACCCCCGAGCCATGCAGATTGCCAACGATGCGGCGCTGACTTATGAGCGGCTGGGCAGTCCTGAGGGTGAGCTCGCCCTTGGGCAGGCGGTGATCTATCTGGCCGTCGCGGCCAAGAGCAATGCGGGCTATATGGCCTACAACGCGGCGCGTGCCTTCGTGAAGCAGGACAAGAGCCGCGAGGTGCCGGTTCACCTGCGCAATGCACCGACCAAGCTCATGAAGGAACTCGGCTACGGGCATGAGTACCGATACGCTCACGATGAACCCAATGCCTACGCCGCGGGTGAGACCTATCTTCCCGATGGCATTGCAGAGCCGGGTTGGTATCAGCCCGTGCCACGGGGCTTGGAAGTGAAGATCGCTGAAAAGCTCGCACTTCTGCGCAAGTGGGATCAAGAAGCCGGGGGCGACTGAGATGCTCTCAGCCGATTCCGTCGGCTAAAGCCCGCCGCGGTCAAGCACTGTTTTGTGCGATGGCTGCTGCGGGTTTGTCACGACGCCGCCCAGCACAGGGGCGCTCCTAGAATTTTCAACATCTGCAGGTGTTGCGGCACTGAGCCCACCTCACATCGGGGTGGGTTTTTTGTTGGCACCTGTTTGGCGGCCCAGCAGGGTCGCGTGTTGACTTGACGAGGGGAGTGCACCCATGGACATCCTGATACAGCAGATCATCAACGGGCTGGTGCTGGGGAGCATGTACGCGCTGGTGGCGCTGGGGTACACGATGGTGTACGGGATCATCAACCTGATCAATTTCGCGCACGGCGAG
>NZ_JBIGHZ010000034.1:0-214 GCF_043555845.1 Roseateles rivi | reverse complement strand
AGATCGAAGCCCAGCTGCTGGCGCAGCCGGGCATCCAGCACGCGGTGGTGGTGGCGCGGGAGCAGCGGCTCGTGGCCTACGTGGCGTGCGCGACTGAGCAGTTCGACGACGCAGGCCTGAAGCAGGCGCTGGCGCGACAGCTGCCCGAGTACATGGTGCCGGCGCTGATCGTGAGGCTCGACGGGCTGCCGCTGAACGCCAACGGCAAGGTGGA
>NZ_JBIGHZ010000033.1:0-255 GCF_043555845.1 Roseateles rivi | reverse complement strand
ACGCCGGTGATGTCGTCACCGAGCTCGTCAGCGAGGGCACGGACACCGTGCGCTCCTCCATCGGCTACACCCTCACCGCCAACGTCGAAAACCTCGTGCTCACCGGCGGTGCGGCCATCAACGCCACTGGCAACGCCCTGAACAACGTCATCAGCGGCAACAGCGGCGCCAACCAAATCGACGGCGGCGCGGGCGCCGACACCATGGCCGGGGGCGCGGGCGACGACAGCTACAGCGTGGACGACGCAGGCGATG
>NZ_JBIGHZ010000032.1:0-255 GCF_043555845.1 Roseateles rivi | reverse complement strand
TCACCCACCGCTACCCCAAGCGGGAGTTCCAGGTGCAGTACGGCGAGACGGACCTGGTCTTCATCGAGCGGCTCATGCAGGAGTGGGGCCTCTACTACTACTTCGAACACCAGGGCGGGGCGCACCGTCTGGTGGTGGTGGACGACCCCAGCGCGCATGCCAAGAACCCCAGCGAGGCCTACCAGGACGTGGCCTACCACGCGGGGCAGCCCAAGATTGACGAAGAGCACTGCAGCGAGTTCACGCGGCACGAAG
>NZ_JBIGHZ010000031.1:0-255 GCF_043555845.1 Roseateles rivi | reverse complement strand
CGCGCCCGATGCGCGAGCGCTCCAGCCGCACGCACACCAGCACCGAGCCCACCACCAGCGCCAGGAACAGGTAGTAGTACAGCGTCACGGGCGGCAGCGTCAGCCCCAGCACCTCCAGCGGCTCCCCGAGGCTCAAGCCCCAGAAGTGGATGGGGTCGATCTGCCCGATGCCGCGCGGCCCGTTGGTCACGTTCACGGGGTATTCCATGTTGTTCAGGAACACGCGGATGATCTCCCCAAAGCCCAGCGTGACGA
>NZ_JBIGHZ010000030.1:0-255 GCF_043555845.1 Roseateles rivi | reverse complement strand
GCTGGACCTGGGCTATGTGGCCTTCTACGCCGTGGGGGCGTACATGTTCGCGCTGCTGAGCAGCCCGCACCTGGCGGAGAACTTCGAGTGGTTCGCGGCGCACTTCCCTGAGGGGCTGCACTCACCGTTGTGGGTGGTGATCCCGCTCGGGGCCGCACTGGCCGCACTGGCCGGGGTGGTGCTGGGCTCGCCCACGCTGAAGCTGCGCGGGGACTACCTGGCCATCGTCACGCTGGGCTTTGGGGAGATCATCCG
>NZ_JBIGHZ010000002.1:0-723004 GCF_043555845.1 Roseateles rivi | reverse complement strand
CAGTGATCAGCGAAGAGGCGAGATTTTGTCTCACCATCAACTTCTTGTCAAGCACTTTTTGAAAATTCTTTTTCAAAACTCGGCAGCTCTTGCAAACCACCTCTCGCCTGACCTTCCGTCAGCCGCCAAACACATCAGTGATCAGCGAAGACTTAGACTGTAGCACAGGCTGAGGAGGCTTTGAGGGCATATACCTACGCGCGTTCGCCAATCGCACCGAATGCGCTGGCATGAGCGAGGCAGCCGGCAGCCTCCTGCGGGGAGTCGCTTTGCAGCACCTGGGGCAAAACTTCCGCCAGACGCGCAGTGTCAGCGCGCAGGATGCGCTGCTTGACGGATGGGATTTGCGACGGGTGCATGGAGAACTGGGTCAGACCCATGGCCAGCAGCAGCTCAGTGAATGCGGTGTCACCGGCCATCTCGCCGCAGACGCTCACCGACTTGCCTGCTGCACGCGCTTGAGAGATGACCTGCGCGATGAGTTGCAGCACGGCTGGGTGCCAAGGGTCGTAGAGGTGCGCCACAGCCTCGTCGGCGCGATCAATGGCCAAGGTGTATTGAATCAGGTCATTGGTGCCGATGGACACAAAGTCGACTTGGCGCAGCAGCAGCGGCAGCATCAGGGCGGCGGCTGGCACTTCAATCATGACGCCGAGTTCGATATTGGTGGCCAGAATGCCTTCGTCGGCGAGCTGCTGGCGCACGCTGCGAATGGCTTCTTGTATCTGACGCACTTCAGACAAGTGCGCCACCATGGGGATAAGCACGCGCACTTTGCCAAAGGCGCTGGCCCTGAAGATGGCTCGCAGCTGTTGGCGAAACATATGGGGCTCGGCCAGGCTCCAGCGAATGGCGCGCAATCCCATGGCGGGATTGAGGGTGTGCTCGTGGCGCAGCTCAGCCAGCGTCAGACGTTCGAGTGGCTTGTCGGCGCCAACATCCACGGTGCGAATGGTGACGGGAAGGCCTTGCATGCCCTCCACGGCTGTCTTGTAGGCGCGGAACTGTTCTTCCTCGTCAGGCAAGCGGCCGCCGCGGTTCATGAAAAGGAACTCAGTACGAAATAGCCCTACACCGGTGGCGCCTGCGGCCAAGGCTGTCGAGGCGTCGTCGGGCAGTTCGATATTGGCGTGCAAGTCAATGCGCACGCTATCGAGGGTGATGGCCGGTGTGTGCCGCAGGCGCGCCAAACGTGCGCGCTCAAGCTCGGCTTGGCGCTGCCGGAACCGATATTCCTCCAGGATGATGGGGGACGGGTTGACGATGACCACGCCCGCATCACCGTCGATGACGACCCAATCGTCTTGCTGGATCAGGCGCGAGGCCTCGCGCGTGCCGACCACGGCAGGGATGTCCATGCTGCGCGCCACGATGGCAGTGTGCGAGGTCTTGCCGCCGATGTCGGTGATAAAGCCTTGGAAGACGCTGCGTTTGAACTGGATCATGTCTGCCGGAGAGATGTCCGCAGAGACCAGCAGCAGCGGGTCTTCGCCCGCAAAGTCGCGCTCGGCCACACCCAATGCACCGGCGTTGTTCTCGTCCGTCAAGGCCGAGAGGATGCGCTCCACGACTTGTTCCAAGTCGGCCTTGCGCTCGCGGAGGTAGTCGTCCTCCATCTCGTCAAACTGGCGCGCCAACACCTCCAGCTGCGCAGACAGGGCCCATTCGGCGTTGTAGTGCCGCTCGGAAATCCACTGCTGGGCAGCGCCGATGAGTGCATCGTCTTGCAGCAGCATGAGGTGAACATCCAGCAAGGCTGCGAGCTCATGCGGCGCATCGTCGGGGAGTTCGTTCTTGAGCGTCTCGAGCTCATGGACCACCGCATCGCGTCCGGCCTCGAGGCGGCGACGCTCAGGATCGACATCGTTGGCGGCAATGAAATAGTGGGCGACGTCCACGCGGCTGGACGCCACCAACACGGCGCGCCCGATCGCGACACCCTTGGATACGGCAATGCCAAAGACTTGGAAGCTCATGCGAAGCAAATGTAGCAGCGCGCTGCACCCACTTCCGCCCCGCCTCGCTGTCAAGCGAGGGGATGTCATCAAGCGGTCATGACTCAGACATGGGGAAGTCACGCAGTGAGCCGAACATGCCCAGCACTATGACCAGTGAGGCCTCCATGCGGGATGTTCCGACTCCGACCTTCGCACTGCACGACTTGCCCTCCACCCCTCGAGCCTTGGGCGCATTTGGGCGTCTCAGCCGCCCCCAAAAGGGCACGAGCGGATGGCGCGTGGACTGGGCACAAAGCGAGGCTGACGTCCGGCTCGCGCAGCGGCTGCGCTACCGCGTCTTTGCCGAAGAACTGGGAGCCCGACTGAGCCCCCCACCCAACACGCCTGCGGGCTTGGATGTTGACACCTTCGACCCCTTTTGCGAGCACCTGCTGGTGCGCTTGGAAGACGAAGACGGCAAGCCCGGAGAAGTGATTGGCACCTACCGCGTGCTGACCCCGGCAGCAGCCAAACGCGCTGGCGGCATGTACAGCGAAACAGAGTTCGACCTGACGCGCCTGCGCGCCATGCGTGGCAGCTTGGCGGAGCTGGGGCGCTCTTGTGTGCACCCGGACTACCGCCACGGCGGTGTGATCCTGGCGCTGTGGAGTGCCTTGGCTTCCTTCATGCAACGCAACCAGCTCGAGGCCATGTTGGGCTGCGCGAGCATGAGCATGCGCGATGGCGGCCACATGGCAGCCAGCGTGTGGACCCGACTCAAAGACAGCCATCTGGCGCCAATTGAAAGCCAGGTGCGACCGCGCCTGCCGCTGCCAGTCGAAGCCCTGCAGCAAAACCTGCAGGTCGACCCGCCAGCCTTGATCAAAGGCTATTTGCGCTGCGGCGCCAAGATTTTGGGCGCTCCGGCCTGGGACCCCGACTTCAACACCGCCGATCTGCCCATGATGCTGCGGCTCAAAGACCTGCCAGCGTCTTACCGGCGCCACCTGCTGGCGCCCTGATCGAACTTAGATGGCGAGGGCTACTGGCCTTCGCCAAACTTGTCGTTCACCAAGTCGGTGAGCGCCTGAGTGGCCAGCGCTTCGTCCTCGCCCTCGACTTCCAGCTCAATCTGCGTGCCCATGCCCGCAGCCAGCATCATCACCCCCATGATGCTTTTGGCATTGACGCGCCGACCGGCACGGGTCAAAAACACCTCGGACTTGAAGCTGCCCGCAAGTTTGGTGAGCTTGGCCGAGGCGCGCGCATGCAGGCCCAGTTTGTTGCTGATGAGTAGTGTGGTCTTGATCATGGCAAAGAGGGTGAGGCCGCCTGTGCCGCATCGATGCCCCGATGTCCGCCTTCGGACGCGCGCGTCCACAACTCATCCAGCGAGAGACCTCGATAGCAAAGCGTGCGCCACAACATCGGCACGTTGACGCCGGAAAGCACCCTCACGCGCGGGTGGGTCTGGGTGGCCAGCTGCAGTGCGGCATTGCAGGGCGTGGCGCCGAACACATCGCACAACACCAGCCATTCGTCCTGAGGCACCGAGGCCATCAGTGCGGCAGCGGCAGCAGCCACCTCGTGAACATCCTGCTGAGGCAAGACATCCAGGGCCATCAGGTCCAGTGTGCACTCCGGATAGGTGTGCTGGGCCACTGACTTGAGCGCCGTCGCCATGGGGGCGTGGCAGAGGAGAAGCAATCCGGACATGGCACTCATTATCTGCGCGCCAGCGACCCTCAGCTGCGGGGCAGCACGCGCAGTGCGCCGCCGAAATGCAACCAGTGCTCACGAGCCTGCTCCCAGTCGCTCCCGCCCAGCAGGGTCACTTGGTAGACACGCAGGCCATAGGCAAAGCTGGCCACGGCGGCAAACGCCTCGCCCTGGGCTGGACCTGGCTGTGCTCTCAATTCCCATTGCAGGGCTTGCTCATGAGGTGTCGCGCCAGCCACCTCAAATGGACGACGACGCTCGGGCGCGCGGTGCAGCTTGTCGCTGAAGGCCTGGCGCACGGCTGCCAGCGCTTCTGGAACCCGCCGAGGGTCGTCCAAATCCACCCACGACACGCTGAAACGTTGTCCTTGCTGCTCGCAGCTGAGCAAGCCCATCGCGACCGACCGACCACCCGGCGCGGGCAGGGTTTGTGTGGCCAAATCCGGTCGACAGGGAAAGGCCAGATGCAGGCCTGCCGCCGAGGAATCCATCTCCCGCCAATCCAGCGGCGCACTACAAGCAAGCAGCACGCAAGCTGTTGCAAGTGCACCAAACCGGCGCAGCGGGTAGACCAGTTCGGTAAATTTCCTCAGAGATTGCATGGTTTGCACAAGCCGGTTTTGCAGGAATTGTCCCGACACGGGCCTGCCGCCCACAATGTTGGCATGAACACGACTGCCGCTGCCTCCTCACTTCCCCCTGGCGCCCTCGCGGGCGTGCGCGTGCTTGACCTCTCCCGTGTGCTGGCCGGCCCTTGGTGCACCCAAACGCTGGCAGATCTGGGTGCAGATGTGATCAAGATCGAGCGCCCTCCCACCGCACGCCACCCAGGCGGGGATGACACCCGGCGCTGGGGCCCGCCCTACCTAAAGGACGACGCGGGCACTGACACCACCGAAGCCGCCTACTTTCTGGGCACCAATCGCAACAAGCGCTCGGTGGCCATTGACCTCGCCCACCCCGAGGGTCAGGCCCTGATCAAACAACTGGCGCTGCAGGCCGATGTGCTGGTAGAAAACTTCAAAGTGGGCGATTTGGCGCGCTATGGCCTGGGGCCCGAAGACATGGCACAGATTCACCCGCGATTGGTGTACTGCTCCATCACCGGCTATGGGCAAGACGGCCCCTACCGCGAACGGGCTGGCTACGACTACGCCATCCAGGGTCTGGGTGGACTGATGAGCGTGACGGGGGAGCGTGACGACCTGCCCGGCGGTGGCCCGCAAAAAGTGGGCGTGGCCGTGGCCGATCTGTTCACGGGCATGTACGCCACGGTGGCCATCTTGGCCGCACTGCGCCACCGCGACCTCACCGGGCAAGGGCAGGCCATCGACATGGCGCTGCTGGATGCTCAAGTGGCCATGCTGGCCAATTTGAGCGCCAACTACCTGTGCTCGGGCCAAGCGCCCAAGCGCATGGGCAACGCCCACCCCAACATCGTGCCCTACCAGGTGTTCCAGGCCTCAGACGGGTTCTTCATCGTCGCGGTGGGCAACGATGGGCAGTTCGCCAAGCTCTGTGAACTGGTGGGCCACCCGGAATGGGCCATCGACCCGCGTTTTGCCACCAACAGCGCGCGCGTGAAGCACCGCGATGAGCTGACCCCCATGCTCGCGGCCGTGTTTCCCGCCCACCCGCGCCAGCACTGGCTCGAGGCCATGCACGCGGCGCAAGTGCCGGGCAACCCCATCCAGGATTTGCAAGAGCTGTTTGAAGACCCCCACGTGCAGGCGCGCGGCCTGGTCGAGCACATCCCCCACCCCTTGAGCGATCAGCTCAAACTGGTGGGCAGCCCGATCAAGCTTTCGCAAACACCAACCCGCACGCACCGCGCACCACCCCTGCTGGGCCAACACACCGATGAGGTGCTGCACGCGCTGGGTCACGCGCCTGAGCAAATCGAGCGCTGGCGCCGCGACGGCGTGGTGGGGTAGAGCGAGCCGCAACGGTCGACGCTGTGAAAAGTTCACGCGCCCCGCCACGAACAGCGCTCAGCCCCCTTTGCTAGGGATGGACTCCAAGCGCCTGACCCTCAAGGATGAGGGAATTGATGTGCCAACGCCTTGCACCTACCCCGCCCATGAGTTTTCTTGACCCCACCCAAACCAAGGCCGTCCCTGACGCCCAGAGCCGTTGGGCCGAAACCCGTTGGGGCGGCTTGATCCAGCAACTCGGGCAAGAGGTTGCCTCCCCGTTGGGTGACGCACTTGAACGCATCCAGCACATGGTGCAGACCGGCAAGATCGACCGGCGCGGCCTGCAGGCCCTCAAAGCCGATGTACGCCGGGCTCGCGAAGCTGGGCGCGTAGGTCAACAACTGGGGCGCTTGGCCTGTGGACGGCTGCCCGTGAGCCATGACACGGTCAACCTGCAACCCCTGGTGAAGTCCGTGCTTGATCAGCGCGACGCCGAGTACCGCGCAGCAGGCATTGTGGTGACCGAGCATTTGCAACCGCTCAGTGTGGATAGCGATGGAGCACGGCTCTACGACCTGCTGCACACCGCCATGGATTGGCTGCTGCCACGTTGCCGCTCGCACCTTGAGGTGAGGCTGGAGCAGGACCCGATGGCTGGGTGCGCGCGACTGCACTGGACTTACGCCCCACAAGTTGGCGCCGAGGCTGACGCCAGCCAAGGCGGCCCTGGCGCGCCCATCGTTTGGCATTTGCTCGACTACACGACGCGCGCCCTGGGCATCCCACTACAGCACCAACGCGAAGGCATGCGGCTGCGCTTGACGCTGAGTTTTGAACACCTGGTCGCAGCCCCGCTGTTGGAGCCCGACAGCGGACTGGCGCCCTGGGACGCCCCCAGTTCGGCCCACGCCAAGCCACTGGCGGGATGCCAGGTGCTGGTGGTCAGTGCCAACGACAGCGTGCGTGCCAACATCGCCGCCGTGGGCACCGCGATGGGCTTGATCATTGATTGCGTGGCAGACATGAACGAAGCGCAGAGCTTCTGCGCTGATGGTCTGCCTCACGCCATCGTCTACGACGCAGCGCAGCGACAGCCCCCCTTTGACGTTCTGCGCCATCGCTTGCTGAGCGAGGCCTCCGGCCTGTGTTTCATTGAAATTTCAGACCAAGATCGGCCTTCGCAACTCTCCACGGCAGCAACCGACAGGATTGCGCGGCTGAGCAGTCTGCGCCTGGCCGACGCACTGCCGGCCATGCTGCTGTTCGAGCTCTCACGCGCCCTCTAAGCCCAAGCCCCACACCTACACTAGCGGCATGAAGCTGTCACCTTGGATGATGCGCGCCGCTGCGGTGGCGGCCCTGCTCTTGGCCGCTGGAGGGCTTTACTGGTCGCTCAACGAGCGCCCACAAGCCCCCGCAGTCACCTACACCCTGCTCGACGGCAGCCGCCACAGCTCGGCAGACTGGGCCGGCAAGGTGGTGCTGGTGAACTTCTGGGCCACCTCCTGCAGCTCCTGCGTGGCCGAAATGCCCGAGCTCAAAGCCACCTACCAGCGCTTCAAAACACGCGGCTTTGACACCGTGGCCGTGGCCATGAGTTACGACCCGCCGGCCTATGTGTCGCAGTTTGCGCAAAGCCGCCAACTGCCTTTTGGCGTGGCCATCGACAACACCGGCGAGGTGGCCAAGAGCTTTGGCAAGGTGCAGCTCACACCCACCACCTTTGTCATCGACAAAAAAGGCCGCATCGTGAGCCGCTATGTGGGGCCGCCGGACTTTGCGGCCCTGCACCAGCAGATCGAACGTCTGCTCAGCGAGGGCTGATGCTCCGGGGCCTCAGGCCCCCACCACGCCCGCGTGCTCGGCCTGCTTGTCCGCGTGGTAGCTGCTGCGCACCATGGCACCCACGGCGGCATGGCTGAAGCCCATCTTGTAGGCCTCGGCCTCGAACATCTTGAAGGTGTCGGGGTGCACATAGCGGCGCACCGGCAGGTGGTGGCCGCTGGGCGCGAGGTATTGGCCGATGGTCAGCATGTCGATGTTGTGCTCGCGCATGTCGCGCATGACCTGGAGGATTTCCTCGTCAGTCTCACCCAAGCCCACCATGATGCCGCTCTTGGTGGGCACGCCGGGCACTTCTTCCTTGAAGCGCTTGAGCAGGTTCAGGCTGAACTGGTAGTCCGAACCCGGACGCGCCTCTTTGTACAGACGCGGTGCGGTTTCGAGGTTGTGGTTCATCACATCGGGCGGTGCGGCCTTGAGGATGTCCAGCGCGCGGTCCATGCGGCCGCGGAAATCAGGCACCAGCACCTCGATCTGGGTCTGGGGGCTGAGCTCGCGCACCTTGGTGATGCAGGCCGCAAAGTGGCCCGCGCCACCGTCACGCAAATCGTCACGGTCCACGCTGGTGATGACCACGTACTTGAGCTTGAGCGCCGCAATGGTCTTGGCCAGATTCTCGGGTTCGTTCACATCCAGCGGATCGGGGCGGCCGTGGCCCACATCGCAAAACGGGCAGCGGCGCGTGCACTTGTCGCCCATGATCATGAAGGTGGCCGTGCCCTTGCCGAAGCACTCGCCGATATTGGGGCAGGACGCTTCCTCGCAGACCGTGTGCAGCTTGTGCTCGCGCAGGATTTCCTTGATCTCGTAAAAGCGCGTGCTTGGTGAGCCGGCCTTGACGCGAATCCACTCCGGCTTTTTGAGCGTTTCCGCCGGAACGATCTTGATGGGGATGCGCGCCGTTTTGGCTTGCGACTTTTGCTTAGCAGTGGCGTCGTAGTCGGCGCCGCTCTTGGCTTCGTGGGTGGTGTTCTGGGTGGACATGGCGCGCATGCTGCCAGGAAGGCACTCAGGGCGTCAGCAAGGCCTGCAGGCGCTCACCCAGCCGCTGCGCCACTTCCGGCCAATCGGTCAAAACCCCAAGTGTAGCGAGGTCCACCGTCTCCAGCCCGGCATAACCGCATGGATGGATACCTCTGTAGGGTGCTAAATCCATGGCCACATTCAATGCCAGCCCGTGGTAAGTGCAGTGGCGCGAGACCTTGATGCCCAGCGCCGCAATCTTGCCCAAGCCCGCAAAGGGGTCGTCCGGGCGCGCCGGGCCGCTGAGACGCGCATGGGCGCTGGGGTCTTGCAAGCGCACATAAATGCCCGGCGCACCCGCCACACGCAGGCCGGTGACGCCATAGCCCGCCAGGGTTTGGATCACGGCCGTCTCCAGCCGGAACACATACTCTTTGACAAAAATACCCTGGCGCTTGAGGTCCAGCAGCGGGTAAGCCACCACCTGTCCAGGCCCGTGATAGGTCACCTGCCCGCCACGGTTGGTCTGCACCACCGGAATGCTGCCGGGCTGCAGCACATGCTGGGCTTGGCCGGCTAGACCTTGCGTGTAGGTGGGCGGGTGCTCGCACAGCCAGAGTTCATCGGGCGTGTCCGCAGCGCGTGCTTCGGTGAAGGCGCGCATGGCCGCTTCAGTCGGCGCGTAGTCCACACGCCCCAGGGTGCGTATCAGCATGGCGGCAGCCGCTCAGAGCACCACTTTGACCATGGGGTGCGTGGTCAGGGTGCGGTAGAGCTCGTCGAGTTGCTCGCGGCTGGTGGCGGTGATGGTCAGCGTCAGACCGAGGTAGTTGCCCGCTTTGCTGGGGCGCTGCTCGATGGTGGCGGCGTCGAATTCGGGGTCGAAGTTGCGCGCCACGGCGGCCATGGCTTCGACAAAGCCCTCCACGCGCGCGCCCATGACTTTGATGGGAAAGCGCGAGGGGTATTCAATCAGCGAGGCTTCGGGGGGGATGTGTGGGTTCATGAAGGTGTGAATTCAAACAGGCGCTCACAACAGCGGCTGGCGTTTGTGCTGTTGGTAGGCCTCGTACAAACGGGCGTAAACGGGGCCGGGCTTGCCGCGCAAAGCGCCGTGGCCCACCGGCTCGCCGTCCAGGGTGGTGACCGCCAAAACTTCTTTGGTGGCGGAGCTCAACAGCACCTCGTCGGCGGTGGCGAGTTCGCGCTCGGGAATGGGGCGGCGGTTGAAGCCCAGGTGCAGTTCCTCGCACAACTCAGCCAGCAGCTCGACGCGCACGCCTTCGAGCAAGTGGTGGCTGGCGGGCGGGCCGATCAGGGCGCCGTCTTGAACAATCCAGACATTGCTGGACGAGGCCTCGGTGAGGTAGCCCTCGCGCACCATGATGGTTTCGTAAGCGCCCTGGTCCACCGACATCTGCCGCGCCAGCACATTGCCCAGCATGGAGATGCTTTTGATGTCGCCGCGCTCCCAGCGGAAATCGCGCGCGGTCACGCAGCTCACGCCGCGATGGCGCACTTCGCTGGGCACGGTCGGAAAGGGCATGGCGTAGGCGAACACCGTGGGCGGCACGTCGATGGGCATGGCGTGCTGGCGCATCGCCACGCCGCGCGTGACCTGCACATAGAGGCATTGATCGGCATGGTCTGGCAGCCGTGCCACCAAGCCGTGCAGCAAGGCCGCCCAGCCCGCGCGGCCCAAGGGATCGTTGAGACGCGCCGCCGCCAGGCTGCGCGCCAAACGGGCCAGGTGCGCCTCCAGGCGAAAGGGCCGCCGGGCATAGACCGGGACGACGTCATAGACGCCATCGCCAAAAAGAAAGCCCCGGTCCATGACCGAGACCTGGGCGCACCCCAGGGTGGTTTCTTGGCCGTTGAGCACGCAAGGCAGGTCGGTCCAGGTCGTCATCAGACGCTCCTCAACTACATCCGCATGCTGCACTGTACGCCCCTCAAGCGCGGCTGACCATGCCAGAGCGCACGCGCTATGGGCTTACTGAATCCACAGCCGCATGGCGTCCCAGGCGCGGCCGACGATGCCTGCCAGCGGCACAGCCTCTTGCACCACCAGCGGCACTTCGGCCACAGGAGCGCCCGCGGCGTTGCGCACCTTGAGCGTGCCCACGCGCTGGCCTTGCGCCAGCGGCGCGACCAGCGGGTCGGTGCGCTGCACCTCGGTTTGCAGCTTGCTGCCCTCGCCGCGCGGCACGGTCACGTAGATGGCACCCAGCGCGCCGAGCTTGGCCTGGTCTGCGGAGCCCTTCCAGACCTTGACCTGGGTGACGGCTTGGCCCTTGTCGAAGAGGCGCACGGAATCAAAGGCGGCGTAGCCCCAGTTCAGCAGCTTCTGGCTTTCGTTGGCGCGGGCTTCTTTGGAGGCCGTGCCCATGACGACGCTGAGCAAGCGGCGCTTGCCGTTGGGGAAGTCACGCTGGGCGCTGGCCACGAGGCAATAGCCCGCGGCATCGGTGTAGCCCGTCTTCATGCCGTCCACGCTGGCATCGCGCCCCAGCAGCAGGTTGCGGTTGTGCTGGCGGATTTTGTTGAAGGTGTATTCGCGCTGCGAGTAGTAGCGGTAGTACTCGGGGAAATCAAGAATGATGCGCGTGGCAATGACGGACAGATCGCGCGCGCTGCTCTTGTGCCCGGGCTCAGTCAGGCCGGTGACGTTGCTAAAGCGCGTGTTCTTCAGGCCCCAGGCCTGGGCTTGGCGGTTCATCATGCTGACAAACTGCTCCACCGTGCCGCCCACGGCCTCGGCCAGCGCCACGGTGGCGTCGTTGCCCGACTGCACGATCATGCCCTTGAGCAGCTCGTCCACCTTGGGGCGCATGGTGGTGTCGATGAACATCAGCGAGGGGTCGCCCTTGCGCTCATCCCACGCGCGCTGCGACACCGCCACGGGCTGCTCCAGCGTCAAGCGCTTTTCTTTGAGCGCGTTGAAGACCAGGTAGGCCGTCATGAGCTTGGTCAGCGAAGCGGGGTCGTTGGGCACATCGGCGTCACGCTGCGCCAGCAGCTGGTTGGAGCTGAGGTCCACCAGCACATAGCTGCGCGCCGCCACTTCCGGTGGCAGCGGCGCCTGGGCCCAAAGGCTGGAAGCCAGCGCCAGGCTGACCACGGAGACAAGTACTCGTTTCATACGTCTGTGAAGCAGTCTCAAGAGATTGACGCTGCCGTGTGCCAACTGCGCACGACCAGCGTTTTGAGCAGCGGCAGCTGCCCGTGGAAAAAATGTCCGACCCCCGGCACCACCGTCACAGGCAGGGCCTGTGGGCGGGCCCAGTCCAGCACCGCAGAGAGCGGCACCACATCGTCGACTTCGCCGTGAATGACCACGCTGTCTGCGGCCACGGTGGTCATGCCAAAGCGGCTGGCCGCCGGGCCCACCAGGCACAGGCGTTCCACCGCAACACCCTCGGCCGCCAGGCGTTGCGCAGCATGGCTGCACACATAGCCGCCGAAGGAAAACCCCGCCAGCGCCAGCGGCAGCCCCTCTTGGCGAAAGGCCTGAGCCACGGCCACAGCGTCGTCCACCTCACCCCGGCCTTCGTCCCAACTGCCCTCAGAGCCCCCCACGCCACGGAAGTTAAAGCGCACCGCCCGGTAGCCCAGCTGCACAAAGGCCCGCGCCAGCGTCTGCGCCACTTTGTTGTCCAGCGTGCCGCCCTGAGTAGGGTTGGGGTGGCAAATCACGGCCACGCCGCGCAGGGGCATGCCGGTGGGTTCATCAACAGCACAAGCCAGCGCTCCGGCTGGCCCAGGCAGCATCTGCCTCAAGGTCTGGGCATTCATCGCAGTGTTGTTTGGAGATGGGAGGGGCGAACGGCGCTCAGCGCCCGACGCTGTCGGGCAGCACCAGACGCTCGACCACGCGGCCTTGTTGCAGGTGCTGATCGACGATCTCGTCGATGTCGGCCTGGTCCACAAAGGTGTACCACACGGCCTCGGGGTAGACCACCGCCACCGGCCCGCCAGCGCAGCGGTCCAGGCAACCGGCCTTGTTCACGCGCACACCGCCTTTGCCTGCCAGCGCCAGCGCTTTCACGCGCGCCTTGCAATGGTCAAAAGCGCTCTGAGCCGCCAGCTGCGCACAGCAAGCCTCGCCGTTGTCGCGTTGATTGAGGCAGAAAAAGATGTGGCGCTGGTAATAGCTCATGCGCCAGATTGTAGGCGTCGCGCTTCAGGGGCGCGAAGCGGTCTGGGCACGGGACTCAGCCTGCGTCACGCCCCACATCAACCACGTCAGCGCCGCAAACGGCCAGCACAAACCCAGCCACTGCGCCAGCCCATACATATTGACAAAGCGCCCCTGCTCCCAGGCCTGCATGGTCTGGCGCAAAAACGGGTCGGCCGGCGCCTGGCTGACCAAGGCAATCAGCGCCGACAAGCTCACCAGCCCCCAGGCCGCACAAGCACGGCGCGACAGACAGGCTGCCACCAGGGCCAAGGCCCCACCCAGCGCAAAGCCCGGCCAGACCGTGGGCGTCACCCAGGCCCAGGCGTGCTCCGGACCAAAGTTGAAGAGCGCCGCAGCCAACAGCCCGCCCAGCCCCAAGCCCATCAAGACCGCCACCAGCAAGCCGCGCCGCCAGCCGCGCCGCGCCACCGACAGCACCAGCAAACAAGGCGAGAGCAGCCCCAGCGCGGTGGTGAGCAACTCCAGCTCCGGCGGCCAAGCCAGGGGCACGGCCTCCAGCGCCGCTTCGCCAGCACTCGCCAAGGCCCAGGGCGTGTCCTGCAAAGCCAGCACCACCAGCGGCTGCAGACGCGGCAACAAATAGCCCACACCCAGCGGCACCGCTGTGGGAAAGAGCAAGGCCAGCGGCCACAGCGCCACCAGGGCCAGCGCGCCAGCGCTGTCGGGCACAAACCAGCGCTCGCGCCAGCCTTCCCAGGGTGCCAACCAGCCCAACCTTGCCACCGAGCAACCCACCACCATGCCCAACGCAGCACCGGTGCAATTGAGCACCCAGTCGGCACTTGAAGGCACGCGCCGCGGCAAGGCGTGCTGCAGCACCTCCATGCTCAAGGACAGCAGGCACAGCCCCAGCGCTGCCAGAACATAGGCCGCCCAGTGCCGCACGGCACTGCGCGCCAGCGCCACAGCCAGCAGCAATCCCAGCGGGAAATAGCCCACGGCATTGGCCCAGACGTCAAAACGCCCCCAATAACGCGGCCAGGGCAAATAAATCAGATTCGGCCAACCCAAGCCGGGCGGCCAATTCCAGGGCACAAAGGGGTAGAGGCTGGCGTAGACCACCAGCGCGGCATAGGCAGCAGCCAGCCAGGTTGCAGAGCTGCGCCGCCTCGTCATGATCAGAAGGGCTTGACCACGACCAACACCACGATGCCCGCAAAGATGAACACGGAAACCTCGTTGAAGACGCGGAACCAGCGGTGCGAGCGCTGCGGCACTTGGCGCTCAAAGCCGCGCAGGAAGCGGCGGCACACGTGGTGATAGCCCACGGCGGCCAGCACCAGCGTCAATTTGGCGTGCATCCAGCCGTTGCCAGGACCCCGGCCAATGCCATAGCCCAGCCACAGATACAGCCCCAACCCCAGGGCCAGCAGCATGAGGCCGGTGCTGAATTTGTAGAGCTTGCGCCCCATCAGCAGCAGGCGCTCGCGCTCGGCCACGCTGTCGGCCGGCACCTGGGCCAAATTGACCAAGATGCGCGGCAAATAGAACAGGCCGGCAAACCATGCGGCCACGAAGACGATGTGGAAGGCCTTGATCCAGAGCATGCGTCATTATCCCGCCCAGACAGGGCTGGGCACTGCTGCGTCAAATCAGGATACGCTCACGCGCCGGGCAAAAAAAACCCCGGCAATCACTGCCGGGGTGGTAAAGCCTTACCGCTGTCATCACGTTAAGGCTCCTGCTCAGGGAGGAAAAGCAGGGAATGACCACCCATCGGGCTATCATTCAGAATCAAGTTTAACAGAAGTGTCGTCTTTGCAAGTTTGAGCACCCAGCCCACCCCATATTTACGGGGTATCCACTGTCGCTTCAGCATGTTCCATATTCCACCCTTCCCCACCAGTCGCCCACGCCGCCTGCGCCGCGATGCATTCACCCGAAATCTAGTCAGAGAGCATCATCTGCGCCCATCTGACTTGATCTTGCCGGTATTCATTCACGAGGACAGCACCCCCCACGCCATTGATTCCATGCCTGGCGTGTCGCGCCTACCGCTGGATCACCTGCTGCGCACGGCGGAGGAAGCGGTGGCGCTGGGAATTCCGGTACTGGCACTGTTCCCAGCGATAGACCCAAAGCTCAAGACGGTCGACGGCGCCGAGGCCTTCAACCCAGAAGGCCTCATCCCCCGTGCGGTGCGCGCCCTCAAAGCGCGTTTTCCGCAGCTGGGTGTGCTCACCGATGTGGCGCTAGACCCCTACACCAGCCATGGTCAGGACGGTTTGCCGGACGACACCGGCTACCTGCTCAACGACGCCACGGTGGAGCTGCTGGTGCGCCAAGCCCTCACACAAGCAGAAGCGGGCACCGATATGGTGGGCCCCAGCGACATGATGGACGGCCGCATTGGCGCCATCCGGCGCGCACTGGACAGTGCGGGCCACATCCACACGCGCATCATGGCCTACAGCGTCAAGTACGCCAGCAGCTTCTATGGCCCTTTCCGCGACGCGGTGGGCTCCAAGGGCGCGCTGGGCAAGGCTGACAAAAACACCTATTACGTCGACCCTGGCAATAGCGACGAAGCCTTGCGCGAAGTGGCGCAGGACTTGGCCGAAGGCGCAGACATGGTCATGGTCAAACCCGGCATGCCTTACCTGGATGTGGTGCAGCGCGTGAAGTCGCAGTTTCACGTACCGACCTTCGCCTACCAAGTCAGCGGCGAGTACGCCATGATCCAAGCCGCCGCCGCCCAAGGCTGGCTCAACCGCGATGCGGTGATGATGGAGTCTCTGCTGGCCTTCAAGCGCGCGGGAGCCGACGGCATCCTGAGCTACTTCGCACTGGACGCCGCACGGCTGCTCAAGCAACAGAGCTGATGCGCGTCTTACACATCACCGATCAGCACCTGGCGGAACTCAGCGAACTGCCCGACGCCCTGCCCGCGGGCGGCTTTGTCTGGGTGGGTCTGACGCGCCAGGAGCTCAGCGAGTGCCTGCCCTCGGTGCAGGGCTGGCTCATGCGCCAGGGCTGCGGCGCGGTGATGGAGCTGCACGTCTCCGATTTGCTCAACCCCCAGCTGCCTTCGCATTTCGACACCACCAGCCTCTACGACATCCTGGTCTTTCGCCGCCTGGCGACGGCGCAAACGCAGGCAAGTGCCGAGCCCGACGCTGTGACGCACGAGCACCTGGAGCGGCGCATGGACACCAGCCCGGTGGGCATGGTGGCTTTCGATCGGGTGCTGCTGTCTGTCCACCCGCAGGACTGTCTGGTGCGCGACTACTTCGCCGCCAAGATCGAGGCGCTGCAAAACCAGCACGATGTGCGCGGGGTGAGCCGCATGCCGTCGAGCCCGGCGGACCTGATGCTGCGCATGGTCAACCACATGGTCGACAGCTATCTGGACCTGCGCCGCGTGCTCACGCGGGATCTGACGGCGCTGCAACATGTGCTGCTCAATCCGCGCGGCCAATTCCGCAACTGGAACCTGCTGCTGGCCGCACGCGATGCGCTACACCGGCTGGAAGAACTGTGTGAGGACCAGCGCAGCGCCGTGCAAGAGTGGCTGGACGCCATGAGCGAGTGGCCCGTGGGCGACGAGGGCTCGGAGCGCGAGCGCGAACTGCTGCGGCTGCGCTCACGCGATGTGATCGAGCATGTCGAGCGCGTACTCAGCCATGTGCGGCGCTTGGAGAGCACCACGGAGTCGGCCATTCAGATGCACTTCTCACTCACGGGCGAGCGCACCAACAACATCATGCGCACGCTCACGGTGCTGACAGCCATCTTCCTGCCGCTGAACCTCATCACCGGGGTTTTTGGCATGAACTTCGACGCTCTGCCCCTGATCCACAGCGCCGTGGGCTTTTGGATTGCCGCTGCCCTCATGGGCGGCGTGGCCGTGACGCTGGGTTGGTATTTCTGGCGCAAACGCTACCTGGGCACGCAACAACCGCGCTGAAGGGCGCAAGCCGGCAGCTTCAGCGCGCCGCGTAGGGGTCGGCAAAGCCCAGGGCCAGCAGAATCTCGCTCTCGCGCGATTCCATCAGCTCAGCTTCGTCGTCCTCTTCATGGTCATAGCCCTGGGCGTGCAGCACGCCATGCACCAGCATGTGGGCGTAGTGCTCGGCCACGTCCAGGCCCTGCTGTTGGGCCTCCTGCTCCACCACTTCGGCGCAGATCACCAAGTCCGCCACCACCACGGGCTCGTGGCTGTAGTCGAAGGTCAGCACATTGGTGGCGTAGTCTTTGGCGCGGAACTCGTGGTTGAGGGCGCGGCCTTCTTGCGCATCAACAATGCGCACGGTGATCTCGCCCGGCAGCTCCAGCGCCGCACGCATCCAGCGCAGCACCTTGTGGCGCGGCAGCAGGGCTTTGTGCCGAGGGTCGGCAAACTGCAGCGACAAACTCAGATCCGGGCGGCTCATGGGGCACTCCCTTCTTGCGCGTCACGCGCCGTCTGTCTGGCCTCGTAGGCGGCGACGATGCGTGCCACCAGCGGGTGGCGCACCACGTCTGCCGGCGTGAAGTGCGTCATGGCCACGCCGGGCACGCCTTGCAGCACGCGCTGCGCATCCACCAAGCCGCTGGTGGTGCCACGCGGCAGGTCCACCTGACTGACATCGCCCGTGACCACGCATTTGCTGCCAAAGCCCATGCGCGTGAGAAACATCTTCATCTGCTCGGGCGTGGTGTTTTGGGCTTCGTCCAGAATCACAAAGGCGTGGTTGAGCGTGCGCCCGCGCATGAAAGCCAGCGGGGCAATTTCCAGCAGGCCTTTTTCGAAGGCCTTGGTGACGCGGTCAAAACCCATGAGGTCGTACAGCGCGTCGTACAGCGGGCGCAGATAGGGGTCGACCTTTTGCGCCAAATCGCCCGGCAAAAAGCCCAGGCGCTCACCAGCCTCCACGGCTGGGCGCGTGAGGATGACGCGCTGCACGCTGGAGCGCTCGAGCGCGTCCACCGCGCAGGCCACCGCCAAAAAGGTTTTGCCCGTGCCTGCCGGGCCAATGCCAAAACTGATGTCGTGGCTCAGGATCTGGCGCAGGTACTGGTGCTGGTTGGGCGTGCGGCCCGCCAAATCCGCACGGCGGGTGTGCAGCGCCACGGCAGGCGCGGTCTCAGCACCGTCGGCAGGCACTGGGCTCAAGCCCCCGGCTTCCACCAAGGACAGCTGCAATTGCTCGGCGGTGACAGGGCGTGAAGCCAGGCCGTAGAGCTTGTCCAACAAGGCCACAGCGCGCTGCACCGCTTCTTTGGCGCCCTCGATTCGGAAGTTTTCTGAACGCCTGCTGATGCGCACGGTCAGTGCAGCTTCAATGTGGCGGAGATGCGCGTCCATGGCGCCGCACAAATGCGCCAGCCGCTGGTTGTCGCATGGTGCGAAGGTGTGTCTGTATATCAAGTGGTAGGTGCCCAGGGCTTTTTCACGTCACCCCCCATTTTCGCGCGGGTTGCCGCACACCGTGAAACCAAAGGGCTACTGCACAATCTGCGGCCATGACCACTCCCTGGGACCGTCGTGCCCCGACGCTTTGGTTCGTCCTGCTCCTGCTGGCCGCCTACCTGTCTTGGCATTCAGCTGCGGCAGCGGCTACGGCAGAGGCAAATTGGCTGCAAGCCCCACCGGGCGCGGGGTCTGCCAGCGCCCGGTTGACCCTGTTCTCGCAGGCCCTGCTGCTGGGGCTGGGCATTGCGCTGGTGGTGCTCAACCGCGGACGCAACGCTACGGGACAGACACCCTGGTTGGTGATCTCGCTGTGCGGTTGGGTAATGCTGCCCTACCTCTACCACCTGCCCTGGTTTTTGCCTGCGCTCAACACCTTCGGCACCACCGCAGTAGGCTACGCCTGCCTGCGCTACATCTTGATCGAGGCCCGCATTCAGGCCTCAACCACGTTGTGGCTGCTGACAGCACAAGTCCTCATTGCCTGCTTGCAGGTGACGGTGTGGCCCGACTCGGCGCCCACCTGGGTGTGGATCGTCGGCATCGAATTGTTGCTGGCGCAAACTTGGCTGGTGGTACAGCGCTGGCGTGCTTTGCAGCTGCTGGAACGCGACTGGCCCTTGCCGCGCATCGAAGCCGCACTGCAAGTCCTGACCTTGTTGCTGGGGTTGCTGGGGCTGTGCATCCACCCCTGGCAGCCCAGTTTGGCCGTGGTGTTGGCGTCCTTGGCCATCCTCACGCAATGCAGTTTGCAGATCTACCGCATTGGGCAAAGCCTGCAAGTCGCGGAGTACCAGCGCGTGCAGGCCGAACTGCGCCTGCAAGAGCGCATTGCTGAGGTCGAGCAGTACTACAGCCAGCAGGCTGAGACACGGCTGGAGCAGGTGACGGAGCGCGAGCGCAAGCGCATCGCAGCTGACTTGCATGACGACCTCGGCGCCAAGCTGCTCACCATCGTGCACACCAGTGACTCCGAGCGCATCTCCACACTGGCGCGTGAGGCGCTGGAGGAGATGCGCTTGTCCGTGCGTGGGCTCACCGGGCGCCCGGTGCAGCTCATGGACGCCATCGGCGATTGGCGCGCCGAAGTGGTGTCGCGCCTGGCGCAAGCCAATATCAATGCGGAGTGGAAGTCCCCTGCCGAGGAGGTTCAGCACACCTACCCGGCACGGGCCTATGTACAAACCACTCGCATCATCCGCGAAGCAGTGAGCAACATCATCAAGCACAGTGCCGCCACCAACTGCGTGGTCACCTGCGGCGTGCAGGCGGGCTACTTCAGCGTGGTCATCAAAGACAACGGCCAAGGCATTGCCATGGACGTGGAAGGCCGCCTGGACCGTGGCCACGGCATGGCCAGCATGAAGGCGCGAGCCAAACAACTGCTGGGGCAATGCTTGGTGGAGTCCGCCGTCGGCCGTGGAACCGTGATCCGCCTCACGGTACCGCTGTAATTGTTGGCAACCCAAGTACTCAGGGGATGGTGCTTTGAGCGGTTCGACGCTACTGTCGGCGGCAAGTGTCTCTACGCATCAACGGGCGCCACACCGCCCGCCGCCTTATGAACCATATTTTGTTGTTGGAAGACATCCCGGAAATTCGGGCCTGGCTCAAGGCACTGATTCGGCAGGTCTTCGCCAATGCTGTCATCACGGAATGCTCTCGAGTGCAGGACGCCCTGCTGCAGGTCAACTCTCAGCGCTTCACGCTGGCATTGCTGGATCTGGGTCTACCTGACGGCTCCGGTGTTGACGTCGTGGCTGCGTTGCGTGAGAAGCAGCCGGAGGTCCAGTCCGTGATCGTCACCATCCACGACGACGACGAACACCTCTTCCCCGCCCTGCAGGCCGGCGCTTTTGGCTATTTGCTCAAAGAGCAGTCTCGCGAGCTGCTGGTGGAGCACTTGCAGCGCATCAGCCAGGGTGAGCCGCCACTGTCGCCATCCATCGCGCGCAAAGTCATCGCCTACTTCGCCTCGCAGCGCCGCCCGCAGGCCACAGTGCCACTGCACGAGGTGTCGCTCACCGACCGCGAGTCCGAAGTGCTGCTGCGTGTGGCCAAGGGCTTCACGCTGCCAGAGATTGGCGTGCAGCTGGGCCTGTCGCGCCACACCATTGCCGACTATGTGAAGCAGATCTACCGCAAGCTCAACGTGAGTTCGCGCGCAGAAGCCGCACTGGAGGCTCAGCGACTGGGTCTCTTCAGCCGCAACTGAAGCCGCCACACACGGCCATGGGTCCGCCACGCCGCACGGATAATGTGGCCCCATGATCGGCAGACTCACAGGCGTCATCGCGGAGAAATCGCCCCCGCAACTCCTCATCGACGTGCAGGGCGTTGGCTACGAGGTCGACGTCCCGATGAGTACCTTCTGCAATCTGCCCAGTCTGGGTGAGCGCACCACCTTGCTCACCCATATGGTGGTGCGCGAGGACGCGCAGCTGCTCTACGGCTTTTTGACCAGCGGCGAGCGCGATACCTTCCGTCTGCTGATCAAAATCAGCGGCGTGGGGGCCCGCACCGCACTGGCCATTCTCTCGGGCCTGCAAGTCAGCGAGCTGGCCCAGGCCGTTGCCCAGCAAGAAGCTGGGCGCCTCGTCAAAGTGCCCGGCATTGGCAAGAAGACCGCCGAGCGCCTGCTGTTGGAACTCAAAGGCAAGCTGGGCCCCGACCTGGGCCTGCCCCAACACCCCACCAGCGACCACCACGCCGACATCCTCCAGGCCCTGCTGGCCCTGGGCTATAGCGACAAGGAAGCCGCCGCTGTCCTCAAAACCCTGCCTGCCGAGGTTAGCGTGAGCGATGGCATCAAGCTGGCCCTCAAAAACCTGAGCCGCTGAGCCCCCCATGAGCATCCAAACCGATGACTTCGGCAAAACCGCCCCCCGGGTGGTCGCCGCCGCCACCAGCTCACCCCAGGAAGAGGCGCTGGAGCGCGCCCTGCGCCCCAAACAGTTGGACGACTATGTCGGCCAGACCAAGGCGCGTGAACAGCTGGAAATCTTCATCGGCGCGGCCAAGAAGCGCAACGAGGCCCTGGACCACGTGCTGCTGTTTGGCCCCCCAGGGCTGGGCAAGACCACGCTATCGCACATCATTGCGGCCGAGCTGGGCGTGAACCTGCGCCAAACCAGCGGCCCCGTACTTGAAAAGCCCAAAGACCTGGCCGCCATCCTGACCAATCTCGAGAAGAACGATGTGCTGTTCATCGACGAGATTCACCGCCTCTCGCCCGTGGTCGAGGAAATCCTCTACCCCGCGCTGGAGGACTACCAGATCGACATCATGATTGGCGAGGGCCCCGCCGCACGCTCCATCAAGCTCGATCTCCAGCCCTTCACCCTGGTGGGCGCCACCACGCGCGCAGGCATGCTCACCAACCCGCTGCGCGACCGCTTCGGCATCGTGGCGCGCCTGGAGTTCTACTCCGACGAAGAGCTGCAGCGCATCGTCACCCGCTCCGCGCAGCTGCTGAATGCGGCTATTGCCCCTGAAGGCGCGCTGGAAATTGCACGGCGCTCCCGCGGCACCCCACGCATTGCCAACCGGCTGCTACGCCGCGTGCGCGACTACGCCGAGGTCAAGGGCGATGGGCTCATCAGCAAGCTCATCGCCGACAAAGCCCTGGCCATGCTGGACGTGGACCCACGCGGCTTTGACCTCATGGACCGCAAGCTGCTCGAAGCCGTGGTGCACCGTTTCGATGGCGGGCCGGTGGGCTTGGACAATGTGGCCGCAGCCATCGGCGAAGAGAGCGGCACCATCGAAGACGTGATTGAGCCCTACCTCATCCAGCAAGGCTTTTTGCAGCGCACCCCGCGCGGGCGCATCGCCACGCTGGCCGCTTACCGCCACCTCGGCGTCACGCCACCAGCCAAAACCAGCGGCACCTTGTTCGACGAATAAGGACCGCCCACGCGCAGCACCAAGCAGCCCGCGCTATTCATACACCCAAAGAAAAAGCGGCCCGAAGGCCGCCTTTGCTGAACGAAAGGGCACCAGGCCCTTGGTCGATCAGAAGTTGTGACGCACGCCCACAGCCAGGGAGCTGAAGTCGTGTGCATTCTTCTTGGCGTTGATTTCCGTCAGGAAGGCGTACAACTTGGTGCGCTTGCTCAGGTTGTAGTTGTAGCCCAGGGTCAGCTGAGTGGGCTTGGAGCCATAGCTGGCAAAGTCGTTGGTACCGGAGCTCACGCCGTAGTTGATGTGGAACTCGGAAGCGTCCAGGGTGTACATGCCCGACAGACGAACCACCTTGCGCTTGGAACCACCCACAGACTCCTGCTGGTAGTAGCCGCCGAAGGTGAAGGCACCCAACTCGTACAGACCACGCAGGGCCCACTGGTTGGCGTTGTCTTGCTTGCTGTAGCCAGCACCCAGGTGCAGAGCGCCCAGATCGTAGTTCAGGGCCGCATCCAGACCACGCTTCTCTTGGCCTTCGCCCAGATGGATAGCCACTTCACCGGTCACACCAGCGATGGTGGGCAGGAAGTAACCGATCTTGTTGGTCTCGGTGAAGCCGGCACCAGAGTACAGCGCGTCGGACGACGTGCCGGTATCGTGGTTATGCAGGGACACGTAGTCGGCCGTGGCGAAGTAGGAGCCAGGGGTCCAACGGCCCAGACGCACAGCGCCGAAGTCGCCGGCCAGCTGGATGCTGGCTTGGCGGTTCCAGAACGCGGTGTTGGTTTGCTTGCCGGTATCGGCATCAAAGCCATGCTCCAGCTCGAAGCTAGCCTTCAGGCCGCCACCGAGGTCTTCCACGCCCTTGAGGCCCAGGCGCGAACGGTTGTCTTGCACCACAACCTTGCGGTCGCCCGTGCCTTCCTTCTGGCTTTCCACCGAGGTATTCACACGGCCCCACAGGGTGACGGAGCTTTGAGCAAATGCAGGTGCGGCGAGGGCAGCAACAGCAGCAGCAATAGCGAGCTTTTTCATTTTTGGAACCTTTTCAAAAGGGTTGTCAGCCCATACAAGCGTGCGCGTTCAATGCACATTTGTGCGCCTGATGGATCGATTCAGTATAGAGACGGCATCTGCCTCGGCCTGCATGGCGACGCGTATTTGCAACACCCCCGTCTCTGGGGCGCGCATCGCGGGGGGCGACGCACCGGACCCCGTCTCCACCGAGGGGCGCTGCGATACTGCCGCCCATCAATCGATACCACGGAGGCAAGGTGGATACCCTGATCATGCACACAGATGCGCGCGGTGTAGCACGCATCACCATGAATCGCCCGGAGCGGTTCAATGCGTTCAACGAAGCCATGATTGGCGAGCTCGATGAAGCCTTCACGCAGCTCGCAGCGGACCCCGCCGTCCGCATCATCGTCCTGGCAGGTGCGGGCAAGGCCTTCAGTGCGGGGGCCGATTTGCAGTGGATGCAGCGGGCGGCCCAGGCCACGCAGGAACAAAACCTGGCCGATGCGCGCCGCTTTGCCAGCATGCTCGGGCGCATCAACGCCTGTCACAAACCCACCATTGCGCTGGTTCATGGCTTGGCCTTGGGCGGCGGCGTGGGCCTGACAGCGGCCTGTGACATTGCCCTGGCCAGCGACAACGCACAGTTCGCCATCAGCGAAGCCCGTTTTGGCATCCTGCCAGCGGTCATCGGCCCCTATGTGGTGCAAGCCCTGGGGCAGCGCCAGGCCCGTCACCTGGCGCTGACTTGCGCTCGCATCAGTGCCCAGCGCGCGGCTGAGCTGGGCTTGGTGCAGCAAGTGGTGGCGACAGAAGAGCTCGAAAGCGCCTTGAGCCAGATCGTTGACCAATTGCTCGAAGGTGCTCCTGGGGCGCAGGCCGAAATCAAGGCACTGTTCGCGCAGCTGCCCGTGGGTGACGTGAGTGCTGAGGTGCGCGAACTCACGGCGCAAACCATTGCCCGCGTGCGCATGGGTGAGGAAGCCCGCGAAGGCTTTGCTGCCTTCCTGGCCAAGCAACCCGCGCCCTGGGTGCCCAAGGGGCAGGCATGAGTCCGTCGACTTCCCCCTGGCGCATCGCCCATGCACCGGCAGCACAAGCCCCGGTGGCCGTGATCGGCGCTGGTGTCATGGGCGCAGGCATTGCACAGGTGGCCGCCCAGAGCGGGCACCCGGTTCGCCTCTATGACACCCGCCCCGAGGCGGCACAGCTGGCCATCCAGCAAATTGGCGCAGCCTTAGATAAGTTGGTCGAAAAAGGGCGCCTGGCAGCCAACGAGCGCGACAGCACCCTGGCGCGGCTGCAGCCCGCTGCCGCGCTGGAAGAGCTCAGCGATGCCGCCCTGGTCATTGAGGTGATTGTCGAAAAGCTCGAGCCCAAGCGGGCGCTGCTGCAATCCTTGGAGAACCTGCTGGGCGCCGACGCCCTGCTGGCGAGCAATACCTCCTCCATCAGCATCACCGCGCTGGCCAACGGCATGCGGCGGCCTGACCGGCTGGTGGGCATGCATTTCTTCAACCCCGTACCGCTGATGAAATTGGTGGAAGTGGTGCGTGGCGCGGAGAGCGACCCCGGTGCAGCAGAGGCGGTATCGGCCTTGGCGCAGCGCTGGGGCAAGACGCCGGTCTATGCGGCCTCCACGCCAGGCTTTATCGTCAACCGCATTGCGCGGCCCTATTACGCCGAAACCTTGCAGCTGCTGCTGGAGCAAGCCGCAGCCCCCAGCGGGCTCGATGCGGCCCTGCGCAGCGCAGGCTTTCGCATGGGGCCCTGTGAGCTGACCGATCTGATCGGCCAGGACACCAACTACCTCGTCACCCTCTCGGTGTTCGAGGCCAACAATGGCGACAAGCGCTACCAGCCCTCGCTGGTGCAAAAAGCGCTGTTCGACGGCGGGCGGCTGGGTCGCAAGGTCGGCAAAGGCTTTTACGACTACCCCACGCCCGCAGCAGCTCCGCCGCTGACGCCCCAGGCGCGCAGCGCCCATGCGCCCACGCCTGTGCTTTGCGGTGAGCACCCCATGCACGCGGTTTTGGCCGCAGCCCTGCAGGCACAAGGTCAGGTCTTTGAACAAAGGCCCGATGCGGACTGGGCCGGTGTGCAGCTCGGGGACTTGCAACTGCATTGGACCGACGGCCGCTGCGCCGCCGAGCTGGCTCAGCAGCGTCAACATGCGCAAACGGGCGTGCTGGACTGGCCGGTCCAACCTGTTGGTGGTGCCACGCTGGCCGTGGCCATGGGTCCGCGCGCCAGCCAAGAGAACCACACCGCCTTGAGAGAGTGGCTGGCCAGCTTGGGCTGGCAGGCCCTGCAGCTGCGTGACACGCCTGGGTTGGTGGTAGCACGCACGCTGTCCATGCTCATCAACGAAGCGGCCGACGCCGTGTGGCAAGGCGTTTGTGACGAAGAGGCGGCCGACACGGCCATGAAGCTGGGGCTGAACTACCCCGCGGGGCCTTTTGAGTGGCTGCAGCAACTGGGCCTGGCGCCCGTGCTGTCGGTGCTGGAGGGGCTGGACCGCGTCTATCGCGGGGAGCGTTACCGCATCAGCCCCCTGCTGCTGCATAAGCGCTGGGCGGGCTGAGGTCAGCGCCACGTCCAACCGGGGTGCGCGGACACCCCGGTATTGGGCTGAGCCTTAGAGCAGCATGCGCAGATGCGCTTGGGCGTGCAGCAAGGGCGGCAGGCAGTGCTCGACCAGCTGGTCCATGCCCACGCGCGTGGCGTGCACGCTGATGGACAGGCCCGCAACGGTGTCACCCTTGTAGTTCTTCAGCGGCACAGCCAGCGTGCGCAGGCCCTGCTCCATTTCCTGGTCCACCAAGGCATAGCCCAGCGCACGCGCACGCGCCACCTCGATGCGCAAGCGCTCGGGGTGCGTGATGGTGTTGGCGGTCAGCGCCGTGAGTTCCTGACGCGCAATAAAGGCATCGGACTCCTGCGGTGTCATGGCCGCCAGCATGACGCGCCCATTGCCGGTGCAGTAAGCGGGCACGCGAGCACCCGGCTGCAAGGTTGGAGACACCACGCGCCCGGCGCTGCTGGCCGAGATGCAGATGACGTCATTGCCGTCCAGCACACCCGCCGAGGCCGCCTCTTTCATGGAGTAAGCCAGCTTGTGCAGCTCGGGCTCGATGATGCGCGGCAGGCGCGCCGAGTGCATATAGCTCTGCCCCAAGCGCAGCACCTTGGGCGTGAGCGAGAACATCTTGCGGTCCTGCGACACAAAGCCCAGATGGGTCAGGGTCAGCAAGTAGCGACGTGCCGCGGCACGGGTCAGTCCGGTGCGGTTGGCCACCTCGCTGATGGTCAGGCGCGGGCGCTCCTGGTCGAAAGACTCGATCACAGCCAGGCCTTTTTCAAGCCCAGCCACAAGATCACGCTTGAGCGGGGAACTCGCCAGCGATTCAGCGGCCATGGGTGGCGGCGCCGACACCAATTCATCAAATGCGCGTTCAGCAGACATACGACAACAAATGCTTCTGCGCGGGGTTTTTGGCCCCGGCATTTGGTTGCAGGGATAGCGGGTGGTCTGTTGGACCTCACGGATCAACCTGGCTGGACCCATGACACGCACTCGTTGTGGCTTTCACCTATCGGCTGCGCTCTGGTGCGTTTGATTGGTGGGAGCACGCGGCCGTTGCGAGCCCGACAACACCCCATCAATCAAGGGATTGACATACCAGGCAATCGCTAACAACGAGTATCGCACGTGCTCTATGCGCCCAAGCTGTCACATTCCCGTCATGCCTTGCGAAAAAGCAGAAGCCCTGCTTCGAGAAACCACGCCTAAACGCGCTCGATCACCAGCGCAATACCCTGCCCCACACCAATGCACATGGTGCATAGCGCGTAGCGTCCGCCCTTGCGTTGCAGCTGGTACATGGCCGTGGTGACCAAACGTGCGCCACTCGCACCCAGGGGGTGACCCAGGGCGATAGCACCGCCTTGGGCATTCACGCGCGGGTCATCGTCGGGCAGTCCGAGCTGACGCAACACCGCCAGGCCTTGTGCGGCGAAAGCCTCGTTGAGTTCGATCACGTCCATCTGGTCCAGACTCAGGCCGGTCTGGCGCAGCACTTTTTGCGTCGCGGGCGCGGGGCCAATGCCCATGATGCGCGGCTCCACGCCGGCCACGGCCATGCCCAGCACGCGGGCACGCGGCGTGAGGCCATGGCGCGCCACAGCCGCCTCGCTGGCCAGCAGCAGTGCGCAAGCGCCGTCATTCACGCCCGAGGCGTTGCCGGCGGTCACGCTGCCGTCCGGGCGCACCACGCCTTTGAGCTTGGCCAGCTGCTCCAGCGAGGTTTCGCGCGGGTGTTCGTCTTGGCGCACCCAGACAGGCTCGCCCTTGCGCTGAGGCACGGCCACGGGGCAGATTTCCGCGTCAAACCACCCTGCGCGCTGCGCCGCCAAAGCCCGGGTCTGGCTGGCCAGCGCCATGCGGTCCTGGTCCTGGCGGGAAATGCCGAACTGCTGCGCCACGTTCTCCGCCGTTTCGGGCATGGAGTCGACGCCGTAGCGCGCCTTCATGAGCGGGTTGACGAAGCGCCAGCCGATGGTGGTGTCATAGACCGCGTTCTGCCGCGAAAAGGCGGCATCGGCCTTGGGCATGACAAAGGGCGCGCGGCTCATGCTCTCCACCCCACCGGCGATGAGCAAATCGGCCTCACCGCAGCGAATAGCGCGTGCCGCTGTGCCGACGGCATCCAGGCCCGAGCCGCAAAGGCGGTTGAGTGTCGAGCCCGGCACGGCCAAGGGCAAACCGGCCAGCAAGGCCGACATGCGCGCGACGTTGCGGTTGTCTTCGCCCGCTTGGTTGGCGCAGCCGTACACCACGTCTTCCACGGCTTGCCAGTCCAGCTGGGCATGGCGGGCCATCAAAGCCTGGATAGGCACGGCACCCAAATCGTCGGCCCGCACCGCGGCCAGAGCGCCGCCATAGCGGCCAAACGGTGTGCGCTGGGCGTCACAAATGAATGCGTGCATCTTGCCTGTCCCTTAAGAAGTTTTATGTCGCGTCGACATGACGCGTATGGCGCCCCGCGCAGCCTCGGCGCCATGCTGGTTTGAGCAACGCACAGGCGGGGCAAATCGCGGGGGATGGGGCCCGAATCATAGACGTCGCCCCTCTAAACTTGTGAATTGCTACGCAGCGCCTTCACTCAGGCCGAGCGCCTCTCGCCCGCCCCCTTGCCAAGAGCCTCAAGTTACCGGCATCTTTGGCCGAAGCCATCCGTATCAAGCGCCTTGTGCAGCCAGAGTGGAGCAATGAAGGATCGAGCGGCAGAACACCTGATTGACGTCGAAGAGCTCAAAGTGGGTATGTTTATTCACTTGGATCTCGGCTGGATGTCGCACCCGTTTCCGTTGAGCAGCTTCAAGCTGGCTTCGGAGGATCAGCTATTGATATTGCGCCGTCTCGGGTTGAAGAAGGTGCGATGGAACCCGGACAAAAGTGACGCACCTTTCGATCCCACCTTGCCCGAACCCGTCGCAAGCCCAGACACCAGTGCCACGCCGCCCCCGGCCCCAAGTCCAGACGCCGCTGCAGAGGCCGCACTGCGCGAGGCCCTGAAGGTCCAGCGGGAGAGTCTGCAACTGTGTGAGCGTCAATATGCCGAGGCCTCGCAGGCGCTCAAGGAGCTGACCGATCTCATCCCCATACAGCCCGAAACCGCGCGTGACCAATCGCAAGCGCTGTCGCAGGCGCTGCTGGACAAAATGCTGGTCGAGGGCGATTTGTCGATACGCCTGCTGACCGAAACCACCGGCGACCGTGCCACCGCCCATGGCCTGAATGTGGCCATCATCTCGCTACTGCTGGGCCGGGCTTGCGGTCTGAGCGTGGACGAACTGGCGCAGCTGGGCGTCGGCGCCCTGCTGCACGACATCGGCAAGATGGAACTGCCCATGCGCTTTCGCCAGCGCGACGAGAGCTTCACCGCCGCCGAAATGCAGCTCTACCAGCAGCATGTGGCCAAAGGCGTCGCTCTGGGGCAGAAGATGGGCTTGGCCAGTGGCCCGCTGCTGGTGATTGCCCAACACCACGAGCACATCGACTTCAGCGGGTTTCCGCAGCGCATTGGTGCGGAGAAGATGAGCGTTGGCGCACGCATCGTGGCTTTGGTCAACCGCTTTGACGGGCTGTGCAATCCAGCCGTGGCCGCCAAAGCCCTGACCCCGCACGAGGCGCTGTCTTTGCTGTTTGCTCAGGGCCGCAGCCGCTTTGACGCCACCATGCTCAATGCCTTTATTCGCATGATGGGCGTGTACCCACCAGGCTCAGCCGTGCAGCTCACCGACGACCGCTATGCACTGGTGGTGGCGGTGAATTCATCGCGCCCGCTCAAACCGCGCGTGATGGTGCATGACGCGAAAGTACCGCGCGATGAGGCCCTGCTGCTCAACCTCGAAGAACTGCCCGAACTGGGCATACGCCGCAGCCTCAAACCCCAGCAACTGCCCATGGCGGCAGCGGACTATCTCAGCCCGCGCAGCCGCGTGGCCTACTTTTTTGAACCCAGCGTGCCGTCGCCTCGAAGCCAGCTGGCGGCGTGATCATGACCCAAGCACAAGCCCTCTGCGGCGCCCCCCACCAGAACCTGATCGACACCCTGCAAGAGGCGGTGTGGCTGGTGGACGCGCAGACGCTGTGCATCGTGGCGGTGAACAACGCCGCCACTCGGCTGCTGGGTCATCCGCCAGCGAGTGTGCTCGGCCGAGCCGTCGACAGCTTGGCCAGCACCCCGGAAGACGCTCTGTTCTGGATGGACGCTGCAGAGGGTCAGCGCGACAGCCTGCACACCGACACCATGATGCGCCACGTCGAGGGGCAGATGCTGTGGGTGTCGCGCCGCATCAGCCACCTCCCCAACGGCGAGGGGCCCGGGTACTGGATGGTGAGCATGCGCGACCTCAGCGCGCTGCGTCGCCACGACGAGGAACGCGAGGCCCTGCTGGCAGAGCTGCGCGCGGCACTGGAATCCACCGCCGATGGCATTCTGGTCACCGATCTGGCTGGGCGCATTCGCAACTTCAACCAGCGCTTTGCCACGCTCTGGGGCATTCCCGACGACCTGCTGGCGGCACGCAACGACGACGCCGTGCAGACCTGGATGCGCCGCAGCGTGGCCGATGCGCCGGGCTACACCGCGCGCCTGAGCACGCTGATGGACGCTCCCCTGCTGCAAAGCAGCGACGACTTGCGGCTGATCGACGGGCGCGTGCTCGAACGCGTCTCACTGCCGCAGTGGTGCCGCGGCCGCCCCATCGGGCGCGTGTTTTCGTTTCGCGATTTGAGTGAAAAGCTCGCCGCGCACCAGCGCATTGAAGAGCTCTCGCACACCGATTTGCTCACCGGTTTGCCCAACCGGCGCGCGCTGATTGAGCGCATTGAATACGCCCAGGCCTTTGCGCGGCACGAAGGCGCGGGCTTTGCGGTGCTCAATGTCGACGTGGACCGCTTCAAGCAGATCAACGAAACCCTGGGCCATGCCTACGGCGACCGCGTGCTCAAAGAGGTGTCGCTGCGCCTGGGCCAAGCCATGCGTCAGGTCGACACCGTGGCGCGTTTGTCCAGCGACGAATTTGCCGTGCTGGTGCACCAAGCCGATGCGCGCAGCGCCGAGGCCTCGGCACGCCGTGTGCAGGAGGTCATGTCGAGCCCGTTTGGCTTTGACATGCTCAGCTTCACCGTGACGTGCAGCATTGGCGTGGCCCTGTTCCCGGGCGACGGCGCCAACGCTGAGGAGTTGCTCGCCAGCGCCGAGCGCGCCATGCACTGGGTCAAGGAAAGCGGGCGCTGTGGCTTTCGCTTCCACCTGCCGCGCAAAGACGTGGACCTGCTGGCGCGCATGCGCCTGGACCACGCCATGCGCCAGGCGCTCAACGACCAACAATTCCGCCTGCACTACCAACCGCAGCTGGACCTGCACAGCGGCGAGGTGATTGGCGCCGAGGCCCTGATCCGCTGGCGCGACCCGCTACGCGGCGACATCTCGCCCGGCGAGTTCATCCCCGTGGCCGAAGAAAGCGGCTTCATCATTGCCATCGGCAACTGGGTGCTGCATCAAGCGGTACAGCAAGCCGCGCGCTGGCGCGCCATGGGCTGGAACCTGCCTGTGGCGGTGAACGTTTCGGCGCTGCAGTTTCAGCAGCCGCAATTCCTCGACACCGTGGCCCAAGTGCTGCGCGACGCGCAGCTGCCACCTGCCCTTTTGGAGCTGGAGCTGACCGAATCCATCCTGCTGCGCGACGCGCAAGACGCGCTGCAGCGCCTGCAAGCCCTGGCCGAGCTGGGCGTGACCATGTCGATCGACGACTTTGGCACGGGCTACTCCAGCCTGAGCTACCTCAAGCAATTCCCCATCCAGCGGCTCAAGATCGACCGCAGCTTTGTGCGCGGCCTGCCCGGCGACGCCAGCGACGCAGGCATCGTCACCGCCATCGTCCACATGGGCCGGGCGCTGACACTCAAAGTCATTGCCGAAGGCGTGGAAACCGAGAGTCAGCGTGCCTTTTTGCAGCACTGCGGCTGCCACGAATTCCAAGGCTTTTTGCACGCCCCAGCGCTGGACCCCCATGCCTTTGAGCAGCGCCTGCGCAGCAATGGCAAACCCAATATCCGGCTGCTGCGCAGCCAAGCCTGACCCAGGCATTCTGGAGATTCACTGCCATGCTGTGTCTGCCCGCACGACGCCAGGTCGCACAATACCCCTCAGCCACAACGCACAGCGAGGGACATGTGATCTACCGCTTCCACTCCAAAGCCGGGGCTGATGTCGTCATGCTGCCCCAGCATGGTCAATCGGTGCTCGAAGCTATGGGCAAGCAAGCCGATGGCCAGGGCATTCTGCTCAACGAACGCTTGCCAGGCTTGATCAGCACCCTAGAAGCCACCATCAGTGGCGAAGAACAGCATTGGCTGGAACTGGAAGCCCAGGCGCAAGCACGGGGCGAGCCCGTCCCGCAGCGGCCTGAGGTGATGCTGCGCCAACGCGCTTGGCCGCTGCTGCAGCTCATGCGTGCCGCGCAAAGCTCAGGGGCCGACATCGTCTGGGGCGTCTGAATGCTGGAACCCTGCCACCTGCTGTTGGTGCGCCACGGGCAAACCGCATGGAATGTCGACGGGCGCATGCAAGGCCACCTGGACATCCCGCTGGACGCCGTAGGTCGCGCCCAGGCTCTGGCCGTGGCGCAAGCCCTGGCTGATGAGCCCGTTGCCGCCGTCGTCAGCAGCGACCTGCTGCGCGCGCGCCATACGGCCGACGCCATTGCCGCCACCCACGGCCTGCCTGTCCTGAACGAACCGCTGCTGCGCGAGCGGCATTTTGGCGTCTACCAAGGCCTCTTGTGGGAAGAGGTTCAAGCCCGCTGGCCCCAAGACGCCCAGCGCTGGAGCCACCGCGACCCCGACTTTGCCCCCGAGGGCGGCGAGAGCCTCACGCAGTTTTCACAGCGCTGTGTTGAAGCCGTGACGCGCCACGCCCAAGCTTGGCCCGGCCGCACCCTGGTGCTGGCCACGCATGGCGGGGTGCTGGATTGCCTCTACCGCGCCGCCACGGGCCAGAGCCTGCAAGCACCGCGCAGCTGGATGCTCGGCAACACCGCCGTGAACCGCCTGCTGTGGAATGGCGAAGGCCTGAGTCTGGTGGGATGGAACGACACCCGGCACCTGGAAACCGCAGGCGCCGCGCTGGACGACAAGCAGCAGGCCTGAGCATCGCACCGCTGCTGGCGTGGCGGCTTGGGCCATTGCGCCAGCAGACTTGGCGGAACCCAACACCGAATCGAACGCGTGAAGGACACGTAAAACGATCGCGCCAAACGAAGAAGGCCAGCACTTGCGTGCTGGCCTTTCGTGTTTGGTGCCCAGGAGAGGACTCGAACCTCCACGGAGTTACCCGCTAGTACCTGAAACTAGTGCGTCTACCAATTCCGCCACCTGGGCTTACTTCGCTGCACCGACCAATCATTCGTTGCTGCGAAGACTTGGACTATAGCATGGATTTTGCGAGGCTCAAGCAAATTCCTTGCTCAAGCCTGGCGCAAGCCGCCATGCGCACCGCCTCAAGCCGGCGTGGTCATCTTGAAGATGGCCGTGGCGTTGCCCGCGTCAAAGCTCAGATCGAGCCGGCCGCTGGCGTCCACGGGCTCACGCTGGATGAGTTCATGGAAGGAGCCAGGCACCTCCAGCACCACGGTTTGGCCATCGCTGCGGAACTCACGCTGCACCTGTGCGGCACGGAAAGCCGTCTGGAACACCCGGCCGGAACGCGAGACTTCGATGTGCTCCTTGATCGGGCGCCCCTTGGCGCGCTGCTCGTCCGAGACGGTCTGCAAGTCGGTGACGCGGTCCGTGGCGTGGTTGAAGGCGTTGCCCTCGGTGGAGATCCAGGCCATTTCGGCCGACTCGGCCAACAGGGTCTGGTAGTCCTCCAGCTCGAAGACGCCGTGGTGGCGACCAAAGCAGGCCAACAGCTTGGGCAGCAGAGCCAGGCCGTCGGCCAGGGGCAGACGGCGCTGATGCTCCAGCGCGTCGAGCAGATCCAGGTCCGCCAAGCTCAGCGGGTCTTTGCTGCGGTCCAGCACGCGGCTCACAGCAGCCTGGAAGGCCGGCGAGAAGCGCTCGGGATGCAGCTCGGACACAAAGAACTGGGCGATGTCCTCGGGGTGCTCGCGATGCACCCAGGCACGACCCGTCATGCGCAGACGCTCCAGCGGGTAGGTGGCCGCCAGCTCAAAGCCCAGCGGACGCAGCACGCGCGTGATGGCGGCTTGGCCCGGCGGCAGTGCGCCGCAAGGCCAGGCCACGGTGCGCAGCGCGCCGTGGTCAAACACCAGCGGCTCGCCCCGATCTTCCAGGTCGGCCACATAGGCTTGCGCCGAGGGCACGCGCTGGATGACGTCGCGAAACAGCAGCATGTTCAGGGCCTGCGCCATCTCGGTCTGAGAGACCGAATCGGACACAGGCACAAAGAGCTGGGGCAAGACGTACAGCTGTGCAAACAGTTGGCGAGCCTGGGCTTGCCCAATCTGTGAGCACACCAGCCCGAATAGGCCGCTGCCTTCGATCACTTCTACTTCCATGACAACACTTCTCCGCTCAAACGTCGAAACGCACGCCTTGGGCCAGGGGGAGCTCACGCGAGTAGTTCACCGTGTTGGTGGCGCGGCGCATGTAGTTCTTCCACGCATCCGAACCCGATTCACGACCACCGCCGGTTTCCTTCTCGCCACCAAAAGCACCGCCAATTTCCGCCCCCGAGGTGCCGATATTGACGTTGGCAATGCCGCAGTCAGAACCCGCGGCGCTGAGGAACTGCTCGGCCTCGCGCACATCGTTGGTGAAGATGGAGGACGACAGGCCCTGGGGCACGTCGTTTTGCAGCGCGATGGCCTCTGACAGCTCGTTGTAGCGCAGCACGTAGAGGATGGGCGCGAAGGTCTCGTGGCACACCACTTCGGTTTGCGCGGGCATGCGCACCAGCGCGGGCTCCACGTAATAGGCCTGCGGGAAGCGGTCTGCCAAACGGCGCTCACCACCGGTGACCACACCGCCTTGCTCGCGTGCACGCTGCAGTGCGGACTGCATTTGCTCGAAGGAGGCTTGGTCGACCAGGGGGCCGATCAGGGTGCCCTCTTCCAGCGGGTGGCCGATGCGCAGCTGGGTGCGGGCCTTTTCCAGACGCTCAACGAGTTGGTCATGCACGCTGGCGTGCACGATCAGGCGGCGCGTGGTGGTGCAGCGCTGACCGGCAGTGCCGTAGGCGCCAAACAAAATGCCGCGCAGCGCCAGGTCCAGATCGGCACTGGGGGTCACGATGATGGCGTTGTTGCCGCCCAGCTCCAGCAGCGAGCGGCCAAAGCGTGCCGCCACGCGCGGACCCACGGCACGGCCCATGCGGGTCGAACCCGTGGCCGAGACCAGCGCCACCTTGGGGCTGTCGACCAGGGCTTCGCCCAGGTCGGCACCGCCATTGAGCAGCTGCGCCAGGTTCTCGGGCAGCGCCATGCCAGCGGCGCGCACGCGCGCCACGGCCTTTTCAAACAGCGCCTGAGTGGCCAGGGCCGTGAGCGGCGTTTTCTCGGAGGGCTTCCACACCACGGGGTCGCCGCAGACCAGCGCCAGGCAGGCGTTCCAGGCCCACACGGCCACGGGGAAGTTGAAGGCCGAAATCACCCCCACCACACCGATCGGGTGCCATTGCTCCATCATGCGGTGACCAGGGCGCTCAGACGCGATGGTCAGGCCGTAGAGCTGGCGCGACAAGCCCACGGCGAAGTCGCAGATGTCGATCATCTCCTGCACTTCGCCCAGGCCTTCGCTGGCGATCTTGCCGGCCTCGAGAGACACCAGCGCGGCCAGCTCAGACTTGTGCTCGCGCAGCACCTCGCCAAAGACCCGCACCAGTTCACCGCGCTTGGGCGCGGGCACCACACGCCAGGCCACGAAGGCCTGGTGCGCACGCTCGATGGCCTCGTGCATATCGGCCGCGACGGCCTCGTGCACATAGCCCAGCACAGCACCGTCCACGGGCGAGCGCACGGCACGCCCGCCGTTCTGGGTCACGCCCAGCGCTTTGAGCAATTGATCAGCTTGATAGTTCATGGCATTGCGTCCTGAATGACTGCGGTTCTTGGGGGTACCGCCGCGTCAGCCGATGGACTCCACTTGACGCGACTGTTGGTAGGCCTTGCCAAAGCGGTTGGCCAGGAAGTCCGGCAGCGACACTTGCTCTTGGCGGATGAAGCCCTTCTGCGGCAGCTTACCTTCGCGGAACAGATCCACAGCGGCGCAGATGCCCGCAGCGGTGGTGATCTGGATGGCGGAGATGGCTTGGCCTTCGCGCTCAGCAAAGATCTTGCGAGCGAACACTTCCTGCACCAGGCTGCCGTTCTTCATGCCCGAGACGGTCACGAACACCAGCACCACGTCCTGCATGGTGGTGGGCATGGAGCGGCGCATGATGGACTTGAGCGCTTCCTGATCGCTCTTGAGCTGCAGGTCACCCAGCAGGAACATCATCAGGTCGCGGTGACCGGGGTAGCGCACGGTCTTGTAGTCGAGGTTCTTGACGCGACCGTCCAGGGTTTCGCACAGGGTGCCCAAACCGCCGGAGGTGTTGAAGGCCTCGTACTCCACGCCGTCCAGCGAGAAGTGCTCCAGGCCTTCGAGCGGCAGAGCCGAGATCGTGCGGCCGTCATGGATGGCTTCGCAGGGATGGCAGTACTCGTTGATCAGGCCGTCCACGCTCCAAGTCAGGTTGTACTTGAGGGCGTTGGTGGGGAAGGCCGGCAGAGCACCCACGCGCATCTTCACGTCGTGCAGGGTGTCAAAGCCCTTGGCCAGGTGGTGCGCCACGATGCCGATAAAGCCAGGGGCCAGGCCGCACTGGGGCATGAAGGCGGTCTTGGCGCCTTCAGAAATGCGCATGATTTCCTTGGTGGCGGCCACGTCTTCGGTCAGATCGAAGTAATGGCAGCCGCACTCCAGCGCGGTGTGGGCTGAAGGAATGGCCAAGTGGTAGGGCAAGGCATTGACCACCACGTCCTGGCCCTTCATCACCGTGGCCAGCTGGGCGCGGTCTTCGGTTTGCACGACTTGCGTCTTCACGCCCGGCACGCCCAGCGCTTGCAGCGCGCGCTCGCTACGGTCCACCACCGTGACTTGATAGTCGCCGCTGCCCTGGAGCAGACGCGCGATTGTTTGGCCAATGTGACCAGCACCCAGCAACAACACCTTCATGGTTTACCTCTTGGAATAGATGGAATGGATGGAGAGGAGAGTGATCGGCAGTCTAGGGAGGGGTCACGACGAAATAAAGGGCCAAATCGTCGATACAGAGTCGTGTTTCGCCGAAACGGCGGCACAATCTTTCAAACCGACGAAAACAAGGGTTTTTCATGAGCACCCGAAAGGCAGGAGTCTCCACACCTGACCCCCAATCACCATCGCATGGTGGCGCCAGCGCTCTGGATTGGGGGCTGCGCGATCCGGTGGACCGTGCATTGGTCACGCTGCTGCAAGCCAACGCGCGCGAAAGCACTGCCAGCCTGGCACGCAAGCTGGGGGTGGCGCGCACCACGGTGGTGGCCAAACTGGCAAGACTTGAAACCGACGGGCTGATTGCCGGCTATACCGTGCGCCTGGGTGGCGAGGCTGTGGCCCGCGGGGTGCAGGCCTATGTGGGCATCACCGTGCAGCCGCGCGCCGGGCGCGACGTGGTGCGCCGCTTGGCACAGCTGCCGGAGCTGCGCCAGCTCGCCTCAGTCAGTGGCGAGTACGACTACATGGCCCTCATCCACGCCGAAAACACCGCCAGGCTGGACGCGCTGCTGGACGACATCGGCGAGATCGAGGGCGTGATCAAAACCCACAGCTCGGTGCTGTTGGCCCTGCGGGTGGACCGCAGTGGCTGAGAAGCCTGGCGCCTAGGCCTTGGCGGCGCGCGCTGCCAAGGCTTTGCCCAGCACCAGCACCGTCAGCGCGCCCAGCACGCCGCAGCCGTAGTAGAGCAGTGGCGCCACCGCGCCCGGCTTGGCCCCTGCGGGCACCCAGGCAGCCAGCGCTTGATCGCCCACCATCATGGTGCCGGCAATCCAGCCCAGCAACATCGCGCCCAGCACGATGACCACGGGGAAGCGGTCCATGAGCTTGATCACCAGCTGGCTGCCCCAAACAATGATGGGCACCGACACCAGCAAACCGAAGATGACCAGGGGCATTTGATGCCCGCCGCCTGCGCCTTCAGCCGCACCGGCAATGGCGATGACGTTGTCCAGGCTCATGACGAAGTCCGCCACGATCACCGTGCGCACCGCCGCCCACAGCTTGGCGCTGGCCTGAATGCCCGCGTGCTCATCGTCGCCTTCGGGCAGCATGAGCTTCACGCCAATCCACAGCAGCAACAAGCCCCCCACGAGCTTGAGAAAGGGCAGCTTGAGCAGGGTCAGGGCAAAAAAGATCAGCACCACGCGCAGCGCAATGGCCCCGACCGTGCCCCACAAAATGCCCAAGCGGCGCTGCTCGGGCGGCAACTTGCGACACGCCAGGGCAATGACAACGGCGTTGTCCCCCCCGAGCAAGATGTCGATCATGATGATCTGGCCAACGGCCAACCAGAACTCCGGACTGCTGAACATTTCCATGGCTTGAATCAGTGTGTGCGGTGCAGTGTTCGGGGCGGCGGTCTGACAGGCAATTGACAGCCGACTCAAAAACGATCAAAGGGGCCGCAGCCCCTTTGACGTGGTGTGAGCGTGGCGCCACAAGACTGGCGCCACAGGCCTCAAGCTCAGATCAAGCTCTTGAGGATGCGGCCCATCTCGGAGGGGTTGCGCGTCACTTTGAAGCCGCACTCTTCCATGATGGCGAGCTTAGCATCGGCCGTGTCAGCACCGCCGGAAATCAGCGCGCCCGCATGGCCCATGCGCTTGCCCGGAGGGGCAGTCACGCCAGCGATAAAGCCCACCACAGGCTTCTTCATGTGCTCTTTGCACCAACGCGCGGCTTCCGCCTCGTCCGGACCACCGATCTCGCCGATCATGATCACGGCATCGGTTTCGGGGTCGTCGTTGAAGGCGCGCATCACGTCGATGTGCTTCAGGCCGTTGATGGGGTCGCCACCAATGCCCACAGCCGAGGACTGGCCAATGCCCAGCTCGGAGAGCTGTGCCACAGCTTCATAGGTCAGCGTGCCGGAGCGGCTCACCACGCCGATGCGACCCTTCTTGTGGATGTGGCCGGGCATGATGCCGATCTTGATTTCGTCGGGCGTGATCAGGCCGGGGCAGTTGGGGCCCAGCAGCAGGGTCTTCTTGCCACCGGCGGCTTCCTTGGCGCGCATTTTGTTGCGCACTTCCAGCATGTCCCGAACGGGGATGCCTTCGGTGATGCAGATGGCCAGGTCCAGATCGGCTTCCACGGCTTCCCAGATGGCTGCAGCAGCACCTGCGGGCGGCACGTAGATCACCGACACAGTCGCGCCGGTCTGAGCCGAAGCTTCCTTGACGGTGGCGTAGATTGGAATGTCGGAGAACTTCTCGCCGGCCTTCTTGGGGTTCACGCCCGCCACAAAGGCGTTCTTGCCGTTGGCATAGGCTTGGCAGCCCAGGGTGTGGAACTGGCCAGTCTTGCCGGTGATGCCCTGGGTGATGACCTTGGTGTCTTTGTTGATGTAAATGCTCATGATTCTTTCCTTGGCTGGGTCAGCAACTCGCAGGGATTACTTGACGGCGGCCACGATCTTGGTAGCAGCCTCCGCCATGGTGTCGGCCGAGATGATGGGCAGGCCGGATTCGGCCAGCATCTTCTTGCCCAGCTCTTCGTTGGTGCCCTTCATGCGCACCACCAGCGGCACGGACAGGTTCACGGCCTTGCAAGCGGTGATCACGCCTTCGGCGATGGTGTCGCACTTCATGATGCCGCCGAAGATGTTGACCAAGATGCCCTTGACGGACTTGTTCTTGAGCATGATCTTGAAGGCTTCCGTGACCTTCTCGGCCGTGGCGCCACCGCCCACGTCGAGGAAGTTGGCAGGCTCGCCACCGAAGAGCTTGATGGTGTCCATGGTGGACATGGCCAAGCCAGCACCGTTGACCAGGCAGCCGATGTTGCCGTCCAGCGAGATGTAGGCCAGATCGAACTTGGAAGCTTCGACTTCAGCCGGATCTTCTTCGTCCAGATCGCGGTAGGCCACGATTTCGGGGTGACGGAACAGGGCGTTGGCGTCGAAGTTGAACTTGGCGTCCAGGGCCATCAGGTTGCCCTTGGAGTCGCAGTTCAGCGGGTTGATTTCCACCAGCGACGCGTCCGTGTCCATGTAGCACTTGTAGAGCTTGGCGAACAGGTCGATGGCTTGGTCCACGGAGTGGCCGGTCAAGCCAATGGCTTCAGCGATCTTCTTCGATTGCTCGGTGGTGATGCCCACCAGCGGATCGATGTACTCGGTGATGATCTTCTCGGGGGTCGAGTGCGCGACCTCTTCGATGTCCATGCCGCCTTCGCTCGAGGCGATGAAGGCCACCTTTTGCGTGCCGCGGTCGGTCACCAGCGAAACGTACAGCTCGTTCTTGATGTCGGCGCCGTCTTCGATGTAGAGGCGGCGAACCTTTTGACCTTCCGCACCGGTTTGGTGGGTGATCAGTTGCATGCCCAGAATCTTTTCAGACAGGGCTTTCACATCGTCCAGGGTCTTGGCGACTTTCACGCCACCGCCCTTGCCGCGGCCGCCAGCGTGGATCTGAGCCTTCACCACCCAAACCGGACCACCCAGCTTTTGCGCTGCTTCAACGGCCTCTTGCACCGTGAAGGCGGGGATGCCGCGCGGCACAGGCACGCCGAACTGGCGCAGGATTTCCTTGCCCTGGTACTCATGAATCTTCATAGGGATCTCGCTCGATGGATAGTCTGGAAAGGGACGCAGCGATGCAGGCTCGGGCCATCAGGCGCCGGCACTGGATTGGTACGGCGCGACACGCGTCGCCCGTCGCCCCCAAGGCGACAGCGAACGGGTCAGCAACAACCGCCAATGTAGCATGGTGCGGCGCATCAAGGCTTGCATCCAGCTGTCGGCTTGAGCGGTGCAGTCGGGCATACGGCACTGATTCGGGGCTTCAGCCCTCAGCCGCCTCGCGCCAAAGGCGCTGCAGCAGCCCGGGCTCAAAGCCACGTGCAGCCATGAAGCGCAGCTGCCGGGCGCGCTCGCGCTCGTCTTGCGGCGGCGTGCCAAATTTGCGCTGCCAAAGGGCGCGAGCACGGTCCAGCTCCGTCGCGCGCAGCTCGGCGCGCTGCTGTGTATCCAACTCCAGGCCATGCTGAGCCAACTCCTGGCTGATGCGTCGCTCACCCCAGCGCGAAGCACGGGTGTGCAGTCGCGAGGCCACAAAGCGCTCTTCGCTGAGATAGCCGCGCTCTTGCAGCCAGACAAGCAGCGCATCCACTTGCGCGGACGCGTCTTGCGCGTTGCCGCCTTCTTGCGCCTCATCGGCTGCGTCGGCGGTGTCTTCTGCACTGCGCTGCGCCAAGCGCAGCAGCTTGGTGCGCAGCTCGCTGGCGCTGTGTTCGCGCTGCGCCAGCCAGGTGAGCGCACGCATCTTGAGGTCTGGCGCGCGGCGGCTGCGCGGTGTCATGGCAAGCACGGCACGAGCGGCGCTCAGTAGCGCTCGACCTGCGCCCAGGCACGCTGGGGCGCCGCGTAGGGCTCGGGCCAGTAGTCGAGGATGCGCGTGATCAGACCATCGCGGATGTCAAACACGGTAAGACCCTCCTGCATTTGGCTTCGGTCTTGCCGCTGCGGATAGAACGCAATGCGCGAAAAAGCGCGTTCGCCATCCGCGATCACATCCAAGACCTCGGCGTCCCAGTCCGAGGGCCAGCCTGCGTTGAAGGCCACGTAGGCCTGGCGGCCACGCACCCGTTCGCGCGTCTGCGGCACTTCGTAGACCACATCGCTATCAAGCAGTGCCGCGAAGGCGGCCCAGTCGCGCGCCTGGGCGCTGGCCCAATAGCGCTCAATCAGGGCCGCGCTGGCATTCACTCGCGGGCCTCAATAGCGCCGCCCTGCAGCGGGATGCCCAGCGATTCGCGCACTTTGTTTTCGATTTCCAAGGCAATGTCGGGGTTCTCGCGCAGGAACTCGCGGGCGTTGTCCTTGCCCTGGCCAATTTTTTCGCCGCTGTAGGCATACCAGGCGCCAGACTTGTCGACCACCTTGGCGGCCACACCCATGTCGATGATTTCGCCCTCGCGGCTGATGCCCTCGCCGTAGAGGATGTCGAACTCGGCGGTTTTGAAAGGCGGCGAGACCTTGTTCTTGACCACCTTGACTTTGGTCTCGGAGCCGATGACTTCCTCGCCCTTTTTGATGGAGCCAATGCGGCGGATGTCCAGACGCACCGAGGCGTAGAACTTGAGCGCATTGCCGCCCGTGGTGGTTTCGGGCGAGCCGAACATCACGCCAATCTTCATGCGGATTTGGTTGATGAAGACGACCGTACTGTTTGTTTTCTTGATGGTTGCCGTGAGTTTGCGCAGGGCCTGGCTCATCAGTCGGGCTTGCAAACCGGGCAGCGCATCGCCCATCTCGCCTTCGAGTTCGGCCTTGGGGGTGAGCGCCGCCACCGAGTCCACCACGATCAGGTCGACCGAGCCGGAGCGCACCAGTGCGTCGACGATTTCGAGCGCCTGTTCGCCGGTGTCGGGCTGGCTGATGAGCAGATCTTGCAAATTCACGCCAAGCTTTTGGGCGTATTGCGCGTCCAGCGCGTGTTCGGCATCGATAAAGGCGCAAACGCCACCGATTTTTTGCATCTGCGCGATGACCTGCAGGGTCAGCGTGGTCTTGCCGGAGGACTCCGGGCCGTAGATTTCAATCACGCGGCCACGCGGCAAGCCCCCCACGCCCAGCGCGATGTCCAGACCCAGCGAGCCGGTGGACACCACCTGAATGTCTTCAATCTTTTCGCCCTCGCCCAGGCGCATGATGGAGCCCTTGCCGAACTGCTTTTCGATTTGCGCAAGAGCGGCCTGCAAGGCCTTGGCTTTTTCGGTGTTTTGCTTGGTTGCTTCCATCTGCAATCTCCTGTGAGGCGAGCGCGCATTATGGCGCAAGCTGGATGTTTGTACAGTGTTTTGAATTTGACTCGGCCCTTGTCTCGCGCTCCCTACAATGACTTGCAGCCGCAAGCCACCAAAAGAAGGCGGGGGAAACAAGTATGCGCATCCTGATCGCAGAAGATGACCAAGTTTTGGCCGACGGCCTGTTGCGCACCCTGCGTGCCAGCGGCTATGCCGTGGACCGCGTGGCCAGTGGGACTGAGGCCGATGCCGCCCTGACAGCGCACGAATTTGACCTGCTCATTCTGGACCTGGGTCTGCCCAAGCTGCATGGGCTGGAGGTGCTGAAGAAGCTGCGCGGGCGGGGCTCATCCATGCCGGTGCTCATCCTCACAGCGGCCGACAGCATTGAGGAGCGCGTCAAAGGCCTGGACCTGGGTGCCGACGACTACATGGCCAAGCCCTTCTCGCTGCAAGAGTTGGAGGCGCGGGTGCGTGCGCTGACACGCCGTGGCCTGGGCACTGCCAGCAGCGTCATCAAGCACGGACCGCTGTCTTTTGACGCCACCGGGCGCGTGGCCTATTTGAACGACCAGATGGTGGAGCTCTCTGCGCGCGAGCTGTCCTTGCTGGAGGTGCTGCTGCAGCGCGCCGGGCGTCTGGTGAGCAAAGACCAGCTGGTGGACCGCCTGTGCGAGTGGGGCGAGGAAGTCAGCAACAACGCCATCGAGGTCTATATCCACCGCCTGCGCAAGAAGATTGAGCACGGGCCCATACGCATCGCCACGGTGCGCGGCCTGGGCTACTGCCTGGAAAAGATTCCGGGCTGATGGCCGCCGAGCCCACCCATCGCTCGCTGTTTGGCGAGATCTTGGATTGGATGCTGGCGCCCTTGCTGGTGATTTGGCCCATCAGCGTGGCGCTGACCTGGCTGGTGGCCCAGGGCATTGCCGCCAAACCCTATGACCGCGAGCTGGGCGAAATTGCCCGCTCGCTGGGCCTGCAAGTGGCCGCCGAGTTCACGCGTGTCGGCGCCCGCTCGGGTGAAGGCCGCTACGCGCTGGCGCCCGAAGCTGCGGCCTTGCTGCGCGCGGATGAGTCTGACACGGTGTTCTTCCAGGTGCGAGGCCCCACCGGCGAGCTGCTGGGCGGCGACCGCGCCCTGCCCATCCCCGAAGTCGCCCCCGATCACGCCATCCAGCCCTGGGAGCTGAACTACCGCGATGACGACATCCACAGCGACACGGTGCGTGTGGCCTATTTGTGGGTGGTGCCCGAGGGCATGGCGGGCAGCGATCAGGCGCTGCTGGTGCAGGTGGCCGAAACGCTGGGCAAGCGCTCGCGCCTGACCAACGAAATCATCAAGGGCGTGATCCTGCCGCAGTTCGTCATGCTGCCGCTGGCCGTGCTGCTGGTGTGGTTGGCACTGGCGCGCGGCATTGCGCCACTCAACGAGCTGCAGCGGCGCATACGCTCGCGCGAGAGTGCTGACCTCAGCCCCATCGAAGAAGCGCGCATTCCCGAAGAAGTGGCACCACTGGTGCGCGCCATCAACGATTTGCTGCAGCGCCTGGATTTGTCGCTGCGCACGCAAAAGCACTTTTTGGCCGATGCCGCGCACCAGCTCAAAACGCCGCTGGCCGGGCTGCGCACCCAGGCCGAGCTGGCGCAGCGCGAGATCGACGCGGGCAGCTACTCGCCCGCTGAACTCAAGCGCTCGCTGAAGCACATTGCCTTGTCCAGCCAGCGTGCGGCCCATATGGTGAACCAGCTGCTGGCCATGGCGCGTGCTGAAAACGCCGAACAGCTGCGCCAACGCGAACCCGTCAACCTGGCCGAGCTGGCCATGGAGACGGTGGCCGACTTCTACCCCCGAGCGCGTGAGCGCCAGCAGGACTTGGGCTACGAAGGGCCCACGGCTCCCACGCGCCTACAGGTGCTGGGCCAGCCCTTGCTGGTGCGCGAGCTGATTCGCAACCTGGTGGACAACGCCCTGCTCTACACCCCAGCGGGCGGCACGGTGACGGTGCGGCTGATGGACGACCCCTTCGGGCAGGTGTGCGTGCTGCAGGTGGAAGACAGCGGCCCCGGCGTGGCTGCGGCCGAGCGCGAAAAGATCTTTCAGCCCTTCTACCGGACACTGGGGACCAACGTCGATGGCTCAGGCCTGGGGCTGGCCATCGTGCGCGAGATCGCCCAAGCCCATGACGCCGAGGTCAGCGTGGAAGACGTGCGCGCGCGCCGCAGCGACGAACCCCTGGCCCCGGTGGGTGCGCGCTTTACCGTGCGCTTCCCCGCGCACAACACCAGCACCCCGGCGCAAGAAGCTGACGCGCCCAGCATCGATTGATGCTTTGCCGGAGCTAGGGCTTAGCGCTGCACCGAGCCGCGGCTGCGCGCAATCGACATCAACATGCCCAGCGCCAAACCCAGGCTGACCATGGCCGTGCCACCGTAGCTGATGAAAGGCAGTGGCACGCCCACCACCGGCAAGATGCCGCTGACCATGCCCATGTTCACGAACACATAGGTGAAGAAACTCATGGTGATGGCGCCCGCCAGCAGGCGTCCAAACAGCGTGGGGGCGTCAGAGGCGATGATGAGCCCACGCATGATGAGCGCGGTAAAGCCTGCCAGCAGCGCCATGGCGCCCAGAAAGCCAAACTCCTCGCCAAAGGCCGCGAAGATGAAGTCGGTGGTGCGCTCGGGAATGAACTCCAGGTGGGTTTGCGTGCCCTGCATAAAGCCCTTGCCCGTGAGCCCGCCAGAGCCAATGGCAATTTCGCCCTGGATGATGTGGAAGCCCTTGCCCAGCGGGTCTTTGTGCGGGTCCAGCAGCGTGCAGACCCGGTTCTTCTGGTACTCGCGCATGGGCCATTCAACATCAGGTTGGCAGATCTTTTCCTCGCTCGCCACCAGGGCCGTGATGCCGACCAAGGCCACCACCATGACGGGAATGATGAGCTTCCAGGACAACCCGGCGAAGAAGATGATGTAGAGCCCCGCCCCCAACACCAGCAGCGAAGTCCCAAGGTCAGGCTGTTTGGCCACCAGCATCACGGGCAGGGCCAGCAGCACAAAAGCCACGATGAAATCCAACAAGCGCAGCGAACCCTCGCGGCGCTGGAACCACCACGCCAACATCAGCGGCATGGCGGTTTTGAGCATTTCTGAAGGCTGAAGCGTCACCACCCCCACATCCAGCCAGCGGGTGGCGCCCTTTTTGGTGATGCCAAACAGCGCCACGGCCACCAACAACACCACCCCGGTTACATACAGCGGCACCGCCACGCGCATGAGCTTTTGCGGCGGCACCTGCGCCACCACAAACATCACACCAAAAGCCAGCACGAAATTGCGGGCATGGTCCACAAAGCGCGTGCCGTGGTCATAGCCCGCCGAGTACATGCACAGCAGCCCCACCCCGGTCAGCCAGGCAATGGCCAGCATGAGCGGCCCATCAAAGCCGCGGAAAAAGGGCCGCAGACGCTGCGACAGGCTAGGACCGCTGAGCACCGCACTCATGGGCGAACTCCTGATGCCACACCCGAAGCCGGGGCGGCGGATTTGGCCGCACCAGAGGCGGGCGCAGAGGCGGCCGACGCCGCGCTGGCAGGGGCATCTGCGCCCGGCAGCGGAATGTCGGCCACGCGCCGCGGCACACCCACCGGGGCGGCGCTGCGGCCTTGGCGTGTCAAGGCGATGTCTTCCTCGCTGGGGTAGGTGCCCGTGAGCAAATAGTCGAACACACGCCGCGCGATGGGCGCAGCTGCCGTGGAGCCAAAACCCGCGTTCTCCACAATCACCGCCAGCGCCACGGTGGGCTGGTCCACCGGCGCGAAAGCCACATACCAGGAGTGGTCGCGCTTGCGCTCATCGGCCTTGATCTGGCTGTACTTCTCGCCCTGACGCAAGCCCACAGCCTGGGCCGTGCCGGTCTTGCCGCCGCTCTGGTAGGGCGCCCCCAAAAAGACAGCCTTGGAGGTGCCTTCCAGAGCCACCCCCTGCATGGCGTTGCGAATCACGCGCACATGCTCGGGCTTGTAGACCAGGGGCTCCAGCGCATCACTGGAGAGGCGACGGCGCTCGTTGGTGACCGTATCGACCACCTCCTGCACCAGACGCGGCCGATAGCGCTGCCCACCCGTAGCCAGGGTGGACATGGCCGTGGCCATTTGCAGCACAGTGAAGTTGTTGTAACCCTGGCCAATGCCCAGCGAGATGGTTTCGCCCGCATACCAGCGCTGGTGCTCAGGGCGGCGGAATTTCTTGCGCTTCCAGGCCGTAGAGGGCAAATCCCCCGTGACCTCGCCTTGCAGATCAATCTCGGTCTTGCGGCCAAAGCCAAAGGGTTCAAGCTCGTCGTGGATGAGGTCCACACCCATCTCATTGGCCAGCGAATAGAAGTAGACGTTGGAGGAACTGACGATGGCCGCGCGCATGTCTTTGGGCCCGGGCCGGTCGGACTCGGGGCTGCCAAAAGTGCGGCCGCCAAAGCTGTAGGTCAGGTTGTCCATGATGACGGTGCTGGCGGCACGCTTGCCACTGTGCAACGCCGCCATGGCCATGAAGGGCTTGTAGGTCGAGCCCGGCGGGTAGGTGCCGCGCAGCGCGCGGTTGAGCAGGGGCTTGTCGATGGACTCGTTGAGCTCTTTCCAGCTCTCGACATCAATGCCGTCGACAAAGAGGTTGGGGTCGAAGGTGGGCACGGACACAAAAGCCAGCACCTCGCCGTTGCGCGGGTCCATGGCCACCAGAGCGCCACGGCGCTCGCCAAAGAGTTTCTCTACCAGAGCTTGCAGCTTGACGTCCACCGACAGCACCAGCGTGTTGCCGGGTGTGGGCGAGCGGTGGTCGATGCGCCGCACGGCACGGCCCGCGGCACTGGTCTCCACGCGCTCAAAGCCCGTGGTGCCATGCAGCTCGCGCTCATAAGCTTGTTCCAAACCGAGCTTGCCGATGTATTCGGTGCCGCGGTAGTTGGCCACGTCCTCGTCGCTCCAGTCCTCCATGGCCTTTTTCTCGGCCTGGTTGATGCGTCCGATATAGCCCAGCATGTGGCTGCCCACCTCGCCCAGCGGGTAGTTGCGGAACAGCCGCGCCTTGATCTCCACGCCCGGGAAGCGATAACGCTCGGCGGCAAAGCGCGCCACCTCGGCGTCGGTGAGCTTGGTGCGGATGGGCAAGGACTCGAAATTCTTGCTCTCGTCCATGAGGCGCTTGAAGCGGCGGCGATCGCGCGGCGTGATCTCCAGCACCTCGTTGAGTTCGTCCAGCGTGGCCTCCAGATCGAACACCTTGGAGGGGGTGATCTCCAGCGTATAGGCCGAGTAGTTGCTGGCCAAAATCACGCCGTTGCGGTCTTGAATCAAACCGCGATTGGGCACGATGGGCACCACGGTGATGCGGTTGAGCTCGGCCTGCTCGGCCAAAGCGTCGTGCTGGATGATTTGCAAATACACCAGCCGCGCCACCAGCAGCGCAAAACAAAACAGCACAAAGCCTGCAGCCGCCAGCAGGCGCACGCGAAAGCGCGCCAGCTCCTGATGCAGGTTTTTAAGAACAGTGGTGCTCATGGGCGCGCAAGGGGCATGAGGCGCTCAAAGCGGGCGGTGCGCATCGGGGTCCGGTGCACGGCGCTGCGGCGCCAAAAGCAGCAATGCCGCCAGAGGCCACAGCAAGGCCTCGGCCAGGGGCGCGACAAGACTGGCCCAGCCCGGCCACATGCCGCCCACCATCACCCGCACCACCATGGCCACGACATGGGCCAACACAAACAAGGGCAGCACATGCAGCGCCTGCGCCCCCAGCGTGAACCACAGCAGGCGACGGTGCAGCGCCACCGCGCCAAAGGCCAGCAGGCTGTAGGCCAGCGCGTGCTGACCCAGCAAAGCACCTTGATGGACATCCATCAACAAGCCAAACACAAAGGCCCAGCCCACACCCACGCGGCGTGGCTGGTGCACATTCCAAAACACCAAGGTGATGGCCAGAAAGTCTGGCAGACCCGGCCAGCGCCCCACCGGCACCATATTCATCAGCAAGGCCAAAAACAGGCTGGCACCGATGAACCAGGGGTTGGCAGGCAGCAGCAGCTGGCTGGTGCCACGCGGCATGATCATGGCTTGTGCCCTCCAGGCGCAGAGGCTTTGCCCGCTGCAGCCGAGGCCCCGGGCCGCGCGGCGGTGGCAGCAGCACGGGCCTTGTCGCGAGCCCTGTCGCGGGCATGCAAACGGGCCTGCGCCTCAGAGGCCGCAGCGGCGGCGGCTTCAGCCTTGGTGGCCTCGTGAATGGCCAGTGGCGTGAGCACCAACACATGGCGAGCGGAGTCCGGACGCGAGGTCGGCAGCAGGCGCACGCGGGCAAAGCTGCTGTCGCCACGGCGCTCGACTTCGCTCACCCGGGCCACGGCCAAGTCGCTGGGGTAGATGCCGTCCATGCCGGAGGTGGCGAGCAAATCGCCCACCTGGATGTCGGCATCAGCCGGTGTGAAGCGCAGCTCCATCACGCCACGCTCGCCACCAAACGCCACACCGCGCTGCTGGGTGCGCGTGTTGAGCACGGGGATGGAGGCGTCACGGTCGGAGAGCAAAGTCACCTCGGAAGACAGGGTGTAGACACGCGTGACCTGCCCCAGCACACCACCTTCGTTGACCACCGGTGCGCCGCGCTGCACGCCATGCTTGGAGCCGCGGTCCACCACCACGCGGCGCGAGTAGGCGTCGCCCGACTCGTACAGCACCTCGGCCGATTGCCCCGCCACGGTGAGCGCCTCGCGCAGCGTCAAGAGCTGGCGCAGGCGTTGGTTCTCGGCCTGCAGCTGCGCCGCACGGTTGAGCACCACGGCCTGCTCCGTCAGCTGTTGACGGGCGCGGTCTTCGGCCGCTTGAGCGGCCTCCATGCCCCGCAAATAGCTGCGCAACTGCTCCCAGGCATCCACCGGCCCGAGCAGCGTGCGCTGCAGGGGGTGCAGCACCAGCGCCAGTGCGCTGCGCGCCGGGTCCATCAGTTTGAAGCGGGCGTCGGCCACCATCAGGAACAAGGCCAGAGCCGTGCAGAAGGCCAGTTTGGTCAGCGCCGACGGCCCCTCTCGAAACAGCGGTGGCGGTCGGCGGTCCAGGGTTCCGAGTGGCATCGAAAAGTCTTCAGCCGCAAAAACAAGCGTGTGGGCGGCCGCACGGCCGCCGCAGGGGGGAATTACTCAGACGTGAAGATCGCGCCCAGACGCTCCATGCGTTCCAGCGCCATGCCGCAGCCGCGCACCACGCAAGTCAGCGGGTCTTCGGCCACCAGCACGGGCAGGCCGGTTTCTTCGGCCAGCAGGCGGTCCAAGTCGCGCAGCAGCGCGCCGCCGCCGGTGAGCATCATGCCGCGCTCAGCGATGTCAGCGCCCAGCTCGGGAGGCGTTTGCTCCAGCGCGTTTTTCACGGCCGAGACGATCTGGTTGAGCGGGTCGGTCAGTGCTTCCAGAATTTCGTTGGAAGAGATGGTGAAGCTGCGCGGCACGCCTTCGCTGAGGTTGCGGCCCTTGACTTCCATTTCCTTGACTTCCGAGCCAGGGAAGGCGCTGCCGATGTTCTTCTTGATGGCCTCGGCCGTGGGCTCACCGATCAACATGCCGTAGTTGCGGCGGATGTAGTTGATGATGGCCTCGTCGAACTTGTCGCCGCCCACGCGCACCGAGCCCTTGTAGACCATGCCGCCCAGCGAGATCACGCCCACTTCGGTGGTGCCACCGCCAATGTCGATGACCATGGAGCCCGAAGCCTCAGACACAGGCAGACCTGCGCCGATGGCCGCAGCCATGGGTTCTTCGATCAGGTAGACCTCAGAGGCCCCTGCGCCCAGGGCTGCATCGCGGATGGCGCGCTTTTCCACCTGGGTGGAGCCGCAAGGCACGCAGATGATGATGCGGGGTGAAGGACGCAGCAGCTTGGTGTCGTGGACCATCTTGATGAACTGCTTGATCATCTGTTCGGTCACGACGAAGTCGGCAATCACGCCGTCCTTCATGGGGCGGATGGCTTCGATATTGCCGGGCACCTTGCCCAGCATGGCTTTGGCCTCGTGGCCCACAGCCTGGATGGTCTTCTTGCCGTTGGGGCCACCTTCGTGGCGGATGGCAACCACAGAGGGTTCGTCCAACACCACGCCCTTGCCGCGAACATAAATCAGCGTGTTGGCGGTACCCAGGTCAATGGCGAGGTCGGTCGAGAAATAGCGGCGCAGGGAGGCGAGCATGATCAGTGGTGTGCGCCCGGGCTGTTGCGGCGTCCCCGGCAGCGAACGCCGCAACAGCCCAGGTGGTGGTGATTCGAGTGTTTGGCAATGCATCGGTGCTGCCCCTGGACACAGGCGCGGCACACGTGTTCAGCCCCTATACAGAACGAGGCTGCCATGAGCAGCCCCGACCACAGGAGATAAGCGGAGATAATAACCGAACACCCCTTGCTTCACCCGCTGGGAACCCCCAGTTATACGCTGATTGATGCAGCAAGTGGGGCCAGACATCCACCCCCTTGTTTTCATCGATCCGATTCGATTCGATACCCCCCTGATTTCGGGATACATCCAACATGGCCCTGACCCAAGACGACGTCGGCCGCATGGCCCATCTGGCGCGGCTGGAGCTCTCAGATGCAGAGCGTGCCGCCCTGCTGCCGCAGCTCAACGGCTTTTTCAGCATCGTCGAGCAAATGAGCGCAGTCGACACCAGCGGCGTGGAGCCGCTCTACACGCCGCTGTCGGCCGTGCAAGAGGTGCAGCTGCGGCTGCGTGAAGACGCCGTCACCGAGAGCAACCAGCGCGAACTCAACCAACGCAGCGCTCCGGCCGTCGAAGACGGCTTGTTCCTGGTCCCCAAGGTCATTGAGTGATACCCCGATGAAACCTTTGCATGAAATGGGCGTGGCCGACCTGGGCCAGGCACTGCGCGCCAAGCGCATCTCCAGCACCGAATTGACGCAAGCCCTGCTCGCGCGCGCCACTGCGGCAGCCGATTTGGGCGCTTTCCTGCACCTGGACAGCGAGGCCGCACTGGCCAGCGCCAAAGCCGCCGATGCGCGCTTGGTCGCTGGTGACAGCAGCGCGCTGCTGGGCGTGGCCTTGGCGCACAAAGACATCTTTGTGACCGCCGACATGCCCACCACCGCGGGCTCCAAGATATTGGCCGACTACCGCAGCCCCTTTGACGCCACCGTGGTGGCGCGACTCAAGACGGCGGGCGCGGTGAGCTTGGGCAAGCTCAACTGCGACGAGTTCGCCATGGGCTCGGCCAACGAGAACAGTGCCTACAAGCCTGTGGCCAACCCCTGGGACCGCCAGCGCGTGCCCGGTGGCTCTTCGGGTGGCTCGGCCGCTGCCGTGGCGGCACGGCTGCTGCCAGCCAGCACGGGCACAGACACGGGTGGCTCCATCCGTCAGCCCGCGAGCTTTTGCGGCATCACCGGCATCAAGCCCACCTACGGCGTGTGCAGCCGCTTTGGCATGATCGCCTTTGCCTCCAGCCTGGACCAAGCCGGCCCCATGGCCCGCTCGGCCGAAGACTGCGCCCTGCTGCTGTCGGCCATGAGCGGCTTTGACGAGCGTGACGCCACCAGCGTGCAGCAGCCGCCGCAAGATTTCCACGCGCAAATGCTCGCCGCACGCGAGGGCGCCACGGCGGCCCAGCCGCTCAAGGGCCTGCGCATCGGCCTGCCACGCGAGTTCTTCCCTGAGGCCCTGAGCGAGGACGTGCACCGCGCCGTGCGCGCCAGCCTGGCGGAGCTGGAAAAGCTCGGCGCCACGCTGGTGGACGTGAGCCTGCCGCGCACCGAGCTGGCCATTCCGGTCTACTACATCATTGCCCCGGCCGAAGCCAGCTCCAACCTGAGCCGCTTTGACGGCGTGAAGTTCGGGCACCGCGCGGCGCAATACCAAGACCTGCTGGACATGTACAAAAAGACCCGCGCCGAAGGCTTTGGCGCCGAGGTCAAGCGCCGCATCATGATCGGCACCTATGTGCTGAGCCATGGCTACTACGACGCCTACTACCTGCAGGCGCAGAAGCTGCGCCGCATGATCGCGGACGACTTCCAGCAAGCCTTCCAGCACTGCGATGTGATCGCCGGCCCGGTGGCCCCCACCGTGGCGTGGAAGGCCGGTGAAGGCGCGGACGACCCGGTCAAAGCCTATCTGGCCGACATCTTCACCCTGCCCGCCTCGCTGGCGGGCCTGCCCGGCATGAGCGTGCCTGCGGGCTTTGGCGAAGGCGGCCTGCCCGTGGGCCTGCAGCTCATCGGCAACTACTTCAAGGAAGGCCAGCTGCTGCACGCCGCACACGCCCTGCAGCAAGCCACCGACTGGCACACCCGCGCACCGTCCGGAGTCTGACAACGACCATGAGCACCAGCACTTTGATTCGCGGCTACGAAGTCGTCATCGGCCTGGAAAACCACGTCCAGCTCTCGACCGATTCGAAAATCTTCAGCGGCAGCTCCACCGCCTTTGGCGCTGCCCCCAACACCCAGGCCAGCGCTGTGGACCTGGCCCTGCCCGGCACCCTGCCCGTGCTCAACCGCGGTGCGGTGGAGCGCGCCATTCGCTTCGGCCTGGCCGTGGGTGCCAAGGTGGCGCCGCTGTCCATCTTCGCGCGCAAAAACTACTTCTACCCCGACCTGCCCAAGGGCTACCAGATCAGCCAGTTCGAGATCCCCGTGGTGCAAGGCGGCACGGTGGACTTCTTCGTGGGCGACACGAAAAAGACCGTGCGCCTGACGCGCGCCCACCTCGAAGAAGACGCGGGCAAGAGCCTGCACGAGGACTACCACGGCATGAGCGGCATCGACCTCAACCGTGCCGGCACGCCGCTCTTGGAAATCGTCTCCGAGCCCGACATCCGCAGCGCCCAGGAAGCGGCCGAATACGCCAAGACCCTGCACGCGCTGGTGATGTGGTTGGGCATTTGCGACGGCAATATGCAAGAGGGGAGCTTTCGCTGCGACGTCAACGTCTCGGTGCGCAAACCCGGCCAGCCCCTGGGCACGCGGCGCGAGATCAAAAACCTCAACAGCTTCCGCTTCCTCGTCGACGCGGTGAACTTCGAGGTGAACTGGCAGATCGACCAGATCGAAGACGGCCTGCCCATCCAGCAAGCCACCGTGCTCTACAACCCCGACACGGGCGAGACGCGCGCCATGCGCAGCAAGGAAGACTCGGCCGACTACCGCTACTTCCCCGACCCCGATCTGCCGCCGCTCATGATTGGTGCGGACTGGGTGCAGCGCGTGCGGGACAACATGCCCGAGCTGCCCAGTGTGATGGTCAAGCGCTTCATCGAGACCGACGGCCTGCCCGAATACGACGCCACCATGATGACGCAAAGCCTGGCCACGGCGCGCTACTACGAGGCGGCCAAGGCCGCCGGTGCGGCGCCCAAGTTGGTGGCCAACTGGGTGATGGGTGAAATCAGCAAGCGACTCAACAGCGAAGGGCTTGAGATCAACGCCGCCCCCGTGAGCGCCGAGACACTGGCCCGACTGATTGCGCGCATCAGCGACGGCACCATCTCCAACAACGGCGCCAAGCAGGTGTTCGAAGCGCTGTGGTCGGGTGAGGGCCATGAGGTCGACACCATCATTGCTGCCAAGGACCTGAAGCAGTCCAACGACACCGGCGCCATTGAGGCCATCCTGGACGAGGTGCTGGCTGCGAATCAGAAGTCGGTGGACGAGTTCCGCGCAGGCAAGGACAAAGCCTTCAATGCGCTGGTGGGTCAGGCCATGAAGGCCACCAAGGGCAAGGCCAATCCGGCTCTGGTCAACGAGCTGCTGAAGAAGAAACTCGGCTGAGCCAGACCCAGCGGCGGCGCGGGCCAGAGCCACGCGCCGCTGTGGGGCGGCTTACTTGGTGGAGCCCGGGCGCTCGCCCGCCCAAAGTCGGCGCAGGCGCGCCAACTCGTCGTCGTAGAACTTGGTCAGGCGCTGGATTTCAGTGCGCTGGTTGTCCTGCAGCAAGCGCAATGCCTCTTGCGCAGCCTCGTTGGCCGACAGCTGCTGCTTGAGCGTCGCAGGCATTTCCTTGCCCTTGTAGAACTCGGCCTCAGAGGCCAATCTCTTGTATTCCTTGGTCAGCTCCGCCACACGCAAGCCCGATTTGGCGTAGGACTTTTGAATGTCATCCATGCCGCTGGTTCTGGCCTTTTGGTGTGCCGCTTCGTTGGGGTAGCGACTGAGCAAATTGCGGTCGCGGCGCACGGCATCGGCCTGCGCGGCGTTGTCCAACTCCTGACGCAAGCGTCGCGCGTCAAGTTGGGACTTTTCTTCCAGTGACGGCGTAGGCGGCACGATGCGCTGCACCGACCCGTCGGCGCGGTGCAGGCGCTGCTCACGCTCCTGGCATTCGGCAATGGGCCGATCGGAGGAGAGACGGCGCCCATCTGCGGTGATGCAGGAATAGATCTTGCCCACGCTGGCTGGCTCACGGTCGCGTGCCTGTGCCCAGCCCGAGGGGGCCAGCACCACCAAAGCCAAAAAGGCCAGCGCCGGGCACCCACTCATACGCCGTACCGGTCGCGATAGGCTTGCACGGCTGCAGCATGTGCCGACACTTCAGCGTCGCCTGTGGTGTTGAGGTACTGCAAGAGGTCCGTCAGGCCGGCAATGGCCACCACGGGCAGTTTGAGCTGCTGCTCCACATACTGCACCGCCGACCAGGGCAGCTCTTTGCCGTTCTCGGCGGCCTTTTCCTGACGGTCCAGTGCGATGGCCACGCCGCAGGCCGTGGCACCCGCGCCCTGAATCATGGCGATGGACTCACGCACCGACGTGCCCGCGGAGATGACATCGTCGATGACCAGCACGCGGCCGCGCACTGGCGCGCCCACCAGCGTACCGCCCTCGCCATGGTCTTTGGCTTCCTTGCGGTTGTAGGCGTAGGGTTTGTTGTGGCCGAGCCGAGCCAGCTCCATGGACACCGCCGCGGCCAGGGTGATGCCCTTGTAAGCGGGGCCAAAAATCATGTCGAACTGCAGACCCGAGGCCAGCAAGCGCTGCGCGTAGAACTGCGCCAGTCGCAGCAGTTTGGCGCCGTCGTCAAACAGCCCGGCATTGAAAAAATAGGGGCTTTGGCGTCCGGCCTTGGTGGTGAACGCGCCAAAGCGCAACACCCCCGCGGCATGCGCGAATGCGACGAAATCCTGCCCGAGTTGCTTGTGTACTGCTGTGCTCATGCTGTCGTTAGGGGCGAGAGTGCCCCGTGAATGTCGCTGGATTTTAGGCATGCGCCGCACACCCGCCCCTTACTTGAGGGAGCGAGTGTGCCTGCATGCATGTCTATTTGTCCCGGCAAGCAGGGCTTAGAACAGGGCCTTGAACTGCACGCCGACGCTGCGCGGGTCGTTGATGAAGCCCGTGAGGTTGTTGAAGTCGATGCCGCCGGTCACGCGCACTTGGTTGGTGATGTTGCGCACAAAGGCGGCGGCCTCGTACTTGCCGTTGTTCCACACATAGCCCGCACGCAGCCCGCCTTCGGTGAGGGACTTGCCGGTGTACTCGACCGAGTCGTACAGGAAGAAGCTGACCTTGCTGCGGTATGCCCAGTCGGTGTAGACGTAGAACTCGTTGCCGTCGGCGGTGGGGATGGTGTAGCGGGCCGTGATGTTGCCCACCCACTTCGGCGCGTTGGGCAGCGAGTTGCCGTCGATCAACACCGTGGGCGAGAACTTGAACACCGCAGGGTTGGCCGGCGTGATGATGGGGTCACGCAAGGTGCAGCCATTGCCGCAGGCTTCAACTTGCAGCGCGCCGTCCTTGAAGCGCGTGCTGTTGTAGCTGCCACCCAGGGTCAGCAGCAGGTTCTCCACCGGCAGCAGTTCGAGGTTGAACTCCAGGCCGTGGCCTTGGGTCTGCTTGGCGTTGATCAGCCGGTTGGCGTTGTTGCCGCCACCCACCGCGGTGAGCTGCTGGTTCTTGATGACGTAGCTGAATGCAGCGGCCGACAGGCGCGCGCGGCGGTCCCAGAACTCCGACTTGGCGCCCAACTCAAAAGAGCGCACGTCCTCGGGCTTGGCCAGAGACTGCGGATTGAACTCCGCAGCGGGCTGGATGGACGAGGCACGGAAGCCCGTGGCAAAGCGCGCGTAGACATTGCTGTCCTTGTCCAGCGCATAGCTGGCCGAGGCGTCCCAGTTCCACTTGGCGTCATCGGTGTGGGCACGGGTGCCCGCTTGAGACTGCAGTCGGGCGGTGTTGGTGGAGGTGGTCAGCAAGTCCTTTTTGTCCTGCGTGTAACGCAAGCCCCCGCGCAACTTGAAGCGCGAGCTCAGGTCGTAGTTGACCGAGCCAAACACCGCCCAGGCCTTGTTGGTCTGCTCGCTGCTGGTGGTCAGCGGGCTGAGGTGGTCCTTGCCCTCCATGGTGTAGCGCTCGTCAAAGAGGTAGAGCCCACCTTGCCAGCGCAGTGCGCCAGTGGCGGCCGACTCCAGACGCAGCTCCTGGCTGAGCTGGCGGTGGCCGCGCAGGGCGTCCGAAGTCTCGACCGAGAAGGGAATGAAGCCCGGGCCCATGGGCAGCTTACCTGCGTTGCCAAAGCCCCCATCGATGTCGCCACGGCTGAAGGGCTGCACCGTCTCGATGCCGGTGATGGCGTGCAAGGTCACATCGCCCAGGTTCCACTTCAGGCGGGCGCTGCCACCGGTGGCCGAGAGCTGCTGCTCGTTGATGCCGTCGATGGACATGCGGGCCGGGTCAAAGCCATCCACCAGATCGTTCGTACCGGGCTTGATGATGTTGGCGCGGAACAGGCGCGGCGAGCCCTTGAGCTCGCGGTTGTGCACATTGAACAGCGCGCTGAAGGTCTTGCTCGGCTCGTACAGGGCCTGCAGGCGCACGGCACGGTCGTTGTAGCCCTCGGTCTCCTGCGTGCCCGTGCTCTGTGTGTTTTTCACCCAGTCGTCGCGGTGCTGCACCTGTGCGGACAGGCGCGCAGACCAATCGCCACCCAGGGGCAGATTGAACGCACCTTCGGCGCTGGCCGTGTTGTGCTGACCCCAGGACAGGCTGAGGTAGCCGTCCTGGCGCTTGGAGGGTTTGACGGACTCAAACTTCACCACGCCAGCGGGCGTGTTGCGGCCAAAGAGGGTGCCTTGCGGCCCGGCAATGACTTCCACCGAGCGCACATCAAACACCGGGAAGCCCTTGAGGATGGGGTTCTCCTGCACCACGTCGTCATAGACCAAGGACACCGGCTGCGAGGCATTGAGGCGGAAGTCGGTGTTGCCATAGCCGCGGATGTAAAAGCGCGGGAAGGCACGGCCGAAGGACGACTCGATGTTCAAGCTCGGCACGCGGCCCGAGAGGAAGCGCACATCCTGACCGCCAGAGGCCAGCACATCGAGCTTCTCGCCCGAGATAGCCGACACGGCGTTGGGCACATCTTTGATGTTCTCGACGCGGCGCTCAGCCGTGATGACCACGGACTGCAGCACGTTTTTGTCGGGTTGAGGTGCAGCATCCTGCGCCAGCACGGGGAAAGACAGCGCGGCCAGGCTGGCAGCCAAAACAGCGCGGCGCGGTGCGCGCACAGAGCTTGCTCGCTTCATTGCGGACTCCAAAAGGCAAACGCCATCCGGCACCCTCTGCGGGTCGGGACGGCGTGAATTGAGGGGGTGCCCGGAATCTAGCAAGAGCATCGCCTTGTCGCCTAAACATAGCCAAGGTAGATGATCAGATGTTGGCAAAAAGCACCACTTCAAGCAGCTGACATGCGCTGCGATACTGCGCCCTCACCGAACTTCGCCCCCGCCCATGCGCTTCATCACACTCAACCTCAACGGCATCCGCTCCGCCACCACCAAGGGTGCTTTTGACTGGCTGAACACCCAAAACGCCGACGCGCTGGGCGTGCAAGAGCTCAAGGCCCAGGACGACGTGGTGGGCGCGCAGTTCGCGCAATGCGGCGACTTGCAGGGCCACTTTCACTACGCCGAGAAAAAAGGCTATTCGGGTGTGGGGCTCTACACCCGCGAGACACCCAGCGATGTGCGCATCGGCCTGGGCTGCGACGAATTCGATGCCGAAGGCCGCTGGGTGGAAAAGCGCTTTGACAAACCCGGGCGCAAGCTCTCGCTGATCAGCTGCTACTTCCCCAGCGGCTCCAGCGGCGAGGACCGCCAGGCCGCCAAATACCGCTTTTTGGACCTCATGGCACCGCACCTGCAGGCCCTGCGCCAGGAGCGCGAATTCATCCTGGTGGCCGACGTCAACATCGCCCACAAAGAAGCCGACCTGAAGAACTGGAAAGGCAACCTCAAAAACAGCGGCTTTCTGCCAGAAGAACGCGCCTGGATGAGCCGCTTGCTCGACCCCGCAGACGGCGGCCTGGTGGACGTCTACCGCACCCTGCACCCCGACACCACCGACGAGTGCTACACGTGGTGGAGCAACCGCGGCCAGGCCTACGCCAAGAACGTGGGCTGGCGGCTGGACTACCAAATCGCCACCCCTGCCCTGGCCGCCACAGCGCGCCACTGCGCCATCTACAAAGACCAGAAGTTCAGCGACCACGCACCGCTGGTGGTGGATTACGACTTCCAGCTCTGAGCGCAGCACCCGCCCGCAGCAGCGGGCGCTACCCTGCGCCCAAGGCCCCGTCGATATACTGCCCGGGATGAGTTCCAGCCGTACATCTTTTGACCCGCAACGCGCCCTGCTGATGGCGCGCGAGGCCCTATCCATCGAAGCGCGCGCGCTCTCCGAGCTGGGCCCGCGCCTGGATCAGCACTTCGCCAACGCCGTGGCTGCAGTGCTGCATTGCACGGGACGCGTGGTGGTCATGGGCATGGGCAAAAGCGGCCATGTGGGCCGCAAGATTGCCGCCACCCTGGCCTCCACGGGCACGCCCGCGATGTTTGTTCACCCCGCGGAAGCCAGCCATGGCGACTTGGGCATGGTCACCACCAAAGACGTGGTGCTGGCGCTGTCCAACTCCGGTGAAAGCGACGAGCTCAACGCCATCCTGCCCGTGCTCAAACGCCTGGGCGTGTGCATCGTGGCCATGACGGGCAAGGCCGACTCCAGCCTGGCCCAGCACGCCAACCATGTGCTGGACAGCCGCGTGGCACAGGAAGCCTGCCCGCTCAACTTGGCACCCACCGCCAGCACCACCGCGCAGATGGCGCTGGGCGACGCGCTGGCCGTGGCGCTGCTGGACGCACGCGGCTTCAAGCCCGAAGACTTCGCGCGCTCCCACCCCGGCGGCTCGCTGGGCCGCAAGCTGCTCACCCATGTGCGCGACCTCATGCGCAGCGGCGAAGCCCTGCCCTGCGTCAGCGCGGACTGCAGCTTCACCGACATGATGCGTGCCATGTCCGCCAAGGGCATGGGCCTGGCCATCGTGGTCGACGCGCAGCAGCAGGTGCTGGGCGTGTTCACCGATGGCGACCTGCGCCGCCTCATCGAGCGCGGTCAAGACCTGCGCCAGCTCTGCGCCGGGGATGTCATGTCCAGTCAGCCCAAGCGCGTGCGCCCCGACGCGCTGGCCGTGGATGCCGCCGACCTCATGGAAGACGCACGCATCACCGTGGTGCTGGTGTGCGAAGACGACGGCACGCTGCTGGGTGCCATCCACATCAACGACCTGATGGCCGCCAAAGTCATATGAGCCTGCGCCCCGCTTTGCAATTTGCACCCGAGCTGCTGTTGCGCGCTCAGGGCGCAGCCCTGGGCCTCAAGGCCGCCATCTTTGATGTGGACGGTGTGCTCACCGACGGACGCATCTACATCGGCGAGAGCGGCGAGAACTTCAAAGCCTTCTCCACGCTGGACGGCCACGGCCTGAAGCTGCTGGCCGAAGGCGGCATCACGCCCATCATCATCACCGGGCGCGACTCGCCAGCAGTGCGCCGCCGCGTGGCCGATCTGGGCCTGCGCCATGCCGCCTACGGCGCGCGTGACAAGCTCGCCGCTGCCGCACCGCTGCTGGCCGAGCTGAAGCTGCAGTGGCAGGAGCTGGCAGTGATGGGCGACGACTGGCCCGACCTGCCGCTCATGACGCGCGCTGCCTTTGCCTGCGCTCCGGCCCAGGCCCATGCCGAAGTGCGCGCCATCGCCCACCACATCACCACAGCCCCCGGCGGCCACGGCGCGGCGCGTGAGCTCTGCGACTTGCTGCTCATGGCCAATGGCCAATACCAGCGCCTGCTGCACAGCCATATGGTGACGCTGGACGGAGGCACGGCCGGATGACGCAGCGCTGGCTGCCCTGGGTGTGGCGCGTACAGACCTGGCTGGCGAACTATGTGCCCCTGCTGCTCATGGCCGCGCTGGCGGCACTCACCTGGTGGTTGATCAAGAACACCCCACTGCTCGCCCCTGCGGGCGAAAAGCTGCCACCGCGCCACATCCCTGACTACACCATGGAAGGCTTTGAGCTCAGCCGCTTCGACAAAAGCGGCCAGCTGCGCGCGCAAGTGCTGGGCAAAGCCATGCGCCACTACCCGGACACCGACACCTTTGAGCTCGACGGCGTGACGCTGCGCGCGCACGGCAACAGCGGCGAGCTGACCTTGGTGGATGCGCAGCGCGCCGAGTCCAACGGCGACGGCAGCGAGCTGGTGCTGCGCGGCCAGGTGCAGGTGCGGCGCTTTGAGCGCGATGCCCAAGGTCGGCTGCGCCCGCTCCCGGCGATGGAGCTCCACAGCGAGCACCTCGTGGCCTACGTGAAACAAGACCGCCTGGTGGCCGAGCAACGTGCCACCTTGCGCCTGCCCGGTGGCGAACTCTCGCTCAGCCGTTTCGACTACCAGCACCGCAGCGGCGTGCTGCAGTTCAGCGGCCTCACACGCGGCCGCATTGAAGCGGCCGCCCGGCGCGGCGCACTCAAGGTCAGCCCATGAACCCCTTGGTCTACATCACCGGCGCTTCCAGCGGCATTGGCCAGGCCCTGGCCTTGCGCTACTACCAGGCGGGCTACGCGCTGGCGCTGGTGGCGCGGCGCGAGGAGCTGCTGCGCAGCTGGATGCATGAGCAAGGCCTGGACCCGAGCCGTGTGCAGCTCTACCCCGCTGATGTCTGCGACATCGAGGCCATCACGCGGGCCGGACATGAGTGCATGGCACGCCAAGGCCTGCCTGATGTGGTGATTGCCAACGCCGGCATCAGCATCGGCGTGGACACCGCGCACTTTGAAGATTTGGCCGTGATGCAGCGCGTCTACGCCACCAACAACCTGGGCCTGGCCGCCACCTTCCAGCCCTTCATCGCCCCCATGTGCGAGCGCCGCAGCGGCACGCTGGTGGGCATTGCCAGCGTGGCTGGCATTCGCGGCCTGCCCGGCCACGGCGCCTACTGCTCCAGCAAGGCCGCCGTCATCAGCTACTGCGAAAGCCTGCGCGGCGAATGCCGCCCACAGGGCGTGCGCGTCGTGACGCTGGCACCGGGCTATATCGACACGCCGCTGACGCGCGAGAACCGCTATGCCATGCCGTTTTTGATGTCGCCCGAGTCCTTTGCGCAGCAGGCCTTCAAGACCATTGCTGCGGGCTGCAGCTACCGCGTCATTCCCTGGCAGATGGGCGTGGTGGCGCGCTTGCTGCGCCTGCTGCCCAATGCCGTGTTTGACCGCGCGCTGCAAGGCCGCGAACGCAAGCACCGCGGCAGCGGGCACTGACCGCTGAGGCGCGCGTCGCGCACAAACCCGCGAACCAAGCACTCCCTGCCAAGGCCCTGCTGCACTACACTGCGGCGCTTCGTGCTCCCCATCGGCAGCCACCTCCTCGGTCGAAAAAGGGAGTTCAACATGGTCAAGGTCCTCCACCCCTGCTAGGTTTGGCCCACGCGCCAAACACCTACCCTACCTGCCCGCGCCCAGCGCGCCGGACGGGCTGTTGACACCCTGCTGTTTGCAGCGCCTGCTGCGGCTCACTGAATGCCTGGCATCAGTATTTGCCGCGCAAGTCAGCGCCTGCAAAGCTTTTCTGACACCAACATGTTGATCTCAAGTTCCGCATGGGCGCAGTGGCGCGCGCATGGCTGTGCCGCTCTGGCGCTGTGGACCCTCAGCACAAGCCCGGTCTGGGCCGACACCGCTGTGGACGCCAGCGCCGTCCAGGCCCTGAGCATCACCGGGGCCGCGCCGCGCATTGACGGCAAGCTCGACGAAGCCGCCTGGCGCAAGGCCCCGCTGCACGAGCACTTTGTGGAGCTCCATCCCGTGGAGCGCTCCAACGCCCGCTGGCGCACCACGGTGCAAGTGCTGGCAACCGAGGACGCCCTGGTCTTTGGCATCCGCGCCTGGGACCCCTCGCCCGAGCTGCTGCGCGCGCCCCTGGTGCGGCGCGACCACATCACCGGCGGGCACGACCACATCGCCGTGTTCCTGGACCCCAGCGGCGCCCGTCGACACGCTCAGTTTGTGCGCGTCAGCGCCAGCGGCGTGCTGGCCGACGGAGTGTTCAGCGCCCAGGACGATGAAGAAGACTACGCCGCCGACTTCGATGTCCAAGCCGCCGTGCAGCGCCTGTCCGATGGCTACAGCGTGGAACTGCGCTGGCCACTGTCCCAGCTGCGCCACCCGCCCGCGGGCCAAGCGCCCTGGCGCATGATGGTGTTGCGCCGCATTGCCCGTGACGATGCGCCCCTCCTGGTCAGCGTCCCGCTCACGCAGTCAGCGCTGAGTTTTCTGTCCGAGCTCGCCCCCATCACCGGATTGGACGAGTGGCAAGCGCAAGCCGCCCAGCACCAATTCGTGCAATGGCGCCCCGAGTTGACCTGGCGCCGCCAGCGCCAGACCGACGCACACCAGCCCTCAGCCCCTTTTCAGCAAAAGGTGCAGCTGGGCATGAATGTGAAGTGGCAACCGCGCAGCGACTGGGTCTTGGACGCCACCCTCAAGCCCGATTTCTCGCAAGTCGATCAGGACCAGCCTCAGCTCAGCGCCAACACCCGCTTCGCGCTGTTCCAGCAGGAAAAGCGCCCGTTCTTCCTGGAAAGCCAGGAGCTCACCGGGCAAGCCCCCACCGACCCCGATGACAACCCGCGCGGCCTGGCGGGCTTTTACTCGCGCGCCATCACCCAGCCCGATTGGGGCCTGCGTGCGAGCTGGCGCGGCGCCCGCAGCCAGGCCACTGCCATGAGCCTGCGCGATCAGGGCGGCGGCATCGTCCTGCGTCCCAGCGCCTACAGCACGCGCAACATCCCGCAGGACCTGCCCTCGCAAGCCAGCTTCGCGCGCGTCCACCATCAATGGAGCCCAAGCTGGGACAGCGCCGCGCTGCTGTCCCACCGCGACTATCTGCACGGCCGCGCCAACAGCGTGCTGGGCACGAGCCTGAGCGTCCAGCCCGGCAGCAACGCCATGCTGCGTGCTCAGTCCCTGTGGTCACGCACCAGCGTCGCCTTTGACGATGAAGGCCGCGGCCAGCCACAAAGCCCGCAGCTGGGCCACCGCCTGTGGCTGCAAGGGCGCCAGCGGCTGGACGCATGGACGGGGGAAGTCAACCTCGAGCGCATCAGTGCCGGCTTTGCCAACGACAACGGCTTCGTACCCCAGTCCGGCGTGCTGCGCCAGGAGCTCAATCTCGAGCGCAAGCTGGAGCCTCCCGCCTGGCCCGAGCACTGGCCGCTGTGGCCCATCCACGCCGCAGGCTGGGTGACCGATTGGACCCAGGTGCGCACCCTGGACGACCCCGTCCACCAAGTGCGCGGCGGCGAGCGCGTCAGCCAAGTGCTGAGCACCGGCATCTGGATGGAGTCAAAGCACCAGTCGGAGTTCTGGGTGTTCCACGACTGGAAACCCCAGCGCGTGCAGCACCAGGGCCAACTCCACGCCGCCAACAGCTGGGTGGTCGGTTTCAAAATCAGTCCCAGCGATTGGCTCTCACCGCTGGAGCTGACGTGGTCGAGCGGGCGGCACTTGGACGTCGATGCCGACCGACTCGGGCGCGGCCAAACCCTCTCGCTGAGCGGCCGTGTCTTTGCCAGCCTGCCAGGCGGCTGGGGCTTGGAGTGGGAACCCCTGCTCTCAGCCAGCCGCATTCTGCACAGCGACGGTGCAAGCCTGCGCGAATGGACCGGCCAATCCATGGCCGTGCTGCACATGAGCCCACGCGACACCCTGCGCCTGCTCTGGCAGGGCGGGCAAGCGCAGCGGCGCGGCGGCGGCACTCAACGCGAGCCCAGCCCTTTTGAGGAGCGCCACCACGGCCTGTCGCTCATGCTGCAGCACCGGCGCAGCCTGGGCGAGGTGTTCAGCCTCGGCTGCCAGCGCCAAGGCGCACAGCCCGACGCGCAGCGCAGCTGGGAGTGTTTTGCCAAGCTCTCGGTCGAGCACTGGCAGTAAAACAAATCGGGGCTGCCCGCTGCAGCCCCAATAAAAAAGGCACCCGAAGGTGCCTCGCTCTATCCGGTGGGCGCCTTCAGGAAGGCGCCGTGCCTGTGTGAGTGTGGTGCTCAGTAGCCGCCGCCGCCGTAGCCGCCACGGCCACCGCCGTAGCCACCACCGCCGCCGCCGCCGTAGCCGCCGCCACCCGAACGGCCACCGCCGCCGCCGTAGCCGCCGCCACCCGAACGGCCACCGCCGCCGCCATAGCCGCCGCCACCGGAACGGCCACCGCCGAAGCCGCCGCCGCCACCACCACCGAAGCCACCGCCACCGGAGCGGCCGCCGCCACCGAAGCCGCCTGGGCGCTCTTCGCGCGGACGTGCAACGTTGACGACCACAGCGCGGCCTTCGATGGCCTGACCGTTCATGCCGTTGATGGCCGACTGCGCTTCTGCGTCAGACGCCATTTCCACGAAACCGAAGCCCTTGGAGCGGCCGGTGTCGCGGTCCATCATGACTTTGGCCGAGTTGACCGTGCCAAACTGACCGAAAACCTCTTGCAGCATCTCGTCACGCACGGTGTACGCGAGGTTGCCAACGTAAAGCTTGTTTCCCATGGGGAAGCCCTTTCAAAACCAAAAAACCAATGTGCTGCTTCAACCCATCGTGAACCATTCAAACGAAGGCGCTGCATACAGGCGCGACGATTATGGTTGCTACATTTAGGCATAAGCAATCCGTCAACCGGAATGTTGTTTTTCGTTCTCTAAGAATAAACCCTCGCAAATTCAAGCAGCGCACGCACCCCAAACGCGGTAGACAGCCGCAAACTGGCATTTTCGCCCTCCCGAACCATGGCCCTGCACCTCTCTCACCTTGCCCTGAATCGCATCCTTTCTAGTGTGGACGCCCTGCGAAATGGGCCCGCGCTGTATTCACTGTTGTGCGGTTTTTGCGTGGCCGGGTTGCTCCTGGCCATGACAGAGTCCGCGCTGGCCCACGAACAGCGCCTGCTCGCCGGCGTGTACGGCGGTGGCGCACTGGCCGTCGCGTTTTATGGGGTCCAGGCCACCGGGCTGATGTTGATGGATCAGGCCATGGGCCTGGTGTCGCGCGACCCGGTGCAAGCCTGGCGCGACGCGTTGCAGGTCGGACACCGCAGTTTGTTGAGCGTCTTGTGCTGGGCCCTTGGCGTGGCTATGGCTCTGACGCTGTTGGGAGCGCTGATGTGGGCCGTGCGACTGCCGGTGGTGGGCGTGCCTTTGCTGACGCTGGTGTTGCCGCTGGGCGTGGTGGGCTGTGGGCTGACCATGGTATCGACGGGCTTGGTGGTGGGGCCACTCAGTGGGCCCAGCGTATGGGCCGGTGGCGACACCAGGCAGACGCTGGCATGGATCAGGCGCGTGCTCACGCGCCAGCTGCCTGAGGCGGCTTTGCTGAGTTTTGCCGTGCTGCTGCTGACGGCCCTGGTGAGTGCGGCGGTCAGCGCCGTGGTGCTCAGTGGTGCGCGCCTGATGGGTTTGCTGCTGCCCTGGGTGGCGCAGCTCGACCTGCCGCCCCAGCAGCTCATGGCTGGCCTGTTCGGTTACGGCCTGCGCAGCCTGGGCGCCAGTGGCGCGCCGGTGACGGCCTCCCCCCAGGGTATAGCCTCGCTGGCCGGCGGGGGCATGGTGTTTGTGCTGGCGCTGGTGCTGCCCGCACTGGTCTACATCCGCGGCAGCTGTGCGGCCTATCTGGCGCTGGACGAACTGGCCGAGCCGCGCTGAATTTGCCCCCGTTGAGGGTGACATCACCCCCCTGCCCTTCCGCAGTCCTAAGGATCAAGATCAGGGTAATCCCGTGAAAGCGTCCCGCCCCGCGACGCGAGAAGGATTCCCCATGCCCCCCTCAAAGCTCCATAGCGTTGGGCCGTCGGTGCTGACGCCCCCGGTCATCGACAAGCTCTTGCACCTGCTGCTTAACGACGCGCAGCTGGGCGTGGGCTTGCTCGACAACGAGGGACGCATGCTGTTCTTCAACCATGAGCTGCAGCATTGGTTGGATGTGCCCGCCGAGCACGTCGCGGGAATGCCGCTGAGCCATTTTTTTGACGCTGAGCAAGCGCAGGCCTTACAGCAATGGCTGCAGAACGCGGGCGCGGCTGACCAGACCCTCAGCGTGCGCCGGGCCGTGTCATTGGGGCCCATGCGCTGGGCCACGCTGCGCTGTCACACGCTAGGGCTGACAGGCGCCAGCGCCGGGTGGCGCGTGCTGCTGCTGGACGATGACACCGACCGCAAGGCCCAGGAGGACGCATTGCGCGAGAGCGAGTTCATCTTTCGCTCGCAGTTTGAGCACGGCAACATCGGCATGGCACTGACCTCCCCAGACAAGGGTTGGATGCGCGCCAATGCCAAGCTCTGCGAGATGCTGGGCTACACCGAGGCCGAACTGCTGGCCACCACCTGGGATGTGCTGACCCACCCGGACGACTTGGACCTTGACCTGTCTCAGTTCCGCCGCCTATTGGCCGGCGAGATCGACGGCTACGAGTTGGACAAGCGCTTTTTGCGCAAAGACGGCAGCGTGGTGGTGACGCACCTGACAGTCTCGTCCTACCGCCGCGTGCCGGGGCCTTACGAATATGTGATTGCTTCGCTGCAAGACATCACCGAGCGCAAGCGCGCTGAAGGCGACCTGAAGCTTGCGGCCTGTGTGTTTGCCAACAGCCAAGAGGCCATCTTGGTGGTGGATGAAAAACGCCATGTGATGGACGTCAATCCGGCGTTTTGCAAGATGAGCGGCCTGACACGCGAAGACTGCCTAGGCCGCAACATGGACCTGCTGATGGTGGCCCCCGATCAGCAGACGCTGCTGCAGCAACTGCGCAGCTCGCTGCAAGCGCATGGGCGCTGGCAGGGCGAGCTGGACTTGCGCCACGCCAGTGGCCGTATCTTCCCCGCACGCATGAGCATGGATGCCGTGCGTCACGAGTTCGGGCAAGGTCATGCCTACGCCTGCATCGTCTCGGACATCAGCTTGGCGCGGGCGCACCAGCGGGAGCTCGACCGCATCGCACACTACGACATGCTCACCGGCGTGCCCAATCGCCGCATGCTCGACGAGCAGCTGCCACTGGCGCTGGCGCTGGCACGCCAGGCCGGGCACAAGCTGGCGGTGTGTTACATCGATCTGGATGGCTTCAAGCCCATCAACGACCGCTACGGGCACCCCATTGGCGACCGCGTGCTGGCCGAGGTGGCGCAACGTCTGCAGTCGCATGTGCGCGGCCACACGCGTGGTGCTGACGAAGGCCCGCGCCACACAGATCTGGTCGCGCGCCTGGGCGGCGATGAATTCGTGCTCCTGCTCAACCATCTGCAGGACGCCGATGAGTGCGCCCACACCTTGCAGCGACTGCTGGAGCTCATCTCCTACCCCCTACATATCGCCGGGCTGACCTTGAATGTGTCGGCCAGCATTGGCGTGAGCCTCTACCCGGACGACGATGTGGACGCCGATTCACTGCTGCGTCACGCCGATCAAGCCATGTACCAAGCCAAAGACCAGGGCAAAGGTCGCTTCCAACTGTTTGACGTGGGCAGCGGCCAGCGCAGCCGCTCGCGCCGCGAGACGCTCTCGCGCATCGAGCACGCGCTGACACGTGGCGAGTTCTGCCTGCATTACCAGCCCAAGGTGAACATGCGCCTGGGGCGCATCGACGGGATGGAGGCGCTGCTGCGCTGGAACCACCCGGAGCTGGGCATACAACTGCCAGGCACGTTTTTGCCCATGGTCGAGGACAGCGACTTGGACGTGCGCATCGGCCGCTGGGTGATTCACCAGGCCGTGCAGCAAATGGCCCGTTGGGCCCAGGCCGGGCAGCTGCTGCCGGTGAGCATCAACATCTCGGCCACGCATTTGCAAAGCCCGGACTTCGCCAGCTTCCTGTTGGAGACGGTGCGCCTGCACGCCCCCGTGCGCCCCGAGCATGTGGTGCTGGAAATCGTCGAAACCACGGCCGTGGCGGACATCGAGCGCGTCAGCGCCATCCTGCGCCATTGCCGCGAACTGGGCTTTCAGTTTGCGCTCGACGACTTCGGCACGGGCTATTCCTCGCTCACCCTGCTGCGGCGCCTGCCGGTGCAAGAGCTCAAGATCGACCAGTCCTTCGTGTACGACATCCTGGAAGACGACGGAGACCTGGCCATCACCCAGGGCATCGTGGCACTGGCGCACGCCTTTGGCTGCAAGCTGGTGGCCGAGGGTGTGGCCAGCGAGGCGCATGGGCAGCGCCTGCTGGCCTTGGGCTGCGACTGCGCCCAAGGCATGGGGGTGGCCGCGCCGCTGGCCTCCGACGCCGTGCTGGCCTGGTGCCATGACTGGCGCCCGCCGAGCTCATGGCGTCAATGGACCCATTGACGGGCGCTGCGGTGCCTCAAGCGGCGAAGCGCTCTTCCAGATAGGCCAGCAGGGTGCGGATGGTTTGCGCCTCGCCGCCGATGGGGCGACCAGGGCGGTTGATGTCGTTCCAGGCGAACAAGTCGATGTGCAGCCAGTCTTGCTGCTCAGGCACGAAAGCCTCCAGGAACAGGGCGGCGTTGATGGCGCCGGCCAGCGCGTTGCGTCCGGTGTTGACGATGTCGCCAATGCTGGAGGCAATGCCTTCCTTGTAGGGCGCCCACAGCGGCATGTGCCACAGGGGGTCGTCCAGCTTCAGGCCCAGGTCCACCAGATCGCGCGCCGTGTCCATGTGCTTGGCGAACAAGGCGGGCAGCTGGGCGCCCAGGGCCACGCGGGCCGCACCGGTGAGCGTGGCCATGTCGATGATGAGCTCAGGCGCAGATTCCGCGGCATAGGCCAGCGCATCGCACAGGATGACGCGGCCTTCGGCGTCGGTGTTGCCGATCTCGATGTGCACGCCCGCGCGGGTCTTGATGACATCGCCGGGCCGGTAGGCGTTGCCCGCCACCATGTTTTCCACGGCGGGGATGAGCAGCTGCAGGCGCACCGGCAGCTTGAAGGCCATGATGAGCGTGGCCAGGCCCAGCGCGTTGGCCGCGCCGCCCATGTCTTTCTTCATCTGGCGCATGCCGTCGGCGCTCTTGAGGTCCAGGCCGCCGCTGTCAAAACACACGCCCTTGCCCACCAGCGTGAGGCGCGGGTGCTTGTCGCTGCCCCAGTTGAGCTCAATCAGGCGCGGCGCGCGCGTGCTGGCGCGGCCCACGGCATGGATGGCGGGGAAGTTCTTTTTGAGCAAATCGTCGCCCGTGATTTGCTTGAACTTGGCGCCATGCTGCTTGGCCAAGGCCTGAGCGGCCGCAGCCAGCTCCTGCGGGCCCATGTGCTCGGCCGGAGTGTTCACCAGGTCGCGCGTCGCCACCATGGCGGTGGCCAAAGCCAGGCCACGCTGGGCATCGGCGCTGTTTTTCATCCACAGCTGGGCCGGCAGACGCTTGCGCGGCTTGTAGAGATCAAACTGGTAGCAGCCCAGCTCCCAGGACAGCGCAGCGGCCTCATCGCTCAGCGCCACGCCCTCGCTGGACAGGGCGTAGGCGCCTTCGGGCAGCTGCTGCGGCAGGGCCGACAGGGCAAAAGGGTGGGCGGCGTTGGCCACGCCCGCGAACACCTGAGCCAGCTTGCCGTCCTCACCGGGCACCAGGGCCAGGCTGTCAGGAGCGGCCTTGAAACCCACGGTGGTGAGCCAGGCCTGCGTGCGCTGGGGCAGCTGGGCGCGAAGAGCGGGCCAAGTGGCGGCGTCGACGGCAATGATGGGGGTGGCGCGCGCCAGGGAGGTCTTGAAAAGTACGTTCATACAGAAGGGTCCCGTTGATAAGGCAAGCGTCAACAGCCCTCAAAGGGCGCGGGCGACGCACACGGCTCAAGCGCTTGCGATTGTCACGCCGGAGCCCCGCCCCATAGTGAACAAGACTTATGCGCCGTTGAACAGACGTTGTGCCACCTGCTGCGCCAGCGCGTCTTGGCTCAACACCGCCTCGCCCGCCGCCTGCACCAGGCGCTCCACGGCAGCGCCCTGGGGCGCGACGGGCCCGAAAAAGCGCAGCTGCCCGGCGCTGGCCACCAATAGGCAAGGAAAGGTCTCGACCTCCAGGCCCAGCAATTCGCTCTCTTCGTCCTCCACATCCACCCAGCGCCAGACCACGGTGGACTCGAAACGCGCCGCCAGTGCGTCGAACTCCGCGCGAAAGCCATCGCACACCCGGCACCAGGCGGCGCACAGGCAGGCCACCTGCAGCTTGTTGTCGTTGCTTGCTGTCATGACGCAAGCATAACGAGGCCTGGGGAGCAGCGGTCAGCCCCGCTTCAGCCTGCGTTTGCCCCAATTTGGTGCGCTGCAAAAAATCTTGTTGAACTTGTCAACGCCCTGCGCATGTCCCTCGTTACGGGCATACCAGCGAGTGGTTTCGCTGGCCTCCCGTAAAAGGTCCCAACCATGTTGAAGTCTCAATCCCGCACCGACACCGCTCCCCGCCGCATGCCGATGCCTGAGTGGATCGCTGACAAAGGCCGCAAGCACGAAGCTTTTGAGGGTCTGAGCCTGGGCAGCGAGCGCCGCAGCCACGCTCAGGTCATCCAGTTTGACCGCAAGCGCTGAGGTGCTGGCACCATCGCCGCTAGGGGCAAGCCCCAAGAAGGCCCCGTGAGCGTTTGACCTACAGTCGCGGCGCTTCGGTCTGATTCCACCACAGGGATCACTCCGGAGGCCGAGGAGACAGATTCAAGCCGCTGATACATCAGCGCAGCAGGCATCCAACAATAATGACAGTGACTTCGTCACGTTCTCGGGCACCCTAGGGTGCCCGATTTGTTTTTGGGCCCGACTTGGGCCTGGAAAGGCACAGCGCATGTGGGAGATGGTGACAGTAGCCCTGGCCGCCTTGGCCGCCGGGTTTGTAGACGCCGTGGTGGGCGGCGGTGGGCTGATTCTGGTGCCAGCGCTGTTTTCCACCTTCCCCAACGCCGCTGCCGCCACACTCTTTGGCACCAACAAGGCTGCGGCCATCTGGGGCACGGCCTGGGCCACACACCAATACGCACAGCGGGTGCGCATGCCCTGGGGGGCGCTGCTGCCTGCGGCCTGTGCGGCGGGCCTGGGGAGTTTGGCCGGGGCATGGACGGTCACACTCGTCAGCACCGCAGGCCTGCGCCGCGCCCTGCCCTTGGTGCTGTTGGCGGTGCTGATCTACACCCTGCTCAAGAAAGACCTGGGGCGCGAGCACGCACCGCTCTATGAAGGCCGCCGCGAGGCTTTCGTGGCCAGCATCATTGGTCTGGTGATTGGCTTTTACGACGGCTTTTTTGGCCCCGGCACGGGCAGCTTTTTTGTATTCCTGTTTGTGCGCCTGATGGGCTATGACTTTTTGCATGCCTCGGCCAGCGCCAAGCTGTTGAACATGTCCACCAACGCGGCGGCCATCGTGCTGTTTGGCCTCAAAGGTCATGTGTGGTGGCATTTGGCCCTGGTGATGGCCGTGGCCAATGTGTTGGGCAGCGTGGTGGGTGCTCGCATGGCGCTGGCGCGCGGTTCGGGCTTTGTGCGCGCCATGTTTGTGGTGGTGGTGGGCGCCCTGATCGTGAAAACCGGGGCAGATGCCCTGCTGCACTGAGCTTTAGCTGCGGGGCTTTGGGTCTAGCATCGCTGCAGGGTTCTTTGTTTCGACCCCGCCTCACGCCCATGCCTGTTGCTCCTGAATTGCGCTCGCTGCAGATCGACATCCCGGCTCAGCCCGAGGTGCTGGTGCGGCTGTCGCTGTTGATGGCCCGCGATGATGCGGAGCTCTCGGCCATGTCGGCCCTGATCGAGCAGGACATGGCGCTGGCCTCGGCCGTGCTGCGTGCGGTGAACTCTTCCATGTACGGGCTCAACGGCCGCGTGCAAAGCGTGCAGCAGGCGCTGACTTACCTGGGCATGCGCGAGGTGGCGGGCATCACCTTTGAGATGGGGCTGCGGGCCGCCTTTCCACCAGCACCGGAGCTGGATGTCATTTGGCAGCGCGCCGCGCGGCGCGGGCAGCTCATGGGCCGCCTGGGCCAGCTGCTGCACATCGACCCCTGGAGCGCACATTCAGCAGGCTTGTTCGAGGAATGCGGCAAAGCCGTGCTGTACCGCCACGCACCAGCCCAATACCCCGCCCTGTTGCGAACGGCTGGCAGCGACGTGCAGCAGCTGTGCGCCATGGAACACGCTATGTTCGGGGTGAGCTATGACGCGCTGGGCGCGGCGCTGTGCGAAACCTGGGGCCTGGCGCCAGCCGCCACCGCCAGCGTGCGCCACCACCTAGCACTGCGCCAGGGCCGGGACTGCCCGGCGCAGCTGGAGCGCCGCGGCGTCGCCGTGGTGGGCGCCTTGGCGTGGGCACTGACCGAAGCGCCACAGCAGCTCGAGCCACTGGCGCTGGCCTTGGCTCCGCTGGCCCAGCTCGACGAGCTGCTGGTGCAGCGCGCGCTGGTCAAACTGGAAGAAGAAATTCAGCAGGCTCAGCGCCACGGCCGCACCTGAGGCCTCAAAGCCTCAGGCGGCCATGCTCAGGCGGTCGCGCCCGCTGTGTTTGGCCAGATGCAGGGCGTCGTCGGCCGCTTGCAAAAAAGCTTGCGGGCTGAGGTAGGGCCGCCCGGGCTGCAGCACCGCCAGGCCGATGCTCACTGTCACCTGCTGGCGTTCGGCACCCTGCCCGATGCCCAAGCTGCCGAGCTGGCTGAGCACCTGCAGCTGCTGGCGCCAGTCGTCACGCAGCTGGTCCAGCAGGTTTTGTGCGGCCTCCACATCAAAACCAGGCAGCAAGGCCACAAACTCCTCGCCGCCCAGACGCGCCACCAGATCGGTGTCGCGCTTGAAGCGCTCGCCCAGCATGCGCGCAAAGCGGCCTAGCAGTTCGTCGCCCGCTGGGCGCCCATGGGTTTCGTTGAAGAGGCGAAAGCGGTCCAGGTCCAGAATGGCCAGGGCCAGCCGCCCGCCATCGCGCTGGGCACGCTTGAATTCGCGGCGCAGCACCTCGTCGAACTCACGGCGGTTGACCAGGCCGGTTTGCGGGTCGTGGCGCTCCAGCGCGGCGAGTTCGCGCCCACGCAGGGCCAGAGCCCGCTCCGCCTGCTCCAGCGAGTGCTCGCGGCTGCGCACCAGTTCGCGCAGCTCGCGCACCTGAGATTGCTCGCGCATGAGCTCGTCACCCAAGCAGCTCTGCACATGGGCAATGGCCTGCTCGAGTTGTTTGACTTCCCTGGGCAGTTCGCGGCTGGTGGGGGCTTGCAGCGGCGGCTGGGTGGAATCGAAAGCGCGCGCCTGCGCGGAGAGCCGCCGCAGGTGTTGCAGCACCAAGCGGTCAATCAAGATCACCGCGGCCAGCCCCAGCACCAGCACCAGCAGCACCATCTCCATCAAGGTCTGCATGTGTTGGGGCTCCCACATGAGCGCACTGGCCTGAACCACAGGCGCTACCACACGCACCTGGGCTGCGGGGCTGCCACTCAAGGGGAAGGACATGGCGCGCCCCGGTTCAACCTGACTGCGGGGGACCACGCGCAGCGGCGCTCCGGCGTCCAGGCGCAACTCCACGCCTTGCAGATCATGCCGCAGGGCGATGAGTTCGAGCTGGCGCTTGACTTTATCCAGCCGCCCTTCGGCCACGGCACGCGAAAGGGGCTCGGCATAAAGCAGCGGGATCTCGCGCAGGTCGGCGTCGATGCGCGCCTCGCGGCGCTGCACTTCGGACCACAGATGCCAGACCGTCACCAGCGCGGCCAGCAGCAGGCCCACGGCACAAAAAGCCAGCACGGCGCGCCACTTGACGGAACTCACGCTTGATTTCATGCGCCTGACTCGGGAACACCCTGGGGGAGAGGGCGATTGTGCCGAGGGCATCCTTCACGAACATCCCATTTATGGTGGCAGCACACCCTGGTTCGCGGGGTTGAAATTCGGCATATCCAGACCATTCAGCATGCGCTCGCTGCGCCAGCGGTGGCAAACGCCACTGAGCGGGTCCTGCAGCGCCAGTTCGCGCGCCAGCAGCTGCAGCGGCGCGCTGAAGTCAGGCTGCTCCTCGTGGGGCAGCAGCGTGGGGTAGATGCGGTCGCCCAGCAGCGGTGCGCCGACAGCGCACATCTGCGCACGCAGCTGGTGCTTGAGCCCGGTGCTGGGGCGCAGCCCGTAGCGTGCCCAGGCCTGGCCGTGCGCATCGGGCAGGCGCTCGATGAGGCGCAGCTGCGTCCAGGCATTGGGCTCGCCGTCGAGCACCTGCATTTGCATGAAGTGCTCGGGGTGTTGTTGCAGGCGGTGCGCCAGGCAGCGGGGTTCGCTCAACTCGGGCCGCCACGGCGCGATGGCCTCGTAGACCTTGTGCACGCGGCGTTCGCGAAACAGGGCCTGGTAGGCGTCGCGGGCCTGTGCGTGCACGGCAAACAGCACCAGCCCGGCGGTTTCGCGGTCCAGCCGGTGCAGCGGGCTGAGCTCGGCCAGCCCGGTGGCGCGGCGCAGGCGCGTCAGCAAGGTTTGCTGCACATAACGGCCCTTGGGCGTGACGGGCAGAAAGTGCGGCTTGTCAGCCACCAGCAGGTGCTCGTCGCGGTAGAGGATGTGGGCCTCGAACGGCACCTCGGGCTCCTGCTCGCGCCAGCGCCAGTAGTAGAGCCGCGTGCCGCCGCGGTAGGGCGCATCCAGCGCCAGCGCCAGGCCCTGGGCGTTGAGCACCGCGCCCGAGCTCAGCCGCTGGGCCCAGTCTTCACGCGCCACCAGCGGCAGGCGCTCGCTGAGAAAGTCCAACACCGTGGCCCAAGGACCGCTGGGGCAGGCCAGCACGCTGGCGGCCACGCCGTCGCGCAGCGGCAGCTCAGGCTTGGGCGGGCGCGCCATGGGCGAGGAAGCGGCAGTGGGTGCGGCGGGGCCTGAGCCGGGGCTCAGTCGCCTTCCACCCACTCCACACGCGCGCCCAGCCGCGTGATGTTCTCGGCAAAGCCCGGGTGCGCACGGCGCACGGGGTTGGCGTTGAGGATGGTGGACTTGCCCGGAATGCTGGCAGCCACCATGAGCAGGGCAATCGCCACGCGGATGATGTAGGGGCTCTCGACCTCAGCTGGCGCCAGCGGCTTGCCGCCGAAGGTGACCATGCGGTGCGGATCAGACAAAAAGGCATGGGCGCCGAATTTGGAGAGCTCGCTGGTCCAGCCCATGGCGCCGTCATAGACCTTGTTCCAGAACATCACGCTGCCCTCGGCCTTCACGCCCAGCGCCACAAAGATGGGCAGCAGGTCCACGGGCAGATAGGGCCAAGGCGCGGCCTCGACCTTTTGCAAGATATTGCGCGTGAAAGGCTCTTTGACGCGCAGCTTGCCGTCGGCCGCGCTGATGCGCGTGCGCGACCAGCCGTCCTCATGCACGATCTCGACACCGAACTTGGCGAAAGTGCGGTCGATGAGCGGGAACTGCTCGGGCTGGCTGTTCTTGACCTGCACATCGCCACCGGTGATGGCGCCCAGCGCCAGGAAGGTGACGATTTCGTGGAAGTCTTCGGCGAAGGTGAAATCCGTGCCGCCCAAATCGCTCACGCCATGGATGGTCAGGCGCGAGGTGCCCAAGCCTTCGATGCGCGCCCCCAAGCTCAGCATGAACTGGCAGAACTCCTGCACATGGGGCTCGCTGGCGGCGTTCATCAGCGTGCTGCGGCCCTCGGCCAGGGCCGCACAGAGCACGAAGTTTTCGGTGGTGGTGACGCTGGCGTAGTCGGTCCAGTGGTCGTTGCCGGTGAGTGGGCGCTGCACGCGCAGCACCAGCCCGTCGCTGCCGCGCTGCACCTCGGCGCCAAAGCGCTGGAACACCTCCACGTGCGGGTCGATCTCGCGTGCGCCCAGCGTGCAGCCTTTGACATCGTCTTCAATGCGCGCCGCACCAAAACGCGCCAACAAGCCCGGCACCAGCATGATGGAGCTGCGCATCTCTTCGGGCAGATGGTCGCGCGCGGGGTCAAACTGGGTGTGCTCGTGGTGCAGCTGCAGCACGCCGGTGGCGAAGTCCACATCCACATGGCTGCCCAGCTTGCGGAACACCTCAAGGATTTTTTTCACGTCCGTGATTTCCGGCACCCCACGCAGCGTCACGGGCTGGCGTGTGAGCAGGGTCGCGCACAGAATCGGCAGCACCGCGTTCTTGTTGGCGGAAGGGATGATGCGGCCCTGCAAAGGCGTGCCGCCGTGAACAATGAGACTGGACATGTGTGGAGACTGCGACTGGTGTGGCCAAACGCCATTATCCAGCGCCGCCCCTCCCCTCGATGACCGACTTGACCTAGCATCGGGGGTTGCCGTCCGGCTGGCTACACAACGGAGTTCACATGGCCGATCAATCCACGCCACTGACCTTGGCCTTGCAGCAGCTCTACCGCTGGGAACGCGAAGCTGCCACCGACCCGGTACTGCACCAGCCGCTCGAAGGCGCAGCGCTGCGCAGCTACACCTGGGCGCAGGTGGCCGACGAAACCCGACGCATGGCCGCACACCTGCGCGCACTGGGGCGCGAGCAAGGCTGGGAGAGCGGCGCACGCGTGGCCATCCTCTCCAAAAACTGCGCCTGGTGGCTGATGAGCGATCTGGCCATCTGGATGGCGGGCTATGTCTCGGTGCCGCTCTACCCCACGCTGGCCCCCGAGACCATTCGGCACATTCTTGAGCACAGCGACTCGCGCGCCATTTTTGTGGGCAAGCTCGATGGCTGGGAGGCCATGCAAGCCGGTGTGCCTGCGGGCATGAGCGGCATCAGCTACCCGGTCTCACCCGCTTCAGCGCGCCAGCAATACGAGGACTGGGACACCATTTGTGCCCGCACCGAGCCCGTGCTGGGTGAGCCGCTGCGCGGCGCCGATGAGCTGGCCACGCTCATCTACACCTCCGGCACCACCGGCATGCCCAAGGGCGTGATGCACAGCTTTGGCAATTTCGCCTGGGCGGTGCGCGCGGGCCTGCAGCGCCTGCCGCTGCACCGCCATGACCGCATGCTGTCCTACCTGCCTTTGGCTCACGTGGTGGAGCGCGTGCTGGTGGAGCACTGCTGGCTGGCCACGGGCATGCAGCTGTACTTTGCTGAGAGCCTGGACACCTTCACGGCCGACTTGCAGCGCGCGCAGCCCACCTTGTTCTTCTCGGTGCCGCGGCTGTGGACCAAATTCCAGCAAGGCGTTCACGCCAAACTGCCGCCGCAGCGCCTACAGCTGCTCTTGCGCCTGCCCCTGGTGGGCTGGCTGGTGCGGCGCAAGATTCTCAAGGCGCTGGGTCTGTCCAAATGCCGCGTGGCCGCGGGCGGCGCAGCCCCCATGCCCACAGCGCTGCTGCAGTGGTTTCGCCAACTGGGCCTACCCATCTGCGAGGGCTACGGCATGAGCGAAAACCTGGCGGTGAGCCACATCACCGTGCCCGGCCAGGATCAGACCGGCACCGTGGGCATCCCTTACGAGGGCGTGGAGACGCGCGTTGACCCCGTCAGCGGCGAGCTGCTCATGCGCAGCCCGGCCTTGATGCTGGGCTACTTCAAACAGCCCGAGCTCAGTGCCGAGGTGCTTGACGCCGAGGGCTGGCTGCACACCGGCGACAAGGCCGCCGTGGACGAACGCGGCTGCACACGCATCACCGGGCGGGTGAAGGATTTGTTCAAAACCAGCAAGGGCAAGTATGTGGCGCCCGCGCCCATTGAGGACCGCCTGGGCATGCACCCCGCCATCGAGGCCTGCGCGGTGGTGGGCGCCAATCTGGCCCAGCCCCTGGGCCTGCTCATGCTCAACCCTCAAGCGGCGGCACAGCGCAGCGACACCACCGAGCGCGCGGCGCTGGAGGCCTCGCTGCGCGCGCACTTGCAGGCCGTCAACGCGCATCTGGACCCGCACGAGCAGCTCGGCGCGCTGGTGCTGCTGTGCACGCCCTGGACGGTGGACAACGGCCTGGTCACGCCCACGCTCAAAGTACGGCGCCCGCGCGTGGAAGAGCTTTTTGGCGCCCAGCTCGAAGGCTGGGCCGAGGCGCGTCAGCCGCTGCTCTGGGGCGACTGATCGGCAGCAGGCTTGTGCTGCGGGGCTTGTAGCGGCAAGTCCATGATGACGCGCGTGCCCTGCCCGGGCTCGCTCAACACACGAATCTGCCCACCCAAGAGCCCGGTGACGATGGTGTAGCAAATGTGCATGCCCAGCCCCGAGCCTCCGCGCCCCATGCGTGTGGTGAAGAAGGGTTCGAACACGCGCTTGAGGTGCTCGGCCGACATGCCGCGCCCGTTGTCCATGACCTCCAGACGCAGGCTCTGAGCGCCGCTGCTGTGTGCACTGATGCGCACCAAACCGCTGCGCTGCCCATCAAAGCCATGCAGCTGGGCGTTGATCACCAAGTTGTTGAGCACCTGCCCCAGCGGCCCGGGGTAGCTGTCCATGTGCAGGTCGGGCGCCACTTGCAGCATCAGCTGGTGGCCGCCGCGGTAGAGGCGCCGGTCCAGGGTCTGCGCCACCTCCTGGCACAGGGTGGCAAGCTCAAAGTTGCGGCGCTGTTCTGAGGCCTGGTCCACCGCCAATTGTTTGAAGCCGGAGATCATGCTCGCGGCCTGCTCGAGGCTGCGCTGCAGCAAGGTGGCGGCCTCGCTGACGTGCTCGCAAAACTCCTGCAACGCGCTGCGGCGCAAGCCCGGCTGCTGCAGCTGGCGGTTGAAGTCCTGCGTGGTGTCTTTGAGCGTGGTGGACACCAGCAAGCTGTTGCCAATGGGCGTGTTCAGCTCATGCGCCACACCCGCCACCAGTCCACCCAGCGCCGCGAGCTTTTCCTGCTGCATCAGCAAGGAGCGCGCCTGCTGCAAGCGGCCATAGGCCTGCAGCTTGTCGAAGGCCACAGCGGCATAGGCCCCGAGGGTGCGCAGCATGTCCAGGTCCACGCTCGTCCAGGCGGCGCTGCGGTGCGCGCCCAGCACGCCCACCACGCGGCCTTGCTGCACCATGGGCACATAAACACTGGCTTGCAAACCGCCGCTGCCGCTGGCCAGCTGCAGGTCTTGCGCCTGCAGAGCGCAACGCACGGCGGGGTGGGCGGCGGCGTCCTGCAGCGAGAGCGGCGCCAGCAGCCGGTGCTGGCCGCGCTCGATGACGCGCTGCAACTGCAGCTCACTGGTCGATTCATCCACCTGCGCCACCACCAAGGCGCTGAGGTCCAACAGCGTGAAAGCCTGCTGGCACAGCCGCTCCAGCACCTCGTCTTCGTTGTGGGCGGCACTGATGTCGCGGCCAATTTCGCCCAGCCGCGCAATGTCCAGCCGCGCTTGTTCGGCGCGCTCGCGCTGTTGCTCGGCCTCGCGCTTTTCCAGGCTGAGCTGGCGGCCCTGCTCTTGAATTTGTGCGGTGCGCGCCTGCACCTCCAGCTCCAGCACATGGCGCTGGCGCAAAGCATCACGCAGCCGCCAACGCAGCGCCGCCGCGCCCAGGCCCAGCAGAGCCAAAACCACCAGTGTGCGGAACCACCAGGTGCGCCACCACGGCGGCAGCACTTCGATCTCCAGTATTTTTTGCGGCGCGCTCCAGCGCCCGTCTGGGTTGGCGGCCTTGGCCATGAGCACGTAGCGCCCGGGGTCCAGATTGGTGTAAGTGGCCACGGCGCGGTCTTTCTGGCCGGGAATCCAGGTCTCGTCAAAGCCCTCGAGCTTCCAGGCATAGCGGTTGAGCGAGGGGCGCGCGAAATGCAGGGCCGAGAACTCAAAGCTCACCATGCTGTCCTGCGGCTGCAGGCTGATCTGGCGCAGGCGCGAGCTGGGCACATCGCCGGTGAGGCGGTGCAGCGCTGCCTCCACCCCAGAGGCGGCCGTGGGGGTCTGCAAGGAGTGATTGAACAGGCGCAGGTCGCTGAGCACCAGGTCCGGCGCATGGGCATCAGAACCAAACATCGAGGGCTGCAGCCGCACCACACCCGGGCCGCCAAAATACAGGCTCCCGCCCGGCCCCTTGTGGCTGGCGCCAAAGTTGAAGCCGCGCCCGAACCAGTCTTGCGCCGGGTAGCTGCGCAGGCTGTCCGAGGCGGGATCCCAGCGCAGCAGCTCATGCTCGTTGCCCAGCCACAGCACGCCCTGCTCGTCGAGTTCCAGGCTTTCAAACACGGTCTGGCTGAGCTCGGCCAGCTGCCCGGCGGGGTGACTCACTTCCCAGCCACCTGGCACGAGGGTGGCCTGCATCAGACCTTGGTAGGTGGCGAGCCAAATCCGGCCATCCGGTGCTTCGCGCACCACATGCACAGCCACAGGACCCGCAGCGGCCGCGCGCAGCGAGGGGGCCAGCGGCAGTGCCTGAAAGTCCTGCCCCGCTGCCGCCTGCAGCCACAGTCCACGCTTGGCCCCAACCCACAGGCGGCCATGGTGGTCTGCGTGCAGACTGTCCACCGGCATGGGTCTATTGCCCTGCCCCGGCAGCACCAGCCACTGCGCTTGCAGGCGCTGCGTGTCCACCTGAAGCAGGCCTTGGCCAGTGCCCGCCCACAGCCTGCCATCGGGCCCGCGCGCCAGGGTGTTGATAGATGCCAGGAGCGCACCCTCCCCGAGCAGCTGCACAGCCGTGCTGCGGCGGCTTCGAGGGTCCCAGCGCCACAGGCCGTGATCACCGCCCACCCACAAGCTGCCATCGGGTTCGCGCAGCAAGGCCTTGATGTGGCGCAGCGGCAGCTGGCCTTCGGGCACGCGCTGGCTGTGGCCATCGGACAGCGACAACAGGTTGAGCCCGCCGCCGTAAGTGCCGACCCAGAGTTGTTCCGGCGTGGGCCCATCGGCAAAGGCCTGCACCATGTCGCTGGAGAGGCCTCGCGCCTCGCCCGGTACAAAAACGTAGCGGCTGATACCCTCGTGCGCCAAATCCGCCAGACCCAGCCCTTGGTCCCAACAGCCCACCCACAGCGTGCCGTTGCGGTCTTGCAGCAGCGCGCTGATGGAGTCGCCGGGCAGGCTGCCCTGCACGCCGTGCTGGTGGCCAAAGCGCTGCAGCGTTTGGCCTTCGCGCCAACGCACCAGGCCCTGACTGCCTCCCATGCCCACCCACAGGCTGGCGTCACGCGCCCAGAGCATGTCGTAGACCAAGCCGCGCGGCAGCCCAGGGTCGGGCAAGGCGCGTGCCGGTTCGGCCGACACGTCCCACACCCGCACGCCACCGGTCAGGCCCAGCCACAGCCGCCCTTTGGGGTCGCGCAGCAAGACACGCACTTCGCGTTCACGCGGTGCCAAGCCCCGCAGCGACTCGCTGACGTCCAGCTGCTGCTGCACACGCCCCCGGCTGTCGATATGCCAGACAAAGTGCTGGTGCGCCACCCACACGCCGCCCTCCCCATCACTGGTGAGCGCCTGTGCACCCTGCAAGCCTTCTTGGGTTTCAGGCTGCCAGCGTTGCCATCGCTGTTTGTCACGGTGGTAGAGGTAGAGGGCATCGTTGACGATGACCCACAGGCGCTGCGTGCCCGCGCTGGCCAGGCCCCGCACCCAGCCCTCGGCCAGCTCGCTGGGGGCATCAACGCGGCGCAGGCGCTCCGTGCTGGGGTCCACATGGTTGAGACCCTGGTGCGTGCCTACCCACAGCCCGCCTTGCTCGTCTTGCAGCAACGCCGTCACATAGGGGTGGCTGAGCCCGCCGGGCTGCGCCGCAAACACGCGCAGACGCCGACCGTCATAGCGCACCAAACCGGCTGCCGTGCCCAGCCACACCTGGCCGTCGCGAGCCTGCAGCATGCGGCTGACGCTGTCGCTGGGCAGGCTCACATCCGCGGGCAGGGGCATGAAGCGCTGGGCCTGCAAAGACTGCGCCTGCACACCGTCGGTGGCCCCGCACAGCGCCACGCAAAGCCACAGCCCCACCAGGCGGCGCAGCACCGCGAGCTGAGCCTTGCTCATAACAAGCATGCTGGATTTCCCATGGGTGACAGCGTACCCTGCGCCCTCCCGCTTGTCTGCCGTTGCCACAACACAAGCGAGGATGTGAGAAGAAAGTCCATGAGACCTTGGTGGAAAAAATGGGCCCTGGCCCTGAAGTCCGAGCTGCTGACAGTCTGGTACGCCGCACGCGACCCGGCCACGCCCTGGGGCGTGCGCCTGCTGGCCTTGGCCGTGGCGGGCTACGCGTTGAGCCCCATCGACCTGATTCCCGACTTCATTCCGGTGCTGGGCTGGTTGGATGATTTGGTGCTGGTGCCGCTGGGTCTGTGGCTGGTGCTGCGCCTGCTGCCCGAGGCCGTGCTGCAACGCGCCCGCTTCAAAGCCGCCCAGCGCCGCGAGCGCCTGCCACGGCAAATGGTGGTGGCAGCGTTGATCGTGTTGCTGTGGCTGGGCCTGGCGGCCGCGCTGCTGTGGTGGGCGCTGGGGCGCATCTTTGCGCTGGCGGGCTGAAGCGCCTGGCCAGCCCACTCAAGCCAAGGGGGCAAGCAGCGGCCAGCCCTGCACGCGGGCATTGAAAAATCCGCACTCGGTGTAGGCGCGCTGCACCTGCCCGTCGCGGCGCAACTGCGCCAAACCGGCGTTGATCTGCTGCAGCACCGTGGCGCTGAGCGCATGGCCGTTGGCCACCACATAGTGGCGCGTACCCGCCAGCGCCAGGCGCAGGCCAGGAATGGGCCGCAGCCGCAGACCCTCGACCTGCCACGACAAATCGGGCGTGGGCTGAAACGGCGCCAGCACCACATCGGCACGGCCGCTGGCGAGCATGCGTGGCATCTGGCTCCAGCTGCCCGCATGCACCAGCCTGGGCAGCTGCAAGGCCTGCAGCGTGCGCCAGTCCACGCGCCATTGGCGGTTGGACAGCACGGTGAGCTGGCGCAAGCCCGCCAAGTCTCGAACCGCCAACGCCCGTGTGTTGCCTTCGAGCACGTAAAACCCCGCCTCGAACTCACCCACACGCAGCAAGGGCTCGGAGGTCAGGAGCTGATGGTGGCCGTGAATCAGATCGTCGCGCCAAAAACTCGTGCCGCCACACAGACCATGGCCGCCCACCAGCTCGCGCTGCAGGCGCACGTCTGAGGGCATGCCTTCGAGTTTGATCGTCCAAACCCGCCCTCCACCAGCGGCCAAGGCATGGTGCAGCAGCAAAACCTCGGCCACATCGCGCCGCGCGTGCGGCCCGCTGTAATGGTGCACGGTTTGTGGCGCCCGTCCGCGCAAAAACAGCTGCCAGTCGTCCAACACATCCTGCGGCACCAACACCAGCAAACCGGGCGCATCGGCACGCGCGCCACCCAGCGTCAAGCCCAGGGCTGCGCCCATCCAGGCACGCCGACGCAGCGCACAAGACCAGCAAGATGCAAACAAGCCCATGGCACAGCGCCCGCACGCGCCACAGTGCACGGCGGGCCCGCACAGTCTAGTGCGGCATCAGCGACCTGCGCCAGCCCATGCCACAAATCCGCCTGCCGCAGCGCTCTGCTCAGCGCTGCACGTCCACGTAGTGCCAAAACACGGAACCAAAGGCGGGGCGGCGGTAGCCGATGAGCCAGGGCTGGCTCATGTCGTTGAGGTAGCGAAACACATGACTTTTGAGCGGCATATAGGCCACCTGGATGCGCTCGGCCTCGCGAAACAGCGCCCGGCGCTCGGGGCCGTCGGGCAGCTCCTGCAACCGCTCGTAGAGGCGGTCATAGGCATCGAGCTGAAAGCGTGAATAGTTTTGCGCCCCGATGCTGGGCCCGTAGAGGTATTGCAGCATGTAAATGCTGTCAGGCGTGTTGGCGCTCTCGCCCAAAAACCAGAGCATGAGCTGGCCGTTGCGCGCCTGCTTGAGCTGCTCGGGCCATTTGCCCGACGTGAAGTGCGTGCGCACCCCCACGGCGGCAAAGTTGCGCTGCCACAGCTCGTTGTACTGGCGGTCCAGCGCCGTGGGCTGGGAGGCCACCTCAATCACCAGCGGGCTGCCGTCGGGCATGTCACGCCAGCCGTCGCCGTCGCGGTCTTTGTAGCCGTACAGGTCCAGCAGCGCGCGGGCGCGGGCGGGGTCGTACTCGCCGTTTTCGCTTTTGAAGCTGGGGTCGAAATCGTGGGTGTTGGGCAGCACAAAAGACTGCGCCACCACGGCCTGGCCGCGCCGCACCTGGCGCACCTCGGCGCCCACATCCAGCGCCAGCGACAGCGCTCGGCGCAGCGCCACGCGCTCGGGCGACATGCCGCCCAGCATCGGGTGCTGCACATTGAAGAAGGTGAAGGCCGTGTCCGCGCCCAGCATGCGGTGCAGCCGGATGCCGCGCGCGGCCAGATTGGGCGCCACACGGCCATGCGGCAACGCCACGTTCACAAACTCCGGCGGCACACGGTCCACCAGGTCCATCTCGCCATTGACGAAAGACAACCAACGCGGCTGGCTCTCTTCAATGATGCTGATCTCCACGCGGTCCAGCATGGGCAGGCGACGTCCCTTGAAGCGCGCCAGCAAGGCTTGACCCTCGGCGTCGTCGGCAGCGGGTTCGGCCTCGTAATAGCGTTCGCGGTAGCCCGGGTTGCGCTGCAGCACGATGCGGCTGGAGCGGCGCCACTGCGCCAGCACAAACGGCCCCGTGCCCACCGGGTGGGCCATGATTTGCTGCGGCCCATGGGCCTGCACCACCTCACGCGCCACGGCGCCGGTGTAGGCCGCCATGGCCAGGGTGTAGATCAAGCGCGGACGCGGTGCGGCCACCTTCAGCTGCAGGGTGTAGCGGTCCAGCGCGCGCAGGCCCTCGATGGGGGTGTCGTAGTCAAAGGGCTGGCCGGTTTTGAGGGCGCGCTCGCGCTGCGCATCCAGGCCCAGCAGGCCAAGGTTTTGCACCTGCACCCAAAACGGCGCCTTGAAGGCCGGGTCGGCAAAGCGCTTCAGGCTGTAAACATAGTCCGCCGCCACCAGCTCGCGGCGCTGGCCTTTGAAGACGGGGTCGTCGGCAAAGTAGATGCCGGGCTTGATGCGGATGGTGAAGGTTTTGAAATCCGCACTGACCTCGGGCAATGCCGCTGCCGTGAGCGGGCGCACCTTCACCGGGCGTGCCAGGTAGTCGTACTCGTAGAGCGGCTCAAAGATGTGGCTGATGACGGCGGTGGAGTACTGGTCGCTGACCTGTGCGGGGTCAAAGCCGGTCTCGGCAATCAGAAAGGCGTAGCGCAACACCTTGGGCGCAGCGGCGCTGGCGCTGGGAGACTGCGCCCCGGCACCGGCGGCGAACACGAGCGCTGCGCTGCACACGGCAGCGGTGCGCAGACGGGCAAGGAGAGTGCAAAACGCCATGAAGCGGTGTCCTTAAACGGGGTCGAGGGGTGGCGGGGTGGCGGTCCAGGGGTTGATCACCGGCAGGCCCGCGGCGGCAAAGGGGGCGGTGTCGCGCGTGGCCACGGTCAGCGCGTGGGTGCGGGCAATGGCGGCGATGTAGCCGTCGGCCGCGCCAATGGCCCGCCCTTGCGCGCGGGCCTGCGCCATGAGCACGCCATAGGCCTGGCTGGCAGCAGCGTCAAAGGGCAGGATACGCCCCTCAAACAGCGGCAGCACGCGCTCCTGCAGCGCGCGCTGCAGGGCCTCGCGACGTGCCCCTGCGGGCAGAGCGGCGATGCCAAAACGCAGCTCCGCCAGGCTGATGGCCGATAGGTAGAGTGTGGGCAGGCTTTGGGCGTCCAGCCACGCCACCACGGCCGCATCCGGGGCGCGGCGCAGGGGCTCGGACACCACGTTGGTGTCCAGCAGAATCATTCCAAGCTCAGCGGCTGCGCAGCGCGGGTGTCGCGCTCCAGGGCCAGATCAACGCCCCCGGCTTCTTGACCAATGCCCGCCAGCACCGAGCCCAGCAGCACCCGCCCGGGCGGGCGGGCGGCGGCGTCCAGGATGGCGCGGATTTCCGCCTCCGTGCTGCGCCCGGCCTGCGCGGCCCGCAGCCGCAGGGCGCGGTGGGTTTCTTCAGAGATTTGGCGCACCGTGATGGCAGGCATACATCACTCCCGGGCAAATGATTGCAGTGATGTCACTATAGCTATTTTGATATCAATTTGCCAACTCCACATACTCCCACCAGTTGTTCCAGAACAGCGGGCGGCGGTAGCCCACGAGTTCGGCCCGGGAGATGTCGGTGTGGAAGCGGTGGCCACGCGCGAAGTACGGCATATAGGCCGTGGCCAGGCGCTGGCTGTGCTGGAACAGGGCCTGGCGCTCCGGGCCATCGGGCATGAGGTCGGTGCGCGCCACCAGGGCGTCGAGCTCAGGGAGCTTGATGCGCGCGTAGTTGGACGAGCCAATGTGCGTGCTGCTGAACATATTGAGCACGTCCTGCGAGTCGGGCTGCGAGGCGCTCACGGCCAGCCACCAGATGCTGAATTTGCCGTTGCGCATGGCCTTGAGGTTCTCGGGCCACTTGGCGATTTTGAGCTTCACGCGCAGGCCCACGGCGGCCATGTTTTTCTGCCACAGCTCGTCAATCTGGCGCTGAAAGCCCTCGGGGATGGAGAGCGCTTCGAGCACCAGCGGCGTGCCATCGGGCTGCTCGCGCCAGCCGTCGCCGTCCACGTCCTTGTAGCCGTAGAGCTCCAGCAGGGCGCGGGCACGCGCCGGGTCGTAGGCCGACATCTCGCTCTTGAACTGGGCGTTGTAGCCCCGCGTGTGCGGCTGGAACATGGCTTGCGCGCTGATGGCTTGGTTGCGGCGCACCACGCTCATCTCGCGGCCTTTGTCGGTGGCCAGGCCGATGGCGCGGCGCAGCGCCACCTTCTCCGGCGTGTAGCCGCCCACCACGGGGTCTTCCATGTTGAAGACGGTAAAGAGCGTGTCCGCAGCGAGCTGGCGGTGCAGCCTCATGCCCTGGCGTGCGAGGTTGGGCGCGAGCTGGCCGCCGGGCGCGGCCTGGCCGATGAAGTCCTCGGGCACGCGCTCCAGGAACTGGAATTGACCGTCCAGAAAGGACAACCAGCGCGGCTGGTTCTCTTCGATGATGCTCACCTCCACGCGGTCCAGCATGGGCAGGCGACGGCCCTTGAAGCGCGCGGCCAGGGCTTGGCCTTCGGCGTCGTCCGCCGCGGCTTGGGCGTCGTAGTAGCGCTCGCGGTAGCCCGGGTTTTTCGACAGCACGATGAGGCTGGAGCGGCGCCACTGCGTCAGCACAAAAGGCCCGGTGCCCACGGGGTGGGCCATGCTTTGGTCGCCATAGGCCTCGATGACCTCGCGCGCGACCGCGCCGTAGAGGCTGGCATCGGCCAGGAACTCCAGCAAGCGCGGGCGCGGCTCTTCCAGCTGCAACTGCAGGGTGTAGCGGTCCAGGGCGCGCAGGCCCGGCAGCGGGCGGTCGTAGTCAAAGCGCCCGCGGCTGCGCAGCACCGTGCCGCGGTACGCGTTCAAGCCCAGCAGCTTTTGCGCCTCCACACTGCCCCAGTTCGGTGAGTTCACGGCCGGGTCGGCAAAGCGCTTCAGGCTGTAGACATAGTCCGCCGCCACCAGCTCGCGGCGCTGGCCTTTGAAGGCGGGGTCGTCAGTGAAGTAAATGCCGGGCTTGAGGCGGATGGTGAAGGTTTTGAAATCCGCGCTGACTTCAGGCAGGGCCGCTGCCGTGAGCGGCACGATGCGCACAGGCCGCGCCAGGTGGTCGTAGCCGTAGAGGCTCTCGAACATGTGGCTGGTGATGACGCGCGAGTACAGGTCGGTGACCTTGGCGGGGTCGAAACCCGTTTCGGCCACACGAAAGCTGTAGCGCAGCACTTTGGCGGCTGCGCCCGCAGCCGAGGCTTCAGCAGGCGCGGCGGCGCCGGGTGTTGGCGCCTGGGTCTGGGCCTGAGTCAAAGGGCCGCTCAGCAGCAGGGCCAGGCCCAGCAGCGCGCTGCGGGCTGGGGCTCCAATCAAAGGGGCAAGGTTCACGGGACGAGTTCCAGCAATGCACCGCACCCAGCACGGGAGTGCGGCCAAGAGGCCGCAGTATCGCCGCGCCGCGCCAGGCTTCAGCGCTGGACGTCCACGTACTCCCACCAGTTGTTCCAGAACAGCGGGCGGCGAAAGCCCTGCAGCGCCGGGTGCCACATATCGGTCTGGATGCGGTGCATCTGGAACTTGTAAGGCGCGTAGGCCGCGGCAATGCGCTTGGCCTCGCGGAACAGGGCCTCGCGCTCGGGGCCATCGGGAATGACCATCATGCGGCGGTACACATCGTCAAAGGCCTTGAGCTCAAAGCGTGCGAGGTTTTGTGCACCCTTGGACGGCCCGTACATGCGGCCCAGCAGGTCCTGCCCGTCCAGGCGCGTGGCGCTGGAGGCCACGCCCCAAACCATGAAATTGCCTGCGCGCACGCTCTTGAGGTTTTGCGGCCATTTGGCGGTTTTGAACTCGGTGCACAGGCCCACGGCGCTGTAGTTCTTGCGCTTGAGTTCGTCGAGCTGGCGGTGGCGCGCCTCAGGCTGGGTGTTGAACACCAGGCGCAGCTTGCCGCCATCGGGCAGCTCGCGGCAACCGTCGCCGTCAAGGTCTTTGTAGCCGTAGGTGTCCAGCAGGGCGCGGGCGCGGGCGGGGTCGTAGTCGCCCATCTCGCTTTTGAAGTTGGCGTCGTAGCCGCTGGTGTGCGGTGCCACCGGGCTTTGCGCAGGAATGGCTTGGCCGCGCCGGGCCAGGCGGATTTCGCGCTCGGTGTCGGTGGCCAGGCCGATGGCGCGGCGCAGCGCCACTTTCTCGGGCGTGTAGCCGCCCACGGTGGGGTCTTCCATGTTGTAGACCTGCAGCACCAGCTCAGGCACCACGCGGCGCTCCATGGCCACGCCTTTGGCTTCGAGGTTGGGCGCAATCTTGCCGTTGGGCGCGGCTTGCAGGATGAACTCTTCGGGCACACGCTCGATGAAGTCTTTCTCGCCGTTGACGAAGGACAGCCAGCGCGGCTGGCTCTCTTCGATGATGCTCACCTCCACACGGTCCACCATGGGCAGGCGCTGGCCTTTGTAGCGCGCCAGCATGGCCTGGCCTTCGGCGTCATCGGACGCGGGTTCGGCGTCGTAGAAGCGCTCGCGGTAGTGGGGGTTTTTGTTGAGCACGATCTTGCTGGAGCGGCGCCATTCGCCCAGCACAAAGGGCCCCGTGCCCACCGGGTTGCTCATGATTTGGTCGGGGGCGGCTTCCACCACCTCGCGCGCCAGGGCGCCCATCAGGTCGGATTGCGCCAGACGCTCGATCAGGCGCGGGCGTGGCTCGTCGAGCTTGATTTGCAGCGTGTAGCGGTCCAGCGCCTTGAGCCCGGGAATGGGCGTGTCGTAGTCAAACGGCTTCTTGGTCTTGAGGGCCGCTTCACGCAGCGGCAGCAGGCCGCTGATGCGCATTTCCTGCACGTCAATCAGGCTGGGGCTTTTGAACGCGGGGTCCATGAAGCGCTTGATGCTGTAGACGTAGTCTGCCGCCGTGAGCTCGCGCTTTTGCCCTTTGAAGGCCGGGTGCTCGTGGAAGTAAATGCCGGGCTTGACACGGATGGTGAAGGTCTTGAAGTCCGCGCTGATCTCGGGCATGTCCACGGCCGTGAGCGGCTTGATGCGCACCGGCCGCGCCAGGTGGTCGTAGTGGTAGAGGCTCTCGAAGATGTGCGCGGTGATGATGCGCGAGTAGGTGTCGCTGACCTGCACCGGGTCAAAGCCCGTCTCGGCCACCTGAAAGGCGTAGCGCAGTACCTTGGGTGGTGCGGCATTGGAGGTCTGCGCGCTGAGCTCGGCGTGCAGACCCAGGGCCGCGCACAAGATCAACAGGGCCGCGCTGTAGCGCGGCGAGCGGGAAATGCTGGGCTTGTTCATCATGGGTTTTGTGCGGCGCGTTGCCGCTCGGTGTCGATGTCGACAAAGGTCCAGAAATCGCGCACGTCAATATTGCGCTCGTAGCCCATGACCCAGGGCTGGGCCATGTCGGTGTAGATGCGGTGCGCCTGCAGCTTGTAGGGGCTGTAGGCCGCCGGCAAAGCGGTGAGGAACAAATAAGGCATGAGCCGCCCGACGCAACAACGCACAAAGCAAGAAGCGCACGGCGCACGCGCTGTGTGGGCGCGCGAGTGTCCGTGCAACGGCCGCGCATTGTGCCCAGTCTGAGCGCAAAAAGCCTGCGCTAGGGCATTACGAATATTCAGGCCGACTCGAACCTCGGGCTATGTGCAGTGAGGCGTGTCTGCACTAGACTCGCGCCTGCTTGAGCCAGGCGCTCACGCTGCGCCTGAGCAGTGTGGGGGCCGTGGGCGCAGCACCGGGGGCCCCTCTCGCCGGCATGCGGTGAGCGGGGTTCAGTTTTATGGCGGCGGAGGCCGTACGCGCGCATGAGCGCGGCGCCAGACGCAACGCCACTCCAAGAGACTCGCGCGCACAAGGAGCCCGACAGCAATGGCGGCTTATCTGATCCGGCGCCTGTGGCAAATGATCCCGACCTTGTTGGGCGTCGTGCTGCTGGTGTTCTTCCTCTTCAAGTGGTTCGGCGGTGATCCCGCCGAGGTGCTGGGCGGCCTCAATGCCACGCCCGAGCAAATCGATGCCATCCGCGAGCAACTGGGCCTGAACAAGCCCGTGTGGGAACAGCTGCTGATCTTCCTGAAGCAGATCGTGACCTTCGACTGGGGCAAGAGCTGGGCCACCAACGAGCCGGTGTCCAGCCTGTTCGCCAGCCGCATGCCCGCCACGCTGACGGTGATGGTGCCCATCCTGGTGCTGGAAGTGCTGTTGGCCATCCCCTTCGCGCTGGCTGTGGCTTACCTGCGCGGCAGCAAGATTGACCGCGCAGTGATGATCTTCACCACCGTGGCGGTGTCGGTGTCGCTGCTGGTGTATGTGATCGTGTTCCAGTATGTGTTTGCCTTCAAGCTGGGCTGGTTCCCGGTGCAGGGCTGGAGCGACAGCTTCTGGACCAACCTGACCACCTACGCGCCGCTGCCCATTTTTGTGGCCGTGGCGGTGGCCTTGTCGCCCTACACGCGGCTCTACCGCACCTTCTTCCTGGATGAGATTGGCCACGACTACGTGCGCACCGCACGCGCCAAGGGCCTGACCGAGCGCACCATCTTGCTCAAGCATGTGCTGCGCAACGCGCTCATTCCCATCCTGACCAACATCTCGGTGGCGCTGCCCGGCGTGTTCGTGGGCTCCTTCTTGCTGGAGGTGTTCTTCGGCATTCCGGGCCTGGGCCGCGAGATCTTGCTGGCCGTCAACCGCAGCGACTACCCCGTCATCCAGGCGTTTGCGATCTACATCGCCGCCCTGACCATGGTGGTCAACCTGATCACTGACCTGCTGTACAAGCTGGTCGATCCGCGCGTGGTGCTGAAATGAGTGCAGTGATGAGTTCTTCTAGCAATGCAGCGCCCACGCGCTCGCAAGGCGTTTGGGCCGCCGCCTGGCGGCGTCTGCGGGCCGACAAGATGGGCATGGTGTCCATGGTCATCGTGGCCCTGTGTCTGCTGCTGGTGACGGCCTCGGGCCTGGGCCTGGTGGCGCAGAACTGGCAAAAAGAAGTGGCCGTGCCCAACGCACCGCCCACCTTCATGGGCCCGGCACCCGCCGAGAACACGGGCGTGATTGCCCAGCCCAAAGGCCCCAACGTCGACATCTCGGACATCGACCCGCTGGCCCCCAAATACAAAGAGTGGGAAGAGCTGGCCAAGACTTACCACACCGAGGACACCGTCAAGGCCGAAACCCTGCCCGCAGGCGCCGACCGGCTGGGCCGCGACGTGCTGGCCAAGGTGGTCAAGGGCGCGGAAATCTCCATCATGGTGGGCGTGCTGGCCGCGCTGGTGGCCACCCTCATCGGCACGGTGCTGGGCGCGATCTCGGGCTTTTTCGGCGGCAAGGTGGGCGACTTCCTGGAGTGGGTCTACAACGTCTTCACCGCCATGCCCAACATCCTCCTGATCTTCGCCTTTGCGGTGATCTTCGGGCGCGGCGTGCTGCCGGTGGTGATGATTCTGGGCCTGGCAGGCTGGACGGGCATTTACCGCCTGGTGCGCGCTGAGTTCATGAAGCACTCGGTGCGCGAGTACGTGCGGTCGGCCGAGGCCATTGGCGCCTCCAAGACCTCCCGCATGTTCAAGCACATCCTGCCCAATGTCTCGCACGTGGCGCTGGTGCAGCTGTCGCTGCATGTGGTGGGCTTTATCAAGAGCGAGGTCATCCTCTCCTACCTGGGTCTGGGCGTGAGCGTGGACCAGGTGAGCTGGGGCACCATGCTGTCCGAAGCCCAGAGCGAGCTGATCCTGGGCTACTGGTGGCAGCTGGCCGTCGTGACGGGCTTTATGGCCATCTTCGTCACCGCCTTTGCGCTCTTTACCGATGCGCTGCGTGATGCGCTCGACCCCAAACTGCGCGGCCTGGAGTGATCCCAATGTTGCTTTCAATTCAAGACCTGAAGGTCGGCTTTCGCATGGGCAAGGTGGGCGGGCAGATGCAGCGCCAGCTCGCCGTCAAGGGTGTGAGCTTTGACATCCCCGAAAACAGCACCGTGGCCCTGGTGGGCGAATCGGGCTCGGGCAAGAGCGTCACGGCCATGTCCATCCTGAACCTGCTGCCGGACAACGCCGAGCGCGAGGGCCGCATCCTCTTCCAGGGGCGCGACCTGCTGCGCACCAGCCAGCGCGAGCTGCAGTCCATCCGCGGGCGCGAAATCGCCTGCGTGTTCCAAGACCCCATGAGCTCGCTCAACCCGGTGTTCACCGTGGCGACGCAGATCATGGAGCCGCTCATCAAGCACCTGGGCCTGAGCAAAAAACAAGCCCTGGTGCGCGCCGAAGAGCTGCTCAACGAGGTGGGCATTCCCGACCCCAAGCGCCGCCTGCACACCTACCCGCACGAGATGTCCGGCGGCCAGCAGCAGCGCGTGATGATTGCCGTGGCCCTGGCCTGCAAGCCCAAGCTCTTGATTGCCGACGAGCCCACCACGGCACTGGATGTGACCATTCAGCGCCAGGTGATGGAACTGCTGGCCAAGCTCAAAGACTCGCACAAGATGAGCCTGCTGTTCATCTCGCACGACCTGGGCGTGGTGGGCGAAGTCTCCGATCAGGTGGTGGTGATGCGCCACGGCGAGATCCGCGAAAAAGCCCCCGTGGCCGAGATCTTCCACAGCCCGCAAGACCCCTACACGCGCGCCCTGCTGGCCTGCCGCCCCAGCCTGACCGAGAACCCCGGGCGCCTGATGGTCATTGACGACCACATCGCCGCCGAGGCCGGCCAGGCGCGCCAAGCGCGCGAGCACAGCGTCAAAGACCCCAACGCCCCCGTGGTGCTGGAAGTGCGCAACCTCAACAAGAGCTTCTTCTTCAAGACCGGCCTGTTTGGCACCAAGGAGTTCAAGGCCGTCAAGAACGTCAACTTCAAGCTCAGAAAAGGCTACACCCTGGGCGTGGTGGGCGAGTCGGGCTCGGGCAAGACCACCATGGGCCTGACCCTGCTGCGCCTGCACGAACCCACCAGCGGCGAGGTGCTGTTCGAAGGCAAAGACCTGCTGAAGATGAGCGGCAACGACTGGCAGAAGATGCGCCGCCGCATCCAGGTGGTGTTCCAAAACCCCTATGCCTCGCTCAACCCGCGCTTCACCATCGCCCAGGCGCTGCTGGAGCCCATGGAGATCCACGGCATCGGCGCCAACCACGCCGACCGCCTGGCACGCGCCACCGCGCTGCTGCACAAAGTGGGCCTGACCGAAGCCGCGCTCTCCAAGTACCCGCACGAGTTCTCCGGCGGCCAGCGCCAGCGCATCGCCATCGCGCGCTGCCTCACGCTCAACCCCGAAGTGCTGGTGCTGGACGAATCGGTCTCGGCGCTGGACGTCTCGGTGCAAGCGCAGGTGCTCAACCTGCTCAAAGACCTGCAAGACGAATTCGGCCTCAGCTACATCTTCATCAGCCACGACCTTGCGGTGGTGAAGTTCATCTCCGACGAGGTGCTGGTCATGCAGCACGGCGACGTGGTGGAACAAGCCAGCTCCGAAGAAATCCTGGCCGCCCCCAAGCAGGAATACACACGCCGCCTGCTGGGCGCCGTGCCCAAGGGCTACACCGGCGCCGCCCCCGCGCACTGAGCCACCTCAAGCGCTGCCAGGCCGCGCCAACAAAAGCAAAACCCGCCCCGGGAAACTGGGGCGGGTTTTTTATTGATTTTTGAACTGCCCTGTGTACCGCTGATCGAATACATCCAGAACACCAGGCATGATTTGCACGCCAGCTTGGGCAAATATTGGTGCCTAAAGCTTCTTGCTGTTCAGCCCCACAGCGCGGGCTTTTGCACCATCAGACCAAACACCAGCACCATGGCCACAAAGGCGGGGTAGCCCAGGGCCTCCCACCAACGCGCGTAGTGCCAGTACTGGGCAGGCAGCGCGCGGTTTGTGGCCAAGGCTTCATCGGCCAGGGCGGACATGCGAATCTGCAGCCACACCACGACCAGCCAGCAGGCACCGGCCAGGGCGTAGAGCAGCAAGGCGCTGACCAACCAAGGTGTACTCAGCGGCCAGCCACCAGCCTGAGCCAACCACAGGCCGCTGGCCGGTTGGATCAAAACCGTAGGCGTGGTGAACCACCAGTCGGCCCGCTTGACCAGGCGGCACACCACGGCCTGCGCAGCCAATGAGCCACTGCGGTTGGTGAAGAACAAGAAAAAGGCCGTACCAAAGCCTGTGCCCACCAGCAGCACGCTGGACAGGATGTGCAGGGTTTTGACAAGCAAGTAGGTATTCATGATGCAGTGGCTGGGGGTGGAAATGTCTGGGACGCGTCGTCGAACAGCAGCAGCAGCAACGCCGCAACGACCACGTTTTTGCTCAACGGGCCCAAAGGGTGCAACCAAAGGCCCGGCAGCATGAAGGTGGCCACCAGCGTCATCAGCAGCATGGCCAGGCCGCAAGCGAGATAGACGCTGCGTCGGTGCCAGCACAGCAACGCCAGCCCAAGCAGGATGTCCAACAGCGCGCCAGCCACCACCAGGGGAAGCTCAAAAACCGCCGGCGTGTGCGCCGCGCGCAGCAGCGCAAGGGATTGCCCGTGCAACTCCCAAAGACTGACCAAGCCGGTGAAGAGCCACAGCAGCACCAAGCTGCCTCGGGCCAGAAGGCGTGTGCGTGCTTTCATGCCTGCAAGGCCTCCATCAGCCGATCAGGTGGCAAAGCCGGATGCCCCAGCAGGCTCGCAAAGGGCTGGGCAGCCGCGACATTGGGGGCTTGCAGAAGCTGCAGGGCTTCGCGCCCCCAGGGCTGCCAGGGCAGCCCATCGCCCACCCGGGCGCTGAACTGGGTCAGGCACTCAGGCAAGGTGACTGTACGGGCAGGTGTTCGCCCCAGCTGCTGGCGCAACGAAGCCAGCAACTCACCCAGGCTCAAGGCCTGGGGACCGACAGCATTCACCAACTCAGGTGGCTGCTCTAGGCCGAGCAGCCGGACACACACCTGAGCCAAGTCCTGAACAGCCACAGGCTGAACCAGGCAGCGCTTGACGGCACGGGGCAGTGGTAACACGGGCCAATGCGCCAAGTGGACTAAGAGCGCCGTGCTCGCGCCGCCCGGGCCAAAGACAATGCTGGGCCGCAGCACCGTGCCCTTCAAGCGCCTCTCACGATTGAGCCGCCACAGCGCTTCTTCCGCCTGGCGTTTGGTGCTTGCGTAAGCACTTGGGCTAGCGTCAATACCCAGCGCCGAAATGTGCAAAACACGGCGGATCCCTTGCGCAGCACAAGCCTCGAATAGCGCGATGGGCGCATCAGCATGCAAGGCCTGCATGGGCTGAGTAGCGCGCTCGCGCAGCACACCCACGGCGTTAACCACGGCATCGACACCGGCCAGAGCAGCGCGCCAATCCTCGGCCCGAGTAAAGCGTGCAAAGTCCACCACACAGCCCGCGCCCGGGGTGGCTGTGCGCACAGCTGGCACCACCTCATGCCCCTGCGCCCTCAGCGCCGCAGCCACTTGTCTGCCGATAAATCCGCGAGCCCCGCACAGCAGTATCTTGTAAATATTCGACATTTCGGTATAAACAGAAATTCAAATCTCAAACAAAGGGGCTGAAGCCCCTGGAAGTGCGCACCGCCCCGATCGCACCTACTTCTTTGACGCCTTGACCGGAGGCGGGTCGCCACGCACAAACTTCTGCACACTGGCCCCCATCTTCAAAAACTTCTCCAGCGTGCTGGGCGACAGCCGCAGCATCTCCTCAGACCAAGCGCCCAAGGTCTGCATAAAGCGCAGCGTTTCGCGCACACGGTCTTGCGCATCTGGCGGCTCGTCGGCAAAGCCTGGGTCAACCAAGAGCTCGCCAAGCAAGCGCACGGTGGGGTCGTATTCGCGTTCCTTGCGTTCGCGCACGATGGTGCGGAACAACTCCCACACATCGAGCGAAGTCTCGAAGTAGTCACGCCGGTCCCCGAGCTGCTGGGTGACGCGAACCAGATTCCAGTTCTGCAACTCCTTGAGGCTGGTGCTGACATTCGATCGAGCCACGACCAAGGTGTCAGAAATCTCTTCAGCATGCAGCGGCCGCCCGTGAAAGTAGAGCAAGGCGTGAATCTGAGCCACCGTGCGGTTCACCCCCCATGCTGTGCCCATTTCACCCCAGTGAACAATGAATCGACGTGCTGTGCTGCTGAGTTCCATGGCTACATAATGTAGCCAAGCAGAAATTTCTGTCAATACAGAATTTCATGACAGAGCATCGCACTTAGTGGCCCTGCAGCACACCCGTTGGCGTTATCAGCGCACCCACGTACGCACCAGCCTTCCCGAGGCTGCTGTGACTCAGATACAGCCCATCCTCCCCATCTTGCAGTTCGTCGCAATGGGCTGGGTACCGCAGGGGCTGCGGCCTACATTGGCCTGCTCACCAACACACCCTAGAGGGATTTGCCATGAACCTGACCCGTGCTCTGTCTTTGTCCGCCGTCGTGGCCACCGCTGTGCTGTGCAGCGCCTGCATCTCCGTCGAAAGGCAGTCGGTGGTGGATCAAGAAAAACAGCTGGAGAGGATGACCGAGCAAGCCGTCAAAGCCTGCGGCGCTGGCAACGTCAAAGAGGTGAGCAACAAGGGCTTTACTTGCCGGTGACGGTCTGAGGTGGGGCGGGCGCACAGCCCTCAGCGCGCGCCACCCCACCACAGCCACAAGCCCCAGGCGTGGACCGCGCCGAACACGCCGCACACCACCGAGCTCCACAGCGCAAAGCTGTCCACCAACTCGGGCTTGAACCACCACACCGGCAGCAGCAGCACGGCACGCAGCAGGTAGATGGCCGTGATGGCCAGCAGCGCTGCGCCCATCCACGGCAAGGCGCGCAAAGCCGGCACATAGCCGCTGGCTCCCAAGGCGTAGCCGGACCACACCAACAGCACCACGGTGATGCCCAAAGTCAGCAGCGCAGGCCAGCCCTGGCCCGCAGCGGCCATCTGCGCCATGCGCTCGCCCGCACCAAAGTAGCGGTACCAAGCGGGGCCGCCGACGATGCAAGCCAGGTGCATCAACGCCGCCGCAGCGCTGAGCACGCCAGCCCATAACAAGGGCGAATTCAAGACCTGCGGGTTCATGCCCGCCGCCGCCAGCGCGGCAGAGTCCAAAGTCTGCGTTGTCATGCTGTCCCTCCTAGATATTGCCGTCCACCCAAAATCGGGGCTGCAGCTTTTCCCGTGCCAGGCTCGGAGCGCCATGCAGCGTCGGCCCGTTGGGGTGCCACTCCTGCGCCGTCACCAGGGCTTGCGCCAACAAACCCAGCAGCAGACACCCGCACAGTATCCGTGCAGGCCAGGCTGGGCTCCGACTCGGGGCTGGAGCGGCTGCACCTTGTGCTGCCAGCACGCCCAGCAGCACCGCCAGCAGAGTTTGGGACTGCGGCATGACCCAGTTGCCGGAAAAACACGCGTCAACCAGGGATGCCAGAAATGCTGCCGCAGCTCCCAACGCTAGCCCCTCACCGACCCCAGCCGGTGTCGCTGGATTTGCGAGCACGCCATAGGCCCGTCGAGCCATAGACAAAAACAAAATGCCAGCACCGAGAGCCCAGAAAATGCCCCATTCGGTCAGCAGCTGTACATAGGCGTTGTGGGGGTGGGCTGCAGGCAACCCTGTATTGGCAGCCAAGTGCATAGGACCAACACCCAAGATCGGAGAGATAGAGAACTGCATCAATGCATCAGCGCATAAGCGCCACCGGGTTCCCAATGAGCTGGGGTCGCTAAGTGGGGCATATCGGTAGCTCTGGTGCGCTATCAGCCCGCCCCAGAGCCCGTATAGGAGTGCCGCGACGACTACACCGACCAAAGCTGACACAAGCAGCGGTCGTAGCGCCAGCAACATGGCACGAGCCGGCAAAAACCGCCATTGCCAAAGCAACAAAGCAGTAACACTCGCCAATGACAGAAAGGTGGCTCTACCCTGACAGCTCGACAGCACCACACACTGCAAGGCCAGGGCCACCTGCGCGGCGCGTGCCAGGCGCTGCTCGCTCTGCAGCGTGAGGGCGGCCAGCACTGGCAGCAGCAGGGTTTGCACATGGTTGAGGTGGCGGGGGTTGGCATAGCCCATGGCCATTTCCTCGCTGAGGAAATTCCCCTGCGCCAGCGCCAGCACACTCACCAGCACATAGAGGACACCATAGAGTGCGCTGCTACCCACCAAGAGCCAGGCCAGCGCACGCGCGGCCTGGGGTGAGGCTTGCATGAACTGGCGCACCGCAAGCGCCAGCGCCGCCATGCCCAGGAACAAGCCGGCCTCGCGCGCCGCAGCCCAAGGCTGCGCGGCGGCCCACACACTGGCACCGCCCCAGCCCAGCATCCACAGCGCCCACAGCCCAGCAGGCCGTGTCACGCCCCCGCGCCAAGCTCCCAGCAGCAAGGCCGCCGCCGCTGCGGCAAACAGCCAGACTTGCAACAGACGCGCCATGTCCTGGGGCGATCCAGGCCACAGGGCCAGGGCGGGTTGGGTCAACAACAGGCCCAGGGGGAGGAGCCAAAGACCGCTCGAAGAGGGGCCAATGCAAAGCGCCACCGCGGGGGTGGCGCTTGATGAGGGTGTACTGCGCATGCGGCCGATTGTCGGTGTCGCGTCTTGCAAATTTGTCGTGCAAGACCAGGACAGCGGCGCCACCCATCGCACAGCACCTGCTGGCCACCGCAAGCTTGCGTTTGCGGCAGCAGCAGTTTGCAGGCCTTACTTGAAGCGGTACTGCAGCCCCAGCGTGAAGACGCGACCCTTGACGTCGTCTTTGTTGGTGGGCAGCACGCCGGTGTCGCCACCGAAGGAACGCATATTCACCGGCGCGTAGTCGTTGAGCACATTGCGCACGGCCAGGCTGACGGTGAGGCCTCGAATGCCGCTGTAGGCCACGTAGTAGTCAAAGCGCTGCTTGACGGCGATCTTGCACAGCTCGGCGCTGACGCCGTTGTCCGCACAGTAGTCCTCGTTCCAGTCGGTGTCGCTGGCCTTGGTGGTCAATGGCGTGCCGCTGAGGCGGTTGTAGGTCAGGGTGTGGGTCCATGCGCCACGGGTCTGGGTCAGCGACATCTTGGTGGCTGTGCGCGGGTAGTCGTAGTAGCCCACACCGTTTTCGTCCCAGGTGTTGGCGTTGTAGTCCCAGTACTGGCGCTGCAGCAGGTGGCTGATGTCGGTCGTGAACTTGAAGCGGCCCGCGCCGGTTTCATCGCTGCTGAGCACCAGGCGCCAGTCCAAACCGGCCGCGCGTGTGCGGGCCTCGTTGGTGAAGGGCGAGTTGATGCGCAGCAGGCGGCCCACTTGCACACCGTACTGCTGCGCCTCCGTGCCGCGGAAGGTGGTGTCGCCCACCGCGGGGTTGAAGGCGGTCCGATCGATGCTCACACCGGGCGGGAGGTTGCCCTCGCGCTCCAGGAGCTTGTCGTTGTCGGGTGTGCCGATTTCGTCGCGGCGCACGATGCGGTAGTAGTCCACCGAGGCTGACACGTGGGCATTGGGTTCAAACAAGAGGCCCAGCGTGGCGATGCGTGACTTCTCAGGTTTGAGCGCCGGGTTGTGCGTGGTGGACACGCCCACCGAGCCGCATTCGGCGTTTTCCACCGCATCGGCCCGCGCATACAGCAGGGCTTGCTGGGTGTCGCCATCGGGCAGTGTGGCGGCCTGGGTGCGCAGGTCTTCGGCCAACTGGCGGGCAGGCTGGCAGCGCTTTTTGTCGTCCACGGAGCTGAAGGCGAACTTGGTGGACTTGGCCGTTTCGGTCAGGTTGGGTGCGCGAAAGCCATTTTCCAAGGTGGTGCGCAATGCCACGCTCTTGACCGGCTGGAACACCAGGCCCACTTTGGGCGCCCAGTTGCTGCCAAAGCCGGGGAAGCGGTCCATGCGCACGGCCACTTCACCGGTGAGCCATTTGGCCAGGGGCAGCTTGGCTTCGGTGAACACGGCGCCAAAGGTGCGCTGACCATCGGCGCTGGACACGCCCAGGCCCACGGCATCACCTTCCATCTGGTTGGCGCTGGGCGACACGGTGAAGCGCTCATGGCGCAGCTCAAAACCTGCGGCCACCCCGATGGCGCCGCCGGGCAAATGCCCGAACTCGCCGCTGATGCGGCCGTCCCAGAAGATCTGGCGGTTGCGGCCCACGTCTTGGGTGGGTGCGAACAGCTTGTTGATCACCGCCGCGCTATTGGGGCCGCCGATCTTGTAGCCGCCGGGCTTGTTGAAAAAGTTGGCGTCCAGCACTTCCTTGTTGGGGTCGCCAATCAGTTCGATGAACCCTTTTTCAGAGAACGTGCCTTGCCAGGTGGAGGTGGCCTGCGCGCCCATCACGCCCACCGCGCTTTCCCAGTCCCAGTTCTGCCAGGTGCCACGCACCCCGGTCAGCGCCCGGTACTGGCTGGCCTTGGTGCTCATGCCCGACGGTGCGTCGGCAAAGCGGTAGCGCAGCTCGGTGTCCTCGTCAGGCAGGCCCAGCGGGTGGCCTGCCGGCAGCAGCCGGTACTGGAAGGTCTTGCGGTCGCCGGTGGTGGGGTTGCCCCAGACCGAGGTGGTGTCGTAGGAGTCGTAAATGCTGTGCGGCGAGCTGTAAGCCGTTTTGGTGCCGGCCCAGGTCAGCTCCGCAAAGGCCTCGGTGCCACCACCGAGGTTCAGGGTGCCCGCCACAAAGACATTGGCACGCTTGGATCCGGCCACGGGGCCGTAGTTGGAAAAGCGGTCGTAGCGGCACAGGCTGCCTTCAATCAGCTCGGGCTTGCAGCCAGCCACGGGCGCGGCGTAGTCGCTGGCCGTGCCAAAGATATTGCCCGGGAAGGAGTAGGTGGACTTGGCCCCAATGCGCTTGGACACCTTGGCATACACCGGGTTGGTATCGCCCAGCAGCGGGCGCCAGGCGGGCACGGCCTCGCGCTCGTACAGCTCCACGCCGGCCAGCACATTGAAGCCCTGGGTGTCCAGATTGCCCAGGCCGCCGGACAGCGACACGGCGTTCTCGCCAAACTTGGCCGTCTTGCTGGCCTGGGTGCGCGAGGCGGCCATCTCCAGCCCCTCGTAGTCGCGCCGCGTGATGACGTTGATCACACCGGCCACAGCGTCCGAGCCGTACACGGCCGAGCCGCCGCTTTTGAGAATTTCCACGCGGTCGATGGCCGAGGCGGGAATGGCGTCGAGGTTGCTGAAGATCTCGTTGTAGTCGGCCAGCGCGAAGGGCGCGATACGACGGCCATTGAGCAGCAGCAGCGTGCTTTGCTGGCCCATGTCGCGCAGGTTGGCCGAGCTGGCACCGGGCGCAAAGCTGTTGCCGCGCCCCAAGTCATTGAGCGTGCCGCCATTGGGCAGGGCTTCGATCACCTGGGCCAGGGTTTTGGCGCCGGTGGCTTGAATGTCCTGACGCGAGATCACCTGCAGCGGTGTTGAGCCTTCTTGGTCAATGCGCTTGATGTTGGAACCCGTCACCTGCACGCGTTGCAGCTGGATGGGTTCGGTGCTTTGGGTTTGCGCCAGGGCGAGTTGGCAGGTGGCCAAGCAGGCCAGCGCCACCACGTGGCGGCTGAGGGTTGTGCTCATGGATCGACGTCCTTGTTGTGCTTTCATATTGAGGGTCGCTTCTTGCGACCTCGAACGCGAGTCTTGCGCACAGCTCGCACTTCTCAGCGTGAACATTCCCCAATACCCCCCTGATTCAGCGGGAGTTTGTGCCGCAATGAACACGGCTCGCGACAGACATCGGGTTTGTCATGACGACAAGCACACACACCCCCGTGACCCACCACACCGCCAGGCACCACTTGTTCAAGGGGGTTCAGCATGCTCAGGCCCTGTCGAAAACAGGAGCGTTATGGTCGCCTCCAGTGTTCAGCCCCTCTTTTCCCATGCGCTCCAGCCGCGATTGCGGAAAGCGCTTGGCTGCATCAACCAAGCTGGGCCTGCAACTGAGGCGGCCACCGTCCAAGCAGTACTTGTCAACGCGCTACGGCGGGTTTGCCCTTGGCTGTTTGGGGACACCACTGCACGCAGCGCCAATGCCGTTCGCGCTGCCACACGCACAGCGCGGACGCCTACGGGCGCCCGATGAAGCCAAGTACCTCTCTGCACCCTCCCAGCACGCTACAGCGCCGCGCAGCGGCGGCCCTGCTGGGCCTGGCCGTGGTGCTGCTGGCACAGCTCTGCATGCCCGGCGCAGCGCGAGCCGACGACGCGACCCCAGCGCAAGAAGCTGAGCTGCAGCTCAATGCGCTGGAGCGGCGCGGGCTCATGGACGCCGCCACGCTCAAAGCTGACATTCAACGCCTGGATCAGGCGCTGCCGCTTGCCGACGCAGGCCGCCTGCGCCTGCGCCTGCGCCTGGTGCTGGCGCGGTTGCTACACGACCTGCACGATGTGCCTGCACAAACAGCTCTGCTGCAAGAGCTGGACCAGTGGCCCGAGCCAGAGCTGCGCATGCAAGCCCAACTCACCGCACACCTGGTGCGCGCCATGGAGCTGAGCGAGCAAGGTGACCTGGTAGCCTCACGCAACTACCTGCGCACAGCACTGGTACGCGCCCCTGAGGCCATGAGCCCGATGCTGCGCTGGCAGGTGCTCAACGCTCTGGCCGAGGCCGAAATTGCGCTGGGCGAGCTGACTGAAGGCGTGCGCCACCTGCTCGAAGGCGTGCAGACACTGCGCTCGGAATCCTTTCCGTGGCTGCAAGCCCATGTCCAAATTGAAATGGCTCAAGCCTACCTGGCAGGCCAGCAACTGGACCGCGCCGAACAGGCCTTGTTGCAAGCCCAGCAACTCAGCGAAGCGCTGAACGACCCCTGGCTGCAGCTGAGCCTGCACAACGCCAACAGCCGCCTCTACCGCGCCATGGGTAAACCGGAGCTGGCGCGTGCAGCCGTGGACAAGGCGCTGCACTATGCCCAGAGCACCTCGCGCAAAGAGCTGGCCCGAGCGCTATGCGCCAAAGCCGACGACCACTACCAAATGGGCAAGCTCGCCGCAGCTCTTGAGCTGGCCGAACGCGCCCGCCTCATGGCGCAAAGCCTGGCCTCGCCCAGCATCGCCACCTTGTCCATTCACACCGCAGGCCTGGCCAAAATTGGTTTGAGCCGTGTGGCCGAAGGGCGCCAAGAGGTCATCAAACAGCTCTTGCTGGATGAGGAACGTGGGCTGAACAACGAAACCGGCACGCGTTGGCGCGACCTGGGTTTGGCCTTGGAGCGCGCGGGCGACCTCAGTGGCGCCGTGCAAGCGCTGCATCGCTCGCGAGACCGCCTGGACTATGTGCAAAAGGCGCAGACCAAAAACGCCCTCCTCGAAGCCCAGGCGCGCTACGACGACGAGCAGCGCGCGCAGCAAATCGAGCAGCTCAACCGCAAAAACCTTTTGCACGAAGAGCAAATCCGCAACCGCAACCTGCAACAGCGCCTGTGGCTCGAGCTGGGTGCGGGCGTGCTGGTCATCGGCACCTTGCTGGTGCTGGCTTACCGCCGCAGCCGCCACCTGCAGCACACGCTGCATCACACCAACGAGTTGCTGCGCATCAACGGCGAACGCGACAGCCTCACCGGCCTGGCCAATCGCCGCCACGTGCACCAGCAGTTGCCCACGCCAGACGGGCAGCTCCAGCGCGGCGGCTGCCTGCTGCTGATGGACATTGACCACTTCAAGTGCATCAACGATCACCTGGGCCACGGCGCGGGCGACACCGTACTGAGCGAGCTGGCGCGTCGGCTGCAAACCCAGGTGCGTGCCAAGGACTTGCTGGCGCGCTGGGGGGGCGAAGAGTTCCTGCTGTGGCTGCCCGAAACCCAGGCGGCCGATGCCCATGCGCTGGCACAGCGTCTGATGCACTGCGTCAGCGACACGGCCGTTGAGCTGGGCTCAAAGTCTTTGCACGTCAGCCTGTCCTTAGGCTATTTGTACGCTCCAGCCCAGCCCAGCACCTTGAGCTGGGAACAGTTGCTGGCACTGGCCGACCTGGCGCTGTACCGCGCCAAACACAGGGGTCGCGCGCGGGCATGCGGCATCACCCGACTGCCCTCAACCGTGCCCGAAGCGGCGCTCCTGAGCAATGAATGGTTTGAGCAACATATGGCACAGCAGCAGCTCGAACTCACTGAACACGTGGGCAACGTACTCACCCGAATCGAGGGCTGTCATGACTGAGCACCACAAGTCCAGGCCAAGTTGGCTTTGCCTGCTGGCAGCCCTGTGGGGGCTGGCCCTGCTGCCCCTGCCCACCCTGGCACTCAAAGCCAGCCCTGCGTCCACACTGAGCCTGCCGCAACTGGAACTCGAGCTCATCGCGCTGGAAGCTCGGACGATGCATGGGGCCCCTGGTGAGCCCTATCTACAGCAGCTGACGCAGCTGCACGAGCGTGCACCGCGGCACCGCGCGGTGGCCAATCGGCTGCGCTACACCCAGGCACGCATTGCCCTGTTCAAAGGGCAAACGCTGATGGCACAGCAAATCAGCCGCGAATTTGCCGAACGTGGGTTCGGAGGGCCGAGCCTGGTGCTGCAAGCCGAAATTGCCGAACGCCAAGGCGCACTGGACCTGGCCGGCGAACTGGCGCAGCAAGCCTGGAGCCTCATGGAGGACGGCTGCGAGAGCCGCAGCGACGACTGCGACCCCCGAGCCGCCTGGCACAGCCACCGATTGCTGGTACTGAGCCACTTGGCCCAGGCCGAAGCCGCTACCGCCGAGCAAGCGGCAGAGCGTGCCTTGCAGCTGGCGCAAACCCTCGACATCGGCCCTTACATCACGCAGAGCATGGCTTTGCTGGCGCGTGTAGCGCACAGGCTGGACCACCCCGACACGGTGCTGGAGTGGTTGCAACAGGCTGAACGCGCCGCGCGCGGCGACCCGCTCAGCACCCTGCAAGTGCTGCAGCTGCGCGCCGAACTCATGAGGCACAACCCAGAGGTGGCGCTGCCCGCCATCACCCAGGCGGCGCAGCTGGCACAGCGCAGCAACGCGCTGCACGACCTGCAACACATCCGGGTGCTGTGGGCCCACCTCTTGCTGCGCAACGGCGCCATTGCACAAGCCCAGCAGCAGCTCAAGCTGGTGCGTGAGGTGCTACCCACTTACCAAGACCAAGATTTGGCGCAACGCGTCAGTCACGAGCTCACCCTCATCCACATCGCACTGCGGCAATTCGACGCCGCACAACAAGAGCGCCAGCGCAACCGCCCGGGCAGCCAGTTCCGTGCCGATCTCGTGCTGGAGCAGGCGCAGCTGCGTGAGTTGGGCCAAGCCTATGCCAACGCCGGTCAGCACGCCGTGGCCTTGGAGCTCTATCACGCCGAGCGCCGCCTCCATGCCCATGTGGTGCAACGCAGTCGCGATGCCGCACTGCGCCAACTCAAGCAGCAATACAACCTCGAACGCAACCAGCGTGACCTGGAAAAGCTGCGCCACGAGGAACTCATCAACGAGCAACGCCTCAACAACCAGCAACTATTGCGCACCTTGGGGCTGGGCGCGCTGGGCGTTTTGGTGGTGGTGCTGGGCCTGCTGGGCCTGCTGCTGCACCGCACGCGCAGCACCAACAAAGCCCTACAGACAAGGCAGGTGCTGCTGCGCGAGAACAGCGAACTCGACCCACTCACCCGGCTTGCCAACCGTCGCCTGTTTCACACCTTGATGCAACAGCGCCACCCCAAGCAGTTTTTGGGCGCAATGCTGATGGCCGACATCGACCACTTCAAAGCCATCAACGACACCCACGGCCACGCCGCGGGCGATGCCGTCATCTGCGAAGTGGCACGGCGCATCAGCGCCAGCGTGCGCCACAGCGATGTGGTGGTGCGCTGGGGCGGCGAAGAATTCCTCATCTACGCCCCGGACGCCACGCCCGAAGCGCTGCAGCAAGTCGCCACACGGGTGCTCAGCGAAGTCGCGCGCCAACCTGTGCTCTATGGCAGTCAGGCGCTGCAAGTGAGCATCTCCGTGGGCTATGTGCATCTGCCCATTGCCCCCTCCCAGCTGGCCCAGGTTTGGGAGCAGGCCGTGAACTGGGCCGACAAAGCGCTCTACCACGCCAAGGCTTTGGGGCGCCGCCGCGCCGTAGGCATTGAGCGCGTGCAAGCACGCGACTGCTCGGACATGGCACGGCTGCTGGCGCAGTTCGAGCAAGGCGTCAGCCAGGGGGCCGTGCAGGTGCGTGTGATCTGCTGAAGTGCCCAGGGGCACTCCTACAATCCGACGCTTCGCCGCACCGGGTCTGAGCGCCCATACCAATGCCGTGTCTGACCGCCTCGCTGTACTGCCCCAATACCTCATGCCCAAGCAGTTGCTGACGCAGCTGGCCGGGCGCTTGGCCAATGCCGAACTGGGCGGCTTCACCACCTGGACCATCCAGCGCTTCATCGAGCGCTACGGTGTCAATATGGCCGAGGCCGCCGAGCCCAACCCCGCGGCCTACGCCAGCTTCAACGCCTTCTTCACGCGCCCGCTGCGCGCCGACGCCAGACCCCTGGCCCAAGCCGAGCTGGTCTGCCCGGTGGACGGCGCCATCAGCCAGTTCGGTCGCATCCAGGGCGACCAGATATTTCAGGCCAAAGGCCACCACTTCAGCACCGCGGCCCTGGTCGGCGGTGACGCGGGTCTGGCGCGTGCCTACGAAAACGGCTACTTCGCCAACCTCTACCTCTCGCCGCGCGACTACCACCGCATCCACATGCCCTGCGCGGGCCGCTTGCTGCGCATGATCCACGTGCCCGGCGCGCTGTACTCCGTCAACCCGCTCACCGCACGCGCCGTGCCGGGCCTGTTTGCGCGCAACGAGCGCGTGGTGTGCGAGTTCCAGCGCCCCGCCAGCCAGGGCGGTGGCCACTTCATCATGGTGCTGGTGGGCGCCACCATCGTGGGCTCCATGGCCACCACCTGGCACGGTGTGGTCAACCCGCCGCGGCCCGGCTCGGTGCGTGCCTGGCAGTACGGCAATCAAGACATCCACCTCGCCCAGGGCGAGGAAATGGGCCGCTTCCTGCTGGGCTCCACCGTGGTCATGCTCTTCCCCGCCAGCGACGGCCTGGCCTTCAACCCCGACTGGCAGCCTGCTGGCCCGGTGCGACTGGGCGAGGTCATGGCGCAACGCGCCTGAGCACGGCCCGGCCTAGAATCGGCGCCAAGGGTCGGCAGTTCACCCAGGCGCCACCACGCAAGCCCTGCCACGGGCTGCGAGCTGAACCTGCCACTGGCATTGAGTCTTTGCGTCACCCATCGCGCCTTGTGCGGCGGGATGCCCAAACGCTGCAAGTTGGTGGCCCCAGCCAGCGCCGGATCGCGCGATCCGGCCCTGTTTCGCGGCATCCGCGCCGGAGGCTTGTGATGAAACACACCCAAGCGGCCGATCGCGCCTCGCGCGCGGCCATACCCCTGCCCTGCGCTGACCTCAGCGCCCTGGCCAAATCGCTGCGCGCGCAGCTGAGCGAACACCACGCCCGCGAGGGCCAGCCGCCAGGCCACCAAGCCTTGCTGAATATGCTGGCGCGGGCAGCGGGCTTTCGCAATCTGCAGGCCCTCAAAGCTGCCCAGCAGCCCGGCCGCGCAGCCCTGCCCGCCGAGCACGCCGTGCTCACCCTGCCCGAGGTGCCAGAAGCTCTGCCGACCGAGCCCGCCCCAGCGCTGCCGCCCACCGCCCTCAAGCTCATGGCCTGCTTCGACCCCTGGGGGCGCCTGACGCGCATGCCCAGCAAGTACAGCGCACAGGTGCTGGCCATGTGGGCCTTGTGGACACGCTTTGAGCGCGGGCAGCGCTACACCGAAGCTCAGGTCAACACCTTGCTGCGCGCCTGGACGGTGTTTGGCGACCCCGTCACGCCGCGGCGCGAGCTGATCAACCTCGGCCTGCTGGCCCGCACCGACGACTGCCGCGCCTACTGGCGCCTCGACGCCCAGCCCACCGAGGACATACGCCAGTTCCTGCGTGCCCTGCGCCTGAACCAACGCGCGCAAGTCGTCGAAAGCCCGCGCAAGTCGGCTGCATAAGGGCGGCGCGGTGCTGCGCACGCACGGCCCACCCGCTGCTGCGGCGACAATCGACTTTTGCGCCACATCGTGCGGCGCGCTCTCACGATCGGCCCCACTCTGCCCCGCTCAGCCACCATGACCCAACGCGTACTCACCGGCATCACCACCACCGGCACCTTGCACCTCGGCAACTATGTCGGGGCCGTGCGCCCCGCCATCCGCGCCAGCCGCGCCGACGGCGTGCAGAGCTTCTTCTTCATGGCCGACTACCACGCACTCATCAAGTGCGACGACCCGGCCCGCATCGAAGCCTCGCGCCTGCAAATCGCCGCCACCTGGCTGGCCGCCGGGCTGGACGCTGAGCGCGTGGTCTTCTACCGCCAAAGCGACATCCCCGAAATCCCCGAGCTCACCTGGCTGCTGACCTGCGTCACCAGCAAGGGCCAGATGAACCGCGCCCATGCCTACAAAGCCGCGGTAGACCGCAACAGCGCCGCTGGCGAAGAGCCAGACGCGGACGTGACCATGGGGCTTTACTGCTACCCCATCCTGATGGCGGCCGACATCCTCATGTTCAACGCCCACCGCGTGCCCGTGGGCAAGGACCAGGTGCAGCACATCGAAATGACGCGCGACGTGGCCCAGCGCTTCAACCACCTCTTTGGCCAGGGGCGTGAGTTCTTCGTGCTGCCCGAAGCCGAGGTGGAAGCCGACATCGAGCTGCTGCCCGGCCTGGACGGACGCAAGATGAGCAAGAGCTACGACAACGTCGTGCCCCTGTTCGAAGGCGGCGCGCGCGCCATGAAAGAGGCCATTGCGCGCATCGTCACCGACTCCAAACTGCCCGGCGAGCCCAAAGAGCCCGAGGGCACAGCCCTGGTGGCCCTGTTCGACGCCTTTGCCGACGCCGCCGAGCGCACCGCCTTCCGCGAGCAGCTGCGTGCCGGGCTGGGCTGGGGTGAGGCCAAACAGCTGCTGCTGGCGCAGATCGAGCGCGAAATCGCCCCCATGCGCGCCCGCTACGACGCGCTGATGGCCGAGCCCGAAAAAATCGAAGCCATCTTGCAAGCCGGTGCGGCGCGCGCGCGCGCCATCGCCGCCCCGCTGCTGGCCGAGCTGCGCGAGGCCGTGGGCCTGCGCACCTTCCGCCCCCTGAGCGCGCCGAGCACCGTAGCCAAGGTCAAGACAGCCCTGCCGCAGTTCAAGCAATACCGCGAGACCGACGGCCTCTTCTACTTCAAGCTGCTGGGGGCCGACGGCACGCTGCTGCTGCAAAGCCAGGGCTTTGCCCAAGGGCGCGAGGCGGGTCAGTGGGTGGCGCGGCTCAAGAACGAGGGCGCGGCCGCCCTGGCCGGTGTGCCGCTGCAAGCTGAGGCTCAAGCCGACGCCCACTTGCTGCATCAGGCCCTGGCCGCGCTGCAAGAAGAGGCCGCCAACTCAGCGCAGAAATGACGTCACACGACGTGATGAGAGACACACTGTCGCCCTATCGATGGTTTGTTGTGTATTCACGTTTTGTAGTCACTGCTTGCCGCTACAGGACTTGGGGCCTCTAGACAGTGCCCCCCCTTCGCAGGTACACCCTGGTTATCGCACAATCGCATCGCGTTTCAGGGTTTTCACTAGGTCACTTCAAAAACCGCTGACTGCAAGGAATTTAAGCCGCAAGACCGTTCGCAAGAACCGCAATCCCGAGGCCGTTCTCCTCCTCCTCCCTCCCTCCCTCGTTGGCCACGGGGCGTCTTGAGGCTTCTTTTACACCCAGGGCTTCCGCACACCGCGCGGAAGCCCTTTGTTTTTGGGTGGCTCAGAAAGCGGGCGGAGGTGGCGCTGCTCAGCGCAGCCAGCCTTTGCGGCGGAAGTAGATGAAGGGCGCGGCCACCGAGGCCAGCATGAGCCCCAGCGCAAAGGGGTAGCCCCAGGGCTGGTCCAGCTCGGGCATGAACTTGAAGTTCATGCCGTAGATGCTGGCAATCAGGGTGGGCGGCAGCAGGGCCACGCTGGCCACCGAGAAGATCTTGATGATCTTGTTCTGGTTGATGTTGATAAAGCCGACCGTCGCGTCCATCAGGAAGTTGATCTTGTCGAACAGGAACTCGGTGTGCGAGTCCAGCGAGTCGATGTCGCGCAGGATCTGACGCGCTTCCTCGAACTGCTCGGCGTTGAGCATGCGGCTGCGCATCATGAAGGACAGCGCACGGCGCGTGTCCATCACATTGCGGCGGATGCGGCTGTTCAAGTCTTCCTCGCGCGCAATGGCCGCCAGCACCTCGCCCGCCTCGGTGTCATTGACCTCGCTCTTGAGCACGCGTGCGCTCACCTGCTCGAGCTGGTCGTAAATGCCTTCGAGCACATCGGCCGAGTACTCGGCATCGGCGTCATAGAGCTTGAGCAGCACATCCTTGGCGTCTTCAATCAGCGCCGGGATGCGCCGTGCGCGCAGACGCAAGAGCCGAAACACCGGGATGTCGACATTGCGAATCGAGAACAGCACGTTGTTGTAGAGGATGAAGGCCACGCGCACGTTCACCGGCGCTTCCTCGTCATCGATCAAAAAGTCCGTGCGCAGGTGCAGCTCGCCGTTGTCTTCCTCGTAGAAACGTGCGGACTCTTCCAAGTCCTCGTCCACCACATCGTCGGGAATGCTCAGGCCAAAGCGTTCCTGGATCCAGAGCTTTTCCTCCGCCGTGGGCGATTCCAGATCCACCCAGACCGGCGGCAGCGCCCCCAGCATCTGTTCGGCCGCGCCGATGAGGTCCTGCTGCAGCTGCCCGCCTTTGAGGCGGCCGTTTTCCAGGCAAAACATGTTCAGCATACGTCTCACTCCAACACCGACCATCGAGTTCTGCGCTCGGGCGGTGCATATCGACCCTCCACCCTCAAGCCAAAGCCCGGCCCACAGGGCCGCTGGTGGTGATCAAGTCCTCAGGGATGTCAGACCACGGCTGCCTGCGCACACAGGCGCGGCATGGGTCACGTACTCGTTGGAGGTGGCCGGCCACGCGCCTGGGCTTGGCCAGCAGGCAGTGGGCCGACCTGCAGTCTGCACACCACCCGGGTCAGCCGGGCGCGGACGGCCACCGAGGGTGGTCGCTGTCCACGATGATGCTCCGGTCATGGGGATGCGTTGATTATCACATCGCGCTCCAGCGCGTCCGTGACGAACCACATGACTTGGGGCCTACGCATGCACCAGCGGTGTGCCGATCCTGTCTTGTGCGAATACCTGCTCAGTTGGGCCGGTCAATGCCTTGTCAGCCCTGCCCAACAGGTGCACACTGGGTTCACCAATTCGACATTTTTCATCCTGGAGAACACACAAGATCCACCAACGCCTTATTCCTTCCTGACGTGTTTTTCAAAGGACGGCGTGTGCCGCTAGAAGGCCACCGTCCGAGCTTCTCGACCAGCTCTAGCGAAAGGACGCTTTATGAACCTGACGATCAGCGGCCATCACCTTGAAGTCACTCCAGCTCTGCGCGAATACGTGCTCACCAAGCTGGACCGTGTGACCCGCCACTTTGACCAGGTCGTGGACATCAATGTTCTGCTCACTGTGGAAAAGCAAAAGGAAAAGGAACGCCGGCAGCGCGCCGAAGTCACGCTGCATGTGAAGGGTCGCGACATCTTCGTCGAGCAATCCGCCGAAGACCTGTACGCCGCCATTGACCAGCTGATGGACAAGCTTGATCGACAAGTCTGCCGGCACAAGGACAAGGTGCAGGATCACCACCACATGGCCGCCAAACGGCTCGACCATTCGGCGCTGTGAACCAGGCTCTGGCCTTGTAATCCATCAAAGGCGGCTTCATGGCCGCCTTTTTTGCGCATCTAGCCACTGTCTTTCGCGCCAGATCGCACCAAAAGCAACTGCAGGATTCCTATAATCCGCCCCCTAACCATTGACCAAGCGCCTCAACCAAGGCTTTATGCCCTAACCGGCGCTTTGCCCCGATGAACCGTCTCGCCGCCATACTGCCTGCCAGCAATGTGCTGGTGGACGTCGACGCTTCCAGCAAGAAGCGCGCTTTCGAGCAGGCGGGCCTGCTGTTTGAAAACAATCACGCCATCGCGCGTGCGACGGTCACCGACAACCTCTTCGCCCGCGAACGCCTGGGCTCCACGGGCCTGGGCCATGGCGTGGCCATTCCGCACGGCCGCATCAAGGGTTTGCGCAACCCGCTCGCTGCAGTGCTGCGCCTGCAACAAGCCATTGGCTTTGACGCACCCGACGAAGAGGCCGTGGGGCTGATGATCTTTCTGCTCGTGCCCGAAGCGGCCACGCAGCGCCACCTCGAAATTCTTTCCGAGATTGCCGAGATGCTCTCGGACCGGGAACTGCGCGAACGCCTCAAGTCCCCCATCGACGGCAGCGAAGTGCACCGTCTGATCTCGGCTTGGCAGCCCATGAAAACGGTGGCCTGAACCTGTGAAAGCCACCTTCATCAGCGCAGACCGGCTCTTTGAAGAGCACCGCAAAAGCCTGCGCTGGGAGTGGATTGCCGGCCACGCACACCCCGAGCGCCGCTTTGACGAAGCCGCCTTGCGGGACGCCCAATCCGCCGCCGACTTGGTGGGCTATCTGAACTACATCCACCCCTACCGGGTGCAGCTGGTGGGGCGCCGTGAAGTGGCCTACCTCAGCGATTTCCCTGACGATGTGGTGGAGCGGCGCATTGCGCGCATCGTCACGCTGGAGCCGCCGGTCATCATCGTGGCCGACGGCCAAACACCGCCCGAACGCCTGGTGGCCATGTGCGAACGTGCGGGCATCCCGCTGTTTGTCACGGAGGAGTCCGCCGGACATGTGATCGATGTGGTGCGCTCCTACCTGGCCCATGTTTGCGCCAACCGCACCACACGCCACGGCGTGTTCATGGACATTCTGGGCCTGGGCGTGCTGCTCACCGGGGAGTCCGGCCTGGGCAAGAGCGAGCTGGGTCTGGAGCTGATCTCGCGCGGCCACGGCCTGGTGGCCGACGATGCGGTGGACTTCTTTCGCATCTCGCAAACCGCCATCGAAGGCCGCTGCCCGGAGTTGCTGCTGAACCTGCTGGAGGTGCGCGGCATCGGGCTCTTGGACATCAAGGCCATCTTTGGCGAGACCGCCGTGCGGCGCAAGATGCGGCTCAAGCTCATCGTGCACCTGGTGCGCAAAGAAACGCTGGAGCGCAACTTCGAGCGCCTGCCCTACGAGCCGCTTTACGAAGACATGCTGGGCATGCCTGTGCGCAAGGTGGTGATTGCCGTGGACGCGGGCCGCAACCTGGCGGTGCTGGTGGAAGCGGCCGTGCGCAACACCGTGCTGCAACTGCGCGGCATCGACACCTACAAGGAATTCGTGGAGCGCCACCAGCGCGCCATCGAGCGCGGGCTCAGCGACAACGGCGACAGCCTCTAAGCCCGCCGCGCTGCCGCGGCGCAGCACCGGGCGCTCAAGCGTCGCGGAACTCGCACTTTTTCTTGATGCAGCTAGCGTAGAGCGCCAGCGAGTGTTCCTGCAGCTCAAAGCCCCGATCCGCGGCAATGGCGTGCTGACGCTCTTCAATCAGCGGGTCGTGGAATTCTTCAACGCGCCCACAGGTCAGGCACACGAGGTGGTCGTGGTGCTGGCCTTCGTTGAGCTCAAACACCGCCTTGCCCGTTTCGAAGTGGTTGCGCGAGAGCAGCCCGGCTTGCTCGAACTGCGTCAGCACGCGGTAGACCGTGGCCAGACCGATATCAGCACGCTCGTCCAACAGCATTTTGTAGACGTCTTCGGCCGTCATATGACGTTGCGGCGAGCGCTGAAAGATCTCGAGGATCTTGATGCGAGGCAACGTGGCCTTGAGGCCGCTGTTTTTGATCTCTTCGGACTGGTTCATGGGCAGGGGCAGTAAGGCAACCCCGCCGTGGGGCTGCCGCTAGAATCGCCTGCATCATAGCCAGCTTGCGAAATCTCGACACACCGTGATGACATTGACCTCCCACAAGCAGGCCCTGGCCCGATGGGCCCTGGCACTGGCAACGCTGGCCACCCTGGGCGGCTGCATGAGCACCCCAGAGCTTCGCACCGTCGAGAACGACGATCCCAACGCCAAGGTCCTGGGACTGGTGCGGCCTTACCGGGTAGAAATCGTGCAGGGCAATGTGCTCACGCGCGACATGCTGGCCAAGGTCAAGCCCGGCATGCACCGCGAGCAGGTGCGGGATTTGCTGGGCTCGCCGCTGCTGGCCGACATCTTCCACGCCGATCGCTGGGACTACGTCTTCTCCATCCGGCGCCAGGGGGCCGAGCCGCAACGCCGCCAGGTCTCGCTGCACTTTGAAAAAGACCTGCTCAAGTCCGTCGACGCGCCCAAAGACCTGCCGACGGAAAACGAGTTCATCGCCTCCATCAACACCCGCAAAGCCAAGGGCGAGGCGCCCAAGCTCGAGCTCAGCGAGGCCGAGCGCAAGGCCCTGCCCGTGCCGGTGCGTCCGCCCGCCACGCCGCAAGAGCCCGTGGGCGCCACGCGCACCTACCCGCCGCTGGAGGGCAAGCAGTGAGCGCAGCGCCTTTGCGTGTGGCCATCACCGGCGCTTCCGGGCGCATGGGCCGCATGTTGATCGAGGCCGTGCTGGCCGCACCTGACTGCGTGCTCAGCGCCGCGCTGGACCGCCCGGGCAGCCCTGCCCTGGGCCAGGACGTGGGCCTGCTGCTGGGCCAGCAAACCGGCGTTCACATCAGCGACGATGTGCGGGCCGGCCTGAGCCGCTCGGACGTGTTGATCGACTTCACCCGCCCCGAAGGCACGCTGCAGCATCTGGCGCTGTGCGCCGAGCTGGGCGTGAAGGCCGTGGTGGGCACGACCGGCTTTACCCCAGAAGAAAAGAGCGAGATCACCCGCCTGGCGCAGCGCACAGCCATCGTCATGGCGCCCAATATGAGTGTGGGCGTCAACGTGGTGCTCAAGCTGCTCGAGACAGCCGCGCGCGCGCTCAACGAAGGCTACGACATCGAAGTCATCGAAGCCCACCACCGCCACAAGGTCGACGCCCCCAGCGGCACAGCCTTGCAAATGGGCGAGGTGGTGGCACAGGCGCTGGGCCGCGACCTCAAGCAGTGCGGCGTGTTCGCACGCGAAGGCGTGACGGGCGAGCGCGACCCCTCCTCCATCGGCTTTGCCACCATTCGCGGCGGCAGCATCATTGGCGACCACACGGTGATGTTTGCCAGCATGGAAGAGCGCATCGAGATCACGCACAAATCCAGCAGCCGCGCCACTTACGCCCAAGGCAGCTTGCGCGCCGCGCGCTTTTTGGCCAGCCAAAGCAGTGGGCTGTTTGACATGTCCGATGTGCTGGGCACGCGCTGAGCGCCGCCGCCCCACATCGCCATGGGCAGCCTAGAGCTCTACAACCACTCCAGCGACCTGCTGCTGCGCGCCACAGGGCTGCTGCTGCTCTTGATGTCCACCCTCAGCTGGGTGCTCATCATTGCGCGCAGCTATGTGCTGGCACGCGCGCGGCGCAGCCTGGCGCAAAGCCTTGATGCCTTCTGGGCCACAGCCGACCTGAGCGCAGGCCAGCAAGCCCTGCAGCAATGGGACCGCGAAGCGCTGCTGCGCCCGCTGCTGCAAGCAGCGCTGCGTGAAGAAGGCCCGCAGAGCCTGGCCCAACAGGCCGGGCGCACGCCGCAGCTCACGCGTTTGCTGCGCGACGCGCTGGCCCAGGTGTGCCGCCGCTTGAGCGCCGGGCAGGTGTGGCTGGCCAGCATTGGCGCCACCGCGCCTTTCGTCGGGCTGCTGGGCACGGTGTGGGGCATTTACTTGGCGCTGCAAGACATCTCGGCGCAAGGCGCCAGTGGCATGGACCGCATTGCCGGCCCGGTGGGCGAAGCGCTGGTGATGACGGCCGCGGGCCTGCTGGTGGCCATTCCCGCCGTGTTGGCCTACAACCTGCTCGGGCGGCGCATTGGCGAGCTCGAAGCTGAACTCGAAGGCTTTGCCCACGATTTGCTGGCGCTGCTACAAAGCAGTCCGGCACCAGCCGCATGAGCTTTGGGCGGCTGTCACGCCGCACGCCGCCCAAGCCCATGAGCGAGGTCAACATGACGCCGCTCATCGACGTCATGCTGGTGCTGATGGTCATCTTCATGGTGGCCGCGCCGCTGTTGAACCACGCCTTGCGGCTGGAGCTGCCGCAAAGCGCGGCCGCGCAGCCCTCGCAGGCCAAGCGCTTCATCGCCCTCAGCATGCAGGCCGATGGCAGCCTTTACCTGGACGGCCTTCAGCTACAAGCGCAGCCTTTGCAGCAACGCCTACAGACTCTGGGCCAAGCCAGCCCCGACATGGAAGTGAGGCTGCGCGCCGACCAGGCCGTGCCTTACGGCCGGGTGACCGAGCTGGTCGGCTGGTGCCAAAGCGCAGGCCTGCGACGCATCGCCTTTGTGACGCAAGCACCGCAAGACAGCAGGCCGTGACACACACCCTGCCCTTCCTGCTTTTGTTTTCCAACCACTGCAAGAGAGCACGCATGAGGAGTGAAGTGAAGCGCCCACCGCCATTCCAACGGCCCAGGGCCTTGTTGTACGCCGGCCTGCTGGCCCTATCCAGCCTGCTGAGTGGCTGCGCCAGCTACATCCTGGGCGAGCCCGCAGGCAGTGGCACACGAGCCCTGGCCTCGCAGCTGCAAGCCTTGCAAGCCGACAGCAGCCCCGAAAGCGCTGCACGCTATATTTTTGTGGGCGTGGCCCTCAACGACCGGCAGACGGTGTTTGACGCCGACATTCGCCTCTTGGACCGCACCCTGGCCACCACCTACGGGCCTGCTTACCGCTCGGTGCTGCTGTCCAACCGGCGCATCACCGAAGGCCCGCGAGACCTGCCTCTGGCCACCATTGACCACCTCGACGAGGTGTTTGACTTCCTCGCTCAGCACAAACGCAGCCAGGACCGCTTCATCGTGCTCTTGAGCAGCCACGGCACGCCCGGCATGCTGGAGGTGTCGCAATTCCCGCTCTACCCCAACGCGCGGCTGCTGGCCGCCAAAAAGCTGGGGCAGTGGATGGAGACGCTGGAGCCCAATCTGAGCTGGCTCATGATTTCCGCGTGCTATTCGGGCTCGCACTTGGAGCGTTTGAAACAAGACCATCTGCTGGTCATGACTGCAGCCAGCGCCAAGACAGCCTCTTTTGGCTGCGCCAATGACCAAGTCAACACCTGGTTTGTGAAAGAGCTCACCGAGGCCATGCGCCCACAGCAAAACTTCAAGGACTGGTGGCAGGCCAGCTTGGCCCGCATTGCCGAACGCGAAAAGCAGAAAAAACTTCCGCAGTCCCTGCCCCAAATGAGCGTTGGCTCGCAATGGAAAGAACGCATCAATGAAGACTGGACTCGTTTCTAAAGCTGTGGCGACGGCATGCCTGGGCTTGGCGCTGCAAAGCGCCCCAAGTTGGGCGGCTGACACCAGCCCCGAAACACTCAGCGTGGTCTACTGGGGTGCAGGCGATTGCGGCCCCTGCGCTTTGTGGTCCAAGACCGAGCGCAAGCAGGAATTCCTGGCAGAGGCCAAAGCCCTGGGCGTGCGGCTGGTGGAGGTGCAGCGCCCGCGCGTGGCCGATCCACTGAGCCACTACCGCTGGCCCAAAGAGGACACCGCGCTGATGCGCAGCTACGCCAAGCACCAATACAAGCCCTCGCCGTTGACGCCCGCGTTTGACTTCGTGTGCCGTGGCGAACTGGCCTTGCGCCTGGAAGGCCTGGCCGATTGGGACTCGTTCTGGAAGCGCAGCCTGCGCCAGCAAGTCAAGCAATGCCAAGCGTCCAGCGGCTGAGCCACGCCAACCACCCGCGCCATGCCACGGCCTTGCACAGCCCCAGCCCCTAAAATTGCCCCATGAACGACAAGTACGCCCCCACCGAGATCGAAGCCGCGGCGCGGCAGTATTGGACCGAGCGCGACGCCTACCGCGTTGGCCAAGACCAGAGCAAGCCCAAGTTCTACGCCTGCTCCATGCTGCCCTACCCCAGCGGCAAGCTGCACATGGGCCATGTGCGCAACTACACGATCAACGACATGCTCACGCGCCAGCTGCGCATGAAGGGCTACAACGTGCTCATGCCCATGGGCTGGGACGCTTTCGGCCTGCCCGCTGAAAACGCCGCCATGAAGGGCAAGGTGCCGCCGGCGCAGTGGACCTACTCCAACATCGCCACCATGAAGGGGCAGATGCAGGCCATGGGCCTGGCGATCGATTGGTCGCGCGAAGTCGCCACCTGCTCGCCCGAGTACTACCGCTGGAACCAGTGGCTGTTCTTGAAGATGCTGGAAAAAGGCATTGCCGAGCGCCGCACGCAAGTCGTGAACTGGGACCCGGTGGACCAGACCGTGCTGGCCAACGAACAAGTCATCGACGGGCGCGGCTGGCGCTCGGGCGCGCTGGTGGAAAAGCGCGAGATCCCCGGCTACTACCTGAAGATCACCGATTACGCCGAGGAACTGCTCTCGGCCGTGGCCAACCCCGAGGACAAAAACTACCTCAAGGGCTGGCCCGAACGCGTGCGCCTGATGCAGGAGAACTGGATTGGCAAAAGCCAAGGCGTGCGCTTTGCCTTCCCGCATGAAATCAAGGGCGCCGACGGCCAGCTGATTCAAGACGGCAAGCTCTACGTCTTCACCACGCGTGCCGACACCATCATGGGCGTGACCTTCTGCGCCGTGGCGCCAGAGCACCCCCTGGCCACGCACGCCGCAGCGGGCAACCCTGGCCTGGCCGCCTTTATCGAGGAGTGCAAGCAAGGCGGCACCACCGAAGCCGAGCTGGCCACGCAGGAAAAGAAGGGCCAGCCCACGGGCCTCTTCGTCACCCACCCGCTCACGGGCGCGCAGGTCGAAGTCTGGGTCGGCAACTATGTGCTGATGAGCTATGGCGACGGCGCCGTGATGGGCGTGCCTGCGCATGACGAGCGCGACTTCGCGTTTGCCAAGAAATACGGCATTGCCATCCAGCAAGTGGTGGCCGTGCAGGGCCAGACCTTCAGCACCGAGAGCTGGGCCGACTGGTATGGCGACAAGCAGCAAGGCCTGTGCGTGAACTCCGGCGTGCTTGATGGCCTCACCCACAAGCAAGCCGTGGACAAGGTCGCTGAGCTCGTGGCCGCCAAGGGCCTGGGCGAGAAGAAGACCACCTGGCGCCTGCGCGACTGGGGCATCAGCCGCCAGCGCTACTGGGGCACGCCCATTCCCATCATCCACTGCGAGTCCTGCGGCCCCGTGCCGGTGCCGGAGAAAGACCTGCCCGTGGTGCTGCCTGAGGACTGCATTCCCGACGGCAGCGGCAACCCGCTGAACAAGCGCGCGGATTTCCTCAACGTCGAGTGTCCCAGCTGCGGCAAGCCCGCGCGGCGCGAGACCGACACCATGGACACCTTCGTGGATTCGTCCTGGTACTTCATGCGCTATTGCGACGCCCACAACCACGAGGCCATGGTGGGCGAAGGCACGGCCTACTGGATGCGCAGCGGCGCGGCCATGGACCAGTACATCGGTGGCATCGAGCACGCCATCTTGCACCTGCTCTATGCGCGCTTCTGGACCAAGGTCATGCGCGACATGGGCCTGGTGCAAATGGACGAGCCCTTCCAGCAGCTGCTCACCCAGGGCATGGTGCTCAAGGGCGCCTTCTTCCAAAAGCCCGAAGGCGGCGGCAAGAACTATTTCTGGGAACACGAAGTCGACGTGCAGACCAACGAGCGCGGCCACATCGTGGGCGGCACGCTCAAGGCCGATGGCTCGCCACTCGAGTACGAGATGACGACCATGTCCAAGTCCAAGAACAACGGCGTGGACCCGCAGGACTTGATCAACACCTACGGCGCCGACACCGCGCGCCTGTTCGTGATGTTCGCCAGCCCGCCCGAGCAAACGCTGGAGTGGAACGACGCTGGCGTGGACGGTGCGCACCGCTTCTTGAAACGCGTGTGGGCCCTGGGCGCCAAACATGCCGAGGCCCTGCGCGCGGCCGGCAACCCGCTGGACCCTGCCAGCCTCAACGACGCGGCCAAGACGCTGCGCCGCGAGGTGCACCTGGTGCTCAAGCAGGTGAGCCACGACTACGAGCGCATGCAGTACAACACCGTGGTGTCGGGCTGCATGAAGCTGCTCAATGCGCTCGAAGCCTTCAAGCCCACGGCTGAAGCGGCCGACGCCGCCGTGCTGCGTGAAGGCCTGTCCGTGCTGCTGCGCGCACTCTACCCCGCTTGCCCGCACATCACGCACGCCATGTGGCAGGCCCTGGGCTATGCCGCAGCGCAAGGCGATTTGCTCGACGCGCCCTGGCCGGTGGTGGACGAGGCCGCGCTGGAGCAAGACGAGGTCGAGCTCATGCTGCAGGTCAACGGCAAGCTGCGCGGCGCCATCAAAGTGCCCGCAGCGGCTGACGCCGCCGCCATCGAAGCCGCTGCGCTGGCCAGCCCTGATTTCACGAAGTTCGCCGAAGGCAAGCCTGCCAAGAAGGTGATCGTGGTCAAGGGCCGTCTGGTCAACGTGGTGGTGTGATGACAGACACCCCGCTGCCTGCGCTGCCGCGCCGTGCCCTGCTGGCCTCCTTGCTGGTGGGCCTGGCGGGCTGCGGCTTTGAGCTGCGCCGCGCGCCGGTGTTCCAGTTCAAGACCCTGGCGCTCACCGGTTTTGACGCGGCCTCGCCGCTGCTGGCCGAGCTGAAGCGCCAGCTGCAGCACTTGCCGGTGCAGCTGCTGGAGGACCCCAGCCGGGCCGAGGTGGTGCTGCACGCGCAGCGCGACTGGCGCGACAAAGTGGCCGTGGCCAGCACCGCCGCGGGGCAGGTGCGCGAGTGGCAGCTGCGCCTGTCGCTGAACTACCTCATTCGCAACGCCGCGGGCGTGGAGCTGCTGCCGCTGACGGAACTGCGCCTCTACCGCGACATGAGCTACACCGAGAGCGCCGCATTGGCCAAGGAGCAGGAGGAAGCCAGCCTCTACCGCGCCATGCAGTACGAAGCCACCCACCTCTTGCTGCGCCGGCTCGAAGCGGTTCACCCCGGCACCTGAAGGCATCCATGCAAATCAAGGCGGACACGCTGGGGGCGCAGCTGGCCAAGGGCCTCAAGCCCTGCTACCTCATCCATGGCGACGAGGCTTTGCTGGCGCAGGAAGCGGCCGACAGCATCCGCGCCGCGGCGCGCCAAGCGGGCTATTCCGAGCGCCATGTCTTCACCGTCAGCGGCGCGCATTTCGACTGGGCGCCGGTGCTGGCCACGGCGCAGGCCATGAGCTTGTTTGCCGACCGCCAGCTGATTGAAATCCGCATCCCCAGCGGCAAGCCCGGCAAAGAGGGCTCCGAGGCCCTGCAGCGCTACGCGCAGGCCGCGCCGCAAGATGTGCTCACCCTCATCACGCTGCCGCGCCTGGACAAAACCCAGCTCAGCTCGGCCTGGTTCACGGCGCTGGAGCAGTGGGGCGTGAGCCTGCGTGTAGACCCCGTGGAGCGGCGCGAACTGCCGGCCTGGATTGCGCGGCGCCTGGCTGCGCAGGGCCAGGGCGTGGCCGCCAGCAGCGATGGGCAGCAGGCGCTGGAGTTTTTTGCCGATCGCGTGGAGGGCAATTTGCTCGCCGCGCACCAGGAGCTGCAAAAGCTCGCCCTGCTCTACCCCCGCGGTGAGCTGACGCAGGCGCAGATCGAGGCCGCCGTGCTCGACGTGGCGCGCTTTGATGTGTTCAAGCTCAGCGAGGCCGTGCTCTCGGGCCAGACCGCACGCGTGCTGCGCATGCTGCACGGCCTGCAAGCCGAGGGCGAGGCCGCCGTGCTGGTGCACTGGACCTTGGCCGAAGACATCCGCGCACTCAAGCGCGCCCGCGACGCCATGGCCGAGGGCAAGCCCCTGCCACTGGCGCTGCGCGAGGCGCGCGTGTGGGGCCCCAAAGAGCGCCTGTTCGAGCGCGTGCTGCCGCAGCTCGACGACCACAGCTTGCGCGCCCTGGTGCAAGCGGCACAGGTGTGCGATGGCATCGTCAAAGGCCTGCGCCACCCCGAGTGGCCGGCCGAACCCTGGCAGGCGCTGAGCCGCCTGGCGCTGCAGCTGGCGCAGCTGGGCCCGCAGCGCAGCCGCACTGCGGCCTAGGGCGGCGGCGCCCCATGTCCGCGCTGCCACCGGCCGCCACACCCGATCCCGCTCCAGGCCCCTCGCCCTGGGCCTGGGTGAGCACGCTGTACTTCACGCAAAGCCTGCCCTATGTGGCGGTGATGGTGTTGTCGGTGGTGATGTACAAAAACCTCGGGCTCAACAACACCGACATCGCGCTCTACACCAGCTGGCTTTACCTGCCCTGGGTCATCAAGCCGCTGTGGGCGCCGCTCATCGAGCTGCTGGGGCGCAAGCGGCACTGGATTGCGCTGACCCAGGCCGTGGTGGGCCTGCTGCTGGCCCTGGTGGCGCTGAGCCTGCCGATGGAGCGCTTTTTCCAGCTCAGCCTAGCACTGCTGTGGCTGATGGCTTTTGCCTCGGCCTCGCACGACATTGCCGCCGACGGCTTTTACCTGCTGGCCCTGCCACGCCACCAGCAAACCGCTTTTGTGGGCGTGCGCTCGGCCTTTTACCGGCTGGCCAATATCAGCGCGCAAGGCGGCCTGGTGTGGCTGGCCGGGACCTTGCACGAGCGCCACGGCAGCTGGGTGCTGGCCTGGCAGCTGGTGCTGGGCCTGCTGGCGGCGGCCTTGCTGGGCTTGGCCCTGTGGCACCAGTTCGTGCTGCCACGCCCCAGCAGCGACCAGCCCACGCCGCGCACGCCCGGCAACTCGCCCTGGCGCAGCAGCGTGGAGGTGTTCACCAGCTTTGCGCGCCAGCCCGGTCTGGCGGCCACGGTGGCGTTTTTGCTGCTCTACCGTTTTCCTGAAGCGCAGCTGCTCAAGCTGGCCACGCCGTTTTTGCTGGACGCCCCGGAGGTCGGTGGCTTGGGGCTGAGCAACCAGCAGGTGGGGCTGGTGTATGGCAGCGTCGGGCTTGGCGCGCTGACCCTGGGCGGGCTGGCGGGAGGCTGGTTGATTTCACGCCAGGGCCTGGGCCGGGTGCTGTGGCCGCTGGTGGCGGCCATGCACCTGCCCAATCTGGTCTTTGTGCTGCTGGCGGCGCTGCCGGGCCTGAGCCTGTGGTGGGTGGGCGCGGCGCTGGCGCTGGAGCAGTTCGGCTATGGGCTGGGCTTTGCCGCCTACCTCACCTACATGCTGAAAGTGGCCGAGGGCGATGGTGACAACCCCTACAAGACCGCGCACTACGCGCTGTGTACCGGCTTGATGGCCCTGGGCATGATGCTGCCGGGCATGTGGAGCGGCTGGCTGCAGGCGCAGCTGGGCTATCTGGGCTTTTTCGGCTGGGTGCTGGTGGCAAGCCTGCCTTCGCTGCTGGCCACGGCCGCCATACAAGTGCCCCGCGACTGGGGGCGCCGCAGCCCATGAGCACCCCACTTTGGCGCCGCCGCGACTGGCTCACCAGCACCGCCGCCCTGGGCCTGCTGGGCTGCACGCACAGCCCGCCCGCCCCGCAAGCGGCCGGCCCGCGCTGGGTGGAAGACCCCACTTGGGCCACCCAAGCCCCGGCCACGCCGCGCGAGTTCCGCGCCGTGTGGGTGGCCACGGTGGCCAATATCGACTGGCCCAGCCGCCCCGGCCTCAGCGCTGAGGCGCAGCAGGCCGAAATCCGCGCGCTGCTAGACCGCTGCGTGGCCAGCGGGCTCAACGCCGTGGTGCTGCAGGTGCGGCCCTGCGCCGACGCCCTCTACCCCTCGGCCCTGGAGCCTTGGAGCGAGTTCCTCAGCGGCACCCAGGGCCAGGACCCGGGCTACGACCCCCTGGCCGTGTGGCTGCAAGAAGCCCGCGCCCGCGCTCTGGAGCTGCACGCCTGGATCAACCCCTACCGCGCCTGGCACAGCCAAGCGCGTTCGGCCCCGCACCCCACACATCTGAGCCAGCGCCGGCCCGAGCTGGTGCGCCGCTACGGCGACCAGCTCTGGATGGACCCCGCCGAGCCCGAGGCCGCCGCCCACACCCTGGCCGTGGCGCAAGACCTGTTGCAGCGCTACGAGCTGGACGGCCTGCACCTGGACGACTACTTCTACCCCTACCCGGTGCTGGACGGCGCCACGCGCCAGGAGCTGGACTTCCCCGACCACGCGCCCTGGCAGCGCTATCGCGAGGGCGGCGGCACGCTCGAGCGCGCCGACTGGCGCCGCCAGCAGGTGGACACCCTGGTGCAGCAGCTCTACGCCCTGGTGCGGCGCGTGCGGCCCAGCGCGCGCCTGGGCCTGAGCCCCTTTGGCCTGCCGCGCCCGGCGCTGCGGCCGCCAGGCATCGTCGGGTTCTCGCAGTACGACAAGCTCTACGCCGATGTGGAACTGTGGCTGCGGGAGGGCTGGATGGACTATCTGGCACCGCAGCTGTACTGGCCGCGCGCGCAGGCCGCCCAGGCTTTTGAGCCCCTGCTGCAGTGCTGGCAAGGACTCAACCCGCTGCGGCGCCACATCTGGCCGGGCCTGTTCAGCAGCAAGATCACCCCACAGGCCGACAGCTGGCCGGTGGGGGAAATCCTCGGCCAGATCGAGTCCACACGCCGCCTGCAGGCGCACAACAGCGGCCACCTGCACTTCAGCATGGTGGCCCTGGCCCAGAACCGCCGCGGCCTGGCCGACGCGCTGGCGCGCAGCGCCTACGCCCAAGCCGCCCTCACCCCGGAGAGCCCCTGGCTGGACGAGGGCCGCCCCAGTGCAGCACCCCTGCAGCTGGAAAACCGCCCCGGCGGGCTGCTGTGGACACGCCCTCTGGGCCCACCGCCGCGCGCGCTGGCCCTGTGGGTGCACAGCAGCACCCAGGGCTGGCGCCTGCAGCGCCTGGCACCGCAGCAGGCCGTGCTGCCACAAGCCCAGGACGACACCCTGGTGCTGCAGGCCCAGGACGACACCGGGCGGCTCAGCCCCCCCCAGGCCTGGCGGCGCAGCAGCTGAAACGTTTGTCGCCCTGGCGCAACGTGTGTGCACAACACCGCCAAGACGTGACACCAGCACTGGTGCGCCTGTCACAGGCCCTGAACAATTGCTCCCCACAATGCCCTGTCCATGGTCACGTGGCGTCTGGTCCAGGCGCTGACGGCACCCAACCATTGCACTTACGCTTATGAACCCCTCCTTCCGACACTTCACCCCTCATGCCTTGGCCACTGCCGTGGCCATCGTCGTCATGGCCCCTGCCATGGCGCAAAACACCAGCTCCGCCCTGGGCGGCCGGGTGCTGGATGGCGCAGGCAAGCCCGTGGCTGGCGCCAGCGTGGCCATCAAGCACGCAGAGTCTGGCTCGGTGAACAACCTCAGCACCGATGCTGAAGGCCGCTACAGCGTGCGCGGTCTGCGCGTAGGCGGCCCCTACACCGTGACGGTGAGCAAGGGCAGCGAGCGCGCGGTGCGTGACAACGTCTTTCTGGGTCTGGCTGAAACCCTGACCCTGGACCTGACCCTGGGTGGAGCGCGCCTGGAGACCGTGCAAGTCACCGGCACGCGCACCATGGCCAGCAAGATCGACAGCGCCGCCATGGGTGCAGGCACGGCCCTGGGCCGTGCGGAACTGGAGGCCTACGCGTCCATCAACCGCAACCTGCAAGACTTCGCCCGCATCGACCCGCGCCTGGCGCAAACCGACAAAGAGCGTGGCGAAATCTCGGCCCTGGGCCAGAACGCGCGCTTCAACGCCATCACCATCGACGGCGTGCGCGTGAACGACACCTTCGGGCTTGAGTCCAACAACATGCCCACGGCCAAGCAGCCCATCTCGATGGAAGCCATCCAGGCGGTGCAGGTCAACCTCTCCAACTACGACGTGACCCAGCAGGGCTACACCGGCGCCAACATCAACGCCGTCACCAAGTCCGGCACCAACCAGATCAAGGGCAGCCTCTACTACGTCTACCGCGACGACAGCATGGCGGGCCAGCGCTACAACGCCAGCAAGGGCAGCTACTTCGACCCGCCGGCCTTCAAGGAGGACACCAAGGGCTTCACCCTGGGCGGCCCCATTGTCAAAGACAAGCTCTTTTTCTTTGCCAACTACGAAGAGCTGCACAGCACCCGCTCGGCCGTCACCTTCGGCCCCGTGGGCAGCCCACTGACCAATGTCGGCATCACCGCCGACCAAATTGCTGCGGCCCAAAAAGTGGCGCGGGACGTCTACAAAATCGACATCGGCAGCCTGGCCATGGCCAGCGCACCGGAACTGGTGGTCAAGGACTACCTGCTCAAGCTGGACTGGAACATCAACGAGCAACACCGCGCCAACCTGCGCCTGGCGCGCACGGCCCAGACCGAGCCCAACTTCACACGCTACAGCGCCACCTCGATGTCGCTGAGCTCGCACTGGTGGGACCAGGAAAAAACCATTGACACTGCCGTGGTGCAGTGGTTTGCCGACTGGACAGACAGCTTCAGCACCGAAGCGCGCCTGTCGCGCCGCGCTTACGACAGCGTGCCACGCAACGCCGCCAACTTGCCACAAGTGCAGCTGGACTACACCGATCCTGCCCCCGCAGGCACGGCCACGGGCAACCGCTCGCTGTACTTCGGCACCGAAAACAGCCGCCAGTTCAATGTGCTGCGCACCACCACCTGGGACGCCTACCTCGCGGGTACCTGGCTGCTCAACGACCACGAAGTCAAAGTCGGCGCCGACTACAGCGACAACGAGGCCTACAACGCCTTCTTGCAAAACACCAAGGGCAGCTACGTCTTCCGCGGCAGCGACCCTGCCGCGCTGTGGGCCGCTGGCGTGCCCACCAGCTACACCGTACAACTGCCCCAAACCGGCCGCACGCTGGACGACGGCGTCGCCCAATGGCGCATGAATAGCCTGGGCCTGTTCCTGCAAGACAGCTGGAAGCTGAGCAAGCAGCTCAACCTCATGACCGGCCTGCGCCTGGACCGCCTGGGCGTGGCCGACCGCCCGCTGCACAACGCCGCGGCCCAAACCAAGTTCGGCTATGACAACAGCGCCACGCTGGACGGTGCCACCTTGGTGCAGCCGCGCGTGGGCTTCAACTACGCCTTCGAAGCCCAGCCCCAGCGCAAAGCCCAGCTGCGCGGCGGCTTTGGCCTGTTCCAGGGCGCGGCGGCCAATGTCTGGCTCTCCAACCCCTTCTCCAACACCGGCATGGCCACGGCCACGCTCAACTGCAGCAGCACCACCAATCCGCGCTGCCCGGCAGACCTGCGCTTCTCGGCCGACCCCAATGCCCAGCCGCAAATCAGCGGCGTGCCGCCTGCCGCCAACATCGACTTCCTCTCGCCTGAGCTGCGCCAGCCCTCGGTGTGGAAGAGCAATCTGGCGATTGAAACCGAGCTGGACCACCGCCTTGTGCTGGGCGTGGAGTGGATGCTGACCAAGACCCGCGACGGCATCAACTACCGCAACCTCAACCTCGGCGCCCCCACCACGCTCGGCCCCGATGGGCGCGAGCTCTACTACAACGCTGCCGCGCTGGACAACACACGCTGCTGGAACACCGGCGCAGCCAACCCGGTCAGCGGCTGCGGCAGCGACAACCGCGCCGGACGCGACAAAGCCTGGGGCAATGTGCTGCTGGCGGACCGCACCAGCCAAGGCTCGGGCTCAGCGCTGACGCTGTCTCTGGCGCAAAACGTGGGCGCGCTGAACTGGTCGGCGGCCTACACCCGCACCAATGCCAGCGAAGTCAGCACCCTGGCTTCCTCGGTGTCCTTCTCCAACTGGGCCAACCGCGCCAGCTTCAATCCCAACGAAGACGCGGCCGCCATCTCCAGCACCCTCATCCAAAACCGCTTCAGTGCCGCCGCCAACTGGTCCAAGGCCTTCTGGGGCAGCTACAAAACCACCATTGGCCTGGTCTACGAAGGCCGCAGTGGCCGCCCCTACAGCTGGACCTACAAGAACGACATGAACGGCGACGGTGTGGTCGGCAACGACCTCATGTACATCCCCAAAGCCCCCGGCTCGGGTGAAGTGCTGTTCGTTGGCGCCGCCGGCAGCGGCGTGAGCAACGCCCAGGCCGAAGCCAAGTTCTGGCAAGTCGTCTCCGCCAACCCTGAACTCGATGCCGCGCGCGGCGGCGTGGTGCGTCGCAACGCCGCACGCTCGCAGTTCGTCAACACCTTCGACCTGCGCCTGGCCCAACAAGTGCCAGGCCTGTGGAGCGGCCACAAGGGTTCGGTGACCTTCGACCTCATGAACATCGGCAACCTGCTCAACAAGCGCTGGGGCCGCACCGACGAGGTGGTGTTCAACCAAGGCGGCGGCAACGGCGGCTACCGCCGTGGCTTCGTCAACTATGCAGGCATGAAGGACGGCAAATACGTCTACGCCGTGGGCAATGTCGACAGCCCCGAAACCCGCCAAGCCCGTGGCGAGTCCCAGTGGGCGCTGCAAATCACAGCCAAGTACGAGTTCTGAGGCTCAACAGCCCCAACAACACAAAAGGCTCCGAGAGGAGCCTTTTTTCATGACTGATGGGTGGCAGGGCGCTCAGGCCAACTCATATTCCACCATCCAAAAGTTGTCCAAAGCGCGGAATTGAACACCCTGCGCCATGGGCGCCAGCAGGGTGCGCAACTGGGCTTCGGTGGGGAAGTTTTTGAGCACGCGGTGCACGCTGCCGTCGCGCAGGGCGCGGTGCTGGTAGGTGTTGCCCGCAGCGTCGGTTTCGGCGATGGGGAAGTCCTGCAGCTGCACGGTGCTGTTGTCGATCATGAGCACGCGCGCACCAGGCTTGAGGCGCTGGTGCAGGCCGTGCAGGAACTCCGCCTGGCGCTCCAGCGGCACGTGGGAGAACCACAGCCCGGCGAAGGCGGCGTCGAACTGGCCCAACTCAGGCCCGAGGGCGTAGGCATCGGCCAGTGTGAAGTGCACCTGCTGCACGCCGGGGCGCTGGCGTGCAAAGGCCAGGGGTTCGGCATTGGCGTCGGTGGCCACCATGTGCTGGGCCACGGGCGCGATGTGCTGCGTCCAATACCCCGTGCCGCAGGCCACTTCCAAGACCTCGCGCCCAGCCAGGCGCTGCGGCAGGTGTTCGCGCAGCCACGCAATGTCCTGCTGCCGCTCGGGCTTGAGGTAGACGGCGTCGTAATACGGCGCGCGCCCGGCGTAGTACTGGTGCATCTCTTGGGTGGCGTGGGTCATGGTGTTGGCAAGCACAAGTGTTTGATGTTTGGGCTCAAAGCCAGCGGCGTGTGGTGGCCTTGTAGGTCTCGAATTCGGGACCAAATAGCGTCGCGAGCGCACGTTCTTCGGGTGCGATCTGGAAGCGGTTCATATAGATCACAAACGCGGGAAGCATGAGTGCAGCGGCAACACTGGCCAGATACACCGCCCACCCTGCCAGCACCAACAAAAAACCCAGGTACATAGGATTGCGACTGAGGCGGTAGACACCCGAGGCGACCAAGGTGCTGGATTGATCAGGGCGCAGCGGGTTGACCGTGGTGTGGTGGCGACCAAAGGCCAGCACACCCGCAACAGCAGCCACACCGCCGAGCAGCACCAACATCAGGGCCACCGCATTCTTGGCTGGAAGCGCCACGACCCCCGGCAGCGTATGGGCCAGCACCGCCATGAGCAGTGCGGTGCAAAGAACCACCACCACAGGTGGCAAGCGGAGTTCGAGCTTGCTCATACAGCCTAGATATTCAACAGGGTTCACCCAATATATACCTGGCACGGCTGCCGCCTGCCCAGGGGCCGCTACAGTGCGGCGCAGCACAGATTTGCCGTCGCGCCGCCGCCATGAAACACCGTCTTGCCCTTTTTTGCGCCACTGCCGTTTTGGTCGCTTGCGCCCATCAGCCCACGGGTCTTGATGTGGATCGCAGCCATGCGTCGCCGGGGTTTGAGAGCCGCGTGCAGTTTGTGGTGCTGCACTACACGGCGCTGGACCAGGCGCGCTCGCTGCAGGTGCTCACGCAGCCGCGCGGCGTGTCGGCGCACTACCTGGTGGGGGACGCGCCGGTGCGCATTTACCAGCTGGTGGACGAGCAGTACCGCAGCTGGCATGCCGGGGTGAGCCACTGGGGCATCAACGCGGGGCTGAATTCCTCCTCGATTGGCATTGAGATCGTCAACCCCGGCTACAAGGACACGCCCCAAGGCCACGTGTATGCGCCCTACCCCAAGGCGCAGATTGACGCGGTGATTGCGCTGCTGCGCGACATCAGCGCCCGCCACCGCATCCGGCCCGAGCGCATCCTGGGCCACGCCGACCTTGCCCCCGGGCGCAAGCAAGACCCAGGGCCGCAATTCCCCTGGCGGCGTCTGGCCGACGAAGGCCTGATTCCCTGGCCCGACGCGGCGCTGGTGGCGGCACGCCGCGCGCCTTTGGAATCGGGCCAAGTGCCCCTGCCCGATGCCGTCTGGGTGCAGACCCGGCTGGCGCAGGTGGGCTACAAAACGCCCAGCACCGGCCAGTGGGACGCGGCCACGCGCGAGGTGCTCAGCACCTTTCAGATGAAGTACCGGCCCGCCAATTTCAGCGGCGCACTGGACGCCGAAACCGCAGCCCTGCTGGACGTGGCCACCACACCCGGCGGCATGCGTGTGGCCGATGTGGCGCCGCAGCGCCCAGCGCGCAACACGGGTGAGGACGCCGCCATAGCGCCCTGATCCGTGGCGCAGGAATCAGCTCAAGGGCCCGAAGCCGGGCGCGGCACGGCAGGCGCGTTGAGGGGCGCAAGGCGAGGCGCGGCGGCAGGTGCCGGGGGCCGCAGACCCGGGGTGCGCACCGGCGCGCTTGCCGCGGGGCGCCAGCTCTCGGGCAGTTCCTCGGGCGGCAGGGGCAAGTCGGGGGGCTGCCAGCGGTAGCTGGGGTCCAGCACATCGCGCTGGGCCTGGTGGCCGCGCCAGCTGATGTCCAGCAGGTTCAGGAGCGACCACCCCGCCCAATCGGCGCGGAAGGCGCGCATTTCCACATCGTCGGGCAGCGGGCGGCGCGGCGCGCTCTGCCAGGCCAGCAGCGGCACGCGGTAGCCCGCCGCGGTGCGTGGGCTGTGGCCAGCACGGTCTTGCTCATGCCCCACTTCCTGGCCGTGGTCGGACACGTAGAACCAGGCCCGGTAGTCGGCCGGCGCCGCGCTGGTCATGCTGAGGGTGCGGGCCACCACGCTGTCGTGGTAGTGCAGCGCGGCGTCGTAGTCGTCGCGCAATTCACGCACCCACACCGGGCGGCCTTCGCGCTGCAGTTCCTGGCTGACAGCGTCTTGGGCCGCATCAAAAGGGCTGTGCCCCTCGGGGTGGCGCAGCTTGTAGTGCGGGTGTGCGCCCAGCATGTGCAGCACGATGAGCTTGTGCGGCGTGTCGTCTTGCAGCGCCTGCTGCAGCGCGGGCAGCAGCTCTTCGTCGAGCGAGCGGCTGGCGCGACCGGGCGCGCGGTTGACCATCACCACATGGTCGGCCAGGCGTGCGTGCAGCTGCTCGATGGCCAAGTCGTCGTGGTTGCTGATCCACCAAACCTTGTAGCCCGCCGCACGCGCCAAGGCCAGCAGGTGCAGGCCGGCCTCGCCCTGGGGCTGGCCGAAATGGAAGAGGCGCTGCAGCGCGGGCACGGTGGCGGCCTCCACAGACCATGCCTCGTGCACGCGCAGCAGGCCCGGCAGCTTGGCGCGCAAGGCGCTGAGCTCAGGCGTGGTGTCGCGCGGGTAGCCGTAGAGCTGCAGGTTGTCGCGATTGACGCTCTCGGTCAGGGCCAGCACCACGGTGGCGCTGTCGGGGCTGTGGCGCTGGGGCTGGGCCTGGCGCGCGGCTTCGAGCTGCTGTTCGCGCTGCTGGCCGTGCTCGCCCCACTGCTGGCGCAGCTCGTGCACCTGGGTGCTCCAATGCGCCCAAAACTGCACCGGGTGCAGGCGCCGCCACGGCTTGCTGGCATAGGGCAGCAAAGCCAGCACCAAGAGCAGCACCCACAGGGTGCGGCGCTGTGGGCGGCGTACGGCCACAGCCAGGGTGGATGGCGCCGCCGGGCGCAGCCCCTGCACCAGGGCCACGGCGCACAGCACCAGGGCCCAGGCCCAGGGCCAGAGCGCAGGCGCGGTCATGCCCAGGTATTGAAGGCCCTCGCCAAAGTGGGTGTTGGCCACCGCACTCAGCACCAGGGCGCTGTCCGGCGCGGCCTGGTAGCGCTGCTGCAAAAACGAGCGCAGCAAGGCATCCAGCACAAACACGGCCAGCCACAGCGACAGCAGCACGCGGCGCACCCGCGCCCAGCGCGGCGCCAAGGGCCAAGCCAGCCACAGCAGCGGCGGCAGGGCCAGCCACCACAGTTGCAAGAGGCGGCGGCCTTCGTACCCCAGCGCCATCAGGCCCAGCGGTAGCAACAGCCAGGCCAGACGGGGCGGATGTTTCAGGAATCGACTCAGCACACAAAACCCGGGGGCGTTGTAAGAGCCCCATTCTCTGCGGCTTCTGCCTGCACCGGCTCTGCCATGCGCACCGCCCCCCAAAGCTCGGGGTTGCCCCAGCGCGCCCAGCGCTGGCTTGCTGCTCTACTGGGCGCATGAGCGCCTTTGCCTTCCTCAGCCACGGCAGCTTCATGAAGCTGCCCGCCCACGACCCCCAAAAACCCTTTGCCCTGGCGGGCATTGCCTGGGATGGAGCCACCACCCACCGCCCCGGCGCACGCCTGGGCCCGGCGGCCATACGCCAGGCCAGCCACATGCTGTGCGACGGCACCCACCCGCTGTTTGACACCAGCCCCGAAGGCCACGCCACCGACTTGGGCGACTTGCCGCTGCCCAACACCAGCCTGGCGGGCATGCGGGCGGCCCTGGCGCCGCAGCTCGCCCCGCTGCTGCAGCGCCACCACATGGTGTGGCTGGGCGGCGACCACTCCATCACCCTGCCCCTGCTGCAGGCCTACCGCGCGCACCTGGGCCGCCCGCTGGCGGTGATCCACTTCGACGCCCATTGCGACACCTGGAGCGACCACTTCGGCGAACCCAGCGGCCACGGCACCTGGGTGTACGAGGCCATCGAGCAAGGTCTGGTAGACCCGCGCGCCATGGTGCAGCTGGGCCTGCGCAGCGCCGCCGAGCGCGCCGCGCGCGAGTACGTGCGCGACCAAGGCGGCCTGATTTACGAAGCCCGCGCCCTGCGTGGTCTGGAGAGCCCCGCGCAGCTGGAGCCCGTCATCGGCGCCATCACCCAGCGCATGCAGCAGCTGGGCCACCCGCCGCTCTACATCAGCCTGGACATCGACTGCCTGGACCCCGCCTTCGCCCCCGGCACCGGCACCCCCGAGCCCGGCGGCCTGAGCTCGGCCCAGCTGCTGAGCCTGATGGAGGCCTTCAGCACGCTCAACTGCGTGGGCATGGATTGCGTGGAAGTGGCGCCGCCTTTTGACCACGCCGAACTCACCAGCAACGCCGCCGCGCACATGGTCTGGACATATCTGTGCGCACGCCTCAGCCGCGCCAGCACAGCCAGCCCCGGCCCAGGCGCGCCTGGCCCCGCTGCTGGGCCTGCTGCAACAGCTCGTTGACGGTCTGACGGCTGAGGTGGCAGACGCGCGCCAGCTCCAGCTGGGTCACGCGCAAGCGCTGCCAGCCCTGCGCGTCCACGGGCGGCTGGTGCAGCGCCAGCAGCTGGCGCACGGCTTGCTCCAAGCGCGGCGCGGCGGGCTCGAAACGGGCCGATTGGAGCTGGCGCAAATTGGCATCAAAGTGCTGGGCAAAGCGCTGCAGCAAGGCGCGCCCAAAGCCCGGCCACTCGTCCATCAAAAGCGCATAGGCCGGGGCCGTCACCACCCACACCCGGCAGGCGCTGCGGGCCTGGGCCTCGTAAGCCGTGGGGCGGCCCGTGACAAACGCCGCCAAGCCAAAAAACACCGGCGCGCGCAACTGCCCCAGCAATGCGGCCTCGCCCTGCTCGCCAATCTGCGTGGTTTCCAGCTGCCCCTGGGCCAAAAGGTAGAAAGCGCGCGCGGCTTGGCCTTGGGCAAACAGTGTCTGCCCGGCCTGGAGCTGGCGCTGCGGCATGAGCGTGAGCAGCCGCCGCGCCCAGGCGGCGTCTTGCAGCGGCGCCAGGTTCAGGCCAGGCAGCTCCTGGCGCAGGGCCTGCGCCAGGGCCTCGGGCGCGCTCAGCTCGGGCAGCCCAGCGGGCGTTCTGTGCAATTCGGACATGTTGGAGGCAAAGCCCAGTCTTGTGTCGGGTTCCCGACATTGTGCGCCGCCCTCGGGCCTTAGGCTGCAGCCCATGGACACCCTCACACTGCAAACCCTACGCGAACGCTACGAGCGCTTCGCCCAAGCCGATGGACGCGACGACGCGCTGTACTGCGCGCTGGCCACCGAAATCGCCCAAGACGAGGCCTTGCTGGCCCTGGCGGCGCAGGCTCCGCCCACACAGCACCTGCCCGTGCTGCTGCTGGCGGCCCTGCACCTGCAAGTGCTCAAAGGCGCCGACCACGGCCTGGCGCGCTACTACGCCAGCGTCACCCCCCAGCCTGCCGCGCCCGATGCGCAGCTCGCCAGCGCCCTGCGCCGCTTTGTGGCCGCCGAGCGGCCCGCGCTGGACCACACCCTGGCCACACGCCGCACCCAAACCAATGAAATCGGCCGCAGCGCCGTGCTGTGGGCTGCACTGCAGGTGCTGGCACAGCGCAGCGGGCACGAACACTTCGCGCTGTATGACTTTGGCTGCAGCGCCGGGCTGAACCTGGGCGTGGCCGACTACAGCGCCCTGGCGCGGGACGACCACGGCCAGCAATGGCGCTACGGCAGCGCCGCCGCCGACGCCCCCGAACTGCCCATCCACTGGCAAGGCCACAGCCCCGCGCTGCTGCGCCAAGCCCAGGCCTGGCGGCTGAGCCCTGGCCGCGGCTGCGACCTCGCGCCCCTACAACCCAGCAGCAGTGCCGACACGCTGTGGCTGCAAGCCTGCTTGTGGCCGGGCGACGGCGCACGGCGCACCCGGCTGCAACGCGCCCTGGCATTGGCCCAGCAGCGCCGCGACCCGCTGCTGCAGCACGACGACGGCCTGAGCGACCTCGCGCACTGGGCCCCAACGCTTGAAAGCACTGCGGGCGCGCCACTGCCCGTGCTCTTTCACTCCTGGGTGCTGGCCTACTTCGACACCGCCGCCGCGCAAGCGCACCACGAGCGCGCCCTGCAACTGGTGCGCGACACCGGCCTGGCCTGGATCAGCGCCGAAGCCCCAGCGCGCAGCCCCATCGAACCGCTTCCACCCCTGCCCCCAGGCGAGAGCCCCGGCAGCGCCACGCTGTGGGTGCTGCACTGGCGCGACGCCCACGGCACCGTACAGCGCCAGGCCCTGGCCTGGTCACACCCGCATGGGCGCTGGGCGCGGGCTGTGGACCCAACCCTCGCAACCAGCCCGGCCCATCAGGGTCAGCCTTGATACCTCGGGACACTCAACTGCAAATCGCCCAAAATGGTGGGCAAATGCGCTAGAACTTCACCAAAAAGTACGCTTGGCGCCAAGAGGCTCAAAGCCTTTGATCCACCCGTTCCCAGGCACATTTGGCAGCGAAGACGGCGTGGGGCATATGCAAAGTTAGGCGATATCAAGACCCCCACCTCTACACTTGAGCGACGATGCAAACGCAGTACACCCCTCTACTTTCCGGCACACGTCTTCGTTCCTCCTCGGTTAAGGACCGCCCCCTTATCACTGAGGCCGAAAGCGATCGTGGCCGCGTCCTCTTTTGTCCAGCTTTCCGTCGGCTTCAACAAAAGGCCCAAGTCTTCTCAATGGAGCCCAACGCAGCGGTACGGAGCCGGCTGACTCACTCCTTTGAAGTCTCTCAGATGGGGCGCTATATCGCCGACTCGATCGGCCCCGAACTGTTCGCAGCTAATTTAGCAAGTGCGACCGAGTGCAACGCACTTGTTACTTTTGTCGAAACTGCATGCCTAATGCATGACATTGGCAATCCTCCGTTTGGGCACTTCGGTGAAGCCGCAATCGCACAGTGGTTCGAGTCAAATGGCGCTGACGCGATCAGGAAGGCATGCGGCGATAGCGCTAAAAACATTAACAATTTGAACGATCAGACAATAAAGGATGCACTTGCTGATTTCTTGGAGTTCGATGGCAACCCACAAGGACTGCGTGTAGTTGCAAAGCTTCAGCGAAATTCAGACGAATTTGGCCTCAATTTGACAAAGACATCAATTGCTTCATTTCTAAAATACACGCGAGCCGCTGGCGCCCCCTTCATAGCGGGCACGCCATTTACCAAAAAGGCCGGATACTTCAAAACCGAAGAAGCATTAGTTCGTCACATTTGGAATGAATTCGACTACAAAAATCCTCAGCGATTCCCACTTGCTTACATCGTGGAAGCTGCAGATGACCTGGCCTACTGCATAAGCGACCTTGAGGACTCAATTGAAAAAAAGCTACTCAATCAAAAAATCGCACTTAGTGAAGTCTACAAAACGTGGAAAGAGCAATACCCCCCCGACCCCGACTCGCTTCACATTGAGATAGAAAAAGTTTTAAAAGCCGCCAGCGTCGGTGAAATCAATGGACGCACATTCACATACACCGACTTCCGCACTGCCTTGAATCGCCACATCGTCAAGTACTGCGCCAAAAAATACATCGAGGATCACGCGAAAATTATCAACGGGACGGCCCAACCACTCCTCACGACCTCCTCCGCTGCAGGAAAGATATTAAGTATTCTCAAAAATTACTGCCAAACTCACGTCTATCGCCACGAATCGGTACAGCGAATCGAGCTAGCTGGTCACGCAGCGATCTATGGATTACTTGAGCGATTCAGGTGCTTATTAGAGGCTAATCGTGAAAGATTCGATAAGGCGCTCGACTATTCGAATAACACAGATTCAGCAGGAAAGCCTATAGTCTTAGAAAGAAAACTGCTCACACTATTTCCAAAGAAATACATTGATGTTTACAAGCATGACTTGAGCATCCTCGATAAATCGAGCGCAGATTTTCTGCATCATGAGTGGGTACTCAGAGCTCACCTTGTTACAGATTTTATTTCAGGAATGACGGACGATTTCGCAATGGCAACATATCGCACTTTATCGGGTATGCGTCTATGAACATCGGCCCAATCAAAACACACCCCTATTGGCATGTGAGAGATTTGATCAACTCATGGCGAGATCGAATTTCGCACCTCTACTTGAGCTATTATGAGTATATTCCTCAATCCGTAGAGGACCCGCGCACAGAGCTGACAATTACAACCTCACAATTCATTGATCCAGTCGAAATTCAGAATATTATTGACGCCACCCCAGAGGGGCATGAATTAGCATTTCATTCTCGCGTACACACGACATCCGGCCAATTCATGCACATTCCATTGATTGACATGTCCACCGGGTCCGCCGCCCAATTAGAGAAACTTAGGCCATTTCTCGGAGATTTATTTAATGAATTTCACTGGTACACGAGCGGACGGTCTTTTCATGGATATTCTGCGACAGTAGTAAATTTCGAGCGCTGGGCCTCTATCATGGGATTCTTGTTACTAGCAAACCAAAAAGGACTCCCTCCGACAGTTGATCCACGATGGATTGGCCATAGGTTAATCGCAGGATACTCTGCACTCCGCTGGACCAAAAATACAAAGCACTACCTTGAAGTACCACAATCATTGAGCCAAGCTCGTCGACTTGGTGTGGCACGGGGCGCAGCCTCCCAAGAGGCGCCACCCAAGTAGTTGCACAAGGCCACCCCAACATGCAGATGTATCCACGACTGCATGACCCGTTCAAAGCCGAGGAGTTGGTGGTGCCGCCTCACCCGCGCGGGTAGAGCAGCATCTGCGTGCAGCGAAACATGGCCAGCACGCGGTCGCCCTGGCGCACGGTGGCGTCCCAGACCTGGGTGGTGCGGCCGCCGTGGGTGAGCGTGGCCTCGCACTGAATCTGGCCTTCGCGCGCTGTGCCCAAAAAATTGGACTTGAGCTCGATGGTGGTGAAGCTGTTGGCCCCATCGGGCAGGCTGGCCACACAGCCATAACCCGCGCAGGTATCGGCCAGGCTCACCACCGTGCCGGCGTGCAGGTAGCCGTTGGGCGCCATGAGCTCGGGGCGCAGCGCCAGCGTGGCTGTGGCGCGACCCCTACCGACGTGGTCGAACGCGATACCCAGGAGTTTGGGCAGTCCCATTTGGGGCATGTCATGAAAGGCCACTGTGGGCTTGTTTGATGGTTCCATGAGGGCAAAGCATAAAACCAGTGCGTGCCAGCCCAAATGTGCCGCCGATAATGCGCACTTCTACCGTCTGTCACCCCCCGGAGATTTCCATGTTCCAGCATGTCGACGCCTATGCCGGCGACCCCATCCTGAGCCTCAACGAGGCCTTCCAGAAAGACCCGCGGGCGGGCAAGATCAATCTCTCCATCGGCATTTACTTCGACAACGAAGGCCGCATTCCCATGCAGGCTTCGGTGCGTGCGGCCGAGCTGGCCGTGGTGCAGGCCGCGGGCGCTCGCCCTTACCTACCCATGGAAGGCGCGGCGAATTTCCGCCAGTCGGTGGCTGAGTTGCTGTTTGGCAAGGGCAGCGAGGCACTGAGCTCGGGCCGTGTGGCCACCATCCAGAGCGTGGGTTCCAGCGGCGGCCTGAAGGTCGGGGCGGACTTCATCAAGCGCTACTTCCCCGACAGCGACATCTACGTGTCCGACCCCACCTGGGACAACCACCGCGCCGTGTTCGAGGGTTCGGGCATCCATGTCAAAACCTACCCCTACTACGACGCGGCCAGCGGCGGTGTGCGCTTTGACGACATGCTGCAAGCCCTGCGCGGCCTGCCCGCGCGCTCGGTGGTGTTGCTGCACGCCTGCTGCCACAACCCCACGGGCGTGGACCTGAGCCGTGCGCAGTGGGACGCCCTCATCCCCGTGCTGCGCGAGCGCGAGCTGCTGGCCTTCCTGGACCTGGCCTACCAAGGCTATGGCGACGGGCTGGAGGAAGACGCTTACGCCATTCGCGCGCTGGCCGCTTCGGGCCTGCCCTTCATCGTGGCCAACAGCTTCTCCAAGAACATGAGCCTCTACGGCGAGCGTTGCGGTGCGCTGTCGGTGGTCTGCCCCGACGCGCAACAAGCCGCCAACGTGCTGGGCCAGCTCAAGTTCACGGTGCGCCGCAACTACTCCAACCCCCCGGCCCACGGCGGCCAGGTGGTGGCGCGCGTGCTGTCTGACGCGGTGCTGCGCCCGCAGTGGGAGGCCGAAGTGGCCGAGATGCGCCAGCGCATTCTGGCGATGCGCAAGGCCTTGCACGAGGTGCTCTCGACCAAGCTGCCGCAGCGCAATTTCGACTACTTCCTGACGCAGCGCGGCATGTTCAGCTACACCGGCCTGAGCCCCGCTCAGGTGGACCGCCTGCGTGAAGAATTCGGCGTGTACCTGGTGCGCTCGGGCCGCATGTGCGTGGCGGGCTTGAACACCCGCAACGTCGAGGCCACCGCCCAAGCCATGGCCACAGTGCTGGCCTGAGGCCCACCATGCGTGCGCTGGCCGCCACCGCCCTGGTGTTGGGGGTCAGCGCTGCACTGGCGGGCCCACCGAGCGCCAGCTTGCCCGAGCCGGTGCGCCAGGTGCTGAACGCCCAGCACCTGGAGGCCACCGCCCTGGGTGTGGTGGCTTTCCCGCTCACACAGCCTGACCAAGGCCTGCGCCTGAACGCCGAGCGCCCCATGGCGCCGGCCTCCACGGTCAAGCTGCTCACCGCCGCCGTGGCACTGGACCGGCTGGGCCCGCAGCAGCGCGGCCAGACCGAGTTCCTGATTGATGGCGCCGCGCAAGATGGCGTGCTGCGCGGCCCGCTCTACCTGCGCGGCGGCGCCGATGCCGAGCTGGACTGGGGCGCCCTGTGGCTGCTGCTGCGCGAGCTGCGCGAGCGCCACGGCCTGCGCCACTTGGCCGGCGGCATCGTGGTGGACCGCCACCTCTTCGAGCCCGCGCGCGCCGACCTCACACAGCCGCCCTTCGACGAGGCAACGGAGTTCCCCTACAACGTGGTGCCCGATGCGCTGGGCCTCAACACCGCGCTGTGGTCCATCACCCTGCAAAGCGACGCCTCGCAGCTGCGCCTGCAACCCTTTCCCGCCTTTGGCGCGCTGGCCCTGGACACCCAGGCCCTGACGCTGCAAGAGCGCCCCTGCAGCGAGTGGGGCGCGCAGTGGCGCACGCCGCAATGGCAGTCCGACCCGCCGCTGCTGCGCCTGCAAGGCGGCTTCCCACGCCACTGCAGCGTCACGCAATGGCTGCAGCTGGTGGACCGCCAATGGCTCACCGCGCAGGCGCTGCGCCAACTCTGGCAGGAGCTGGGCGGGCAGCTCGAAGGCGCCATCGTCGAAGGCCGCACGCCCGCCACCGCCCTGCCCTTGGTGCGCCACCAAGACCGCCCCCTGGTGGAACAGCTGCGGCCCATGCTCAAGCACTCGGACAACCCGCTCACACGCCTGGTCTACCTGCGCCTGGGCACCCTGGCGCCACGCATGGGCGAGCCCACCGCGGCAGCAGCCCAGCGCGAAGTGCGTCAGTGGCTGGCCGCCCAAGGCCTCAGCGACGCCGACCTGGTGCTGGACAACGGCTCGGGCCTCTCACGCCTGGAGCGCCTGCGCCCTGCCCTGCTGGCGGGCGTGCTGCAGCGGCTCTACAGCGGCCCCCACGCCCTGGACGTGATGGCCGCCCTGCCCGTGGCCGGGCGCGACGGCACGCTCAAAAAACGCCTGCTGGGCGGCGCCGCCGAAGGCCGCGCCAGGCTCAAAACCGGCACGCTGCGCGACGCCATGGCCTTGGCGGGCTATGTGCCCGACGCCCAAGGGCGGCTGTGGGTGCTGGTGGCCCTGCTCAACGACCCGCAAGCCCAGGCTAAAGGCCGCCCGGTGCTGGACGCGCTGGTGGAGTGGGTGGCCCGCCAAGGCGGGCCCGAGGCCGCGCACTAAGCGGCGAGAGCGGCTTCGATATCGGCGCGCAGGCGCTGCGGCGTGGTGGTGGGCGCGTAGCGCTGGCGCACCAAGCCGTCACGCCCGACCAGGAATTTGGTGAAGTTCCACTTGATGGCGCGGCTGCCCAACAGCCCGGGCGCCTGCGTCTTGAGCCAGCCCCACAGCGGCTGGGCCTGCGCGCCGTTGACCTCGCCCTTGGCCATCATGGGAAAGCTCACGCCGTAATGGAGCTGGCAAAAGGTCTCGATCTGCTGCGCCTCGCCGGGCTCCTGGCCGCCAAACTCATTGCTGGGAAAGCCCAGCACCACCAAGCCTTGGGCCTGGTAGTCCTGCCAGAGCTGCTCCAGCCCCTGCAACTGCGGCGTGAAGCCACATTGGCTGGCGGTGTTGACGATCAACAGCACGCGGCCGCGCCATTGGCCGAGGTCCAGGCTCTGGCCTTGGAGGGTTTGGGCCTGGAAGTCAAAGGCGGTGGTGCTCATGACGATCAATCCGAGGACAAACCCACGCGACACAAACGCGGGCAGGGCTGCAGAATCAGACAGACTGGGTGGGTCGCCCGCAACACCCCCCCTTTGTGCAGGGATGTGCATGCGTTTGGCAGCCTGCCAACAATGTCAAGGGTTTATAGCATGGCGCAAGCTCTGTCCCCACCCGTCCAATCAGGGCCGCTGCAAGGTGTCGAACCTGTCGCCCAAAGCCCAAATTGACGTCATTGGCTTGGTTCTGGAGAACTCGTTTTGGATCAATTGGCCTGCTTCACCCCAGAGGATCTGAGCAAGGATCCTGCCCCGGACTGGTCCAGCTACCGATGGAAGCTGCTGGCTCATGGCGACGACTGGGTCGCGGCCCCTGACGGCCATTCGGCCCAGGGCTCCCACTTGCTGCAGGACATGCAATTCAGCCAGGCCACGGCGCTCTTGAACTGCGCGCGGGCCCAGGCCCCGGCGCTCAGCCATGTGGTGGACTGGGCCCTCGATGCCCAATTCCGGCAACTGCTGTGCGCTCCAGACGCGCCGACCTGGGACGGCCTGCTGCTCTCGCTGGGCGGCCACGACCTGCTGCACGCCGCTCAAACCACCGCCGTCGATGCCAGCGGTGCGGCCGTGGATTTGCAGCACCGCCTGCTGCGCACGCAATCCGAATGGGGGGCTCCCAGCCAAGGCGTGGCGCGCTACTTTTCAGAACCGGGCTGGAGCACCTTTGCCGACTACCTGCGCACCAATGTGCAGCACTTGCTGAGCCTGCGCGACCAAGGCCCCAGCGCGGGCAAGCCCGTGTTTGTGCACTGCTACGCCGTGCCGCTGCCACGCCCCGCGGGCAACGGCACGGGTGGCCCCTGGCTGTTGCCCACCTTCAAGGCCTACGCCATTCCACCGGGCGACTGGCTGGCCCTGGCGCGCCTGATGGTCATGCACCTGGCCCAGCTGCTCAAGGCCATGGCGGCCGACAGCGCCAACTACCCCGGGCTTTTTGTGTTTGATTCCACCGCCGTGCCCCTGGCCCTGCCTGCGGCAGGCAGCAGCGGCAGCAGCGGCGACTGGCACGACGAAATCCACCCCAACCACAGCGGCTGCTTCAAGCTGGGCCGCGCCTGGGCGGAGCATGTGGACATCGTGCTGCAAAACGGCGGCCGTGCCCCCGAAGCGCCCACCAGCGGCAAGTCACGCGCTCGGCGCTGAAGGCGGCGCCTCGGCGCTCAGAGCTCGTCGCTGCGGGCGATTTGCAGCAGACGCTCGACCTCGTCGCGGTACACCACGGTGTTGCGCACATGCCAGCGGCGAATCAACTCCATGGTGCCCGCCACCACCAAACCAAAAATGGTGATGGCCCCAAAGGCAGAGAGGCCGAATTTGGTCAGCAGCGTGTAGAAGGCCCCGAGCGCCAAGATGCAGGCCTGCTCGTTGAAGTTTTGCACCGCAATCGAGCGGCCCGCGCCCATGAGGTTGTGGCCACGGTGCTGCAGCAGCGCATTCATGGGCACCACCAGGTAGCCACCAATCAAGCCCAGCAGCACCAAAAATGGCGCGGCCACCCAGACCTTGTCGATGACGTTCATGAACATCACCAGCAAGCCCATGGCAATGCCCAGGGGGATGACCTGCGTGGCGCGGTCCAGCCGCATGTACACCGAGGCCGCCACCGCGCCCACGGCCGTACCCACCGCCACCACGCCCACCAAGGTGGACGCCTGCGTGGTGCTGTAGCCCAGCGCCGCCGCCGCCCAGGCCAGCACGATGTAGCGCAAGTTGCCGCTCACCCCCCAGAACAGCGTGGTGGTGGCCAGGGAGATTTGGCCCAGCTTGTCCTGCCACAAGCGGCGGTTGCATTGCTGGAAATCACGCAGCAGACACAGAGCCCCGCCGCGCATGGGCTGCAGCGGCGCGCTGGTGCGGGGAATGCGCAAGTTGAAACCAGCAGCCACCACATACAGGCCCACCAGGGCAGCAATGGCGGCCTCAGGCGGGGTGTCCACGCCGGTATCCACGAAAGGCAGATCAATACCCAACAACACACTGGAGACCTGCTGGCCCACCAACTGCCCACCCAGCAACACGCCCAGGATGATGGAGGTGATGGTCAAGCCCTCAATCCAGCCATTGGCCTTGACCAGCTGTGAGGGCGGCAAAAGCTCGGTGAGGATGCCGTATTTGGCCGGTGAGTAGGCCGCCGCCCCCAGCCCCACCACGGCATAAGACAGCAGCGGGTGGGAGCCAAACAGCATCATCAAGCAGCCCAGCACCTTGATGCTGTTGGCCACAAACATGACTTTGCCTTTGGGGACGGCGTCCGAGAACGCCCCCACAAACGGCGCCAACAGCACGTAAAAGAGGGCAAACATCGGCACCAGTGCCGCGCCCTGCCAGGTTGGCGCCCCGCCGGTGCGCAACAGCTCGACGGCTGCAACGAACAGGGCGTTGTCGGCCAGCGAGCTGAAAAACTGCGCCGACATGATGGTGTAAAAACCTTTTTTCATGAAACCCCGATCACACTCACACGCCAACTGTCGGGCCTCATGACAACACCCAGTCCCCTGGCAAGACGGTCTGGCGGATTTATAGCATGCGCGCCCAGCGCCCAATACCGATTCGAGGCTGAGGCCAAGCCTCGGGTATCGCCCTTTCGCACAGATCGCAAGCGGCACAATGCCGCCCCATGCCTCGTCCGATAGAAGCCCTCATTCACCCCGCCGCTCTGGCGCACAACCTGCAGCGCGCCCGTGCCCTGGCGCCCGATGCGCGCGTATTTGCCGTCGTCAAGGCCAATGCCTATGGGCATGGCATCGAAAACGTCTTCCCCGGCCTGCGAGGGGCAGACGGCATCGCCCTGTTGGATTTGGACGAAGCCCAGCGCGTGCGCACTCTGGGTTGGCGCGGCCCCATCCTGCTGCTGGAAGGCTGCTTTGAGGCGCGCGACCTGGAGCTGTGCTCGCGCCTGCGCCTGTGGCATGCCGTGCATTGCCAGGAACAGATCGACTGGCTGGCCATGCACAAAACCCATGAGCCGCACCGCGTGTTCCTGAAGATGAACAGCGGCATGAACCGGCTGGGGCTCACGCCCTCGGCCTTTCGCGCGGCCTGGACACGGCTCAACGCGCTGCCGCAGGTCGATGAGATCACGCTCATGACCCACTTCTCCGACGCCGATGGCGCGCGCGGTATTGCGCACCAGATGCAGGTGTTTCTGGAGGCCACCAGCGATCTGCCCGGCGAGCGCAGCCTCAGCAACAGCGCGGCCGTGCTGCGCCACGCCGCCGATGCCGCCGTGCGCGCCGACTGGGTGCGCGCGGGCATCATGAGCTACGGCAGCGCGCCGGACTACCCCGAGCACGACATCCACCACTGGGCGCTGCAGCCCACCATGACGCTGCGCGCACGCATCATCGGCGTGCAGCAGCTGCAAGCCGGTGACACCGTGGGCTACGGCAGCAGCTTCCGCGCCGAGGGCCCCATGCGCATTGGCGTGGTGGCCTGCGGCTATGCCGATGGCTACCCGCGCCACGCCCCCAGCGGCACGCCCGTGCTGGTGGACGGCCAGCGCAGCCGCACCGTGGGGCGCGTGTCCATGGACATGCTGGCCGTGGACCTCAGCGCACTGCCGCAAGCCGGCATGGGCAGTGAGGTGACGCTGTGGGGCCGCGGCCCGGGCGCCAGCGTGCTGTCCATCGACGAGGTGGCGCATGCCGCCGGCACCATAGGCTATGAGCTGATGTGCGCGCTGGCCCGGCGTGTGCCAGTGAGCGTGGACGCCACGGCCTGAAACGGCAACAGCCCTGATGATCAAACAACTGCGCCTGCTGTCTCTGCTGCTGGTGCTGTTGTTTGTGGCCGTGCAGGCAGCCTGGGAACAGTGGCGGGCGGGCGATTGGTCCAACCCCCAGCTGCTCATGGTCTACCCGGTAGCGGGTGATGGAGCGGCCGACACGGCGCGCTATGTGGCCGGGCTGAAGGCCTCGGAATTCGAGGCCATCGAGCAGTTCTTTGCCCAGCAAGCACGTGCGCACGGCGTGCTCAGCGAACGCCCCATCCGCGTGCTGCTGGGCCCGGCGCTCAGCAGCGTACCGCCGCGCATTCCCGAGCGCGCCAGTGCGCTGGAGGCCATGGGCTGGGCCTTGCGCATGCGCTGGTGGGCCTGGCGCCACACGCCGCCCAGCAGCCCCGTGCCGCAGGTGCGCATGTTCCTGATCTACCACTCCGAGCACAGCACGCTGGAATCCCTGCCCCACTCCACCGCACTGCAAAAAGGCCGCATCGGTGTGGCGCATCTTTGGGCCAGCACCGAGCAAGCGGAGCAAAACGCCGTGGTGGTGGCGCACGAAGCCCTGCACACCTGGGGTGCCAGCGACAAATACGACCGCGACACCCTCATGCCGCTATTCCCTCAGGGCTATGCCCAGCCCCATCAATGGCCGCGCCACCCGCAAGCGCAGACTGAGCTGATGGCGGGCCGGCGCGCGCTGGACGACACGCACAGCCGCATGCCCGCTGACCTCAGCGAGGTGGTGGTGGGCGAGAGCACCGCGCTCGAAATCGGCTGGCGCGACACGGCGCGCTGAGGCGACGCCGGGCCTGCTGCCTCAGGCCTGCAGGCGCAGCATGTGGGTGACGGCGTTGGCGATGGCCTGCTCCACCAACAGCAGCTCGGCAAAGTCCGGCCCAAAAGATTGGGCGGACTGCCAGCGGTTGTCGCGCACCTGGCGGCGCCAGGCTTGGCTGTCGGTGGCCTGGCGCAGCATGCCGATGAGGCGGTCGTTCTGAGTCGGTGTCAGCCCGCCGCCGCAGAACACGCCGCGCCAGTTGGCCAGCTCGGTGTGGATGCCTCGGTCGGTGAGCGAAGGCACGCCACCCGTGCCGCGGCGCGAAGACAGTGCCAGTGGCAGCACCTGACGTGTCGCCACCGCACGCTGCAGCTCCCCCACGCCCGAAACCACCACCTGCGCCTTGCCCGCCAGCAGCAGCTCCAGCGCCTCGCCACCACCGCCCGTGGGCAAGTAGTTGAGCTTGCTCAGGTCCAGACGCAGCTGGCGCGCCACCATGGCAATCATCATGTGATCAATGCCGCCCGCAGACCCGCCGGTGAAGACCACCGAGCTCAAGTCCTGCTTCATCGCAGCCGCCAAGGCCGCAACGTCTTTGAAGCCCGACTTGGGCGTGGTGGCCAGCATCAGGTGTTCGGTGGTCAAGCGCGCCAGGGGCTGCACACGGTTGAGCGCGATGGCGGGCCTTTGCACCGCAATCGCCCCGAGCATGACCATGCCGCCCACAAAAATGGCGTGGGGGTCGCGATCGTGGCGCTGCACAAACTCAGCCAGCCCGGGCAGCCCCCCCTTGCCACCTTTGTTGACGTAGGCCACCTCGCCCACCAGCCCCTGGGCTTGCAGCGCAGCGCCCAAGGCGCGGCCGGTTTGGTCCCAGCCTCCACCGCTGCTGCCGGGGATGTAGATGGTGAAACGCTCCGGCGCTGACGCTGCGGGCGCCGCCTGGCTGCGGTTGAGATTGTTGGCTTGAGCGCTCAAGGCCCAGGGGGCCAGGGAGGCACAGACGGCCCACTGGGACCATTGGCGTCGTTTCATTTGCGTTGTACTCCTGCAGAACTGGCCGCAGCGGGGTCAGACAGCGCCCCGGCACGAAGGTGCCGCTTTATCACCCAAATCAGCAGGCTTTGCGCGCAAGCCATGCCAAATCAGTGCAGGCGCGTGCGCCTAGCGCCCGCCGCAACACTCAGCGCCTGACCATGGCCAGCAGCGCGCCAGCGGCCACGAAGAGCGAGCCAAACACGCGGTTGAGCAAGCGCAGCTGGCGGGGTTCGCGCAGCGCCGCCAGCACGCGCGCGGCCAGCAGGGTGTAGCCCGACATCACCACCAAGTCCGTGAAGGACAGCGTGGCGCCAATCACCGCGTACTGCGGCGTCAAATCCTGCTGCAGGTTCAGAAACTGCGGCACCACGGCCAGCAAAAACACCGTGCCCTTGGGGTTGACGGCATTCACCCCCCAGCCGCGCAGCACCAGCGTGCGCCGCCGCACCACGGCCTTGTCAGCGCTTTGCGCCACCAGCGGCCGCGCCGGTGCGCGCCACTGCTGCACGCCGAGGTAAATCAGATAGGCCACCCCCGCCCACTTCACCGCCGCATAAGCCCAGGCCGAGGTGGCAATGAGCGCGCCCAGGCCCAAGCCCACCAGCACGATCTGCGTGAGGATGCCCAGAATCAGCCCGAAGGTGGTGTAGATGCCGCGCCCAAAGCCGTGGTTCAACCCCGAACTCATGGCCGCCACGGCCCCCGCGCCGGGCGACAAACTGATGGCCCAAGAGGCCGCGAAAAAACCCAGCCAAACCCCGAATTCCATGTCTATCCTCCATCCCAAGCCTGTGCAGCGCGCAGTGTGACACACCCGCCGCGCAGCACTTTTCAGTGGCGCGGCTGGCGCTGCGCGAGGTAGATGCTGCCCACACACAGCGCCATGCCCGCCAGCGACAGCAGGCTGGGCCGCCAGCCCTCCAGCGTGGCCGACACCGCCAGGGCAATCACCGGGATGATGACCCCCGTGAGTGCGGCCCGCGCCGGGCCCTGGCGCTGCGCCAACTTGAAATACAGCACAAACGCCGCCACCGAACCCAAGACCGCCAGGTACAGAAGGCTCAAGCCGTAGGACCAGGTCCAAGCAAAGTGCAGGCCCTGCCCGCTGCCCAGCGACAGCACACCCATGAACAGCGCGCCATAGCCCATGCTCCAGGCCAACACCGGCACCAAGGGCAGGCCCTGCCCAGGCAGGCGACCACCTGCGCTGACAGGGCGCGTCAGCGTGAGCGTCAGCACATTGCCCACGCACGCGGCCAACACCGCGGCCAAGCCCAGCGCCAGGCCCAACCCCGCCGTGGGCCGCGCGCCGGTGGCGGCAATCTCGGGCCAGAAAATCAACACCACCCCCGCCACGCCGCCCGCTGCGGCCAGCAAAAACCCACGGCTCACGCGCTGGCCAAACAGCCAGCGCCCCGACAGCGCATTGCCAAACACCATCAGGCAAAACAGCACCGCCACCAGGCCCGAGGGGATGTGGCGCTCGGCCTCGTAGACCGACCAGTAATTGCCGCTGTACTGCACCACCCCGGTGAGCAGCGCCAGCGCATGCGCCCGGCCCGGCAGGCTCAGCCGCTGCCCCTGGCGCCACGCCAGAGCCGCCAGCAACAAGGCCGCCAGCGCAAAGCGCCAAGCCACCGAATTGAGCACGGGCACGCCCGAATTGAGCTGGTAGAGGATCACATGCCAGGTGCTGGCCCAAATCAGCGTCGGGCCCCAAAACAGCCAGCGCTCAGAGCTCAGCGACATGCGCCTCCTCCTGCCCGCACTGGGCCCAGAACGGCAAAGCCTGCCGCGCCGTGCTGTCGATATGTTGTGCTTGCTCGTCTCTCACCCAGCCACCCCAATCTATGAGGGCGCGAGCATAGAGCAGGCACGCCGCTACAGTGGGCACCTTGCACACCCACCCACCTTGCGTCGCTTCATGACACCCAGCGCTGCCAACCCTGCACGTACTCGAGCCCGACAGAAGTCCCAACCCCACCTCTGGCGTGAACGCGAGTTCGTGCGTGACACGCACCAGCGGCTGCAGCGCGAGCACTGGCTGCGCCTTCATGTGGCGCTGATCGCGCTGCTCACGCTGGGCGGCTTGATGACCTGCGCTGCGCTGCTGCGACTGCTGGGCGTTGAATCGCTGGGCTTGCGCTACGCCATCGCGCTGCCCATCAGCTATCTGCTGTATCTGGGGCTGCTGCGCCTGTGGGCCGGCTATTTGCTGCGCCGCGAGTCGGACGCGCTGTCGCATGGGGTAGATGTTCTGGATGTTCTTTCCTCGCTGCCCACCCCCCGCAGTGGCGCGGACAGCGCCGCCGGGTGCAGCATGCCGATGCGCTCGGGCGGCGGCGGCGATTTCGCTGGCGGCGGGGCCAGCGACAGCTTCGAGGTGGGCGATGTGCTGGACGCCGGCAGCAGCCTGGGCGAAGCCGCTGGCGAGATCGCGGGGCAAACCACCAAGCTCGGCGCGGCGGTCCTGGATGCGGACGAGGGCGCGGTGGTGGCCATACCCCTGCTGGTGGTGCTGGCCATCGGCACCTTGCTCATGAGCCTGCTGGGCCTGGGCGTGTTCGCACTTTTTGGTGTGGATGTGCTGATGGCCGTGGTGCTGGAGCTGGGCTTGGCTGGCCTGGCCGGTGGCTTTGCCTGGCGGCGCCAGCGCGAGGGCTGGCTGCGCCGCGCCCTGACCCGCACCTGGAAACCCGCTCTGGCCATGCTGGTGCTGGGCGTGGCCTTGGGTCTGATGCTGGACCACTGGGTGCCCGAGGCCCATTCCCTGCCCCATGCGCTGCGCTTGATGCAACACCGTTAGCCCCACGCGTAAAGCGCAGGTAAAGAAGATTCAAGTTCTCCGGCAGGCGCTCCATGGCCCGATCCAATCCGTAGACTGGGCGGCCAGCGCTGGGGGCTTGCCCAGCCATCGTTCGCGCCACCGGCGCGGGAGTTCACGATGAGCGAATCTGAAGTGCTTGAGTTGCCGCCCGCGGGCGGCGTGAGCCCACCTCAGGCGGTGCCCCCGGAGGGGCTGGCCCTTGCCGCGGCTGGGGCCGCCTTGTTGAGCGCCTGCGGCGGCGGCGGGGGCAGCACAGCCGCGCCCGCCCCGGTGCCCGCCCCGCCACCACCACCGGCCATGCCCAGCGAGGCGCAAGCCGCGCGCTTTCTGGCCCAGGCCGGTTTTGCTGCCACGGCGGCTGACATCGCGCAGGTCAAGCAAAGCGGCTATGCCGCCTGGCTGGACGCGCAGTTCGCCCTGGCGCCCAGCGATGGGCATTTCGACTGGATGGTGGCCAAGGGCTTTGCCAGCACCGACCACCGCAACGACTTCGGCGGCGTTGACAACAGCCTGTGGCGCAAGCTGATGTCCGCACCCGACGCGCTGCGCCAGCGCGTGGTGCTGGCGTTGTCGGAGATTTTTGTGATCTCCATGAACGGCCTGCCCATTGCCTGGCGCGGCTTTGCGGTGGCGGCCTATCTGGACATGCTGGAGCAGCGCGCCTTTGGCAGCTACCGCGAGCTGCTGGGGGCCGTCACCCTCTCGGTGGGCATGGGCTCTTACCTGAACCTGCGCGGCAACCTCAAGGAAGACCCCCGAACCGGCCGCCTGCCCGATGAGAACTACGCGCGCGAGGTGCTGCAGCTCTTCACCATCGGGCTGCTGCAGCTCAAGCCCGACGGCAGCCCCGTGACGGACGCCAAGGGCCAGCCCATCCCGACCTACACGCAGGCGCAGATCAGCGAACTGGCCCGCGTGTTCACCGGCTGGAACTGGGACGGCTTCAGCAACAGCGACCCCAGCTTCATGCGCCGCCCCATGGTGCACAGCGCGGCCAATTTCTCCAGCGGCGCCAAAAAGGTGCTGGACGTGGACATCCCGGCCAGCGCTGACGGGCCCACGGCCATGAACATCGCGCTGGACACGCTGGCTGCGCACCCCAATGTGGGGCCCTTCTTCTGCCGCCAGCTCATCCAGCGCCTGGTGGCCTCCCACCCCAGCCCTGCCTATGTGCAGCGCGTGGCCAGTGTCTTCAACAACAACGGCAGCGGCCAGAGGGGCGACTTGAAGGCTGTGATCAAAGCCATCTTGCTCGACAGCGAGGCACGCACCGCCAGCGGCGCGCCCAGCGCGGGCAAGCTGCGCGAGCCGCTGCTGCGCTTCATCCAGTGGGGCCGCAGCTTCCAGGCCAGCTCGGCCAGCGGGCTCTGGCCCATTGGCGACACCAGCAACCCGGCCACGCGCCTGGGTCAAAGCCCTCTGCGCAGCCCCACGGTGTTCAATTTCTTCCGCCCAGGCTATGTGCCGCCGAACTCGGAGCTGGGCAGCCAGGGCATCACGGCCCCGGAGTTCCAGCTCTGCAACGAAAGCACGGTGGCGGGCTATCTGAACTACCTGCAAGCGGTGCTGAGCAATGGCGCGGGCACGGGCGGCGACGTCAAGGGCAGCTACACCGCCGAGCTGGCCCTCGCTGCCGATGCGCCCGCGCTGGTGGCGGACCTGGCGCTGCGGCTGGCGGGCGGCGGCATCTCGACGGCCACGCAGACGGCCATCAGCACCGCCATCGCGACCCTCAGCGCCAGCAGCGATGCGGGCAAGCTCAACCGGGTGCGTGCGGCCATCCTGATGCTGATGGCCTGCCCCGAATACCAAATCCAGAAGTAAGAGGCGGCCATGCACATCAACCGACTGCCGCGCTTGCAGCGCCGCGAGTTTCTGCGCCGCGCCTCGGCCCTGGGCCTGGCCGGTAGCGCCGCACCCTGGGCGCTGTCGCTGGCAGGCATTGGCGAAGCCGCCGCCGCCGCCACCGCGCCCGGCGACTACAAGGCCCTGGTCTGCGTGTTTCTCTACGGCGGCAACGACCACGGCAACACCCTGCTGCCCTACGACCCCGACAACTACCAGCGCTACGCCACCCTCCGCCAGACGCTGGCCACCCCGCGCGAGGCCTTGAGCGCCACCGCGCTGAGCAGCAGCCAGAACCTGGGCGGGCGGCAGATGGCGCTGGCCCCGCAGCTGGGCCAGCTCAAAGCGCTGTGGGACCAAGGGCGGCTGGGCATCCAGCTCAATGTCGGCACCCTGGTGCAGCCCACCACGCTGGCCCAGTACCAGGCCCAGAGCGTGCCGCTGCCGCCCAAGCTGTTCTCGCACAACGACCAGCAATCGGTCTGGCAGTCCAGCGCCGCCGAGGGCGCCACCACCGGCTGGGGTGGGCGCATGGGCGACCTCTTTCTCAGCGGCAACGGCGCAGCCACCTTCACCTGCATCAATGTCTCGGGCAATGCGGTCTTCATGTCCGGCCAGCAGGCCGTGCAGTACCAGGTCTCCACCAGCGGGGCCGTGCCGGTGAACGCCGTCACCCGGCCGCTGTTTGGCTCCCAGGCCTGCGCCGATGCGCTGCGCGAACTCATCACCGCACCGCGCGAGCACTGGATGGAGGCCGAGCTCAACCGGGTGGTCAAACGCTCGATCGGCGCGCAAAGCACCGTCAGCACCGCGCTGGACGCACTGCCGCCGCTGGGCACGCCTTTTGACAGCAGCAACAAGCTCGCCGAGCAGCTGGCCATGGTGGCCAAGCTCATCGCCGCGCGCCAGGCGCTGGGCGCCACGCGCCAGGTGTTCTTCGTCTCACTGGGCGGCTTTGACCTGCACGACTTCCTGCTGGCCCAGCACCCAGGGCTGCTCACCAGCGTCAACGACGCCCTGGCCAGCTTCTACGCCGCCACCGTCGAGCTGGGCGTGGCGCAGCAAGTCACCACCTTCACGGCATCCGACTTCGGCCGCACCCTCAGCAGCAACGGCGACGGCTCGGACCACGGCTGGGGCAGCCACCACTTCGTGCTGGGCGGTGCTGTCAAAGGCGGCCAGTACTGGGGCCAACTCCCCGCGGTGGCCGTCAACGGCCCCGACGACGTGGGCCAAGGCCGCCTGCTGCCCAGCACTTCCGTGGACCAACTCGCCGCCACCCTGGCGCGCTGGATGGGCGTGCCCGCCACCGAGCTGCCCCGCGTGCTGCCGCACATCGTCAACTACAGCCAGCAGGACATGGGCTACTTTTGAGGGCGGGTGTACGCCGCCCTGGTGGCGGCTCCAGCCCCAGCGACAATCCCGCCCATGGCCAAAGACAAAACGATTTACACCTGCAACGACTGTGGCGCCAGCAGCCCCAAGTGGCTGGGCAAATGCCCGGGCTGCGGGGCCTGGAACTCGCTGGTGGAGACGGTGGCCGAGAGCGCGGGGAAGAACCGCTACCAGGCCCTGGCCAAGAGCCAGCCGGTGGCCACGCTCAGCGAGATTGAGGCCACCGACTTCGAGCGCACGCCCACCGGGCTGGAGGAGTTGGACCGCGTGCTGGGCGGCGGGGTGGTGGCCGGTGGCGTGGTGTTGATCGGGGGCGACCCCGGCATTGGCAAGTCCACGCTGCTGCTGCAAGCCCTCGAGGCGCTGTCGCGCCAGACACGGGTGCTGTATGTGACGGGTGAGGAATCGGGCGCGCAGGTGGCCATGCGCGCGCGGCGCCTGGGCGTGGACGGTGCGCAGGTGCGCGTGCTGGCGGAAATCAACTTGGAGAAGGTGCTGGCCACCATCGAGGTGGAGGCTCCGGGGTTTTGCGTCATCGACTCCATCCAGACGCTGTACTCCGAGCAGCTCAGCAGCGCGCCGGGTTCGGTGGCGCAGGTGCGCGAGTGCGCGGCGCAGCTCACCCGCACGGCCAAGGCGCGGGGCTGCGCCATGGTGCTGGTGGGCCATGTCACCAAAGAAGGCGCGATTGCCGGGCCGCGCGTGCTGGAGCACATCGTCGACACGGTGCTGTACTTCGAGGGCGACACGCACAGCAGCTTCCGCCTGGTGCGCGCCATCAAAAACCGCTTTGGCGCCGTCAACGAGATTGGCGTGTTCGCCATGACGGAAAAAGGCCTCAAAGGCGTGAGCAACCCCAGCGCCATCTTTTTGTCCACCCACAGCGAGCCCGTGCCTGGCAGCTGCGTGCTGGTCACACTCGAAGGCACGCGCCCGCTCTTGGTGGAGCTGCAAGCGCTGGTGGACGCGGGCGGGCCCAGCCCGCGGCGGCTCTCGGTGGGCCTGGAGCGCGACCGTCTGGCCATGCTGCTGGCCGTGCTGCACCGCCACGCGGGCGTGGCCACGCAGGATCAGGACGTGTTCATCAACGCCGTCGGCGGCGTGCGCATCAGCGAACCTGCAGCCGACTTGGCCGTGCTGCTGGCCATCCAAAGCTCGCTGCGCGGCCGACCGCTGCCCAAGGGCTTTATCGCCTTTGGCGAAGTGGGCCTGGCGGGCGAGGTGCGGCCCGCACCGCGCGGGCAGGAGCGGCTCAAAGAAGCCGCCAAGCTGGGCTTTAGCGTGGCCGTGGTGCCCAAGGCCAATGCGCCCAAAAAGCCCATCGAGGGCTTGACCGTGCATGCGGTGGAGCGCATCGAAGAAGCCATGGCGCGGGTGCGCGAGCTCTAAGCGCGCCCACCTGCGCTCAGGCCTCTAGCGCGGCTGCCGACGCCGCGCCATCCCGCCCACCGCCAACAGCCCGACCAGCATCAGGGCCATCGACTGCGGTTCAGGCACAGAGGTGGCCAGCGACACGTGCGACAGCCCCAAGCCCGGGTGCGGGCCCGGTGGCAGGGTGAAACTCAGGGTGCTGCCCGCGGAGGCACCGTTGTCGAACTTGTAGACCGACCACTCCTGCCCCAGCTTGAGCTCCAGCGCAAAAGGCCCGTCGATGCTTCGCAAGAAGGTGATGGTGCCAGCGCCATTGGGGCCACTGCCAGCGTCGATGAAGTCTGAGGTCGAGCCCGTGCCGTTGACGGTGTCATCCTTGGTCAGCGTGGTGAAGGCTGTGCCCAACAACGCGTTGATTTGCGCCACAGAGGTGACGGGCGGCGGCGAGAAGCTGCCCAGGCACAGGCTGTAGGGCACTGAGGCCACACCGTCGCTGAAGTTCATGGTGCCGCAGTTCCAGGCCCCGTCGGCCCAGCTGGGTGAGCTCGCCAGCGCCAACAGCGCCAAGCCAAAGATTCGCTTGCTTGTGTTCATGAGATTTCCCTGAAGGTTTCTTGATCAGCGACCCAGTCTTGTTTTGTGACTTTTTTCACGGTCGCAAGCCCATGGTGCAGGACTTCACGCCCCTCAGCCGCAGGCGCCCCCCCCGTGAGTCAGGGATGAAAATCACGGCAGGGTCGCCATCGCACCGACTCCCGCGACACAAGATCTGGCCCAAACCACGGCACCGCCCTCAGCAGGTCTGGCATCCGCGTTTGCGTGGCACTGCCGCATAGAATTGACGCTTCTTCCCCCATCTCTGAAAACGCCTGCTTAAGGAAGCTCCCCATGTCATTGCCCCTGCCCCTGCACGATCGCGACGGAAAAATCTGGATGGATGGGCAGTTGGTCGATTGGCGGGACGCCAAGATCCATGTGCTGACTCACACGCTGCACTACGGCTGCGGCGCTTTCGAAGGCGTGCGTGCCTACAAAACCGCCCAGGGCACGGCCATCTACCGCCTGCGCGAGCACACCGAGCGGCTCTTCAACAGCGCCAAGATCCTGCGCATGAAGATTCCCTTCAGCATCGAGCAGGCCGAGGCGGCACAAATCGAAGTGGTGCGCGCCAACCAGCTCCAGAGCTGCTACCTGCGCCCCCTGACCTGGCTGGGCTCTGAAAAGCTGGGCGTGAGCCCCAAGGGCAACAAGGTGCACCTGATGGTGGCGGCCTGGGCCTGGGGTGCTTACCTGGGCGAGGATGGCATGAAGCGCGGCATCCGCGTCAAGACCAGCTCGTACACGCGCCACCACGTGAACATCACGATGACGCAGGCCAAGACGGTGTCCAACTACACCAACAGCATCTTGGCCAATATGGAAGCCACCGACGACGGCTACGACGAAGCCCTGCTGCTGGACGCCTCGGGCTTTGTGTCCGAAGGCGCGGGCGAGAACCTCTTCGTCATCAAGGACGGCGTGGTCTACACCCCCGACCTCTCGGCCGGTGCGCTCAACGGCATCACACGCAACACCATCTTCCACATCTGCGCCGACCTGGGCCTGAAGCTGGTGGAAAAGCGCATCACGCGCGACGAGGTCTACATCGCCGACGAGGCCTTCTTCACCGGCACCGCCGCTGAAGTCACGCCCATCCGTGAGCTGGACCGCATCGAGATCGGCCGCGACCACTACGTGGGCACGCGCGGCCCCATCACCGAGCGCATCCAAGCGGCCTTCTTTGACATCGTGCACGGCCGCAACCCCAAGTACGCACACTGGCTCACCCTGGTGTGATACATACCTTTTCCTCAGTCCAAACCCGCAGCAAGCCATGAGCGAAGCCAAGTCCGTTGTTGAAGTCACCGCCCACGATGTTCAGGGCCCGGGCGTGGTGGCCTGCCCCAACCCCAACATGCCCTTGTGGAGCAACCACCCGCGCGTGTTCGTGGACATCACCCACGGCGACGGCGGCCGCTGCCCTTACTGCGGCACGCACTACCGGCTCAAAGCGGGCGAGACGCTCAGCCACGCGCACTGAGCCCATGCCGCGCACCAAGGCTCAGACCGCCGCCTTGCTGTCCTCGCCCGAGGACACCGAGGCGCAGTTTTACGAAGCCCTGCTCAACGGCGATCTCGACAGCATGATGGCCGTCTGGGCCGAAGACGAGGACATCAGCTGCGTGCCGCCCAGCGGCAATCTGCTGATGGGCCACGCCGAGGTGCGCGCCGCCTTTGAAGCGCTGTTCGAACACAGCGCCGTGCAGGTGCGCGTGGAGCACCTGCGCCGCCAGCGCCATGGCGACGTGGCCATGCACCTGGTGGCCGAGCATGTGCAGATGAGCACGCCCGAAGGCCCGCGCGACATCTACCTGCTGGCCACCAACGTCTACCTGCAAACCGCCCAGGGCTGGCGCATGGTGCTGCATCACGCCAGCCCCACTGCGCCCGAAGAGCGCTCGGGCACGGCCGACGGCAACGCCACCCTGCACTGAGCCCGCCGCCCATGCACTACCGCGCGCCGTGGTGGCTGCCCGGCGGCCATACTCAAACCCTCTGGGCAGCCCTGGCGGCCCAGCGCCACGACGGCCGCGCGCCGCAGTGGCAGCGCCAGCGCTGGACCACGCCGGACGATGACTTCATCGACGTGGACTGGGCCGCCACCGGCGCCCCGCCCACCGCGCCGCTGCTCGTGCTCTTTCACGGCCTGGAAGGCAGCTCAGCCAGCCCCTACGCCCAGGCCTTTGCCTGCGTTGCGGCCGCACGCGGCTGGCAACTGGCCGTGCCGCACTTTCGCGGCTGCTCGGGCGAGCTCAACCGCGCACCGCGCGCCTACCACTCGGGCGACCACGAAGAAATCGGCTGGATGCTGCAGCGCTTTGCCGCACAGCACCCGGGCCCGCTGCTGGCCGCAGGCGTTTCGCTCGGCGGCAACGCGCTGCTGCGCTGGGCGCAGGAAGCGGGCGAGCAGGCCCCGCACACGGTGCGCGCCGTGGCCGCGCTGTGTGCCCCCATCGATCTGGCCGCTGCGGGCCACGCCATCGGCCGCGGCTTCAACCGGCAGGTCTACACCCGCGCTTTCTTGCGCACCATGGTGCCCAAGGCCCTGGCCAAACTGGCGCAACACCCAGGGCTGTTTGATGGCGAAAGCCTGCGCGCCGCGCGCGACCTCTACACCTTCGACAACATCTTCACCGCGCCCCTGCACGGCTTTGCCAGCACCGACGACTACTGGCACCGCGCCAGCGCACTGCCGCACCTGCACCGCCTGCGCCTGCCCACCCTGGTGCTGAACCCGCGCAACGACCCCTTCGTGCCCGCCCACAGCCTGCCCAGCCCCGAGCGCGTGAGCAACTCCTGGGTGCAGCTGTGGCAACCCGCGCAGGGCGGCCATGTCGGCTTCCCCAGCGGCCCCTTCCCCGGTCATGTGCTGGCCCTGCCCGAGCAGGTGTGCGCCTGGCTGGCGCAGCAGCCGGGCTGAGCCGCGCCTGCCACCCAACGCGCGCTGGCGCCACTCATGTCAGCCCATGGGCCGCTGGTCGCACCAGCAGCGCTTGGTGCGACCAGCGGCCCTAGGATGCACCGCATTCCCTTGCCCCCCAGGAGCCCCATGAAACCACCGCTGTTGGAACTGACGCAGGCCAGCAAGCACTACCAGCGCGACGGCACACAGGTGCAGGCGCTGCAGGATTTCGACCTGAGCTTGACGCAGGGCGAGCTGGTGGGGCTGCTGGGGCCCAATGGCTCGGGCAAATCCACCCTGGTCAAAGTGCTGACGGGCTTGTGCGGCGCCGATCAAGGCCAGCTGCGCTGGCGCGCTGGCGCGGTGCTCAAGGCCGGGCAAGCCGGGCCGCATCTGCGCGAATTTGGCGTGCTGCTGGAAGGCCGCAGCGGGGCCTACGAGCGGCTCACGCCGCTGGAAAACGCACGCTACTTTTGCGGCCTGCGCGAAGCGCGGTTCGATACCGGCCACTTCCAGCACCTCGCCCGCGCCCTGGGCCTGAGGGATGTGCACAGCCCGGTGCGCCAGCTCTCCACGGGCAACAAGCTGCGTGCGGCCCTCATCGCCACCCTCATTCACCGCCCGGCCCTGGTGCTGCTGGACGAGCCCACCTTGGGGCTGGATTTGGAAGGCGTGGAGCAGCTCCAGGCCCTGGCACAGAGCTGCCAGGAGGCCGGCCAGACCCTGCTCATCAGCTCCCACGACCTGCACCTCATCGAACGCCTGTGCCCACGCATCGTGTGCATCAGCCAGGGACACAAGCGCTTTGACGGCCCGCGGGAAGCCTTCACCCAAGTGCCCCACCCTTACCGGCTGCGGCTGCGCCACAGTCAGCCGCAGCCTGAATTGCCCCCCTGGCTGACAGGGCGTGAATGGCAGATCGAGGGCAATGAGCTGTCGCTGCCCCTGCTCAACCCCGAAGAGGCCACGCGGCTCATGGCGCTGTGGGCCGACTGGCTCGGCCGCAGCACCGAGCTGCAGCTGCTGCGCATCAGCCTGCGCGAGCACTATCTGCAGCATCTGCAAACCAGCCGCGTCGCGACCGACCCCAGCCAGGAGCATCCATGACACGACTGCTGAACCACGCCCTCAACGAAACCCGCCGCAGCTGGTGGCTGGCGCGACGCTATTGGGTCGAAACCCTGGTGAGCCTGGGCTTTTTGCTCAGCCTGTTCGCAGGCCTGTTGCTGGCCGTGCTCAAAACCAGCGGCCAGTCGCTGGACTCCGGCCATGCCGATGGCTTGATCGCAGGCTTTGCGCTGTGGCTTTTTGCCAGCAGTGCGGCGCTGAGCAGCGCCCACGACATCCGCGAGGAAACCGAACAGGGCAGCCTGGAGCAGCTCAGCCTCACCCCACTGGGCTTGGGTGGCCTGCTAGGCGTGCGCCTGGGTCTGAAACTGCTGCAAGGACTGGGCCTGCTGCTGTTGTGCCTGCTGGCCATCGGGTGGCTCACCGCCGGGCGCGTGCAGGCCTCACCCACCATGCTGGGCCTGGCGCTGCTGGGCAGCCCGGCGCTGGTGGGCCTGGGATTTGCGCTGGCGGGTTTGGGCTTGCTGGTCAAACGCAGCGAGCTGCTGCTGGTGGCCATCTACCCGGCCCTCATCGCTTTGGTGTCGCTGCCCGCCTTGCCGCTGAACGCCCTGGCGGTGCTGCCCTACGCCTTGGCCGCCGCCGCCGCGCGTGCCAGCGCCACCGGCACCATGGCGCCCGCCGAGGTCTGGGCCTGGGTAGGCCTCAACAGCGTGCTCTACCTGGGCTTGGGGCTGGCGGTGTTCCGCCGCTGCCTGCAGCAGGCCCGCCGATTGGGCGTGCTGGGGCACCGCTGAGCCACGCTCTACACTGCGCGCCCATGGATGACATCGTCAAAGCCGCGCTGAAAAAATGGCCCCACGTGCCCGCCTGCTACGGCTGGCTGGCCCTGGATGCGCGGGGCGATTGGTATATGCGGGACGAGCGCACGCAAGCCGCCGGGCCCTTTCCTCAGCTCAAGGGCAGCAAGATCACGCATGAGAAGCTGCTGGGCTTTATCCACCGCAACTACCTCTGCGACGCGCGCGGGGCCTGGTTTTTTCAGAACGGCCCGCAGCGCGTGTTTGTGCAGCTCGAAGCCGCGCCCCACATCTGGCGCTTGCAGGCGCAGGGCGACGGGCCGGTGGAAGTCCACAGCCACACCGGCGAGCCCGTGCAAAGCGTGCAGCAGGCCTGGCTGGACGAGCACCAGCGCCTCTTTCTGAGCGCGCAGCTGCCCGGGCTGGATCAACCCACGCTGGGGCTGGTGCACAGCATGGACATGCTGCTGGCGGCCCAGGCGCTGGAGCAGGCGCAATGGCCGCTGCAGGAGCGCAGCCATGCTGAGCTGCTGGCGCAATTCGGCGTGCTCTGCGTGCCTTGCCCATAAAAAAACCGACCCCGCGAGGTCGGTTTTTGCAGCAGCAGGCCTGGGCTTATTGCGAAGCCGCCGAAGCGGCAGCCGGGGCCTTGGGCTCGCTGAACTTGGCGCCACCCTGGTTAGCCAGATAGACCACGGCGCGCGCAATCTCAAAGTCGCTGTGCTCGCCGCCGCCTTGCGCGGCCATGGCACCCTTGCCCTTGAGCGCGTGCTCCACCAACAGGTCAAAGCCCTGGCCCAGACGCGGGCCCCAGGCGGCGGCATCACCCAGCTTGGGTGCGCCTGCCGCGCCCGTGGTGTGGCAGGCCGCGCACTGAGCTTGGAAGACTTGCTCGCCCGTCTTGAGCGTGGCGGCGCTGCCTTCGGCCTTGATCTCGACATGGCCCACGGGCTGGATGCGTGCGGCCACGGCTTCTTCGGCAGTCAGCTCAGTGCCGGCTCCGGGCTTGGGCGAGTTGGAGACGTAATTGGCCAGCAGGATGATGACCAGCACCGGCACGACAAAGGCAAAAACCACCGCCCAAATCAGCTGTTTAGGAGTTTTGATGGGGCCCTCGTGGCCGTGATCCTGGTTGTGGCTCATGAATTCCTCTTGTGTGCGACGGCGAAATTCGATTGGAGCGCCAGTGCTGTGCCCTCAAACATGCCAGAGCAGCGCATGACGTGGGCACAACAGTGCCCGACAAAGCGAAGCCGAAATTATGCCATTCAGCCCTTTGTCAAGGCTTTGCGTAGCTTTACCTGATAGCCAAACGCCACACTGCGCACAAGCACCATACTTTGAGCGCACAGGAGGCATGTTTCATGGTGATGGATCAAGAACGACGCCAGCTACTTCGGCTAGCCTGCCTCAGCCCGATGGGTCTGTGGCCGCTTCGCTGGGCCCACGCGGCTCCCGGCAACGAGGCCGCATTGCTGCTGCACGCCCACCAGCGCCTGAGCTATGGCCCGCGCCTGCGGGACTTGCGCGAACTCGGCGCGGCCCGCCCGGCAGGCACCCTGGAGCGCCTCTGTCGCCAGCAGCTTGAGCCGCTGGGCCTGGCCCTGCCCGAAGCTTTGCGCCAGCAGCTCGACGCCCTGCCAACCCTCAGCCTGAGCACGGCGCAGCGCCTGCACCGTTTTGCCCAAACCGGCCAGGTGCAGCGAGCCCTGCGGCGCGAGGCCGCGGCGCGCGAGGGCATGAGCGAAGGCACCGCCGCGACGGACAACGCGCACCGCGAGCTGGTGCAAGCCGTTCAGCACGACGACGCCCGCGCACGGCTGCTGCGTGCGCTGCAAAGCCCCGCCCAGCTGCAGGAGCTGCTGGTGGAGTTCTGGTTCAACCACTTCAATGTCTTCAACGGCAAAGCCCAGGTGCGCGTGCTGGCCGGGGCCTATGAGCGCGAGGCCATACGCCCCCATGTGCTGGGGCGCTTTCGCGACATGCTGGGGGCCACCGCGCGCCACCCCGCCATGCTCATCTACCTGGACAACGTGCGCAGCGTGGCGCCGGGCTGGATACCGCCGCGCGGCGACCCGGCACGCCAGCCCAATGGCCTGAACGAAAACTACGCGCGCGAGCTCATGGAGCTGCACACCCTGGGCGTGGACGGCGGCTACACCCAGCAAGACGTCACCGAGCTGGCGCGCATCTTCACCGGCTGGACCCTGGACCCGCGCGCCGTGCGCGGCGACAGCAGCGGCAGCGCCTTTCGCTTCGACCCCCAGCGCCACGACAACGGGCGCAAACGCTGGCTGGGCCGCGATATCGCCCCCGCCGGCCAGGCCGAGGGCGAACGCGCGCTGGACGTGCTGGCCCGCCACAGCGCCACGGCACGCCACCTCAGCCACAAGCTGGCGCAGTTCTTCGTGGCCGACGAGCCCGCGCCCGAGCTGGTGCAGTCCCTGGCGCAGACCTTTTTGCGCAGCGACGGCGATTTGCGCGCCCTCACCCAGGCCCTCATCGACCACCCGGCGTTCTGGGCCCCACAGGTGCACAACGCCAAGTTCAAAACGCCCTACCGCCAGCTGCTCTCAGGCCTGCGCCTGCTGGAGCTGCCGCTGCAAAACGTCGACCCCCTGCTCAACACCCTGGCGCAGCAAGGCATGCCGCTCTACGGCAGCCCCACGCCCGACGGCTACAAATACACCGCGGCGGCCTGGCGCAGCCCCGAGGCCCTGACCCAGCGCGTGCAACTGGCCCAGCAGCTGGCCCAACGCGCCCAGCGCGAAGGCCTGGCTCCTGATGGCGGGGCGCTGCTGCAAGCCGCCCGCCCGCTGCTCAGCGAGGCCACCCAACGCACCCTGGCCAGCGAGCCCGCAGTCAGCCGTCTGGCCTTGCTGCTGGCCAGCCCCGACTTCATGCACCACTGAGCCCCGCCACCATGCACACCAAGCTTCCCCCCATGAACCGCCGCCGCTGGCTGGGCACCGGCCTGGCGAGCGCCAGCAGCCTGTGCGGCTGGACCCTGGCCGCCCTGCCCGCCCATGCCGCCGCGCCGCGCGACAGCGGCAAGCGCCCGCCCCTGCTGGTGGTGCTGATGCTGCGCGGCGCGGCCGACGGCCTCAACATCGTGGCCCCGCTGGGCGAGCCCGAATACGCCCGCGCCCGCCCGCGCCTGGCCCTGAGTGCCAGCAGCGACGAGCACGCCGCCCTGCCCTTGAGCACCCTCTTTGCCCTGCACCCGGCGCTGGCACCGCTCATGCCGCAGTGGCAGCAAGGCTGTCTTGGCTTTGTGCACGCCTGCGGCTCGCCGCTGAACACACGCTCGCACTTTGACGCGCAGGACGATCTGGAAACCGGCACCCCAGGCCAGCGCAGCACAGCCGACGGCTGGCTGAACCGCCTGCTCAGCGAGCTGCCCGGCACGCCCCACCCCACGCGCGCCCTGCAGCTGGGCAACACGCCCGCACGCATCTTCAGCGGCAGCGCCAGCGTGGCGCAGCTGGGCCTGGGCCCGCGCGCCCTCGCCCCCAAGGCCATAGACCAACCCGAGATGCAGGCCGCACTGGCCAAGCTCTACGCCCAAGACCCGCAGCTGGCCGACACCTACCGCGACGCCACCGCCACACGTGCCGAGCTGCGCCGCCATGCCGCTGAGATGCCCGCCATGGCCGGCCCGCGTGGGCGCGACAACGTGGGCGGCGACCCCGCCGCCGACCGTGGCGCCGCCAGCGCGCGCGGCTTTGCCGCCGATGCCCAGCGCCTGGGCCGCCTGCTGCAGCGCGAGCCACGTTGCCAAATCGCCTTCAGCGCCGTGGGCGGCTGGGACACCCACGCCAACCAGGGCGCGGCCCAAGGCCAGCTGGCCAACCGCCTGCAGGCCCTGGCGCAAGGCCTGGATGCCCTGGCCCAGGGCTTGGGCGAGCGCTGGCGCGACACGGCGCTGGTGGTGTTGAGCGAATTCGGCCGCACCCTGCGCGAGAACGGCACCGGCGGCACCGACCACGGCCGCGCCAACGTGGCCTGGCTGCTGGGCGGCGCTTTTGCGGGCGGTGCGGGCGGCCGGGTGCTGGGCACATGGCCGGGGCTGGACAGCGCCGCGCTGGAGCAAGGCCGCGACCTGCGCGTGACCACCGACTTCCGCCACCTGCTGCGCCCCATCCTGCGCCAGCACCTGGGCGTGAACGAGGCCACCCTGGCGCGCGTCTTCCCCGACGCGCCGCCCGACCCCGGCACCCTGGCGCGCCAACTGTTCAAAGCCTAAAAAGCCCGCGCCCGCGCGGAACGCGGCTAGAATGCGCGGCTGACCTGACCACGCGACCGTGGTGAAGTGGATATCATTGGGCCCTCCGAAGGCCTAGTCGCAAGTTCGATTCTTGCCGGTCGCACCAAACACAAACGGCTGCTGCAGCTTCCAAGTCTGCACGCAGCCGTTGGCGTTTTTGGAGCGCACCAAGCAAGGCACGCCCGCAGGCGTCACTCAAGCCGCCGTGCTGACGCTGGCGGCTTTTTGCGGCAGCGCGTCGCCGTAGAAGCCAAAGTCGAGTTCAGGCCGCTGGCCGCTCATGAGCAGGGCCAGCGCGCGACCCGAGCCCGCGCCGTGGGTCCACCCCAGCGTGCCGTGACCGGCGTTGAGCCAGAGGTTGGCGGCCTTGGTGCTGCGCCCGATGTAGGGGATGTTGGTGGGCGTGGAGGGGCGCAGGCCGGTCCAGAACTGGGGCTCGCGGGTGTCGGCCACGCCGGGGAAGAGTTCCTCGTAGCGCTGCACCAGCGCCGCGCAGCGCACGCGCGCCGTGCTGGTGTCCAGGCGTGTGTCCAGGCCCACCAGCTCGGCCGTACCGGCGATGCGGATGCTGTCGCCCAGGCGCGAGATGGCCACTTTGCGCGTGTCGTCCAGCAGGCTGACCACGCTGGCGTCGTCGGGGCGCTTGAGCTTGAGGGTGGCCGAGTAGCCCTTGGCCGGGTAGATGTTGAGGTGCTCGCCCAGGGGCTTGAGCAGCTGCGGCGCATAGGAGGCCATGGCCACCACAAAGGCGTCCGCCACCAGGCGCTGGCGCTGGCCGCTGCGGGCCTGAGCGATGTGTGCGGCGGCGATCTGCCCGCCCGATTGCTCCAGGCTCAGGATGTCGTGCTCCCACAGGAATTGCGCGCCGCGCGCCGCGCACAGCTGCGCGAGCTTTTGCGTGAACACCAGGGCGTCGCCCGACTCATCGCTGGGCGTGTAGGTGCCGCCAAAGATGTTGGGGCCGAAGTGGCGCAGCGCAGGCTCCACCTTCAGCACCTCGTCGCGGTTGAGCACGCGGCGGTCCACGCCGTGGCGGCGCATCACCTCGGCACCCGCTGCGCCCGAATCAAAGTCGGCCTGGCTGGAGAAGAAGTGCAAGATGCCACGCTCGATGCGGTGGAACTCAATGCCTGTTTGCGCCACCAGCGCCTTGTGCGAGGTGTGGCTGTAGCGCCCCAGGCGCACGAGCTGCTCGACATTGCGCTCAAACGCAGCCGTGGTGCACTGGCCCAGAAAGCTCAGGCCCCAGCGCCATTGGGCGGGGTCCAGGCGCGGGCGAAACAGCAGCGGCGAGTCGTCGCGCAGCAGCCACTTGGCCACTTTCAGCGGTGCCCCGGCATTGGCCCAGGGCTCGCAAAAGCTCACCGAGATTTGCGCGCCATTGGCGTAGCTGGTCTCCAGCGCGGCATCGCTTTGGCGGTCCACCACCACCACCTCGTGGCCTTGCTCCAGCAAATACCAAGCCGTGCACACACCCATGATGCCGGCACCCAGAACTACGACTTTCATCCCAAACTCCCGGCGCGGTTTCAGCCGCGCACCAATAGACACACAGTATTCAAGACTGAGCCAGCGGTTGCAGCAGCAACTGCAGGCCCAAAACGGCCATGATTAACGCAATGCCCGCATCCAGGCCGCGCCACAAGGCAGGCCGCTGCAGCGGCCCAGCCAGACGCTGGGCGCCATAACCCAGCCCACAAAACCACAAGACCGAGGCCAAGCTCGCCCCCAGCGCAAACGCCGGCCGCAAGGCCTCGGGCTGCTGTGCCCCCAGACTGCCCAGGAGCACCACGGTGTCCAGGTAGACATGCGGGTTGAGGTAGGTCATGGCCAAGGTCGTGGCCAAAACCGGCCCCAGGCCCGCACTCTGGCTGGCGGCCGCCAAGACCCCGCCGCCCCGCCAAGCCCGGCGCGCCGCCGCTGCCGCGTAAGCCAGCAAAAACGCCGCCCCACCCCAGCGAAACAACTCCAACAGCAGCGCCTGCCCGGCAATCCAGGCCCCCAGGCCAAACACCCCCAGCAGGATGAGCAAGAGGTCCGACACGGCACACAGCGCCACCACCGGGCCCACGTGTTGGCGCAGCAGCCCTTGGCGCAGCACCAGCGCGTTTTGCGCCCCGATGGCCACAATCAGCCCCGCGCCCATCAAGCCGCCCTGCAAAGCACTTTGCCCCCAAGCCCAGAAGGCTGGCACTTCGCTTGCCGCAGTCATGTCAGGCCTTCTTGCTCGCACAAAAGCGCGGATTGTCGAAACACTCCGGCCAAAAATGAAGCGTCATAGATATTTGTCCAAGTACATTAGGCGCTCTTATGAACTCCTTGGACCCTGCGGCCCTGGACTGCCTGGCAGCGCTGGCCGATGAACTCAGCTTCGAGCGCGCCGCCCAGCGCCTGTCCATCACGCAAAGCGCGGTGTCGCAGCGCCTGCGCAGCCTCGAAGCCCAGGTAGGGCAGCTGCTGGTGGTGCGCTCGCGCCCGCTGCGCCTGAGCGAAGCCGGCCAGGTGCTGCTGCGCTACGCGCGCCAGATGCAGGCCCTGCGCGCCGACGCCGCGCGCGAGCTGGGCCTGCGCGCCGCACCGCAGGAGCGCCTGGCCATTGCCGTCAACGCCGACAGCCTGGCCACCTGGGTGCTCACCGCCCTGGACCCGCTGGTGCAGCAAGGCCTCAACCTGGAACTGGTGGTGGACGACCAGAACTTCACCCACGACGTGCTGCGCCAGGGCGAGGTTTTGGGCTGCGTGAGCACGGTGCGCCAGGCCCTGCAGGGCTGCTGGGTCACGCCGCTGGGCAAGATGGTCTACGTCGCGGCGGCCAGCCCGGACTTTGTGCGCCAACGCCTGCCCCAGGGGCTCACACCGGCGAACTTTGCGCAAACGCCGTTTCTGGTCTTCAACCGCAAGGACGACACCCAGGCGCACTGGGTGCAAGAGGTTTTTGGCCTGCCCTCAGCGCCGCGCCTGGTGCAGCGCCTGGTGCCCTCCAGCGAGGCCTATGTGCAAGCCATACGGCGCGGCTGGGGCGTGGGCGTGGCGCCGCGACTGCAGCTCGAGCCGCTGCTGGCGCGCGGTGAGCTGGTGGCCTTACACCCGGAAGTGACGGTGGAGGTGCACCTGTACTGGCACCAATGGAAGCTCAGCCGTGAAGGGCTGGACGGGCCGGTGGCCCTGCTGGATCAAATCGGTCGGGCCTTGGTGGCCGGTGCGGCCCAAGCCCTGGAGCCGGTCGCGGCTCAGTGACGCTCTTCGCTGGCTTCGGCCACCGTGAACATCAGCGTCTGTCCGGCTTTGGCCTTGAGTGCTTGCATCTGCGCCTTGTTGGCAATCAGGCTTGGCTGGTTGGGCACCTGCTGCACATGGTAGGAGAGCCAAACGGCAGCCAGAGCGACGCCAGCCACAGTGAGCCAAGTCAGAAAACGGTGGGTGGCGAAACGCATGGAAGCCCAAATGAAGGGTGAAGGGGCACCGAGGATACCCATACAAGCCCTCAACGGGATGCCCCCAAAAAGTGGGTGTCTCAATCCTGATCGTTGCACAGCAGCATGACTTGGGTAAGCGTGAACTGTCCGTCACTATGACCGCTGTTCAGGCGTTCACCCCGATCAGCACGGCGCAAACTGCGGCTCAGAGCCCCGGCAAACCCCGCTTGCTGAACCAGGTCAGGACGACTCTGGGGCCGATGCTGCTACCGCCGAGGTTCATCATGCGTTTCGTCTCACCCCTGCGCCTGTTTCGCCGTGCCGCCCCACCCGTCCATACCCCTGAACCGGCCGACCTTGGCACGGCCTTTGGCATGGAGGCCTCGCTGGAAGACGCGCCGTTTGACAACCGACCCGCGGCAGACTACCCCCTTGAGAGCCAGCAGCAAGCCCACCCAGCCGCGCCCAGCAACGAATCGCCGCTGGCGTGGCTGTCAGGGCGCCGCCGCAGCTGAGGGCAGCGCGGCTACCGGGGATTTTCAGCGCACCAGCAGCACGGGCGTGGCGCAGTTGGCCAGCACTTTGGTGGCCACGGAGCCCATGACCAAATTGCCCAGTGCGCTGTGGCCGTGCGAGCCCATGATCAGCAAGTCATGCTTGCTCTTGCCAGCCACGCTGGTGATGACGTCAGCCGCATGGCCGACCTTGACCACGTATTCAACGCTCAGGTTGTGACGGCTCATGAAGGCGCGGATGGGCTTGAGCACCTTTTCCGCCTCGTCCTCGTAGTAGGCCTTCAGCGTGGCCTTGTCCAGCACGGCTGCAGCACGCGGGGGCACGGCAGGCACGATGTGCAGCACGGTGTAGCGGTGGGTTTCACCCAGCCATTCGTCATGGGCAGCCAGGTAGGCCAGCATGCGCTTGGTGTAGGCGCTGCCATCGACGGGAACCAAAATCTTCATGGGGGTACTCCTTGGGGAAATCAGCCGCGTGGCGGCGGATGCAGTGAAATATGAGTGTGTCAGGCCGGTGGGTGAGCCGCTTGACCGACATCAAGTCAGCCCAGCATCACAGGTCCAGGCACAGCAAGGGGTCGAAGCCATCGGCCTCCCCTTTGTACGCCAGTCCGCGGGCATTGCACACCACACGGGTGCGACCCGCGGCATGCTCAAACCCGTAGTCGGGACGCCAGTGCACATGGCCGTGCACCCACATCTGGGCCAGCGGCAGCAGGTCTTCATCGTTGCTGCAAAAGCTGGCTGTGGTGGGTTGGCGGCCGTAGCGCGGGTCGGCGCTGCGCAGGCTGGGTGCAAAGTGAGTAATCACCAACGTCGGCCCCGCAAAGGGCTGGCTGAGCACCTGTTGCAACCAGGCTTTCTGCGCCAGGCCCAGCGTGCGCACGGCCTCGGCATCAAACGCGGCCTCGCCCAGGCGGGCTCGCATATAGCGCTGGAAGTAGCTGGCGGCACGCATGGAGCGCGCGCGCTCCGCGCTGCCAAAGAGGTCAAAGTCGCTCCAGCGCGTGCAGCCCAGCACGCGCACGGCGCGGCCTTGGCGGTCGGTGTGGAGGTAGACCTCGTCGTCGAGCAAACGCAGGCCCAGGGCGTCCGCGCGGGCGCGCAGCTCAGCGCGGGCAGCGGTGATTTCGCGGCCATCGAACTCGTGGTTCCCAGGCACCAGCAGCACGGGCACGGGCCAGCGCGCAAAGCGCTCCAGGCCCTGCCAGGTGCTGTCGATGTCGCCCGCGAGCACCAACAACTCCGCCCCGGGCGCGGCCTGGGGCTGGAAATCCTCGGTTTCGAGGTGCAGATCAGAAAGCAGCTGAAAGCGCATACAGCAAGGCCGCCTCAGGCACCCTGAAGGTGCGAGCGGCGGCAAATGGGCTCAGCTGGCGCCGTGGCAGTTTTTGAACTTCTTGCCACTGCCGCAGTGGCAGGGGTCGTTGCGGCCGAGCTTGGGGCTGTCGCGCCGCACCTGGGGCACGGCGTAGCGCTGCGACTCGGTGGCCGAGAGCAGTTCCACGACGTTGAGCACCAAGTCCTCGATCGCCTCGTCCACGTTCTTGAGCGGGTGGTCTTGGTCCAGCGTGGCCACGACCTGGCGCTCTTCCTCGGTTTCGGCCGGCAGGTGGCGGTACAGGCGCGCCAGCAGCATCTCGACCGAGTCTTCGGTGCTGTCATGCAGCTGCGGGAACACCGTGCAGGCGTGATAGAAGCCCAGCACCCAGGGCATGAGGGTCTCGGTGACGATGGAGCGCGGTGCCTCGCCTTCGCTCTTGGCTTGGCCTTCAAGCGGCTCGGTCGGGGCGACGGCGTCCGTGGCATCCGTGGTTGGAGCCTCGGCGGCGGGCTCGTCCTCGGCTTCCAAGTCCGGCAGCAGCGGGAAGAACCAGCCCTGCTCCACCATGCTTTGGTTGAGCGCGGCGTGGCGGCGCGCCACCAGCGCTTGCACGCGCTGCAGCCAAGCGGTGTCGACATCGTCCGGCAGGGGCCGGCCGTCAAAATCAAAAATGGGCGCGAGCAACTCGTCCACGCCGATCACACGCGGCTGCACCAGCACGCCGCAGAGGTAGCCGTCCACCATGGTGGCGTTGAGCGGCTCCAGAGGCGCAGGGGCGGCCTCCAGCAAATCGTCCAACTCGTTGAACTCGGCGTCGGAAAGGTCCTGGGAAATGGATTTCATGGCGTGCGATTGTCCTCTTTTGCGAGGGCTTTGAGCAGCCAAAGCAGCGAACAAAGCCCAAACACAGCAGCCGCTTGCACGCATCCACAAAAGCCAGGAACGCCCGCACAAGTTTGTCGGAGCGCAGACTATGCGCGTTTCGCATGGCCGTCATGCCCAGCTTGCACTGGCGTCAATCTAGGGTTTACCCGATACTGCCGCCAAGCGTCCTGATCGGGGCGTTCAACACCAAGAGAATCGCCATGAGCGTCGTCACCCAAACTTTCGGACTTCCCCTGAGCCGCACCGTGCGCAAAGGCGGCACCTTTGCCACCATCGGGGCCCGCGTCTGGGCTCGCCTGCTGCAAAACCTCAAGGCACGCATGGAACGCGCCGCCACGCTGCGCGCACAGCGCGAGTTGCTGGCCCTGGCGGCCGAATACGACGAAAGCATGCCCAGCTTCGCCGCAGAATTGCGCGCTGCGGCCTACCGCGTGTTTTAAGCCACAGCGCTGCGGCGCCGAATGTCGCTCGAAGCATGGACGGCGCCTCAAGGCGCCGTCGGCGCTTCATGTCACCCCAATACAGCCAACTTGGACACCTTCGGGAGAAGGCGACTCAGCAACAGGCGGTTTAACGGCCTGTTTCCACTTAGGCGATGTTTGAAACAATTCAAGCAAACGCCCCTCACTTTGGCGGTGATTCTTACCCTAGACGGTACTAATTCACGAACTCCTATGCTCTCGCCACCCCCCCCAGTCTGGTTCCAGGGTGCGCGAAGTTTGCGCGGCAGTCCTTTGGCACGCCCTGGCTGGGGATTTTTGATCCAACCGTCTCGCAAGGAGCACCACAAATGCGCCGAGTCCGCCTTCAAATACCCACGCTCACGCTCATCACCTTGAGCCTTTTGGGTACTGCCGCACATGCCTTTCAGGACAACGCTGGCCGTACCAGCATGCCTGCTCTGGACCCTGGCTACATGCCCTCCAAAGTCGACCCTTACACCGGCAACACCAGCGCCCCGAGCAACTGGCGCCTGACTGCTGGCATGGCCTTCAATGGCGTGCAAGGAGCGTTTGATGGCACGGCCCGTCTGACATTTACCCCGTCCACGGGCGGCACCTATGCCTGCAGCGGCTCGCTCATCGGTGGAGGCGCGTTCATCCTGACGGCAGCCCACTGTGCCGACGACTTCACCAGCATGACCATCAAGTTCGGGCTGACCAACAACGTGGCTCTGGCCACACGCACGGGCACACAGGCATGGGTGCACCCAAGCTGGACCGGCGCGCTGGACACGGGTGCTGATATTGCGATTGTCAAACTCAGTGCCCCTGTCACCGACCTGCCCAGCTACAAACTCAGCACCTCCAACGATGTGGGCAAGACCTTCATCATGACGGGCTACGGCACCAGCGGGAACGGCACCACAAGCCCGAACTGGGGCGATTCCGCCTACGGTCACTACGCCTACAACGTGTTCGATACCACCTCGGAAACCTTCAACCAGGCTTGGTACAACTACAGCGGCGAGGACAACCGTGTCACCACGGTGGGCCGCACCTATGTGGCGGACTTTGACTACCACACCGCCACGGCCACGCAGGCGCAACAGGACCAGTTCAACACCCTGGGCCGGGTTGCTGGCTTGACGGGCAACCTTTGGAACAGCGGCACAGCGCTGGGCGCCCAGGAGGGCTTGATTGCCGGAGGCGACTCAGGGGGCGGTGACTTCGTCTGGGACGGGCAAGAGTGGGTGCTGTCTGCCGTGCATTCCTGGGGCTGGAATTTCTGCGAAACCCGCATCAGCAGCCCCAGCTGCGACATCAACGCCTCCGCCGGGAGCACCTTTGGTGACCTGATGGGCTCCACCGCCGTGGTGGACCATGTCGGCTGGATCAACGGCGTGATTGCCGCCAACGTGCCCGAGCCCTCCAGCTACGCGCTGATGCTCGGCGGCTTGCTCGGTCTGGGCGCCCTGGCGCGTCGCCGTCGCGACAGCAACGCCTCGCGCTGAGTCATCCCGACTCAGGCCTTGATGCCGGCAACGGCATCCAGTGCACACAAAAATGCCCGCATCAGCGGGCATTTTCTTTGGCGCTCAAGAACTGAGATCAGCCCTTGAGCGGTGTGGTGGCGATCAAAGCGCCTTGAGGCGGGCTTCGATGGCGGCCTTGGTGGCGGGCAGCTCGGCGGGCAGGCGCTGGGCGAGCTGAGCGAACAGCTCTTCGTGCAGCTGCAGCTCGGCCTGCCAGTCGGCCACGTCGATGCGGGTGACGGTGTCGAACTGCGCTTGGCTGAAGTCCAGGCCCGCCCAGTTCAGGTCCTCGTAGCGCGGGGTCACGCCAAAGACGTTCTCCACGCCTTGGCCTTGGCCCTGCACACGCTCCAGCATCCACTTCAGCACGCGCATGTTCTCGCCGTAGCCCGGCCACACGAACTTGCCGTCAGCGCCCTTGCGGAACCAGTTGACGCAGAAGATCTTGGGCAGCTGGGCGCCGCTGGCCCCGAGCTTGGCGCCGAGATTGAGCCAGTGCTGGAAGTAGTCGCTCATGTTGTAGCCCATGAAGGGCAGCATGGCGAAGGGGTCACGGCGCACCACGCCTTGCTGGCCTGCGGCCGCAGCGGTGGTCTCAGAACCCATGGTGGCGGCCATGTACACGCCTTCCACCCAGTTGCGGGCTTCGGTCACCAGCGGCACGGTGGTGGAGCGGCGGCCGCCGAAGATGAAGGCGTCGATGGGCACGCCAGCCGGGTCGTTCCAAGCCTCGTCCAGCGCCGGGTTGTTGCCCGCAGCCACGGTGAAGCGGGCGTTGGGGTGGGCGGCCTTGGCGCCGGTTTCCTTGGCGATCGCGGGCGTCCAGTCTTTGCCCTGCCAGTCGATGCAGTGCGCGGGCGCGTCGCCCATGCCTTCCCACCACACGTCGCCGTCGTCGGTCAGCGCCACGTTGGTGAAGATCACATCGCGGTCCAGGCTGGCCATGCAGTTGGGGTTGGTCAGCGTGTTGGTGCCCGGGGCCACGCCGAAGTAACCGGCTTCGGGGTTGATGGCGTAGAGGCGGCCGTCGGCAGCGGGCTTGATCCAGGCGATGTCGTCGCCAATGGTCGTGACCTTCCAGCCCTCAAAACCCTGGGGCGGGATCAGCATGGCGAAGTTGGTCTTGCCGCAAGCGCTGGGGAAGGCCGCTGCCACGTGGTGCTTCTTGCCTTCGGGCGAGGTCACGCCCAGGATGAGCATGTGCTCGGCCAGCCAGCCTTGGTCGCGACCCATGGTCGAGGCAATGCGCAGCGCAAAGCACTTCTTGCCCAGCAGCGCGTTGCCGCCGTAGCCCGAGCCGTAGGACCAGATTTCGCGCGTTTCGGGGTAGTGAACGATGTACTTGGTCTTGTTGCAAGGCCAGCTCACATCGGCCTGACCGGGCTGCAGCGGCGCACCCACGGTGTGCACGCAGGGCACGAATTCGCCATCGCTGCCCAGCACGTCCAGCACGGCACGGCCCATGCGCGTCATGATGCGCATGTTCACGGCCACATAGGGGCTGTCAGAGAGTTCCACGCCAATGTGGGCGATGGGCGAGCCGATCGGGCCCATGCTGAAGGGCACCACATACAGCGTGCGGCCCTTCATGGCGCCCTTGAACAAGGCCTTGTCGCCCGTTTGCAGCAGCGCGCGCATTTCGGCCGGAGCCATCCAGTTGTTGGTCGGGCCCGCGTCTTCCTTCTGCGCCGAGCAGATGTAGGTGCGGTCTTCCACGCGTGCGACGTCAGAGGGGTCGCTCCAAGCCAGGTAGCTGCCCGGGCGCTTGGCGGGGTTGAGTTTCTTGAAGGTACCAGCGTCCACCAGGCGCTGGCACAGGCGGTCATATTCTTCCTGGCTGCCATCACACCAGTACACATCGCGCGCTTCAGTCAGCGCAGCAATCTCGGCCACCCAGGCCACCAGGCGGGCGTGCTTGACGTAGGCCGGGGCGCTCAGGTGCAGGCCCTCTACAACGGGTTTGTTCATGTTGAAGTCCAATTTTGAAGATAGAAAAGGCGGAATTGGGTCAGGCCCGCAGGGGCGAAACTGACCGAATGCCGCTTGGATTCGCAGGGGTTGGAAGTGGGGTGCGACAGGCAGGGGCAAGAGTGTCGCGAAAATGTAATCGTCCGGTAACTTGCTGTCCCCTGCCCTCCATGCGTTTGGCGAATAGATCCATGCACGCGCCTTGCCACGGGGGATTTCGGCCCACCGGCTGGGCAAAAGTGCCGCTCCGCCAGCACTTGTCAAATGCCAGACACCCCCCAGTCTTTGGGGTCAGGCATCCCGATGTCGGCTTTGGGCAGCGTCTTTCAAAGCCATGGCTGGATCGCGTGCGGTATTCTTGGAAAATTCTCTGAACTATTCACGAACCATTCCAATGAGCACCACACGGCTGCAGCCGTCTGCCGATCTTTCTCAGGCGCTGGAGCGCGCCTTGAGAGCTGGGCCGCGGTCGGCGGCGCAGCTCATGGCGGCCTTGGGTGTGAGCCAGCCGACGCTGTCGCGAACTATTCAGCGGCTGGCGGGTTCGGTCAGCAGCTTTCGCATCAAGGGAGATCGCACGCCCAGGTACGCCTGGCTGCGCGCGCTGCCCCAGGGCCTTGGTGCGCGCCAGCGCATTTACCGCTGCACCAGCAGCGGCCATCTCGAGCCCTTTGCCGAGGTGGAGTTTCTGGCGGGCGGCGCCACGCTGGAGCGCAGCGGCCATGCGGTGCAGCTCTACGAGGGCTTGCCGCCTTATATGAGCTTTGCGGCACCGTCCGGTTTTTTGGGCCGCCAGCAAGCCCACGAAGCGAGCAAGACCCCCGGGTTCCCAGCCAGCCTCAAGGACTGGAGCGACGACCACCGCGTGCTCTACCTCTTCACCCAAGGCATGAATCTGCCGGGCAACCTCGTCTTTGGCGACGGCGCGGTGCAAAGAGAGATGGACTTCCGCACCCTGGAGCCCACGCCAGCCGAGGAGGATTTGGCGCACTACGTCGGCATGGCCTCACAGCTCAGGGCAGCGGCCTGGGGCTCCAGCGCGGGCGGCGAGCAGCCCAAGTTTCTGTGGCTGACGGGGGACGCCCGGCACGTCATCGTGAAGTTTGCCAAGCAGGGCAGCCGCATGGCCGAACTCTTGCCGCTGGAGCACCTGGCGCTGCGGGCCCTGGGTGAGGTGGGCATTCCAGCCAGCCGCACCCAGCTGCTCACAGCCGGTGGCCATGTCTTTTTGGAGGTGGAGCGCTTTGACCGCATCGGGCGCCACGGGCGTGTGGGCCTGCTGTCGGCCGGGGCGGTGGACGATGAGGTCTACGGCCGGCGGGACTCCTGGTCCGAGTTCGCCGCGCGCTGCGTGCAAGACAAATACCTGTCTGCCGAGGCCGCACGCCAGGTGGACACGATGGCGGCCTTCAGCGAGTTGATCGGCAACAACGACCGGCACTTCGAAAACCTCTCCTTGCTGATTGGCGAGGACGGTGAGTACCAGGGCCTGGCGCCCGCCTACGACATCCTGCCCATGCGCTATGCCTCCATCGGCGGCGGCATCGACCCGGACTTGAGCCCGATCGAACCCAAGGTGGGGCCGATTGGCGCCCAACCCGAGGTGTGGGCACAGGCCTTTGCGGCCGCCGAGCGCTTTTGGCTTGCCGCGCAGCACGAAGACTTGCCCGTGCCGCTGTCGAGTGCCATGAAAACGCTGGCCGCCAGCAACTTGGCGCGGGCGCGGGCCTTTGTGGCACCGCTGCGGCCTGCTGCATATCGATAGTCGAAACCCAAGTTTGCGCACCGCGCCCGATGCCCCTACGCTGGGTTGACCTGCCCGCTGGCCCCGCAGCGCCAGGGCAGCCCATCCACACCAGACAGGGAGCCCGATATGGGACGACTGACCGCCCGGGACTTCAGTCCCGAAATCCTTCGCCTCTTTGACCGCTACGTGCATGGCGATGCCAGCCGGCGCGAGTTCCTGCTCACGGCGCAAAAGCTGCTGGGCAGCAGCGCAGCGGCCAGCGCCACGCTGGCGGCCTTGTCGCCGCGCTTTGCGGCGGCACAGCAGATCCGCCCTAACGACCCGCGCATCCAGACCCAGCAGCTCAGCCTGCCCTCACCCCAAGGCCACGGCCAGGTGCAAGGCCTGCTGGCCTGGCCCGCCAAAGCACAGGGCCCCTTGCCCAGCGTGCTGGTGATTCACGAGAACCGCGGCCTCAACCCACACATTGAAGACATCACCCGGCGCCTGGCGGTGGACGGCTTTCTGGCCTTCGCCCCCGACGCCCTGCACCCGCTGGGCGGCTACCCGGGCAACGAAGACCGCGCACGCGAGCGCTTCACCGAGCTCGATCCGACCAAGGCCCGGGCGGATTTCATTGCCGCCGCACAAGGCCTGGGCAAACTCGCGCAGAGCAACGGCAAAGTCGGCGCGGTGGGCTTTTGCTGGGGCGGCGGCGTGGTGAATTTCCTGGCCGCACGCCTGCCGGAGCTGGCCGCTGGCGTGCCCTTCTACGGCGCGCAGGCCCCCGCCGATGAGGTGCCCGGCATTCAGGCGCCGCTGCTCATTCACTACGCCGAGCAGGACGAGCGCATCAACAAAGGCTGGCCACCGTTTGAGCAAGCGCTCAAAACCGCAGGCAAGCGCTATGAGGCCCACCTCTACCCCGGCACCCAGCACGGCTTCAACAACGACACCACGCCGCGTTTTGACCAAGCCGCCGCGCAGCTGGCCTGGTCGCGCACGCTGGCCTTCTTCCGCCAGCACCTGGGCTGAGTGGGCAAAGCCCCCCCCCAGAGACCCAGAAGGCGCATAAGCAATTGCGAAAGTCTTTGTTCCGATGTGGGCGGCATTTGCTGAGACTGCAAGCGAAGCGAGAGATCTGCGCTCGCCTTCCCTTCAACCTCTGCAAATCCAAACCATGCACAAGCACCAAATCCTTCGTCGCAGCCTGCTGGCCCTGGCTCTCGTGTCCAGCACCGGTCTGGCCCTGGCCAAAGACATCACCCTGCTCAACGTCTCCTACGACCCCACGCGTGAGCTCTACCAGGAGTTCAACCCCGCCTTTGCCAAGTACTGGAAGGCCAAGACGGGTGACACCGTCACCGTCAAGGCCTCGCATGGCGGTTCGGGCAAGCAGGCGCGCTCGGTGATCGACGGGCTGGAAGCCGATGTGGTGACCCTGGCGCTGGCCTACGACATCGACGCCATCGCCAACGCCGGTGGCAAGCAAATCCGCCCCGACTGGCAAAAGCAGCTCAAGAGCAATAGCGCGCCCTACACCTCCACCTACATCTTCCTGGTGCGCAAGGGCAACCCCAAGGGCATCAAGAACTGGGACGATCTGGTCAAGCCGGGCGTGGGCGTCATCACCGCCAACCCCAAGACCTCGGGCGGCGCGCGCTGGGGCTATCTGGCCGCTTATGGCTTTGCCCTGCAACAGCCCGGCGGCACCGATGCCAAGGCGCGTGACTTCGTGAAGAAGCTGTTCGAGAACGTGCCCGTGCTGGACTCTGGCGCGCGCGGCTCCACCGTCACCTTCGCCGAGCGCGGCATTGGTGACGTGCTGCTGGCCTGGGAGAACGAAGCCCATCTGGCCATCAAGGAATTCGGCGACGACCGCTTTGACATCGTCTACCCGCCCGTGAGCATCCTGGCCGAGCCGCCCGTGGCCGTGGTGGACAAGACCGTGGACAAGCGCGGCACGCGCGAGGTGGCGCGCGCCTACCTGGAGTACCTCTACTCCGACGAGGGCCAGGACATTGCTGGGCGCAACTTCTACCGCCCCACCAGCCCCAAGGCCCAGGCCAAGTACGCCAAGCAGTTCCCCAGCATCAAGCTGTTCACTATCAATGACGTGTTTGGCGGCTGGACCAAGGCCCAGGCCACCCACTTCAACGATGGTGGTGTGTTCGACCAGATCTACAGCAAGAAGTGAGGTTCAGCATGCGCTTGCAATCCCGACTGATACGGGCGGCGCAAGCCGCTGTGGTGGCCAGCGCGCTGGCCGCGCCCTGGCTGGTCCACGCGCAGGACGGCGTGGTCGTGGCCCAGGCCGCCAGCGCAGCCGCCACCCATGCGGTGAGCGACCCTTACAGCATCGGCGCGCTGTGGACGCAGAGCGACGCCATCCAGCGCGCCGTGCTCGCCATCCTGGTGCTCATGAGCGGCGGCAGCTGGTTTGTGCTGATCTCCAAGTTCGTCGAGCAAAGCCGCATCCAGCGCCAGGGCAAGGAAGCCGCCAAAGGCTTCTGGACCGCCCCCACCGTGCGTGAAGGGGCCGAAGCCCTGGCCAAGGACAGCCCCTTTCGCTACCTGGCCGAAGCGGGGCTGGACGCCACGGGCCGTCACCTGCGCCTGGCCCGCCACATCGGGCTCAACGAGTGGGTGAGCCTGTCCATCGAGCGCGCGGTCGAGAAGGTGCAAGGCTCGCAGCAGCGCGGTCTGGCCTTTCTGGCTGCGGTCAGCTCCACGGCCCCTTTTGTGGGCTTGTTCGGCACGGTCTGGGGCATTTACCACGCGCTCAGCGCCATTGGCGCGGCGGGCCAGGCCTCCATCGACAAGGTGGCTGGGCCTGTGGGTGAGGCGCTGGTGATGACGGCCATCGGCTTGGCCGTGGCCGTGCCCGCGCTGCTGGGCTACAACTGGCTGGCGCGGCGCAATCAGGCCACGCTGGACTCGGTGCAGCACTTCGGCGACGAACTCCACACCGTGCTGCTGGCACAAACCCCGGCCTGAGGCAGGAGGAGCGCACGCATGGCACGCCAACACCGCCGCCGCATTGCCGCCGACGAGGTGGTCTCAGCCATCAACACCACGCCCCTGGTGGATGTGATGTTGGTGCTGCTGATCATCTTCCTGATCACCATCCCGGTGGTGAATTTCTCCGTGCCTGTGAGCCTGCCCAAAGAGCGCAACGCCGTGCGCGAAAGCAAGCCCGAGGTGCTGAAGATTGATGTGGACGCGCACAACGTCATCCACCTCAACGGCGAGCCCGTGCTCGGGGGCAAGCGCGAGCTGCTGACGCGGCTCAGCAGCGCCGCCACCCAGCCCGTGCCGCCCGAAGTGCACCTGCGCGCCGACCGCCATGCCAAATACAACACCTTTGCCGAGGTCATGGTGGCGGTGAACCAGGTCGGCCTCTCCAAGGTCGGCGTGGTGGGCAGCGAGCAGTTCATCACCCAATAAACCCACACAGCACCGCTGGAAAGGACACCGACATGAGTGCCATCCTCAGCCCCTCGGGCGTCAACCCCTTTCACGGCCAGGGCCCCGAGCTGCGAACCCCTGGCGGCAAACCCGGCACCGGCCTGGTGCTGGTGGTGGCGCTGCACGTGGCGCTGGGCTATGCGCTGGCCTCGGGCCTGGCCAAACAGGCCATCGAGGTGGTGAAAAAGCCCCTGGAAGCGGCGGTGATCTTCGACCTGCCACCACCCAAGCCGGAAAAGATCAAGGACATCGTCAAAACCCAAACACCGCCGCCACCGGCCTATGTGCCCCCGCCTGAGGTGGCCGTGAACCCGCCACCGGCGCCCACCATCACCCAAACCCAGGCCGAGCCGCCCAAGGCACCCGTGGAGATTGCGCCCCCCACGCCCGTGGCCCCACCCGCACCGGCCCCCAAGCCCGAGGTGCAAAAGCAAGACATCACCCTGGCCTGCCCGGGCTACCAGGCCACGCTGGCTCAAGCCCTGGAAGACGCGTTTGAGCGCGTGGGCATTCCCGGCACCGTGCGCACCCTCATCAAGCTGCGCGGCAACCAAATCACCGAGGTGCTGCCGCAGTCCGGCCCCCAGTCCTATTACAAGTACCTCACGCCGGCCATCAAGCGCATCAAGTGCGCGGCCACCGGCACAGAAGAGGTGCACGTGCTGCTGAACGTGGACTTCAAAAAGTAGCGCACTGAGCCCTCCGAGCCACGCCTCTTGGACACCCCCAAGAGGCGTTTTTCCTGGGCCCATGTCTTCAAGCGTGGCCCCACAATCGCCAGCGTCCGACAGCCCCCCCTCGCCACCCAAACCATGCCAAATCAACACCCAAACCGACGCCGCCAACTCCTGCAGGGCCTGGCCGGGCTGAGCCTGGGCAGCGCGCTGCGCCCCAGCGCCGCCAGCTCGCCACCCAAGCGCCCCAACATCCTCTTCATCCTGGCCGACGACATGGGCTACGCGGACCTGGGCGTGTACGGCCAGCGCGACTTCGCCACGCCGCATCTGGACCGCCTGGCCCAGCAGGGCCTGCGCTTCACCCAAGGCTATGCCAACTCGGCGGTGTGTTCGGCCACGCGCTTTGGCCTCATCACCGGGCGCTACCAGTACCGGCTGCGCGGCGGGCTGGAAGAGCCCATTGCCGGGGCCAGCGACACCCTGGGCCTGCCGGCCGAACACCCCACGCTGCCCTCGCTGCTCAAGCGCCTGGGCTACCGCACGGCGCTGGTGGGCAAGTGGCACCTGGGCTCGCTGCCCAAGTTCGGGCCGCTCAAGAGCGGCTATGACGAGTTCTTTGGCAATGTCGGCGGTGCGGTGGACTACTTCACGCACAAAAGCGGCGTGGGGGCCGATCTGCCCTCAGACCTCTACGAAGGTGAGGTGCGCGTGGAGAAGGTGGGCTACTACACCGACCTGCTGGCCGAGCGCGCCCAGGACTTCATCCGCCGCCAAAGCGATGCCCAGCCCTTCTTGCTCTCGCTGCACTTCACCGCCCCGCATTGGCCCTGGGAAGGCCCGGGGGATGAGGCGGTGTCGCGCCAGCTGCGCAGCCTCTCTCACCTCGATGGCGGCAGCCTCAAAAAATACGGCGAGATCGTCGGCGCGCTCGACGCCGCCGTGGGCCGCGTGCTGGCCACGCTGGATGCGCAGGGGCTGGCGGACAACACCATCGTGGTCTTCACCAGCGACAACGGCGGCGAGCGCTTCAGCAACACCTGGCCTTTCAGCGGGCAAAAAACAGAGCTGCTGGAAGGCGGCATTCGCGTGCCCACGCTGCTGCGCTGGCCCGCGCGCGTGGCCGCCGGGGGCGTGAGCGAGCAGGTGAGCATCAGCATGGACTGGCTGCCCACCCTGCTGGCCGCAGCCGGTGGCGCGCCCGACCCGGCCTACCCCAGCGACGGCCGCAACCTGCTGCCCCAGGTGCTGGGCCAGCAAGGCGTGGTGGAGCGCACGCTGTTCTGGCGCTACAAGGCCAATGCCCAGCGCGCCGCGCGCCAGGGCCCGTGGAAGTACCTGAAGATCCGCGACAACGAATTCCTCTTCCGCCTGGATCAGGATGCGCGCGAGCGCGCCAATCTCGCCAAGCGCGAACCCCAGCGCCTGGCCGCGCTGCGCCAGGCTTGGGAAGACTGGGACCAGCAGATGCTGCCCATCCCCGCCGAGGCGCGCACCCACCAGCTCACCGGCAAGACGCAGGCCGACCGCTACGGCGCCGCCCCCCAGCGCTGAGGCCACAGCCCCCTTAGCCAAAGTACAAAGCCCGCTGCAGGCACGAGGTCTGCAGCGGGCTTTTGCTTGGGTCCAGGCTCAGAGCTTGCCCGAGAACACCAGGCTGAAGGTGCGCGGCAGCGCGGGCGCGTAGCTGTTCCAGGTCTGGGCTTGCGGCGTCTTGTCGTTGAAGAGGTTTTTCACCACCACGCTGACATCAAAGCCCTTGTCCAGCTTGCCCAGACCCACGGCGTAGTCCACCAGCCAGGACTTGGGCACCACCGAGTAGGACGACAGCGAGTTGTCCGAGTAGTAGCTGCTGCTGAAGGCCACATTGGCACTGGTGTGGAACTCTTTGTCACCCCACACCGGGCGGCGGTAGTCCGCCCCGATGTTGAAGCTCAGCTTGGGCGCACCGGCCAGGGGGCGACCGCTGTAGTCGGCATAAGGGGCCGCACCGGCCCAGCCGTTTTCTGCGGCCTGTGCGGCGTTGGGGAAGTTGCGGTACTTGGCCAGGTTGTAGGCCCCGGCAAAGCGCAGCACGGTGTTGCTGATGCCGCTGTAGACGCCGTCGATCTCCAGCCCGCTGACGCGCACCTTGGGCACATTGCCGGTGACGCTGGTGTAGCTGATCTGGCCGTTGTTGTTGAGCTGGGTGGTGTAGTCGTCCACCACGCGCACCGCCTGCTGGTAGTTGCGGATGTTGGCGAGGAAGACATCGGCATTGAGCACCAAGCTGCGCTTGAGCAGCGCGGTCTTGTAGCCCAGCTCAAAGCTGTCGGTCTTCTCCGGTGCGACCTTGTAGGACAGGCCGTTGACGAACTGCGCAATGCCCGCCTTCTCGCCATGCTGCCAGGACACATAGCCGGTGGCGTCGGGCGAGAACTTGTAGCTGGGGCTCAGCACCAAGGCAGGTTGGGTGGCCACATAGGGCTCGGCCTCGCGGCGGTCGAACAGCACCCCAATCTGCGCCGCACGAATGGCTTTGGCGTAGGCCACTTGCTGCTTTTGCTTGTCGCTCAAGCTGGCGTAGGCCTCGCCCGGCGTGACCGTGGCGGTCTTGCCAAAGTACTTGGCCGCCACCTGGTCGGCCAGCTGCAGCTGCGTGGCGTTGTTGCCCACGCCCAGCAGGCCCTTGGCGTCGCTGGCAAAGCCACCCAGAGCCACGCCGTTGACAGCCACGCCATTGAGCTCGGGCGCGCTGCCGGTGTTGCGGATGAAGGACTGCGCGGTGTTGCGGCGGTTCTCGCGCGTCACGCGCAGGCCCGTGGTCACGCTCAGCTCGGGACTGAAGTGCCAGTTGGCCTGACCGAAGGCCGCCACGCTGGTGTTGCGGATGTCCTGGCGCCCGGCGGGCGAGCTGTAGGCCACGTCCAGATTGGCCAGCGAGTTCTGCAGCAGCTGGCGGCCCGCCGTGTCGGCGTCCAGACTCTTGTACTGCGCCTCGTTGGCAAACCAGGCCCCGGCGTCATTGCCCCAGACCTTTTGGTACTGCGCGTCGTTGTTGACCTTGATGGCGTAGAGCCCGGCCTGGTAGTCCAGCAAGCCGCCCAGCGGCGAGGTGATGCGCAGCTCCTGGCTGAGCTGGCGGTAGTCGTTCAAAAAGCCGCCCGAGTTGCGACCGATGTCAAAGGGCGTGCCTTCGTCGTTGACGGCGTTGAAGTGGTAGTCCTTGTAGGCGCTGATGGCGGTGAGCTGGTGGCCGCTGTCAAAGCGCTGGATGAACTCTGCCGTGGCGCCGTGGCTGCCCGTCACCAGGGGCCAGGACATGACCCCCAGCGGTTTGCACGTCCACCTCAGACACCACCGGGCCTTCGATGATTTCTTTGACCGTGCCGCGGAATTGGTTGCGCACATTGATGGCAGCGATGCTCATGGTTTTGCCTCAGTGATATGGGAATTGCTGAAGCTTAGGAGTTCGGCCTGCGCGCGTGAAAGAAGAGTTTTGCAAGATGGGCTGCAGTCTTTGCATATGCGCCCGCCTTGCTATCCTGCCGCGCATGAAGATTCTGAGCGTGAACACCGGGGCCGTGGCTGAGCTGGACGTGGGGGCGCGGCGCCTGCCCTCGGCCATACGCAAAACCGCGCGTGAGGGCGCCGTGGCCGTGGGGCCGCTGGGGCTGGAGGGCGACGCGCAGGCCGACTTGCGTGTGCACGGCGGCCAGCACAAAGCCGTGTACGCCTACCCCAGCGAGCACTATGCGTTTTGGAACACCGTGCGCGCGCAGGCCCGTGTGGCCGCCTGGGGCGAGGCCCTGCCCTTTGGCGCCATGGGCGAGAACCTGACGCTGCAAGGCCTGCTGGAGCAGGAGCTGTGGGTGGGCGATGTGCTGCGCGCAGGCGAGGTGGAGCTGGCCGTGAGCGAGCCGCGCTTGCCCTGCAGCAAATTCAATGCCGTGATGGGCTTTGCCCAGGCCGCCCAGCTGATGTGGGACAGCGCCTGGTGCGGCGTCTACCTGGCCGTGCACCGGTCTGGCCACTTGCAAGCCGGACAGACCCTGGAGCTGCGGCCAGGGCCGCGCGAGGTGAATGTGCGGGAACTCTTCACCAGCAAGCGCAAACGCTGAAGGCAGTGGCAAGATGGTGCCCATGAGCACCACCCCCTACACCCCACCGAGCGTCTGGACCTGGTCTCAAGCCAGCGGCGGCGCCTTTGCCAACATCAACCGCCCCGTGGCCGGGCCCACGCACGACAAAGCGCTGCCCGTGGGCGAGCACCCGCTGCAGCTGTACTCGCTGGGCACGCCCAACGGCGCCAAAGTCACCATCCTGCTCGAAGAGCTGCTGGAGGCCGGGCACACGGGCGCGGAGTACGACGCTTGGCTGATCACCATCCAGGAAGGCGATCAGTTCGGCAGCGGCTTTGTGGACATCAACCCCAACAGCAAGATTCCCGCGCTGGTGGACCGCAGCGGGCCCACGCCGTTGCGGGTGTTTGAGTCGGGCGCCATCCTGCTGCACCTGGCCGAGAAGTTCGGCGCCTTTTTGCCGCAGGGCCCGCAGCGCGCCGAGGCGCTGTCATGGCTGTTTTGGAGCATTGGCGCGGCGCCGTTTTTGGGCGGCGGCTTTGGGCACTTCTATGTGTACGCGCCCGAGAAAATCGAATACGCCATCAACCGCTACGCCATGGAGGCCAAGCGCCAGCTCAGCGTGCTGGAGCAGCGCCTCTGCACCCAGCCCTATGTGGGCGGCCAGAGCTACAGCATCGTGGACATGGCCATCTTCCCCTGGTGGGGCGCGCTGGTGCTGGGCGAGATTTACGGCACGGCGGCCGAATTCCTCAGCGCCCATGAGTACCCGCAGGTGCTGCGCTGGGCGCGCGAAATTGCCGCCCGCAGCGCCGTGCAACGCGGGCGACGCGTGAACCGGACTTGGGGCGACAAGCCCCTGCCCGAGCGCCACGCCGCCAGCGACTTCAACGCTGGCTGAGCCGCTGCGCTGAAGTGCGGCACCGGGCGCCAGGCCCGATGCCGCCGTCGGCCTGCTTACTTCAGGCCGTTGCCCATGGCCTTGATCAGGCTGCCCTGGGCGTCGTCACCGCTGAACTCCCAGAAGAAGGCGCCGCCCAGGCCCTTGGCCTTGGCATAGCCCATCTTCTCGGTGATCTGCACCGGCGTGTCAAAGCTCCAGAAGGTGCTGCCGTTGAAGATCCACTGCGCGCGGCTTTGCGGGTCCACAAAGCTGGGCCAGCCCAGGGTCTTGAGCACCTTGTAGTCCTCAATGCCCTTTTCGTAGGTGGCCGGTGCGGCCACGCCGCTTTGGTAGAGGCCCTGGTTGATGTTGGGCACATTGGTCCAGCCCCGCCCGTAAAAGCCAATGCCCAGATTGAGCTTTTTGGCCGGCACGCCCTTGTTCAGAAAGGCCTGCAGCGCGGCGTCGGTGTGGTAGAGCTTGACGTCGCCCGTGGAGGGGTCGGCCGTGGAGCCGTACAGCGGAGCATGGAAGTTGGTGGTGGGCTCCCAGGCGCCGTGGAAGTCGTAGGTCATGACGTTGATGAAGTCCAGATAGGGGTGGAACTTGTCGGGGTCAATCGCACGGATCTTGTCCACGCCAGCCGGGGCGGCAATGCTCAGGAGCAGGCCGGGGCGCACGGCGTCGAGCTGGCGGCGGAACTCGGCCAGCAAGCCGTTGAAGTTCTCGCGGTCTTCGGCCTTGCCGCAAGCCAGGCCGCAGGCGTTGGGGTACTCCCAGTCGATGTCGATGCCGTCGAACACGCCCGCCAGCGCGCCGGGGCCGCCAGCGTCTTCCACGCGCGGCAGGTCGCCCTTGATGTAGGCATCGATGCAGCTCTTCACAAAGGCCTGTCGGTTCTCGGGGCGCGACGCTTCAGAGAAGCCGCGCGAGTAGGTCCAGCCCCCCAGCGAGATCAGCACCTTGAGCTTGGGGTATTTGGCCTTGAGCTTCTTGAGCTGGTTCCAGTTGCCGCGCAGCGGCTGGTCCCAGCGGTCGCCCACACCGTCCACGCTCTGCGCGGCGCTGAAGCTCTTGGTGTAGTCGGCAAAGGCATCGCCGCCCACGCCGGTGTTTTCGTTCACAGCCTGGGTGATGCCGACTTCGCAGCGGTTGTTGCGCACATTGCCGAAGGCGTAGTTGATGTGCGTGAGGTGCTGGGCCGAGCCGCTGGTGTCGATGTTCTTCACCAGGTAGTTGCGACCGTAAATGCCCCACTGCGCAAAGTAGCCCAGCACGATGGGCGCCGCGACGTTGCCGCCGCCGCCACCACCGCTGGCCAGGGTTTTGACCTTCAGCGCGGGGCTGGCTGTGGAGGTGTTGCCCGCGCGGTCTTTGGCGCGCACGCTGTAGCTGTAGACGGTGTCGGCTTGCAAGCCGGTGTCGACCACGCTGGTTTGTGTGGGGCTGGCCACCACGGCGCCGTTGCGCAGCAGCTCATAGCCGGCCACGCCGCTGCCGCTGTCGCTGGCGGCGTTCCAGCTCAAGGTGAGGCGGTCGGTGCCAATTTGCCCGGCTGCCAGACCATTGGGAATGGTGGGTGGCGTGGTGTCGGTGGGCGGCGGGGGCGGTGGGGGGGGGTTAACGTTGTCGCAAGCGCCCAGGCTCTTCCACACATCCCAAGCCCCTGCGTTGGTGGCGGGGCTTTGGTTTTGCGTCCACCACTTGGCTTGGTAGGCCTGGTTGTTGAGCTGCACCACGGCACCACCGGTGTAGGCGGTGGCCGCAGCCCAGGGGCTGACCCCCGTGCAGTTGTAGGCCTGGGCTTGGGCGCACGCCAGCAGCGTGCCCAGCGCCAGCAGATGCGGGCGAAGTTTCATGGCAATTCCTTGGGTTCGAGTCAGAAGGAAATGCACCCCTTGCGCCGAGCAGCTCAGCACGCGAGGGGCGCAGGTGGGAAATCAGCGCTTGGGGGCTTTCACCGGCTGCAGCGGGGTGGCGCGCTGGCCACCGGCCACCGCACCGGCCGCTGCACGACGGCGTTCTTGCACCAAGGCGTAGCTCTTGCCGCCAAAGCTCACCACCCAGTTGCTGGGCGTGGGCATGGGCAGGTAGTAGTTGAGCTTGATGCTCACACTGGCGCCGGGGGCCAGGCTCTGCCAGCCGGGCAGCTTGAAGCTGGCGCGGTGGAAGTCGTTGGTGAGCCCGCCGATGTTGTGACCCGCGGCATTGGCGCCGCTTTGCACCACCTTGAGCCCGAAGCCGCTTTGGTCGGTGAGCGAGGCCGGGATGGCGGTGGGCACATCAAAGCTGAACTCCGTGCCGCCGGGCAGGGTTTGGCCGCTCTTGTTGGTCAGCGTGAGCGTGGGGTTGAGCGGGTAGTTGGCGTCTCCCAAGGCAAAGCCGCCGATGCTGAACTGCACGTCCAGCTGTTCCGCCGGCATGGCAGCCGTGGTGAGCTGGGCGCCGTAGGGCTTGGCGGTTTTGAACTTGTTGTAGAGCAGCTGGGTGAGCGTGCTGCCCATGCCGTACTCGCCGCGGGCGGCGTTGTAGGCGTAGTCGCCCGCCAGCTCCCAGAACATCACGCCGCCGATGCCGCGGTCGGCCACGTACTGGGCTTTCACGCCCAGGGACTGTTCGTCCTCGATGGACAGAAAGACCTTCTTCTGGGCGTTCCACAACCAGGGTGCGACCAAGGTGGCGTCGTAGAAGCGCTGGTAGCTGCCCGTGAGTTGGTCGCTGGGGTCGGTGGCCGGGTTCAGGCCATAAGCGGCCAGGTAGCTGCCGGCCTTGCCTTGGGCCAGGTTCATGGTGTGCCACAGCGGGTTGGAGCCTGCCGGGATTTCGCGGCCGTTGACGTCCAAGTCGTGCCAGAGGTTGTCGATGCCCACGGCACCGGCACCGCACTTTTGCACCGTGCCACCGCCCGTGCCGGGTGGGCATTTGGCTTGGTCGGCCTGCGCGGCCTGGCCCCACAGGCCGTTGCTGCCGCCCGTCACCCCCTGCCAGCCGCGTGTGTAGTAGGGCACGCCAATGTTGATGCGCCCCGCAGGCATGGCGCCGCGGAAGTAGTGGTAGGCCCAATCGGTGTTGAGGTAGCCAATGCGCCCGTACTGGCTGGCGGTGTAGTAGCTCCAGGCGGTGAGCTCGTTGTCCTTGCCGTCGTCAAAGAGCGCGGCGTTGGGGCCCACGAACTGGTTCCAGGCGCCGTGCAAGTCGTAGCTCATGATGTTGACGTAGTCCAGGTACTGGGTGACCTGGTAGGTCTCCATGCCGCGCAGCAAATAGGCCGAGGACGGCGCAGCCACGGTGAGCAGGTAGTGGCGCTGGTCGGCCTGCCCGGCGGCATCCAGCCGCGCGCGCAGGGTTTGCATGAGCACCACGTAGTTCTTCATCAGGCTGGCGCGGCGCGCGTTGCTGATGGCGAAGTCGTCGGGGTTGCCCGCGTCTTTCATGCTGGTGGCGTACTCGTAGTCGATGTCCACGCCATCAAAACCGTACTGGCGCAAAAAGCTCACGGCCGAGTCGGCAAAGGCGTTGATGCCGGCGGTGTTGGTGCTGCCGTCGGCGTTGGTGGTCATGGTGTAGAAGCCACCGCTGGCCACGCGCTTGCCGCTGTCGTCAAAGTAGCCGCCCGTCTCGGCCCAGCCGCCCACGGAGATCAGGGTCTTGACCTTGGGGTATTGCTTTTTGAACTTGCTCAGCAGGTTGAAGTGGCCTTTGTAGCTGTAGGCCGGGTCCATCTCGGCACCCGCCACGCCAGGCCAGGTCAGGCCGGTGGCGGCGTTGCCGGGGTCTGCGGCATTGCCGATGGACAGGCGGTTTTGCGCGTCCACATGCGCAAAGGCGTAGTTGATGTGGGTCAGCTGCGCCCAGGGGATGTCTTTGGCCAGGTAAGCGGGCTGGCCGTTCTTGCCGGTGCGCCAGCTGGTGAAGTAGCCAATGATGCGGCGCGGCTTGTCCGCCCCCATGACCTCGCGGCCCTGGTCGTCGTAGACCTTGCAATAGGCCGGTGCAGTGCCGGGCGTGGTGTAGAGCCCCTCGGGGCGGCAGCGCTCGTCGCCCTGCGCCACCTGGGCCTGCACCGTCACGCGCACGGCCGCGCTGGTGGTGCTGGCGCCTTTGTCATCGGTGGCACGGGCGGTGATGTCGGCCACGCCTGCGCGGGCCGTCCAGGCCAGGCTGAACGGGGCTTTGCTGAGCTCACCCACCAAAGCGCCGTTGACATAGAAGCCCACCTTGGCCACGCTGCCATCAGCATCGCTGGCGTTGGCGCTCAGGGTCAGCGTGCTGCCCTCCAGCACCGTGGCGCCGTTGCTGGGCGCGCTCAGCGCCACGCTGGGTGCCTGGTTGCTGGCGCCACCGCCGCCCCCACCGCCGCCGCCGCCATCGCAAGCGCCCAGCGGCTTCCACACATCCCAGGCGCCCGCGTTGGTGGCGGGGCTTTGGTTTTGCGTCCACCACTTGGCCTGGTAGGCCTGGTTGTTGAGTTGCACCACGGTGCCACCGGCGTAGGCGGCAGTGGCGTTCCAAGGGGCCACACCTGTGCAGTTGTAGGCCCAGGCGCCGCCGGCCTGAGTGGCCAGCAGCAAGGCGGTGAGGAGGGGAGTTCGCATGCAATGGCTCCTAGCGAATCGACAAAGAACGGCTGCGCCCCGCATGGGGTGCAGTTCGGCAGCGCCCAGGGTGGGCGTCAGAGGAATCGGTGGATGGGGCACCCCCGCGCCTTGGGTCAGGCGCGGGAGGGGGCTGCTCAGGGCTTGACGATGACGTCGAAGTACTTGCTCACGCAGCGCTGGTAGTCCGCGGGTTTGAGCGCCGAGAAGGCCGTTTGATAGCCCACCAGCTTGCAGGCGTAGGACTTGCCTTCGGGCATATTGGGGTAGTAAGCCCAGTCCTGATCCCAGTAGATGTTGAGCGCGCCCGCGCCGCCCACCGTGAAGGCTTTTTGCGTGGCACAGCCCAGCTCTTCGTTGGCGCCAATGGGCACGCCCAGCGCCGCCGCGTGCTGGCGGTAGTAGGCGATGCGGTTCACGGACTGGGGCTTCTCAGCGCCCTGCCCGCACTCAATGCCGCCGTTGATGACATTGGTGGTGGCGCCAAAGCCGGGCTTGATGCCCGCAGCCGCGTCCGTGGCGTTGGGCTGCCAGGTGCCGTCCACCACGTGCAACATGCTGGGTTTGGGCGAAGCCGGGTAGACAAAGAAGAACAGCGCCGAGGCCAGGTTGAGCCAGGTGTCGGCCACTTGCTCGGGCTGCTTCAACAGCACGTTGACATCGCCAAACATGGCCTCAGAGAAGGGGCCGTAGTTGTAGCTGTAAGAGAGCTGCTTGGCGCCGCGCCCGAAGTACTGCTTGAAGCGGCCCTGCGCGTCTTTGCCACAGGGCCAGACTTCGCTTTGCCAGGTGCCCGGGGCGCACTCGTTGTTGTAGGGGCAGCCATAGCTGGCTTCGCTGCAACCAGCCTCGCGCACAAAGTACAGGGCCTGGCGCCACTCAGGAATGACGTTGTTGCGGTCATGCGCCCCGGTCTCCTGCGTGAAGTGGGCAAACATGGTGGCCAGGGACTTGCGGCAGATGGCCTCGGCATCGCGCCCATCGCTGTAGCTGGCGCACACCCCCGGAAACTTGGCCACGGCCTGCAACAGCCCGGTGTAGGTGTAGGAGGGGTGGCGCAGCGGGAAGAGGTAGTCCCACTGGCTTTGCGGCAAGAGGCGCTCAACACGGCGCACGTTCTCTGGGTTGCTGGCCGCGCCGGGCTGCACGGCCTGCACCACACTGTTGCTGCGCGTGGCCGCGGAAGCCTTGACCTGCGCGAACAGGGGCGTATCGGTGAGCCGCGCTTCGGTGGCGGCCAGCTCGGCCACGGTAAACAGCACTTTGCCCGTGGCTGGGTCGCGGTTGACGGCGTTGAGCGTCACGCTCTGCGCCTTGCTGGCGCTGCTGCCACGGTCGTCGGTGACGGTCAGGGTCAGCGGGTAGGTGCCCGCTTGCGCGTAGGTATGGCTGGCGCGCACGCCAGTGCTGCTGCTGCCATCGCCCCAATTCCAGCTCCAGGCCACGACACGGCCGTCGCTGTCGGTGGAGGTGCTGGCATCCACACTCAGCACCAGGCGGTCGGTGCTGCTGGTGAAGGCGGCCTGCGGCGCCTTGTTGGCTGGCGTGCCCGGTGGGGTGCCAGGCGACGGGTTGCTGGGCGGCGTGTTCTGGCAGCTGCCCAGACGCGCCCAGGCCTGGTGCGCGCCGGCATTGGCTGCGGGCGCCTGCCCCTGCGTCCACCAGTTGGCTTGGTAGGCCACGCCCTGGTCTTGGGCGCGCTGCTTGGCGGTGTAGACCGCGTTGGCAGACCACGCCGGCACGCCGGTGCAATCCACGCTCTGGGCCAACACGGGGGTGGTGGACAAAGCCGCAAGGGCGGCCAACAGCGGAGCTGGCGCAAAGCGCGGCGTGGCGCCGCGGCGGTGGAACGGGGGCATGGCGGTCTCCTTGAATCGCGGCTGCCAGATCAGCGCCGCTGTTTTATGGGCCGATCTCATCACCTGCCCCCACGCACCGCAATATGGTCGACCCTAATAGGTACTTAATTGGTATGTACCAGCTTGTGACCAGTTGTCTTGATTCACCCGCCCTGCCCAGGGGTCGAGATACAAACAGTTGCTTTCGTTTCAGCACCCCGCCAAGGACCGGGGACGTTGGCGTTCAGCCTTGCAGCAAGGCCATGGGGCGCAAACGCAGCGCCTGCAGCAGCTGTTGGACCACGGCCAAGCCCACCAGCAACAGCAAGGCCAGCAGGGCCGCCAGCGCAGGCCAGGGGCCAGGCGCAATGGCGTCGACAAAGTCGCTCAGGTACAGGCTGGCCAGCCACTGCGCCAGTGGCAGAGCCAGGAGCGCCGCCAGCAGCACCAGGACCAGGACTTCACCCAACAGCGTGGGCAGCAGCTGCCAGGGCGAGGCGCCATGGAGCTTGCGCAGCACCAGCTCCAGGCGGCGGCGCTGCACAGTGTGCTGGGCCAGCGCATACAGACCGAACGCCGCCAGCAGCGCACACAGGCCGCTCACCCCAGCCACCAGCGCGCCGATGCGCAAGTCGGTGGCGTAGCGGTGTTGGCGCACCTCATCCAGATGTTCCAGCGTCCAGGGCTCGTCGGCGAAGACGCTGGGCCAGAGTTGCGCGATGCCACTGCGCAGCGCAGCCGGGTCGCGTGTGCGCAGTGACAGCACAGGGGGCAACTGCTCGATACGCTCGTTCCCCCGCCAATGCGGAGGCATCAGCACCAGCATCTGGGGCATGACCGCCTCGCGCGTGGCCTCCTGGGTATAGGCCGCCACAACGGCCACCACGGTGTAGGTTTTGCCCATGCCACTCAGCCCCCGAGCCAGTGCCTCTTGCGGGGTGGAAAAACCCAGGGCACGCAGGGCGCGTTCGTCCAGCACCACTGGGTTTTCAGCCTGGGCCTGGGGCTGCCCGGCCAAGAGCCGCAGGCCATAGAGCGACAGCATGCCCGGCTCGCCGTACAAGAGCTTCAGCTTTGCTTTGCGCCCTTGATGGCTCACGCTCATTTGCACATCCAAGCGTCCACCCGCAGGTGCTGACAGTCCCAGGGCCAGCCCTTGCACACTGGGGAGCTGGGCGAGACGCTGCGTGAGGGTGTTGCGCTGCATATCGCTGACGCTCTCGGGCAGCCCAAGGGTGTAGATGTCCTGTGTGCGCAGGCCGATGTCGCGATCCAACCCATATTGGTTTTGCCAAGCCACCACCAGGGCCAGCGTGCCCGTGCCCAGGGCAATGGCGAACTGCAACACCGTGAGCCCACGCCGCACCTGGCGCAGCAGCGGGCTTTCGCTGGCCTGGCGGCCTTGCAAGGCCTCCGTGCTGCGCAAGGCCCAGGCCTGCCAGGCGGGCAGTGCCGTGGTCAGGCTGCTCACCAGCAAGGCCAACAGCACCGCTGCGGCCCAGCCCAAGCCTTGGCCCAGCTGCGGGGGTGCGGGCAGCTTCAATGCACCCGCCAACCAAGGGCTCAGCAGCCAAGCCAGCCCCAAGCCCAGCAACGCAGCCAGGACGTTGAGCAACAGGGCCTCGGCCGCGAACTGGGCCGTCAGCCTGGCTGGACTGGCACCCAGCGATTTGCGCACAGCCATCTCGCGCTGGCGCTGCAGCAGCCGCACGCTGTTGAGATTGAGCACATTGGCCGTGGACAGCACCAGTACCAAGGCCGCCAGCGCCGCCAGGGCGTGCAGCTGCAGCAAGGTCCGCTGGCCGGCTCCCTCAAATGGAATGCGAGCAATGGGCAGGGCCCGCACAAGGGCGCCTTTGCGCCCATCGGCCTTGGCCTCGGGGGGAAGGTCATGCTGGTAGACGGGGCTTTGTTCCAGCAGGCCCTGCGCCAGGGCGGCCAGCTGCGGCGCCTGAACGCCCGGCGCCAGCCGCGCATAAACGCGGCCCGACAACCAGGTCCAGGCACTGCGGTCCTGCTCGCCAAGCCCGGACGCCGGGCTGTCGGCGCTGATGTAAGCCTGGGCTTGCACCAGATGACCTTCGGGCAGATCCGCCACCACAGCGCCCACACTCAGCGTCACCCACTGGCGGGCATGGCGCAGTTGCACGGCCTGGCCCAGCACGTCTTCCCGTCCAAACAAGGCGCGGGCGGCCTGAGCGCTGAGCACCAGCTGCTGGGGCTGGCGCAACGCGCTGCGCGCATCGCCGTGGAGGGCTCGCAGCCCAAACATGGGCACGAGATCAGGATCGGCCAGCGCCAGCGCCAAGTCCTGCGCGCGGCCCTGCACTTGCACCCGGCGCTGGTTCACCTCAAAACGCGACAGCCCTGCCAGCGGCGCCCGCGCGGTCTTGAGCCCCTCGTAAAACGCATACGGCGTGCCCACCATCCAAGCGCCGCCATCGCCGGGGAGATTCATCTGAAAGTCCAGCAGCATCACGCGGTCGGGCTCGGGCACACCCTGGCTCACTTGGGTGCGGTCAAAGTACAGCGCGGCCACCAGCAGCACGGCCCCCAGCCCCAGCGCCTGGCCCAGCAGCAGCACCACCATATGCAGCGGCCGTGCGCGCAGCTGGCGCCAAGCCACACGCAGGTCTAGGGCGCTGGCATGCAGCGCTGCGTAGCCCAAGGAGGCCAGAGAGATTCGCGACATATCCAGCCCCCTTCACGCAGCCAGCGCATCGACCAGCACGCGGCCATCCAGCAAGCGCACGGTGCGCTGCGCTTGGGCTGCGTGCAAGGCATCGTGTGTCACCACCACCAAAGTTGTGCCTTCGTCGTTGAGCTGACGCAGCAGCTGCATCACCTCCTGACCGTTGGCGCTGTCGAGGTTGCCGGTGGGCTCGTCGGCCAACAACAGCGCGGGGTTGCCAGCCAGGGCGCGGGCCAGGGCACAGCGTTGCTGCTGCCCCCCGGAGAGCTGGGCGGGCCGGTGACGGGCACGGTGGCTCAGGCCCAGCCGGTCTAGCGCCTGAGCCACCCGCAGGCGTTGCTCGCGCCGCCCCAATCCCTGGTAGTCCAAGGCCAAGGCCACGTTTTCTTCGACGCTGAGTTCGTCGATGAGGTTGAAGCTCTGGAACACAAAACCGATGCGCTGGCGGCGCAGCGCGCTGAGCTCGCGCTCGCTCCAGCGGCTCACCTCCTGGCCGTCAAACCAGTACTGGCCTTGGCTGGGTGCGTCGAGCAAACCCAGCACCCCCAGCAGCGTGGACTTGCCACAGCCCGAGGGGCCGGTGATGGCCACATAGTCACCCGGCGCGATATCCAGATCCACCTGGTCCAGTGCCGTGGTCAGCACCGCCTCGGTGCGGTAGGTTTTGGAAATATTGCGCAGTCGAATCATGGGTAACCCCTTGTTGGCATGAGTATCAAGGCAGGCGCAGCACGGTGGCCTGTGCGGACGCGCCCAGGGAGCTGGTGATGACGCGCTCGCCCGCCTGCAAGCCCGCCAACACTTCCACCTGGCCCGCACTGCGGCGGCCCAAACGCACCGTGCGGCGCCGCGCATGGCGCCCGTCGGCATCGAGCACAAACACCGCACCCTCGGCCTCGCTGAGGTAGCGGCCATCGGGCAGCTGCAGCACTGCGGCCCCCGCCGAGTCCGCCAGCTGCAGCTGGGCATGCAGGGCCTGACCAGGCTGCAGCGCCACCGCGCCAGCGCCCGGCTCAGGCGCCAGCTCGATCTCAAATCGACCCTCGCTAACTTGAGACGTGATGCGGCTCACGCGCAGGCGCTGCTGCTGCCAAGGCCCGTCGGTGACGCGCGCCGATTGGCCCAGCTGCACGCGCGGCAGGTAGAACTCGTCCACACCGGCGCGCAGCACCAGGTCTTGAGGGTTGACGATGCGACCCAGCCGCTCGCCCACCCGCACGCTGGCCCCGACTTGCAGCTTGAAGTCGCTGAGCACACCGTCGCGTGGCGCGCGCACTTGCAGCTGCTGGGCCTGCTGGCGCAGGAACTGCAAATTGCGCTGCAACTCATGCACGGCCTGCGTCATTTGTGCGGCGCTGCGCTGGCGCGTGAGCATCTCGGCCGCACCGTCTTGGCGCAACTGCACAAGCAAGCGCTGCTGCAGCTGTGCGCGGGCTTGGGCATCAGCCAGCACGCTGGGCGAGACAAAGCCCTGCGCTGCCAGCGCTTGCTGGCGCTCCACATTGAGACTGGCTTGCGCAGCCTCGTGCTCGGCCTGTGCCAACTCGCGCCGCCATTGGCTCTGCGCCTGGGCCAGGGCTGTGTGCAACTGGGCGGCATTGGCAGTTTGCTGTGCCAGCTCGGCGCTGCGCTGCATCAGCTCTTGGTCGCGCTGCGGATTGCTCAAGCGGTAGAGCCAGTCACCGGCATGCACGCGCTGCCCCTCATGCGCCAGCACGGCCTCCACGCGGCCGGGCTCGGTGGCGTCAAGCATCAGCGCCTGCGCGGGCGTGGCCTGCGCGCGCACCAGCAGCAAGTCCTCAAACGGGGCAGCGCGCAGCACATGAATTTGCAAGCCCTCAGCCGGCACAGCCACGCCTTGCGGCCAATGCCACCACAGTGCCAGTGCGCCCAGCAGCAGCGCAGCACTGCCCAGGCCCACCCAGCGCCAACGCCGCCAGCGGCTGGGCGCAGGCAAGGCGCGGTCCATGGCCGCACCGCTGGCGGGGCGTGCGGCATCGATGGAGGAACTCTGGACAGTCATGCCCCAACGCTGAGCAAGGCCTGTGCCAGCCCCATGCTCCTGGCGCCAACCGCCCCAGCCCCAGCGGCGCCTGTGCGCAAGCGGACGCCGCGCCCACCTCCCCTGTCCGCTTCCGAACACCCGGCTGGGCTGCTGCGAAGGGGTTTGGTGTAATCGCCGCCCATGAAGGAATGTGCCGCCCCTGATTTGCCTCTGCACGTGTTGGATGACGACGCCGATGTGGGCTTGGCGCTGCGCCTGCTGCTGCGGCGGCGCTTTGGGGCAGTGCAGGTGCACCAGCGCCCGGCGAGCCTGCTGCAGGCATTGGCGCAGGGGCCCGGGGGTGGCGTGGTGCTGCTGGACATGAACCACAGCCCGGGGCGTAGCGATGGCGAGCAGGGCTTGGCACTCATCAGCACACTGCAACAGCTGACGCAGCCGCCACGCATCATTGCGCTCACGGCCTACGGCGCGATTGAGCTGGCCGTGCGCGCACTGCAGGCCGGCGCAGTCGATTTCATCACCAAGCCCTGGGACACCACGCGCTTGCTGGCGGCGGTGCAAGCAGCGCTGGCCGGCCAGGCGGCAGCGAGCTCGGGCGCGCAGGAGGTGGATGGTTTGATCGGCCAGTCCAGCGCCATGGTCGATTTGCGCCGCACCCTGGCCGCGGTGGCCCCGACCGAAGCGAATGTGCTCATCCTGGGCGAGATGGGCGTGGGCAAGGAGCTGGTGGCACAGGCCCTGCACCGGCAATCGGCACGCGCCGCGCGCGGGAGCTTTCACCCCATAGACCTGGGCAGCCTGGCCGACAGCACACTGCAGAGTGAGCTCTTCGGGCACCGACGTGGCAGCTTTACCGACGCCCGCGAGCACCGCGCCGGGCGTCTGGCCGCAGCCGGCCAGGGCACGCTGCTGCTGGACGAGATTGGCAACCTCTCGCTCAACAGCCAGGCCACGCTGCTGGCAGTGCTGGAGCGGCGCGAGTTCACGCCGCTGGGCGCGGACCAAGCCCAGCCGCTGCTGGCGCGCGTGCTCAGCGCCACCAATCTGGACGACGCCGCGCTGCACGACCCGCAGCGCTTTCGCCCGGACCTGCTGCACCGCCTCAACACCCTGGTGCTGCGCGTGCCGCCACTGCGCCAGCGCCGCGAGGACATTGCGCTCATCACCACACACTACCTGGCGCGTTACGCCGCGCAGTACGGCAAAGCCCCTCGGCCCCTGGCCCCGGACGCGCTGCAAGCCCTGCAAGCGCATGACTGGCCGGGCAATGTGCGCGCGCTGCGCCATGCCTGCGAGCGCGCCGTCATCCTGGGCCAGGGCGCGCAATGGCGGGTTCAAGACTTCCAACTCACAGCCACACCCAAAGCCTGTGAGCCCAGCCCTGCAGCGGCACCACAAACCCTGGCCGAGCAGGAGCGCGCCGCCTTGCACAGCGCTTTGGCACGCGCCCGCGGCAACCTCAGCGAAGTGGCACGGCAGCTGGGGCTGTCGCGTGCGGCGCTGTACCGGCGGCTGGACAAACATGGGCTTTGACACCCCCCTGCCGCTGCAGCGCACCTCGCTGGCGCTGGGTCTGGGCGTGCTGCTGTGCCTGGCCGGTGCCGCCGCCTGGGGCCACTGCGCCGGGGTGCCGCGCCTGCAGCTGCTGGCCCTGAGCGCAGCGCTGGCAGGCCTGGGCCTGGTGGTGTGGGCCTGGCGGCGCCTCACCCAGGGCCTGCGCCAGGAGCAGCAAACGCTGCGCGCCCAGCAAACCGAGTGGCAGCAGCGCCAGCGCGAGCTTCAGCGCCACAGCGCCCAGGCGCAGCAGGCGGCCCTGCATCTGTCTCTGGCGCCCGTGGCCCTGTGGGCTTGGCAGGATGCCAGCCTCGGACAAGCCGCCACGCTGCAGCCGCTCAGCGACATGGCGCGGCGCTGGCAGGGTGCGCTCGCCCAGGCCAGCGCCCTGCAAACCCTGCAAGAAAGCCTGGCCACCCAGCCCAGCCGCCGCCGCTTGGTGGAGCTGGATCTGGGCGCAGGCCCGCAGCGCTGCCTGCTCTCGGCCACGCCCTGGCGCTGGGAGGCCCGCGCGGGCGCGCTGCTGGCGCTGCAGCCGGTGGAGACCGAGCTGCAGACGCAGACCTACGAGGCCTGGCGGCAGCTGGTGCAGGTGCTCACCCACGAGATCATGAACTCACTCACCCCCATAGGCGCGCTCGCACGCCAGGCCGCCAGCATGCTGCTGCACAGCCCCGCAGCGCTGACCAGCGACCCCGAATTCAGCGAAGACCTGCAGCTGGCCGTTGACACCGTGGCACGCCGCGCCGAGGGCCTCTCGGACTTTGTGGCGCGCTTTCGCAGCCTCAGCGACTGGCCCGCACCGCAGCTCGCACCGCTGCGCCTGGACGAGGTGCTGCAGCGCCTGGCGCGCATGTGCGCTCCGGCCTGGGCGGCGCGCGGCGGCAGCGCCGTGTTCGAGCAAGGCTGCGGCGGCGCGCAGCTGCTGGCCGACGCCGCGCAGCTGGAGCAAGCGCTGCTCAACCTCATCCGCAACGCCGAACAAGCTACCGCAGGCCTGGCCGCCCCGCGCCTGGAAGTGCGCAGTGCCTGGGCCAGCAACGGGCGGCTGCAGCTGAGCGTGCGCGACAACGGCCCGGGCGTGCCCCCGGCCCTGCGCCCCCACATCTTCGTGCCCTTCTTCAGCGGCCAGGCGGCGGGCCGCGGCATCGGCCTGGCCGTGGTGCGCCACCTGCTGCTGGGCATGGGCGCCAGCGTGCGCCACGTCAGCCCGCCCGATGGCGGCGCCATGTTCGTGATCCAGTGGTGAGCGCCGCCGCAGTGCGGCCCACTCGGGTAAGGCTCCCGCGCGGGGGCTGGCCCTGAGACAATCCCGCCCCATGCTGAAGTTCGAACTGCTCAAGACGGAAGGCCGCGCCCGGCGCGGCCGCATGACCCTCAACCACGGCGTGGTGCAAACGCCCATCTTCATGCCCGTGGGCACCTATGGCACGGTCAAAGGCGTGATGCCGCGCTCGCTGCACGACATGGGCGCGCAAATCATCCTCGGGAACACCTTCCACCTTTGGATGCGCCCGGGGCTGGACATCATGCGCCAGTTCGGCGGGTTGCACCGCTTTGAGGGCTGGGACAAGCCCATCCTCACCGACAGCGGCGGTTTCCAGGTCTGGAGCCTCGGAGAGATGCGCAAGATCAGCGAGGAAGGCGTCAAGTTCGCCAGCCCAGTCAACGGCGACAAGCTCTTCCTCACGCCCGAAATCTCCATGCAAATCCAGACGGTGCTCAACTCCGACATCGTCATGCAGTTCGACGAGTGCACGCCCTACGAAACCAAAGGCCAGCTCACCACCGAACTCGAAGCGCGCAAGAGCATGGAGATGAGCCTGCGCTGGGCGCGCCGCTGCCTGGACGAATTCCAGCGCCTGGCCAACCCCAACGCGCTGTTTGGCATCGTGCAAGGCGGCATGTTCGAAGGCCTGCGCGACCACTCCCTGGCCGGCCTCGTGGACCTGGACCTGCCCGGCTACGCCATCGGCGGCCTCTCCGTGGGCGAACCCAAGGCCGACATGCTGCGCATCCTCGACCACACCGCGCACCGCCTGCCCGCGAACAAGCCGCGCTACCTGATGGGCGTGGGCACGCCCGAAGACCTGGTCGAAGGCGTGCGCCAAGGCATCGACATGTTCGACTGCGTCATGCCCACCCGCAACGCCCGCAACGGCCACCTCTTCACGCGCTTCGGCGACCTGCGCCTGCGCAACAGCCGCTACAAAGCCGACGAACTCCCCGTCGACCCCACCTGCAGCTGCTACACCTGCCGCGGCATCACCCACCCCGACGGCAGCGTCAGCGGCGGCTTCAGCCGCGCCTACCTGCACCACCTCGACCGCTGCGGCGAAATGCTGGGCCCCATGCTCACCAGCATTCACAACCTGCACTACTACCTCAACCTCATGCAAGAAGTCCGCGACGCCCTGGACGCAGACGACTTCGCCGGCTTCCTGCAGCGCTTTGCGGCAGATCGGGCGCGGGGGGTGTGAGGGGAGCTCCCCTCCCGGTCAGCACTCGCGCTGCGCTAGGCTAGGCGTCTCTGCACAGGCTGAGAGCCTCGACGCCAGCGCCTGGCCGCATTCTTGAAAGCCCCCGATGCCCCCACCCACTGCCGTGCCTGAGCCCTCCACCGCCCCCATCCGCTTCAATGACGGCAGTGAGTACGAGCGCTATATGGGCGCGTGGAGCACCGAGGTGGGGCGGCAGTTTCTGGATTGGCTGGCGCCAGCGGCTGGGCAGCGCTGGCTGGATGTGGGCTGCGGCAGTGGGGCGTTCACGGCCTGGGTGGCGCAGCATGCGGCACCCGCAGCGCTGCATGGCGTGGACCCTTCAGACGCGCAGCTTGTTTACGCGCGCCAGCGCACGCTGCAGCCCCCCGCGCAGTGGGCGCTGGGCGACGCGATGGCCCTGCCCTATGCGGCGGCGCAGTTTGATCAGGCGGTGATGCCGTTGGTGATCTTCTTCGTGCCCGAGCCCGCCCGCGGTGTGGCGGAGATGGTGCGCGTGCTGGCGCCGGGCGGCTGGGCCAGCGCTTACGCCTGGGACATGGCTGGCGGTGGCTTCCCCTACCACCTGGCGCAACAGCTGCTGCGTGAACTGGGCTGCCCGGTGGTGCTGCCGCCCAGCCCGGAGGCCTCAGACCTGCCCACACTGCAAGCGCTGTGGACCCAAGCCGGGCTGACGCAGGTGCAGACCACGGTGTTCACCGTGCAGCGGCGCTACGCGAGTGTGGAGGACTACTGGCAGACGCTGCTGTGCTCGCCCAGTCTCTCTGCCGAATTGAAAGCTTTGACGCCACCGCAGCTCAAAGACTTGCAGGCGCGGCTGCGCGAGCGGCTGCCCCTGCAGGCCGATGGCAGCGTGCTGTGCAGCGCGCGCGCCCATGCGGTGAAGGGCCGCAAGGGCTGAAGCGCCGTGCGGATCAGAGGTGCAGCGCGGCGGCAGCACCCAGCGCCAGCCCAAGACCGGCCACGCCGAACACGCCCCATTTGAGCCAGTCGCGTTTGGTGAGCAGGGCGATGGCGGCCAGGGCGATGGCGATTTGCAGCGCCGTGGTGGCCTGCGCCCAGCGGTGGTGTTGGTGCATTTGGGCGTCGGACTTTTCGTTCCAGTCTTTGACCTCTTGCTCCAGCGCTTCGGCCTTGGCTTTGATGGGCTCTTTCTCGGCCTTGTAGCGCTCAGCGCTTTGCACGAAGCGGGCGCGGCGCTCGTCGCTCACCAGCTCGGCCCCCAATTCGGCGAGGTTTTGCTTGCTGCCCTTGGCCTGGTAGTAGGCCCATTGGTTGGCGGCTTCGGTTTTGGCAATGGCGGCGTTGTTTTTGTAGAGCGCGGCGTTGGCCTGGGTGGCGCCACCTTGGTAGGCGAACAAGGCCCCGACGGTGGCCAGAATGGCCGTGGTGACGGCAATGGTACCGGCGAAGCGGTCGGACTGCCCGTGCTGGGCAGCGTGTTCAAGCTCGTGGTCGTGCGGGCCGTGGACGTGAAAACCATGCGATGACACGGGGGACCTCTCTCAATACGGGTTGCCAAACAGAGGCGGCAGTGTAGGCATGGCCGGGGTGGTCCCCACCCTGCCTCCCCCTGATTCGCATGGGCCCTGGCGCGGCATCAACCCAGTGGGCAGCTCGGGTGCGTCACAGCGCTGACATGGCTCAGGCCTAGCCTCGCGTGCAGCACTTGCCCGCCCAGGAGAGCACCATGTCCCGAGAGTCGCGTTCACGCCGTGAAGTTCTGAAAGCCCTGGCTGCCACTGGCACGCTGGCGGCCTTGCCAGACAGCATTCAAAAAGCCTTGGCCGTGCCGGCCCACCACCGCACGGGCACCATCAAGGACGTGCAGCACATCGTCGTCCTGACCCAGGAGAACCGCTCTTTCGACCACTACTTCGGCACGCTGCGGGGTGTGCGTGGGTTTGGTGATCCGCGCGTCATGCGCCTGCCCTCGGGCAAGCCGGTGTGGCAGCAGCCCAGCACGGACGGCGATGTGCTGCCCTACCGGCCGCCGGTGCCGCACCTGGGGGCGGCTTTTCTGCCAGACCCGCCGCACGGCTGGACCGATGGCCACAGGGCATGGAATCTGGGGCGCTTTGACCGCTGGATTGACAACAAAGGCATTGTGGCCATGACCCACAACCGCCGCCACGATGTGCCCTACCACTTCGCCCTGGCCGATGCCTTCACCGTGTGCGACGCCTACCACTGCTCGCTGATGGGGCCCACCGACCCCAACCGCTACCACCTCTGGACGGGCTGGGTGGGCAATGACGGCAGCGGCGGCGGGCCGGTGATCACCAATGCCGAGGCGGGCTACGGCTGGCGCACCTTCCCGGAGCGGCTGCAGGAGGCAGGCATCAGCTGGAAGGTCTATCAGGACAAGGGCGACGGGCTCTACGGCGGCGACGGCGTGTGGTGGGGTTGGACGCGCGACGCCTTCATCGGCAACTACGGCGACAACTCGCTGCTGTACTTCAAGCAATTCCAGGAGGCCGCGCCTGGCAGCGCCCTGGCCGAACGCGCCAAGTCCGGCACGGAGATCAAAAACCTCAACCGCGACCCGCTGCAGCTGCTGACGGACTTTCGCGCCGACATCGCCGCCGGGCGCCTGCCGCAGGTGAGCTGGATTGCTGCGCCCGAGGCCTATTCCGAGCACCCCAACTGGCCGTCGGACTTTGGCGCCTGGTACATCTCGCAGGTGCTCGAAGCCCTGGTGGCCCACCCCGAGGTGTGGAGCAAAACAGTGCTGCTGATCAACTACGACGAGGAAGGCGGCTTCTTCGATCACATGGTGCCGCCCACGCCACCCATGTCGCCGGAGCTGGGCGACTCCACCGTCGATGTCTCGCAAGAGATCTACCCCGGCGACACCGCGGGCCACCAGCGCGGGCCGTATGGCCTGGGCCTGCGCGTGCCGCTGCTGGTGGTCTCGCCCTGGAGCCGCGGCGGCTGGGTGAACTCCCAGCTGTTTGACCACACCTCGGTGATTCGCTTCATCGAGCAGCGTTTTGCCGACGAGCACCCGCAGCTGCGCGAAACCAATATCCGCCCCTGGCGCCGTGCCGTCACCGGCGACCTGTGCTCGGCCTTTGACTTCAAAACCCCCAACGCACACCGCCCGCACCCGCCGGAGGTGTCGCACTACATGCCGGTGGACAAAACCCTGCAGCCCCTGCTGGCGCTGTCCGTGCCCGCCGCGCAGGCCCTGCCCGCGCAGGAACTGGGCGTGCGCCCCTCACGCGCCCTGCCCTACGAGCTGCACGCCCAGGCACGGATGGACCACAGCACCGGCACGGTGACCCTGAGCTTTGCCAACACCGGCGAACAAGCGGCGGTGTTCCAGGTGCGCTCGGGCCTGGCCACCGACTTGCCGCGCTGCTACACCGTGCAAGCGGGCAAGCAGCTGCAAGGCCGCTGGACTGCCTCGGGCGACGCACGGCGGCGCTACGCGCTGGACGTGTACGGGCCCAACGGTTTTTGGCGTGCCTTTCGCGGCAGCGTGGGCCTGAACGCCGCCCATGTCGAGGTGAGCGCGCGCTATGAGCGCCAGAACCGGCAAGTGGTCTTGACGGTGCGCAACCCCATGGCGCAGCCCGTGCACCTGCGCGTGCAAGACCACTACAGCGGCCACACCCATGTGCAGCGGCTGGACCGGGGCGAGCACACCGTGCAGCACTGCAACGCCAGCCGCCAAGGAGGCTGGTACCACCTGACACTGAGCGTGCCGGGCGACCCCAATTTCCGCATGGAACTGGCTGGGCGCGTGGAAAACGGTGAGGACAGCATCAGCGACCCGGCCATCGGCCACGTGCGGGCCCAGCCACCCCAGGACTGATGCGGCTGCCGCGCGCTCAGCCCGGCAGCTGGGGCTGGGCGGGCGGTGCCAGCAGTGGCAGGGCCACGGTGACGGTGCTGCCCACGCCCAGGGTGCTGGCCAGCGAGAGTTGGCCGCCGTGCAGCTCGATGATTTCTTTGACGATGCTCATGCCCAGGCCGGTGCCGGGGATGTTGCCGGACTTGTCGGCGCGGTAGAAGCGTTCGGTCACGTGCGAGAGCTGCTCCGGGCTCATGCCTATGCCATGGTCTTGCACGGCAATGTGGGCGCGTGTGCCGCTGGCGTCGCTGTGCAGAGCCAGATGCACGCGCACCTCGCCGCCGCCGGGGGAGTATTTGTAGGCGTTGGACAGCACATTGCGCAGGGCCTGCAGCAGCTTGACGCGGTCGGCGCGCACGCACAGGCCCGCGCAGCCCGCACCCAGCAGCAGCTGCGGGCTGGGGCGGCCGTCGCCGGGGCGGAAGTCCTGCGTGAGCTCGTCCAGCAGCGGGGCGAGTTCCTGCGGCGCGAACTGGAAGTCTTTGCCACGGCGCGCTTCCATGCGCGAGAGGTCCAGCAGCTCGTTGAGGATGTGCACCATGGCCTCGCACTGGCGGTGAATGCGGGTGACCATTTCTTTCATGCGCTCGGGCGTGGGCGGGCGCATGAGCAGCAGCTCGGAAAAGCCGTAGATGCTGGTCATGGGCGTGCGCAGCTCGTGCGCCGCGGTGGTGATGAATTCGCTCTTGAGCCTATCCACCGCCACCTGGTGGCTGAGGTCGCGGATGTGCAGCACCTGGCTGATGGCACCGCCGCCGCCACGGTGCAAGGCCAGCTCCAGCACGCGGTCACGCGGCTGGGCCAGCTCGATGACTTGGCGCTGCGCCTGGGCTGCACCCAAGTCGATGCGCGGCTGCGACTCAATGCACAGCCCCTGCAGGCGCTGCGCCAGGGCCTGGCTGTTGAGGCCCATCACCTGCTGGGGCTCCAGCGCGCACAGGTTCTGCAGCGCAGGGCTGGCGTAGTGCACCACGCCCTGCCCGTCAAAGGCCACGAAAGCATCGGGGCTGAGGGCAAATATGGCTTCGAGCTGGGCAGATTGGCTGGCCAGCTGCTGCACAAGATTGCGCACCAGCAGCGAGAGCTGGTCGATGTCGGCGCGCGCGGCCAGCGGGCCGACCGGGGCCAGGGCTGGGTCGCCGCAGGCCGTGCAGTGCTGCAGCAGCAGCTGGCGCATGCTTTGCATGGCAGCAGCGCGGCTGTTGAGTTCCTCCTGCAGCTGCGCGGCCAGGCGCTGCTCCTGGCTGACGTCGCGCAGCGCGTAGACCCAACCCGCAGTGACGCCATCAGGCCCCTGGATGGGCGAGCGGCTCACCGCCACGCTGCGCGCGCCCTCTTGCAATTGGATGAGGCGCTGCGGCGTGTGCATGTCGCGCAGCTCGGGCAGCAAGTCCGCCCAGCGCTGGCCCAGCAAGGCGCTGCAGCTGCGCCCCAACCAGGCACACAGCACGGGGTTGACCAGCACCAGCTGGCCCTGGGCGTTGACGGTGGCCACGCCGTCGCCAATGGCGCTGAGCGTGACGGCAGCCTGCGCGCGCTCGGCCTGCAGCGAGGCTGCGGCTTGGTTGAGCACCACAAAGGTCTGACGGAATTCCAGCGGTGCGTCCTCGGTGTCAGCCACAGCGTCAAGCACGCGGGCGCGGTCTTGCAGGCGCTGGCCGAAATCTCGAATGCTGCCCAAATGCCCCAGCCAACGCTTGAGCGGGAACCACACCAGCACCACACCGCTGGCCAGAGCCGCCAGGGCCAAGGTCAGGGCCATGAGGGTTTGTTGCCAGATCTCGGCGGCGATTTGGTGCGTCCAAAAGCTCAGGCGCAGCACACCGTAGTCGCGCCCGCCAGCCACGATGGGCACTTGCGCGGGGCCCAAGGCGGCGTCCACACGCTGGCGCAGCCACTGCGGCGTGGCCAGCACCTCTGCATTGCCGCGGTGCACGGTGATGCGTGCGCCATGCACGTCGAGGAATTGCGCCGTGACCAGCGCCGGGTGGGTCACCACACGCTCCAGCACGCGCTTGATGGTGTCGTAGTCGCCAATCACGGCGGACTCAGTCACGCCCGGAGCGATCACGCTATTGAGGGTGTCCACCTCATCCAGCACTTCCTGCATGCTGCTGCGCGCGGTGTACCAAACAAAGCTGCCAAAGCCCAGCCCGATGAAGAGCAGCATGGCCAACGAGTGCAGTAAAAACACCCGCGAGACCAGGCTTTGCGGTAGCAAATCACCCAGGCGCAAGGACATGGTGCTTCAGCGCAGCTGGGGCGGCGCGCTTTGGTAGAAACGCCGATAGGCGGCGTACTCGCTGCCATCGGAGGGGATGAAATGCGCCTCGGCACTGAGGCCCACGGCTTTGGAGGCAGCTTCCAAAATGGCCAAGCCTTTGGGGTCTTGGTGCATGTTCACAAAAGCGCGAGCCACGGCCTTGACCTCGTTTTCGTGCACACGCGATGAAACCATGAGGGCCAAATCATGCAGCGGTTCAGAGCTCCACAGCACGCGGTAAGCCTTGCCCTCGCGCTGCGCGAAGTTCTCGGCCAGCTGCGAGTTGGCCCCCACCGCGGCCACCTTGCCGCTGAAGAGCTGGGCCAGCGCGCCATCCATATTGCCGCCAAAGACCACGCGCACATTGACCTTGCGCGCCAGCAGTTGCGCGTAGGTGAACTTGTAGGCCACCAGGGCCTCCGGGCCGGGGAAGGCCACGTCGTGGCCTTCGAGCTGAGCCAGGTCTTTCACGGGTGAATCCGCGGGCACGATGATTTGGCCGTGAATGGGCGGCGTTTTGCGCCGCCCGAACACCCGCCAGCCCAGCTTCTCGCGCTCAGGGCTGAAGAGATGGTTGCTGAAGACAAAGTCCACCTCATGCGCCAGCACATAGGCGGTGGTGTCGGCCGAGGTGCGGCCCAGACGCAGCGTCAGCTTCACGCCGCTCCTCTCGGAGACATAGCCGATGATGGGGTTCCAGTACTCGGCCATCAGGGCGATATTGGCCTGATTCACCGGGCTGAAGTAGTAGGTTTTTTCAGGGGTTTGGGCGCAAAGCCCCGTACCCGAGAGCGCCAGAGCCCCGGCCAGCAGCAGGCGGCGGCGCACCATCGATCCTTTGCACATACAACAACTCCCAGGCATTCAAGGATCAGCGCATGATCTGACACCTCACTCCAGTATGGTGGCGGCTGAAGCGGTGCAAACCCCGCGCAATTGCGCGCCCAGGCGCGCTGCGCCGCTACAAATTCACGCGGGTGATGCCAAGCGCATGGGCTGCATCACCAGCGGCAGGGTGATGTGCACCGTGGTGCCCACACCCAACTCACTCTCCAGCTGCAAGCTGCCACCGTGCAGCTCGATGATTTCTTTGACGATGCTCATGCCCAGGCCCGTGCCGGGGATGTTGCCGGACTTGTCAGCCCGGTAGAAGCGCTCGGTCACGTGCGAGAGCTGCTCGGGGCTCATGCCCAGGCCATGGTCGCGAATGGACAGGCGCACCTCGGCGCGCGAGTTGTGCGAGTAGGGCTCGATGTGCAGCTCGACAGCGCCGCCGCCGGGCGAGTACTTGTAGGCGTTGGACAGCACATTGCGTATGGCTTGCATGAGCTTGTCGCGGTCGCCGCGCAGGCGCCGGCGCTCGGCCTTGATCTCCAGCAGCGGCGGCTCGCGGTCCTGCGGCGGCTGGAAGTCCTGAATGCCTTCTTGCACCAGCTCGGCCAGGTCCAGCTCGGCCAGCACAAAGTCTTTGCCACGGCGCGCTTCGATGCGCGCCAGGTCCAGCAGCTCGTTGAGGATGCGCACCATGGCGCCGCCCTGGCGGTAGATGCGCTGCAAAAAGTCGCGCACGCGCTCAGGCGCCATCTCGCGTGTGAGCAGCAGCTCGGTAAAGCCGTAGATGCTGACCATGGGCGTGCGCAGCTCATGCGCGGCGGTGGAGAGGAACTCGCTCTTCATCTGCTCCACCACCAGCTGCTGGGTGATGTCGCGCAGGTGCAGCACCAAGCGGATGGAGGCGTCAGCCTGGCCGCGGTGCAGGCTCAGGGCCAGGGTGCGGCGCGTGGGGCGCAGGATTTCCAGCACGCGCTCGTCGCGGCCTTCCTGGCTCAGGGCCTTCAATTGCTCGGGGTTTTGCGCCATGTGCAGCAGGCGCATCCAAAGCGTCTCAACATCCAGCCCCTGCACCGTGGCACCGTTGAGCCCGGTGAGCTCTTCAAACGCCGGGCTGACGTAGAGCACGCGCTCCTGCGCGTCGAAGGACACATAGCCGTCGGGGCTGAGCGCGAAGATGGCCGCCAGCTGCTCGTTCACCTGGCGCAGCTGCTGCTGCACCATGCGCTGCTGGGTGATGTCGGTGCGCACCGCCACATAGCGCTCCACCATGCCATGCACGTCTACGAAGGGCACGATGGTGCTCTTGACCCAATAGAGGCTGCCGTCCTTGCGCCGGTTGCAGATTTGCCCCGACCAAGGCTGCCCTTGGTTGAGGCGCGCCCACACGCCGCGCCAAAACTCGGGCGGGTGGGTTTGGGAGCTGATGACGCGATGGTCCTGCCCCAACAGCTCAATTTCGGTATAGCCGCTGGTGTCGACAAAGGCCTGGTTCACAAAGGTGATGCGGCCTTTGGCATCGGCCACCGACACCAGGGCGTGCAAGTTGAGTGTGGCCAGCAGGAACTGGTTCTCGCGCTGCGCAGCGTTTTCGCGCTCCGTGCTTTGCGCCAGGTCGGCCGTGCGCCGCTCCACCAGGGCCATGGCGCGGCTGCGGCCCAGACCCAGCTGCCAGATCAACAGCGTCAAGGCCGCCGTCAGCGCCAGGCCAAAGGCCGCATTCCAGGCCGGGCGGTAGATGTCAAAGAGCCGGTCGAACTGCGGTGTGCTGTTGATGCGCAGGCTCAGCATGTGGTCACCCACAGTGAGCATCAGGTCCTGGTTTTGCAAGCCTTCGATGAGCTGCCCAGGGTTTTGCTGGTGCTGGGCATTGGAATCAAAAATCAAGCGCTCTGCCTGCACCGTGTCGCTGTCATAGAGCTCGAAATCCAGCAAGCCACCGGTCACCGCTGGCAGGTCTTTGAGCAATTCATCGACCACGATGGGCACGTAGAGCAAGCCCTCCAGGGCCGCGCGACGCTCCACTGGCGTGGCCGTGGGGTAGCCCCGGCGCGAGACCGGCAACAGCAGCAAAAAGCCCCAGCGTGATTGCTGGTCTTGCACCAACTTGATGCGCCCGCTCAGGGTCGGACGGCCACTCAGCGCTGCACGTTCGGCGGCAGCACGGCGCACGGCCTCAGCGCCAATGTCCAAGCCCCAGGCTGCGCGATTGAGGTCCAGCGGTTCGACGTACTTGATGATGTAGAGGTCTTTGTGTTCGCCGCTGGTGCGCACCGAAAAGTCGGGCGCTGCGTCGGAGCGCTCGGCATCGAGGTAATGCTCCAAGTCCTCGCGCAGCACATACTCGATGTAGCCAAAGCCGCGTATGCCCGGGAACTCAGCTGCAAGGTCGCGCGCCATGACGTAGCGGCGGAACTCCTCGCGGTCCAGATAGCCGCGCGCCATCTTGTGCGCGCGCAAGCCGTTGAGCCCGACCATGGGCCGCTCGAAGCGCTGCTTGAGTGCTTCTTGCACCACCGAGGCCTGCTGCTCAAAGCGCAGGCGCGAGGCGCTGCGCAATTGGTCGATTTGGCTGGCCAGCACCACCAGGCTCAGGCCCATGCCCACCAGCAAGACCGCCAGCGCAGCCAGGGCCGGTCCGCGCGCTCGGGTCACGTTTTGCCCAAGGCTGTGCGCCGTCCAGGCATAGGTCAGCAACACCAGCAGCAGCACCGTGGGAATGCCGTGCAAAAGCACCAACCAGAAGATGCGCGTGCCCCAGTCGCCCGTCATTTGCCGATGCACCCACCAGGCGCCCGCCTGCGCCAGCAGCAAGGCCAACACAAACAGCGGCAGCAGCCAGCGCCGCGGCGTGGTGGGGTAGCTTTGGGTGGGGTTGGTATTCATGACGTGGCCAAGGCACTGTCAGTCATGGCAGCGGCGGCGGCCACGCACCGGGCGGAGGCAGAGCTCACGGCGCAATTGCTGGGACAGCTGCACATGGAATTCATACGACTCCTGCTCCAAGTACGCCACAAATTGTTGGGTTCGACGCCCTTCTATCGGCGTGAACGCCCCTGAGTTTGATGCATGATCAGCCCCCAGGAGACAACCCTCTTGGGGAAGGCCGTGAAAAAGGTTTTGATCGTCGAGGACCAGGAAGAAATCCGTGAACTCATCCGCGTCACGCTGGAGTTCGAAGACTACGACATCAGCGAAGCGCCCAACGGGGATACCGGCTGGCTGGAGATCCAGCGCCTGCGCCCCGACCTGGTGCTCATGGATGTGATGATGCCCGGGCAGCTCGACGGTCTGGCCGTGTGCCAACGCGTCAAAGCCGACCCCTCGCTGGCGGCCACCCGCGTGGTGATGCTCACCGCTCGCGGCCAGTTGGCCAACCAAGAGGAGGGGCGGCAGGCCGGGGCGGACGAGTACCTGGTGAAGCCCTTCAGCCCCGCCGAGCTGTTGCAAGTCATCACCCGCATGCTGGCCTGAGGGCCGCTGCGCCACCGCATCGGGGGCGCAGCGAGGGCGGCGGGCGCGTAGCGCTCTGCTCATCAAGAGGCTCCTGTTAGGGTCAGCCCAAAGGCCTTGCGGCGGCTGCCAGCAAGGCGTTGGGAATGTCGTTCAGGGGCACCACTTGCTCCACAGCGCCAATCTCTGCGGCCGCCTTGGGCATGCCGTAGACCACACAGCTGGCCTCGTCCTGCCCCAGGGTGCGGGCACCGGCTTGGCGCATTTCCAGCAAACCGCGCGCGCCGTCGTCGCCCATGCCGGTGAGGATCAGCCCCACGGCATTGCGCCCCGCGCATTGCGCCACGGAGCGGAACAACACGTCCACCGAAGGCTTGTGGTGGTTGACCAAGGGCCCGTCGCGCACTTCCACCACATACCAGGCACCGCTGCGCAGCAGCTTCATGTGGCGCCCGCCGGGGGCAATGAGCACGCGCCCGGGCACGACGCGGTCGCCGTCACGGGCCTCGGCAATCTCCATGGCGCACAGGCCATCCAAGCGCGAGGCCAGGGCCTGGGTGAATTTTTCGGGCATGTGCTGCACCACCACAATGCCCGGCGCCGTGCGCGGCAGTCGCGTGAGCAGGGACTCCAGCGTCTGCACGCCGCCAGTGGAGCTGCCAATGGCGATGACGCGGTCGGTGGTCTCGGCCAACGCCCCCAGCGAGGGCAGGCCCCCGGCCATGGGCGCGGCGGCCATGGTGCGCGGTGCGGTGGCGTGGTTTTGTGCCCGCGCCAGGGAGCCCATATTGGCGCGCGCGGCGGCACGCACAGCGCTGACCAGGCCATTGGAGTCGCCGCCCAGAAAGTCGCGCAGGCCCAGCTTGGGCTTGGTGACAAAGCTCACCGCGCCCGCGGCCAGGGCCTGCAGCGTGGTTTCGCAGCCGGCCTCGGTCAGCGTGGAGCACATCACCACGGGCGTGGGGCGCTCGTTCATGATTTGGCGCAGAAAGCTCAAACCGTCCATGCGGGGCATTTCAACGTCCAGCACCACCACATCGGGCCAGTTGGCCTGCATCTTGGGCCAAGCAAAAAGCGGGTCGGCGGCGGTGATGCTGACTTCGATGCCAGCCTTTTCCAGCAGCTCGGTGAGGTGCTTGCGCACCAGGGCCGAGTCGTCCACCAGAGCCACGCGCAGCTTGGCAGGGGCATTCATAGCTTGCCTCTCTTGAGCACCGGCGCAGCAATGGTGGTGGGCTTGCCGCGCCGCACCTCCACCAGGCCGTTGCCCAGATCCATGGTGACGGTGCGCGGCACGAAGTCGCCCACATCCACCGATTCGAGCTGAAAGCCGTAGCGGTCAATCAAATCCCAGGCCATGGCGATGTTGCGCTCGCCAACGTTGAATTTGATGTTGGTTTGGTCCGGCATGGTGTCGGCGCCGCCATAGAGGTGGCAGACATAGTCCTGCGTGCGCGTGCCGCTGCGCATCAGGGCCTGGGCCATGAGCTCCAGGGCCTCTTCGCCGTAGCGCGCATCCAAGCTGCCCGCCGCACGCGCCGGACGCGAGGGGAGCAGGTAGTGGCACATGCCGCCAATCTTGCGCCGGGGGTGCCACAGCGTGACCGCCACGCAAGAGCCCAGCAAGGTGGAGAGTTTGACCTCTTGCCCCACATGCCATTGCCCTGGCATGAGGTTGAGCACCTGGCCCTTGGGCGGCGGCGGCGCGGGCAGTGATGTGGAATGGACGGGCTTATGCATGTTGGTACACCGCGTTCTCGACCATCTTCAAAGGCAGGTTCAAAGAGGTCAATGATTCGGCATGCCCGATATAGAGCACGCCGTCTTGCTTGAGCTTGGTCAGCACGCGCCGCACGATGTCCATCTTGGCGGGCGGATCGAAATAGATCAGCACATTGCGCAGAAAGATGACATCAAACTGCGGCAGGTCGCTGGGCAGATCGCGCATGAGGTTGGCGGCGCGGAAGTTCACGCGCTGGCGCAGCTCGCGCTTGACCAGCAGCTGGCCCTCGTAGGGGCCCTCGCCGCGCAGGCAAAAGCGCTTGAGGTAGCCCGCAGGCAGGCGGCTGCCGCGGTCCACCGGGTACATGCCATGCTGGGCTGTGCGCACCACGCTGGTGGAGAGGTCGGTGCCGTGGATGCGCCAGGGGCTGGTGGGGCGGCGGTCGGCCATGAGCATGGCCACGCTGTAGGCTTCCTCGCCGGTGGAGCTGGCCGCACTCCAGACCTGCAAGTCCTGCTGCGGGTGCATGCGTTCCATGCGCCGTGTCAGGTCCTCATAGTGCTGGGGCTCGCGAAAGAAATAGGTTTCGTTGGTGGTGAGGCGGTCGATCACGGTGACGAGCACACGCTCGTCAAAGTCACGGCGCACCACGCGCTGGATGAAGACGTTGATGTCGTCCTCGCCGCATTCCTGCGCGAGTTTCTGCAAGCGCCCTTCGACCAAGGCTCGCTTGTTGTCGGCCAGGCGTATGCCCGAGACTTTCTCGAAGAACTCGGTCACCGCGACAAAGGCCTGATTGCTGAGCTGACTCATGGTGCTGTGGGCTTTTGAGGTTCAGGCCGGCTCGCCGATGAGGCGGGTCAGCAGTGCGGGAGACAAGACCTGGTCCAGGCTGAGCAGCGCCGCATAGCGCTGCTGCAGATTGACCATGCCAGCGATGAACTCCGCCGGAATGGGCAGGCCCAGTTGCGGCACGGGTTCGATGTGGCGCGTGTCCACCTCCAGCACCTCGTACACGGCGTCTACCAAGACGCCGGTGATGAGTTTGTCGTGCTCCTCGTCGCCCTTGACTTCCACCACCACGATGGCGGTGCGCTTGCTGGTGGCTATGGGCCCCAGGCCCATGCGGTGGCCGACGTCGATGACGGGCACCACGGCACCGCGCAGATTCATCACCCCGGCAATAAAGCCAGGGCTTTGCGGCAGCGGTGTGAGGCGCACGAGCTCCAGAATTTCGCGCACGGCGTCGATGGGCACGAGCATGGCTTCGTGCGCCACAGACAGGCGCAGGAGCTGGCGCGTGGCGCCAGGCGGGGAGGATTGATGCAGGTCAGCGGGTTCCATGGTGTGGGCTCCTGGCCATGCTTCAGAAAGGTTTGAAATAGGACTCGTCCGGAGCGCCCTCAGCGGCCGGGCTGCGCCGTGGCGCAGGGCTGGCTGTGTGGGGGCTGCTGGGTCGAGGCGGCGTGGGGCTGGTGGGGCGGTTGGCGCTGATGGGCCCACTCGCCCGTGGTGCGCTGGCCGCTGTGCCCGCCGCGCGCGCGGGGCTGTGGCCCTCAGGGGCTCGCGCACCATGCGCTTGCCCGAGCTTGAAGTAGCCCATAAGGTTTTGCAGCTCGGTGGCCTGGGCCGAGAGCTCCTCAGCCGTGGCCGAGAGCTCCTCCGACGCACTGGCCGTCTGCTGCGTGATGTTGGAGAGGTGGTTCATGGCCGTGGTGATCTGCGCCACCCCCTGGGACTGCTCCCCACTGGAGGCCGAGATCTCCTGCACCAGCTCGCTGGTCTTTTGGATGGAGGGCACGATGCTGGAGAGCAGCTGCCCGGCGCTTTCTGCCATTTGCACGCTGCTGGTGGCCAGGGTGCCGATTTCCTGGGCCGCGATCTGGCTGCGCTCGGCGAGCTTGCGAACCTCGGCAGCAACCACCGCAAAGCCCTTGCCATGCTCACCGGCGCGGGCGGCCTCGATGGCCGCATTGAGCGCCAGCAGATTGGTCTGGTAGGCAATGTCGTCAATGATGGAAATCTTGGTGGCAATGGACTTCATCGCACCGACGGTCTGGCTGACCGCCTGGCCGCCCTGCATGGCTTCTTGCGCAGCGCGGGTGGCCATGCCGTCAGTGACATTGGCGTTGTCAGCGTTTTGCTTCACGCTGCCCCCCATTTCCTGCAGGTTGGCCGTCGTTTCCTCGACGCTGCTGGCCTGCTGGGAGGCGGAGTGGGAGAGGGACTGCGCAGTCTGGGAGACCTGGACGGAGGCGCTGGAGAGCTGGTTGGCGGCGCCATGAACGTCCGTGAGGATCGCGGCCAGCTTCTCGCAACTGCTGTTGGCGTCGCGTTTGATCTGATCGAACACGCCCTGATAGTCCTGCGTGATGCGCTGGGCCAGATCGCCCGCAGCGAGGGCACTGAAGATGCGTCCGACATCGTCAAACATGCCCGCGGTGGTTTCCATGAGCGCGTTCACGCCGGCGCACAACTGCTCGATCGGTCCGCTCTTGCCCTGCAGCGGAATGCGTTGCGACAGGTCACCCTTTTGGGCTGCAGATGTGGCCTGCTGGGTTTGCTCCACGGCCTCGCGCAGCATGAGGTTGGCCTTGGTTTCGGCCGTGATGTCGGTGGCGTACTTGACGACCTTGAAGGGGCGTCCCGCCATGTTGAAGATGGGGTTGTAGCTGGCCTGGATCCAGACTTCGCGGCCTCCCTTGCCAATGCGCTTGTATTGCCCGGCATCGAAGTCGCCACGGCCCAGCTTTTCCCAAAACTGGCGGTATTCGGGGCTGCCCACCTGGCCGGGCTCCACGAATATGCTGTGGTGGCGCCCCTTGATCTCCTCCAGGGTGTAGCCCAGGGTTGCCAGGAAATTCTGGTTAGCGCTGAGAATGGTGCCATCCATGGCGAACTCAATGACCGCCTGCGACTTGTTCACGGCACTGAGTTGACCTTCCTGATCGGCGGCCTTGAGCTTGGCGGCGGTGATGTCGGTGGCGAACTTGACCACCTTGCTGGGCTTGCCGTCTGGCCCCAAGACCAGGTTGTAGCTGGCCTGTATCCAGATCTCCTTGCCCCCCTTGGCGATGCGTTGGTACTGACCCGCGTCGATTTCGCCACGGGCCAGGCGTGGCCAAAATTGGCTGTACTCGGCGGTGTTGGCAAAGTCTGGGGCCACAAACATGCGGTGGTGGCGCCCCCTGATCTCGTCCAGGCTGTAGCCCAATGCAGAGAGAAAGGTCTCGTTGGCAGTCAGGATGGTGCCGTCCAGATCGAACTCGATGATGGCCTGGGAGCGGCCGACTGCATCGAAGATGGCTTGCAGTTCATCGGCACGCGCCTGGGCGTCTTGTGCCTGCGCCAAGGCACGGCGAAGGGCGCTGCCGCCCAGCAGCCGAGCAAGCCAGGATGGAGAAGGCCGGGTCATGTTGTGAGTCCTTGCGCTGTTGTCAGGAAGGTAAAGGGCCGATGTCAGTGGCGAGCGCCGCCTGAGGCCAGCTTGAAGTAGCCCATGAGGTTTTGCAGCTCGGTGGCCTGGGCCGAGAGCTCCTCGGCCGTGGCCGAGAGTTCCTCCGACGCGCTGGCCGTCTGCTGCGTGATGTTGGAGAGGTGGTTCATGGCCGTGGTGATTTGCGCCACCCCCTGCGACTGCTCCCCGCTGGCGGCCGAGATCTCCTGCACCAGCTCGCTGGTCTTTTGGATCGACGGCACCATCGAGTTCAGCAAGCCCCCGGCTTTCTCCGCCAGTTCCACGCTGGAGCCCGCCAGGTTGCCAATCTCCTGCGCCGCCACCTGGCTGCGCTCGGCCAGCTTGCGAACTTCCGCCGCCACCACCGCAAAGCCCTTGCCGTGCTCGCCCGCACGCGCCGCTTCAATCGCCGCGTTCAACGCCAGCAGGTTGGTCTGATAGGCAATGTCGTCAATGATGGAGATCTTGGTCGCAATCTGCTTCATCGCGTCCACCGTCTGACCCACCGCACGCCCACCTTCCAGCGCCTCTTGCGAGGCCCGTGTGGCCATGCCGTCCGTCACGTTGGCGCTGTCAGCGTTTTGCTTCACGCTGGAGGCCATCTCTTGCAGCGAGGCGGTGGTTTCTTCCACGCTGGCCGCTTGCTGGCTGGCCGCATGCGAGAGGCTTTGCGAGGTCTGCGACACCTGGCCCGAGGCGCTGGAGAGTTGGTCTGCGGCCGTGCGCACCTGGCTGATGGTGCCCGACACCGTTTCGATCAGGCCGTTGAACTTCTCGCCCAGCATGCGGAAGAAGGGCTCCTTGCCTTCGAGCACCAGGCGCTGCGAGAAGTCGCCCTGCCCGGCTCCGTCCACCACGTTGGAGAGCTCTTGCTCTGCGGCCACTTCGGCCGTGCGGTCCTTCCACTCCACCACCGTGCCCAGGCGCTGCCCGGCCGCGTCGTGGATGGGGTTGGCCGCCAGCGAGAAGGTCAGCGTGCCCACCTTGATTTGCGTGCGGTGCTCGTCGCGCAGCGAGCCCAGCAGATTGCGCTGGTGCGCGGGGTTGCGGTGGAAGGTGTCGATGCTCGTGCCCATCAGGCGCCGCGCGTCAAACTGCGGCAGCACGCGGCGCAGCTCGGCCTCGTTGCGTTGCATCATGGCCTGCACCGAGTGGTTCATGTACACGATGGTGCCGTCGGCGTCGGCCATCATGACGTTGGTCGAGCACACGTCCAGCGCCTGCTTGATGCGTGCGTTCTCCGCTGCCATCTGCTGCTCGCGCTCGCGCGCCGCCAGCTCGGCCGTCACGTCCTTCCACTCCACCACCGTGCCCAGGCGTTGGCGCGCATCGTCCAGCACGGGGTTGGCAATGAGATCAAAGGTCAGCCCGGCGACCTGGATGCGGGCCTTGTGTTCACCGCTGAGGTTGGCCAGCAGATTGCGCTGGTGCGCGGGGTTTTTGTGGAAGACGTCGATGGTTTGCCCCACCAAACGGTCGGCATCGAAGCTGGGCAAGGCCTTGCGCAGCTCAAGCTGGTTGCCCTTGAGCATGGCCAGCACGGAGTGGTTGAGGTAGGTGATGATGCCGTTGCCGTCGGCCACCATGACGTTGGTGGAGCAGCGGTCCAGCGCCTGTTTGACGCGGTTGGATTCGACGAGCTGGCGCTGGTCGCGCTCATTGCGCTCGCGCAAGTCCGTCTGCATGCGCGCCATGGTCTTGAGCAGGGTGGCCGCTTCGTCGTTGCCGCTGCAATCCAGCGTGGCGTCAAGATTGCCCGCGGCCACCGATTCGGCCGCACGCACGGCTGCCGTGATGGGGTTGACCAGGGAGCGCATGATGGCCACACCCAGCGCCAGGGCCGCAGCCGTCAGGCCCAGCACCAGGGCCAGCAAGGTGTTGCGCAGGCGGGTCAAACGCGCGACGCGGTCTTCCACCACCTCGTGCAACTCAGCCACGGCCGTGTCCAGCAGCTTGTACTGCGTCTCCAAGGCTTGCAGCCCGCTGCTGCGCAGGACGTCAGCCTTGGGGGCTTTGCCCGCCAGCAGCTCGTCTTGCACGATTTGGGTGAACTTGCCGGTTTCGCTGCGCACGCTGCTCAACAAGGGGTTGAGCTTGGCGCCGTGCTGGGCATGGGCATCCACCACCAGCTCGACTTGGTCGACAGCGCGCTGCAGCCGGTCTTGTGTGTCGGCCAGCAGTGCCGGCAAGGACGCGCGATCGGCCTCCGCCGAGGGGCGCTGGTCCAGCACATTGAGCGCACGCAGGCGCAGCTGCTGGACGTTCTCGGCCAGGCGCGGCAGGGTGTCCGAGGACAGCATCATCAGGTAGTAGCCGTTGGCTTCGGGGTCCAGCGTCAGGCCTGAGGCGTCGGTGATTTGCCGAATCAGCATCTGCGAGTAGCGCATCAGCTGCGCGTGACCGGCACGGTCAGCCGCCAAGTCCAAACGGTGCTCCTCCAGGCCCTGCGCCAGGCGGTCGAGCTCGGTGCGGAACTGGCCCACGCTGCCCTGGGCTTTGGTGTAGTCGCTGCCACGCAGCGGTGCTTCCAGCTCAACGAGCTTGGCGCGGATGATTTTGAGCTGGTTGTGGCGCTCCTCACGACGCGTGGCATCGCCCTGAAGCTCCTCCAGCGAGGCCGCGCGGTGGGTGCGCAGCGCTTGTTGCATGGCCAGCGCGGGGGTCAGGGCGTCCATGCCCTGGTCCTCGCCGTGGGCGATGTTGAGTTCCTTCTGTTGGGATTGGATCAACAGCGCGGTGGGGACAGTGCCCAGCACCAGGCCGATGAGGCCCAGGATGCCGAACTTCTGCCAAAGCTTGATGTTGCGCAGCATGCTCATGAAAACTCCCTGATTCAACGTGCGTTCAATTCCATGGGTGCGGGGCCTAGACCCCGCGGGCGTGTTTGCGGTGGGGCAGTGCTAACTGGTGTTGCGTTTGGGCTCGGTATGGACGGCCGTGCCGATGAGCCCGACGACATCCAGCACCAGGGCCACATCGCCCGAGCCCAGGATGGTTGAACCGGCCAGGGCCTTGAGGTGTTGAAAGATGTTGGACAGCGGCTTGATGACGGTTTGGTGCTCGCCCAGCAGCCGGTCGACGATCAGACCCACACGGCCGCCGCCCGAGCGCACCACCACCACGCTGCGGCGGCGTTCGGGGTCGCGAGGCAGGCTGTAGAAGGCGCCCAGGTCCAACCAGGGCAACACTTCGCCACGCAGGTTGAAGGTGCCGCTGATGCGCTCACTGCTGTCCTCATGGCATTCGTTGGGCAGGTCGATGCACTCCGACACCATGGCCAGGGGCAGCACGTAGTGCACGCCACCGACCAGGGTGAGAAAGCCGTCAATCATGGCCAGCGTCAGCGGCAGGCGGATTTGCGTGAGCGTGCCGCGCCCCGGTGTGCTGGACAGGGCGATGGTGCCGCGCATGGCTTCGATATTGCGCTTGACCACGTCCATGCCCACGCCACGGCCGGAGATGTCGGTGACTTGCTCGGCGGTGGAGAAGCCGGGCAGGAAGATGAGCTGCCAGACCTCGTGGTCGCTGAGGATTTGATCGGGCAGGATGAGCCCACGCTCGGTGGCCTTGGCGATGATGCGCTCGCGCGAGAGGCCGCGCCCGTCGTCGCTGACCTCGATGACGATGGCGCCCGCCTCGTGATAGGCGTGCAGGGCCAGCTGACCGCTGCGCGGTTTGCCCGCGGCCAGGCGTTGCTCGGGCGACTCCAGCCCATGGTCCATGCTGTTGCGCACCAGGTGCATGAGCGGGTCGGCAATGCCGTCCACCATGGACTTGTCCAGCTCCGTGTCGCCGCCGCTGACCACCAGCTCGACCTCTTTGCCCAGCTGCTTGGTCATGTCGCGCACCACGCGCTGATAGCGGCCAAAGGTCTCGCCAATGGGCACCATGCGCAGCGCCAGGGCACCGTCGCGGGTTTCCTGCACCAGGTCCATGACGCGGGTGGCCGCTTCCATCATGAGCGTGCTTTGCTCTTGATGCGCGGCCATTTGCGCGCCCGAACCGGCAATCACCAGCTCGCCGATGAGGTCGATGAGGCGGTCGAGCTTGTCGGCGCGCACGCGCACAAAGCGCGTTTCGTCGCCGCCGCGTCGGTCGCGCCCGCCCTGACGGCGCTCGGGTTCGGCGGCGCGGCGCTCACCGCCCGCAGCGGCAGCCGCGGCGGGTTCGGCGCGGCGCTCCACCGCAGGCAAGGCAGGGGCCTCGCCCGGCTCGGTGCCGGGCGCTGCTTCTTCGCGGGTCAGCAGCTGCACACCCTGGGCTTGCCACACGGCCAGCAGCTGTTGGCGCGCCGCCGGGTCTTTGCCGCAGCGGTGCTCCAGCAGCGCGTGGTAGTCGGCAGCGCTGGCGCTGGGTGGCAGCAAACGCACGTCGCTGTCGTCAGCCGCGAATTCGAAGACTGACAGGATGCGCTCGCGGTCGGCCTCGGTTTTGAGGCGCACCTCAAAGCCCAGGTAGCAGTGCTCGGCATCGAGCTGCTCCAGCGTGGGCACGCTCTCGGCGAGCATGCGCATGTGCTGCAGCTCGGCAAAGGAGGAGAGGTAGCGCAGGAAGGCCAGCGGGTCCAGACCGTTGCGCAGCGCATCGCCCATGAAGCGCAGCGAGAGCTGCCAGGGCTGCTCGCTATCGGCGGCGGCGGTGGGTTCGGCCGCCTCGGGTGCTGCAGCGCTGGGCTGGGCAGGCGGCGGTGCGGCTTTGCCCATGAGGGCGCGCAGGCGCTCTGCCAGGCGCTCGCTGGAGGCTTGCACGGCGGGCGTGGGCGGGGTGTTGCCCAGGTCGTCGAGCAGGCGTTCGATTTGGTCGCGGCTCTCGAACAGCGCGGCGGCCACGTCGTCGTCCAGTGCACGTTTGCCCGAGCGCAGGGCTTCGAGCAGGGTTTCGGCCTCGTGCGTGAAGCTCACCACCGTGTCAAAGCCAAACAGGCCGGCTGTGCCTTTGATGGTGTGCGCGGCACGGAAGGCGGCGTTGAGGCTTTCGCTGTCCTGCGGGTCGCCTTCGAGCACCAGCAGGGCTTGCTCGAACTGCTGCAGGTTCTCGCGCGCTTCGTCGATAAAGCCCGCACGTGCGGTGGCCAGTATCTCGGCGTCGTCGTCATGTTGGCTCATGAGCCATGCTCCTCAGGCGCGACCAGGGGGCGCAGTTGTTCGTCCAGCCCGTACAGCGTGAGCGCCATCACCAGGCCAAAGCTGGGGTGCAGCAGCTGCAGCTGCTGGCCGCGCTCGTGCAGGGCGCGGCGCAGCGACAGCAGCAGCTGGATGCCGGTGCTGTCGACCTCCTCCACACCGGAGAGCTCCAGCACCATGGTGCTTTCGGTGCTGGGCAACTCGCCGCAGCGCTGCATGAGCTTTTCGTGCAGCGCTGCGGCGTTGGGGATGGTCCAGGACGCACCCAGGCCCTCGGCCAGCGCTTCGGTGTCGGGGGGAAGTTCGGCCACGCCCTCGGGCGTGCCGCTGTCTGTGTTGTAGTCCATGACAGGCTCCGGGCTCACACGCACAGCCGGTTGACGGCGTCCACCAGCTGCGAGGGCAGGAAGGGTTTGGTGATCCAGGCCTTGCATCCGGCCTGCCGCCCCTCTTCCTTCTTGGCCTCTTGCGACTCCGTGGTGAGCATGATCACGGGCGTGAACTTGTGCGCTGGCATGCCCTTGATGTGGCGCAGAAAGGTCAGCCCGTCCATATTGGGCATGTTCACGTCGCAGACGATGAGGTTGACCTTGTTGGTCTCCAACTTGGTCAGGGCCTCGCGCCCATCACCGGCCTCAACAACGGAGAAGCCTGCTTTTTGCAAAGCCAGTTTCACAACGGTTCTAAAGCTGCCGGAGTCGTCGACGACCAATATGGATTTGCTCATAGTGACCTCAAAAAAGACTTGGAATGTGGGGCGTGGATCGAAATAGGGTCAGGTGTTGGCGTGAGGCGATGCACCGGCACTGAGACGGTGGTACTTGCGCTGCTCTTCCGTCGTGTAGCGGGCCTCAAGCGCCTGCAACCAACCATTCACGTGCTCTGCAGTGGCTTCGGAAAAATCCGCCTGTTGCTGAAGAAAGCTTTGCTGGTCTTGCTGCAAAACGTCCACCATTTGGTTGAGACGGTCCATGAACTGCAGGCCCACCAGCGCTTGTTCGCCGTGCTCGCCCCATTCCTGGCAAACGCGCTGCAGGGCTTGGGGGTCAGGCTGTGCTTGGTCCTGCAGCAGCTGCTGCAACTCGCATTGCAGCTGGTGCATGGCGGCGATGTGCATGAGCAAGTCGTCGCCGTTGGGGCGCAACACATCGCAAAAGGCTTGGAGCTGTCCATGCCACACCGGCAGCAGGGCTTGGGCCATGCGGCCCACCCCGGCCAGGGGGTCGTGAACAGGGGGCGGGGGTGCAGCGGGCGCTGGCACGGTTTCGGCCAGGGCGCTGGGCGGCACCGGGGCGCCGGGTTCGCGCAACACGGTGAGCGTGGCGGCCACCGCCAGAGCCAGAACCACGGCACCGGCAAAAGCCCCCTGCGCCAGCAACAGCAGCAGCAGGCCCAGCCACGCCGCCTTGATGTACCAAGGCAAGCCCTGGGGCGGCGGCGGTGTGCGTTCTTCCCTGGCGGACGGGTTGTCCGTATCTTTCATGCACTGCCTTTCCTGGGCAGCACGTGCAACTGGGCGCGTCTGTGCCGACGCGTCGCTCAGTGCCCTGGTACTGCCTTGGTGCCCGCAGCTTCAACAGCGGCTTTGGGCTTCAGTGCAATTTAGTCAATACGGGGTCAGGCGTAAGCAGTGGAATGGCGGCCTATCGCCTGCCATATCGCCTTGGGCGTGGAGTCCTCACGATTTGACCCCAACACGCGGCGGCGCGCTGGCCGCTCACCAGAACTGCCACTGGCGGGTGTAGACCACCCACGCACCCAAAACGCCGTTGGTGACGGCATGCGCCAGCACCGCCGTCCACAAGGAGCCGGTGTAGCGGTACAGCAGCGCATAGGCCAGGCCCGCCACGATGGCGGCCAGCCACAGGGTGTGCGCCAGCATGAAGAGCAAGGTGCTGATGAGCACCGCACGCAGGCCCACCTGGGTGGCGGGCAAGGTGCTGAAGTCGGGCTGCTGCACCCAGCGCATCAGGAAGCCGCGCCAAAACAGCTCTTCCATGACCGGCACCAGCAGGGCCGCCCCCACCCAGCGCATGGCAATCTGGCCCCAGAGCAGCTCGCCCTCAGGCCCCACCGGCACAAAGCTGGCGCTGGGCTGGCCCAGCTGCATCCAGGGCTGGTCCAGGTGGATCCACAACACCATCACGCCCAAGCCCACGGCCACGCTCAAGAGCAGGTCGCGCAGGCGCGGCCAGTGGGCACGCGCCAGCTCCTCATAGTGGCGCCATTGCAGCGCTAGCGCGGCGCCCACCACCAGCACGCCCAGGGCGTAGATCCAGCGCCCGTCCAGGCCCAGCCAGCCTTGCTGCGGCCACTGCCCGCGCAGCGCCAAAAACCCCATGAACAAGGCAAATGGCAGGCTTCGGGCCCAGGCCGCGGGTGACAACGCCATGGCGCTTCCTCTCTCAGCAGGTGGTTGTGTGTCTCACTGTGTGCGGGACGCAGCCTAAGCCCGGCGCCGCGGGCAGCCCATGCGGGGAGTCCCGCAGCCCCCCAGCGCCCAGGGGGGGACTCAGCCCGGCAGCTGCTCCAGCAGGTAGCTGGCGTCGTCCACCTGGCCCAGGCGGTCCACCAGGGTGGGCAGACATTGCAGCAGCTGGTCGTGCAGCTTGAAGGGCGGGTTGACCACAAACATGCCGCTGCCCAGCATGCCAAAGCCCTTGGCGTCGGCGTGCTCCACGCTCAGGCGCACATGCAGCCAGCCCTTTTTGGCCGAGGCCTCGGCCACGGACTTGAGCCGCTGCACCAGCTGGGCCGATTCCAAAAGCTGCAGCTGCGGGTACCAGATGGCCACCGTGCCCTCGGCAAAGCGCTGCATGGCTTCGCGCAGCGCACCCACCACCTTGGCGTAATCGGCCTTGATTTCATAGGGCGGGTCGATCAGCACCACGGCGCGGCGGCTGGGCGGCGGCAGCTCGGCGCGCAGCGCGCCAAAGCCATCGGCGCCGCTGACCTGGGTGTTGGGCCGGTCGGCCAGATAGGCCTCAAGAATGCGCAGCTCCGTGGGGTGCAGCTCGTAGCAGCGCAGCCGGTCGGTGCTGCGCATGAGCTGGCGTGCCACAGCGGGCGAGCCGGGGTATTGGTTGAGGCGCCCGCCTTGGTTGAAGCCGCGCACCAGCTCCACATAGTGAGCCAGGGGTTCGGGCAGTTGCGCCTGGTCGTACAGCGCGGAGATGCCGCCTTTGTACTCGGCGTTTTTCTGGGCGTAACGGCCATCCAGGGCATAGCCCCCGGCGCCAGCGTGGGTGTCCACCAGGGTGTAGGGCTTGTCCTTCTCGTTCATGTAGCGAAGGATTTCGGCCAGCACCAGGTGTTTGAGCACGTCGGCGTGGTTGCCGGCGTGAAAAGCGTGTCGGTAAGCAAGCATGGGCCGCACTGTAGCGCGCAGCCGCAGCAGCTTGGGCGCTGCGCCGCTATGCTGGACGCTTCTGCTCAACCGTTACACCCCTGCCATGGCCCATTTGTTTGACCCGCTGACCCTGGGCGAGATCGCCCTGCCCAACCGCATCGTCATGGCACCGCTGACGCGCTGCCGCGCTCCCGGCCAGCTCGCCACGCCCTTGATGGCGCAGTACTACGCCCAGCGCGCCAGCGCGGGCCTGCTCATCAGCGAAGGCACGCAAATCAGCCCCCAAGGCCAGGGCTATGTCGACACCCCGGGCCTCTACAGCGCCGAACAAGTGACTGCCTGGCGCCAAGTGACCGAGGCCGTGCACGCCCAGGGCGGGCGCATCGTGGCCCAGCTCTGGCATGTGGGGCGCATCTCCCACACCGACTTCCAGCCCGGCGGCGGCGCGCCCATCTCCTCCACCGCGCGTGCTGCCAATGGCAAAACCTATACCGCGCGTGGTTTTGAGCCCCTGTCCGCACCGCGCGCCCTGAGCGAGGCGGAGATTCCCGAGGTCATCGCCCAATACGTGCATGCCGCACGCTGCGCCATGGACGCGGGCTTTGACGGCGTGGAAGCCCACGGCGCCAACGGCTATTTGATCGAGCAATTCCTGCGCGCCAGCATCAACGACCGCCAGGACGGCTACGGCGGCAGTGTGGCCGCGCGCTGCCGCTTTGCCGTGGAGCTGATGCAAGCCCTGTGCACAGCCATCGGCCACGGCCGCGTGGGCCTGCGCCTCTCGCCCGTCTCCAGCGTCAACGACGCCGGCGCCGACAGCGACGCCCAAGCCCTGTACGAGCACCTGGCCGACCAGCTCGCCCCGCTGCGCCTGGCCTTTGTGCACCTGGTGGAAGGCGTCACCGGCGGCCCGCGCGAAGCCAGCACCGCCTTCGACTACCAAGCCCTGCGCCAGCGCCTGGGCTGCCCCACCATTGCCAACAACGGCTACACCCGCGAGCTGGCCATGAACGCCGTGAGCGAGGGCCGCACCGATGCCGTGGCCTTTGGCCGCGCCTTCATTGCCAACCCCGACCTGGTGCGCCGCCTGCGCCTCAACGCCGCGCTGAACGCTCCCGACCCGAAAACCTTCTACGGCGGCGCCGAAGCGGGCTACACGGACTACCCGGCGCTGGATGCCTGAGGCCTGCGCCCTCGCCCGCGCTCGGTGTGGCGCGCCTCAGCGCGGCCCGCAGCCGGGCTTGGGGGCGCTGGCGCAGCCCTGGCAGCCCGCACAGCCGCTGCGGCTGGGCGTGGCAGCGGCTGGCGCACCGAGGCGCCCGCGCAGCCAGCGCCGCGCGGCCTGGGGCATGAGCTGCCAGAGGGCCGCGAGCGCGCACACCAGCACCAAGCCGTAAGCGATCACGGTCTGCATATTCAGCCTCCCAGCCACAGCGCCACGCGGTAGGTGACGAACGCCGCGGCATAGGCCAGCGCAAAGAGGTAGGCCAGCATGATGAACACGTAGCGCCAGGCGTTGGTTTCGCGGCGCACCACGGCCAGGGTGCTGAGGCACTGCGGCGCAAACACAAACCAGGCCAGCAGCGCATAGGCCGTGGCCGCAGACCAGCTCTGCGCCAGCACAGGCATGAGCTGATCGGCCGCGCTGTCTTTGGCGGCGGACAGGGCGTAGACGGTGCCCAAGGCGCTCACCGCCACCTCGCGCGCGGCCATGCCGGGAATCAGCGAAATGGCAATCTGCCAGTTGAAGCCAATGGGCGCCACCAGGGGCTGCAAGGCCTCGCCCAGGCGGCCGGCCAGGCTCAGGCGTATGGCCTGCTCGGCCGTGGCGCCCTCAGGGGGCACGGGCCAGCTGGAGAGAAACCACAGCACCACGGTGAGCGTGAAGATGATGGTGCCCACGCGGCGCAGAAAGATCACCGCGCGCTCCTTGAGCCCAATGAGGATGTTGCGCGGCTGGGGCATGCGGTAGGGCGGCAGCTCCAGCATCAGGGGCTGGTAGCCGCTCTTGTGCCAGACGCGTTTGAGCACCCAGGCCACAGCCATGGCGCTCAACACGCCCGCGGCGTAGAGGCCAAACAGCGTCAGCCCGCGCAGGCTCAGCGGCCCGATCTGGCGCTCGGGAATGAAGGCGCCGATGAGCAGCGCATACACCGGCAGGCGTGCCGAGCAGGTCATCAGCGGCGCCACCATGATGGTGGCCAAGCGGTCGCGCCAGTTGCTGATGGTGCGCGCGGCCATGATGCCCGGAATGGCGCAGGCAAAGCTCGACAGCAAGGGAATGAAGGCGCGGCCCGACAGGCCCACGCGGCCCATCAGGTTGTCCAGCAAAAACGCCGCGCGCGGCAGGTAGCCCGACTCCTCCAGCACCAGGATGAAGAAGAAGAGGATGAGGATTTGCGGCAGAAACACCAGCACCGCACCGCAGCCCGCCACCACGCCGTCCACCAAGAGGCTGCGCAGCGGCCCCTCGGCCATGTGCGCGGCCAGGCCCTGCCCCAGCGCGCCCACGGCGCCCTCGATCAGTTCCTTGGGCCACTCCGACCAGGCAAACACCGCCTGGAAGACCACGAACAACACCGCCGCCAGAATGGCCAAGCCCCACACCGGGTGCATGACCCAGCGGTCCAGGCCCGGCTGAAAACGCTTGAGCGCCAATGTGGCGGGCGCCACCTCAGCCAGGATGCTGCGCACCTGCGCCAGCAGCACGCTGGGCGAAGCCAGCACCACCGCACCGCGCGGCAGCGGCTCGGGCAGGGGCTGCGCCAGCTGCTGCTCCAAGCGGGCCAGCAAGTCGGCATGCCCGTGGCGCTCCACCGCCACGGTGGGCACCACGGCGCAACCCAGGCGCGCCGCGAGTTTTTGCACATCGATGTGCAGGCCGCGCGCCCGCGCCTCGTCCATCATGTTCAAGGCCACCACCAGGGGGTGGCCGCGCTGCTGGAGCTCCAGCACCAGGCGCAGGCCCATGCGCAGATTGGTGGCATCCACCACCGCCACGATCAGCCCCGGCACGGCCTCGCCGCTGCGCCGGCCCTCGATCACCTCCACGGTGACTTGCTCATCGGCCGTGCGCGGCTGCAGGCTGTAGGTGCCGGGCAGGTCCAGCACTTGCACGCGCTGGCCATTGCCCAGCCGCGCCCAGCCCTGTTTGCGCTCCACGGTGACACCCGCGTAATTGGCCACTTTCTGGCGCGAACCCGTGAGCAGATTGAACAGCGCGGACTTGCCGCAGTTGGGGTTGCCCACCAGGGCGATGGGCGCCACAGCGCCCGTGGCAAGGGGTTTCATCGCGCGCAGACTTCCGTACCCATGCCCACTTGCACGCAGCGCGCCTCCAGCAGGCGCAGCGCAAACATGGTGTCGCCCACGCGCACCGCCAGGGGCTCACGCCCACCCGGGCCGCGCTGCACCACCTCCACCGATTCACCGGGCAAAAAGCCCAGTTCCTCCAGCCGCGCCACCACGCTGGGCTCACTGGCATGGGCAACGAGCTGCACCACGGTGGCCGGGGTGCCAAGACCCAAGTCAGAGAGCGCCATGAACGCGCCACGCGGCGCTGGGTGTGCGTGCTGGGTCACGGGAATAGGCCTGGCTACTGCAAGCGCATGCAAACCGGTGCACGCCGCTTCAAATGAGAATGAGTCGTGATAATAGTCGATCCCCAACAAGCCCCGAGCCCCTCACCCTCAAAACCGGGGTGTTTGTGCCGGCTGTGACGCCCCGCCCTAGCCCAACAGCGGATACGCCTGCTCCAGCGGGGTGATGGTGCCTGCGGCGCTGGTGTCGTAGCCCGGCAGTTTGGAGAGCTTGTGGCGAAAGGCCGGGTCGCGCAGGGCGCTGATGATGGCTTGCATCTGCGCGCCTTGCAGCTCGGTGTTGCGGCACAGCAGGAAGTAGCGCTCGGTGGCGATGGGCACGAACTCCAGCTTGAACTGCCGCGCCGGGGGCTCCAGACCAAAGCCCACATCGGCCAGGCCGCTGGCCACGCAGGCGGCCACGGCGGCGTGAGTGCTTTCGCTGTGCTCGTAGCCAGCGATTTGCGTGGGCTTGATGTCTTGCTCGCGCAGCAGGCCTTCGAGCAGCAGGCGCGTGCCTGAGCCTGACTGGCGGTTGACGAAACGCACCTCAGGCCGGGCCAGGTCGCCCAGGGTGTAGATCTCCTTGGGGTTGCCCGCCCGCACCATCAAGCCCTGGCGCCGCGTGGCAATGTCCACCAGCGTCAGCGGCAGGCCTTGCAGCCAGGGGGCGTAGGCGCGCAGCAGGCCCTCTTGCATGGCGCCGTGGGGCAGGTGCATGCCAGCGATGTCGCAGTCGCCCTGACGCAGCGCAGCGGCCACGGCGGTGCTGCTGGCCCACTGGAAGCTCAGCGCCGGGCACTCGGCGGCCATGCGCTCGATCAGGCACTCGATGGCAAAGCCGTGGCTGGCGTGCAGGCGCAGCGCGGCGGGCTGGGGGTTGAGCACGCCTTCGAGCTCCTGTGCCAACTCCCAGGACAGCGACTCCAGCGCGGGCGTGAGCCGCGCCCGGATGCGCTTGTCCGCCCAGACGATGCGCGCGCCCAGCGCGGTGAGCGTGGAGCCACGCCCGCGCTCCATCTGCAGCAACGGTGCCTGCACCACGGCCTCGCCCTGGCGCACCAGGTCCCAGGCGTGGCGGTAAGACAGGGCCAGCGCGCGCGACGCCAGCAGCAGGCTGCCGCTCTCCGAGACTTGCACCAGCAGCTCAATCAAGCGCGCAGGCAGCGGCGGCCCGCTGGGGCCTTGGATGGTCCATACCGGACGGATGGAGACCTGCTTCATGGGTGTTGATGCTTAGGAGACGCAGTGCCGATGCACCGGGGTGCCAACTTCATATTGCACATGAAGCGCTTCCCCATCAGGATGCGGGGCCCCATGCAGTACCGGGTGCAGATTGTCCTTGCCAGCCAACACGCCACCACCAAGGAGAAACGATGTCTTCGGTACTCACCCAAGGGGAATCCCCCATGCCTGCCCAGGAAGCGGGCTTTTTGTCCAAAGAGCGCATCATCGCCGCGCCAGGCTTCAACCGCTGGCTGGTGCCGCCCGCGGCTTTGGCCATCCATCTGTGCATCGGCATGGCCTACGGCTTTTCGGTGTTTTGGCTGCCGCTGTCCAAGGCCTTGGGCATCAAAGACCCGATCAAGTGCGCCGCCGATGTGGGCTTTTTCCAGGAGCTGTTTGTCACGCAGTGCGACTGGAAAATCTCCACGCTGGGCTGGATGTACACCGCCTTCTTCGTGCTGCTGGGCAGCTCGGCGGCCATCTGGGGCGCATGGCTGGAGCGCGCCGGACCGCGCAAGGCCGGGGTGGTGAGCGCGCTGTGCTGGTGCGGCGGCATGCTGATTGCCGCTCTGGGCGTGCACCTGCACCAGTTCTGGCTGATGCTGCTGGGCTCGGGGGTGATTGGGGGCATAGGCCTGGGCCTGGGCTATATCTCGCCGGTCAGCACCTTGATCAAGTGGTTCCCCGACCGGCGCGGCATGGCCACGGGCATGGCCATCATGGGCTTTGGCGGCGGCGCCATGATTGGCTCGCCCCTGGCGGCCGAGCTCATGAAGTTCTTTGCCACGGCCAACGACGTGGGCGTGAAGCAAACCTTTGTCGTCATGGCCCTGGTGTATTTCGTGTTCATGATGGGCGGTGCCCTGGGCTACCGCGTGCCCCCCTCAGGCTGGAAGCCCGAGGGCTGGACACCCCCGGCCAAGCAGGCCGACAACGTCATGATCACCCAGGGCCATGTGCATGTGCGCAAGGTCTGGGGCATTCCGCAGTTCTGGCTGGTGTGGATGGTGCTGTGCATGAACGTCTCGGCCGGCATCGGCGTCATCGGCATGGCCAGCCCCATGCTGCAAGAGGTGTTCGGTGGCAGCCTCATTGGCGTGGCCGCCAAGTTCGGTGAGCTCGACAAAACCCAGCTCACCGCCATAGCCGGGGTGGCCGCGGGCTTTACCGCGCTGCTGAGCCTCTTCAACATCGGCGGGCGGTTTTTCTGGGCCAGCCTCTCCGACAAGCTCGGGCGGCGCCTCACCTACGTGGTGTTTTTCGTGCTCGGCGCGGGGCTGTACGCCAGCATTCCCGGCAGCGCGGCCACGGGCAACAAGCTGCTGTTTGTGGCGGCCTTCTGCGTGATCTTGAGCATGTACGGCGGCGGCTTTGCCACCGTGCCCGCCTACCTGGCCGACCTTTTTGGCACACAGATGGTGGGCGCCATCCACGGCCGCTTGCTCACCGCCTGGGCCACGGCCGGCGTGCTCGGGCCCGTGGTGGTGAACTACATGCGCGACTACCAGCTGGGCCTGGGCCTGCCGCGGGAGCAGGTCTACAACCAGACCATGTACATCCTGACGGGCATGCTGGTGATTGGCCTGGTGTGCAACCTGCTGGTGCGCCCGGTGCAGGCCAAGCACTTCATGAGCGAGGCCGAGCTGGCCGAAGAAAAACGCCTGGCCCACGACCGGGCCGAAGCCAGCGTCGTGGGCGGCGGCACCAGCACCTACCGGCCCAGCCTCACCGTGGTGGTCATGCTCGCCTGGCTGGCCGTGGGCATTCCCCTGGCCTGGGGCATTTACCGCACGCTGTTGAGCGTGGGTAAGTTCTTCGGCTGAGGCGGTTCAAGGCTGGTTGGCCTGCCACTTCTGGTAGTCCAGCCCATTGCAGCCCGTCACCTGCACCTTGGCGCTGGCGGTGGCGCCGTCCGCAGCGTCCAGGCAGCTCTCCGTGCCCACATTGAACAAGGCTTGGGTCTTGCCCATGGGCACCCAGGCCTGGAGGTTGCGGTTGCTGCAGGTCGCGGCCTGCACCTGCGCACCGTCGGCGGAGGCCTGCAGGCACAGGCTGCGCTGGGTCAGCCGCAGCTGACCGCTGGCGCTGTGGGTCAAGGTCTGGTTGGCATTGTTGGCCTGGCAGTAATACAGACCCAGGGCCGTGCCGCTGCCCAGAGTGTCTGCGCACAGCGCGTTGACGGGATTCTTCAGCCTGAAATTGCCCGTGGGCAGCCGCGCAGTGTTGACAGTAGCCACGCACTGCCTGTCGGCCGTGCAATAGCTCTTGGCGACGTTGGCGCAGTTGCCGTAGGTGTAGGTGGAGGCACTCTTGGCCGCGCTGCTGCCCAGCATCACACGCGAGAACACCGCCACCGCGGGCGCCACTTGGCTGCAGCTGCTGTACTGCTCGCTGCCCTGGGCAAAGTTCTCGACGAACTGCTCCAGCGTGGCGCCCAAACCGCTGGCCTGCACGCCCTGACGGATGTCGCCAATCACCTGGGTCTGGCCCGTGGCCACATCCATCACCGAGCCGCGCCAGACCTCAGCACTGGACGTTTTGGAAGTCCTGTAGAGCCGAAACCGGTACTTCTTGCCTTCCACCCAGGGGTAACTCAACTTGCAAGACGTGCCCGAGCCCTCGTGGCTGAAGCTCTCGCAGCTGGCTCCCGTGCCCGGCGTGCCGCTGACAGCGTTCCAGATGGAGAAGATCACCAGCTTCGTGTCGCCACTGGTTTGCTGCATACCGATATAGCCCGTGTTGTTGCCCACCGTGAACTGGTTGGCCCAGAACGTGCGCCCATTGCTGCCGGGCTCCAGCGTGACGCGAATGTCAGCATTCAACTCCGTGTAGCCGCCATTGACCGCGTCGGCGGTGAATGTGTTGCTCACCATGCCGCCCGCCACCACAGCGTGCGCTGGCAGCGCCAAGGCGGCAGCCCAAAGGGCGCCGATCACCCGAAATTGCGAAAAGTCATGCTTTGTTTTCAAAAATTCAGGCAAACGATGGGGTATCCGAAGCGGCATGGCTCATTCCTCAAGGTGTGCGCAGAGCTGCGCGGTGAAGGGGTCAACCGGCTCAACCACCGATGGATACGGCCTTGCACTCGGTGGTCGCTACGCCACGGCGCATGCCCTGGCGACGCAACCATCTTGGCATCGCCCACCGGCAGAACACGCCGGACCGCTCACACCCGCCCCCGAAGCGTGGGGGGCCTAGAAAACGCTTCGCTCAGCCCCTTCTGAAAAGCGCGGCAGCGGCGCTTTCGCTGGGCCAGCGCATCCCCAGGTCTGGGACATTCACCGCACGCTGTTGAGCGTGGGCAAGTTCTTCAACTAGGTCCGCGAGGCCCGAGGCTTGGGGGGTGCTTTGGGCTTTTTGGGCTTGGGCGGCGGCAGCGCCTCGGCGGTCTGGTGGAGCAAACGCTGCAGCACCGGCGGCTCGTCCAGCAGCTCGTCCGCCACCGGGTAGTCCTTGGCGCCTGGGTAAGGCGGGCGCAGCGGCAGCTGCGGCGCCAGCGCGGTGGCCGCTGGCGTGGGTTTGACGAAGAGGCTGTTGTCGCACACAAAGCCCACCACCTTGCCGTCCAGGTACAGCGCGTACTCGCCAAACATGCGCTTGTGCGTGAGCCGCTCGCCCAAGCCCACCTGCTCGGCCACATAGTCCACAAAGCTCTGATCACTGGCCATGGGTGTTTGCTTTCTTCAGTTGAGACAGCCCGTCAACAGCGCGCGCTTCCAGTCCGGGCATTCGCGCAGGCGGGGCCCGCTCGGCCATCTGCGCTGGCTTGAGTGTGTGGCTGCGACTGTGCCACCTTCAGAAGCTCGACCCCGGCTGCTTCAAAAACTCCAGCTCCTCGGGCGTGGAGCTGCGGCCCAGGATGGCGTTGCGGTGGGGGTAGCGGCCAAAGCGGTCGATGATGGCTTTGTGCGCCAGCTCGGCCTGGTGGTTGCCCTCGGGGGCGTGCTGCGCGAACAGCTCGACGGCCAGGGCATGGATGGCGGCGGATTCGCTGTGCATATAGGGCATGTAGAGAAACGCCCGCTGCGCGATGGGCAGGGCCTGGTCCGCACCCTGGCGCACAGCTTCTTGCGCCAAAGCCAGGGCCATGGGGTCGGCCGCAAAGGCGCCGGGCTGACCGCGGTGGATGTTGCGGGAGAACTGGTCCAGCACGATGACCTCGGCCAAACGGCCCTTGGGCGTGTCCCGCCAGGCGTACAGCTCGCCCGCGCACGCGGCGCGGTGCAAAGCGCCAAAGCGCTGCGCAATGGTTTGATCCAGCGCGGCGTCCACCCGCCACCACTGCGCGGGCTCGAGCGTCTCAAACCAAAAATTCAGCACGTCTTGATGCATACACACACTCCGATGTTTCGCCCATTGTGAGGCGACACCCCGCGACGCGACACCCAGCGAACACGGGCTGTGTTCGGGGAACAGCGTGCTCACAGCAAATTCACCCCGAAGTGACGCTGAAGCCCAGCTCAACACCCCAAAACGGGGTAATCTTTTTTTCCGTCAAAGGTCAATAAATTGAGACTAAAGTAATTAGCCCATAAGACACCCAAACAATACTCAGATATTCATGGGCACAACACCCATGGCGGACAATAACCACAAATCAACAAATCACCATGAGATTGAATCCATTTGAACGTTTTGGTGAGGTTTGCAAATCAATCCTTCCGCACCACCCGCTTGGCGGGCTCAATGCGCCAGCCACCGAGCAAGAAATAGCGCTTGCAGAAGAAATGATGCAACAGCAGTTGCCGCCAGACGTCAAAGAGGCCTATCGCCACTTCAATGGTCAGTGCAGAGATGCGCCCTATAAGGTGTTGATTAATCATTACTGGCTACCAGTTTATGGCACACCAAATATGCAAACAATGGCTTCCGAGTACTCTTCACAAAGATATTTGGAAATGCTACTGAAAGACGATGAGAATTTCGGCTTTTATGATTTCGTTGAAGAAGGATTGGAATACAACAGCCCAATTCATGAAGTTGCATTTCATCCAGGTCGCCTGCCATTTGCAGCGGACGATTCAGATAGCAGACTGGAGATTGATGTATCCCCTCCTCCAACAGGAGTTTATGGTCAAATTTTGAAGGCTCCTATTTTTGGAGAGATGGATGGAAATGTATGGGCCAGCAGCTTCTCGGAACTGATTGAAAAAATCGTCTGCAGCTACGAGAGTGGAAAAATTTTTTGCGAAGTTGACGGCAAATTCTCGCGCTGGTTGCACAAGGAAACCAATCAAGACTTATATCTGCGCACACTTCTGAAGTGACATTGGGCGCCTTTTTGGGGGCGTCACCCCACCGCCTCCCACCCCGTCTCCCCGCCGAACTGCGCCACGCCGGGGGCGGGTTGGTGGTGGTGCCAGGGGGCGCGGTGCTGGGTGAAGTAGTCGGCGCTGGGGGGCGGTACGGCGGCGTCAGGCAGGGCTCCGGCGGGGATGCCCAGGGCGTCGGGCAGGCGCTGGTCTTGGCTGTAGACATGGCCGCCGCACTGGGTGCAAAACCAGCGCGTGGTGTGGGCTGAGGCCGCGTAGCGGCGCACCGCGGCGGGATTGGGCAGGGTGCAGTGCTCCAACGGCACGGTCAGCCAAGTGCTGAAGGCCGCGCCGCTGAGGGCCCGGCAGAGACGGCAGTGGCAGTTGATGGGCGGGCGCAGCGCCGTACTGAGGGTCAGCTGGGCGGCGCCGCAGTGGCATTGAGCGGTGAGCGTCGGCATGGGCGGTCGGCGCGGAGTTCAGGGCGCCCGCAGTGTCAGGGTCTGCATATTCTCTGATCGGATATGCAAATACAAATTCTGTTGTTTTAAGAATATGGAGCTGCCCGCACACTTCGCGTCCCTTGTGTGTTGACTGGAAGCGAGTGCTGCCATGACTGTGCGCCCTTACCGCCGTGTTTTGATGCTGGCTGCCTTGCCTGCGCTGGCCCTGTGGGGTGCTGCGGGCAGCGCGCTGGCGCAGGAGGCGCACAGCCTCTTGAATGTGAGCTACGACGTCTCGCGCGAGCTCTACAAGCAGATCAACCCCGCGTTTGCCGAGGCCTGGAAGGCCAAGACGGGGCAGGCGATCACGATCAACCAGTCGCATGGCGGTTCGTCCAAGCAAGTGGGCGCGGTCATTGGCGGGCTGGAGGCCGATGTGGTGACCATGAACCAGGCCACGGACATCGACATGCTGGCCAGCAAGGGCCTGACGGCGGCTGACTGGCGCAAGCGCTTCCCGCACGAGGCGGCGCCCTACAGCTCCACCATCTTGTTCCTGGTGCGCAAGGGCAACCCCAAGAACATCCGCGACTGGGCCGATCTGGCGCGCCCCGGTCTGGCAGTGATCATGCCCAACCCCAAGGTGACGGGCAATGGCCGCTACAGCTACCTGGCAGCCTGGGGCAGCGTGCGCGCCAAGGGCGGCACGGACGCGCAAGCGCGCGAGCTGGTGAGCAAGATCATGGCCAATGTGCCGGTGCTCGACGGCGGCGGGCGCGGCGCCACCACCACGTTCACGCAGCGCGGCATTGGTGATGTGCTGCTGACCTTTGAATCCGAGGCCGAGCTGATCGAGACCGAATTCGGCAAGGGCCAGTTCGAGGTGGTGGCCCCGACCATCTCCATCGACGCTGACGCGCCCGTGGCGCTCAACGACAAGGTGCTGGCCAAGCGCGGCACGGCGGCGGTGGCGCGTGCCTACCTCGACTTCCTCTACACGCCGCAGGCGCAGGACATCATTGCCCGTAACAACTTCCGCCCGCGCGACCCGGCGGTGTTCAAGCGCCATGAGAAGCGCTTCGCGCCCATCCAGCTCTTCAGCGTGGAGCAGCAGCTGGGCCCCTGGAGCCAGGTCTACAAAACCCACTTTGCCGATGGCGGCAGCTACGACCAGGTGATGGCCGGCATCAAACGCTGAGCCCCGCCTGACCTGATGTTTTTTTGGAAGCCGTGATGAACACCGCCACCCTCAGCCCCACCGGTGCCACGCCACCGGCGAGCGCCCCCGCCAAACCGCGCAAGCGCCGCCGCGTGCTGCCCGGCCTGGGCCCCACCCTGGGCTACACCCTGTTCTACCTCTCGGTGCTGGTGCTCATCCCGCTGGCGGCGGTGTTTTTGAAGTCTGCCGGCCATGGCTGGGAGTCCTTCTGGGAGGCCGCCACGGCCCCGCGCGTGCTGGCCTCTTACCGGCTGAGCTTTGGTGCGGCGCTGCTGGCGGCGGGCATCAATGTGGTGTTTGGCTTCATCCTGGCCTGGTGCCTGGTGCGCTACAACTTCCCGGGCAAAAAGCTGGTGGATGCGCTCATCGACCTGCCCTTTGCCCTGCCCACGGCCGTGGCGGGCATTGCGCTGACGGCGCTCTACGCCCCCAATGGCTGGATGGGCCAGTGGCTGGAGCCGCTGGGCATCAAGGTGGCGTTCACGCCGCTGGGCGTGCTGGTGGCGCTGATCTTTATTGGCCTGCCCTTCATCGTGCGCACCGTGCAGCCCGTGCTGCAGGACTTGGACACCGAGCTGGAGGAGGCCGCCGCTTCGCTGGGCGCGCACCGCTGGCAGGCCTTCCGCCTGGTGCTGCTGCCCATGCTGGCACCGGCCCTGCTGACGGGTTTTGCCCTGGCCTTTGCGCGCGCCGTGGGCGAGTACGGCTCGGTGATCTTCATCGCCGGCAACATGCCCATGGTCAGCGAGATCACGCCGCTGATGATCATCTCCAAGCTCGAGCAATACGACTACGTGGGCGCCACCGCGATTGCCACGGTGATGCTGGTGTTCTCCTTCACGCTGCTGCTGGGCATCAATGCGCTGCAAGCCTGGAGCGCACGGCGCAACGGTCTGGACGGGAAGAAGTAAATGGCCATCTCCGCAAGCACGGCAAACGCCGAGCGCTTCCAGCGCAACCCCGCCACGCGTGAAGCCACCTGGGTGCGCCTCACCCTGCTGGCCCTGGGCCTGGGCTTTTTCGCGCTCTTTCTGGTGCTGCCCCTGGTGGCGGTGTTCACCGAGGCGCTGAGAAAAGGCTGGGAGGCCTACCTGGCCGCGCTGATCGAGCCCGAGGCGCTCTCCGCACTCAAGCTCACGCTCACCGCGGCCGTGATTGCCGTGCCGCTGAACGTGGTCTTTGGCGTGGCGGCGGCCTGGGCCATCACCAAGCACGATTTCCGCGGCAAGCAGCTCTTGATCACGCTCATCGACCTGCCCATCTCAGTCTCGCCCGTGGTGGCGGGCCTGATCTTTGTGCTGGTGTTCGGCGCCCAGGGCTGGTTTGGCCCCTGGCTGGACACGCACGACGTGAAGATCATCTTCGCCGTGCCCGGCATCGTGCTGGCCACCATGTTCATCACCACGCCCTTTGTGGCGCGCGAACTCATCCCGCTCATGCAGGCCCAGGGCCGCGACGAGGAAGAGGCCGCCACGGTGCTGGGGGCGTCGGGCTTCAAGGTGTTCTGGCACGTCACGCTGCCCAATATCAAGTGGGGCCTGCTGTACGGCGTGATCCTGTGCAACGCCCGCGCTTTTGGCGAGTTCGGCGCGGTGTCGGTGGTCTCGGGCCATATCCGCGGCATGACCAACACGCTGCCGCTGCACGTCGAAATTCTCTACAACGAGTACCAGTTCGCCTCGGCCTTTGCCGTGGCCTCCTTGCTGGCGCTGCTGGCGCTGGTGACCCTGGGACTCAAGCAATTCATCGAGTGGAAAGCCACCCGCACCCGTCAGGAGGCCGCATGAGCATCACGGTTCGCAATATTCACAAGTCCTTTGGCAGCTTCACGGCGCTGGGCGACGTCTCGCTGGACTTCCCCACCGGCGAGCTGACCGCCCTGCTGGGCCCCTCGGGCTGCGGCAAGACCACGCTGCTGCGCATCATTGCCGGCCTGGAAACCGCCGACCGCGGCCAGGTGCTGCTCGAAGGCGAAGACGCCAGCGACACCCATGTGCGCGAGCGCCAGGTGGGCTTTGTATTCCAGCACTACGCGCTGTTTCGCCACATGACGGTGTTTGACAACGTGGCCTTTGGCCTGCGCGTGAAGCCCCGCAAAGAGCGCCCCAGCGAGGCCGTGATCAAGAAAAAGGTGCACGAGCTGCTGCAGCTGGTGCAGCTGGACTGGCTGGCCGACCGCTACCCGCCGCAGCTCTCGGGCGGGCAGCGCCAGCGCATTGCCCTGGCCCGCGCCCTGGCCGTGGAGCCGCGCGTGCTGCTGCTGGACGAGCCCTTTGGCGCGCTCGACGCCAAGGTGCGCAAAGAGCTGCGCCGCTGGCTGCGCCGCCTGCACGACGAGCTGCACATCACCAGCGTCTTCGTCACCCACGACCAGGAAGAAGCCCTGGAAGTGGCCGACCGCGTGGTGCTCATGGACCACGGCCGTGTCGAGCAAGTGGGCACGCCCAAAGAGGTCTACGAGCACCCGGCCACGCCTTTTGTGTACGGCTTTTTGGGCGCGGTCAACCGCTTTGAAGGCCATGCCGAAGGCAAGCTGCTGCACGTGGGCGAGCAAACCCTCACCGTGGCCAGCGCGGGCAGCCTCAGCGGCCGCGTGCAAGCCTATGCCCGGCCGCACGAGCTGCTCATCGTGCCCGATGCCAACGCCGCCGGCCTGCCCGCCACCGTCGAGCGCGTGCTGACCTTTGGTGCGGCCGCGCGCGTGGAGCTGCTGGGCCCGCAGGGCGAGCACCTCGAAGCCGAACTCAGCCGCGAACAGGCCGAGGCGCTTCAGCTCACCACCGGCCAGCACGTGCGCCTGCAGGCCGCGCGCATCAGCCTCTTCGAAGCCGCCTGAGGCCCTTCAGGCCTCAGCCCAGCAGCAGCCGCGCGCCCAGCGCGATGAAGATCAGGCCGGCGGTGCGGTCCAACCACACGCCGGCCTGCGGCCAACGCGCCAGCCGTGCGCCCAAGCCGCCCGCGCACCAGCCCAGGGTGCCAAACAGCAAGGCCGCCTGCGCCGTGAAGATCAGGCCCAGCAGGCCCAGTTGCAGCGCCACCTCACCCTGCGCGGGCCGCACAAACTGGGGCAAGAAGGCCAGGAAGAACACCAGCACCTTGGGGTTGAGCGCATTGGCCAGCAGCCCCTTGGCAAACAGCCGCCCCAGCGGCTGCGCCGACGCGGCCCCCTCCTCCAGGCGCACTGCGGCCGCATGGCGCAGCGCCTGCACGCCCAGATAAACCAGATACAGCCCACCGGCGCCGCGCAGCCCCGCAAAGGCCAGCGGCGAGGCCGCCACCAGCGCGCCCACACCCAGCACGGCCAACAGCGTGTGGCTCAGGCAGCCCAGCGCACAGCCCAGGCCAAAGACCACGCCCGCACGCCGCCCCTGCGCCAGGCCCAGGCCCAGCACCATGAGGTTGTCTGGCCCGGGCGAGGCCGTGATGAGCAAGGCCACGCCCAGAAAAGCCAAGAGCTGATCGGGCGCCAGCACCGCTCAGACCTGGGGTGGTGGTGCCAGATTGCCCAGCTGCGCCAAGGCGGCCTGCAGCCCGGCCACGCCCCCCACGCGCTGCTCGTTGATGAAGATCTGCGGCATCTGCCGCACCGACGGACCGCACTTGGCATAGAAGGCCAGGCGCTCGGCCTCGTCGTCGATCATGACTTCCTTGTAGGGCAGACCGCGAGACTGCAGCAGCTTCTTGGCCGTGTCGCACAAAGGGCAGGCGGACTTGGAATAGACGGTGATATTGAGTTCCATAGCCGCCAGTGTAGAGGGCTGGGCGCGGCGCATCTGCGCATATACGCGGCCTGCATGCGCTCTTGCGTAAAGCTTCGTTCGCGCATTCAGGCGCCAGCCCTAAGCTGCATGCCATGCGTGGGGCGACGGATTCCCACCAGGGCATTTTTCGGTTGCCAGCGGCGCTGCGTTGGGTGGAGGCGGTGCGCACTACGGCTGCGTGCAGGGGTGACGCAGCGCCGCTTGGCACCTGATGGTTGAGATCGCCCGGGGCCGCTCCCGAGCGTGCCAGGCCTTGTCTGCGGCATAAGCTCAACACGAATGGTTTGACGACATAACGGCAGGAGCACTGAAGAATGGGTTCATCCAAATCTGACCCCCACCTTCATCGCCGTGAACTTTCAACAACTGCGCTCCTTTCGCGAAGTCCAACGTCAGGGCTTCAACCTCACCGAAGTCGCGCTGGCCCTGCACACCTCTCAGCCCGGCGTCAGCCGTCAGATCAAAGAGCTGGAGGACGAGCTGGGCATCGAGCTGCTGCAGCGCAGCGGCAAGCGCGTACTGGGCCTGACCGCACCGGGCCAGCATGTGCTGCCCATCATCGAGCGCCTGCTGCTGGAGCTGGACAACCTGCGCCGCGCCAGCGACGACTACGCGCGCGCCGACCATGGCCTGCTGCGCATTGCCACCACGCACAGCCAGGCGCGCTACGCCCTGCCCGCGGCAGTGCGCGACTTCCGCGCCCTGCACCCCGGCGTGCAGCTGCACTTCAAGCAAGGCGGCCCGCATCAGGTGGCACAGCAATTGCTCGATGGCGAAGCCGACTTGGGCATTGCCACCGAAGCCCTGGCCCAACACCCCGAGCTGCTGACCCTGCCAGCCTACCGCTGGACGCACTGCGTGCTCGTGCCCAAAGCGCACCCGCTGGCACTGCAGGCACAGGCCGGCCACGCGCTGAGCCTACAGGCCCTGGCGCGCTACCCGCTGGTGACCTACGAGCGCGGCTACACCGGGCGCGCCCACATCGACGAAGCCTTTGCCCAAGCCGGGCTGAACGTGGATGTGGCCCTGGAGGCCATGGATGCCGATGTGATCAAGACCTATGTGGAGCTGGGCCTGGGCGTGGGCATTGTGGCGGCCATTGCCTACGACGAAGAACGCGACGCGCATTTGCGCGCCCTGGACGCGCGCCACCTCTTTGCCGACAACCTCACCCGCGTGGCCGTGCGACGCGACGCCTACCTGCGCGATTTTGTCTACGCCTTCATCAGCACCTTCGTGCCGCCACTGACGCGCGCTGTGGTGGAAGCCGCACGCCACCCCGCCACGCTGCCCGACCTGAAGTGCGCATAAGTACACACGAATTTCTTCCTTCCTCTGCATAAGAGCGCTCCCTAGAGTGCCATGTTTTGATGTTTGCATTCAAAACAAGGAGGAAACGCATGGCTGCCCCGCAAGCCCAGAAATTCGCCCCGCTGACACTGGCCCTGTTGGCACTGCTGAGTGGCTACCAGCCCTGCGCACAGGCCCAAGAAGCGGCCCCTCAGGCCGCCGCCCAGGCTGAAGAAAAACCCCTGCCCAAGGTGGTGGTCACAGGCTCGCGCTTGGCACGCCTGCAAAAGGAGGGCGTCAGCCCCGTGACGGTACTCAAGGCCGAAGACGTCGACCGCCTGGGCTACCGCAATGTGGCCGAAGCCCTGCAGTCCCTGACGGAGAACGTGGGCTTCACCCAGGGTGAAGACTTTGGCAACACCTTCACGCCGGCGGCCAACACCATCTCGCTGCGCGGCCTGGGCCCCAACCACACGCTGGTGCTGCTCAACGGCCGTCGCTTGGCCGAATACCCCGCGCCCTACAACGGTTCGGTGAACTTCGTGGACTTGGCCAGCCTGCCTTCGGGCTTGATTGACCGCATCGAAGTGCTCAGCGGCGGCGCCTCGGCCGTGTACGGCTCGGACGCTGTGGCCGGTGTGGTCAACGTGGTGTTGAAGAGTTCTTTGAAAGAGGTCCGGGCCTCGGTGCGCGCGGGCACCACCCAGCGCGGCGGCGGCACCAGCACCCGCGTGCAACTGGCCAGCCCCGTGTCGCTGGGCGGCGTGACGGGCGTGGCAGGTTTGGAGCTGAGCCAGCGCGAACCCATCTGGAGCCGCCAGCGCCCCTTCCTGGCCGACACCACCTTGCGCGGTGGTGACCCCTCCGTGGTGGCAGGCCGGCGCGACCGCACCAACAAATACATCGGCACGCCGGACTGCTCAGACCTCGCCAAAGGCTACGAGGGCTCGACAGCACTGTTCACCGGCAAGAACGGCAGCTACTGCGGCTCCGGCCGTGCCGCCCCTACGCACTGGACCTTGCAGACCGAGCAGCGCAATGCGCAAGCCCTGGCCTCGCTCAAAGGTTCGCTGTGGGGTGACCACGAATGGTTTGCCGATACGGTGCTGGGCTTCACGCGCACCGAAAACAACACACGCGGCCCGAGCTGGACCTCCGAGTCAGCGGGCAAGAGCCGTTTCGTCAACGCCAACACCGGGCAGCTTGAAACCTGGGTGCGGCGCATCACGCCCGAGGAATACGGCGGCGTGGACCGCTTCAACCGCGTTTGGACGGACCGCCAGACCAGCGTCACGCTGGGCGCGCGAGGGCCTCTGGCGGGCGACTGGACTTACGAGGTGGCAGCAGCGCACAGCGGCTTTACCAGCCAGGCCTCGACCCTGCGCTTTTTGACCAATATCGACGAGTTTTTCCTGGGCAAAAAGCAAGGCGCGGATGCCAAGGGCTTTTCCATTTACAAGCCAGACTTGGCGCGCCTGACCAAGGCCCTGACACCCGCGGAATTCGACAGCATCACCGGCGAGAGCAGCAGCCGCAACAAGAGCTGGTCGCAGCAGGTGGTTGTCACGGCCAACGGTTCCCTGGCTCGATTGCCCGCGGGTGATCTGACCGCGGCCGTGGTGCTGGAAGGTGCCACGCAGGGCTTTACCACTCAGGCCGACCCGCGTCTGGCCCAGGGTGTGTTCTACGGCACCACTGATGCGCCCTATGTGCGCGGCACGCGCCAGCGCGGCGCCATCGGTGGCGAGCTGCGTGTGCCCTTCTTCAAAACCGTGACGGGCCACCTGGCCGCCCGACGCGACCTCTACCACTTCGCAGGCCGCAGCGAGGGCGACACCACCTTCAGCCTGGGCCTGGAAGCACGCCCGGTGCCGCAGCTGTTGCTGCGCGGCCAGCTCGCCAGCAGCTTCCGTGCGCCGGACATGGCCTACATCTTCACGCCCACCACCAAGGGCTATTTCTCGGGCTCGACCGACTACTGGCGCTGCGCACAAGCTGGCCTGGCGCTGGACAAGTGCCAGTGGGCCAACCAATCGCCGGGCTTCAACTTTGAACGCAGTGGTGGCGCCGGGCTCAAGAGCGAGCGTGGCCAATCCAGCGGCTTGGGCGTGGTGTTCCAGCCCAGCAGCTATGTGGACGCCAGCCTGGACTTCTGGAAGGTGGGCATCAAGGACTTGGTGACCAGCCTCGCGCCGGACCGCCTGTTGCTGCAAGAGTCAGACTGCCGCCGTGGCAAGGCCGACATCAACAGCGCCGAATGCCAGGACGCACTGGCACGCATCGTGCGTCAGGTCGACGACAACGGCCAGCTCGGCACGGTGCAGCTCGTCCGCACCAGCCCCATCAACGCCGCACAGCGCAATACCTGGGGCTATGACCTGTCGCTGGGCCTGCGTTCACCCCAGACGGACTTCGGCAAGTTCTCGGCCAGCGGCAAGTACACCAAGGTGCGTTCTTACATCTTCCAGATGTTCCCGGAAGACCAGGCCGAAAACGTGGCGGGTACGCTCAACCACGGCGACTGGCCAGACCGCCTGCAGGTGAACCTGGGCTGGAGCAAGGGCGACTGGAGCCTGGGCCTCAACGGCCGACGCGACGGCCGCATCTCCGACGCCACGGGTGACGCCTGGTTCGGCCCCTACTGGACCGTCGGCGCCAACGCCAGCTGGCAGATCAGCAAGCACGCGTCGCTGAATCTGAGCGTGGCCAACCTGCTCAACAAGGTGCGCACCGACCCCAACGCGGGCTGGCCTTACTACCCGGTGGGCTACTACATGCCCTACGGCCGCCAGGCCTGGGTGGGCTTTGAGTACCGGCTGCCGCAGTAAGCAAACGGCCCCCGTGGCGGGGGCATAAGCAAACAACGATTTGTTTGAGGACTCAGGGGCGCATTGCCAGAAAAATGCGCCCCTTCGCCTCCTACAACGCTGCGCGCAACGCCCCCGCCTTTTCCATGTTCACTCGCACCCGTCGCCATGCCCTGTGGGCCAGTTTGCTGGCCACCTCGTTGTGGGCCAGCTCCGCCTGGGCTCAAAACACGCTGCTCAACGTCTCGTACGACCCCACGCGCGAGCTCTACCAAGACATCAACAAAGCCTTTGTGCCCTACTGGAAGACCCAGAGTGGCCAGACGGCGACCGTGCGCCAGTCTCACGGCGGCTCGGGCAAGCAGGCGCGCTCGGTCATCGACGGGCTGGAGGCCGACGTGGTGACGCTGGCCCTGGCCTACGACATCGATGTGCTCAACCAGCGCCGCCAGCTGCTGGCCGCGGACTGGCAAAAGCGCCTGCCGCACAACGCCACGCCCTTCACCTCCACCATTGTGTTTCTGGTGCGCAAGGGCAACCCCAAAAACATCCGGGACTGGGCCGATCTGGCGCGCAGCGGCGTGGGCGTGGTCACCCCCAACCCCAAGACCAGCGGCGGCGCGCGCTGGAACTACATGGCGGCCTGGGGCTTTGCCCTGCGCCAAAGCGGCGGCACGCCAGCCTCGGCGCGCGAGTTCGTCAAACGCGTCTACGCCAACACCAAGGTGCTGGACACGGGCGCACGCGGCTCGCTGACAACCTTTGTGGAGCGCGGCATTGGCGATGTGCTGATTTCCTGGGAAAACGAAGCCCATCTGGCCGTGAAAGAGCTGGGGGCGGGGCGCTTTGAAATCGTCACGCCGCGCAGCAGCATCCTGGCCGAACCGCCCGTGGCCGTGGTGGACAAGGTGGTGGACAAAAAGGGCACGCGCCGCCTGGCCGAGGCCTATGTGAACTTCCTCTACACCCCGCAGGCGCAAGAGCTGGCGGCCCGCCACTACTACCGCCCGCGCGACCCCCAGGTGGCCGCACGCTGGGCCAAGCAGTTTGCCCAGACCCAGCTCTTCACGCTGGAGCAGGTGGCGGGCAACTGGCGCCAGGCGCAGAAGACGCACTTTGACGACGGCGGCATCTTCGACCAGATCCAGGCCGGCCGCTGAGTGCGCGCCGCCGGGCTCAGCCCTTGTCTGAGCCCGCTTCGCCCTGCTCTTGCAGCATGCGCTGCATGAGGCTGAAGAAGCGGTCGTAGAAGCGGCCTGCGGGTATGGTCTCGGAGCCCACTTTCACCAGCGACTCCATGGACGAGGAGGTGGGCAGCGAGATGGAGCCAATGGCGCTCACGCCCAGGCTGGTGGAGTTGGTGCTTTTCTTCACCACATAGCGATCTTGAAGCGCCGAGACAAAAGCCGTGGCCACGCGCTGCTGGCTGCCCTCGGGCACGCACACCACGGTGAAGCCAATCTCCACATGCACCTCGCCCTCGGGCTGGAAGCGCTTCACGCCTTTGATCTTGTCGGGCTTGGCTTCGGTGATGTCGTAGCCCTGGCTCAGCAGCGCGCGGCGCGCGGCCTCGCAGGTTTCGGCCACGCCCGCATCGAAGAGGCGCGAGAAGGTTTCGTCGGCCTGAAAGCGCTCTTGCTGGTAGACCGAATGCTTGCCCTGCCCTTCCTCGCCGGGTTTTTCACCCCAGCTGGCGCAACCGGCCAGAGCGGCGGCAAGCAGCATGAGCAAAGGGGTTGAAGGGCTTGGCATGGTCGGGGTAGCAACAGCGTGTGGGAACGGCTGGGGATTATCCCCAATGCCAAGCCTGCACCCTTGATTAGAGGGCCCAGCGCGTGAGCTACTGCCACCCCCTCAAGCAGGCGGGCACGTATATTGCCCGGCTGAATTTCCCCCCTTCTTGAGGCTTGCATGACCCAACCCCGCACCCTGGCGCTGTGCCCCGTGGCTCTGGCCGCGGCCTTGTTCACCCAGGCCGCTGTGGCCGACCAGCCCTTGGCCACCCTGCCCTACACACCCAGCCTGGATGTGCAGGCCATGGACCGCAGCGCCAAACCCTGCGACGACCTCTACCAATACGCCTGTGGCGGCTGGATGGCGCGCAACCCCATTCCCGCGGAGGAGTCCTTCTGGTCGGTGTACGCCAAGCTTGCACGCGACAACCAGCGCCACCTCTGGGGCATCTTGCAAGACCTTGCAAGCGCCACGCAACGCAGCCCCTCGCAGGCGCGCATTGGCGACTACTTTGCCGCTTGCATGGACGAAGAGGCCGTGGCGCGCGCCGCGCTGCAGCCCGTGCAGCCCCTGCTGCAACGCATTGCCGGCTTGCAAGACCGCCGCGAGCTGCCCGCCTTGCTGGCCGAGCTGCACCTGACGCACGACAACCCGCGCTTTTTCTTTACCTTCGGCGCGGCACAGGACTTTGCTGACGCCTCGCGCGTCATCGCCGCCGTGGGTGCGGGCGGCCTGAGCCTGCCCGAGCGCTCCTACTACCTGGACGCCGACGCGCGCGCGCGCCAGCTGCGTCAGGCCTTTGTGGCCCATGTGGCGCGCCTGCTGCAGCTCGGCGGCACGCCTGAGAGTGAGGCCAAGCAAGCCGCACGCGACATCCTGGCGCTGGAAACACGCCTGGCCCGCGCCAGCCTCTCGCCCGTGCAGCGGCGCGACCCCAAGCGTTCGCACAACCCCCACGACGCTGCCGCGCTGGCCGCGCTCACTCCGGGTTTTGACTGGACCGCCTACCAGCAAGGCCTGGGCCTGGCAGCGCAGGCGCAGTTCAACGTCAGCGAGCCTGCCTTCGTGCGCGCGCTCAATCAAGTCTGGCAGCGCACGCCGCTGAGCACGCTGCGTGCCTACCTGCGCTGGCAGCTGCTGTCCAGCCAGGCCGCGGTGCTGGGCCCAGACTTGGCGAAAGAGAACTTTGCCTTCTACGGCAAGACCCTCACCGGCACGCCCGAGCCCAAGCCGCGCTGGGCGCAATGCGTGGCCCTGGTGGACCAGCAGCTGGGCGAGGACCTGGGGCAGGAGTTCGTGGCACGCAACTTCACGCCCGAGATGAAGGCCGCCACCCAGCGCATGACCGAACAGATCGAAACCGCCATGGCCCAGCGCATCCAGGCCCTGAGCTGGATGAGCCCACAGACCAAAGAGCGCGCGCTGCAAAAGCTGCACGCCGTGACCAACAAGGTGGGCTACCCCGAGCGCTGGCGCGACTACAGCGGCTACGAAGTGCGGCGCACCGACTTCCAGGGCAATGTGGCGCGCGGCCAGGCCTTTGAGCTGCGCCGCAATCTGGCCAAGATCGGCAAGCCGCTGGAGCGTGGCGAGTGGTCCATGACGCCGCAAACCGTCAACGCCTATTACGACCCGCAGATGAACGACATCAACTTCCCCGCCGGGGTTTTGCTGCCGCCGCTGTACGACCCGCGCATGGACGACGCGCCCAACTACGGCAACACCGGCGGCACCATCGGGCACGAGCTGGTGCACGCCTTCGACGACGAGGGTCGCCAGTTCGACGGCCAGGGCAATCTGCGCGACTGGTGGCAGCCCCGCGACGCCAAGACTTTCAAGCAGCGCGCCGCCTGCGTGACGCAGCAATACGCCCAGTACACGGTGGTGGACGACATCAAGATCAACAGCCAGCTCACCCTGGGCGAGGACTTGGCAGACCTGGGCGGCCTGGTGCTGGCCTGGGCCGCCTGGCAGGCGCAGGTGGCCGAGCTCAGCGCCCAGGGCAAGGCCCCGCAGGCGCAAGACGGGCTCACGCCAGAGCAGCGCTTCTTTGTGGGCTTTGCGCAGTGGGACTGCAACCACGCCCGCCCCGAGGCCGAGCGGCTGCACGCCAAGACCAACCCCCACTCACCGGGCCGCTACCGCATCAACGGTGTGGTGGTGAACATGCCGGAGTTCCAAAAAGCCTTTGGCTGCAAGGCCGGGGACAAGCTGGTCAAGCCCCAGGGGCAGCGGTGTGAGGTGTGGTGAGGGTGGGGGGGCAGCGCGCCCTCTCCCCCGGCCCCTCTCCCATGAAGGGAGAGGGGTGTTCAGGTGAAGTCCAAATGGTGTTCCCCTCTTCCCTTGCGGGAGAGGCCCCCGACCCCAGTCAGTCCGTCAACTCCCGAAACGCCACGCGCTTGGCGTTCTTTCCAACCACCAACTCGCGCTTGCCCACGGACTTGACCGTCACTTGGCCCTTGCTGTCGAGGATGATGAGGCGGTAGTTGTCGTCGCCCGAGGGCAAGTCGTTGGCACGGTCCAGCACCAGGTTCATGGACACGACATTGCGGTTGCCCAGGTCAACCGATATATCGGTACCGCCCGTGAGCAAATTGAACACGTACAGGTAGGACTGGGTTTGGCTGGGCACCACGCTGATCACGGCAAAGCGCCCGCGCTGCACGGCCAGGGGGTCGATCACAGCGCGCTCGCCGGAGGTGCCGGACAGGTCCACATACCAACCGCGCTTTTTGGCCCAGTTGAACTGGGTGGGGCTGTTGATTTCGCGACTGGCGGACATGGTTTGCTTGACCATGTCGGCGCCGGAGTCACGCAGGTTGTCGGTCGTGCCGCTACCCAGATCGTCCTTGATGGCATAGATGCTTTGCATCTGTGTGTCAGAGCGGTCGCCGTTGGCCAGTAGCTTGCCGGTGCTGACCACCACCACGGCATAGCTTTTGTCGTCCTCATAGATCTGCATCAGCAAGGGCTTGGCAGTGATGGGCTGCCCATCGCCGTTGGCATCGGTGGCGCGGCCAATCAGCGTGGCGTCCTTGCCGTTGCTACCGATCTGGTCGTCGTAGTCGAAGCGCCAGACACGCCCGGTCAGGTCACCGGCATACACGCGAGAGGCGCGGTTGTCGGCTTGCGAGTCCACCCAGGCGTTGATGCGGCCCACATTGCAGGGCGTGGCTGTGGAGCCGCAGTCGTTGCCGATGGTGTCCATCAGGTTGCCGTTACTGGCGCGCAGCACAAAGAGATAGCCCTTGCCGTCACCAGGGGAGACGTTGTTGTAGCCTGAGCTGAACATCACCACCCAGCTGCCTGCGCTGTTGCGGGCAATGACAGGGTTGCCGTAGGTGTAGCCCAGGTTGTCAAACTCGCTGCCGGAGGTTTCCCACAGCACTTTGGGCGACTCGGGATCGGTGATATCCAGCGCGTAGTAGCTGCGCCCACCTTTGCCCAGGCCGCCCACCAAGATGGTCTTCCATGACTTGGCGGCGGTGTCGTAGATGTCGCCCACGACCGGCGTGGCATCCACATAGGCGCGGCGCTGGCTGAGGTAGTTCTCATCGGCCAAGCGCCAGAGCTCGGGCATCACCCCCGTGGGCACAAAGGCCCACAGCTCCTCGCCCGCATTGCTGCCGGTGGCGCGAAATGCATGCAGCATGCCGTCGTTGGTCGCCGCATAGACCACCTTGGTGCGGTCATTGACCTTGTCTTTGAAGTCCTGGTAGGACTGCTGCGTGTAGGGCATCTGCGGCTGACCGACAAAAACCGGGGCCGTGTTGCCGAAGTCCCCCAGCAGCGAGGTGCGCGTGCGGTAGAGCTGGCGCGCCTGCACGCTGGAAGACATTTCGTTGTTCCGCGCACCCGCCAGGTAATCGACCATGCGATCGCCCTCGTCGGCATTGTTGCGGGCAGTATTGGTCAAGGAGGAACGGGCGGCGCACTGCGACAAGGTATCCCCGCCGCCGCCACCGGTGCAGCGATTTTCGAAATAACTGCGCTGCGTGGCCGACAGATTGGCATAGGTGAATTTTTTGAGCGTGCCGCCGTCATTGAAATACACCGAGCGGCTGGTGTTGGCATTGAGCTTGGTGGCGGCACTCCATTCTTCGTTGCTAAGGTTCTGCTCACCGAGCTGCTTGTCGGTGTCGTAGGCCAACTCGTAGGCTTTGAGATCGCCCGTGGCTTTGGCGATGTCAGAGCTGGGCACGATCATCAGGTTGGAGCCCAGCCGCATGGGCTGGATGTTGCTCAGCGCCAGCCCGCCAGGGCCAGACAGCACGGGGGCGTCGTCCAGAGCCACGGTGGCGGCCAACACGACGCCCGCCAGGGCACTCAAACTCAACACCAAGGCGCGTGGCCAGGTACTGCGGCTCGCAGTGGTAGGGGTGGTCATGGCGTTGCCTTCATGCTCAGAAATGGACCAGCGCCTCGGTGTAGGTCACGCTGTTGCGTGGGCCTTGGCTGCGGACAATGATGCGGTAGTAGACCTTGGGGTTCACCGCCGAGAGCCGACGGGGGTTGGCCGCGTTGAGTTCGCCCCTGTCGGTGGCCAGGTCTTCGTCGCTGAGGGGCACGCGTGCGCATTGGGTGCCCGAGTCTTGGGGGCGCGAGTCGCTGCACAGCCGCAGCACCACATAGCGGCCTTTGACGGGGATGTTGCGGTCGAACTTGACCAAGTCGTTGATGACGATCTCGTCGCTGGGCGTCAGGCAAGTGCCGCCAAAGCCCGGGCAGCCGGTCTCGTCCCAGTCGATGCGGGCGGTTAAATCGGAATCAGACCCGTTGAAGTCGACGCTGGCCCAATCAGGGTCGTAGGTGGCGTAATAGCCCTTGACGCTATCTTTGCCATTGATGGTGTCGGCCACCTGGGCGTTGTCTTCCAACCAAGTGACGGCCTGCTGGGTGACAAAGTCGGCCGCGCGCATGGTCATCTCTTTCATGGCCATATTGCCCAGGGCCTGCGCACCGTCGTCCACCGCGCGAATCATGGCCACGGCCGCCAGCGACATCAGCGCCAGCATGATCAGGGCGAACACCAGCGACATGCCTCGCTCGATCGAGCGGGTAACGCGCCGGGCAAGGGGAGGGGTGTTCTTTGCCATGGTCAGTTCTGCCAGAGGACGTTGCGCATGGGAATGGTGGTCTCGTACACCTGGTAGCGGTAGCGGCGGAAGTCAGGCACGCCCGCCAGGTTCAGGCAGCGGGTGTCCACGCCATTGGGCTTCCAGGTGGGGTAGTTGGTGGTGCTCAGCGCTCCCGTGCAATCCCCGCCACCCGTGCTGGGCTTGCCGTCCGTGACCTCTTCTTTTTCAGGCTTGTTGCTGCGCACCACCACCGCCAGGCGAACGGCCAGCACACGCTGCCAGCCCCGCGCCGTGTTGGGGCGGTCGGAGTCCCATTCGTCCACGATGCCGTCGGGCGGATCGGAGGTGTCGCGCCCATACACCGCAGCGAGTTGCACCACATTGGTGGCGAGCTGGTCCACGCGGCTGGTGATCTTGGCCACCGAAAGGTTGTTGCCACCAGCAGCCACACTGGCGCTGGCGACCGAGCCCGTGGCGGTGACCGTGCGCATCACCAACCGGGTGGGAATGCCGTCGGCATCGTTGGCCAAGTAGTACTCGCGATAGAGCGGCACACCCAGGCGCGACTCAGGCCGCCCGAGGTTGTAGATGTGGTGCCCGGCCTCGTAGTTCAGGCCCTTGCCGTTGATGTCTGGGAACAGGGTGTCCTTGCCGTTGTGGTTCCAGGGGCCGAAGTCACCCTCTTCGTGGGTGAGCTTGCCTTCACTGGGGGCTTCGGACAAATTGAACACCGTGGCCGTGATGGCGTCACTGGTGGGGAATTCCAAGTCGGAGCTGCAGCCTGACTTGGGCACGGCCAACATCAAGTCGCCACGGCGCGCACCAAAGCTCACGCCTTCTTGCATATGGAATACGCTGTCGTCACTGTGATGGTCTTGCGCCGTGCCCATGGGCGTGGCGAAGTTGGTGGTGTCGGTGACCAGGATGCGGATGCGGTCGGGCGAGCCGTTGTCGCCGCGGGTGATCAGGATGGGTGCGAGCTGAAAGCGCTCGATGTCACCGTTGCGGGCCTGGGCCTGAGCCCAGCAACCGGCCGCACCGCTCATCATCACGCCATAGCCGCTTTGCCCAATATCGCGCTGGATGGCCGTCAGCGCCAGGGCGGCCGACACCGTGCCCGAGCCCAGCGCTGTGGTGCTGCGCTTGGTGCCCTCCCACATCGTGCCTGCCTGGGCGATCACCAAAGCCACCACCAAGGCCAGCACCATGGCCACCATCAACTCGACCAAGGTGACGCCGCGCTGCATCAGTGGGATGGAGATTGGGGGCTGTTTCATCGCTTTACGTAGGCCGCCGTGCTGTAGGTTTGCTTGCCTTCACCGGGCACGGTCCAGTAGATACTGATCACCACATGGCCGGCCTTGGACCTGAGGTCGATGTCGCTGCGCCCGTTGGGCAGCAGCACCTGGACCTTTTCTTTCCAGTGCTTGCACAGCGGCTTTTTTTCGCAGTCTTCGGCCGTGTCCATATTGCCGAGCTTGGGCACGTTGGCCCACATGATGCCGATCAGGTCATCAGCCAGCAGAGCCGCCGTCATGCGGTAGTGAGAGCCCGCGATGGCCCGCGTCATGGTCACATGCAAGGCCATCAAGCCCACCACCCCGATGGAGAACACCACCAGCGCGGTCAGCACATCCAACAACATCACGCCCCTTGTGGGGCGGCGCAAGCGGGTGCGGGATTGCTTCATGAGTCGTCCTCGGTTCCCGCAGCAAAGGCTGGGCAGCGGCGAGGATCTCCTGCGGGAAGATCCTGGTCGGGATCGCACAAACTCACGCTGCTGCCACGGATGCGCACGTGCAGGGGCCGTGCGGCATCGGCGCCGTTAGCGTGTGTCACGACATAGCACATGGGGGGCGAAGCATTGCGGCCCACGCGGCCAAAGCCATCGAAGGTGGTGTGAACGTCGGTGGCGTCGGTGGCGCAGTCCCGTTCTTTGACCTGCACCACTGCATGGATGGCCCCATCGTTGGGGGCCCATTTGGCAATGATGTAGGGCGAAGCACTTTCATCTGGGGAAGCGCCGCAGTCCCCGGCAGGACCATTGGAACCCTTGCCCTGATCTACGGTAATGACCCACGCTGCAGACTTGCTGGAGAGCTTGCAGGAGCTGTCGAGAACGCCCTTATCGTTGGCCGTCACGGTATAGAACGACACCTTACGGTTGAGCCGTATGGCCTCGGTGCGCGCGCGCAGCAAGCCGTTGTAGAGCGACTCGGCGGCGTTGCGCACTTCGGCATTGCGCATGGCTTCGTTCATGGTCGGCACCCCCATCACCACGAACAGCGTCAGCACCACAAAGCTGACCAGCATCTCGATCAGGCTGAAGCCTCGCCCTCGGTGCCGCGAGGGAATAGGCCTGGGGGATAGGGGGGAGTTGCTCAGCATTTAGCACTCTTCGACATTGCGCACCAACCAGCAGGCCTTGTCGGTCGACTCGTTCTTGAACAGCGAGGTGTGACGTTCGTTGGACTGGTTGACGCTGTATTCATGCCCAGCCACCACCGTGTCGTCCACCCCGGTGGCAGTGATCGTGTAGCCCAGGCCTTCTTGCTGGGACTCACACTGGTAGGTGAAGAACTTGTCGCTCTCGATGGACTTGCCGCAATTGCCGTCTGTGTCGGCATAGCGTTGGCGGTCCTGGAAGTACTGTTCGAGCATGACCCGGGCCTGGCTCATATTGTTCAGGGCCTCGGTCACGCGGGTGCGCCGGATGTAGTCCTGATAAGACGGCAAAGCCACCGCCGCCAAGATCGCCGCAATGGCGATGGCAATCAACAACTCGATCAGAGTAAAACCACGATTCGTGCTGCAGTGGCGATTGAACATACTGGCTCCCTAAGCGACCCGCCCTGCCCCAAGCACCACAGGGCGACCCACAAGTGGGCGCGCCTTGATCACAACTTTGATGCGGGGTGAGACTGAACGACAGGATAAAAGTTACAGGCGCTCACCGGTCGACATGGTCGGTGAACAAACTCACACTGTGCACTCGCTGTGTTGGCATTTCCCCCTAAGTGGAGGCACTTCATTGGGGGGGATAAGCCACTGCCAGGCGTCGATGTGGGGCGCTGGGCGCTGGCGCTTCGGGTAGAAGCTCGCGCAGCTGCACCACGCCACGCTGGCATGCCGCTTCAAATTCCTGGCACAGCGCATCGAGTTGTTCCAAGTTCGAGGCCTCGACGCGCTGCACCCCCACGGCGCGCCCCCTCCCCCGATGTTTGGCCACATACAAGGCCAGATCGGCCCAGTTCAGCGCGCGCTCCCAGTCGGGCTGCGCCGAGCACCAGCCTTGCGCCACAAAGCCCACGGACACACCAACCGGCAACTCGCCCTGCGCCACCTGCACAGGCTGTTGGCACACCGCCAGCAACAAGCGCTCGCCAAAAGCGGCGGCATCGGCTTGGGTGAGCTCGCGCACCCACAGCACGAACTCCTCGCCCCCCCAGCGCGCCACCAAATCCCCTTCACGCACGCACTGCTGCAAGCGCTGGGCCACCGTGGCGATGACGGTGTCTCCACAGGCATGACCCAGGCGATCGTTGATGCACTTGAACTGGTCAATATCCACCATGTAGACAGCCCCCGCGGCCGCCGGACCCTGTTGCTGCATCTGGGTGTAGAAGTGCCGCCGGTTGGACAGCCCCGTGAGCGTGTCGCGCTCGCTGGCACGGCGCAACTGGGCTTCACGGGCACGCAAGCCGGCCGCGCTGCGCCGCATGAGCACCAGCAGCACCAGGCCCAGCACCAACATCACCCCCAGCACGACAGCAATCCCCAGCACCAACTGCTGGCTGCGCCGCCCCTGCTCCAGGCGGCTTTGCTGCGCAGCGTGCTCGCGCTGCGCCTGCTGCAGCTGCGCCCGCCCTCTCTCAGCATCAAAGCGCACCTTCAACTGACGCAATGTGGCCGCGCGGGCATTGGCCGCCACCTGGCTGGCCACTTCGCGCTCTTGCTGCAAGGCCGCCATGGCATGGCGCCAGCGCCCGATAGCGGCCAGCACATCGGCACGCTCATGCAGCATGGCTTGCCATGGCGGCAAGCCGTCGGCCAAGGGAAACACCTCGCTCATGCGCGCCATGTTTTGTTCAGCCTGCGCATAGCGGCCCAGTTTCAGCAAGGCCAGGCTCTCGGCGTGCAACATGCGCGCCTGCATGATGGGCTTCATGTCGGCTTGCATCGGCCGAACTTGCTCCGCCACACGCAACGCCTGCGCTGCTTGACCATGGGCCTGTAGCACGAAGACCCAGCGCAGGGTGGCCCAATACTCCAAGCTCACATCCTTGGCCTCACGGCTGGCCCGCAGCACGCACTGCAGGGCCGTGGAACTGGGGTGCAGCTGGCCAGCGTTCCAAAGCGCTTGGGTCTCATAGCCACATATTTGTTTTTGCAGCCAGGCAGAGCCTTGCCCGAAATGCCGCGCCAACTCCAGCCAAGCCTGAGCCAACTTCAGCTCGCCATGGTTGCTGAGGGTGTCGCTCAAATCACCCGCCGACAGCGCCACCATGGTGATGTCACCCACCTTATGCGCCAAATCAAAAGCCAAGCGTTGTGCTTGCAGCAGATCCGAGTAGGCCCCATGCTTGGACAAGGCGTCGGTGCTCAAATACAGCGCCCACCAAAAAGCGCGCGCATCACAAGACGGCGCCTGCAGCGGCTCGCAGCCGGGCTCCAAAAGCCGCAGGGCTTGATGGAGCTTGTCGGCGGCCAACGCCCTTGAGTCTGCCCAGTGGTACTGCACCAGCATGGCGCGGCCAGGGCTCAGCCCGCGCAGGTCCACCGTGCGGTCCTGCGAAACAACGGCATGCGCCAGGGTGAGGTCTGCATCCATCGCGCGACGCTGTTCGTGCGTGAGGCCGCGCTCCAAAGATTCCAGGGCTGCGCGGCGGAACTGCGCAGACTCGTTGTCGCGCAGAAGCAGCTCCCACAGGGCGTCCGTCGCATGTCGATGTTGGCGATGTGTGGGCAGCTCGTGACGCGGTGGCGGCTGCGGCGACGGCACGCTCACGATGTCCGGGTCAGGGGCGACCACATTGACGTGGTGCATTGCATCGGCCTGCCCCGCTGCCCAGACCTCACCCACCAAAACCAGCGCATACGGCAGCAGCCGCCAAAGCGTCATGGCTGGCTCCCCTCAGACACCAGGCTCACGGGCCCCACCTGCACCGGCAAGACCTGCCACAGCGGAGCCCCCTCTGGCGAGGCTGCCGTCCAGTGCTGGCCCTGCGCTTGGTTGCGGCCATTGGCTTTGGCCGCGTAGAGGGCCTTGTCGCAATGCGCCAGCAACTCATCCAGCCCTTGCTGCGGGGCAGGCGCGCTCAGCACCACATAGCCCATGCTGAGGCTTTGGCTGAGCGCATGTTCGCCCCACACCACGGGACGGCACGCACAGGCCTGCAGCACCTCCAGCGCCAGCGCGCTGGCCTGCTGCGCATCCACATCGGGCACCAGCAGCAACAGCTCCTCGCCACCCCAACGCCCCAGCACAGCCTGCGGCGGCAGCGCGGCGCGCAGGCGCTGTGCCACTGTGCGCAGCACCTCGTCGCCCGCCGCATGCCCCCAGCTGTCGTTGACCCGCTTGAAGTGGTCCAAATCCAGCAACGCCACCAGGCCCAGTGCCTGGGCGCTTTGCAGGCGCTGGCCGGGCTCAGTGGCCAGCACGCCGCGGCGGTTGGGCAAGCCCGTCAGCACATCGCGCTCGCTGAGGTCTTTGAGCTCGGCATTCATCGCCGACAGCGCCTCGCGCAGCCGCCGCAGCCGCCAAGCCGCCAGGCCCAGCAAGGGCAAGAGCAGCAGACACACGCCACCCATGACGGCATAGACCTGCGTGTTGCGCTGCTGCTGCCGCGTCGACGCCTCCATGGCCTGCTGCTCAAGTTGCAGGCGCTGCATCTGCTCGGTGCGCTCCTGGGCTTGCAGCTCGGCCATTTGGATCATGGCGGCCTTGTTCGTGCGGCCGCGCTGGCTGCGGTCGTCGAGATCAATGTACTGCTGCTGAAAACGCACGGCTTCGCGCCAGTGCTCGGTCTGCGCCAAGGTTTGGGCCAGATCGCCCGCCATGTCGAGCCGCAGCTCCAAGCTGTCCGCACAGCATTCAGACATGAGGCGCTGCGCCCGCGCGATGGCGGCCATGCCCACGTCAAAGTGCCCCAGCAGCAGCCAGGCCCGGCCCATCGTGGACTCCAGGACGGCGATAACAGCGCCATAGTCAGCCGTGGCCGCCAGGGGGCCCAAGGACTTGGCATGGGCCAGCGCCTCTTGGGCCAAGCGCAGGGCCTCTGACGGGTCGTGTTGCTGCAGGCGCAACGACGCGAGGTTGCCCATCCCCCAAGTCAAAGCGTAAGGATGATTGAAGCGCCGTGCCAGCGCCACCGCCTCCTCCTGGGCTGCAACGGCAATGGCCAAATGCTCTTGCGTCGCGCCCCCGGGCTGATCGCCGTATGCCCGCGCCCTGAAATTCAACATTTCCAGCACCACCCGCCCGGCCACCTGGGGGCGGCGCTGGTAGTGGGCCAGGGCTTGGTCCGAGACGCGGCGGGCTTGGTCATACATCTCGGTCTGCCGATAGGTTTTGCTCAAGGTGTTGATGCTCAACAGCTCCCGCCAGTCCGACCCCATGGTGCGCGCCAAAGAAATGGCTTGCGTCAAGACGCGCGCACTCGCGCCCATGCGGCGCAAATCGCCGTTGGCTCCGGCTTGCCAAATCAAGCATTGCCAGCGCACCTGGTTGGGCACACCCGGCGGCACAGGCGCATCCAGACCGGGCATCCACGCGTCCACCACGTCCGTGACCTGAAACGCCTTCAAGTACGCCGCCGCCATCTGCAAGCAGGGCTGCACCCACAGCGCTGCGGCGCGCTGGCCCGGGTCGCCTTGCTGCTGCATCGCCTGAAGCTGCTGCTGCACCCGCTGCCAGATCACCTCCTGCTGCGCGTCGGGGCTCATGCGCAGGGCCATTTGCAGCGCCCACAGGCGCAGAGGCGAGCCCGCCAGCGGGCCCTGGGCCTCATCCAGCAGCTGGCTGGCCAAAGTCGTGTCCACCTGGAAGCGGCTCATCTCGTTGACCTGCTCCAGCCGTGCCTGCCAATGTTCCGGCGGCGCCGAATCAGCCCAAGCTGAGGCTGCACACACGCAGCCCAGCGCCAAACCCGCCCAAAGACGCAGCCCCCACCACCGGACCGACAACATCCACGCCACTACTGCCCACTCCTCAGAACCCAGTGCAAACACTTGGCTGAATCAGTGTAGGCAGGGGGGTGAAAGTGCTGCTGTGCCAGCCATCACGCCGCTGCTGGCTTTATGCCGCCCGCGCGGCTGACGCCGTGAAGCCTGTCACACGAGCATCCACAAGTCCGTGGCCCGGCGCTTACAGCCCGCTGCCGGAGGCCCTCGATGGCGGCATCATTTGGGCGACCGTCTTGCCCGCCCTTTCAGGCGACAGCTGTCGCATTCCGACCGCCACATACGTTTACTTGCAATCTGGCAAAGCAAGTCGCGCCCGGGCTTGCGACAATCGCGCCCCATGAAACGACTCCTGCTCGCCCTCATGTGCTGGCCTCTGACGGCGTGGCCCGTCACCTGCAACAGTGGCGCCCAGGCCTTGGCCCAGAGCTTGGTCATCATCAACAGCCTGCGCAGCGCCCCCTTGCGCTGCGGCAACCAGCTGATCGGCCCCGCCCCGGCCCTGCGTTGGAGCCCGCTGCTGGCCGAATCGGCCCAGCGCTACGCCCAAGAGCTGGCCGCACGCGACACCATCACCCACATCGGCCAAACCGCCACCAGCCTGCGCGACCGGCTGCAGGGCGTGGGCTACAAGCTGCAAAAAGCCGCTGAAAACCTCGCAGGCGGACCCGGCACCTTGGAAGAAGCCACGCAGCTCTGGAGCGCCAGCCCCTCGCACTGCGGCAACTTGATGGCCCCCGATTTCACCGAGGCTGGCCTGGCCTGCGTGCAAGCACCCGGACGCCTGGAGCACTACTGGGTGCTGCACCTGGGCCGCCCGGCCATGCGCTTTGAGTTCTGAGCGCGGCGCAGCGTCGCCGCCCCCATCGCGGTCGACCTCGAGGTCGACCGCACTGGCGCTGCCGAATCCGCCCGCCTAAGAGGGCGCTTCGGCCATCCCGCAATCGCGGGGCTGGGGCAGGTTGATGTCAAGTTTTTGACATTCACCGCCGCTTTGTTTTCCAAGAATGGGTTCAACCCCGGCGCCACCCCTGGCGGTCGAGGGCCCGCCCGAGCTTTGGAATCAAGGAGGAACCCGTCATGTTGCACCCCCGAATTTTTGGCGCCGCGCTGCTGCTGTGCGGCGGCATGGCCAGCGCCATGGCGCAAACCGCGCCCGTCTACCGCATCATCGACCTGGGCCAGATCAACCCCAGCACGGCCTACGGCACGCAGGGCATGGCGGTGTCCAGCACCGGCAACTACGCCGTGGCGCGCACACTGGACGACGTCACCGGCGCCTCGGTGGCCTTCAGCACCGTCATCGGCAGCAACACCCTCACGCCGCTGGTCAATGTCAGTGTGGGAGGGGTGCAGCGCAAAGTGGAGATTGCCTACGGCGTCAACACCTCGGGTACGGCCGTGGGCGCCTCCTACGGCAGCCTCAACCTGTACGGCGCACGCCCCATCGCCTGGGATGCCCAGGGCCAAGCACGACAGCTGGAGCTGAACGCGGCTTCCGGCAATGTGGGCGTGGCCAACGGCATCAACAACGCCGGGATCATCGTGGGCGGCGTCAACAGCGCCGCAGCCAGGCGCGCGCAGATTTGGGACGCCAATGGCAACGCCCTCAGCGTGGCGCCTGACGCCTTAGGCCGCAACATGAGCGAGGCCCGCGCCATCAACGACAGTGGCCTGGTGGTGGGCCGCGGCAACGACCCCGCCAACGCCGCCCGCAACGTGGCCATGGTGCACGACATGAACAGCGGGGTGACGCAGGAAATCGTCATCGGCGGCGCAGCCAACGGCGGACAGCCCAGCGCCGTGAGCAACAGCGGGTTGGTGGTGGGCTCCATGACCATGAACCAGGCCACGGTGGGCGCCTTCATGTGGAGCGCCAACGCCGGGCTGCGGGTGCTCACACCGCTGGCGGGCACCACCAATTTTCGAGCCACGGGTGTCAATGACACAGGCTGGGTGGTGGGCAGCAGCGATTTGGGCGGCACATCGCAACCCTGGCTGTTTGACGGCAGCAGCACCTATGCCCTGTTCTCACTGGTGAGCAACGGCGCCAGCGACGGCTGGGACTTCTCCCCGCCCACCGATGGCCCATTGCCCACCTTCGCCTCGGCCATGAGCATTGCGCAAGACGGCACCGTGGTCGGTACAGCCATTCGCAACGGCGCGGCCCATGGCTACGCCATGGTGCTGACCACCCCGGTGCCCGAGCCCCAAAGCCTGGCCTTGATGCTCGTGGGCCTGGCCTGCATGGGGGCCCTGGGGCGGCGGCGCCAGCGCTAAAGCCTGTTGTCCTGGGCAAAGCGCGCCAGCGCCTCCATGTCCAGGATGGTGATGTGCGCGTAATGGGCCTCCACCAGGCCCAGCTCCTTGAACTTCTTCAGCGCAAAGTTCACGCGCTGGCGGCTGGCCCCCAGGATGTCCGAGAGGTCTTCCTGCGAGAGCCGCTCACCAATCACCACCCCCGCCTCGCTGGGCTGGCCGTAGCGCTGGGCGTTGAGCAACAAGGTGTGGGCCAGGCGCACCTCAATGCTCTGCCCCGCGTCGCGGTTCATCTTGGCGTAGGCCAGGCGGATGCGGTAGGCCAGCTGCAGCTCGATGGCGCGGCCCACGCTGGGGTCCAGCAAGCGCTGCTGGCGAAACACCTCGCCCGGAATCAGCCACACGCGCGTGCCCTTGCTGCGCGCATAGGTGTCGTAGGGGTAGAGCGAACCGTCCACCATGGGCACATAGCCCACGGTGTCGCCCGCACATTGAATGCCCACCAGATAGCGCTGCCCGTCCGGGCGCATCTGGCTGAAGTTCAGCGCCCCGTCCAGCACCACGGCCAGCATGTCAAAGCTGTCGCCCTGGCGGATGAGGTGCTCCTCCTTGTCCAGCACCCGCAGCCGCCCGCCCTGCACCAACGCCCACAGCGTGGGCTCGGGGCAGTCCTGGAAGCCCAACGTGGCGCTGAGGTGGCGCAGCGCCAGCTCGCGCGCCACCTGCAGGCGGTCGCTGCTGGGCGGGTCGAGGGCGGCATCAGTATCAGCAGCGGATTCGGGCGAGGGCATGGCGCGTCAGCAAAGGCTTTGCGTCCGCTTATAGCAGGCCTGCAGCGCCACGCCACGCGCGCTGTAGCGCCCAGGGTTCAGGCCCAGGCCTGGTCAATCACCCCGCCGCCCAGGCAAACCTCGCCCTGGTAGATCACTGCGCTTTGCCCCGGCGTGACGGCCCATTGCGGCTGCGGGAATTCGAGGCGGATCTCCCCACTGCCGGGCTGCAGCACGCAGGCCGCATCGGCCTGGCGGTAGCGTGTCTTGGCGCCATAGCCGCCGAACTCGGGCGCCTGGCCGCTGGTCCAGCTCAAATCCTGCGCCACCAAGGCGCGGTACTGCAGCAGCGGGTGCTCGTGGCCCTGCACCACCACCAGGGCGTTGCGCTCCAAGTCCTTGCGCGCCACAAACCAGGGCGCGTGCTCGCCACCGCCGCGCGGGGCGCCCTTTTCCTTCACGCCACCAATGCCCAGGCCCTGGCGCTGGCCCAGGGTGTAGAAGGACAGGCCCACATGCTGGCCGAGTTGGCGCCCGCGCTCATCCACGATGGGCCCGGGCTTGTGGCTGAGGTAGCGGTTCAGGAACTCGCGAAACGGCCGCTCGCCGATGAAGCAAATGCCGGTGGAGTCTTTCTTCTTGGCATTGGGCAGGCCAATCTCGGCGGCAATGCGGCGCACCTCGGTCTTGGGCAGCTCGCCCACGGGGAACAGGGTTTTGGCCAGCTGGTGCTGCTGCAGGCGGTGCAAGAAATAGCTCTGGTCCTTGAGCGGGTCGCAGCCCTTGAGCAGCTGCACCTGGCCGCCTTGCTCGCGCACACGGGCGTAGTGGCCGGTGGCGATCTTCTCCGCGCCGGTGGCCACGGCGTGGTCCAAAAAGGCTTTGAACTTGATCTCGGCGTTGCACAGCACATCGGGGTTGGGCGTGCGGCCGGCCTGGTATTCGCGCAGGAACTCGGCAAAGACGCGGTCTTTGTACTGGGCCGCAAAGTTCACATGCTCGATCTCGATGCCCAGCACATCGGCCACGGCGGCGGCGTCCAGAAAATCCTGCCGCGTGGAGCAGTACTCGCTGTCGTCGTCGTCTTCCCAGTTCTTCATGAAGATGCCCACCACCTCATGCCCCGCTTGCTTGAGCAGATGGGCCGACACGGCGGAATCCACGCCGCCGGACAGGCCGACGACAACACGGTACTTGCGATTCATGGGGCGCGATTGTCCCAAAACAGCGCCCAGGGCACAGCCCTCGCGCCGCGCGCCTTGCGGGTCGAGGATTTCTCAGCGCATGCAGCGCGAACGGCCAGCCCAAGGCCGAGCGGCTGCGCGCGCCCATGCCCCTCGAACAAGGGGGAGTCTGGAATTCAAGGAGAGCATTCCCGCTAGGGGCCGTTTGTGCGTTTTTTCACACTCGCGTGCCAGTCAAGGCTGGCTCACCGCCCCCGGACGCATGGATCTGCCCCGGGGTGCTCAACACAACGCAACAACCTCAGCGAGGAAATGTTTATGGCTATCCGTACTCACAAGATCACCGCATGCCTATGGGTGCTGCTGTGCACCCTGCCCCTGCACAGCCAGGCACAGCAGTTGCTGGACCTCGGTGCCAATTTCTGGGCATCCAGCGTCTCGGCCGATGGGCGCACCGTGGTCGGTGACAACCGCATGGGCGCGGGCTATCAGATGTGGCGTGCGGAGACGGGATTGGTCAACATTGCGGGCACCATCAGCGCGGGGCAGCAGTTCGTGGGCCGAGCCTCCGTCAGCGCCGACGGCACACGCGTCAGCGGCACGGGCATGGCCGGTGACGGCAACACCGAAGCCGCTTGGCGCAGTGACAGCGGCACCTGGTCCACCCTGGGCGGCGTGGGTGCCACCTCGGGGACCAATCGCTCCTCCGCATGGGCCCTCAGCGCCAACGGGCAGTACGTGGGCGGCATGGCATGGCAGCCCGACGGCACGACCTCAGGAACGGTATGGCGCACGGGCGATGGCGCCCTGGCCACGCAGGTCACGATCAGCGGCACCAGCGTGCGCCTCAACGCGCTGAGCAACGACGCGCGCAGCCTGGGCGGCTTTCAAAACGGCACCATGGGCCGCGAAGCCTATATCTGGCGCGACGCGCTGGGCACTGGCAGCTTTGCTGGCACAGCCGTGGGCAACGATGCCGTGTCGGCCAGCGAAGTCAGCGCCATGACGGCCGATGGCCAATGGGCCGTGGGTGTGGGCAACCAGCTGTGGCGCTGGAGCGCCACCGGCGGCACACAGGCCTTGGGGCGCATGGGCTCAGGCATGGGCACCAGCCTGGCCACCGGGGTGAGTGCGGACGGCAGCCTCATCATCGGCTTTGAGCGCGCATTTGGCAGCACAGCCGCACAGAGCTTCATCTGGCGCGACGGTGTGGGGCTGCAGTCCTTCAACGACTACGTGCACGGCAATCTGGGCTTGGACAGCGCGCGCCAATTCGTGTTTGATCGCCCGATGAGCGTCAGCGCCGACGGGCAGTTCGTGGTTGGCTACGCCAGCACCACCCTCAACGGTGGCGAGGCCCACGGCTTCCTGATCCAGCTCACCCCCGTGCCCGAACCGGCAAGCTGGGCGCTGTGGCTCATCGGCAGCCTGGGCCTGTTGCGCATGGGCCGACGCCGCAACAGCTGAAGAGTACGCCTGGTCTTCAGCGCTGCTGCAAAGCGGCCACTGAGGCGTCGGTGTGGATGATGTCCAGCGGCAGGCTGCGGCCCAGCAGGTGGTCCTGCACGCACTGCCACACCAGGGGTGAGCGGGTGCGCCCCTGGGCGTGCGCCGCTTCCACCTCCGCGGGCGTCAGCCACAGCCAGCGCACGATGCCCTCGTCCAGCGCGCGCCCCGGCAGGGGGCCGTCGCCCTCGATGCGGCCGCGGTAGGCCAGGCGCACATAGGTCACGTCCTCGCCGTTTTGCGGGCGCACAAAGCGCGAGAGATAGATGCCCAGCACCGCCTCAGGGCGGAACACATGGGCGGTTTCTTCCAGCGTCTCGCGCACCACGGCCTGCAGCGGCGATTCGCCCTGCTCGATATGCCCGGCCGGGTTGTTCAGCCGCAGGCCGTCGCGGGTGTGCTCTTCCACCAGCAGGTAGCGGCCATCGCGTTCGATAACGGCCGCGACGGTGACGGAGGGCTTGAAGCGTTGCTCGGTACTCATGGGCGCGATTGTCTGGCCGGAAGGGCTCGCCAGGGGCCTTCCCCCCAAGGTGGGTAGGCCAGGGGTGCGAGGTCCAAGCCGCCGTGTGTGGGCTTTGGCACACAAAGGCCGCTGTCACAGCCAAGACTCAAGGCGTGGGGGCCGCATCAGCGTCGCCAAACATGGCCGCCAAGGCGGCCTCGCCACGCTCCAGCATGAAGTAGCGCAGCGCTTCGGCGGCCGGGGCGAGGTGTTTGGCCGCCGTGTGCACCACATGCCAGCGCCGCTGCAGCGGCAGGCCTTCCACATGGGGCGCGGCCAGCAGGCCGTGGCGCAGCTCCAGGCCTATGGTGTGCAGCGACACCAGGCTCACGCCCAGGCCGGCCATGACGGCTTGTTTGATGGCTTCGGTGGAGTCCATCTCCATCACAAACATGGGCTGCAGGCGGTAGCGCTCCAGGTACTCCATGAGCGCGGCGCGTGTGCCCGAGCCCGCTTCGCGCACGATGAAGGGCTCGTGCGCCAGCAGCGCCGCGCTCACGCCCTCCATGCGTGCAAAGGGGTGTTGCGGCGCGGTGATGAGCCCGTGCGGGTGCAGGGCAAAGGGCTCGGCGCGGCAGGCAAAGGCGGGCGGGGCGCGGCCCATGATGGCCAGGTCCACCTCGTTGGCGGCCATGAGCTGCGCGAGCTGCTCGCGGTTGCCCAGGCGCAGGCGCAAATCCACGGCGGGGTGCTCGGCGTGGAACTGCGCCAGCAGCGGCGGCACAAAGTATTTGGCCGAGCTGACCATGCCCACATTGAGCACGCCCGACTCCACGCGTGTGAAGCGCGCCATGGCGTCCTCGGCCTCCTTGAGCGTGGCCAGCAAGCGCCGCGCGTAGACAAGAAAGTACTCGCCCGCGGTGGACAGGCTCAGGCGGCGGCCGCTGCGGTCAAACAGCGCCAGCCCGACCTGGCGCTCCAGCTCCTTGATCTGCATGGACACGGCCGGTGGCGTGAGGTGCAAGGACTCGGCCGCACGCTGCACGCTGCCCAGGCGAGCCACCTGCACAAACACGCGCAGCTGACGAAAGCTCAGATGCATAGGGTCTCCCCATCCCCCCGTGAACACGGGGCCTTGTGCGCGCTGGCCCACACTGCGTTGGTGCGGCAAACGGCATGTGGCTTTCCACCCTGGTGGGCACTGTGAGTGCTGGGCTGGCACTTCGGCCCATGCTTAAGCAAGTGCTGAACTCAAAGCCAAATATCTTTGACTATCCCTGACTTGTCCAGCTCCCTAGAGTCGGTGCCACACCCCTGCACCACCTCTTGCCCCCAAGGAGCTGCCGATGACCCCGCCTCTTGACCGCGCCGCCGCAGACGCCCCCATCACCGACCAGAAGCAGCGCTACAGCGCCGGTGTTTTGAAGTACCGCCAGATGGGCTACTGGGACCCCGACTACGTGGTGAAGGACACCGACACGCTGTGCCTGTTTCGCATCACGCCGCAAGAAGGGGTGGACCCCATCGAGGCCGCCGCGGCCGTGGCCGGTGAAAGCTCCACCGCCACCTGGACGGTGGTGTGGACCGACCGCCTCACCGCCTGCGACAGCTACCGCGCCAAGGCCTACAAGGTCGAGCCCGTGCCGGGCCAGCCCGGGCAGTACTTCGCCTGGGTGGCCTACGACATCATCCTCTTCGAAGAAGGCTCCATCGCCAACATCACGGCCAGCCTGATCGGCAATGTGTTCAGCTTCAAGCCGCTCAAGGCCGCACGGCTGGAAGACATCCGCATGCCCGTGGCCCTGGTCAAAACCTTCAAGGGCCCGCCCACCGGCCTGGTGGTGGAGCGCGAGCGGCTCGACAAATTCGGCCGCCCGCTGCTGGGGGCCACCACCAAGCCCAAGCTCGGACTCTCGGGCCGCAACTACGGCCGCGTGATTTACGAAGGCTTGAAGGGCGGGCTGGACTTCATGAAGGACGACGAGAACATCAACTCCCAGCCCTTCATGCACTGGCGCGACCGCTTCTTGTACGTGATGGAGGCCGTGAACAAAGCCAGCGCTGCCACCGGCGAGGTCAAAGGCAGCTACCTCAACATCACCGCCGCCACCATGGAGGACATGTACGAGCGCGCCGAGTTCGCCAAAAGCCTGGGCAGCGTGATCGTGATGGTGGACTTGATCGTGGGCTGGACGGCCATTCAGAGCATGTCCAACTGGTGCCGCAAGAACGACATGCTGCTGCACATGCACCGCGCCGGGCACGGCACCTACACGCGACAGAAGAACCACGGCGTGTCCTTCCGCGTCATTGCCAAGTGGCTGCGCCTGGCCGGGGTGGACCACCTGCACACCGGCACGGCCGTGGGCAAGCTCGAAGGCGACCCGCTGACCGTGCAGGGCTACTACAACGTCTGCCGCGACGCCGTGACGCGTGTGGACCTGCCGCGCGGCCTGTTCTTCGAGCAGGACTGGGCCGACCTGCGCAAGGTCATGCCCGTGGCCAGCGGCGGCATCCACGCCGGGCAGATGCACCAGCTCATCGACCTCTTCGGTGAAGACGTGGTGCTGCAGTTCGGCGGCGGCACCATCGGCCACCCCGCCGGCATACAGGCCGGTGCCGTGGCCAACCGCGTGGCCCTGGAAGCCATGATCAAAGCGCGCAACGAAGGCCGCGACCTGCTGCGCGAAGGCCCCGATGTGCTGCAAACCGCCGCGCGCTTTTGCACCCCACTGCGCCAGGCGCTGGAGACCTGGAAGGACGTGTCCTTCAACTACGCCAGCACCGACACCAGCGACTACGCCACCACGCCCACTGTGGCTTGAGGAGCCCCACCATGATGAGCAACCCCGCCGGCCGCATCACGCAAGGCCAGTTCTCCTTCCTGCCCGATCTCAGCGACGCCGAGATCACGCTGCAAATCGCCTACGGCCTCAAGCGAGGCTATGCCTGGAGCATCGAATACACCGACGACCCCCACCCGCGCAACACCTACTGGGAGATGTACAGCAGCCCCATGTTCGACCTGCAAGACGCCGCCGGCGTGCTGGCCGAGCTGCGCGAGTGCCGCAAGACCTTTGCCCAGCACTACATCCGCCTCATGGCCTTTGATTCCACACGCGGCGTGGAGAGCATTGCCATGAGCTTCATCGTCAACCGCCCGGCGCGCGAACCCGGCTTTGCGCTGCTGCGCCAGGAATGCGACGGCCGCATGGTGCGCGCCACCGTGCAGGGCTACGCCGCCCAGCAGCCCGAGGGCGAGCGCTACGGCGCGCAAGGGTAAGACAGAGCGCCGCCATGAACACACCGCTCTACCGCATTCCCGGCAGCCCTGCGCCCGGGCCTGAGCACGCGCCCGAGGGCACGGCTGCGGCCGCACCGCCGCCGCGCACCGTGGCCGAGGTGCTGGCCACAAGCCAGGTGCAGGAGGTGCTGCAGGAGCTGGAGGACGGGCTCGTCGGCCTGGCCCCCGTCAAGCAGCGCGTGCGCGACATTGCCGCACTGCTGGTGGTGGAGCGGCTGCGCGCCGCCCACGGCCTGGCCGCGCACAACCCCACGCTGCACATGAGCTTCACCGGCAACCCCGGCACGGGCAAGACCACGGTGGCGCTGCGCATGGCCCACATCCTGCACCGGCTGGGCTATGTGCGCCGCCCCGAGGTGGTGAGCGTGACGCGCGACGACCTGGTGGGCCAGTACATCGGCCACACCGCGCCCAAGACCAAAGAGGTGCTGAAAAAGGCCATGGGCGGTGTGCTCTTCATCGACGAGGCCTACTACCTCTACCGCCCCGACAACGAGCGCGACTACGGGCAGGAGTCCATCGAAATCCTCTTGCAGGTGATGGAAAACCAGCGCGAGGACTTGGTGGTCATCCTGGCCGGTTACGCCGACCGCATGGAGACTTTTTTCCAGAGCAACCCGGGCCTGCGCTCGCGCATTGCCCACCACCTGGACTTCCCCGACTACAGCGCGCCGGAGCTGATCGAGATTGCCGAGCGCCTGCTGCAAGAACAGCACTACCGCTTTGACGAGGGCGCTCGCCTGGCCTTTGACGACTACCTGGCGCACCGCATGCGCCAGCCCCACTTTGCCAACGCACGCAGCGTGCGCAACGCGCTGGAGCGCGCGCGGCTGCGCCAGGCCTCGCGCCTGTTCCAGGAGCGCGAGCGCGAGCTCGACGCCCACACCCTGAGCACCCTGCAGGCCGAGGACATACGCGCCAGCCGCGTCTTCGAGCTGCCCACCCCCAGCACCCGGAGGCAACCATGATGCCCTTGAGCGAAGGCCGCACCACCCTCTCCAAATTCCTCATCGAGCAGCTGCGCGAACACCCCGAGGGCGCGGACCTGGGCGCGCTGCTGGTGGACGTGGCCGCCGCCGTCAAAAGCATTGCCGCCATGACGGCCAAGGGCGCGCTGGGCGGTTTTCTGGGCGCGCTGGAGCACACCAATGTGCAGGGCGAGCAGCAGAAAAAACTCGATGTGCTGGCCGACGAGGCCGTGCAGCGCGCCTGCGACTGGGGCGGCCAGCTCGCGGGCCTGGTGTCGGAGGAGCACGAAGCCCCCCTGCCCCTGGCGCAGACCGACGCCACGCGCCGCGGCGCGCTGCTGCTGGTCTACGACCCGCTGGACGGCAGCTCCAACACCGATGTCAACGGCGCGGTGGGCACCATTTTTTCGGTGCTGCGCCACAGCGCGGGCACGCCGGTGGTGGCGCAGGACTTTTTGCAAAGCGGCACGCAGCAAGTGGCCGCGGGCTATGCGCTCTACGGCGCCTCCACCATGCTGGTGCTCACCGTGGGCCAGGGCACGCACGGCTTCACGCTGGACCGCGAGGTGGGCAACTTCATCCTCACCCACGCCCACCTGCGCATCCCCGAAGACAGCAGCGAGTACGCCATCAACGCCAGCAACGCGCGCTTTTGGGAGCCGCCCGTGCACCGCTATGTGAGCGAGTGCCAGGCCGGGCGCAGCGGCGTGCGCGAGCGCGACTTCAATATGCGCTGGATTGCCGCCTTCGTGGCCGAGGTGCACCGCATCCTCATGCGCGGCGGCGTGTTTCTCTACCCCAAGGATGGGCGAGACCCCGCCAAGCCCGGCCGCCTGCGCCTGCTCTACGAGGCCAACCCCATGGCCTGGCTGGTGGAGCAAGCCGGTGGCGCGGCCAGCACCGGGCGCGGCCGCCTGCTGGAGCTGGCGCCCAGCGCGCTGCACCAGCGCGTGCCGGTGATTCTGGGCTCGCGCCAGGAGGTGCAGCGCCTGGAGCGCTACCACCGCGAGCACGACGCCGGCGCCGACCAGCCCTTTGTCTCCCCCCTCTTCAACGAGCGCTCGCTGTTTGCGCGCTCCTGAACCCACCGCGCACCCCAAGAGTCCACACCATGTCTCAACGCCACCCCATCATCGCCGTCACAGGCAGCTCAGGCGCCGGCACCACCACGGTGATGAAAAGCTTTGCCCACATCTTCCGCCGCGAAGGGCTGCGCGCCCAGGTCATCGAGGGCGACGCTTTTCACCGCTACAACCGCGTGGAAATGCGCGAGCGCGTGCGCGCCGCCGATGCCCGTGAGGGCCCGCCCATCAGCCACTTCGGGCCCGAGAGCAATCTGCTGGCCGAGCTGGACCAGACCTTTGCCACCTATGCCGAGAGCGGCGGCGGCCAGGTGCGCCGCTACATCCACGACGCCGCCGAGGCTGCCGAGCTGGGCGGCGCGCCGGGCACCTTCACCGACTGGTCGCCCATGGCCGCGGGCAGCGACCTGCTGTTCTACGAAGGCCTGCACGGCGGCTATGTGGGCGAGGACGGCGTGGACGTGGCGCGCCACGTCGACCTGCTCGTGGGCGTGGTGCCCATCATCAACCTGGAATGGATACAGAAGCTGCACCGCGACCAGCACCTGCGCGGCTACAGCCAGGAGGCGGTGGTGGAGACGATTCTGCGGCGCATGCCCGACTACGTGAACCACATCTGCCCGCAGTTCAGCCGCACGCATGTGAACTTCCAGCGCGTGCCCACGGTGGACACCTCCAACCCCTTCATCGCCAAAGACATCCCCAGCGCCGACGAGTCCATGGTGGTGATCCGCTTTGCCAACCCCAAGGGCATCGACTTCCCCTACCTGCTGTCCATGCTGCATGACTCGTGGATGAGCCGCCCCAACAACATCGTCGTGCCCGGCGGAAAGATGGGCCTGGCCATGCAGCTGATCTTCACGCCCATGATCCTGCGCCTCATGGACCAAAAGCGCCGCAGCCCCTGACGCGCCCGCCCCCACGCCCCACCGCCACCGGAGACCCGCCATGCCCCACCCCGACGCCTGCCCCGCGCTGGACACCCCGCTGCTGCAGCACATGGCCAGCGCGCTGCGCGTGCTCTCGGCCGATATGGTCGAGCAAGCCAACAGCGGCCACCCCGGCGCCCCGCTGGGCATGGCCGACATGGCCACCGTGCTGTGGGCGCGCTGGCTGCGCCACAACCCCACGCACCCCCAGTGGCCCAACCGCGACCGCTTTGTGCTCTCCAACGGCCACGCCAGCGCGCTGCTCTACGCGCTCTTGCACCTCAGCGGCTATGCCTTGCCGCAAGCGGCGCTGCGCGAGTTCCGGCAATGGGGCAGCGCCACCCCCGGCCACCCCGAGGTGGGCCACACCCCCGGCGTGGAAACCACCACCGGCCCGCTGGGCCAGGGCCTGGCCAATGCCGTGGGCATGGCGCTGGCCGAGCAGCTGCTGGCGCGCGAATTCAACCGCCCCGGCTATGAACTCATCGACCACCGCACCTACGCCTTTGTGGGCGACGGCTGCCTCATGGAGGGCATCAGCCAGGAGGTGATTTCGCTGGCGGGCACGCTGCGCCTGGCCAAGCTCACCGTGCTTTATGACGACAACGGCATCAGCATCGACGGCGCCGTGCGCGACTGGTTTGCCGACGACACCGCCACGCGCTTTCGCGCCTGCGGCTGGCGCGTCATCGGCCCCATCGACGGGCACGACCTGCGCGCCATCGACGCCGCCCTGGCCGCCGCCAAAGCAGGCAGCCACAACGGCGCGGGCCCGGCCCTCATCATCTGCCGCACCAGCATTGGCAAAGGCGCCGTGGGGCGCGAAGGCACGGCCGAGGTGCATGGCGCGCCGCTGGGCCCCTCGGGCGTGGCCGCGCTGCGCCAGCAGCTGGACTGGCCGCACCCGCCTTTTGAGGTGCCCGAGCCGCTGCGCGCCAGCTGGAGTGCCGCCGAGCTGGGCAGCGCGCGCGAACGCGCCTGGCGCCAGCGCTTTGAGGCCTACAACCAGCAGCACCCGGCGCTGGCCCTGGAGCTGCAGCGGCGCTGGGCCGGAGGGCTGCCACAGCAGTTTGAGGCGCGCGTTCAAGCCGCCGTGCAAGCCCTGGTGCAGGCCAACGCCAAGCCCCTGGCCACGCGCCGCGCCTCGCAGCTGGTGCTGGACGCGCTGGCCCCCGCCCTGCCCGAGCTGCTGGGCGGCAGCGCCGACCTGACGGGCTCCAACCTCACCGACTTCCAGGGCCACCGCCGCTGCACGCCCGCCAACCTCAGCAGCAGCGCGGGCAACTACCTCAGCTACGGCGTGCGCGAGTTCGGCATGGCCGCCGTCATGAACGGTGTGGCCCTGCACGGCGCGCACATTCCCTACGGCGGCACCTTTTTGGTGTTCAGCGACTACAGCCGCAATGCCATCCGCATGGCCGCGCTGATGAAGCAGCGCGTCATCCACGTCTTCACCCACGACAGCCTGGCCCTGGGCGAGGACGGCCCCACGCACCAGCCGATTGAACAGCTGGCCTCGCTGCGCCTCATCCCTGAGCTGCAGGTCTGGCGCCCCGCCGACGGGCTGGAGTGCGCCGTGGCCTGGGGCGCGGCCCTGGCGCGGCGCGATGGGCCGAGCTGCCTGGTGCTCTCGCGCCAGGCCCTGCCCGCCGTGGCCCAGCCCCACCACGCCGCCGCCGCCCAGCGCGGGGGCTATGTGCTGCGCGAGGCCGAACCCGGCCACCGCCTGCGCGGCGTCATCCTGGCCACGGGCTCGGAAGTGGCGCTGGCCCTGCAGGCCCAGGCCCAGTTGTTGAACGAGCACCAGCTGGCCGTGCGCGTGGTCTCCATGCCCTGCACCCAGGTCTTTGACGCGCAAGACCGCGCCTGGCAAGACAGCGTGCTGCCCCCCACCCTGCCCACCGTGGCCGTGGAAGCCGGCCACCCCGAGGGCTGGTGGCGCTATGTCGGCCGCAGCGGCGCCGTGCTGGGCGTGGCGCGCTTTGGCGCCAGCGCTCCGGGTGCGCGGCTGCTGCAGGAATACGGCTTCACCGCCGAGGCGCTGGTGACCTTGGTGCGCCAGCGCGTGGCCGCCGCCAGCACCTTCGTCAACGACTGACCCCCACCCCGCTCAAGCACTTCACGAAAGCCCCACCATGGCCATGATCGCCCTGCGCCAGCTGCTGGACCACGCCGCCGAACACGGCTACGGCGTGCCCGCCTTCAACGTCAACAACATGGAACAGATCCACGCCATCATGCAAGCCGCCGCGGCCTGCGATGCGCCCGTCATCCTGCAAGCCAGCGCCGGTGCGCGCAAATACGCGGGCGAGCCCTTCCTGCGCCGCATGGTGCAAGCCGCCGTGGAGCAATACCCCCAGCTGCCCGTGTGCCTGCACCAGGACCACGGCGCCTCGCCCGCCGTGTGCGCGCAAGCCCTGCGCAGCGGCTTTACCAGCGTGATGATGGACGGCTCCCTGCTGGCCGACCAGAAAACCCCCGCCAGCTACGACTACAACGTGGACGTGACGCGCCGCACCGTGGACATGGCCCACGCCGTGGGCGTGAGCGTGGAGGGCGAGCTGGGCTGCCTGGGCAGCCTGGAGAGCGGCCAGGCCGGTGAAGAAGACGGCGTGGGCGCCAGCGGCACCCTCAGCCACGAGCAGCTGCTCACCGACCCCGCCCAGGCCCGCGCCTTCGTCGAGGCCACTGGCGTGGACGCCCTGGCCATCGCCATCGGCACCAGCCACGGCGCCTACAAATTCAGCCGCCCCCCCACCGGCGAGACCCTGGCCATGCAGCGCATTGCCGACATCCACGCCGCCCTGCCCAACACCCACCTGGTCATGCACGGCAGCTCCAGCGTGCCGCAGCAATGGCTGGCCGTGATCCGCGAATTCGGCGGCCAAATCCGCGAAACCTACGGCGTGCCCGTGGAGGAAATCCAGCGCGGCATCCGCCTGGGCGTGCGCAAAATCAATATCGACACCGACATCCGCCTGGCCATGACCGGCGCCATGCGCCAACTCATGGCGCAAAAGCCCGAGGAATTCGACCCCCGCGCCTTCTTCAAAGCCGCCACCGCCGCCGCCCAGCAACTCTGCCGCGAACGCTTCGAAGCCTTCGGCTGCGCCGCCCAAGCCTCGCGCATCAAACCCTTGCCCCTGAGCGCACTGGCACAGCGCTATGCGGCGTGAGGGGGGAATGCCGCCGCATTGACACGGCAATGCAATTGCATTACCGTGCCCAGCCATCGACCGCTTTTGCCCCGGAGAGCGCCATGGCTGCCACCCTCGAAGCCGAATCCACACTGACTGACCGCTACCAAACCACGGTCCCGGAGACCGTGCGCCGGGCCCTCCAGCTGGGCAAGCGCGACAAGATCCACTACACCATTCGTCCCGGCGGTGAGGTCGTGCTGTCGCGCGCCGAGCCCACCCAGCCCGCCGATCCGGTGCTGGGCGCCTTCCTGGGTTTTTTGGCCCAGGACATCGCCCAGCATCCCGAGCGCCTGCAGGCCATAGACGCCAGCCTTGTGCAGCGCCTGCAGGCCCTGAGCGAGGGCGTCGACATCGATCTTGACGCCGCCTTGTCGGCAGACGATGAATGAGCACGGGCCAGCCCGCCGCACTGCTCATTCACGGCTGGACTGTTTTTGCCCACCCCCTGTTTCTGGCGCAGCTCGAAGCGCTGGCCCAGCAGGTGCAGTCCCACCGGAGCAAAGACCCCATCGGGTACGTGAAGAAAAACGCCAGCAAGCGCCTGGCAGCCATCACCAAGCTGGCGTTTGACGTCATCCCGCAAGACCCCACACGGCCCGAGTACCGCCAAGGCAAGACCCTCGGTGAGGAACACAAGCACTGGCTGCGCGCCAAGTTCTTCCAGCAGTACCGCTTGTTCTTCCGCTACCACGCGCAAGCCAAGGTCATCGTGTTCGCCTGGGTCAATGACGAAGACACCAAGCGCGCCTACGACAGCAGCGACGACGCCTACCGGGTGTTCCGCAACATGCTCCAAAGCGGCCACCCACCCGACGACTGGAACCAACTGCTGACCGAAGCCCGCACCCAAGGGCCGCGGCTAAGGCAACTTGCCCCCTAAGGCCCCCCACGGAAGCCCTTGAAACCCGCTCAGACATCCGGCAGGCCGATATCGCAGCAAGCCCGGCAGAGGTTTTCGCGGCCCTGAGCGATCCGGCGCGCATCGCCAGATGGTGGGGGCCAGCGGGCGGTTTAGGCCCACCGACTTGAATACCAAACACCTGGCTCCCCTGAATCCACCCCCACCCCCGCTCCCCCAACTCCTAGGGGGTTAGAGCCCCAACCTACCAAGATTTGTAGTTCCGGCGACGCTGGGGATGCGCGCCAATGACCGCAAACACAGGGTTGGGAGACGATCATGCGGCTGCGGTGTGGAACACGGCACGACTTGGGCGCGGAGCGTTTTGAGGCTTTGGCGCGCTACCGCTACGAGGTGTTTGTGCAGCGCCTGGGCTGGCCGCTGCAGTGCCCGGTGGGGCGGGAGCTGGACCAGTACGACCGCGACGATGTGCTGTACGTGCTGGGTGAGGACGAGCACGGGCGCATCGTGGGGGCGGCGCGCTTGCTGCCCAGCACGCGGCCTTACATGCTGCAGGAGGTGTTTGCGCACCTGCTGGGTGAGGCGGGGGCGCCGTGCAGCGCGGCGGTGTGGGAGCTTTCGCGCTTTGCGGCCGAGGGCTTTGACATGGCGCAGCGCGGGGCGGCGGCGTTTGCACTCTCGCCGCTGACGATGACGCTGCTCAAAGCGGCCATGCGCACGGTGGCACCGCGCGGGGCGCAGCAGTTGCTAACGGTGTCGCCCCTGGGCATTGGGCGGCTGTTGCGCCGCAGCGGGCTGCAGGTGCAGCAGCTGGGGCCGGCGGCGCGCATTGGCACGGAGTTGTTTGGCGGCTTTGCCATCACGCTGCCGCAAACCTTCCCGGTGCCGGTGCTGGCCGAGCTGGCAGGCATGCCGGTGCGGGAGCTGGCCCATGGCTGAGAACGTGTTCAAGCTCACCGAACGCGCCATGCGCCCGCTCACGCGGTTGTTTGCGGGGCGGCCCACGCGCGTGGCGGTGCTGCAAATGCGCCTGCACCACAACCAGCGCAGCCGCAATCTGGACACCGTGCTGCAGGGCATGACGCAGGCCGCCGCGGCCGGGGTGGACCTGCTGTGCCTGCCCGCGGCGTGCTGCACGGGTTTGAACTTCCCCTCGCTCAAGCGCGATGCCGAGCCCCTGGACGGGCCGCTGCTGACGCAGCTGCGCGAGGCCGCACAGCGCCTGGGCCTGATGCTGGTGCTGGGCCTGCTGGAGCGGGGCGAGGGCGAGCTGGCCGGGCAGATTTTCGACAGCGCCGTGTGCATAGGCGCGGACGGCGCGCTGCTGGGCGTGTACCGGCGGCGCTGCCTGTGGTCGGGCGAGCGCGCCTACCTCAGCGCGGGCAGTGCCACGCCGCAGCTCATCCAGACGCCCTGGGGGCGGCTGGGCCTGTTGGTGAGCTACGACCTGCGCTTCCCCGAAGCCTGGCGGCCTTACTACCTGCAGGAGGCCGATGTGATTGTGTGCGTGGCCAATCTGTTCACGCGCTACAGCCACGCCGTGCCCACGCTGGTGCGGGCGCGCGCCGCCGAGTGCTCCTGCTATGTGGTGCTGGCCAGCTGCGTGGGCGAAAACGGTTTTGCCATGCTGGACTACCTGGGCGGCAGCATGGTGGTGGACGGCTGCGTGATGGAGGCCAGCAGCGACGCGCTGCGCGATGTGCTGGCCGCCGCCCCGCCAGGCCCCACCGAACAGATGCTGCAAGCCGAGCTCTACATGCGCCAGCGCGCACAGCGTGCTGCGCAGCTGCCGTATCTGGAGGACTACCTGCAGCAATGGGCCGACACCGCCCCCGGCGCGGAGGTGGCCTGAGATGAGCGCGCGCCGGGCCACCACCCTGGGCGCGCGCAGCGACGCCGCGCTGTGGCTGCTGGACGTGTGGCGCCAAGTCTATTGGGACATGGTGCAGTTCTTCCGCTACCGCCTCATCGTGGCCTCCACGCTGCTGACCTCGGTGTCCATGGTGCTGGCCTTTGGCTGGGGCGCCACGGCCGTGCCCGCGCCACCGGGCTACAGCGGCAGCTATTTCGACTATGTCTTTCCCGGCATCTTGGCCGTGGGGGTGATGTTCAGCTGCACCTACACGCTGGGCTATGCGGTGATCGTGGACTTCAACCGCCGCGCCATCGAGGACGTGGTGCTCTCGCCCCTGTCCTACAGCGGCTTTGTGCTGGCGCGGCTGCTGGGCATGACGCTCAAGTGCGCGCTGCAGTTTGGCGTGGTGCTCCTGATTGCGGGCCTGGGCTTTGGCGCGCAGCTGGGCTCGCCGCTGTGGCTGGCCCTGGCCTTTGTGCTGAGCTGCCTGTGCTTTGCCGGGCTGGGCGTGGTGTGCGCGGTGCACACCAACGAGATGTCTTTTGCCAGCGTGGTGAACCTGCTGCTGATTCCGCTGACTTACTTCAGCGGCGTGTTCTTCCCCACCGCCAATTTCGGCGCCGCCCATCAGGTGCTGGGGCACGCGCCGCTGGCGCTGCATGTGGCGCTGTTTCGCCGTGCGCTCGAAGGCCAGCCCATGGCCGCCGAGCTGGTGGCCGGGGCGCTGGCCTATGCCTTGCTGGCCATGGGAGTGGCTTTGTATGAATTCAAACGCCGAGTCTTGCGTGGCTGAGGCCGCGCCCACCCGCCAGAGCGTGCCGGTGCTGCAGGCGCGCGGCGTGGGGCTGCGCGTGTCGGCGCAGTTTGCGCTCAGCGGCGTGAGCTTTTCGCTGCAGCGCGGTCAGGCCCTGGCCGTGCGCGGGCGCAATGGCGCGGGCAAGTCCACGCTGCTGCGCGCGCTGGCGGGGCTGTCGCCCCTCACACAGGGCGAGGTCTTGATTGCCGGGCGCCCCTGCCTGGACTGGGCCCACAGCGCGCCGCTGCTGGGCTATGTGGCGCAGCACAAGCAGCTGCCCGAACACCTGACGCTGCGCGACCACGTGCTGCAGCAGCTGGACCTGCGCCGCGCCCCGCGCGCGCTGGCCGCGGAGCTGCTGCAGCAGGCCGATCTGACGGCGCAGGCCAGCGTGCCGGTGACGCGGCTGTCCGGCGGCAACCAGCGCAAGCTGCACATCTTGTGCGCGCTGGTGCACCGCCCGGTGCTGCTGCTGGCCGACGAACCCTGCGCCGGGCTGGACACCGAGTTTGCCCAGCAGGTGCGCGCCTACCTGGCGCGCCTCAAACACAGCTGGGGGCTGGCCATGGTGCTGGCCACCCACGACGAGGACGACGTGGCTGCGCTGGCCGATGCGGTGGCGCAGCTGGACTCGGGCCGCTGGCAAGACCCCACCAGCACCCGCCTCTTGAACCCTGGGAGCCCATCGTGAGCCACAACAGCCTGCCCTTCTGGAAAGACTACCCCGAGCGCGACAACGAATGGGTGCGCCAGTACCCCACGCGCCACCACGCGCTGAGTGAGGCCGATGTCTTCACCACCCAGCCCATGGGCTTTTACATGCACATCCCGTTTTGCAACCGGCTGTGCTTCAGCTGCCCCTACATCAAACACCAGACCGACAAAAGCGTGACGCAGCGCTATGTGGAAGCGCTCAAGCGCGAGATGTCGCTCTACGCCGCGCGGCCCTATGTGCAGGACCACCGCCTGGAGGTGGGCTATATCGGCGGGGGCACGCCCACCGCGCTCAGCAGCGAGCAGCTCACCGAGGTGCTGCGCCACCTGCGCAGCGAGTTCAGCACCCTGCCGGGCATGGAGATCACGGTGGAGTCGACACCGCTAGACATCTCCGAGCACAAGGCGCGCACCCTGCTGGCCGAGGGCGTGAACCGCATCAGCCTGGGCGTGCAGACCTTTGTGGAGCAAGAGCTGGTGGACATCGGCCGCCCGGCCGATGTGGCCATGATCACCGAGGCCATACGCATGCTGCACCGCATTGGCGTGCCGCGCGTGAACATCGACCTCATGCACGGCCTCAACGGCCAGACCATGGACAGCTGGCACCACAGCCTGCAAACCGCCGTGGACCTGGGCGTCTCCAGCATCTCCTTCTACACCTATATGGAGTTTGCGCAGGTCAGCACCAAGCGGCGCAAGCTCCCGCCCGTGCCGCCGCGCGAGCAGGTGGACGAGATGTTTCTCTACGCCGCCGAGTTCCTCACCGGCCAGGGCTATGAGGGCTACTTTGGCGACTGCTTCGCCCTGCCGGGCCAGCGCCCGGACTATGGCGCACGCACCTGGACGGAGGAGTTCCCCATCATCCCGCTGGGGCCCACGGCCACGGGGCATTTGAAGTCGCACTGGTACTTCAACGAGCCCGACATCGAGCGCTATATGCAGCAGGTCAACGCCGGGCAGCTGCCGCTGTCCATGGGCCGCGAAATCAGCGCCGAGGAGCGGCTGCGCCGCGCCGTGGTGCTGGGCATCAAGTCCTCGCGCCTGTCGCGCCAGCGCTATCTGGCGCAGCACGGCGTGGACTTCGCCAAGCTCTTTGCCGACGAGATTGCCACGCTGCAGGCCCAGGGCCTGGTGCGCCTGACCGATGAGGCACTGGAAGTCACCGGCCCCAAGGGCTGGTACTACATGGACAACATCTCCAAGGCCTTTTACTCGCCGCCGCACCGCCGCTACCCGCAGCACCTGGGGGCGGACATCTCGCCCTTCATGCGCATCCAGGCGGCCTAGCGCGCCGCAGCGCCGCCCACCCCAGTTCGTGCCCTAGCCATCGAGGTCAACCATGCCCCACCCCACCGACGCACCGCTGCTGGACCTGCACACCCGCGTGCCCCAGGCCAAGCCCTTTGCCACGCTGGAAGATGTGCGCGCCTATGACTTGGGCATGCGCAAGTCCGCCCTCATGGCCTACCTCAAACCGGCCAAGCGCATCCTGGCGCATTGCACGCCGCACACGCGCCACCTGGTGGAGGTGGGCGTCAACACCGGCGTGCTCTCGCTCTACCTGGGCGCGCGCCTGCCCGAGGCGGCGCTGTCGGGCGTGGAGGAAAACGCCACGCTGCTGGAGGTGGCCGAAGACAACCTCAGCCTGGCGGTGTGGGCGGCCACGCCCGGCGACATCGAGTTCGAACTCGCCAAGCTGCACAAGCTGCCCTTTGCCGACGCCAGCGCCGACCTCATCTACTCCTTCTCCTCGCTGCACCTGTGGAAGAAGCCGGTGGAGACGCTGCAGGAAATTGCCCGCGTGGCCCAGCCCGAATGCCGGGTGCTCATCTTCGACATGAACCGCCAGGCCGAGGAAGGGCACATCACCTTTGTGCTGCAGTTCGTCAAAGAAGGGGCGCGCGAGTTCATGGACTCGCTGCGCGCCTCCTACTGCCCCGAGGAGGTGCGCGAGCTGCTCAAGCAAGCGGGCCTGGCGCACTGGCATGTGTACGAAGACGAGCTGGGCCTGCTCATCGCCTCGCACCCGCAAGACGACCTCAGCCCCGCCGCATGAGCCGCCGCCATGAACACCCCCGTGCGCTGGTACGCGCTGCGCCTGCACCTCAGCCAGGGCTGGAGCGCGCTGGAGAGCGGCCTGCAACACATGGGCCTGCACTGCGGTTTGCAGTACGGCCTGGTGTGGCCCGAGCTGTTCCCGCCATCGCCGCCGCCGCCCGCACCTGCTGCGCAGCCCCACCCTGACACGCCAGACGAGGCCGTATGCAAGTCGCCCTGATTCAACTGGACTGCAAGATCAACCGCGCCAGCGGCAATATGCGGCGCGCCCAGCGCTATGTGGAGCAGGCCGCAGCCCAGGGCGCGGACCTGGTGTGCCTGCCCGAGAGCTTTCTGGCCTCGGGCAATGTGCTGGAGGTGGCCAGCGTGGCCGTCACCCTGCCCGGGCCGGAGCTCGACGAGCTGTGCGCGCTGGCGCGGCGCTGCGGGGTCTACCTGCTGGCCGGGCTGTTCGAGCGCGAGGGCCTCGACTGCTACAGCAGCGCGGTGCTGATCGGGCGCGACGGCCAGCTTTGCGCGCGCTACCGGCGCATGCACTGCTTTGACATGGAGCGCCAATACCTGCGCTGCGGTGACAGCCCTTGCTGCGTGGACACCGAGTTCGGGCGCCTGGGGCTGATTCTGGGCTACGACCTGAACTTCCCCGAGGCCTGCCGCGCGCTCTACCAGCAAGGTGCGGAGCTGCTGTGCTGCCTGGCGCTCATCCCCGAGCAATACGCCTACGTCACGCACGCCCTGCTGCGCGCGCGGGCGATTGAAAACCAGTGCTATGTGCTGTTCGCCTCGGGCGTGGGCGCCAATGTCTACGCGGGCTTCAGCTATATGGGGCGCAGCGCCGTGTGGGCCGACCCGCTCTACCTGGAAGAAGAGCGCTTTGATTTTGTCGACGGCCAGGAGCAGCTGCTGGACATGGGCGCGGCCGAGGGCTGCGCCCTGGTGAGCCTGGCCCCGGAGCGACTGCGCCGCTACCGCCAGACGCGCTCGCTCATGGGCGACACGCGCTGGGAGGCCTACGCCACCCCCACCACCCCCAACGCGCGGCTGGCCGCAGCAGGAGCTTGAGATGCGTGTGCTGCTGATCTCCACCAACAAGATCCGGGTGCCGCGCCCGGCCCTGCCCATCGGGCTGGCCTACATCAGTGCCGCGCTCAAAGAAGCCGGGCACGAGGTGCAGATGCTCGATCTGCTGTGGGAAGCGCGCGAGCTCAAAGCCGTGCTCGAAGCCCTGCACACCCACAAGCCCGACGTGGTGGGCGTGGGCGTGCGCAACCTCGACAACCTCACCTTCATCGACCCCGTCTTCTTCGGCCCCATGACGCACAAAATCGTGCAGTGCGTGCGCAAGCACTCCAGCGCCACCGTGCTGCTGGGCGGCACGGGTTTTTCGGTCGAGCCCCAGTCCATGTTCGACTACGCGCGCCCCGACTACGGCATTGCTGGCGAGGGCGAGGACTCGGTGGTGCAGCTGCTGGACTACCTGCAGCGCGGCGTGGGGGACTTGAGCCGCATCTCCGGCCTGTGCTGGGTGGACCCCGCCGACGGCTGCTACCGCCAGAACCCCACACTGGGCCAGGTGAATGTGCGCGCACTGCGCCCCGACCGCAGCCTCTACGACCCGCGCTACTTCGAAGAAACCGTGGCCGCCAGCACCGACCTGAGCCGCGACACCCAGCCCGCCATCGAAACCCTGCAGACCAAGCGCGGCTGCAAGCTGCACTGCAGCTACTGCATCATCAAGAAAACAGAGGGGCGCAGCGACCGCTTCAAAGAGCCGCGCGAGGTGGTGGAGGAAATCCGCGCCGCCATGCAGGACAACCCCGCCGTGCGCGAGTTCGAGGTGGTGGACGCCACCTTCAACTACCCGCTGGACTACGCCATGGCGGTGTGCGAGGAGATGGTGCGCACCGAGCTGAACGTGCCCTGGTACTGCCAGCTCACGCCCAACGCCATCACGCCCGAATTCGTGGCCCTGCTGGAGCGCGCGGGCTGCATCCGCGTGGACCTGGGCACCGACTCCTTCAGCGACGCCGCGCTGGAGCAGCTCATGAAGGGCTTTGACATGGCCAAGGTGGCGCAGGTCGACGCGCTGCTGCGCCAAAGCCGCATCGAGTTCACGCACTGCGTGTTTCTGGGCGGCCCCGGCGAGGGCGCCAAGGAGCTGCGCGAATCCGTGCAGGCCCCGCTCAAATACCTGCGCCCGCACCAGATCTACGCCAACCTGGGCATCCGCATCCTCAGCGGCACCAAGCTGCAGCGCCTGGCGGTGAAGAAGGGCATCATCAGCGAGGACCACAATATGTTCGTGCCCACCTTCTACGTGGAGCCCGAGCTGCTGGAGGACCCCGAGACCCTGGGCTATGTGCGGGACCTCTACCTCAGCCACAAGAACTGGTATTTGTGGTGGGGCCTCAAGGGTCAGGACTTGCACGAACGCAGCCACCAGACGCGCCAGCGCGTGCTGCAAATGCACCGCGACTACCAGGACGTGATGGCCACGCAGCCCCCGCTGCGCCTGCGCCCCAGCGTCCCCGCACCCGCCACCACCCTGCCCATACGCTGGATGGCCGCCCCCACCGGGGCTGGCGCCACCACACCCGAGGTGCAGCCATGAGCCGCCCCGCACAAAGCCGCTACCAGCACCGCGCCGGTGCCAACTGCGAAAGCGCCTGCCTGCGCAACGCCCTGGCCGCACAGGGCCTGGCGCTGGAGGAAGAGGTGGTGTTCGGGCTGGACGGCAATATCGGCTTTGCCCTGTTCGAGCGCGAGGGGCCCGAGCCCGACCTGGTGGTGGGGCGCCAGACCATCTTCCCCGGCCAGGCCCTGCGGCTGCTGGGCTGCAGCGTGCAGGCTCAGCAGCGCACGCCGCTGTCGCGCCTGCGCCAGTGGCTGGCTCAGGGCGAGGTGGTGGTGGCGCGCGTGGACCTGGCGGCCCTGCCCCACCACGCCACCCTTGAGGGCGCGAGCGCGCCTTTTGGCGGCTACTTCGTCAACCTCTGCGGCCAGCTGCCCCCGCTCAACAGCGATGGCGAGGGCGAGTTCCTGGTCTCCGACCCCGCCTGCGCCGAGTTGCTGCGCGTGCCGGTGGACCAGGTGCAGCAAGCGCGCCTGAGCAGCGCCTGCCCGCCCATCAACCCCAATGGCTGGTGCTATGTGCTGGGCGGCGGCGCGCAGGCACCAGCGCTGGAGCGCCTGGGCCCAGCAGCGCTGGCGCAAAGCGCGCGCGAGATGCTGCGCCCCGCCCTCAAACAGCAGGGCTGCAGCGGCTTGTTGCAGCTGCAACGGCGCGTGGCGCAGTGGCCCGAACTCAAGCGCGGCACCTTGCCCCCACCCCCCGGCAGCCCGGGCTTGCCACGCTGGCCAGCCCTGACCTGGCAGCTGCGCGCACTTGGCAGCGCAATCGAGTTATGGGGTACGGGTGGGGGCCTGTTCCGGCCGTTGTGGACGCGTTTCATCGAGCGGGTGGCGCAGGCCCTGCCCGACCCCGCCCTGAACGCCGCGGCCACCCACATCGCGCGCAGCGCCCAGGCCTGGCAGCACATGGGCCAGACCTGCCTGAGCCTCACCCCCAGCAGCAGCGCTGAGGCCCTGCGGCACACGCTCAACGAGGTGCAGCGGCTGCTGAGTCTGCTCATTCCCGAAGAACGCCTGGCGCTGGAGCACTTGGCCCAAGCCGATGTGCGCGCGCGGCGCCAGCACCTGGCCGGAGGCCCGCCATGACCCTGCCCCATGACGGCATACGCCTGGAAGGCGTGCGCACGCACAACCTGCAAAACCTCTCGCTGACCCTGCCCAAAAACCGCCTGGTGGTGTTCACCGGCGTGTCGGGCTCGGGCAAGTCCTCACTGGTGTTTGACACCCTGTTCCAGGTGGCCAAATCCCTGTACCTGGGCGCGCTGGCCAGCACCGGCCAGGAGCTGGGCGACGCCGACTACGAGCTGGACCACCTCAGCGGCGTGCAGGCCCCCGTGGCCCTGGCGCAAAGCACCCAGCGCCTGAGCAACCCGCGCTCCACCGTGGGCAGCATGAGCGGCATGGAGCGCAGCCTGCGCGTGCTGTTTGCGCGCCTGGGCCAGCCCGTGTGCCCGGTGTGCCTGGGCCCCACCGACGCGCAGCTGCGCTGTGCCAGCTGCGGCTGCCTGGCCCAAGCCCTCACGCCGCTGGACTTCAGCGCCCACCGCAAGGAAGGCATGTGCCTGTCCTGCAAGGGCCTGGGCCGCGTGGCGGGCTTTGACCAGGAGCGCGTCATCCCCGACCCGGGCCTGAGCCTCAACGCCATCTGGGAGGGCGCCGAGCCCGGCACCTTCAACATTCCCAATGTGCGCAAGGCCTTTGACGCCATGTGCGCCGACGTGGGCATTGCCGCCCACCAGCCCTTTGCTGCGCTCAGCGCGGCGCAGCGCCAGCTGGTGCTTTACGGCAGCCCCACCACCTATTTCATCCAGGTGCGCAAGGTCTCCAACCATGTGCGCTTTGAGGGCATCCTGGGCTATTTGGAGCGGCTCTACCGCGAGACCAGCTCGGCCGCACGCCGCGCCGCGCTGGAGCGCTACCTGGGCGACGCGCCCTGCCCCGACTGCCAGGGCCTGCGCCTGCGTCCGGCCTCGCTGGCGGTGCGGCTGGGCGGGCAAAACATCGCCACGCTGCAGCAGCGCCCCGTGGCCGAGCTGCTGGGCCTTTTGCAAGCGCTGGCGCAAGACCCAGCCCTGCCCGGCGCCTGCCTGGACCTGCTGCGCCGCATGCAAACCCAGTGCCAGCACATCGCCGCCGTGGGCCTGCCCTATCTGGCGCTGGAGCGCAGCGTGGTCTCGCTCTCGGGCGGGGAGCTGCAGCGGCTCTTGCTGGCCCAGCACCTCAGCAATGCCCTGAGCGGTGTGATGTATGTGCTGGACGAACCCAGCACCGGCCTGCACCCGCGCGACACCGCGCAGCTGCTGACCCTGCTGCAACAGCTGCGCGACCAGGGCAACAGCCTGATGGTGGTGGAGCACGACGAAACCCTGATCCGCGCCGCCGACTGGCTGGTGGAGGTGGGCCCCGGCGCCGGACGCCAGGGCGGGCGCCTGGTGTTTGAGGGCACCCCCGTGGCCTTGCTGCAAAGCAGCAGCGCCACGGCACGCCACCTGGGCCAGCCCCTGGCCGCGCCCGCTGCGGCGCTGGGCCCGCGCCAGGCCTGGTGGCACAGCAGCCCCTTGAGCCGCCACAACGTGCAAAACCTCAGCGTGGCCCTGCCGCTGGGGGCCTACACCTGCGTCACCGGCGTGTCGGGGGCGGGCAAGAGCAGCCTGGTGCAGGCGCTGTGCGCCGAGCTGCAGCGCCAGCTCAACGCGCGCAGCGCCCCGCCGCAGCTGCAATACCTGGTGCATGCCGAGCAAAAGCCCATGGCGCGCTCCAGCCGCTCCAGCCTGGCCACCTATGTGGGCCTGGCCGACGAGCTGCGCGATCTCTACGCCGCCCAGCCCGAGGCGCAGGCCGCCGCTCTGCAGCGCAGCCACTTCAGCGCCAATGTGGCGGGCGGGCGCTGCGAAACCTGCAAGGGCCAGGGCGAGATCGAAATGGACATCGCCTTTTTGAAGAACGACTACCAGCCCTGCCCGGACTGCCACGGCCAGCGCTTCACGCCCGAGGTGCTGGCCGTGCAGTGGGGCGGACGCAGCATCAGCGAGGTGCTGCGCATGAGCGTGAGCGAGGCGCTGGCGCACTTCATGGGCGGGCCCGCGCCGGTGTCGGACACGCTCACCGCGGCGCTGCGCCTGCTCGACGAGCTGGGCCTGGGCTATTTGCAGCTGGGCCAGTCCACCCGCACGCTCTCGGGCGGCGAGGCGCAGCGCCTGCACCTGGCCTCGGAGCTGCAGACGCGCAAGAGCGGCCAGGGCCTCTATGTGTTTGACGAGCCCTCGCGCGGCCTGCACGGCGCCGACCTGCCCCAGCTCTGGCGCCTGCTGCAGCGCCTCAAGGCGCAAGGCCACACGGTGCTGCTGATCGAACACGAGCTCTCGCTCATCGCCTGCGCCGACCATGTGCTGGAGCTGGGCCCCGAGGGCGGCCCCGGCGGCGGCCAGCTGCTCTACAGCGGCCCAGTCTCAGGCCTGCTGGGCTGCACCCACTCCCCCACCGGCCGCGTATTGGCCCAACACAGTGCTCTGCACTGACTCCCATGACCCACATGACCCCACACCACAGCCCCTCATCCGGACTCCTGCCGCTGCTCTACGGCGGTGGGCCTGCGGTGGCCGAGCAGCCACCGCACCTACCCCTGCCCGACCTGGCTCAGCGTCCCGACAGTTGGGCCCACATCACCACCCTGGCGGCCCAGGTGCGCGCGCACAGCCCGCTGGCCCTGCTGGGTGATTTTTTGCAAAGCAGCCCGGCCGACCTGCAAGCCCTGGGCGACCCCGGCCGCGCCGCCCATTGGCGCGGCGTGCACCATGTGGCGCTCTACCTGGGCGACTACGACACCGACACGCAGTGGCTGGGCTTCATGGCCGCCTTGCAGCGCCAGGCGCTGGCGCTGGGGGTGTCGGTGCTGGACAGCGGGCCCTCCTACATCGCGCCCAAGCGGCACGGCACGCAAGGCTGGTGGACCAGCTTGACGCTGCACGACGGCAGCATCATCGAGCTCTTCAGCTGCCGCCTCTGGGGTGCCTGGGCCGCGCAGCCGCCGCTGCAGCGCTGCACGCTGATGTCGCACGCCGCACTGGGCCTGGCGCGGCGCGCCCATGTGCTGCCCACGCTGCAGGGCCTGGCGGCCACGCACCGTGAGCTGGAGGTGGTGGCCTACACCGAAGGCGACGAGCTCGGCCACTGCTACGGCCACCTGCTCAACCACCGCACGCAGCGCGTGCTCGAACTGGTGCACGCCGGTGCGGCTGCGGAGGTGACTCATGGCTGAAGTGCTCCATCCGCCCTTTGTGGGCGTGCATTGCGAATCGACCATGCTGGTCAACCTGCTCTCGCAGCAGGGCGTACAACTGTCCGAGCCCATGGTGTTCGGGCTGGGCCAGGGCCTGAACTTTTTGTACTGGCGCAGCGCCAACATGCCCTACCCCTTTATCGGGGGGCGCATCAAGCCCGACCTGCTCACCGCCAACCTCTGCGAGGCCCTGGCCCTGCCGGTGGAGTCGCGCGAGTTCAGCTCCGACGCGCGCGCCTGGGCCCATGCCCAGGCCACGCTGGGCCAGCAGCAATGGCTGGGCCTGAAGGTGGACCACTACTACCTGGACTACTTCGGCGAACAGCGCTTTCACTTCTGCGCCCACTACATCACCTTGTGCGGCTACGACCAGGAGGAGGCGCAAGTCATCGACACCCTCAGCGGCGGCGGGCGCACGCACACCAAGCTCAGCAGCCTGGCGCTGGCCCGTGCCGCCAAAGGGCCCATGTCCTCGCGCCGCCTCAGCGTGCGCCTGCTGCCCGGGCCTGACCTGGACCGGCTGCGCCAGCAGCTCAGCGCGCTCTTGCCCGGCGCCGTGCTGCAGGCCATAGCCAGCAACGCGCGCACCTACCTCAACCCGCCCATCAAAAACATTGCCCACCGTGGCATTGCCCTGGCCGGGCAGCAGGTGGCGCGTTGGCCCGAGGGCATTGCGCAACCCCAGCAAGACCTGCCCATCATTGCCTTTCTCATGGAAGAGGCGGGCACCGGCGGCGGGCTGTTTCGCCGCCTGTGGGCGAGCTTTTTGCGCGAGGCCCAGACGCTGTGCGCGCTCCCCGCCCTGGGCCCCTTGGCAACACGCTGCGACGCCCTGGCCGACCAGTGGAGCGAGGTCGCGCGCCTCATCGACCTGGGCGGGCGCAAAAGCGATGGCGCCGCCCTGACTCGCGCCAGCGCCATGCTGGCCGAGCTGGCACCGGCCGAGCAAGCGCTCATGACCGATCTGCTGCACATCGTGGAGCCCCACATCCCCGCCACCCCACCGCCCGGAGGCGCCAAGCCATGAACATGCCCGACCTGCTCGACCCGGTCTCCGCCATCGCGCGCTTGCTGGCGCGGCGCCAGCGCTTGGCCACCGAAGTGCTGCAGCACATGAACCTCGGCCCGGCGGCCTTGCTGGACTGGCAGCAAACCCTGCTGCGCGCCACGGTGCAGCACGCACTGCTGCACTCACCGCACTACCGCCGGACTTTGCAGGGCGTGGGCCAGGCCTGGCTGCAGGGCTTGTGTGAGTTCTCCGAGCTGCCGCTGACCACGCGCGAGCAGCTCATGGACGCCTACCCCTTTGGCATGCTGGCCACCGCGCACGAGGAGCTGGTGCGCTTTGGCGAGAGCTCGGGCACCAGCACCGGGCGCTCGCTGGCGGCCTACTTCACGGCGGACGACTGGTTCACCAACAACTGCGCCGTGGCCCACCACCTGCAGCAGGTGCTGAGCCCGCAGGACGTGGTGGCCGTGGCCGTGCCCTACGAGCTGGCCGGTGTGGGCCAGGACCTGGACCGCGCCCTGGAGCTGGTGGGCTGCACCGTGGTGGCACTGGGGGCCGTGACGCCGTTTTGCCCCAGCGAGCGCATGGTGCAAATCCTGCGCGATGCGCGCGTCACCGCGCTGGTGTGCTCGGGCACGCGCGCCCTGCACCTGGCCGAGGTGGCGCAGGCCCAGGGCCTCAACCCTGCGCAAGACCTCGGCCTGCGCAAGCTGCTGTGCGCGGGCGAAGGGGCCTCCGCCGCCAAGCGCGAGCTGCTGGAGCGCACCTGGAACGCCCGCGTCTACCCCATGTACGGCATGACCGAGACCAACACCCTGGCCATGTGCTGCCCGGCGCAGCAGCTGCACCTCATGCAAAGCCGCCACTTCTTTGAAGTGCTGGACCCCGACAGCGGCCTGCCCGTGGGCGAGGGTCAGGCCGGCGAGCTGGTGGTCAGCACCCTGGCTGCGCGTGCCCTGCCGTTGCTGCGCTACCGCACTGGCGACCTGGTGCGCCTGCACAGCGCGCCCTGCCGCTGCGGGCGGCCCACGCAGCGCATCGACCACCTGGGGCGGCTCGGCGATGTGCTGCATGTGGGCACGCAGCGCATCAGCCTGCTGGCACTGGAGCAAACCCTGCTGTCCTGCCTGGACTGCGCGCCCTATCACTACGCCGTCAAGCCGCTGCAAGGCACGCTGCTGCAAGTGGGCCTGACCGACAACAACCTCGTCACGGCCGTGCAAGCGCGGCTGCGCCAGGCTTTTGAGCACCAGCACGGGCTGACGCTGGAGTTCGTGACCATAGACCGCAGCAAGGTCGACCAGGCCGTGCGCCAGGCCGTCAAGCCCACCATGAAGAGCATCTATCTGGACTGAACCCCTTCACCCGCAGGGAGGGCCCCATGGCCGACTTCGCCGCTCGCCACCACCGCAATGCGCCTGGGCGCATTTACGTCGACACCTCGTGCATCGACTGCATGGTTTGCAAAGACCTGGCACCGGCGCACTTTGACCTGGACCTCGCCACCGAGACCTTTTTCGTCTGCAAACAACCCAGCACGGCCAGCGAAATGGACTGTGTTCAAGAAGCCATCGACGCCTGCCCCTGCCACTGCATCGGCTGCGATGGACCGGTGCTGCTCAGCCAAGGAGAAGCCTCATGCGCCTCGACACCCCCGCAGAACTGAGCGCCGCCGCGGCCGCGCACAACGCCCTGGGCGCGATTGCGCCCAGCTACGACCTGCTGCACAACATCCCGCTGCTGACGCAGGCGCGGCAGGCCGCGCTGGAAAGCAGCGCCACCAGCGCCAGCGCCGTGCAAACCCTGCTGCAAGCCGCCGAGGTGGCGCTGCTCAACCAGGCGCGGCTGCTCACACGCGCCGCCACGCTGCTGCAGCAAGGCGCGCTGCAAGAGGCCACCGAGGTGGTGCGCTGGGTGCATGGCTTTCACCTGGTGCTGCGCCGCCTGGGCGAGGTGCCGCGCCAGCTGCAGCTGCAACTGCTGCGCCCCAGTGCCGGGCAAACCCGCCAAACCCTGGGCCTGGCGCAATCCAGCGCCCTGCAAGAGTTTCTGTTGGCCCAAGCCCGCTTTGACGCCACCGTGCTGGCGCACTTTGGCTGCGCCCCCGAGGGCGGCAGCAGCCCGCAGCTCGAGCGCGTGCTGGGCCGCGGCCGCCACACCGACTGGGACTACGCGCTGCTGGACCTCAACCGCGCCTCGGCCCACGAAGCCCAGCGCTGGGAGGAAGAGCTGGGTGCGCTGACCCTGCCCAGCCGCCACACCGACTACGACAGCTTCATCGGCGCTGCGCTGCTGCACCAGGCCGTGCAGGGTGCGCAGCTCAAGCAACCCACTTGCTACACCGAGTTCGTGGCCCTGCACCAAATCCCCGAGCTGCTCAGCCAGGAGATGAACGACCACGTGGAGCAGGCCGTGCGCGAGCTGCGCGCCGAGCGCTACACCGCCGCCACCGAGCACCTGCAAGTGGCGCAAGCCCTGCTGCCCACGCTGGTGGAGTCGCAGCAGGTGATGTCGCTGTGCCTGTCGGCCTCGGACTACCACGTGTTCCGCGACAACCTCGGCCCGGCCAGCGGCATGCACTCGCTGGCGATTCGCTATCACATGTTCCGCGACCTCTTCAATGCGCTGTGGAACGAGCTGGAGCAGCAGCTCAGCGCCCTGGGCCTGGGCGACCTGCACCAAACCCTGCAGACCATAGACCGCGAACGCCACCAACACCCGCAGAGCTGGGCCCTGCACGGCCTGGTCAACAGCGCGCTGGCCGTCTACACCGGGCTGGACCACTGGCGCCACGTGCACCTGCACATGCCGCGCAACTGCCTGGGCGCGGGCGGCACCAAGTCCATGATCGGTGTGCCCGACGGGCTGGAAACCGTCAAGCGCATGCGCGACGCCGCCAACGCCCTGCCCGCACTCTTGAACGTGCACGCCGCACGCGGCCTGCACATGGTGCAGACCGAACCCAGCGGCGCCGTGGCCCGCCACCACCAAAAGCCCACAGCGCTGGACAGCCGCGTGCTCAACGCCATCGGCCACTACACGCGCGGCGAGTTCCCGCATGTGCAGGACAAAAGCGTGTGCCCCTTCAGCCGCAGCGAACCACCGCGCCGCCCCTGAGCCCCCACCCCGGAGCCCCCCATGCCTGAGCCCCGCACCCCCCTGGCCTTCAACAGCCCGCACTACCAAAGTGCGCTGCACATGCACGCTGCGCAAGGCGTGCACGACGCGGCCTCTTTGCGCCGCAGCCTGCAGGACGAGCGCGAGGTCTGGTACGACGGCCAGCGCGTGGACGTGCTGCGCCACCCGGCCTTTGCCGGCGTGCTCGACACGCTGTGTGAGCTCTACGAGCTGCAGGCCCACGGCCCCGACAGCGCGCAGATGTGCTGGACCAGCCCCGAGAGCGGGCAGCGCCTGAGCCTCTCCTACCTGGCGCCCAGCACGCCGCAGCAGCTCAGCGCCAAGATTGCCAACAGCCACTTGTGGATGCGCCACAGCCACGGCCAGCTGCCGCGCATCCCCGACTTCATGGCCAATGTGGTGGTGGGGCTGTACGACTACCGGCAGGAGCTGGCCGCCGTGCAGCCGCAGTTCGGCGCCAATGCCGAGCGCTACTACCGCTACTGCCGCGAGCACGACATCGTGCTGACCCACGCCATTGGCGACCCGCAGATCGACCGCTCCGCCTCCCTGGCCGAGCACCCTGACTACGCGCTGCGCGTGGTGGAGCGCCGCAGCGACGGCGTGGTGGTGCGCGGCGCCAAACAGCTGGCCACGCTGGCGCCTTACTGCCATGAGGTGCTGGTCTACCTCTCGCCCGCGTTTTTCATGCGCGAGTCGCCGCAGTACGTGATCTGGTTCGCCCTGCCCGTGGCCACACCAGGCCTGCGCCTGATGTGCCGCGAAGCCCAGTCGCCCAACGCCACGGGCTTTCGCCACGACCTCAGCGCGCGCTACGACGAGCAAGACGCCATGCTGTTTTTCGACGATGTGTTCGTGCCCAACGAGCGCATCTTTTTGCTGGACGACAGCGCCACCGCCGCACGCGGCTTCCCGCGCCTGAGCGCCTGGGCGCTGATGGCCGGGCAGGTGCGCTACTACCACCGGCTGCGCACGTTTTTGGGCGTGGCCTCGCTGGCGGCGCAGTCCATTGGTGTGGACCAGTTCCGCGAGGTGGCCGACATGCTGGGCGAGCTGACCTCTTACGTGGAACTCATGCGCCTGGCGCTGCAGGGGCTGGAGCAGGGTGCGCGGCGCACCAGCTCGGGCCTGCTGGCCCCGGGCGTGACCCTGGCCATGGACGCTTTCGCGGCGCAAACCACCACGCGCGTGGCGCACATGCTGCGCGTCATCTGCGGCTCGGGCCTGGTCATGCAGCCCAGCGAGGCCGACCTGCGCAACCCCGTGCTGCGCCCGCTGCTGGAGCGCTATATGTGCGGCAAAGACGTGAGCGTGGCCTTCAAGTCGCGGCTGTTTCGCCTGGCCGCCGAGCTGGTGAGCGAGCGCTTTGGCATGCGCCAGGAGCTCTACGAAATGTGGAACCGCGGCGATGTGGTGCGCAACCGCATGGCCCTCTACGCCAGCTACCCCGAGCGCGCCGAGATCGAAGCCCAGGTGCGCGCCCTGCTGCAGCGCGGCACCGATGCCCTTGAGGGCGCCAACCCCTGACGAGGACCCGCCATGAGCAACCCCACCAGCATCGACTACACCCTCAACGCCCAGCAGCTGCCCACGCGTTGGCGCCACCCCCTGGCCGACCTGCCCTGGCCGCTGCCGCCCGTGCGCGACCCCAACAAACCCAGCGCCGCCGAGATCATGCGCCGCGTGCGCCCGGCGGCCATGCTGCGCCAGAACCAGGCCGACCCGGCCTGGGTGGACATTCCCGAGCCGGTGCGCGAGCGCCTCATCCAGATCGGGCGGCCCACGCCGCTGCGCCGCGCCCTGCGCCTGGAGCGCGCCCTGGGCAGCACAGCGCGCATCTACCTCAAGCGCGAGGACCAGCTGCTCAGTGGCAGCTTCAAGCTCAGCAGCGCGGTGGCCCAGGCCTACTACTGCCAGCAGGAGGAGCGCACGCAGGTGGTGTCGGAAACCGGCGCGGGCCAATGGGGCATGAGCCTGGCCCTGGCCAGCCGCATGTTCGGCCTGGGCTGCCAGATCTTCATGGCGCGCTGCTCGCTGCAGCAAAAGCCCTACCGCAGCCACTACATGCAGCTGCTGGGCGCGCAGGTGCAGCCCTCGCCCTCGCTGAGCACACGCATCGGGCGCGAGCTGCTCAAAGAGCGGCCCGACCACCCCGGCAGCATTGGCAGCGCCATCAGCGAATCCATCGAAACCGCGCTGGGCGGCAGCGCCGCCTACCTCTCGGGCAGCAATGCCAACCACGTGCACCTGCACCAGTCCCTGCTGGGGCTGGAGACGCAGGCGCAGCTGCAGCTGGCGGGGGAGTCTGACGGGCCCGACGAGCTCATCGCCTGCGTCAGCGGGGGCTCCAATCTGTGCGGCTTCATGCTGCCCTTTTTGCGCCACAAGCTGAGCGGGCGGCCGCTGCGCATGCTGGGAGCGGAGTCCACCGCCGCACCGCGCCTCACGCAGGGCGTGTACGAGTACTGCGGCTCCGACCCCGCGGGCTACACGCCGCAGGTGCTGGCCTACTCCATGGGCCGCAGCTTTGTGCCCGAGCCCGTGCATGTGGGCGGGCTGCGCCAGCACAACAGCTCGCCCCTGGTGAGCTTGCTGCGCCACCACGGCCTGCTCGACGCCGTGGCCTACGACGAGCAAGAAGCCTTTGCCGCCGGGCGCCTGCTGCTGCAAACCGAAGGGCTGCTGGTGGCGCCGGAATCGGCCCACGCCGTGGCGGCGGCCCTGGCCTCGGTGCAGACCGCGCGCGAGCAGCAGCGCCAGCCCTGCATCGTGGTGCTGGTCAGCGGCAGCGGCATGCTGGACCTGGACAGCTACAAGCAGGTGCTGCTGTGAACGCCCCGGCCCTGCAGCTGCAGCACTTCACGCCCCTGCCCGGCGTGCACTGCGAGTCCTCCACGCTGCGCATGATGCTGGCGCACGCCGGCCTGCCCCTGAGCGAGGCCATGGTCTTCGGCCTGGGCCAGGGGCTGGACTTTGTGATCTGGCCCTGCGACGACCCCGCGCACCAGCTGCCCATCCTCTCCGGCCGCATCGACTCCTGCGGGCTGATCGAGCACTTCGCGCGCCACAGCGGCGTGGCGCTGCAGCAAACCCAGACCGACGACCCGGCCGACGCCCAGGCCCAGCTCGAACAAGCCCTGCAGCTGCAGCGCGTGGCCGGGGTCAAGCTGGACATCTACCACCTGCCCTACTTCTCGGCGCAGCGCCATTTCTGCGCGCACTTTCTGGCCGTGGTGGGCTTGCAAGGCGAAGTGGCGCAGGTGGTGGACACCGCCAGCCAGGGCGGCGCCCAAACCCTGGCCTTGCCCGCCTTGCAAGCGGCGCGCGCCAGCATGAAGGGGCTGCAGGCCTCGCGCCATTTGCTGGTGCAAGTGCCCGCACCGGCGCAGCTGGACAAACCCCTGCCCCAAGCCCTGCGCGCGGCCATCGCGGGCTGCGCCGAAAACTACCTGCAGCCGCCCGACAGCACACGCGGCTGGCGCGGCCTGCAAACCCTGCTGGCGCGCATGCCGCATTGGTGGCGGCTGTTTGCCGACCCGCCACAGATGCTCATGGGCATTGCCAATTTCTGGGAATTCGCGGGCACGGGCGGGGCCAACTTCCGGCTGCTCTATGCGCAATTCCTGCAGCAATGCCTGGCGCACCTGGACTCGCCCGCGCTGCCCAGCCTGGTGGCGCGCGCTCACCTTGTGGCCCAGGGCTGGAGCGAGTGCATTGCAGGGCTGCGCAGCGTGGCCCAGCAGGGCGACGGCGCGCAGCTGGAGCCCCTGGTGCAGCACTTTGCGTTGACGGTGGCGCAAGAGCACCAGCTCATGCAGGGCCTGGCCCGCATCATGGCGGAGTGAGGCCCGTGCACAGCCCCCCGACCCTCAGCACCCAAACCAGCTTGTGCCGCATGTGCCACGGCGGCTGCGGCGTGAAGGTGCAGCTGCAAGACGGCCAAATCACCGCGCTGGAAGGCGACAGCAGCAACCCCTTCACGCACGGTTTTTTCTGCGTCAAGGGCAAGGCCTCGCTGGAGCTGCTGAACCACCCCGACCGGCTGGAGCAGCCGCTGCGCCGCGTGGGCCACAGCCACCAGGTGCTGGGCTGGGACGAGGCCCTGGACCTGGCCGCCGAGCAGCTGCAGCGCGTCATCCAGGCCCACGGCCCCGAAGCCGTGGTGCTGGCCCAGGGCACCGACCGCAACTACCAGGAGTGGGTGTTCCGCCTGGCCAATGCCATGGGCACGCCCAATGTGCTGGGCCCGGCCCATGTGTGCTTTTACCCGCGCCTCATGGCCGCGGTGCTGAGCTGCGGCGGCTTTACCTTTTGCGACTACGCCAGCACCCCCGAGGTGGTGCTGCTGTGGGGCAGCAACAAGCTGCTGACGCACTCGGACGGCGTCATCGGCACCCAGCTCGCCCAGGCCCTGCGCCAGGGCAGCGAGCTCATGGTCATCGACCCCTACCCCACCGAGCTGGCGCGCCGCGCCGCGCTGTGGCTGCAGCCGCGCCCGGGCAGCGACGCCGCCCTGGCCCTGGGCTTTTTGCACCTGGTGGTGACCCAGGGCTGGTACGACGCCGACTTTGTGCGGCAGCACACCGAGGGCTTTGAGCCCCTGGTGGCCCACCTCGCGCCCTACACGCCCGCGCATGTGGCCGAGCTCACCGGCATTGCGCCCGATGTGCTGGAGCGCGCAGCACGGCGCTATGCGCTGGCGCGCAGCGCCTGCATCGAGGCGGGCACGGGGGTGTCGCAGCACCCGCAGGCCTTTGCCACGCTGCGCAGCATCACCATGCTCAGCGCGCTGTGCGGCCACCTCGACGCGCCCGGCGGCGACGTCATCTGGGAGCCCATGGCTGTGGACGGGCGGCGCAGCTTTCCGGCCGCCGCGCTGCTGGCGCCCGAGCAGGCGCGCAAGCGCCTGGGCGCGGCCGAGCACCCGGTGCTGGGCATGAGCGGCTGGGCCCACCCCAACGCCGTGTGGCGCGCCATGCGCCAGCAGCAGCCCTACGCGGTGCGCGCGCTGCTGGGCTTTGGCAGCAATCTGCTCACCACCTATGCCAACGCGCGCGAAGTGCACGCCGCGCTGCAGGGGCTGGACTTTCACCTCAGCTGCGAGCTGTTCATGACGCCCACGGCGCGCCTGGCCGACCTGGTGCTGCCCGTGGGCAGCTGGCTGGAGCGCGACCAGATCGTGGAGTTCAATGCCTACATCGGCGCGCGCCAAAAGCTGGCCCAGCGCGGCCAGTGCCGCAGCGATGAAGACATCATCCTGGGCTTGGCTGAGCGCCTGGGCCTGCAGCGGCATTTCTGGCCCAGCCTGGAGCAGGCCCTGGACCACAAGCTGCGCGGCGAGGGCCTGAGCTGGGCGCAGCTCAAGGCCGAGGGCCTCAAGCCCAACCGCCTGCGCTACCGCAAATACCAAAGCGAGGGCTTCAAAACCCGCAGCGGCAAGTTCGCCCTCTTTCATGGCGGCCTGCCGCACATGGGCGGCGAGGCCCTGCCCAGCTTTCGCGCGCCGCCGCCGCTGCAGGCCGGGGAGTTCTGGCTCAGCAGCCGCCACAGCACTTACTTCTACAACTCCGAGTTCCGCCAGCTCGACAGCCTGCGCCAGCGCGAGCCCTGGCCGCTGCTGGAAATCCACCCCGAAGCCGCCGCCGCGCAAGGCCTGCACGAGGGGCAATGGGTGCGCGTGAGCCGTGGCCAGCGCAGCGTGCAGCTGCGCCTGGCGCTGCGCGCGGGCCTGGCGCGCGATGTGGTCTACGCCGCGCCTTCCTGGTGGGACCCCGCCGACCCCAGCGCGCAGAGCTGGCAGCGCCACAACCTCAACCTGCTCACCGACGACGAGGACTGCGGCGCCGAGATGGGCAGCTCGCAGTTCCGCGGCTTTGCCGTGCGCCTTCACCCCCTCACCGACGAGGAAGCCCCCCATGCTGCAAGCCCGCATTCCTGAAACCGACGAGGCCCTGCAAAGCGCCGAGGTGGCCTTGGCCTACGACCAGATGCAGCGCCACATCCGCGACCACGGCTGGCTGCGCGAAAAAATCGAGCTGGTGCGCAGCCTGGGCGTGCGCGCCGGGCATGTGCTGGAGCTGGGCCCGGGGCCGGGCTATTTCGGCCTGGAGTGGCTGCGCGCCGCCGACACGCCGCAAAGCCGCCTCACGGCGCTGGACCTGGCCGAGCAGATGCTGGCGCTGGCGCAGCGCAATGCGCAGGACTACGGCCTGGCCGCGCGCTGCCACTACCAGCTTGGCAACTGCGAGCACATGCCTTTTGAGGCGCAGGGCTTTGACGGCGTCATCAGCCACAGCTCGCTGCACGAGTGGGCGCAGCCCCAGCGCGTGCTGGCCGAAATCCACCGCGTGCTCAAACCCGGCGCGCCCTTTTGCATCGTGGACCTGCGCCGCGACCTCAGCCGCGAGGCCGTGGCCTTCATGCGCACCAACATCCCCATGGAGATGCGCAAGGGCTTTGCCAACTCGGTGCGTGCGGCCTACACCGAGGCCGAACTCAGCGCCCTGCTGCAAGACAGCCCGCTGGCCGGGGCCACGGTGCAAAACCTGCAGCTCGGGCTGGTGGCCAGCGGCCACCGCGCCCAGCCCTGACCATGAGCGCCCAGCCTGCCAGCGACTGCCTCAGCCGCCACGCCAGCGACCCCACGGCGCTGACGCTGCTGCAGGCCGTGGCCGCGCGCCGTGCCCAGCCCTGGCACGAGGCCGCGCTGCTGGCGGCCCTCAACGCCAACCTGGCCCACGCCCGCACACACAGCCCGCACTACCGCCGCACGCTGGCCGCCCACCCCCAGCCGCTGCCGCATGTGGCGGCCCTGGCGCGCCTGCCGCTGACGCACAAAGACGATTTGCGCGCCGCCTACCCCTGGGGCCTGTGCGCCGTGCCCGCAGCGCAGCTGGCGCGCTATGCCGAGAGCACCGGCACCACGGGCGGGGTGAACGCAGGCTTTGTCACGCAGCGCGACTGGCTGCTCAACCACTACAGCGTGGCCCTGGCCTGGGCCGATGTGCTGGGCCCGCAAGACCGCGTGGCCGTGGCCGTGCCCTATGAGCTCTCCTACGTCGGGGCCGATGTGGACCGCGCCTGCGAGCTGCTGGGCGCCAGCGTGCTGCCGGTGAGCACCAACAACGCCGCCTGCAGCTGGCGCCAGCTGCTGGGCTTGCTGCAGAGCCACCGCATCACCACCTTGGTGTGCGCCCCGCTGCGCGCCCTGCGCCTGGTGCTGCTGGCGCGCGAGATGGGGCTGGACGTGGCGCGCGACCTGGCCGTGCGCCGCATCGTCTGCGTGGGCGAGGCGCTCTCGGCTGCCAAGCGCCAGCGCATTGCGCGCGACTGGCAGGCCCAGGTCTACAACCACTACGGCATGACCGAGGCCCTGTCCGTGGCCCTGCCCTGTGCCGCCGGGGCCCTGCATCTGGCGCAGGAGCGCTTTGTGTTCGAGCTGCTGGACCCACAGCACGAGCGGCCGCTGAGCGGGCCCGGCACGGGCGAGCTGGTGCTCACCACGCTGGACCAGCAGGCCCTGCCGCTGCTGCGCTACCGCAGCGGCGACCTGGTGCGCCTGTCCCCCACGCCCTGCGCTTGCGGGCGCTGGCAGGCCACCATCGAGCTGCTGGGCCGCGTGCAAGACCTCTGCCCCACCGCCCACGGGCCCCAGCACCTCAGCGCGCTGGACGCGCTGCTGCTGGAGGAGCCCGGCATCGAAGACCTCTTCACCACCCGCGCCCAGGACGGGCAGGTGCACATCAGCGTGCTGCCCCGCCCCGGCCAGCCCTGGGCCCCCACCCGCCAGCGCCTGGACGCCGCCGTGGCGCAGCACTGGGGCGGCCCGGTGCAGTGGCAGGTGCAGCCGCGCCAGGACTGGCTGCAGCGCCTGGACAGCCGCAGCAAACCCGCCAGCGCCTTGCTGGTCCAGCCCCCCTCACCCGCTAGGAGTTCGCCATGAAGATTGCCGTTGTTCAAACCGCCTGGCAGCCCGAGGCCAGCCACAACCTCGAACACGTGCTGCAGCGCCTGGAGCAAAGCTGCAAAGGCCGCACCCTGGACCTGGTGTGCCTGCCCGAGTTCTTTCTGGGCCCGGCCTGGTACATGCCGGGGCAAGGCGCGCTGCAAGGCGTCACCGACACCCCGGTGCCGGGCCCGCTGTACGAGCGGCTGGGCGAGTGGGCGCGGCGCCACCGCGTCTACCTGCTGTGCGGCTCGGTGGTGGAGCGCATGGACGACGGGCGCTACTGCAACACCGCCGTACTGCTGGGGCGCGACGGCGAGATGGTGGGGCGCGCCCACAAAATCCACCCCTTCGCCAACGAGGCCGTGTCCTGCCAGGGGGGCTCGTCCATCTGCGCGCTGGACACCGAGTTCGGCAAGATCGGCATTGCCGTGTGCTCGGACTTCTGGGTGCCCGAGACCCTGCGCCTGCTCACCCTGCAGGGCGCGCACACGCTGTTTGTGCCCGGCGGCTCGCTGCGCCAGAACCTGCCGGCCATGGTCAACGCCCTGGTCAGCGCGGCCTATCTGAACGTCTGCAACCTGGTCTATTGCAGCCCCGTGGGGCGCTTGGTGGGCATGCGCGGCGGGCAGACCATCACGGTGGAGTTTGCGGGCACCAGCCTGGTGGCCGCGCCCCAGGGCTTGCTGGTGCAGGCCCCGCCCGATGTGGAAACCGCGCTCTACGCGCAGCTGCAGACCGAGGCCGTGCTGGAGCTGCGCCAGCCCAGCACCGAGCACGAGTACTGGCAGGGCGTGAGCCTGCGCGCACCGCAGGCCTATGGCGCGCTGCTGCAGGACTACGTGGGCCTGACACGCGATTTGCGCGCCGAGATCGCGCAGCGCATGCGCCAGACCACGCCCGCCAGCGGCACCCCCACGTCCTGACCTCACCCAAGGAGCACTGCCATGCACATCACCCTGCTGCCCCTGCGCCAGGCCACCACCCATGCCATGGGCCTGCGTGCGCTGCGCCTGGCGCTGGCCCAAGTTCGCCCCAGCCAGCTGCTGGTGCTGCCCGGCCAGTGGCTCAACAGCGCAGAGCGCCCGCTGGCCCCGGCCGCGGCACAAGCCCTGCTCGAAGAGCTCTCCAGCTGGGCCGCCCAGCACCGCTGCCTGGTGTTCAGCGGCTCCTGGTGGGAGCAAAGCCCGGGCGCACCGCGCTGTGCCTCCTATTTGCTGGACGAACGCGGCGAGCTGCTGCACAGCCTGATACGCCGACAGCATGGATCGGCCAGCAGCCTGCCCGTGGTGGACACGGCGCTGGGGCGGCTGGGCCTGCTCAACGCCAACGATGTGTGGGCGTGGGAGTCCACCCGCGTGCAAAGCCTGCAAGGCGCGCAGCTGGTGCTGGTGGCCGGGCAGCTGGGCGCGCACCAGCAGCGCCAGCAAGAGGCCGCACTGTGGGGGCTGGCGACCCTGAGCTGCGTGGGCATTGCCTTTGCCAGCGCCGCCAGCGCGCAAGACCCCGGCCTGCTGTGCCTGGCCCTGCCCGACGGCGTGCGCGGGCGCAGCCAGGACAGCGCCGAGCCGCTGCACCTCGCGCTGGACCCTGCCTGCCTGCCCCAGCTGCGCGACGCCGACCTCACCTTCCGCAACACGCTGTGGTTTGGGCTGTGGTCGCGCCGCAAAGAGCTCTACGCCCCGCTCACGCAGGCGCCCCATGCGTGAACGAGGCCTGAGTGCGGCGCAGCTGGCGCAACAGCAAGCCCAGCTGCTGGGGCAGGACCGGCCCTGGTCGCGTGTGTTCAATTCCATCTGCACCCAGCCCCACCCCCTGGCGCTGGAAGCGGCCATGCAGACGCTGCACACCAATCTGGGTGATGTGCGCATCTTTGCCGGCACGGCGCAGATGGCGCAGCAGGTGACGCAGCGCCTGGGCGCCCTCATGCAGGGCCCGCACAGCCGCGGGCTGCTGGTGTCGGGCGGCACCGAGGCCAATCTGCTGGCCCTGCACGTGGCACGCCTGCGCCGCCCCGACATCACGCAAGGCGAGGTGATTGCGGGCGAGACGGTGCACTTCTCGCTGCGCAAGGCCTGCACGCTCTTGGGCCTGCGCCTGCGCACCGCCGCGCTGGACGAGCGCCTGCGCCTGCGCGCGGCCGCCGTGCAGGCCCTCATCACGCCGCAGACCCTTGCCATCGTGGGCACGGCCGGCAGCAGCGAGTTCGGCGCCGTGGACGCGCTCGACGAGCTCTCCGCGCTGGCGCTGCAGCAGGGCCTGCACCTGCATGTGGACGCCGCCACGGGCGGCTTCATCATCCCCTTCGCGCGCGCCCTCGGGCACGCGCTGCCGCCCTGCGATTTCAGCCTCGAAGGCGTGAGCAGCATCACCTTGGACCCGCACAAATACGGCCTGTCCATCATCCCCAGCGGCGCGCTGCTGCTGCGCGACGACAGCCTGCCCGCAGGCCTGCAGCAGGACTCTTTTTTTGCCCGCACCCCCACCCACCACAGCCTGCTGGGCACGCGCAGCGGGGCCGCCGCCGCCGCCACCCTGGCAGTGCTGGACGGTCTGGGCTTTGAGGGCTATGTGGCACAGACCCGCGCCAACTACGCGCGCACCGCCTACCTGGTGCAAGGCCTGCGCGCCCACGGCTACGCGCTGATGCTGGCGCCCGAGCTCAACATCGTCTGCGTGGCTCTGCCCCAGGCCGAGGCCCTGGCCCAGGCGCTGGAGCAGCGCGGCTGGATCATCTCTGTCTCCACGCGCTACCAGCACGCCCTGCGCCTGGTGGTGCAGCGCCATGTGGACGAGGCCATGATCGATGCCTTTCTGCACGACCTGCACGCGCTGGCGCCCCCCTAGGAACAGCCGCGGCGGGGCGCTTTGTCCCCTGGAATTTGCCAAATACTTGACATTTACACCCCCCAAAATCGGACCACTTTGACGACTTCGCAGGTCCTATGGACAAATGGCAGCAGGCTCTGCAGCAAGGACTGGACACCGCCCACAACGAGGACGAAGTGTTCGGGCATGTCCTGCGCGCGGCCCAAGCACTGGGCTTTGAATTTGCGGCCTATGGCCTGCGCCTGCCCGTGCCCTTTGCCAAGCCTGCGGTGCTGCTGCTCAACAACTACCCCAAGGCCTGGCGCCAGCGCTATGTGGAGCAGGCACTGTGGCGGGTGGATCCCACCGTGGCACGCGCCCAGCATGACACCGAAGCTTTTGTATGGGAGCCCACACTGCACGATGCAGCCGCACCGTTCTGGCGCGATGCCCACGCCATGGGCCTGCGCCACGGCTGGTGCCAGCCGCGGCGCGAGATCTGCGGCACGCTTGGCCTGCTGACGTTGGCGCGCTCCAGTGGCGAGATCGATGTCGCCGAACTGCAAAGGCTAGGGCCGCAGCTGCGTTGGCTGGCCGACAGCGCCCACAGCCACCTCTCTGAGCTGCTGGTGCAACGCCAATGGCGCGAGGCCCAAGCCGCCCTCACCGGACGCGAGGTGGAGGTGCTGCGCTGGACGGCCGACGGCAAAACCGCACCGGACATCAGCCGCATCCTGGACCTGTCGGTGGACACGGTGAACTTCCATATGCGCAACGCCATGGGCAAGCTGCAAGCCAGCACCAAGACGGCTGCGGCCGTACGGGCCACGATGCTGGGCTTGCTGACACGCTGATTTCGCCCATTTCTCACGCTTTTCGTTTGCGGATGTCCGCCACCGCCCCCGAAAGCGAGGGCCCTGCCCTGCCGCGGTTAGAGCACCTGTGCCAGCATGGCGCCCATTGCTCCGACCCTGCTGATGAAACCCTCGCTTCGATTCTTCACCCTGGCCGCTGCCGCCCTGGCGGTGCTGACCGTGCTGCTGGCACTGCTGGGCCGCTGGGTGGCCCCACAAGTGCCCACCGGGCTGTGGCTGTTGTATGCCTTGGGGGGCTTGGCTTGCCTGGCCGTGCCGGTGCTGGTGCTGATGTCGCTGGACATGCACTTTCGCCAGGCCGTGCTGCGCGGCGGCGCGGCCGACACGCACCTGCTCTATCAAGACCTGGAGACCGACCTCATGGGCTTGACCGAAGACCGCCGCCCGCGCAGCACCAAAATGCGCGGTACCGAGCTTCCCACTGACTACTGAGGCCACCGCTCCGCCTAAGGACGAGCGAGCACTTGATGCCCCTTGCATTCTTGCGCATGGCCGCCGCCAAGCACCCCTTTCTGGCACATCAGCGCTAGACTGGGCCGCGCTGCCGCGGCTTGAGTGTGGTGGTCATGCTCGAAGCATTTGCGGCACGCAAGGAGCTTTGCCGCCATGGTGGCGTTGAGCGAGCTGCACACTCGGGTCTTCCACTCACTGGAAAACCAAATCGCCGTCATTGATTGCACGGGGCTGATCGTCGACGTCAACATGGCCTGGCGCGAGTTCGGGCGCCACAATGGGCTGGCCGCCCCCCAAGACTGTGTGGGCAGCAACTACCTGCAAACCCTGGAGTGCGCGGCCGAGACGGGCGATGAATCCGCCACCCAAGCCCTGCAAGGCATGCGCTCGGTGCTGTGCGGCCATTGCCCGCATTACGAATTCGAATACCCCTGCCACAGCCCCCATGAGCAGCGCTGGTTCATCATGCGCATCTGCCCCTTGTACGGCGCGCGCGAGCAGGGCTACTTCGTCGTCACCCACCTCAACATCACGCAGCGGCGCCTGGCCGAAAACGCCGTGGCGCGCATGGCCGAGCTCGACCCGCTCACCGGCTTGGGCAACCGGCGCGTGTTTCACCAATTCCTGACGCGCGAGCTGCGCCGCTGCTTGCGCCTGCAGCAGCCCCTGGGCCTGCTGCTGCTGGACCTGGACCACTTCAAAACCTACAACGACCTGCACGGCCACGCTGCGGGCGACCAATGCCTGCAGCAAGTGGCCCAAGTGTTGAGCGAGCATGCGCGCCGCCCCGAAGACTTGGCCGTGCGCCTGGGCGGCGATGAGTTCGCCCTGGCCTATGGCGCCACCTCATTGGCGCAGCTCACGCAGATCGCGCAAAGCATCCTGCGCGACATCCGCGCCCTCGAACTGCTGTGCCGCAAGGGGCTGTGCGTGAGCGCCAGCATCGGCATGGTCTCGCTGGTGCCCGACGACGACACCACCGAAGGCCAGCTCTACGAGCGGGCCGATCAGGCGCTCTACCGCGCCAAAGCCGCCGGGCGCGATGGCTTGAGCGTCTGAGCCCGCCTGCGCTCAGCCATCCACGGGGTGCGCGGGCGTGTCCAGCAGCCGCTGGTAAAAGGCCAAGTCCAGCCAGCGCCCGAACTTGAACCCCACCTGCGGCAGCGTGCCCACATGCACAAAGCCCAGGCGCTGGTGCAGGGCAATGCTGCCCGCATTGGCCGCATCAATGGCCCCCACCAGGGCGTGCAGCCCCTGCGCCTGCGCCCGCTCAATCAAGGCCTGCAACAGCTGCGGCCCCAGACCCCGGCCACGGTGCTGGTGGTGCACATACACCGAATGCTCCACCGTGTACTTGAACGCCGCAAAGCCACGAAACGGGCCCCAGCTGGCAAAACCCAGCAACTGCCCCTGCGCATCCTCCAGGCCCAGCACGGGGTGGCCCGCCCGCGCCTTGGTCTCGAACCACTCCGCAATGCGCTGCGGCGTGCGCGGCTGGTACTCGTACAACGCCGTGGTGTGCGCAATGGCCTCGTTGAAGATGTCCAGAACCGCGTCGCCGTGACGCTCCAGACTGCAGTGGCATATAGGCAGGGTGTGCATGGCGGTGCGCAAGGCGCGGTGGCAGATGTCCGCCACCATTGTGCCCGGCGCCCCCAGGCGGCTTAGGCCCCCTGCAACTTGAACGCCGCCACGGCCTCGCTGAGCACGCGGGCTTGTTCTTTGAGCCCGTCTGAGGCCGCTGCGCTTTGTTCCACCAGGGCGGCGTTTTGCTGCGTCACCGATTCCAGATCGCTCACTGACTGGTTCACCGTGCCAATGCCGTCGGCTTGCTCGGCGGTGGCGGTGGAGATGTGGGTGATGAGCTGGGCCACGTGTTTGATCTGACGCACCAGATCGTCCATGCCCTGACCGGCCTCGCCCACCAGGCGGGTGCCGTCTTGCACACGGTCCACGCTGTTGGAGATGAGGGTTTTGATTTCCTTGGCGGCCTCGGCGCTGCGCTTGGCCAGGCTGCGCACTTCGGCAGCCACCACGGCAAAGCCGCGCCCCTGCTCGCCCGCACGCGCCGCTTCCACGGCGGCGTTGAGCGCCAGGATGTTGGTCTGGAAGGCAATGCCGTCGATGACGCTGATGATGTCGCCAATGCGGGCGGAGCTGCTGGAGATCTCGCTCATGGTGCTCACCACCTGGCCCACCAGCTGCCCGCCGTTTTCGGCGGCGGTGCTGACGGATTCGGCCAGCTTGGCCGCCTCGCGGGCGGTGTCAGCGCTGTTCTTCACCGTGACATTCATCTGCCCCATGGCCGAGGCAGCTTGCTGCAGATTGGAGGCCTGTGTCTCGGTGCGGTGCGAGAGGCTGGCGTTGCCCGCTGCAATCTCCACGCTGCCATGGGCAATGCGTTCGGCACCATCACGGATGCGGGCAATGGTCTGCGCCAGCTTGTCGCGCATCTCAATCACGGCGCTGTTGAGCTGTCCCAGCACATCGTCAGGGCCGGCGTTGTCGGGCACCACACTGAGGTCGCCGTTGGCAATGGCACGGGCGGCGTTGCGCACCTTGGCCAGGGCCTCGCGGATGCTGCGATGCACGCCCAAGATCAGGCCCACCAGCAGCACGCCTTCAATGCAGGCGGCCACGATGCCCGCAATCATCCAGCGCTGCGTAGCGATGTTGAGTTGCTCCACTTCCTGGGCGGTGCGCTGGTCCAGCGCGGAGAGGAAGTCATTGACCGGCGCCATGATCTTGGCTTTGTATTGGTGATAGGCCAGGTCATGCATCATCAAGCGCGCTTGCTCCAGGTCGGGCAGCCCCTTCTTGGTGAAGCCGCCGTGGCCGTCGTCGAATTGGCCTTTGACCATGTTCATGGCAATGGTCTCGGTGCGCACCAAGTCGTCGGAGTTGGCCTTGGCTTGCTGCATCAGCGCAAATTCGCGCTCGGTAAAGCCCTGGGTCTTCATCATGTCGGTCAAGGGCACGGCCGACGTGGTGCTGCCGCCGTTGGGCGTTTGGCCTACGGCGCGAAGGTCCCAGTAGATGCCCGCGTAGTTGACTGGGCGCGGTTTTTTGCCGTTGCGAATGTCGAGGATCTCGAAATACTGCTGCTCCCATTTCGGGTCCTGGCTCACCACAAAGGTGCGCGCCAGGCGGGTCAGGTCGTCCGAGCTTTGCCGCAACTCGTCGGCCAACACATAGGACTGGTAGCGACGCTGCGCGGCATCCACGCCCTCCTGGTAGAGGTGCAAGACCTGGGCCACACAGCCCACCACCACCAAGGTCAACAACACAGTGAGGCCCACAAGGGCCCCGAACACGCGATCCAAATGCATTCTCATGGGAAGCTCTCCTCCGAAGTCCGTTTGCTTTACTTCAACCTGGGCCCGCACCCTGCGGTGCAGACACGGCTCTTACGTCCACTTCGGTTTCGGCATCTTCCAAGGGCAAGCGCAGGCTGTGCACACCGGCGCTGGTGGGTCTTGTGCAGGAGTTGGCAAGACCACCTCAGCAGATCGACACCCACCCCCTCAATTCCGGGGGGATCGGCTCTGCCCCATCAGCCGCGCACTTCTGGAGCCCCTGAAGAGTTCAAACGCCAGGTGCGCGCATCGGGCGCGGGCTGGCAGTCGGCGGGCAGCGGGGGGCCGTCTTCGCGCAGCCAGAGCTCGCGGGCGTTGCGGCAGAACTCGAGCTGGCGGCTGCCGGGGTGGCGCTGGGCGGCCCAGTCCATGAGGTCTTGCGGCAGCACCACTTGCAGCTGGCCACTGGCGCGGTCGGCTGCGGGGTGGTCGGCCAAATGCAGCCAGGGGCTGAAGGCGGCGGCCAGCAGCAGCGGGCCGGCGTGGATGCGGGTGGCTGTGTAGCCCTCGCGTTGCAGCCAGGCTTGGGCGGCGGCGCGGTCGCCTTGAGCGGCACCCGCCTCTGCCGACACCGGGAATGGCCCGCCCCAGGCCGCGGCCATGAGCTCGGCCAGCCATTGGTTGCAGTTTTGGAAGCGCGTGCCAAAGGCGTGGGCGTTGGCGCTGTAGTGCGGGTGCAGCCAGGCGTGGGCGGAGCGGGCGTCGGTGGCGTGGGCGTGCAGCGCGGCTTCGGCGCTGACGGGCAGCAGCAGCAGGCGCAAAAAGCGCACGGCCCCGCCGCGCGAACCGCTGATGAAGGCGCCCAGGCCTTGGTCGAAGAGCCGCGCGTGGCCTTCGCCGCAGGCGTAGTAGAGCTGGCGCACGGTCCAGGCCCCGGCGGGCCCGTCCTGCCAGACCACACCGGCGTGGGAGTAGCGCTGGCCCCAGCGCTGCAGGCCCAGGCCGTCGCGGGCCACCACGGCGGCACGCGCGCCGCGCGCTTCCAGCTGGGCTTGCACCTGCACGGACAGGGCCAGCACCTCGTCCAGCGCGGCCGGGCTCAGGGCGGTGCTGGTGTCGCAGAACTGCAGGCTGGCGGCCTGCGCGCCGGGCCCGCCCAGCAGCGCAGCGGCCAGCATGGCAGCGGCCTTGCAGGCCCAAGCGGCGCGCATGTCAGAGCATGCGGGTGTTCATCTCGTGCTGGTAGCGGTCGCGCACCACCAGGTAGAAGGGCTCGGCCTGACCGGCGCGGCTGAACTGCCAGCCGTAGCTGCGCTGGGCCACGCGCACCACATCGCCCGCTTGCACACCGGCTTGCTGGCGCGTGCCCTCGGGCAGCTGCAGCTTCAGCTCGATCTGGTCGGGGCCTTGCAGCACCAGCGTGGTGTGGCCGGGCTGCTGGGCCGCGGCCACGCGCACCACGGTGTACTCGCCCTGGGCGACTTTGTCTTCGCCCTCAGAGCTTTTGCTGGAGCTGCTGAGCGAGTTGGAGAGGCTGCCCACGGACTGCGAGGCGGCGCTGGAGGCGGAGGAGGTGCTGCTGTCGGCCCAGGCGCAGGCGCTGGCCAGGGCCAGCACGGCGGCAGCAAAACGGGTGGTTTTCATATGAAGGCTCCCAATGGAAATGGCGCCGCGCCAGCGCTGGGGCGGCGCGCAGGAAATCTAGGGTTTGAATGGGGCGTCAGCATAGGGGATTTGGGGGGCTGGCCGCGTGACAATCCGGGCTCATGAACACACCTGCCCTGCCCCGCAGCCGTCTGGCGCTGTATTTGGATTTGATCCGCTGGGACCGCCCGGCGGGCTGGCTGCTGCTGCTGTGGCCCACGCTCAGCGCGCTGTGGCTGGCGGCCGATGGGTTTCCGGGCTGGCACACCCTGGGCGTGTTTGTGGCGGGCACGGTGCTGATGCGCTCGGCGGGCTGCTGCGTCAACGACGTGGCCGACCGCGAGTTTGACAAGCACGTCAAGCGCACCGCACAGCGCCCGGTCACCAGCGGGCAGCTGGGCGTGCGTGAGGCCCTGAGCGTGGGAGCGGTGTTGGCGCTGCTGGCCTTTGTGCTGGTGCTCAGCACCAATGCGCCCACCATCTTGCTGTCTTTTGCGGCACTGGCGGTGGCGGTGGCCTACCCCTTTGCCAAGCGCGTGGTGGCCATGCCGCAGGCGGTGCTGGGGGTGGCGTTTTCCTTTGGCATTCCCATGGCTTTTGCCGCCGTGCAGGGCCGCCACGAGTGGAGCCTGTCGGCGTTGGCCGATGCCGTGCCGCTGTCGGCCTGGGCGCTGATGGTCTCCAATCTGTTTTGGGTGCTGGCCTACGACACCGAGTACGCCATGGTGGACCGCGATGACGACATCAAGATCGGCATCAAAACCTCGGCGCTGACGCTGGGCCGCTGGGATGTGGCCGCCGTGCTGGCGTTCTATGCGGTGTTCCTGCTGAGCTGGGCGGCTCTGGGCTGCCACCTGGGGCTGGGCACGCTGTTTCTGGTTGGCGTGGGGCTGGCGGCGCTGCAAGTGCTCTGGCATGGCTGGCTGATTCGGGGCCGTGAGCGCGCCGCCTGCATGCGCGCCTTTCAGGTCAACCACTGGTTGGGTTGCACGCTGTTCCTAGGTCTGGCCCTAGATTTGGCACGCTAACGCCTCAAAAGTGACATTTTCACGCCCCACACCCCCTAAGCCAAGGGTTCAAAAGCTTGCAACCCCTTGAAACGAGTGGTTTGCCTGCAGCGCGGCGGCGCCAACAATGGGTCACCGGGTTGCAAGGCTGGAGCGCTGTGTTCTGGTCAAAGACCCTTGGGAGCAACTATGAACCGACTGTCCGTATCGGTGGCTGCAGCACTGACGCTGCTGGCTGCTGGCGCGCAAGCCCAGACTGTGATTTTTTCGGAGGACTTCGAGTCCTTCGCCTCGCAAGTGGCCAATGGCGGCTACACCGTGGTGAATGCGAACAGCAATGTGCTGAACCCCTGGACCGTGGGCAGCGCCTCGGTGGACTTGGTCCGCAACGCTTTTGGCGCCATCAACGGCGTGAGCGTTGACTTGGCGGGCACGCCTGGCCCGGGCACGCTGTCGCGCACCTTCAATGCGGTGGCCGGCATGACCTACACGCTGAGCTTTGACCACTTCCGCAATGGTGGCGGCACCGCCATGACCGTGTCCTTCGGCGGCACCACCACCACTTATGGCGTGCCTACAGCCGTGGCGCACGACACGCTGAGCTGGACGGCCACCGCCAGCGGCGTGCAGACCATCAGCTTCGGCAGCGGTGCTGGCAACCTGGGTGCCACGCTGGACAACGTGGTGCTGACCGCCGTGCCCGAACCCACCAGCTACGCCCTGCTGCTGGCTGGTGTGGGCGTGCTGGGTGCTTTGAGCCGCCGCCGCCGCGCCTGATTGCTGCGCACACCCCCTTTGCACTTGCCGTCAGGCAACTGCAAACCCGAGCCCGCCGGCCTTGGCCGCCGCGGGCTTTTTTCATGCGGCCTCACGCGTCCAACTCAGGGGTAGGCATTTGACATGAGCTCTGATAAACCGGGGCTTCCATATTTGTGGAGTTGCGATGGACCGCGCCGCATTGGAGGAGACCCTGCGCCTGCAGGAACTCAGCCGCTACCAAATTGCCCTGGACGAAAAAGAAGAAGTGTTTTGTGAGCTGGCCAAGATGGCCAGCCTCATCACTGGTGCGGCCATGGCTGGCGTGAGCTTGGTGGACGAGGATTTGGTCTGGGTCAAAGGCCATGTGGGCGGGGAGTTTTCGCACTTCGCGCGCAAGGGCGCGTATTGCTCGCTGGCGGTGGAGTCCGACAAAGACCTGTTCGAAGTGCCCGACACCTTTTTGGACCCACAGTTCTTTGACACCCCCGCGGCCGCCATGTCGCCGCCGCTGCGCTACTACGCCGCGGCCGTGCTGGTGGGGCGGCGCGGTTACCGGCTGGGCACGCTGTGGGTGCTGGACTTTGAGCCGCGCCTGCTCAACAACGTGCAGACCCAAGCCATGCAGGCCCTGGCCAACCAGGTCATGCGCATCCTGGAGCTGCGCTACAACAACCTCAACACCGGGCTGCCCAACCGCCAGGCCTTTGTGACGCGGCTGGGCCAGCGCCTCACCCAAACCCAGGGCGCACCCTACACCGTGGGCTTTGTGCAGCTGCAAAACCTCCACCTCATCAACACCGCCCACGGCGGCCAAACGGCCGATGCGGTGCTGGTACAGCTGGCCACGCAGCTCAAGCGCTGGGTGCAAAGTGAAGACCTGCTGGCACACCTGGAAGGCGACCACTTCGCCTTTGCCCTGCACCCCAGCCACGGTGCCGATGTAGCCCAGCGCCTGCAACAGCTGTGTGAGCTGTTGAGCCTGCCGCTGCAGGCCCAAGGGCAGACCTTGGAGCTGGTGGCGCGCGTGGGCATCAGCACCAGCCCCGATCAGGGGCACGACCCCGCACGGCTGCTGACCCAAGCCGCCAGCGCCTGCGCCAGCGGCGTGCCCGGCAGCGCCGCCACCTGGCACCGCTTCGTGGACGACACCCAGCGCAGCAGCCCCAACCCGGCGCTGGCGCATTGCATTTCGCAGCGGCAAATCGTGCCCTGCTACCAGCCGCAGGTGGACGTGGTGCAGGCCCGCGTGGTGGGCTTTGAGGCCCTGGCACGCCTGGTGCACCCCGAGCTGGGCGTGGTCTACCCCGATGCCTTCATTGCCCGCGCCGAACGCGAGGGGCTGATCTTTGACTTGGACATGCTCATGCTCGACCAAGTCTGCCAAAACCTGCGCCAATGGCTGCTTTCAGGCTTGGCGGTGCTGCCCGTGGCGCTGAACTTTTCGCGCGACTCACTGGCCCACCCCAACTTCATCGAACGGCTGCGCAGCACGCTGCAGCGCCACCAGGTTCCCGCCAGCTGGCTGGAAGCTGAAGTCACCGAAACCGGGCTGACCCAGCAGACCGAGACCATCACCCAGGCCGTGGTGCAGCTGCGCGCGCTGGGCCTGCAAGTGGCGGTGGACGACTTCGGCACCGGCCTGTCCAACCTCTCCACGCTGCGCCACGTGCCGTTTGGCCGCCTCAAGGCCGACCGCCAATTCGTGCATGGCGTGGCCGACAGCGCCCACATCGGCGGCATCCTGCGCTTCATCAAAGGCATGGCGGAAGTCTTTGACGCCGAACTCATCTGCGAGGGCGTGGAAACCGCCGAGGACCTGGCCTGGCTGCGCGCCGCGGGCTGTGAGCGCTTCCAGGGCTGGCATTTCAGCGCTGACTTCCCGCCCCAGGCCATGCCGGCCTTGCTGCGTTCGCTGCAAGGCCACGACGGCGACTTGCCCGCGCTCATGCAACTGCTGGCACAAGCGGGCAGGCACGCCGAGTTGCACTGAGGGCAGCGCGCTTTAGCCTCGGCGCACAAGGCGGCGCAGCCTCGGGCAGCGCTGCTGCGCCACCTCCGGCGCAAACAGCTCCATCACGCGCAGCTGCGCGCCGCCACGCAAAAACACCGAGTTGCGCGACCACAGCATGTCCGCCGCCGGTGCGCTGCCGGTGGACTGCTGCCACTGACGCACCATGTGGCGCCGTGTGTGACCCATGCGCGCCAGGCGGCGTGGCTGCAAGGCGCTGCGCTGGATGCGCGGGTCTTCGTACAGCAGGTGCGCCAGCGGGCGCTGGCCCAGGCCTTTGAGCGCCTTCCAGGGCCCGGCCAGGGCTGCGGCATGCAGGGCCGAGCGCGCCCACACCAGGGGCACACCGTCCACGCGCAAGAGCACCTCGCGCACAAAGGTGCAGCCGCGCCGCGGCAGGCCCAGGGCGCGACGCTCGGGCCCGCGCAGCGGGGCCACGCCCTGGCGCAGCACCTGCACTTCAAAACGCTGGCCCAGCTGCGCCAGGCGCTTGGACAAAGAGCCCGGCGCGCGCAACCAATCGCGCAAGGACTGTCGGCTGGCAATGCCCATGGTGGTGGCTGCGTTCAAGCGCCGAAGGCTTGCCCCAGCTCGCGTGCGCGCTGCTGTGCGGCCCGCACGGCGCGCTGCACGGCAGCGGCCACCTCGTCAGCGGCCAGGCTGTCCAGCGCGGCCTGCGTGGTGCCGCCTTTGGAGGTCACGCGCTGGCGCAGCTCGGCCACAGAGACCTCAGACTGCTGGGCCAGCGCCGCCGCACCCGCGCAGGTGTGCAGGGCCAGCTCGCGGCCTTGCTCGGCGCTCAGGCCCATGGCCTGGGCGGCCTCGATCATGGCCTCCAGCACGTAGAAGAAGTAAGCCGGGCCCGAGCCCGACAGCGCGGTGACGGCGTCCAGATCGGCCTCCTGCGCCACCCACAGGGTGCGCCCGGTGGGAGCCAGCACGGTCTCAATGCGGGATTTGTCGGCGGCACTCACGGCCGCGCGCGCAAACAAGCCGGTGATGCCCTGGCCGATGAGCGCAGGCGTGTTGGGCATGCTGCGCACCACGCGCTCGCTGGTGCTGGCGCGGGCGATGGCCTCGCTGCCAATGCCGGCCATGACCGACAGCTGCAAAGCCCCACCCACATGGGCCGCGCAGGGTGCGGCCGCTTCAGCAAACATCTGGGGTTTGACGGCCCACACCACCAGGCTGGCGGTGGCGAGCTCAGGGCCCGCAGCGGCCTGGGCTTGCACGCCCAGCTCGGCCTGCAGCTTTTGGCGCTGGGCCGCCAGGGGCTCCACCACCACCATCTCGTGGGCCGCATGGCCCGCACGCAGCAGGCCACCGATGATGGCGCTGGCCATATTGCCACCGCCGATGAATGCAATGCTGGAACTCATGCCCGCCACGCGCTGTGTGTGTGTTCAAGGGTCGCGAGTGTACGACCCCAAACCCCACACACAGCGGTGCGACGCCAGCGCGGCAGGCAGGGATCAGCGCTGGGTGCGACGGCGGCGCGCCATCATGCCCACCACGCCCAGACCGGCGAGGTAGAGGGCATAGGTCTCGGGCTCGGGCACGGCGGTGAGCACACGCACCATGTCGCCCGGGTCACCGGCATTCCAGGTCAGGTTCAGGGAGGCACCCGCAAAGCTGGTCTGTTTGGCGTCGACCGTCTCCAGGCCCACCATGGAGTCGCTGTAGTCGTAGCTCAGGCTGTTCTTTTCGAAGGCCGAGCTGCCCTTGAGCGTGGCCTTTTCGGTGAACACGGCCAGGATGGTGTTGTCAAAGGACACGCTGCCTGAAACCTGGACATTGGGGCCAGCATCCTTGGGGTCCCAAATCAGCACCCAGGACTGCACGTCTTGGCCGTTGTAGGTGCCAGTGGCCTCTTTCACCCAGTAGAACTTGTTGGTGTTGAGGCTGTTGCTGCCGACAGGACCAGTGCTGGTGTACTGCTGGAAGGTGTAGTTCAGATCCGCGCTCGGGTTACCGGCTTGGGCGACCGCCGCCACACTGGCAAGACCGAGCACCGCACACAGTTTGCTCAATTTCATAAAACCTCCGTTGATGGACACAAGACCCCCGTCGAGAACCCAGCGGGGAGATAGGCCATGCAAGGTTATGGAATCAGCGGCGTGTGCGTCACCCCGTAGCACGGGGGAAAACCGCAATCACTCGAGAAGTGCGTGATTTCCTTCGCTATTCAAACGATCGCCCGCTTCAAGTCGGTGTGAGCCGATTGGGGCGGGCGATGAATGAGTCGTGAACTAGTGCGCAGATGCGCGATGCCGGGGCGCTGAGCACCCCGGCTGGGCATCAATGCAAACCGGCCAAGAGCGCGGCGTTGCCGCCTGCTGCGGCGGTGTTGACGGTGAGCGTTTGCTCGGCGCAGAAGCGGTAGAGCTGGGCCACCTGACCCGCCTCGGTCAGGCTGACCAGGGGCAGGATGGCGCCGCTGCGCGCGGCCACCGTGGCTTGCACGGCGCCGAGCTGGGCCACAGGGCCCGCCACACCGCCGAGCTGTGCGGCCGCCAGCACAAGGGGCAAATCTTCTGCCGGCACCAGGCGCAGCACGCCGGCGGGCACGCCGCCGCGCAGCAGCGCTTGCTGCAGCATGGTGGCCGTGGTGCCACCACCGACCACCACCACCGCATTGCCCGCCACCAGGGCCGCGCCCAGGGCTTGCGCCAGCTCGGCGGCATCGGCGCGCTCGGCCAGCAGCGCGAACACGCCACGGCCGTGCAGGCGCAGCTCGTTGTGCTCACCCGTGGGGCCGGGCAAGGCCTTCACGCCCAGGCGTGCACGCGCCGCCGCGGCCAGGGCATGCCAGGCCCGCGCAATGTGCGCGTCCAGGCCCGCCGCAGCGCGCTCCAGCAGTTGCGAGCGCACGCTGAGCTCCTGCGCCGACCAGGCCTCATGCGCACGCACTTGCGCGCTCAAGTCCAGGCCTTTGGCTGCAGCCGTCACGGCAGGCGCGGTGTCGGCCACCGCGCCGGGTTGGGCGATGAAGCGCAGCAGGTAGTGCGGGCCGCCAGCCTTGGGGCCGGTGCCCGAGAGGCCTTCGCCGCCAAAGGGCTGCACGCCCACCACCGCGCCGATGATGTTGCGGTTGATGTAGACGTTGCCGATGCGCGCCGCGTCGGCCAGGCGCAGGCCACGGCTGTCGATGCGCGTCTGGATGCCCAGCGTCAGGCCATAGCCCAGCGCGTTGACCTGGGCGATGACGGCGTCCACATCGCCACCCCAGCGCACCACGTGCAGCACGGGGGCGAAGATTTCCTTCTTCAGCTCGGCAATGTTTTTCAGCTCCACGGCCAAGGGCAGCAGCAGGCGCGCGGTGGCGTCGGCAGCACGGCCTTCGGCGATGACGCGGGCCTCGCGCTTGAGGCGTGCCACTTCGGCGCTGATGGTGTTGAAGGCTTCGTCGTCGATGAGCGGGCCGACATCGGTGGCCAGCAAGGCGCTGTCGCCCACGCGCAGCTCTTGCACGGCGCCGCGCAGCATTTCGATCACGCCTTCAGCCACGGCCTCGTGCACCAGCAGCAGGCGCAGGGCCGAGCAGCGCTGGCCGGCCGAGCGGAAGGCCGACTGCACCACCGCGTCCACCACCTGCTCGGGCAGCGCGGTGGAGTCCACGATCATGGCGTTCAAGCCACCGGTCTCGGCAATCAGCGGCAGGGCCACGGCACCGCTGGCAGCGCGCGAAGCGAGCTGGCGGTTGATGATTTGCGCCACCTGCGTGGAGCCGGTGAAGCACACGCCCGCGGTTGGCGCCGCGCCCACCAGGGCCGCGCCCACGGTCTCGCCCTGGCCGTGCAGCAGCTGCAGCGCGCTGCCGGGCACACCGGCGGCGTGCAACAGCTCGACACAGCGGCGCGCCACATCGGGCGTTTGCTCAGCGGGCTTGGCGGCCACGGCATTGCCCGCCACCAGCGCGGCCACCACCTGGCCGGCAAAGATGGCCAGCGGGAAGTTCCACGGCGAGATGCACACAAACACGCCACGGCCTTGCAGGGCCACGCCCTCTTGGGCCAGGCGCTCGGCCTCGTCGGCGTAGTAGCGCATGAAGTCCACGGCCTCGCGCACTTCGGCAATGGCGTCACCCAGGCTCTTGTAGGCCTCTTTCACCAGCAGCGCGCAGTACTGCGGCAGCTGCGCTTGCAGGGCGTCGGCGGCGCGGCGCAGCACGGCGGCGCGCTCGGCCACGGGCGTCGCGCTCCAGCCCGGCGCACCGGCTTGCAGGCGCGCCATGGCGGCTTGCACGTCCTCGGTGCTGGCTTCGGTCAGGGTCTGCACCTCGCAGGCGTGCAGCGCGTCCAGCAGGGTCTGGCGCTGTGCGGGCACGGCCAGGTCCAGGCCCGAGGAATTCAGGCGGCCACGGCCTTGCGCGTCGCGGTAGAGGTCGATGGGCAGGGGCAAGGCGCTGCGCTGCTGGATTTGCACCAGCGGCGAGGCCAGCAGCTCCTGCGGGGCCACACTGGGGTCAGCGAGCTGGTGCACAAAGCTGGAGTTGGCACCGTTCTCGAGCAGGCGGCGCACCAGATAGGCCAGCAGGTCGCGGTGCTCGCCCACCGGGGCGTAAACGCGGCAGGCAATGCTGCCGTCCTTCAAGACCTCGCGGTAAATGCCCTCGCCCATGCCGTGCAGGCGCTGCATCTCGAACTTGGCGCCGAGCTGGCGCGCCATCTGCACGATGGCGGCAATGGTGCCGGCGTTGTGGCTGGCGAACTGCGGGTAGATCACCTCGTGGTGCTGCAGCAGCGCCAGCGCGCAGGCCAGGTAGGACACATCGGTGTGCGGCTTGTGCGTGAACACCGGGTAGGCGCTCAGGCCCAGCTCCTGGGCGCGCTTGATTTCGCCGTCCCAGTAAGCGCCCTTGACCAGGCGCACCATGAAGCGCAGGCCGTGCTTGCGGGCAATGGCGGCCACCTCGTCCACCAGCGCGCGGCAGCGGCTTTGGTAGGCCTGAATGGCCAGGCCAAAGCCCTGCCACTGCGGGTAGTGCAGCGCAATGCGCGCGGCCAGCGCGTCCAGCAAGTCCAGCGACAGCTCCAGGCGGTCGACTTCCTCGGCGTCAATGGTCAGGTTGATATTGGCCTGTGCGGCAGGCTCGATGAGCTGCCACACGCGCGGCAGCAGCTCGGCGGCCACGCGCTCGCGCTGCAGCACCTCGTAGCGCGAGAACAGCGCCGAGAGCTTGATGGAAATGCCATCGGCCTGGGTGGGCGACTCGGCCCGGCGCCCCGCCGCAATGGCGGCAATGGCGCGCAGATAGGCAGCCTGGTAGCGCTCGGCGTCGTGCTCGGTGCGCGCGCCCTCGCCCAGCATGTCGTAGGAGAAGGTGAGCTGGCGCTGCTGCTTGCGCGCGCTGTCGGCCTCCTGCATGGCTTCCTGGATGTTGCGGCCCAGCACGAACTGGCGGCCCAGCAGCTGGATGGCGCGCACCGTCGCGCCCACCACAGTCTGCGCGCCCAGGCGCTTGATCAGGCCGGCCTCGCCCTCGGCTTCAGGCAGGAATTTCTTGGACAGGCTGATGGCGCTGGCCGCCAGCCCCGCCAACATCTTGTGCGGGCCCTCGGAGCCGCCGTCAAAGTCCGCCTTGCCCAGCTGGTCGGCCGTCAGCGCAATGGCGGTTTCGGCGTCGGGCACGCGCAGCAGCGCCTCGGCCAAGCGCATCAGCGCCAAACCCTCGGCGCTGGTGATGGGGTACTCGCGCAGCAGCGACTCCATGGCCCAAAACGGCGCGGGGTTGTCACGCACCTGCTGCACCCAGGGGCTGGCGTGCTGGATGACATTGCTCCAGTTCAGCGTGCCCTGCAGTTGCGCAGCCAGAGCCTGCACCAGCGGCAGCTCCTCGCGGTAGGGGTCAGGCAAACGGGCGGCTTCGGGGGAAAGGGTAAAGGCGGTCATATGAACTGCTCCTGAACGAGGGGCAGGCCGCCCCTAGTGAACGCCGGGACTTTAGTGGGGTTGAAACTGGATTAAATTCGGATGATTCATCCGATCAAAGAGAAAAATCCAGCCATGGCCGATGTTTCAACGCTAGACGCCATCGACTTGCGCATTCTGCGCGTACTCCAGGCCGATGGGCGCATTGCCAACCTGAAGTTGGCCGAAACCGTGCACCTCTCGCCCACGGCGGTGCTGGAGCGCGTCAAGCGCCTCACGCGCGAGGGCTACATCCTGGGCTACGAAGCGCGGCTCAACCCCGCGCTCCTGGGCGTGGGCATGCTGGTGTTTGTCGAAATCCTGCTGGACCGCACCGTGCAGGACGTCATGGACAACTTCAAAGCCGCCGTACAGGCCCGCGCCGAAATCCTGGAATGCCACCTCGTGGCCGGGGGCTTTGACTACCTGCTCAAAACCCGCGTGCGCGACATGGCCTCCTACCGCGAATTCATCGGCAGCGTCATCTGGACCCTGCCCGGCGTGCGCGAAACCCGCACCTATGCGGTGATGGAAGAAATCAAAAACAGCGCGGCGCTGCCGGTGTAGGGAGCGCCTGCGCCGCCCCTCACTCCGACGCCAGCGCTTGCAAGGCCGGGCCCACGGTGGAGGGTTCGTCTTGGACCAGGGTGTCGACAAAGACGCCGGTCTCGGCAATGTCGGGGGCCGCGTATTGGAAGCCCTCGGGGCGCATGGGTTTGCCGTAGCACCAGCCCTGGGCCCAGTCGCAGCCGGCCAGGCGCAGCCAGCGCACTTGCTCGGGCGTTTCCACGCCTTCGGCCAGCACTTCCAGTGAGAGGTCGCGCGCCAGGCGGATGATGGTGCGCGCAATGGCTTCGACCTGCCGGTCCTGGCCCAGCTCTTTGACAAAGCTGCGGTCCAGCTTGAGGGTGTGCACGGGCAGGCGGCGCAGGTAGGCCAGCGAGGAGTAGCCGGTGCCAAAGTCGTCCAGCGCCACGCGCACGCCGCGTTTGGCAATTTCGTAGAGCAGGGCAATGGCTTGGTCGGATTCCTCCAGCAGCATGCTCTCGGTGACTTCCAGCTCCAGCGCATGTGGCGGGCAGCCGCTGCGCTGCAGCACGTCGTCCAGGACTTTGAGAAAGTCGGGCTGGCGCAGCTGGCGCGCCGAGACGTTGACGGCCACCACCGGAGGCATATTGGCTTGGGCTTGCCAGAGCACGGCCTGAGCGCAGGCTTGCTCCAGCACCCAGCGGCCCATGGCGATGATGAGGCCGGTTTCCTCGGCCAGGGGGATGAAGTCCAGCGGCGAGACCGGGCCTTTGCCGGGAATGCGCCAGCGCATGAGGGCCTCGGCGCCGATCAGCGAGCCGTCGCGCACGCGCACCTGGGGTTGGTATTCGAGGTGGAATTGCCCCATGTCCTGCGCCAGGCGCAGGGCGTGCACCAGCTCGATGCGGCGCTGGGCCGCAGCGGTGAGGTCGGGGCGGTAGGCCTGCACGGTGCCGCGGGCTTCTTTTTTGGCGCGCGCCATGGCGGCTTCGGCGTGACGCAGCAACACTTCGACCTCAATGCCGTCGGCCGGGAACAGCGCCAGCCCCACGGTGACGCCGAGGTTGAAGGTCTGTTCGTCAACCTGCACGGGCTCGGCCAGGCATTGAATGAGGCGCTCGCCCATGGACATGGCACGGGCTTCGTCGATCAGCCCGGCCAGCAGCATGACAAATTCGTCGGCGCCCACGCGCGAGATGGAGTCGCTGGCGCGCACCACGCCGCTGAAGCGCCGCGCCACTTCTTGCAGCACCGCATCGCCCACGCCGTGGCCGCCGAGTTCGTTGATTTCGCGAAAGCCGTCGAGGTCGGCAAAGAGCACGGCGATGTTGGAGGCGTCGCGCCGCGCCTGGATGATTTGGCGCTCGATGCGGTCGCGCATGAGCAAGGCATTGGGCAAGCCGGTGAGCGGGTCGTGCAGGCGCTGGTGCAGCAGCTTGGCTTCGGCTTCTTTGATGGGCGTCATGTCGGTGAGCACGCCCAGCGTCATGTGCCGCCCTTCGTTGTTCTTGAAGCGCACCCAGGTGGCCCACAGCGGCAGCAGCTGGCCTTCGGCGGACTGCGCCAGCAGCTCGCCACTCCAGCGGCCTTGCTGAACGAGTGAGGATTCCAGCTCAGCGAGCTGCTCAGGGTCTTGGGCCTGGTTGTGCATGGCCATGGGGTGGCGGCCCAGCACTTCGGCGCGGGATTGCCCCAGGAGTCGGCACAGCGCGGGGTTGATGTCGCAGATGCGGTCTCTGTCGTCCAGCACCACAATGCCTTCGACGGCGTTCTCAAACACCAGCCCCGCCACCCGCGCATGCTCCAGGGCTTGCTGCTGGCGTGTGATGTCGCGCGCCACGGTCAGCATGCCAGGTTGATTGAGGTGCGGCCAGACGGTCACATGCTCCACATCCATGCAGCGGCGTTGCCCGCTGGCGTCGTCCACCCAACACAGGCTGCGTCCAGGTTCATGGGCCCGCAACCAGTCGGGGACCAGCGCACTGCCGCCCGCCAGCAGCTGGGCTTCGCTCAGAGCGCTGAGTTGTTCAAAGGCCGAGTTGCAGCCCAAGGGCCAGCCTTGGGCGTCCCACAGCACCATGGGGTCGGGGGCGGTGTTCAACACAGCCCGCATTTGATGGGAATCGCGGTGGAGGCGCTGTAGCTCGTCGTCTTGCTGCTGCACACGGCCGCGCCATTTGCGGGCGTAGCTCAGCATGCCCAAAAACAGGCACAGCCCAAACGCTGCCGCCGCCCATTCCCCCCGCCATGCATCGATGATCATGGAAGCCCCTCGTTGACGCGCGTCAGTCCAAAAGCCACCGCGCGAGCTTGATGTGTCCTGTCCAGCCGTGCTGTCGGACGCTTGTCGTCTCGCAGTCTTCGTCTCTTGCTGCGACAGGCTTGAGGGGTGACCCGACAGGGGCCACGTCGGGCGGGCTGCATTTCCGGCAGTAATCCACACCCCGCAGGGGATGTGGGGCGTCAGGGTCAGGGTTGGCTGGTCTGGAGGCCCGTCCAGGCGCGTACGCCCAGGCCCGTCAGGGTCAGCCCGCCCACGGCGCACACCAGGGCGCCGAGCTGGTCGGCCAACGCCGACCAAGACTCGGGCACGAACTTGCGCAAGTACACCGCCAGCAGCGCCAGAGCCAAGCACAGGCACCAGCGCCGCAGCGCGGCACTGTGCTGCTGCAACAGCGTGGCGGCGTAGAGGAAGAGCGCGGCCACCACCAAGCACAGCGTCAGCACGGTGTTGATCACGCCGGCCCAGGGGTTGGCGTCGTCGTGCACCCACAGATAGGGCGCCAGGGCCAGGCCCAGCAGCGCGCCCAGCACCAGGGCCGAGGTGCGTGCGCGGCCCGCAGCGCGCGCGTCGCACAACAGCGCCTCGCGGCTTTTGTACAGCCAGGGCAGCAGCAGCAGGCTGGAGAGGCCCAGCACCGCGTCCATCGTCAGCGTCATGGGGTAGCCCAGGCTCTCGGCCGCCTGGCCCTGCCAGGTGGCGGCAAAGGCAATGGCCAAGTTGCTCATGGCCATATAGGCGGTGAACTGGGTGCCCGCCACTCGCGGGTTGGTCACGTCCATCATGATGGCCGAGCGCGTGCCGTACATCAGGCCCATGCCCACGTTGTAGGCCACGGTGGTCCACCACAGCCATTCAATCAAGGCGTCTTGGCGCACATCGCCCACGTCGCGTGGCATCACATAGCCGGCTTGGTGCAGCGCCCAGGCCATGGCCAGCACGGGCAGGCTCATGAGCAGCACATACACCGTCAGCGTGCGGCGCTTGCCCAGGCGGTCAGAGATCCACCCGCCCACCACCATGCACAGGCCCGAGGTGAGCGTGCTCACCAGTGTGAGCCAGGCCACCTCGGCATTGCTCATGCCCAGCTCCACGGCCAGGTTGGACTGCAACGCCAGGCTCAGCGCCATGGCCCCGGCGGGCAGCAGCGAAAAGAACACGCCCACAAACGCCCCGCGCGAGCCCAGAAAGGACTGGAAGGCCTCCTGCGCAAACTGCTGCATCTGCGCGCCCACGCTGCGCCAGCCCGTGCCCACGATCTCGGCCGCCTGCTCGGCAGCGGGCTTGAGCTGGGCAATCACGGCCTCCTTCATGGGCCACACCACCAGCCAGGTGACCGTCAGAATGGCCAGCGCCACCAGCACAAAGCTGCCCTGAAAGCCGGTGTAGGGCATGAGGAACAGCACGCCCGAGCCGCCAATGGCCTGGCCCAGCATGGCCCCAGCAAACATCAGCCCGTTGGCCAGGCCGGTTTCGTTCTCACGCAGGGCGTTGACGGCCAGCGCGTCGATGGCCACGTCCTGCACCGCGGCAAAGGTGTTGTGCACCAAGAGCACGGCCGTGAACAGCGCCAGGCCCACGGGCAGCGGCACCCAGATCAAGGCCAGCAGCGTGGCGGCCATGAGCAGCTGCATGGCAAAAATCCAGGCCCGGCGGTGGCCAAAGCGCTGGCTGCGAAACACATCCACCACCGGCCCGAACGCCCACTTGAAGGCCCAGGGCAGGTAGAAAGAAGCCACAAAGGCGCCGATGGCGGCGGGCCCCACATCCATGCGGCGCAGCTGCGAGGCCACGGCCGTGATGGCAAAGCCCAGGGGAATGCCCTCGGTGACATAGAGCAAGAAGAAGGCACTGAGCCGCCCGCGCGGGGTGGCCAGCAAATTGGGGAGTCGCAGCATGGGGGAAGAAGTGGCCGCAAAGCGCCCGCTGAGGCGAGCCGACCACGCAGATTGAAGATGGGCCCGATTATTCCGGCGACCCCACCACCCTATGTGCAGGGATTGCGATTGCTTATGCGTGCGCCGCACATCGCGCGCGCGCTCTTTAGTCGCACAATGACCGCTTCCATCCAACCGAATGGTGCGGTCAAAAGCCGCCGCCACAGCCATGACGATGACCCGCTCGCTCACCCCCCGTCTGCGCCCCACCCTGTTGGCGCTGGCCTTGATGTGCACTGCCGCTGCGACCACGCTGCCGGTCCACGCCACCACGGCGCCGAGCGTGGCCTGGCAAGAAGCCTCGGCCGATGACGACATCAGCAAAGCCTTTGCCCAGGCCAAGACCAGCAAAAAGCCGGTGCTGCTGTACTGGGGGGCCAAGTGGTGCCCGCCGTGCAACCAACTCAAGGCCACCTTGTTCAACCGGGCGGACTTCATTGAGCTCTCCCAAGCCTTTGTGCCCGTGCACATCGACGGCGACAACCCCGGCGCGCAAAAGCTCGGTGCCCGCTTCAAGGTGCGCGGCTACCCCACCCTCATCCTCTTCAGCCCCGAAGGCCAGGAAGTGACACGCCTGCCCGGCGAGGCCGACGCACCGCAGGTGCTCAAGGTGCTGCAGCTGGGGCTCTCGGGCGGCCGCCCGGTGAGCGCCGTATTGGCCGATGCGCGCGCGGGCAAAAAGCTCAGTGCCAACGAGTGGCGCCTGCTGGGCTTCTACGGCTGGGACACCGACGAACAACAGCTGGTGCCTGCGGCCGACCGCGCTGCGCTGCTGCTGCAGCTCTCGGGCGTGGCCCGCGGCGTGGACGAAGAAACCGGCACGCGGCTGCTGCTCAAGGCCCTGGCCGCTGGCGACCAAGCACGCTCGGGCTTCAAGCCCGACGCCGCCACCGCCAAGCAGGTGCGCCAAGTGCTGAGCCAGCCCGCGCTGGCCCGCACCCATGTGGACGTGCTGGCCAATGGCGCCACGGACATCGTCACCGTGCTGGCCCCGCAAAGCGGCGCCGAGCGCCAGGCTTGGGTGACGCAGTTCAGCCAGACGCTCAAGCGCTTTGAGGCCGACACCACGCTGTCGCGCGCCGACCGCGTGCAGGCCCTCATCGCCCGCGTCGAACTGGCCCGCCTGGACCAGCCCAAGACCGAGCTGCGCCCCAAGCTCAACCCCGAGCTGCTGGCCGACGTGAAAACCGCCGCGGCGCGCGCCGACAAGGAAATCACCGATGGGCATGAGCGCCAGGCCGTCATCACCAGCGCCGCCTATGCCCTGGGCCGTGCCGGTCTGTGGGCCGAAAGCGATGCGCTGCTCAAGGCCGGCCTGGCCAAGAGCCATGCGCCCTACTACCTCATGAGCATGCTCGGCGGCAACGCCAAAAAGCTCGGCCGCAAGGACGAAGCGCTGCGCTGGTACGAAGAAGCCTTCACCAAGAGCGAGGGCCCGGCCACGCGTCTGCAATGGGGTTCGGGCTACTTGAGCGCCTTGGTGGAGCTGGCGCCGCAAGACAGCGCGCGCATCGAGAAAGTGGCCAGCCAGCTGCTGACCGAAGCCGCCAAGGACAAGGGCGCGTTTTACGAGCGCAGCGCGCGCTCGCTGCAGCGCGCCAGCGCCCAGCTGGTGCAATGGAACGCCGACGGCCGCAACGACGCCACCCTCAACCGGCTGCGCCAGCAGCTCGACGGCGTGTGCTCGGGCCTCAACGGCGGCGAGAAAAGCACCTGCGACAACCTGCTGAAGAAGCGCGGCTGAAAACCGCCCAAGCCGCCCAGATCGCGCTCATGCCCTGATCTGGGCGCTTGATACCGCCTGAGCCGCCGTTCGTCACTCCCGCCTTGTTGCGGCCCGGCTCAGCGTCAGAAGATGGCGTGGCGCCCCTGCAGAGCCCCTGTGGGGCGGCCCCACCCCAACTGATTCGAGGAGTGACGATGTCTCTGCCCACCCCCTTGCTGTTGTTGAGCGCCCTGGGCGCCAGTGCCCTGCTGGCGGCCTCCCCGGCCATGGCCGCGGCCCCTGCTGAAGACGCGCCCGTCCCCATCGCGCTGCGCGACTTCTTCAAAAGCCCCGAGCGCACCGCCTTCAAGCTCAGCAGCAACGGCCGCTGGCTGTCCTGGCTGGCCCCGGCGGCGGCCCAAGCCGGGCAGCCCCAGCGCATGAACATCTTCATCCAGGCCCTGGACGGTCTCACGCCCAAGGGCGAGCCACGCCAGCTCACGCGCGAGCAGGCACGCGACATCGCTGGCTATTTCTGGAAGGGCGACGGCACCCTGCTCTACGCCAAAGACTTTGGCGGTGACGAGAACTTCCACGTCGTGGCCGTGGAGGTGGGCAGCGGCAAGATCACCGACCTCACGCCCTTTGAGAAAGTGCGCGCCAGCCTGGTGGACGACCTGCCGGGCGACCCCGAGCACATCCTGGTGCAGCACAACCAGCGCGACGCCAAAGTGTTTGACGTGCTGCGCATCCACCTGCCCAGCGGCAAATCCACGCTGGTGGCGCAAAACCCCGGCAATATCTTGAGCTGGGTGACCGATCACCAAGGCCAGGTGCGCGTGGGCGTGGCGGGCGACGGCGTCAACGCCACCGTGCTGTACCGCGCCAAAGAGGCCGATGCGCTGGCGCCCATCATCACCACCGACTTCCGCACCTCGGTCTCGCCGCTGTTTTTTGATGCGGACAACCGCCAGCTCCTGGCCCTGTCCAACCGTGGCCGCGACAAGCTGGCCCTGGTGCGCATCGACCCCGCCACGCCCGACAAGGAAGAGCTGCTGTTTGCCGACGGCGAGGCCGACCTGGACGGCGCCCAGTACTCACGCCACCAAAAGCGCCTGCTGTGGGCCAGCTACACACGCGCCAAAACCCAGCAGCATTTCTTTGACGCCAGCACGCGCGCCGTTTTTGAGCGCCTGCGCGCCCAGCTGCCCGAGCGCGAGCTGCGCCTGGTGGCCCACACCGAGGACGAGCAACGCCTGGTGGTGGCGGCCTTCAGCGACCGCGACAGCGGCACGCACTACCTCTATGACACCAAGAGCAACCAGCTGCAAAAGCTGGGCGACACCCGCCCCTGGCTGCCACAGGCGCGCATGGCCACCATGCAGCCCATCAGCTACAAGGCCCGCGACGGGCTGACGATTCACGGCTACCTCACCCTGCCCAGCGACGGCAAGGGCAGCCAAAACCGCGCCTGCGTCGTCAACCCCCACGGCGGCCCCTGGGCCCGCGACAACTGGGGCTTCAACCCGCAGGTGCAGTTCCTCGCCAGCCGCGGCTATTGCGTGCTGCAGATGAACTTCCGCGGCTCCACCGGCTATGGCCGCAGCTTCTGGGAGGCCAGCTTCAACCAGTGGGGCCTGGCCATGCAGGACGACGTGACCGACGGCACGCGCTGGCTCATCCAGCAGGGCTATGCCGACCCCAAACGCGTGGGCATTTACGGCGCCAGCTACGGCGGCTATGCCACGCTCATGGGCATCACCAAGGAGCCCGAGCTCTACGCCGCCGCGGTGGACTATGTAGGGGTGAGCAATCTGCTGACCTTTATGAACAGCATTCCGCCCTACTGGAAGCCCATGCTGGACAAGCTGCAGGCCATGGTGGGCCACCCGGAGCGCGACAAGGAGCGGCTCACGGCCAACTCCCCCGCGCTCAACGCGGACAAGATCAAGACCCCGCTGTTCGTGGCCCAGGGCGCCAAAGACCCGCGCGTGGTCAAGAGCGAGAGCGACCAGATGGTGGAGGCCCTGCGCCGCCGCGGCGTGACGGTGCAGTACATGGTCAAAGACAACGAGGGCCATGGTTTTCGCAACGAGGAAAACCGCTTCGAGTTCTACGAGGCCATGGAGAAGTTCTTCGCCCAGCACCTCAAGCCTTGAGGCCTGAGCGGCCCGCGCTCAGCGCCAGGCCTTGGCGTTGAGCTGGGCCACGGCCTCGGGGATGTCTTGCGCGGGCAGGGCGCGCGCAAACAACCAGCCCTGCAAGGTGTCACAGCCCTCGTGCTGCAGCAGCTCGCGCTGGGCCTGCGTTTCCACGCCCTCGGCCACCACGGTTTTGTCCAGCGCCTTGGCCAGGGCAATGATGGCGCGCACCATCACCTGGTCGCTGGGCTGGCCCGGCAGCTGGGTGATGAAGCTGCGGTCCATCTTGAGCCGCTGCACGGGGATCTGACGCAAATGCGCCAGCGAGGAGTAGCCCTTGCCAAAGTCGTCCAGCGCCAGCGGCAGCCCCAGCGCCGCCAACTCGTCGAGCACCGCATGCGAGGCTTCGAACTGGTTCATGGCGGCGGTCTCGGTGATCTCCAGCTCCAGCATGCCCGGGCGCACGCCCGCGCGCTGGAGCAGGTGGCGCAGGCGCTGCACAAAGCCGGGCTGGCGCAGCTGGTGGAGGGAGACGTTGACCGAGACTTGCAGATGCAAGCCCTGTTCATGCCAGGCTGTGACCTGCGCACAGGCCTGTGCCATCACCCAGTCGCCCAGGGTGTGAATCAAGCCCGAAGCCTCGGCCACGGCAATGAAGCGGTCCGGTGCCACCGGGCCCAGCTCCGCGTCGGTCCAGCGCAGCAGCGCCTCCACGCCGGTCACGCACCCGCTCTGAGCATCGAGCTGTGGTTGGTAGTGCAGGGCCAGACCTTGGTCTGATTCCAAGGCCCGCTGCAGGCGCCCGCGCAGCAAGGTGCGATCGCGCAGCTGCAACGCCATGTCGGCATCAAAGGGCATGTAGGTGCCACGCCCGGCGTCTTTGGCGCGGTACATGGCCACATCGGCGTGGCGCAGCAAAGTTACCGCGTCTTGGCCGTCCTGCGGAGCAAAGGCCAGGCCAATGCTGGCCGAGGGGTAGGCCTCGTGCAAGCCACTGTGCCAGGGCTGGCCCAAGGCCTGCAGCAGCTTGAGGGCCACGGCAGCGACGCTCTCTTGGTTGACCTCGTCCTGCAAGATCACCGCAAACTCATCGCCGCCCAGGCGCGCCAGCGCATCGCCTTTGCGCAGCTGGCCGCGCATGCGCTCGGCCATGTCCTTGAGCATGAGGTCGCCCACCTGGTGGCCATGACCGTCGTTGACGGCTTTGAAATCATCCAGATCGATCAGCAACACCGCCACGCTGTCCCCGCTGCGCTGGCAGCGCTGCAGGGCCTTGTCCAGCAGCTCGCCAAACAGGTGCCGGCTGTAGAGCCCCGTGAGCTCGTCATGCAGCGCCAGGTAGCGCTCTTGGGCGTGGCGCGCCGCTGCCTCGCTGACGTCGCGCACCACGGCCAGGGCCAGCACCTGCCCGGCGTGGACCAAGCTGCCAATGGAGATGTCCACAGGCACCTCATGCCCGTCACGATGGCACAGGGCCAGCTGCGCCACGCCGCCCATGGCGCGCTGGCGCGGTGCGGCAAAGAAGTCCTGCAGATGTCGATGGTGGTGGCCACGCACCTCCGGCGGCAGCAGCTCCACCAAGAGCTGGCCGCTAAGCGCCTCTTGGCTCCAGCCACACATCTCCGACAAGGCCTGGTTGCAGTCGACGATGCGGCCTTGCCGATCGACCACCAACACGCCATCGGGGATCAAACCCATCCACGGCGCAGCACCAGAACCGCCAGCGTCCTGTCGAGACAGCTCAGCCCAGGATTCCGACGCCGTGGTCATGCCTTTAATGCTCATCACGCTGGTTTGTGCAACGCCTGCGAGCGTGCCACGTTCAGCATGGGGCGGTCGGGAATAGTGGCGTGTTTTGCCAGGCTAGACGGCACCCACAGGGGCTGTTCGTGAAGTGTTGCCAGCTCTATCCGCCACTCAACACACCATAGGCCCAGTCATCCCATTGGAGCCGCAGGCAGTGCGGCGCCCCACCATAATCGCGCCGCATGACTTTTGGCGCTAAGCGCCACTGAGGAGACCCCAGCGTGAGTATTCCCCTGCCCCCACCCCGCCTGCTTTGGCTGGCGGCCTTGTTGAGCTGCAGCCCCCTGGCCCAGGCCAGCGCCAGCAGCAGCCCCACCCAAGCCTGCCGCGTGCCGGGCTGGGCCAATGAGTTGCAGTGCGGCGTGGTGCAGCGCCCGCTCAACCCCGATGACCCCAAGAGCGTCAAGATCGACGTGCACTACGTGGTGGTGCCCGCCGTGGCGCGCAACAAGCGGCCCGACCCGCTGGTGTTCTTCGCCGGCGGCCCCGGGCAGAGCGCCATCACTCTGCAGCCCAAGCTCATGGGCCAGCTGCGCAGCCTCAACACGCGGCGCGACCTGGTCTTCATCGACCAGCGCGGCACCGGACGCTCGGCCCCCCTGGCCTGCCCGGACAGCAGCAAGCAGTCCCAAAAAAACAGCGTGGGCACGGCCAGCCTGGTGCGCGAGCTGCAGGCCTGCCAGGCCGCGCTGCAAAAGCTGCCCCACGGCGACCTGCGCTACTACACCACCACCCTGGCCATGCAGGACGCCGACGCCGTGCGCCAGCAGCTGGGCGTGGCGCAGTGGAACCTCATGGGCGCCTCCTACGGCACGCGTGCCGCGCTGGAGTACCAGCGCCAGTTCCCGGCCGCCGTGCGCCGCACGCTCATCGACGGCGTGGCCCCACCCGACATGACCCTGCCTGAGGCCTCCAGCCACGACGGCCAGGCCGCCCTGGACACCGTTTTCAAGGCCTGCGAGACCGAGCCCAGCTGCGCCAAGCAGCACCCGCAGCTGCGCCAGCGCTGGGCCAGCTTGCTGCAAAGCCTGCCACGCCAGGCCGCGCTGCGCCACCCGCTCAATGGCGTGCTGGAGAACGTCACGCTGGAGCGCGACGACGTGGTGCGCCTGGTGCGCGCGCCGCTGTACGTGCCCGCACTCAGCAGCGCCCTGCCCGAAGCCATAGAGCGCGCCGCCAGCGGCGACTTCCAAGCCCTGGCCGGGCTGTCGCAAGGCCTGACGGGCGGCTCGGCCCGCGATCGCATGTTCATGGGCATGCACTTCAGTGTGGTGTGTGCTGAGGACGCGCCACGCCAGCGCGCCAGCTTTGTCGGCGGTGGGGACTTCGGCGCCAGCGACGCCCGCTTCTACGGCGCCGTGTGCCAGAACTGGCCACGCGGTAGCGTGCCTGAGGCCTTCTACACCACCCCCCAAAGCCGCAGCGCCGTGCTGCTGCTGAGCGGCGGCGCCGACCCCGTGACCCCACCCCGCCACGGCGAGCGCATCGCGCGCGCGCTGGGCAGCCTGGCGCTGCATGTGGTGGCCCCCAACCTCGGCCACGGGGTGATGAGCCAAGCCTGCCTGCGCGACGCCATCAAGCAGTTCTTCAACGCCGACACCGACGCCCAGGCCCTGCAAGCCGTGCGCGACAAGGCCGACTGCCTCCAATCCATCCCACGCGCCCTGGCCTACCGCAGCGCCAGCGCCGCCTCTGCCCCCCAGCCCTGAGGGAGAGCCCCACACCATGATTCGCATCCAAAACCTCGCCAAGCGTTTTGCCGCGCGCGGCGCCACGCCCGCCAAGCCCTCGCTCGCAAGCCTGCTGGGCCGCCGCCCCGTGGCCACCGTACAGGCCGTGGACGGCCTCTCGCTGCTGGCCCCCAACGGCAGCATCACCGGCCTGCTGGGCCCCAACGGCGCGGGCAAAACCACCACGCTGCGCATGCTGGCTGGCATGGTCACGCCCGACGCCGGGCAGATCGATGTTGACGGCGTGGACGCCCTGGCCCAGCCCCGCCAGGCCCTGGCCCGCATGGGCATCCTGGCCGACGCCCACGGCCTCTACCCGCGCCTGACGGCGCGCGAGAACATCGTCTACTTCGGCCGCTTGCAAGGCATGGACGCCGAGGCCGCCAGCGCCCGCGCCGACGCGCTGGCCGAGCTGCTGGACATGAAACCGCTGCTGGAGCGCCGCGCCGAAGGCTTCAGCCAGGGCGAGCGCATGAAAACCTCGCTGGCCCGCGCCCTGGTGCACGACCCCGCCAACGTGGTGCTGGACGAGCCCACCAACGGCCTGGATGTGCTGGCCACACGCGGCCTGCGCGAGGTGCTGCGCCACCTCAAAAGCCCCGCAGGCGGCGGCAAGTGCATCGTCTTTTCCACCCACATCATGCAAGAGGTCGAAATGCTGTGCGACCACGTGCTCATCGTCGCGCGCGGCCGTGTGCAGGCCCAAGGCAGCGTGGCCGAACTGCTGCACAGCAGCGGCCAGACCCGTTTTGAAGACGCTTTTGTTCACCACGCCTTTGGCGCCGCATCGCAGGAGGCCGCATGAGCCGCAGCACATCCAACACCCAGCACTTCTTCATCGTGCTGGCCAAAGAACTGCGCGACGCCCTGCGCGACCGCCGCACCCTCATGCGCACCCTCCTGCCCATGCTGCTCATCGGCCCGCTGGTGCTGGTGGCGCTGAGCTTTTTCATCGGCTCCATCGAAGAGAAGGCCGAAAAGCGCGAGCTGGTGGTGCTGGGCCTGGAACACGCCCCCACGCTGAAGAACTACCTGGAGCGCCAGAGCTACAGCATCAAAACCCCGCCCGCTGACTACGAAACCGAACTCAAAGCCGGGCGCTACACCGACGCCGTGGTGCGCGTGCCCGCCGACTTCGAAGCCCAGCTGCATGCGGGCGAAAGCCCGGTGCTGCAAATCGTCAGCGACAGCAGCAACCAACGCGCCGAGATTCAGTCCCGCCAGGTCGACCGCGTGCTCAACGGCTTCAACCAGGAACGCGCCACCCTGGCCCTGGCCCTGCGCGGCGTGCCCGGCCAAGCGCTCAAGCCCGTGAGCGTGGAAGACGTCAACCTCGCCTCCCAGCAAAGCCGCGGCGCCCAGATCACCGGCATGATTCCCTTCATCATCCTCTCGGCCATCCTGATGGGCTCGCTCACCGCCGCGCTGGACAGCACAGCGGGCGAACGCGAACGCGGCTCCCTCGAACCGCTGGTGATGAACCCCATCAACCCCAGCGTGCTGGTGCTGGGCAAATGGGCCGCCGCCGGGCTCTTCGGCCTGACCGTGGCCGCCGCCGCCCTGGCCAGCTTCATACCGGCGCAGCACTTCATCAAGAGTGAAGAGCTGCAAGCACTGTTCCAGTTCGGCCTCCCCGAAGCGCTGCTGTGCTTTGCCGTGCTCGCACCCCTGAGCCTCATGGCCTGCTCCCTCATGATGGCCATGGCCATGCGCACCACAAGCTTCAAAGAAGCCCAGGCCAGCGCCGGCCTCGTGGTCACCTTGCTGAGCCTGCTGCCCATGGTCAGCTTCCTCAACCCCTCGGGCGAGCAAGCCTGGTACGTCTGGGTGCCGGGCCTGGGGCAATTCACCCTCATGGGCAGCATCATCAAAGGCGAGGCCCTGCAAATGGCCAAACTCCTGCCCGCCTTCGGCTCCAGCATCGCCCTCACCGCCCTGGCCCTGGCCCACACCGCGCGCAGCTTGAAGGCGGCGGTGGCGAAGTAAGCGTGGCGATATGGCGATGAGACCCGTGGCGGGTCATAAATTCCCACTTTCGGGGGGGGAAGGAAGATGTGACCCCGTCCTCCATAGAATGGTTCGTCAAATTCGATACCCGTGCCGTCTCAATGTGTCGAAACCGGCAACCGTCAATTTCTCAAAATGGACTACACATGAAAAAACTCATCGCCTTGGCAGCCATCGCCATCAACCTCGTGGGCTGTGCCTCGGTCAACATGGGCTCCCCCGGGCAAGACGCGGCGGCCAAGAAGTTCGTGGCACCGGCCAATGCTGCTGGCGTTTACATCTACCGCAATGAAACCATGGGCGCTGCGGTGAAGATGGATGTGGAAGTGAACGGCAAGGCAGTGGGCCAAACCGCCGCAAACACCTTCCTCTACAAGGAAGTTGCCCCGGGTAAAACCACAGTCACCTCCAAGGCCGAGAACACCGACACCGTTGAAATCGACGCCAAGCCCGGCGTTCTCTACTACATCTGGCAAGAAGTGAAAATGGGCGCCCTGTACGCGCGCACCAAGCTTCATCTCGTCAGCGAAGCCGAGGGCAAGAAGGGCGTGAACGAAACCAAATTGGCTGAAACCAAGTAATTCAGTCCCCCAACGAGCCCCCACCCGGGGGCCTCGCTTTCAGCGCAAGCTTTTGCGCTGCATTCATTCAAGGCGCGCCGCCCTGGCCGCCTTTTACTTTTTCTGGGATTTCCGCAGCGTGGTCAGCTGGGTGTGAAGCCACACCTTGCTCTCTACGGCAGGAGATTCTGCGCACTTCACCAGATAGGCCTTGCCGCTGCTGCTGCTGGTTGAGGCGCCGAGGTTGATGAAATCCTCGGTGGACTTGAGCATGCCTTTGTCTTCAAGGTAGCCCAGCTTCTTGAGCAAATGCGCCCTGGCCTCGGCACCCGAATACCAAGACCCGTTTCGGTTGAACTGGCAACCAGAGTCCTGCAGCACTTGCAGCAAAGACTCAGTCTCAGCCCGAGCAGGGTTGCTGGGCCCACCCCAAGCGCTCAGCGCCAGGCCCCAACAGCTCAGAGCCACAAGGGCTGAGCGAAACGGGCGGGGTACGGCAGTGTGAAATGTCATGCGCAAGGCGTTCTCCTGCAGGAGGTACAGCGTGCATTTTGATATGACCTGCCCCCTCCCACCCCTGCCACGGCGATGAATTCACTGGCCAGCGCGGTTTTTTGTGCAGGTCCGGTGGAATGATTGGTTAGCGCAATGTTCCCTGCGCAATAGCTTTTAGCTCTAGAGGCACGCTGTTACCAAAGCTAGAAGCGTAGGCGTGGCAAACCTCTGTCCATTGTCCATTTCTATAAAAGGCAAGAACTACTGATTTCAATCCCTGGTAACAAATATTCAGTCTGTCGTAGAACTCCTTTTCTAGGTCATGCCAATTAATTTTCTCCGACTCGCGCATCTTGTTTTCAAACATTTCGAATATGTCGTGGGCACAATTTAGATCATGTAATGACCAGTCGAAGCCAACCACTAAGGAGGCAATTGGGTTCTCGGTGTGATTTAGCGACTCAGCAAGAATTTTGACATGAAATTCCAGCTTTTCGAGCCGGGCAACAATCGATTCAATTTTTTCCATCATGCTTTCCCGTCAAGTTTGAATAATTTTGAGTTAATCTCGGATAGCGCTTGCTGAATCAAACACTGCACGTTATATGGATCAATAGCTGGTTGAGTACTATTAGTCTCATATTTTCTAAGAAGCCCCTGCGCCTCAATAACTATCTGTCGGATAGAGGTGTTATCGCCACTCAAAACATGAGAGCTAAGTATTTGATCAAAGTGTGGCCATATCCGGTCTAAGGCATCTGCTATTTTGAAGCCACGAGGGATTTTTGTTTGGTCTCGGGGCAGCTTCCGAACTTCCTCTTGGCATCGATAAAACGACTCTGTGATGCGCATGAGTGAAACTTTTTCAACATCAACCTTAATTTGTTCGGAATAGTTTTTCGCTTTTCTCGCTTCGCTGATCGTGAATCTGGCTCCAGCAACTGTGATGATTGCGCCAAGAATTGTGATGATGCTATCGGCTGTCAAGGTATCTCCTTGTGAGGCGCCAACGTGATATCGGGAGACAGGCACTGCGCCATAACGTCGGGGCGCTGCTGCACCCCTCCAACCCGTGCGGGCCAAGCACCGCAAGCGCCGCGTCAACTGCCTTCGCGGTACGCCCTGACCAATGCGGCCTTGCCCGCCAATGGGCTGCCAATCAAGCACGAGCCGCATGGAATCGTCTCTCTAGGGTTTACCCCAGAATAGGCTGCCCCACTCATGATTTCAAACAGCCCAATTCAGCCGCTGCTCAGGGGCTGTTAACTGCCCTCTTGCGGCCCCGTTGCCTCCTCCATCCACCCCAACCAGCGCAGGGCTTGTTCGCGGCTGTCGCCGCACATGTCGGGGTCGGGGGTCAGGCTGGCGCACACCGCCGGGCGGCTGGGGTGGCCGAAGATTTTGCAGCGCAGGTGTTCGTCCAGCTGCACGCAGGGCACACCGGCGGGCTTGCCCTGGGGCATGCCGGGAATGGGGCTGCTGATGGAGGGCGCAATGCAGCAGGCGGCGCAGCCGCTGCGGCAAGGGGTGGGGACGGCGGCGGCAGACATGGGCGGATTGTCGCGTGCGGGTGGGGTTTGGGGCTGGCGCGGGCCGCACTTATCCACAGGGGCCGCGTAAAATCGCGCCTTCTCCCCTAGCTAAGACTTGTCTGCTGCCGGGTGTTGTGGCGCTTGCCTGCACCCGGGGTAGACCGCCCTGCCATGCTTTATCCGCAAGAGTTCGACGTCATCGTGGTCGGTGGTGGCCATGCCGGTACCGAGGCCGCCCTGGCCGCTGCCCGCATGGGTTGCAGCACCCTGCTGCTGACCCACAACATCGACACCCTGGGTCAGATGAGCTGCAACCCGTCCATCGGCGGCATTGGCAAGGGGCATTTGGTGAAGGAGGTGGACGCGCTGGGCGGCGCCATGGCCGCCGCCACGGATGAGGCGGGCATTCAGTTCCGCATCCTCAACGGCTCCAAAGGCCCGGCCGTGCGCGCCACGCGGGCGCAGGCCGACCGCGCGCTTTACAAGGCCGCCATACGCCACCGGCTGGAGAACCAGCCGCAGCTGTGGCTGTTCCAGCAGGCGGTGGACGATTTGCTGGTGGAGGGTGATCGCGTGGTGGGTGCGGTCACGCAATCGGGCCTGAGCTTTCGCGGCCGTGCCGTGGTGCTGACGGCGGGCACGTTTTTGGACGGGCGCATCCACATCGGCTTGCAGAACTACAGCGGCGGACGTGCAGGCGACCCGCCGGCGCAGCGCCTCTCGGCCCGGCTCAAGGAGCTGGCCCTGCCCCAGGGCCGACTCAAAACCGGCACGCCGCCGCGTCTGGATGGGCGCAGCATCGACTTTGCCAAGTGCACGGAGCAGCCCGGCGACGGCATGCCCGGTGCGGACAACCCGCTCATGCCGGTGTTCAGCTTTCTGGGCAACGCGGCGCAACACCCGCGCCAGCTGCCCTGCTGGATCACCCACACCAACGAGCGCACGCACGAGATCATCCGCTCCGGCTTTGACCGCAGCCCCATGTTCACAGGCGTGATTGAAGGCGTGGGGCCGCGCTACTGCCCCAGCATTGAAGACAAGATCAACCGCTTCGCGGACAAGGACTCGCACCAAATCTTTTTGGAGCCCGAGGGCCTCAGCACCCACGAGTTCTACCCCAACGGCATTTCCACCTCCCTGCCCTTTGACGTGCAGCTGGCCGCGGTGCGCTCCATCCCCGGGCTGGAGCAGGCGCACATCCTGCGGCCGGGCTATGCCATCGAGTACGACTACTTCGACCCGCGCGCGCTCAAGAGCAGCTTTGAAACCCGCGCCATTGGCGGGCTGTTTTTCGCGGGCCAGATCAACGGCACCACGGGCTATGAAGAGGCGGCGGCACAGGGCCTGTTCGCCGGACTCAATGCCGCGCTGCAAGTCCAGGGGCGCGAGCCCTGGGTGCCGGGCCGCGACCAGGCCTATCTGGGCGTGCTGGTGGATGACCTCATCACCAAGGGCGTGACCGAGCCCTACCGCATGTTCACCAGCCGCGCCGAATTCCGCCTGCAGCTGCGCGAGGACAACGCCGACATGCGCCTGACTGAAATCGGCCGCGAGCTGGGCTTGGTGGACGACACCCGCTGGGACGCTTTCTGCCGCAAGCGCGATGCTGTTTCACGTGAAACAGAGCGCCTCAAGAGCACCTGGGTTCACCCCGGCATCCTGCCCGCCCAGGATGCCGAGCGCCTCATCGGCAAAGCACTGGAGCGCGAGTACTGCCTGCAGGACCTGCTGCGCCGCCCGGCCGTCGGCTTTGACCAGGTGGCTGCCGTGGCCGCCATTGCCAAGCCCGAGCACGCTGTTTCACGTGAAACATTGCACACCGAGCTGGGCCAGACCCTGGCCGATGCGGTGATCGAGCAGGTGGAAATCGCCACCAAATACGCGGGCTATATCAGCAAGCAGCAAGACGACGTGGCACGCGCCGCGCACTTCGAGCACCTGCGCCTGCCCGAGGAGCTGGACTACCAGCAGGTCACCGCCCTGTCCTTCGAGGTGCGGCAGACCCTCACCAAGCACCGGCCCGAGACCCTGGGCCAAGCCTCGCGCATCTCGGGCGTCACGCCCGCCGCCATCTCGCTGCTGCTCATCCATTTGCGCAAGGGGCGCTTCCACGGCTTTGCCGACGAAGCCGCCACCGCCTGAAACCCTCTGCCCCACCGCCCCACACCATGGACCCCACTCCCCTGCGCGAACGGCTGCAGTCCGCCGCCACCGAACTCCAACTGGCACTGAGCGACAGCCAGCTGGACCAGCTGCTGGCCTACCTGGCCTTGCTGGCCAAATGGAACAAGGTCTACAACCTCTCGGCCGTGCGCGAACCCGAGGCCATGCTGACCCAGCACCTCATCGACAGCCTGAGCCTGATTCCGCCACTGCGCCGCCACACCCAGGCGGCCGGGCTGAACCCGTGGCGGCTGCTGGACGTGGGCAGCGGCGGCGGCCTGCCGGGCGTGGTGGTGGCCATCTGCCTGCCCGAAGCCCAGGTGGTGTGTGTGGACGCCGTGGGCAAAAAAGCCTTCTTCATCGCCCAGGTGGCGGCCGAGCTGCGGCTGGCCAATCTGCGCGGCGAGCACGCCCGCGTGCAGGAACTCAAGGCCGCGCCCTTTGACCTCATCACCTCGCGCGCTTTCGCCTCGCTGGTGGACTTCACCGACTGGAGCGCAGGCCATCTCAAGCCCGGCGCCGTGTGGGCGGCCATGAAGGGCCAACACCCCACCGAAGAACTGGCCGAACTGGCCCAGCGGGCGCCAGATCGTGAAGTGTTTCACGTGGAACAACTGCAGGTGCCGGGGCTGCAAGCCCAGCGCTGCCTGTTGTGGCTGCGCCCCAAAACGCCGGCATAAGGCAGGCATCGGACAGGCTCAGGGCCTGACCCAAGCCTGAGCCCCCGCCTCAGGCGTTACAGTGCGGGCTTCAGTACCCGAACGAGCACATGGCCAAAATCTTCTGCGTTGCCAATCAAAAAGGCGGGGTGGGCAAGACCACCACCACGGTCAACCTGGCGGCCGGTCTGGCCAAAGTCGGCCAGCGCGTGCTGGTCGTGGACCTGGACCCTCAAGGCAATGCCACCATGGGCTCCGGTGTGGACAAGCGGGCCCTGCAGCTCAGCGTCTACGACGTGCTGCTGGAATCCGCCAGCATTGCCGAGGCCAAGCAGCGCAACGACAAGGTGGGCTACGACGTGCTGGGCGCCAACCGCGAGCTGGCCGGCGCCGAGGTGGAACTGGTGGAGCTGGAGCGGCGCGAGGCCCGGCTCAAAGCCGCGCTGACAGCAGCCCACGCCGACTACGACTTCGTGCTCATCGACTGCCCGCCCTCGCTGTCCATGCTCACGCTCAACGGCCTGTGCTCGGCCCACGGCGTGATCGTGCCCATGCAGTGCGAGTACTTTGCGCTGGAAGGCCTCTCCGACCTGGTCAACACCATCAAGCAGGTGCACGCCAACCTCAACCCTGACTTGCAAATCATCGGCCTGCTGCGCGTCATGTTCGACCCGCGCATCACCTTGCAGCAGCAAGTCAGCGAACAGTTGAAGGGCCACTTCGGCGACAAGGTGTTCGACACCGTCATCCCACGCAATGTGCGCTTGGCCGAGGCCCCCAGCTACGGCCTGCCCGGCGTGGTGTTCGACCCCGCCTCCAAAGGCGCGCAAGCCTTTGTGGAGTTCGCGCGGGAAATGGTGCAGCGCATCAAATCCATGCGCTGACATGCCCCCTGCCCTGCCCACCCTCGCCCGCTGGGCCGAAGCCGCCGGCCTGCAAGCCAGCGCGGCCCCCGGCGAGGCCGAGTTGGAGGGCTGGCTGCTGAGGCTCTCGCCCGGCAAGGCCAAACGCAGCCGCTGCATCAATCCGTTGGCCGCAGGCACCCTGGCCCTGGACACCCTGCTGCAACGCTGCCAGCAGGCCTTTGCGGCCGCGCAATTGCCCCTTTACGTGCGGCTCACCCCCTTCAGCCAACCCGCCGAGCTGGACGCCCTGCTCGCGCAGCGCGGCTGGGTGGAGGAAGACCCGGCCGATGTGCTGGTGCTGGCCGACCTGGCACCGCGCGCGCCGCTGCCCCCACAGCTGCACCTGCAGCCGCTGAGCGCCACGGCCTACGCCGCCCAGGTGGGTGCCTGGCGGGGCTCCACAGACACCGAAATCCAGGCCCATATCGAACGCATGGCCCTGGCGCCACAGCCCTACCAGGCGTTTGAGCTGCGCCATGCTGATGGCCGCGTTCTGGCCGGAGGCCAAATCTGCCTGAGCACGCCGACGCACGAGGCCCCCACCCTGGTCGGCTTGTTTGACATCTACACCCCGGCTGCGCAGCGCCGCCAGGGCTGGGCGCGCCACTTCTGCCGCGCCTTGCTGCAGCACGCCGCCGGGCAAGGCGCGGCGCACGCCTACTTGCAAGTGGGCTGCGACAACCACGCCGCCCAGGCCCTGTACCGGGCGCTGGGCTTTGTCTGGGCCTACCGCTACCACTACCGCCGCCCACCGGCTTGAGCGCGGGCCGCTGCGCGACAATGCGGGGCTTGATTCCATCACCCCCACACACCGCGTCATGAGCGACACCAAACCCGCCCTGCCCGACCACCTCAGCGTCGACCCCAAAAGCCCCCACCACGTGGCCGCCGTGTTCGAGCACGACATCGGCATCCTCTTCAACGGCAAAGAGCGCTTTGACGTCGAGGAGTACTGCGTCAGCGAAGGCTGGATCAAAGTGCCCGCAGGCAAGACGGTGGACCGCAAAGGCCGCCCCCTGCTGCTGAAGATCAAGGGCAAGGTCGAAGCCTTCTACAAGGACTGAGACCGCTGCACCGCCGCCCAGTCCCGCACACAGCCGCTATTTCAGCGGGATGGGCTGGGCGCGATCCACCGGCACGGCCGTCACGCTGTTTTGCGGCGAGCCCTCGATGACACGGTCCGAGTAGGTGAGATAGACCAAGGTGTTGCGCTTGGCGTCGACCATGCGCACCACCTGCAGGCGCTTGAACACCAAAGAAATGCGTTCGCTGAACACCTCTTCCTGCTGAGGCAGAGGCTTGGCAATGCTGATGGCGCCCGTCTGGCGGCAGGCAATAGAGGCCTCAGACTTGTCCTCCGCCAGCCCCAAAGCGCCCTTGATGCCGCCCGTCTTGGCGCGCGACACATAACAGCTCACGCCCGCCACCTTGGGGTCGTCAAAAGCGTCGACCACGATTTTGTGGTCCGGCCCCAGCAGCTTGAACACCGTGTCGACCTCGCCAATGGAGTCGGCACAGGCCAGCCCGCCAGACAGCGCCAACACCGGCAGCAGGAACACGCGTGAGCGCAGGGACCACAGAGACGGCAAGCAAAGCATGGGAATCTCCCAGTGAGTTGACCTTTGAACCCATCACCCAGGCTGGGCGTGGCGCTCGAAATGCAAACAGTCATGCCACACGCCGCCCAGCTCGAAGCTGCGGTGGGAACGGCCAAATGGCACAAAGCCATGGGCCTGCAACACCCGCGCCGAACCCGGGTTGCCAACGCTGGCCTTGGCTTCAAGGCGCTTGAGCTCAAGCGCCCCGAAGGCCAGCACCAAGAGCTGCCCCAGCGCTGCCTTGGCATAGCCCTTGCCGTTGGCAAACTCGGCCACGCGATAGCCCACTTCGGCGCTGTAGAAATGCTGCCGACGCACGCCGGTGAGATTGATACGCCCCACCAAAACGCCGTCAGCGTCACGCATCAAAAACTGGTAGGCCCGGTCCGCTGCCGCGTCGGCGGCGGCCTCGGCAAGCGCCTGGGCCAGCCCATCACGGCTGTAATACGAAGCTGCTCGCGCATTGATGCGCGACTCAAAGAAAGCTCGCTGCGTGATTTCGAACGTCAGCAATTCGTCCAGATCACTCTCGGCCAGCGGCACCAGATGGATCATGCGTGCCTCCTCAATCCCGACCGCGCCAAACCTTGAGCAAGGTGTGCCGTGTGAAGCCCGGCACGTAGTCGTGCACATGGGCAATGCAGGCGTAGCCCAGGTGCTCGTAGAGGGCGGCGACCTCGTCGAGCAGGGTTTCGATCAGCGCGTCCACGCAGCCCCGGCGCAAGGCCTGGGCTTCGAGGCGGCGCAGCACCTCGCCGCCCAAGCCCTGGCCGCGCCGCTCGGCACGCACCCAAAGATTGTTCACATAGAGGCGCTGGAATTCGGTGCGGCCCGTGGCGCCGGCCAGCAGCTGCCCCTCGTCGTCATAGAGGGCGCAGGCGATGTCCTGGGCGTCGCTGCCCTGCGTCTGCTGGCGCCCGTGCAGGATGACGCCGTGGCGGATGGCCTCGACGTCGGCCACGCTCACGTCGGCATCCTGGCGCCAATGCATGGCTTCGGGCCTCAAACCAAGCCCAGAGACTCTTCCACACCCAGGTGCACATTCATGCACTGCACGGCCGCACCGCTGGCGCCTTTGCCCAGGTTGTCCAGGCGTGCCATGAGCAGGACTTGGGTCTCAGAGCCAAACACAAACAGGTCCACGCGGTTGCTGTCGTTGCAGCCCTGCACATCGAAGAAGCCGCTGGCCAGGGTGTCGGCATCGCGCAGCGGCATGACGCGGATGAAGCGCTCCCCCTCGTAGTGCGCCGCCAGGGCCTCGCGCACCTGCTCGGGCGTGCTGCCAGGGCGCAGCTGCTGCAGGTGCAGCGGCACGCTGACCGTCAGGCCTTTGTAGAACGGGCCCACCACGGGCATGAACACCGGCGCGGTCTTGAGGCCGGTGTGGCTCATCATCTCCGGCAGGTGCTTGTGCGTCAGAGCCAGGGCATAGGGCCGGGGCGACTGCAGCTGCGCCGGGGCATCGCCCTGGTACTCGGCAATCATGCCCTTGCCGCCGCCGGAATAGCCGGTGATGGAGGTGGCCGAAACCAGCGCCTCGGGCGCCAGCAGCCCGGCATCCACCAGCGGGCGCAGCGCCAGGATGAAGGCGCTGGCGTGGCAGCCGGGGTTGGCAATGCGCTTGGCGCCACGCAGGGCCTCACGCTGGCCTTTGCACAGCTCGGGCAGGCCAAAGACCCAGCCCGGCGCGGTGCGGTGCGCGGTGCTGGCGTCAATCAAACAGGTTTTGGGGTTGCTGACCATGGCCGCGGCTTCGCGCGAGGCGGCGTCGGGCAGGCACAAAAAGGCCACATCGGCGGCGTTGAGCAGGCGCGCGCGCTCAGCGGCGTCCTTGCGCTTGTCAGCGTCGATGCGCAGCACTTCGATGTCGCTGCGCTGGGCCAGATAGTCGTTGATGCGCAGGCCTGTTGTGCCCTCTTGCCCGTCCACATACACCACAAACGCCATCGCCGCGCTCCCTCACAATGCCTGGCCAAAGAATCCGCACAGCATAAGGCCGAACCCGCATGCCATCGACTGCCAACGCCGCCATCCCCCCGGTTTACCTGTTGCCGGGCTGGCTGAATTCCGACCCCGAGCACTGGCAAAGCCACTGGGAGCGGCAGCTGGGCCATGTGCGCATCGAGCAAGCCGACTGGGAATGGCCACGCCGCGGCGACTGGATGGCGCGCCTGGACGAAGTGCTGGTGAACGACTCGCGCCTGCTGCAAACCCCCGCCCTGCTGGTTGCCCATAGCCTGGGCTGCCAGCTGGTGGCGGCCTGGGCCGCGCATTCGCAGCACACAGCGCGCGTGCGCGGCGCCCTGCTCGTGGCCCCGCCCGACACCGAGCGCGAGGACATGCCACCGCAGCTGCACAACTGGCGCCCCATCCGCCGCGCCCGCCTGCCCTTCCCGGCCATGGCGGTGGTCTCGACTGACGACCCCTACTGCGCCCCCGAGCGCGCCGGCGAGATGGCGGCAGACTGGGGCGCCCAGCTGGTGCTGGCCGGGCCGCGCGGCCACCTCAACAGCGCCAGCGGCCTGGGCGATTGGCTCGAGGGGCAGGACTTGTTGCGCCAGCTCGGCACCCTGGCACACCCCGCTTAGCGCCGCGCCCGCGATGCCCGACAATCTCACCCCTATGGTCACGAAAAAACCCAAAGGCCTTGGTATGGGCCTGGAGGCCCTGTTGGGCCCCAAAGTGAGCGATGCACCGCTGGCGCGTGAGGGCGAGCCCGGTGTGCTGCCGCTGGCACAGCTGCAAGCCGGCAAGTACCAGCCGCGCACGCGCATGGACGAGGGCTCGCTTTACGAGCTGGCCGAGAGCATCAAGGCGCAGGGCATCATGCAGCCCATTCTGGTGCGGCCCATCGAGCCCCAGGGTGCCGTGCGCTACGAAATCATCGCTGGCGAGCGACGTTTCCGCGCGGCGCGCCTGGCCGGGTTGGCCGAGGTGCCGGTGTTGGTCAAGGCCGTGCCCGATGAGGCCGCGGCCGCCATGGCCCTGATTGAAAACATCCAGCGCGAGGACTTGAACCCGCTGGAAGAGGCCCAGGGCCTCAAGCGCCTGACGGAAGAATTCGGCCTCACCCACGAGCAAGCGGCGCAGGCCGTGGGCCGCTCGCGCAGCGCCGCCAGCAATTTGTTGCGCCTGCTCAACCTGGCCGATCCGGTGCAAAACATGCTGATGGCCGGTGACTTGGACATGGGCCATGCGCGCGCCCTGCTGGCGCTGGACGGGGCCCACCAAATCACCACCGCCACGGAAATCGCGTCCAAAAAGCTCAATGTGCGCGAGGCCGAAAAGCTGGTGCAACGCCAGCAGGCTTCCTCGGGCCGGCAAACGCCGCTGTTGCGCGTGAAGTCCGCCAAATCGCGTGACGTCCTACGCCTGGAGGAAGAGCTGTCGGACCTGCTGACCGCGCAGGTGGAGATCCAAGTGAAGAAGCGCACGCGCCGCGGCGAGCAGGGCGTGCTGAGCGTTCAGTTCGGCTCGCTGGACGAGTTGAACGGCCTCATCGACAAGCTGCGCCGCGCCACCACGGCGTCTTGAGGCGGCGGCGCTGGCGCGGGGTCAAACCCCTGTTTGCACGCGGCACATGCCGGTGTCGCAGCGCACGGTCAGGCGCCGCCCGTCTTTGCAGCTGAGCTCAAAGGTGTCGAGCACGCCGTCACGGCTCAGCAGCTGGGTTTCGGGCCGGCGGCTGGCATTGCCCTGGCAGCCCACGGCCAAGCCGGCGCGCTCGGCTTCAAAAGCGTAGGGGCTTTGCGGCTGATCGGTCGTGGTTTTGACCGCTGCAGCCTGCGGGGCACGGGCCGGTGCCGTCACCGCAGGCGCGGCCTCTGCCTTGCCGCGCCACAAGGCGCAGCCCTGCAAACCCAGGCTCATCACAATCAGCAGCGCCAGGCTGCTGTAGCGCATATCCATGCATCCCTCCGAGGCGATAACGCGGCGCCACAGTGTAGGAAGTTGCGGTATGGCCGGCGCAGCGGGCCTCGAGTCTAGAGCGATTCAAGCCCCCCTATCGCGTGAAAAAGCCCGCTCACACCAAGCTCCTTGCACAAACAGGGTCTTTGGCACAGGCGCACCATGGCATCGCCAGCGCAACCCTTGCCAGTCAAGTCCCGCTGACAACCGAGGACTGTGGTGAGGTACGTACGACGGTCCCAACGCTTCGGTATAGGATGAACCCGAACCCCCGCCGCACAGGTTTTCAGACCGCCGCGGCGGTCTGATCCGGAAAGCTCTGATGGCGCCTGCAGCATGGACGCCGCCAGAACTTCCCGGACGACGCCGGCCCCGCCCTTTGGAGCCGACGCCGTCCTCCTGAATCGCCCAAGGAGGACCGCATGGACGTCATCAGCCACTACGCCGCTCGGTACGAGCGCACCCGCGTCGAAGAACTCACCATCGAGGAATACCTCGCCGAGTGCAAACGCAACCCCCTGGCCTACGCCACGGCACCCGAGCGCATGCTGCAAGCCATTGGCGAGCCGCAGATGCTCGACACCCGCAACGACTCGCGGCTGTCGCGCATCTTCTCCAACAAGGTCATCAAGATCTACCCCGCCTTTGCCGAGTTCTACGGCATGGAAGACGCCATCGAGCAGGTGGTGAGCTACTTCCGCCACGCCGCACAAGGCTTGGAAGAGAAGAAGCAAATCCTCTACCTGCTGGGCCCGGTGGGTGGCGGCAAGAGCTCGATTGCCGAGCGCCTCAAGGTGCTGATGGAGCAAGTGCCCTTCTACGCGCTCAAGGACTCGCCGGTGAACGAATCGCCGCTGGGCTTGTTCGACCCCGTGGAGGACGGCCCGCTGCTGGAGAAGGAGTACGGCATCCCGCGCCGCTACTTGAACCGCATCCTCTCGCCCTGGGCGGTGAAGCGGCTTGACGAGTACGGCGGCGACATCCGCAAATTCCGCGTCATCAAGCGCTACCCCAGCGTGCTCAAGCAAGTCGGCGTGGCCAAGACCGAGCCCGGTGACGAGAACAACCAGGACATCTCCAGCCTGGTGGGCAAGGTGGACATCCGCAAGCTCGAAACCTATGCCCAGGACGACCCCGATGCCTACAGCTACAGCGGCGGCCTGTGCCTGGCCAACCAGGGCCTGCTGGAGTTTGTGGAAATGTTCAAAGCGCCCATCAAGGTGCTGCACCCGCTCCTGACGGCCACGCAAGAAGGCAACTTCAAGGGCACCGAAGGCTTTGGCGCGATTCCCTTTGACGGCATCGTGCTGGCGCACAGCAACGAGAGCGAGTGGAAGACCTTCCGCAACAACAAGAACAACGAAGCCTTCCTGGACCGCATCTACATCGTCAAAGTGCCCTACTGCCTGCGCGTCAGCGAAGAGGTGCGCATCTACGACAAGCTCATCCGTAACTCCTCCCTGGCCGAGGCCACCTGCTCGCCGGGCACGCTCAAGATGATGGCGCAGTTCGCCGTGCTCACGCGGCTCAAGGAGCCGGAGAACTCCTCGCTGTTCAGCAAGATGCAGATCTACGACGGCGACAACCTCAAGGACACCGATCCCAAGGCCAAGTCCATGCAGGAGTACCGCGACTACGCCGGCGTCGACGAGGGCATGAGCGGCGTGTCCACACGCTTTGCCTACAAGATCCTCTCCAAGGTCTTCAACTTCGACCCCACCGAAGTGGCCGCCAACCCGGTGCACCTGATGTATGTGCTGGAGCAGCAGATCGAGCGCGAGCAGTTCCCGCAAGAGCTCGAGCAGCGCTACGTCAACTTCATCAAAGAGGTGCTGTCGCCACGCTATGCCGAGTTCATCGGCAAGGAAATCCAGACCGCCTATCTGGAGAGCTATAGCGAGTACGGGCAGAACATCTTTGACCGCTACGTCACCTACGCGGACTACTGGATTCAGGACCAGGAATACCGCGACACCGACACCGGCGAGGTCTTCGACCGCTCGGCCCTCAACGCCGAGCTGGAAAAGATCGAGAAGCCCGCGGGCATCTCCAACCCCAAGGACTTCCGCAACGAGATCGTCAACTTCGTGCTGCGTGCGCGGGCCAACAACGGCGGCAAGAACCCGACCTGGACCAGCTATGAAAAGCTGCGCACGGTGATCGAGAAGAAGATGTTCTCCAACACCGAAGAGCTGCTGCCTGTCATCAGCTTCAACGCCAAGGCCAGTGCCGACGAAGCCAAGAAGCACGAGAACTTCGTGCAGCGCATGGTCGACAAGGGCTACACGCAAAAGCAGGTACGCCTGCTGTGCGAGTGGTACTTGCGCGTGCGCAAGAGCAGCTGAGCCGCGACGGGCCCGGCCGCCACGGCGACCGGACCCCGCAACCCACCACGGGAAGCACCATGACAGGACTGCAACAAATCATCGACCGGCGGCTGTCGGGCAAGAACAAGTCCATCGGTAACCGCGAACGCTTCCTGCGCCGCTACCGCGACCAAATCCGCGAGGCCGTGCGCCGCGCCGTCGACCAACGCGGCATCCGCGACATGGAGCGCGGCGAGAACGTCCACATCCCCAAGAAAGACCTCAGCGAACCCGTCTTCAGCCATGGCGAGGGCGGCGTGCGCGAGGTGGTTCGCCCCGGCAACCGCGAGCACATCAAGGGCGACCGCCTTCCCAAGCCCGAGGGCGGCGCCGGGCAAGGCGGTGGCGGCAACCAGGCCAGCGACAGCGGCGAGGGCGAGGACGACTTCGTCTTTCACCTCAACCGCGAAGAGTTCCTGCAAATCTTCTTCGACGACCTGGCCCTGCCGAACTTGGCCCGCACCACGCTGGCCGAAACCCCGGAGTGGAAAACCCACCGCGCCGGCCTCACCTCAGACGGCACGCCCACCAATCTGCACGTGGTGCGCTCCATGCGCGGCGCGCTGGGTCGGCGCATCGCCCTGGGCATGGACAAGCGCCGCGAACTCAACTTGCTGCTGGAGCAACTGCCGCAGCTGCAAAGCGAGGCGGCCGCTGAGCCCAACCGCGCCGAGCTGCAAGCCCATCTGCAAGAGGTGCAAGAGCGCATTGCGCTGCTGCGCCAGCGCCTGGACGCCATTCCCTTTCTGGACCCCATAGACCTGCGCTTTCGCAGCCGCGTGCGCCTGCCCCAGCCCACCTCACGCGCCGTCATGTTCTGCCTCATGGATGTCTCAGGCTCCATGGACGAGTCGCGCAAAGACCTGGCCAAGCGCTTTTTCATCCTGCTCTACCTCTTCCTGACCCGCCACTACGAGAAGATCGATGTGGTCTTCATCCGCCACCACACCCAGGCGCAGGAGGTCGACGAGCAAGGCTTTTTCCACAGCACCGAAACCGGCGGCACGGTGGTGAGCTCGGCCCTGGTGCTGATGGAGAAAATCATCCGCGAGCGCTACAGCCCCACGGAGTGGAACATCTACGGCGCCCAGGCCAGCGATGGCGACAACTGGCACCACGACAGCGGCCGCTGCCGCGACCTGCTGGCGCAGCAAATCCTGCCCAAGTGCCGCTACTTTGCCTATGTGCAAGTGGCCGAGGCCGAGCAAAACCTCTGGGAGGAATACCTCAAGCTGGCCGACGAGCACCCCTTGTTTGCCATGCGCAAGGCCGTTGAGGCTTCACAGATCTACCCGGTCTTCCGTGATCTGTTCAAGAAGGAAGGAGCCACCGCATGAGCGACGCCCTGGAAAACCGCCGCCGCCTGCGCCGTGCACCCACCGACGACGTCTACGGCGGACGCCGCCGTGCCGCGCCGCTGCGCCAGATGCAGCCCCTGGCCGAGCGCCCCGCGCAGCCCCTGCCCTCGCCCAGCGACTGGAGCTTTGACCTCATCGAGCGCTATCACAACGTCATCCGCCAGACGGCCGAGCGCTTTGGGCTGGACACCTACCCCAACCAGCTGGAAATCATCACCGCCGAGCAGATGATGGACGCCTACGCCAGCGTGGGCATGCCGGTGCACTACCGCCACTGGAGCTTTGGCAAGGAGTTCATCGCCACCGAGCGCAACTACAAGCGCGGGCAGATGGGCTTGGCCTATGAGATCGTCATCAACTCCAACCCCTGCATTGCCTACCTCATGGAGGAAAACACCCTGGCCATGCAGGCCCTGGTGATTGCCCATGCCTGCTACGGGCACAACAGCTTCTTCAAGGGCAACTACCTGTTCCGCATGTGGACAGACGCCTCCTCCATCATCGACTACCTGGTCTACGCCAAAAACTTCGTGGCCAGCTGCGAGGCCCGCCATGGGCAGGAAGAGGTGGAAAAGCTGCTGGACTCCTGCCACGCGCTCATGAACCAGGGCGTGGACCGCTACCGCCGCCCCAGCCGCCTGTCGCTGGCGCAAGAGCAAGCCATGCGCGAGGAGCGCGAGGCCTACGCACAGCAGCAAATCAACGACCTCTGGCGCACCCTGCCGCGACGCAGCGACAAGGGGGAAGAAAAGTCCCTCACCCGCTTCCCGGAAGAACCGCAGGAGAACCTGCTGTACTTCATTGAAAAGCACGCCCCGCTGCTGGAGCCCTGGCAGCGCGAGATCGTGCGCATCGTGCGCAAAATCGCCCAGTACTTCTACCCACAGCGCCAAACCCAAGTCATGAACGAAGGCTGGGCCACCTTCTGGCACCACCGGCTGCTGAACCAGATGTACGACGACGGCTACCTGAGCGACGGCATGATGATCGAGTGGTTGACCTCGCACACCAATGTGGTGGCTCAGCCCGCCATGAGCCAGCTCAACCCCTATGCGCTGGGCTTTGCCATGTACACCGACATCAAGCGCATCTGCGAAGCCCCCACCGAGGAAGACCGCCGCTGGTTCCCAGACATCGCGGGCCACGACTGGCTGCCCACGCTGGACCACGCCATGCGCAACTTCAAAGACGAGAGCTTCATCGCCCAATACCTCAGCCCCAAGCTGATGCGCGACTTCCGGCTCTTTGCCATCGTGGACGATGAAGACGAGGCCGAGTACGAAATCTCCGCCATCCACGACGACGCGGGCTACCAGCACCTGCGCGAGGCGCTCTCGCGCCAGTACGACCTCTCCACGCGCGAGCCCAACATCCAGGTCTGGAACGTCAACCTGCGCGGCGACCGCTCGCTGACCCTGCGCCACACCCAGCACATGAACCGCCCGCTGCACGAGGACGCGCAAGAGGTGCTCAAGCACGTGGCGCGGCTGTGGGGCTTTGGCGTGCAGATGGAGAGCACCAACAGCCGCGGTGAAGTCACCCAGTACTGGCGCGTGCCCGCGCCCATGAACTGAGCCCTGCCAGCCCCGCTGGACCTTAGGGAACACCGCCCACGCGCTGCCGCTGCGCCCAGGCCAGCGCCTGGGCCACGCCCTGCCAACAGCAGGGTGTCTGCCTCCATCCTGTCGGGCGACACATGGCACTGTCGGCGCCAAATTGCGCAATAAATCACGGCTTTCAAAAACTTTGAGGGGCTTTCACACCTCTTTACGATGCGCTGCAAGGTCATAGCAGAGGCTTCAACAGCCCAGCGTCGGAGGGACGGCAGCGACCCCCTACCACCCGAACAGTTCATGTTCCGGAGAACGCCAAATGTTGACCTACTTCCGTCGCCATATCGGTGCCCGATTGGGAGCCAGTTTCACCTTATTGATTGCCAGTGGCTTGTTCATGGCCGTGTTGGGCAGCGTCCGACTGGACAAAAGCCAAGCGGCCATGACCCACTTCGTTGAGCATCGCGTACAGATCCTGCTCACCCTGGGCGAGATCCGCGATCAGGTCAACATGGCAGCGCGCGCAGTGCGCAACATCGTGCTGCTAGAAGAGCCCCAGGCCATGACCACCGAGCGCGAACGCATCACGCAGGCGGCGAAGGTCATTGGCAAGTCCTTTGACGATTTGGAGGCCTTGATCCAAACCCCTGACGAGCGCGAGTTGTTGGACCAAGCTCAAGCCCTGCGGCAGGACTACCTGAAAGTTCTCATCGAAGTCATTGATCTGGCCATGTCTGACAAAGACGAGCGCGCCAGTGCCCTCTTGATGGGCACCTTGCGTGAGGCTCAGCGCAAGTACTTTGAAACCCTCGCCAAGCTCACTGAGCAGCAAACCACACGCATGCGTGCCGATGCAGATCAGGCCATGAAGGACGCGCGAAACAGTCGCAACCTCATGATGGGAGTGTGTCTGCTCACCAGCCTGGCAGGCTTGGCCATCGCATTGAGCATGGTGCGAGGCGTCGTCGCTCCGCTGCGCATCTTGACAGCGTCGGCCAAGGCCATCGGCCAGGGGCAGCTCAACTTGCCCATCCGCACCCAAGGACAGGACGAAATGGCCGAATTGCTGCGCACCATGGAGGGCATGCGCCAATCGCTGGCCGAGGTGGTCAACACCGTGCGCCAAAACGCCGATGGTGTGGCCACAGCCAGCGCCGAAATCGCGCATGGCAATGCCGACCTGAGTCAACGCACCGAATCTCAGGCCAGTGCGTTGGAGCAAACCGCCGCCTCCATGGAGGAGCTGGGGTCCACGGTGCAGCAAAACGCCGATAACGCGCGCCAAGCCAATCAGCTGGCGGTTAACGCCTCCAGCGTCGCACGACGAGGTGGGGATGAGGTGGCCGAAGTGGTCAGCACCATGCAGGGCATCAACGACAGCAGCCGGCGCATTGCCGACATCATCAGCACCATCGACGGCATTGCCTTTCAAACCAACATCCTGGCGCTCAATGCCGCGGTAGAAGCCGCGCGGGCCGGTGAGCAAGGCCGTGGTTTTGCCGTGGTGGCCAGCGAAGTGCGCTCCCTCGCACAGCGCTCGGCCGAAGCCGCCAAGGAAATCAAAACCCTCATCAGTGCCAGTGTCGAGCGGGTCGAGCAAGGCTCTGCCTTGGTCAACCGCACCGGAGCCACCATGCATGAAGTGGTGAGCGCGATTCAGCGTGTCGCTGACATCGTGGCCGAAATCAGCTCCGCCAGCTCCGAACAAAGCTCAGGCGTGCACCAAGTCGGCGAAGCCGTCACGCAGTTGGACCAAACCACGCAGCAAAACGCTGCCCTGGTGGAACAGTCCGCCGCTGCCGCCGAGAGCCTGCGCAACCAAGCCGAGCAACTGCAACAGGCGGTGCGCATGTTCCAGCTGGAGCACAAACGCTGAAGACCTTGACCGCTGTAAGCCCTCACGGGCTTGGGGCAAGATGCGCGTTTTGCAGCAACTCAAGCCATCATGGGCAATCGACTCACTCAAATCGCCACCCGCACCGGGGATGACGGCAGCACCGGCCTTGGTGACGGCAGCCGCGTACCCAAAGACCACCTGCGGGTGCAGGCCATGGGCGACGTGGACGAGCTGAATTCGCAGCTGGGCGTACTCCTGGCCGAGCCTCTGCCCGAAGGCGTGCGAAACCTGTTGGTGAGCATCCAGCACGAGCTCTTCAACCTCGGCGGCGAGCTGTGCATGCCCGGCTACAGCCTGCTCAAAGAAGACGCTGTGCTGCGCCTGGACGAAGCCCTGGCCCACTACAACGCCGAGCTGCCGCGGCTGGCGGAATTCATCCTGCCCGCGGGCACGCGCTCGGCCGCACTGGCCCATGTCTGCCGTACGGTGGCGCGCCGCGCTGAACGCTCGGTGGTGCACGCCACCTTGCAGGGCGAAGACATTGGCACCACGCCCAGACACTACCTCAACCGCCTCTCGGACCTGTGCTTTGTGCTGGCGCGCGTGCTCAACCGCGCCAACCTCGACGGTCTGGGCGGCGACGATGTGTACTGGAGAAGTGAGCGCCTGCTTTCAGGCAAGCTGGAGAGCACGGCCGACTGAAAACCCGGCGCTTGCCCTCAGGCCATGGCCGGAATGGGCAAGCGCTGCACCATACCGAACTGGTCTTCCAGCGAGACCACATAGCCTTGCTCGGCAAACCACTGTGCCCAGCGCAGGGCTTGGTTGCGGTCGGGCAGCCAGGGTCCGGATTTATCTTGGCGAACCCGCTTGCCTTCCCGAACAAAAAACACCACACGCCACATGTTTTGTGGCGTTGATTGGGTGAGTGCGGAAAAGCCCTGCATAGCGCCGGGCAATGTATCAGCAGGATTCGTGAAGAATTTCACAAATTGCGGCTGATCGCTCCAGATATTTCCGCATCACCCCAGCAACAGCGCCAAACCCTCGTCCACGCTCAGCGGTGGCCCCAGGCGGCGCACCTCAGCTGCACGGGCGCGGCTGGCCCACTGCTGCAGATCAGCGTCGTTGCTGACCCAGCAGTCCGCCTCCCCTTGCAGAGCCAAAGCCAACAGCTCAGCCTGCGCTGGATCTAAACCTGCTCGTGGCGTCACTTGGGTGTTGACCACTTCCGCGTATGGCAAAAAGTCCGCCAGCAGCTCCTGCTGCTGCGTGGCAGACAAGCCCCAGCCCGGATAGGCCAGCGCGCGGATGAGGCGCTGTGCATGGCTGGCTTGCACCAGCGGCACGCAGTGCCGGTGCTGCCAGCTCTGGCGCAGCCGCTGAGCCACGCTGTCGGTGCACAGCAAGGCGCGCAGCACCAAGGCCACGTCCCAAGCAACACGCCGACTCATGGCTTGGCTGCCGTGCGTGTACCGCGCCCCGCTGCAGCCTTGCGGCTGAGCTTGGGCGCTGCAACCACTGCCTTGGTCGTCGGTTTGGCAGCGCCTTTGGGCTTGGCAACCGCCACGGGGGTCGACGCCGCTTTGGTGCGACGCGCAGACTGGCCCTCCAGCGCAGGCACCCAGGCCAAGGCCTGATGCAAAGTCTGCTCGTCGATAGAGAGCTCGGCCAGTTTGGCACGCACGGCGTCGCCACGCTGGATACGAACGGGCGTCAATATCACCTGCCCCGCTTGCACCTGCACTTCGAAGTACTGCACCGCACCGAGTTTGTCGGTCACGGCTTTGGGCAAGGTCAGTTGATTTTTGGAAGTCAGCTTAGCCAGCACTGGGTTCAACCACCCAAAACTGAGCGCTGCAGGCGCAGCTGGTTGAGGGACTTGCCTTCAACGTTGACGGCTTTGACGGAGTCGAGCTCACGCTCGAAACCCGCAGCTTCGAAAAAACGCAGTGCGCGGAGGTTGTCCTCGTAGGTCCACAGCGTCATCTTGGTGCAGCCTTCTTCCTGCAGACCATCGCGGGCAGCCTGAACCAAAGCTTGGCCCACGCCTTTGTCCCAGTGCTGGGGCGCGGCATAGACGGCCCAGATTTCACCGGTGGTGGAGGGTGTGCCCCTGTCACGTGAGCGGTCAAAGCCCACAAATCCCATAGGTTCGTTGTCCACATGAGCCACCAGCAATTGGGGCTCACACATCTGAATGGCTTCACGCCAATAGGCTTGGCGCTGAGCAATCGAAAGATTGTTCAAAGCGACATCAGGCCAAAAGCCCTTGTAGGCGTCCTGCGCAGCAGCCACCTGAATTTGGGCGATAGCTTTGGCATCGCGCAGCGTGGCCGGACGGATCTCAATACTCGACATAGCGAACAGCAGGCAGCAAAAAGCAAAGGGCGAGATTTTCCCTGCCAAAGTGCAAAAAACGAGCACTTGACAGGGCGAAATTTGCTTGCCTCATTGTCAGCACGCGCTTTGCGTGCGATCAGCGCACAAAACACTCTGACTGGTGTCGATCTGCGCCTGTGTACGGCGGACTGATTGCACATAACCGGCCACGCAGCGCGGCCACTGCGGCAGGGCCACAGCCTGCAGCCGTGCCAGCAATTCGTGGCTCACGGGCAGGTCTTGCAGCTGGGTTTGGAACTGTTGGGCAAGGTCTTGCTGCACACGCAGCAGCAGCTCGGCCGTGGTGAGCGCGTCGGCCAAGGCGCGGTGCGCGCGGCCATGCGCTGGCAGCTGGTGGTATTGCGCCAGCGTCCCGAGCTTGCAGTTGGGCGACTCGGGATAGAGCTTTCGCGACAAGCGCACGGTGCACGCAAACTCCGGCACCGGCAGCGTGGGGCCGGCCAAACCGGCGTGCTGCAGCTCGGCAGCCCAAACGCTGCGATCAAAGGCCGCGTTGTGCGCCACAAGACCGCAGTTGTGGGCAAATTCCAGGGCTTGCGCCATGACTTGCGCGGCGGCGGGCGCCGACTCGAGCATGGCTTCGTCAATGCCTGTGAGCTGGCGCACAAAGGGCGTGATGGCAACGCCGGTGAACATCAGGCTCTGAAAGTGGTCTTGAATCTCACCACGGTGCACGCGCACCATGGCAATTTCGGTGGCCCGCCCGCCCCCTTGTGGGCTCTGCCCGGTGGTTTCGAAGTCGATCACCACCATGGGCCGCTCACCCCACAGGCCCATCGCCGCCTCACTCATGCCGAGCCTGCTCCCTCTGCCACGGGGTATTTGCGGGCATTGAGCAGCAGCTTGCGCTCCACCGCTGCGTCCACGTCCACGCCGCATTGGTCGGCAATTTGCACCAGGTAGAGCAAGACATCGGCCACCTCTTCGCCCAGATGTTGGCGTGTGTCCTCGTCCAGGGCTGCCGATTCTTCGGCCGTCTTCCACTGAAAAATTTCCAGCAACTCAGCGGCCTCCACCACCATGGCCATGGCCAGGTTTTTGGGCGTTTGGTAGGGCTGCCATTGCCGCTGTGCGGCGAAGTGGCGCAGTCGCTGCTGCAGTTGCTCGATGTCCATGGCAGCCAGTGTGCCTGGGTGAACCCTGGGGGCTCAAGCGTCATCTTCAAAGCCGCAGCATGGCAACCACGCCACAGGAATTTTTGCGCCGCTGGTTTTCAACATCAAAGGTATATCTAAACACTTGGTAGTCTTGGTAGAGGGCACTGTTTTCTGTGGATAAGCCTGAAATCACCTTCAAAAACAGGGCCTTAGCCATGAACAAACCTTGTGGGTGGAGGTCGGCTTTGGCGGCGAACAGCTCAACAACAAGCGCGCCGCAAACCCGCTGGCCTGTGCACAACAGGGCACTTGTTCGAAAGTTGCCCACAGAGTTGTGCCTTTACAGGCGCTGGCGCTTGTGCGTGGGGAGCTTTTCAGTCGATGCCCAGCACCTTGTGCATCTGCATTGACAGGCGCCATTGCGGGTGGCTCATGCAATAGGCCACGGCCTGGCGGGCGTGTTCGCGCTGCAGGGGGGAGTCCAGCGGCTGCAGGAAAAAGTGCTGGAAATCCAAGCCCTCAAAGCGCTCGGGCTGGGCCAAAGCCTGGGGGTAGACGAGTTTGAGCTCGTGCCCGCGGGTGAGCACCAACTCCGCATCGGCCTTGGGGCTGACGCAAATCCAGTCCAGACCTTCGGGCGCGGGTTGCGTGCCGTTGGTTTCCACCGCCACCTCAAAACCGCGCTCGTGCAGGGCCTGGATGAGCGGGCTGTCGAGTTGCAGCAGCGGTTCGCCGCCGGTGCACACCACGTAGGGGCGTCCGCTGCTGTGGGCAGGCCAGAGGCGCGCCACGGCATCGGCCAGTGCTTGAGCATCGGCAAATTTACCGCCGCCCTGGCCATCGGTACCGACGAAATCGGTGTCGCAAAACGAGCAGATGGCGCGGCTGCGGTCTTGCTCGCGGCCACTCCACAAATTGCAGCCCGCAAAACGGCAGAACACCGCGGCCCGACCGGCCTGGGCGCCCTCGCCTTGCAGGGTGTAGAACATTTCCTTGACGCTGTAGCTCATGACGCGGCGCCCTTTTTCAAACCGGAATCAGCGCGTCCAGCGCGCCATGGCTGGCAATGGCGCCGCAGCCGCGTGTCTCGTAGAGGTCCACGCGCTCGAGTTCGGGCAGCGTGAGCGCCGCTTGGCCCAGCACCCACTGCGCCAGGCTGGCGGTGTCGGCATCGCCCAGACCCGCCAGGGCATTGAGCGGGTGGTGATCGAGGGCTTTGAACAGCGGGTTGAAGCGCTCTTTCACATCGCCAAAGTCCACCGTCCAGCCCATGAGGGCGTCGAGTTCCGCGCCCAAGTGCAGGCGCAGCGTGAAGGTGTGGCCGTGCAAACCCGCCAGAGGATGTTGGCTTGGTGCGCGCTGCAGTTGCACGGCGCTGTCCAAGGTGAATTCTTTCCAGATGCGGTAGCGCTGACCGTCGAAGTTGGCGCCGCTGGAGCCGGTTTCGTACACCGTCACCCAAGACAGCTCGGGCAGCTGGGGTTTGAGTTTTTCCCACAGCCAGGAGGACACCAGCTCGCTGGTGGGATTGCTCAGACCGTCGATGTCGTTGAGGCAGCGGTAGTTGAGCTGGAAGTACAGCGGCGCCCAGAGTTCGTCGAGGTGGTCGTAGTCCACCGCCAAGTCGCGCTCGCCCAGGTCTTGATTGGCGTGCAGGATGACTTCAAAACCATGGCCGTGCATGCGGCCGCATTTGTGTCCGGCTGGCACATGGGGCAGCTGGTGCGCGGCTTGAAAACGGTAGCGGCGCCAGACATGGGCTTGGCCGCTGGCGTCCAGATCCACCCCGCCGTGCGCGGTGCTTTGCACGCCCACTTGCAAGATGCCGGGCACCTCGAAGTCTTGAGTCAGACGTTGGCGAATCCAGCGCGCAATGTTTTCGTCCGTGGGCTGGGCCATGTGTTGGTTGAGCAGCGCGTGGTCCAGCGGTGCCACGCAAGCTTCCATGCGCTGGCGCAATTCCTGCACCTCAGCACCAGGAAAAGGCGCCCAACCTGGAGGAATTTCGGCCCTGACGGTGGCGAAGTAGCTGTGCCCGTGAAGGCCGCGTGCGCGGTGTCCGGGTGGCAAGGCGTCGATCTGACAAGCCGACTCAAAGCCAGCCGAGGCGGTGAACAAAAAAGCAGACATGAAAACGGGGGCTCAGCCGCCCTTTGGGGCGGCGGCAAATCAGCAAAACCGCAGTGTGACACGCGCTCTCTTTGTTAGTTGTATTCAAGTAATCTCAATAGTCGTATTAGTAGGCGCAGGCTGTTTCTGTGGACAAGTCAAGAATCCTGTTTCAATTCAAGCACTTGCAAAACAGACAAGCATGTTGGTGGAGGCGGGACTCGGCCGCTGCAAGCCAGACAACAACTTGCCGCCACGGCCCTGGCCTGTGCATAAGCCCCCAGTTGTTCCTGAACAATTCACAGCTTTACCCACAGGGGTGTTCGGGCCAGATTCAGGGCCTGGATTTGCGCCGCCCATTGAGGCGAGTCGTGGCGTGCGACATCGGGCCGCGACTGCGCCATGCAGGGCGTAGACTTCGCCCCGACTTGCACTAGGGACCCAAGCCATGAGCCATCTGAACTACCGACATCTGCATTACTTCTGGGTGGTGGCCAAGGAAGGCGGGCTGGCGCGTGCCGCCGACCGCCTGGGCATGGCGGTGCAGACGGTCAGTGCGCAGGTCAAATCGCTGGAGCAGGCCCTGGGCCACCAGCTCTTCAAGCCCTCGGGCCGCAAACTGGTGTTGACCGAGGCCGGTCAGGCCGCTTTCACGCGCGCCGAGGAAATTTTTCAAATCGGCCAGCGCATTCCTGAGGAAGTGCACCAAGCCGCGACGGCCGAGACGCTGCGTCTCTCCGTGGGGCTGTCCGACGGCATTTCCAAGCTCGCGGCGCATGCGCTGCTGGAGCCCGTGCTGGAGGCCAACTCGCTCAAGCTGGTTTGCCACGAGGGCGAGGTCGAGCACCTGCTCTCCGAACTGGCCCTGCACCACCTGGACTTGGTTCTGACCTGTCAGCCCGCGCCACCCAACCCCAATCTGCGCCTGACCAGCAGCCGCATTGCCGATTCGGCCGTGGACTGGTGGGGCCCCGCCAATATGGTGCGGCCCTTCCACCAGAACAACTTCCCGGCCTGTCTGAACGAGCTGCCCGTGCTGCTGCCCACGCGCCATGCTGTGTTGCGAGCCTCGGTGGAGCGCTGGTTCGAGCAGCAAGGGCTGCGTCCGCGCATCGTGGGCGAGTTTGAAGACAGCGCGCTCATGGCCGTGTTTGCCAGCCGTGGCCTGGGCGTTTTTCCCTTGAGCCGACTGGGTGGCGGCAAAGCCGACGGCGGCCTGATGGGCCAGCTCAGCCTGCTGGGCCACAGCGAAGACCTGCGCGAAGAGGTCTACGCCATCCGCTCGCGGCGCAGCCAACACCACCCGCTGGTGCAGCGCGTGCTGGCCAGTGCGGGTGTGGGCAGCACGGAAACTACGGCTGAAGCTGAGTAGTCAATCCGCTTCCCCCAAGTTTTGACTGAGCAGTCATCCCCACGGAGCTGATGTTTTGTGTCCCGCGCAGGCCCTAAGGTGCCGGGCTTGCAATTCATCACCTGGGGAAAACCATGAAAGCCTTGATCTGGGGCCTGTGCGCCGTGTTGGTACTGCTGTGGAGCGGCAGCTGCTGGGTCTTGGGCGCGCTCTTGGCCTGGGGAGCCAGCGCGCTGGCTCAGGGCGATATTGCGCAAATGGGTCAGGCTGCAGCCAGCTGGCCCATGCCCGAGTGGATGGGCTTTTGGATTGACGCCGACATGGTCAAGTCCCTGCAGCAATGGCTGCAGTGGGTGCTGGACACCAGCAAGGACAGCCTGCCCTGGTTGGGTTCGGCCCTGTCATGGCTGAGCCCGCTGGTGTGGCTGCTGTGGGGCTTGGGCCTGCTGGCTTTGTTGGCACTCGCAGCGGTGGCGCACTTCCTGGTGGGCCGCGCCATGCGCTTGCCAACACGCATGGGGTGAGCCGCCATGCCCAGTTTCAGACGCCATGACCCAGCCTGCCAGCTTGCGCTGCGCTTTCGCAAAGCATCGCGCCAACACCAGGCACAGCAAGAACGCTCCCTGACGCTGGAGGATTTGCTGCAACTCCACGGCCAAGCCTCGGCCGCCGTGGTGCTGATGCTGGTGGCCATGGCCAGCGTTATGCCCATTGCAGGCATTGGCACGGCGCTGAGTTTGGTCATCTTCGTGCTGGCCTGGCGTTGGCAGCGCAGCGGCAGCGAAGCCGTGCTGCCCCAGCGCGTGGCACAGACCCGCATCAACCCCCTCTGGACGGGACGCAGTCTCAAAGCCCTGGCCTGGATGTACGCCAGCGCCGGGCGCTTGATGAACCCGCGCTGGCAAGTCCTGCTGCACCGCCGCGCCACGCCGTGGTGGAGTGCATTCATCGCGCTCATGGGCTTTGTCATCCTGCTGCCCCTGCCCTTTGGCAATGTGCTGCCAGCGCTGAGCCTGATGTTGTTGTCCCTGGGCTGGATGTTTCGCGACGGGCTGACCTTGATGCTGGCCGCTGCCACCGGCAGCGGTGCCGTGGCCGTGATGCTGGCCCTGGGCCATTTGGCTGTGGATGCGGTGCAGCGCGCAGCAGCATGGCTGCCATTTTGAAATTGTCAGACAGACAACCATGAAAAAAGCGGGCATCAAGCCCGCTTTTTTTTTTGCAGTATCAGCGTCCTCAGAAGGAATAGCTGGCGTTCAGGTAGAAGGTCCGGCCCTTGGGGTCTGCATAACGTGGGTCGTAACCCACTTGGTGACCTGACGAATCACGCAGCGTCAGGGGGGGCGCAACATTCAAGAGATTGTTGATACCGACACGCAAATCCAAGGACTTGTTGAACTTGTAACCGGTTTGCCAGTCCATGGTGGAGTAGTCAGGAACATCAAGCTGAACCTTGACGGTACTCTTGGTGGCCACATCACGGACATTTTGACTGATGTCCTTGTAGCCGTTTCTCCATTTCAAGGTCAGAGCATGGGTCCAAGCTCCAGACTCATACTTGAAGGTACCACGCAGAATATTTCTGAACGACACGGCATTGTTTTCACCGTACTTGTTCATGCTGTCGGTCCAGTCGTTATCCGTGCCAGGACGGGTGTACGAAGACTTCAGCAAGTGAGTACCTGTTAGGCCCACAGTGATTTTTGCATCAGAGGCAGCAAAGCGTGCAATGACATCCCAATCCACACCGCTGTTGACGGTTCTGCCGATGTTCAAAGAGCTGGAAATGAAGGCGTAGTATTCCTGGGTTTCTGCCGGTGTCTTGAATTTTGTGAAGAGGTTGGCGTATTTCGTTGGATCCGAAAATGCCTGCTTTTCAGAGACCCCGCTTACAGCGTCTTTGATGTTGACTCGCCAATAGTCAGCACCAAACCCAAAATTGTTGCTGGGCTCGAAACGGAAACCGTAGGTCCACTGTGTCGACTTCTCAGGCTTGAGCGCTGCGTTGCCACCAGAAAGAACGCTGTACTGCAATTTGCCGGGTTTGCAGAAGTCGGTGCCGGGGTAGGGGCAGTCGTAGCTGGCTGCGGTGACACCTGCGCTGACCAAAGGCTGGGCAATGTCCAACATGGACGGTGCCTTGAAGCCAGTGCCGTAGGAGGTTCTCAGCAGCAGCTGGTTCGAAACCTGATAGCGGCCAGCAAGTTTGTAAGTACTAGCACTCATGCTCTTGCCAATGGTGCTGTTGGTGGTGGCGTCCTTGATGGCGCTGACGGTGTCGTAGCGCAAGGACCCAGTGACCTCAATGCCCTTGAAGAGCGGGGCCACCAACTCAGTGAACACGCCGGCATTGCTGCGGCTCATGTCATATTGGGGTGAGGGGGACAGGTTGTAAATGATGCCGTTGGCGGCATCAACACTGGGGTCTTGCGAGTAGTTGTATTGGCGATAGTCAGCACCCACACCCATGCTTACCGTGCCAGCAGGGAGCTTGAACAAATCACCAGAAGCACGGGCATCCACACCCTTGAGCGTTGTTTTCGCTGTGCGGATGGAGCCGTGGTAAATCGAGTCAGCCATGGCCTTTTGGGTGGCTTCGGACTGCTTTCCTGGCAAATCAAAGGGATCAAATGCGACGGCCTTAACCAGGTCTGTAAATTCCTTGGTCTTGAAATAGCCGCCAACGTATTGTTCATTGATTGCGTTTTGCGACCAGGTGAACGCAGAGTTCACGTTCCAGTTGCCAATATCAAGTTCACCGCCAAGCACCACATGTTTAGAGTCGGTGATGGTTTCTGAGTCACGAGTACCAAAATCCACACCGCGGTAGGAGGCGCTGATGGTGTTGATGTTGGCCAGCTGATTGGCTGTCAGATTGGGTTTGATGTATTTGTCGAAATACACGCCCGAACTCGGAATGGCGACAGGCACCGGGTTGGGGGCAATTCTGGCAATCAAATCCAGACGGGAGTAGGCCACATCGGAAAACAGCTTGAGATTGCTGGTGGCTTGCAGCTGACCGGACAGGTACAAAGAGTCGCGTTTCGATTCCGGGTAGATGTCGATGGTGCTGACAAAGTCAAAGGCACAGCTCTGTGTGATGGCGTTTGCGGTGGTGGCGTTGTTCAGGCTGTAGTAGTTGTTCGGCGCACACTCGCCATTGACCTTTTGATAAGGGTTGAAAGAGTAGCTGGGAATATTGCTACCCTTTTTGAAGGTCACCGTGGCATTGGCGGGTACGGCAGAGGTGCTGGTCCGATCGTAAATATAGTCACGGCCATCGTTTTGGAAGCGCAAATATGAGGTTTTGGCGAAATCGCGTTCGCCGGACTTCATGGGGCGCTGGTCGTCGTGGCGGTAGGTGGCCACCAGGCTGAAGCGGTCGGTCTCAATATTGCCCAGGCCGTAGGTCAGGCTGAGGTTGCCAGACTTGCCACCACCTTGCTGAGGCGCGTCCATCTGCGCCGTGATGTTGCCGCCGGTGTGATTACGCTTGAGCACAAAGTTCACCACGCCGGCAATGGCGTCCGAACCGTAGAGCGCCGAGGCACCGTCGGTCAGTACTTCCACGCGCTCAATGGCGCTCATGGGAATAGCGTTGAGGTTGATGGTCGAGCCCGAACCCGTGGGGGCAATGCGTCGGCCATTGAGCAGCACCAGGGTGTAGGACGCGCCGATATCGTGCAGAGAGACGGTGGCAATACCGCCTGAGTTGGTGCCGATGGCAGTGTCGGCAACTTGGAAGCCCTGCATGGAGGGCAGCTTTTGCACCACTTCGGCCACGCTGGTCGCACCCGAAGCACGGATCTGTTCAGCACTCACCACCTGCACAGGCAGGGCACCTTCGCTGGCAATGCGCTTGATGCTCGAGCCGGTGATTTCAACGCGCTCCAGCTTGTTCTCTTGCGCGTGTCCAGAGAGGGCATAGGCCGTGCCCAACATCAGGCAAACAGCACGTCCAACGACGGTTGTACGAAACATGAGGGTTCTCCACTCAAAAGGTTGCCGTAGGGACAGTTTTGTTGTCCCCACCTTGCCCGGCCGAATGACTGGCTGATGACGTGAGTGCCGGGAGGGGGCGTATGGTTGCAAAGGGTGCAAGCAACAAATCCAGGGTTAGCCCTTGACCTGAAAGTGCGAACCCCGCGTGTTGGGGGGGCTCTGGGCTCAAAGCGAGGACCTTGTCGCAGGCCTGCAACGTGACGTGGCGCTGTTTGGCAAGGTCAAAGAAACGAACGGGGACAGAGCCCCGCCCGGCACAGCGATCGACTAGAAAAGTCTTGGCTCAGTACGACAAAGTCAGACCCAGCGAGTAGTAACGCCCCACCACGTCGTAGCTCTGCGGGAAGGTGTTGCCGCTGTTGCCGCCCGTGGTGCCAATGGTGTTGCCCACATTGGGGGCTTGGGTGTTGAAGGCGTTGTTGATGCTGAGGTTCAGGCGCAGGTTTTTGGTGGCGCGCCAGGAGGCGTTGAGGTCCACATAGTCGTAGGCCTTGATGCGGCTGAAGGCGGGCAGGAAGTTGGTGCCGCCGGGTTCTTCAACCACGTCGTCCACATGGCGCCAGTTGTAGCCCAGCGACCAGTCGCCCCGGCGCCAGGTGGCGCGCTGGGTCCATTTGGATTTGTAGTTCGGACCCTCGCAGGCCACGCTGTAGTAGCCCAGGCAGTCGCGCACCACGGAGCTGGGGGTGGACTGGCTCTTGTAGACGTTTTGCTGGTTGGCCAGCAGGCTCAGATCCAGGGCGCCCATGGCGCCGAGTTTGAGCTGGTAGTACACACCCAGATCAACGCCAGACACCCATTGCTTGCCCAGATTAGATTTGGGCGTGACCACGCCGGGCGCATCAGCACCGTTGAAGGTGCCCAGCGGTCCGCGCAGCACCAGTGCGCAAGCGGCATTGAGTGCCAGCGTGGGGTTGCGCGTGGGGCTGTAGCAGTCGTCCAGGATGTCCGTCACGCTGGGGCTGGAGACGGCTTTGCTGAGGTTGATGCGGTAGTAGTCCAGTGTCAGCGTCAAGCCTTCCATGAAGCGCGGCTGGAACACCAGACCCAGGGTGGTGGTGTCAGCGACTTCAGGGCCCAGCTCCGCGTTGCCGCCGGTGCGTCGATTGATCTGGCCGGCCGATGGCTTGGGCAGATTGCCCAGCGCGGTTGCGGGTACGCCGGTGAGTCGGCACAGATTGGACAAGGTGCCCGCCGTGTTGGCCTGGGCCTGGTTGACCAAGGTTTCTTGGCAGGGATCAATCGCCAGATTGCTCAAGCCAGACACCAGTGGTGCGTACAGCTCGTTGACATTGGGTGCTCGTGTTGCGCGCTGCTGCATGGCACGCAGGCGCAGACTGTCGACAGGGGCCCATTCCGCGCCGTATTTGTAGCTGCCGTAGTTTTGCTTGCTGGAGGTGGTGAACTGCGTGTGGCGGTAGCCCAGCTCCAACCCGAGTTTTTGTGCATAGGGCTTCTTTTGCAGCAGCGGAATGCTGAGCTCGCCAAACACCTCGTCGAGCTTGAGCGTGCCGCTGCGGTCGGGCGTGGGGGCGCCGGTTCCCAGCACTTCGCCCTGGATTTGCGCGGCGGCGTCAGAGGCGTTGCTGGCGGTGACTTTGCGGTGCTCTAGACCCAGAGCCACACCAATGCTGTCTTGTGCAAAGGGGCTTTTGAAGCCACCCAAATCACCCGACACGCTGGCGGCGGCCACCAGCTGCTTGACGCTGGTGTTGACGGCGGAGTCCAAGTTCACAAACTTGGCCATCTCCGGCGTGATGCTGCCATCGGCACCCCAAAGATTGATCGGCACACAGCCATTGGCCTTGTCCAAGCACTCGGTTTTGGAGAGCGCACGCAAGGCTTGCTGTACCTTGGAGCGCGAACCCCAGTCGCCACGGGTTTGCAGCTGTGTGGCCTTGCCGCTGCTCAGGTAGCTGTCGTAGCTCCAACCCGCGGTCAAATCGCCTTTGACCCCGACAGTGGCCTGTGTGGCCTTGTTGTCGAAATCGTTAACGCGTGGGCCAAACTCTGTGAAGCGGCGCCCAATGGCCATGGGCACTTCCGTCGTGTTGCCCAACACACAGTTGGCAGCGCTGATGCCACGCACCTGGCAGATCTGCTGGCGCGCGGCGTCGGGGATGTAGGGGTTGCCAATGGGCACCTGGAACACGTTCAAGAACGTTCCCGTGGGCGCCAGGTTGGAGACCACGGTGGACTTGGTGAAGAACAGGTCCGCATAGAGCTGCACATGGTCGCTCAGCGTCACGCTGCCCAGCAGCGTGCCCTGCTTGCGATCCATGGGCGTGACGTAGTAGTTGAGCGGATTGAAGTTGTAGGAATTGAAAGGCGCGACCAGTCGCCCAGTGACGGGGTCGATTTGCACGTTGGCCAGGCTGGGCGTGCCAGCTGGAATGTTGGCCACCGAGTTGATCTGGAAGCTTGACGGGCTGCCCGTGCCTGAGCCCTGCGGCTGACCGTTGGTCGACGACAGGGATTCTTTGCCGATGTCGCGGTCTCCCTGGCGCAGTGCGTCGGTCTTGGTCACGCCCAGGCTGGCCACCAAGCTGGCGCGGCCGTCCCAGAAGTTGTGACCCACGGTCAGGTCGGCGCGCTTGCGCCCTGCATCGCGTTCTTGCGAGGTGCCGTAGCTGGTGTCCAGCTGCACGCCCGTGAAGCTGCGGTTGAGTACAAAGTTGGCCACGCCGGCCACGGCGTCAGCACCGTACACGGCCGAAGCACCGCCGGTGACCAAATCCACGCGGCGCAGCAGCGCCAGCGGAATGGCATTGGTGTCCACCTCACCGTCGAGGTTGAAGGGCACCATGCGCCGGCCGTCGATCAACACCAGCGAGCGCTGCGAGCCCAGCCCGCGCAGGTTCAGCGTGGCACCACCACCGCTGCCATTGTTGGTGCCTGGGCCAATGGCGGGCACGGCTGCGGGCAGGCCTTTGATGACTTCCTCAACCGCCACGGGTTGGCTGGAGCTGACCTCTGCCTGGCTGATGGACAGGATGGGGCTGTTGGACACCGCCCCCACCGATTTGATGCGCGTGCCCGTGACTTCCACCCGCTCCAGCTTTTCCTGCGCCTGTGCGGCACCGACGGAGACAAGGCTGGCGCACACCACCGCAGCGTGCGCAATTGGACTCAATCGAAACATGGCGACCCCTGCTAGAAAGGTTTCCTGGGAAGCGCCGTAGCGCCTTCTCCAGCAAATTCCGGAACCCTTCCAAATGGGTTGGATGGAATCCGGGGAAGGGGTCTATCCTTCCAAAATCCAAAGAACTCGAATAAGGATTAGCCCCGAGTAAGGAGGTAAGAGTCCTCTACTCAGGGGGGTAAAAGGATTCAAGATGCGAGGCCTGTCGTGAGGTGGCAACGCCTCACGAGCAGCGCTCAGTGTGCCGCTTTCACTTGAAGCCGCCAAGCATGCAGCAGGGGCTCGGTGTAGCCGCTGGGTTGTTGCAGACCTTGGAACACCAGGTCCAGCGCGGCGCGGTAAGCCGGGTGTTGGTCGAACTTCCCAGCCATGGAGCGGTAGGCCGGGTCGGCGGCGTTTTGCTGGTCCACCACGGCAGCCATGCGCTCAAAGCTGGCGTGGACTTGCGCGGCGCTGACCACACCGTGCAGCAGCCAGTTGGCGATGTGCTGGCTGGAGATGCGCAGTGTGGCGCGGTCTTCCATGAGGCCGACGCCTTTGATGTCCGGCACCTTGGAGCAGCCCACGCCCTGGTCCACCCAGCGCACCACATAGCCCAGAATGCCCTGCACGTTGTTGTCCAGCTCCTGCTGGCGCTCGCTGTCCGACCACTCGGCGCGTTCCACCACAGGAATCGAGAGCAGCTGCTCCAAGAGCGCCGGGTCTTGCGCTTGCTGGGCCTCTTGCTCCAGCGCCTGCTGCACGGCCGCGACATCCACCTGGTGGTAGTGCAGCGCGTGCAGCGTGGCCGCGGTGGGGCTGGGCACCCAGGCGGTGTTGGCCCCGGCGCGCGGGTGGGCAATTTTTTGCTCCAGCATGGCGGCCATCAGGTCGGGCATGGCCCACATGCCTTTGCCAATCTGGGCGCGGCCGCGCAGCCCCGCGCGCAGCCCGGTCAACACATTGAGCCGCTCATAGGCTTGAATCCAGGCGCTGGTTTTCATATCGCCTTTGCGCAGCATGGGGCCGGCGTGCATGGCGGTGTGCATCTCGTCGCCAGTGCGGTCCAGAAAGCCGGTGTTGATGAAGGCCACGCGGCTGCGTGCGGCGGCAATGCAGGCGGCGAGGTTCACGCTGGTGCGGCGCTCCTCGTCCATGATGCCCAGCTTGATGCTGCTGTGTGGCAGGCCCAGCAGCTGCTCCACGCGGGCAAAGAGTTCGCTGGCAAAGGCCACTTCGGCAGGCCCGTGCATCTTGGGTTTGACGATGTAGATGGAGCCCTGGCGTGAGTTCCTGAGCCCGCTGCCGCTGAGTTGCTTGAGGTCGTGCAGGGCGATCAGCGAGGTGATGACCGCGTCCATGATGCCTTCGGGGATTTCGCGGCCGTCATCCAGCAAGATGGCCGGGTTGCTCATGAGGTGGCCGACATTGCGCACAAACAGCAGCGAGCGCCCGGGCAGCACCAGCTCGCCGCCCTCGGGGCGCTGGTAGCGCCGGTCGGGGTTGAGGCGGCGCGTGAAGCGCTGGCCGCCCTTTTGCACCTCTTCGCTGAGCGTGCCGCGCAGCAGGCCCAGCCAGTTGCGGTAGCCCAGCAGTTTGTCCTCTGCGTCCACGGCGGCGACGGAATCTTCCAAGTCCAGGATGGTGGACAGCGCGGACTCCAGCACCACATCGCTGATGCCAGCGGCGTCCGCCGCACCAATGGCAGTGCTGCGGTCGAACTGCAGCTCCAGGTGCAGGCCGTGGTGGCGCAGCAGCACGGCGCTGGGCGCGGTGTCACTGCCTTGGTAGCCCACCAGCTGGCTGGGCGTGCGCAAGCCGGTGCTGCCGCCTGCGGCCAGGTCCACCACCAGCTGCCCTTGGGTCACGCGGTAGGCCGTGGCGGCTTGGTGGCTCACACCTGCCAGGGGAGCGATGTCGTCCAGGATGTGCCGCACACGCGCCACGACGGCTGCGCCGCGCACCGGGTTGTAAGCGCCGCTGCGCTCAGCACCTGCGGTTTCGGGCAGGGCATCGGTGCCGTAGAGCGCGTCGTACAGCGAGCCCCAGCGCGCATTGGCCGCGTTCAGCGCATAGCGCGCGTTGAGCAGCGGCACCACCAGCTGCGGGCCGGCTTGCTGGGCCAGCTCGTCGTCGACCTGGGTGGTGGTGGCCAGCGAGTCCTCGGGCTGCGCCACCAGATAGCCGATGCGCTGCAAAAAGCTGCGGTAGGCCGCCATGTCGCGGATCGGGCCGGGGTGGGCCTGGTGCCAGGCGTCCAGTTCGCTTTGCAAGCGCTGGCGTTCTTCCAGCAGGGCGGCGTTGCGCGGTGCCAGTGCGTGGGCCAGGGTGTCGAAACCCGCCCAAAAAGCCTCGGGCGCCACTCCCGTGCCGGGCAGCACCTCGCGGTCAATGAATTGGGCCAGTTCGGCATCGACCTTGAGGCGATGGATGCTCTGACGGGTGCGCATGATGAGTTCTCCAGCTGTTGCTCTGAAATTGGGGCGGGCGGCAAGCCACTGAAATCACTGTAGTGCGCCCCAGCGCTGGGATTGCATGGCTGCTGGGCTACACACTCCTGACGTTTTTGCACGAATCAAACAGGCTTTGGCACGGATTGCTTAGGATTGCCCAAGCAAAGCTCCCCTGCCCCATGGACCGACTCAAGCAAATCGAAGCCTTTGTGCTGGCCGCCACGCGCGGCAGCCTCACCGCCGCGGCCCAGGCCGAAGGCTTGGCACCCGCGGTGATTGGCCGGCGCATTGACGCGCTGGAAGCGCGCCTGGCCACCAAGCTGCTGCTGCGCACCACGCGGCGGCTCAACCTCACGCCCGAGGGCGCGGCGTTTTTGGAGGACTGCCAGCGCCTGCTGGCGGACTTTGAGGACGCCGAGGCCCAGGTCAGCGCCGGCAGCGTGCAGGCGCAGGGCCATGTCCGCGTCACCGCCCCGGCGGGCTTTGGGCGCCGCCATGTGGCGCCGCTGGTGCCGCAATTCCTGGCGCAGCACCCGGGCTTGAGCCTCTCGCTCAACCTCAGCGACCGCATCGTGGACATCGTCAACGAGGGCTATGACTGCGCCGTGCGCGTGGGCGACCTGGCGGACTCCAGCCTCATCAGCATGCGCTTGGCTGACAACCGCCGCCTGTGCGTGGCCGCGCCCAGCTACCTGGCGCGCGCGGGCACGCCGCAGCACCCCGAGGAGCTGCTGCGCCACGCCTGCCTGGTGCTGAGCTCCGAAGCCAGCCAGTCGCGCGGCTGGGCCTTTTCGGTGGGCGGACAGGTGCAGCACCTGCGCCCCAGCGGGCGCCTGGACTGCAGCGACGGCCAGGTGTTGCATGATTGGTGCGTGCAGGGCCTGGGCCTGGCTTGGCGCAGCACCTGGGAGGTGGCGGCCGATGTACGCGCCGGCCGCCTGCAAGCTGTGCTGGAAGACTTTGCCGCGCCGCCCAATGGCATTTACGCGCTGGTGCCGCAGCGCAAACTGCTGCCGCTGCGCGTGCGGCTGTGGATTGATTTTTTGAAACAACACTACGCCCTGCCCAGCTACTGGCTGCGCGGTGAGGACCCATCTCCTGAAAGCCATTCATGACACTTGAAGCCACCCTGGCCGCCGTTCACTTTCTGGCCATCATGACCCTGGTCGTTTTCCTAGGCAGCCAGGCCGCGCTGTGCCGCACCGAGTGGCTCAACGCCGCTGTGGTGCACCGCCTGGTGCGCTTGGACCTGCTCTACGCCGTGGCCGCGCTGCTGGTGCTGGCCAGCGGCCTGGCGCGCGCCTACTGGGGCATGAAGGGCGGTGCCTGGTACTGGTCGCAGCCGCTGCTGCACGCCAAGCTCACGGTGTTTGTGCTCATCGGCCTGCTGTCCCTGCGCCCCACCCTGCGCTTTCGCCAATGGCGCCGCCAACTACTGCAAACCGGCGCCCTGCCCGAGGCGGCCGAAGTGCAGTCCACCCGCCGCTGGGTGATGTGGGAAGCCCACCTGCTCATGCTGCTGCCCGTGCTGGGCGCCCTGCTGGCGCGCGGCGTGGGCACGCGCTGAAGAGGCCATGAAAAAAGCCGCCCGACAACGGGGCGGCTTTTGGCGGGCTTGAAACCCCGCGGCGCTCAGGCCTTGTTCGAGAGGCAGCTCTTCATGAAGGCTTTGCGCTCGTCGCCGCTCTTGCCTTTGGCGTCGGCATTGCATTGCTTCATTTTGGACTGCTGGGTGCTGCTCGCTGCTGCGGCTTCCGGGGCTTTATTGGAGAGGCAGCTCTTCATGAAGGCCTTGCGCTCGTCGCCTTTTTTGCCCTCGGCGTCGGCATTGCATTGCTTCATGCGCTGCTGCTGCGCGGTGGGTTCTTTCTTGGCTTCTTTGGCCGGTTCGGCGGCTTGGGCGCCGAAGGCCAGCAAGCCCAGGACCAGGATCAGCGACAGTTTTTTCATTGCGACTCTCTCCTCAAGTGACCAGCCCCTGACATGGGGTGGATGGGACCAGTTGAGCATAGCAACGGGTCGGCCTCAAGCCGGGTTGACCAAGAGCGGCCCCCCAGTTTGGAGGAGGAGCAGGGCCTTAGAGAATGCGCCGCGGGTGGGCCAGGGCTTCGTGTGCGGCGTGCAGGCGGCGCACCAGCACCTGGATGAACGCGCGGTCAAAGGCGTGGCGGCATTCCGGGCTGAGCTGGGCCAGGGTGTCTGGCGTGAATGACAGCGTGGTGGTCTGCTCGGTGATGCGCACATCCGTGCTGTGCAGGCGCAGCTCGGGGTTGGGGGCGAGGTAGGCCATTTCGCCCACCGAGGTGCCTGCGGCGAGCCGGGCCACGCATTGGCCGTCGCGCCAGACCTCCACCCCGCCCAGAGCGATGATGTGAAAGCTGTTGCCCGTCTGCCCCGTGCGGTAGAGGCAATGCCCGGCCGGGAAGCGCTGCCAGCGGGCGCGGTGCACCACCTCCCACAGGGCGATGTCGCCAAAGTCGGCAAAAAACTCCAGCGAGCGCAGCAGCGTGAAGCGTTCCGAGTCGCGCACCTCTTGCAAGGGGGCCAGCGGCACTTGCTGCTGTGTCACCAAGGCCGACAGGGCTTGGGCGAAGGCTTCCCAGTCGGGGTAGCGGTCGGCGGGGTGCTTGGCCAGGGCGCGGAAGATGACGCTCTGCAGCGCCGGGCTGACGTCGGCGCGTGCGCCCACCAGCGGTGGCGGCGCGCGGTGGTAGATCTGGTGCAGCAAGGCGGCCTGGTGCTCGGCCTCAAAGGGCGGGCGCCCGGCCACCAGGTGGTAGAGCACGGCGGCCAACGCGTACATGTCAGCGCGCGTGTCGAGGCTGCCGCCGTCGATTTGCTCGGGCGGCATATAGCTCAGCGAGCCCACGCGCTGCACCTGGGTGGTCTCGGCGTGCAGGTGCAAGGCGCTGCCAAAGTCGGTGACCTTCACATCCACCAGCCGCCCCTGGGCATCCATCACGCCCAGCAGGTTGGCGGGCTTGATGTCGCGGTGGATCACCCCTTGCCCCGCCACATAGGACAGGGCCATGGCGCACTTGAAGCCCAATTCCACGATTTGCTCCAGCGGCAGGAGCTGGTCGGGGCGGCAAAAGCGCCGCAGCGTCACCCCCGGCACGTACTCCATCACCAGATAGGGCGCGTCTTCGTCGTCAATGGCGTCAAGAATTTGCACCACATTGGGGTGTTTGAAGCGTCCGGAGAGCGCCGCTTCCGAGGCAAAAAAGCGCCGCACCAGGCCCTGTTCGGCGGCCGAGAGCGCGTTCCAATCGCGCAGCCGCTTCACGGCCACGTCGATTTGGCGGAATTCATCACGCGCCAGAAAAACCTCGCTGGTGGCCCCCTCCCCCAGGCGGCGCACCAGGCGGTAGCGCCCCACGCGCGCAGGCAAGCCCGGCGCGGTGGGGCTGTCGTCGCGTTCATAGGGTTGGGTGGGCATGAATTCGTCCATGGACCGGCGAGGCGCAGCGCTTGCAATATCAGGGGGCTGGTTTCAGGGGGGACGGCGGGCGGCCTGCACCTGGCTGTGCCCCCCAGTCCGTAGAATCGGCAACATCATGATCAAAGCTAAGCAGGATTTGCTCGCCGCGCTGGACCACGTGCTCCAGTCCCTCAGCCAAGAGGCTGTGGCTGCCGGTACCTTGGCCGCCGCCCCGGCAGCCAATTTCGAAACGCCCAAACAAGCCAGCCATGGCGATTTGGCTTGCACCGCGGCCATGCCCCTGGCCAAGGCGCTGCGCAAAAACCCACGTGAAGTGGCCCAGGCCCTGGTGGCTGCGTTGCAGGCGCAAAGCGCTGTGCAGCAATGGGTGCAGGCGCTGGAGATTGCCGGCCCGGGCTTTGTGAACATCCGCTTGAAAGACGCCGCCAAACAAGCCGTGGTGGCCGAAGTGCTGCAAGACGCCGCGCGTTTCGGTCAGCAAGCCGCCTGCGGCCGCTCAGCCTTGGTGGAATTTGTCTCGGCCAACCCCACCGGCCCGCTGCACGTGGGCCACGCCCGCCAGGCGGCGTTGGGCGACGCGCTGTGCAACCTCTTCGCCACCCAGGGCTGGAAGGTGCTGCGCGAGTTCTATTACAACGACGCCGGTGTGCAAATCGCCACTTTGGCCGACTCCACGCACAAGCGCCTGCAGGGCCTCAAGCCCGGCATGGCAGGCTGGCCCGAGGCGGCTTACAACGGCGACTACATCCAGGACATCGCCGACGCCTTCGTGCGCCGCGAAACCGTGCAGGCCGACGACCGCAGCTACACCGCCAGCGGCGATGTGAACGACCTCGACGGCATCCGCCAGTTCGCCGTGGCCTACCTGCGCCGCGAGCAGGACTTGGACCTGCAAGCCTTTGGCCTGAAGTTCGACCACTACTTCCTGGAGACCAGCCTCTACAGCGGTGGCGACGTGGAGCGCACCGTGCAGCGCCTCATCGACCAGGGCAAGACCTTTGAGGAAGGCGGCGCGCTGTGGCTGCGCACCACCGACTACGGTGACGACAAGGACCGCGTGATGCGCAAGTCCGAGGGCGGCTACACCTACTTTGTGCCCGATGTGGCCTACCACATCAACAAATTCCAGCGCGGCTACACCAAGTGCATCAACATCCAGGGCACCGACCACCACGGCACCATCGCGCGCGTGCGCGGCGGCCTGCAGGCGGCGGACGTGGGCATCCCCCAGGGCTTCCCGGACTATGTGCTGCACAAGATGGTCACGGTCATGAAGGGCGGCCAGGAGGTCAAGATCAGCAAGCGAGCGGGCTCTTACGTGACGCTGCGCGACCTCGTCGACTGGACCAGCCGCGACGCCGTGCGTTTCTTCCTCATCAGCCGCAAGGCCGACACCGAGTTCACCTTCGATGTCGACTTGGCCCTGCAGCAAAACGACGAGAACCCGGTGTTTTACGTGCAGTACGCGCATGCGCGCATCTGCTCGGTGCTGCGCCACTGGGTCAGCCAGGGCGGCGAGGAGGCCAGCCTGAGCGAGGCCGATCTGAGCCAGCTCACCGCACCCACCGAAGCAGCGCTCATGCTCAAGCTCGCCGACTACCCGCGCATGCTCAGCAGCGCCGCCCAGGATTTGGCGCCGCACGATGTGGCGTTTTACCTGCGCGACTTGGCCGGGGCCTTCCACAGCTACTATGCCGCGGAGCGCTTTTTGGGCCAGGAAGCGGGCTTGACCCGTGCGCGCATGGCGCTGCTGGCAGCCACGCGCCAGGTGCTGCGCAACGCGCTGGCGGTGTTGGGGGTCTCGGCCCCTGACGCCATGGAGCGTGAGGCCAGCGCCGCCTGACACCACCACAAACACCACACCCAAGCGAGAGAGGGACCCGTCCATGAGCGGCAACAAGCAGCCATCCGCCCAACGCCCACGCGGCCAAGCTGGCCACAGCGAACGCGGCGGCTTTGCCCTGGGCCTCATCGTCGGCCTGCTGGTGGGCCTGGGTTTGGCCTTGGGGGTGGCGCTCTTCATCACCAAAACGCCGGTGCCGCTGGTGGACAAACTGCCCCAGCGCACCGCCGAGCAAGACAGCCAGGAGGCCGAGCGCAACCGCAGCTGGGACCCCAACGCCGCCCTGGGCAGCAAGCCCGGGCGCGTCGCCTCAGGCGTGGTGGGCAGCACGGGCAGCGTGGAGCCGCCGGTGGCCGCACCTCAGGCCTCGGCCCCCAGCCCCGTGCTGGCGCAGCCCAGCCTCCCGGCTGCTCCCGCCGCACCTGCGGCCAAGCCCACGCATGTGGCGGACAAAGCCGCCAGCGCGCCCTCGCCCAAGCCCACGGCGGCAGCGCCTGCCGCTTCAGCACCTGCGAGCACGGTGTTCTTTGTGCAAGCCGGGGCCTTCAACAAGCATGAAGAAGCCGAACAGCAGCGCGCCAAGCTGGCCCTGCAGGGCTTTGTGGCCAAGGTGTTCGAGAAAGAGCAGTCTGGCCGCACCGTCTACCGCGTGCGCGTGGGCCCGCTGGACAGCCGCGCCGAGGCTGATGACGCCCGCTCCAAGCTCGAATCTGCCGGCATCGAAGCCGTGCTGGTGGGAGTGCAGCGGTGAAGCGCCGCGACCTGCTGGGCGTGGCCGCCGCGCCGCTGCTGCTCGGGAGCGTGGCGCTGGCCCAAGCTCAGGGCGCGCCTGTAGAGGGTGTGCATTTCAAAACCCTGCGCCAGTCCCAACCCGCCGCGAGTGGGGCTGTTGAGGTGACCGAGTTCTTCTGGTACGGCTGCCCGGTGTGCGACGGCTTTGAGCCCTATTTGGTGAACTGGGCGCAAAAGCTCGACGCCGGTGTGGTGCTGCGCAAAGTCCATGTGGGCGGCCGCGCACAGATCCGCCAGCACCAGCAGCTGTTTCTGACGCTGGAGGCCATGGGCGAGGAATCGCGGCTGCGCCCGCGCATTTTTGACGCCCTGCACCGCCAACACCTGGCGCTCGACAGCGAGGAGGCCATCGCGCAGTTTGTGGTGAGCCAGGGGGTGGATGGCGCCAAATTCAAGTCCATGTGGCAGTCGTTTGGTTTGCAGGCACGCATGCAGCAGGCCAACCAGCTGGTGCAGCGTACGCTGTCTGACAGCGGCGTGCCCACGCTGTGCGTGGGCGGGCGCTACATCACCTCCCCGGCCATGGCGGGTGTGGGTGCGGCCAGCCGCCAGGAGGCAGGCCGCCGTGCGCTGGTCGTGACCGATTATTTGTTGGAGCAGCTGCGCCGCCGCGCCTGAGGCAGCACGCGGGCCAGAGATCAAGCAAGACAAGGAGAAGCCATGAAACGCCGTGAGTTTGCAGCTGGGATGGGGGCCTCGGCCCTGGGTTTGGGTTTGAGTGCGCCGGTGTTGGCGCAGCGCCAGCCCGTGGAGGGCCAGCAGTTCAAGCGCCTGGCCACACCCGTGCCCACCAACGCGCCCGGAAAAATCGAGGTGCTCGAGTTCTTCTGGTACGGCTGCCCGCACTGCTACATCTTTGAGCCCTATATCGAAGACTGGGCCAAGAAGCTGCCTGCCGATGTGGTGTTCCGCAAGGTGCACGTGGCCTTTCGCGCCAACGTGAAGCAGCACCAGAAGATGTTCTACGCCCTGGACGCCCTGGGCCTGGAAGCGCGCGCGCGCCCGGCCATCTTCGCGGGCCTGCAGTCGCAAGGCCTGGCGCTGGACACGCCCAAGGCCATGGCCGATTTCCTCGGCCCGCTGGGGGTGGACCCGCAGAAGTTCCAAAGCGCCTTCAACTCCTTTGGCGTGGCCGCCAAGTGCCAGCAGGCCGAGCGCCTGTCTGAGGCCTACCGCATCGAAGGCGTGCCCACGGTGGCCATTCAAGGCCGCTTTGTCACGGCGCCGTCGCTGCACCAGATTCAGCAGCAGCGGGTGTCGGAACAAGTCCTGGCGCAAAGCACTTTGCAGACCATGGACGCCCTGATCCGCCAGGTGCGCGGGAAGTGATGGCATGCAGGCTGTAAACCCACTCACCGCCCTGCCCTGGCGCGCGCTCGTGGCGGCCGTGGCCGCTCTGAGCCTGTGCTCGGCCGCCCACGCCGCCAAGGAAGACCGCGACAAGCCGCTGATTTTCGAAGCCCTCAAGCAGGGCCGCTACGAAGGCGCGCGCCAAGCCATGGAGCTCAGCGGCAATGTGGTGCTCACCAAGGGCTCCATGCTGCTGCGCGCCGAGCGCCTGACGCTGCAGGCCGATGCGCAGGGCTACCAGCGGGCGCAGGCGCATGGTGCGGTGGGTCAGCAGGTGACCTTCCAGCAAGACCGCGACCAGCCCGGCGAGGTCATTCACGGCCGGGCCGACCGCATCGAGTACGACGAGCGCAGCGACATGGTTCGCCTCATCGGCAATGCCGAAATCCAGACACGGCGCGGCAGCGTGATCACCAGCGCCTTCAGCGGCGCGCAGATCAGCTTCAACGCCCGCACCGAGGTGCTGGACGTTAACCCCGGCGCCAGCGCGCCCAACCCCGGCGGGCGCATCCGCGGCATGGTCATGCCGCGTGGGGCCTCGGCACCGGATGCGGCGGCCAGCGAGGCCTTGCAGCTGCAGCCCGCGCGCCAGATCAACCCAGGCCGCACACCATGAGTGCACCCGGCGTGGATGGTGGCAGCCGGCTGCAGGCCGAGGGCCTGCAGAAAAGCTATGGCGTGCGCAAGGTCGTCAAGAACGTGCACGTGGACCTGCGCAGCGGCGAGGTGGTGGGCCTGCTGGGTCCCAACGGCGCGGGCAAGACCACCAGCTTCTACATGATCGTCGGCCTGGTGCGGGCCGATGCGGGCAGCATCCACATCGACGGCAAACCCGTGCAGCGCCTGCCCATCCATGAGCGCGCGCGCATGGGGCTGAGCTATCTGCCGCAGGAGGCGTCGATTTTTCGCAAGCTCACCGTGGCCGAAAACGTGCGCGCGGTGCTGGAGCTGCAGGTGGACGACAAGGGCAAGCCCTGGCCCAAAGCCCGCGTGGACGCCGAACTCGACCGCCTGCTGCACGAGCTCTCCATCGAGCGGCTGCGCGACAGCCCGGCCCCGGCGCTCTCCGGTGGCGAGCGCCGCCGTGTGGAAATTGCACGCGCCCTGGCCACTCAGCCGCGTTTCATCCTGCTGGACGAGCCCTTTGCCGGGGTTGACCCCATAGCTGTTTTAGAGATCCAGCGCATCATTCATTTCCTCCGAGAGCGCGGCATTGGCGTGCTCATCACCGACCACAACGTGCGAGAGACATTGGGTATTTGCGACCGTGCCTACATCATCAGCGAAGGGGCCGTTCTGGCTGAAGGCGCCCCCGCCGACATCGTCGACAACCCCGATGTGCGCCGCGTGTACCTGGGCGAGAACTTCCGCATGTAAGCGCCTGCAGGGCCCGCCATGAGACCCACCCTGCAGGTACGCCTTTCGCAGAACCTGGCGCTGACGCCGCAGCTGCAGCAGTCCATACGGCTGCTGCAGCTCTCCACGCTGGAGCTGCAGCAGGAGGTGGAGCAGATGCTGGCCAGCAACCCGCTGCTGGAGCCCGACAGCGAGGGCGACGAGCGCGCCGAAGGCAGCACCCCCCTCGCCGCTCCGGCCTCTGAGCGCGTGCACGAACCCAGCGCTGAAGGCGGCGACGCCGCGCATGAGGGCGAGGCCAACGGCGAGCTCAAGGCCGAGGACTTTGGCGGCACCGAGCGTGACGACTGGGAAAACGGCACCGAGCACGACGATTTCGACGGCATCCGCGAGCTGCCTTCGCTGCGCGGCGAAGGCCTGGGTGGCGAGGGTGAGGACGGCGCGCAGGAGCGCGACGCCGGCGTCGTCACGCTGCAAGACCATTTGCGCGAGCAAATGGCGGGCATGCAGCTGGGCGCCATGGACCGCGCGGCCTTGCTGGCGCTGATCGAATCTCTCAACGAAGACGGCTTTTTGGAAGACTCGCTGGAAGAGTTGGCCGAGAGCTTTGCCAGCCCCGACAGCAGCGAGGAAGAGCGCGAGGCCGTGCACGACGCGCTGCGCCTGGCCCTGGCCCTGCTGCACAGCATGGACCCCACCGGCGTGGGCGCGCGCGACCTGGCGCAATGCCTGCAATTGCAGCTGCAGCGCCAAAGCCCCAGCCCGCAGCAGCAGCTGGCGCTGCGCGTGTGCCAGCAGGACTTGGGCCTGCTGGGCCGGCGCGACTGGCGCCGCCTGGCCTTGCTCACCGGCGCGGACGAAGAAGCGCTGCGCGAGGCCGCGGCCCTCATCGCCACGCTGGAGCCACACCCGGCGCGGCGTTTTGGCCGCACCGAGGCCAGCGCCGTGGTGCCCGATGTCATCGTGCGCAAAACCGGGCGCGGTCTGGACGTGCAGCTCAACCCCGATGTGATGCCGCGCCTGCGCATCAACCAACTCTACGCCGAGGCGCTGCGCGCCGCGCGCGGTCTGAGCCAGACGCCGCTTGGCGGCCAGCTGCAGGAGGCGCGCTGGTTCATCAAAAACGTGCAGCAGCGCTTTGACACCATCCTGCGCGTGAGCCAGGCCATTGTGCGGCGCCAGCGCGGCTTCTTCACCCACGGCGAGCTGGCCATGAAGCCGCTGGTGCTGCGCGAAATCGCCGACGAGCTGGAGTTGCACGAGTCCACCATCTCGCGCGTCACCACGGCCAAATACATGGCCACGCCCTGGGGCACTTTCGAGCTGAAGTACTTTTTCGGCAGCGGCCTCAGCACCGAGACCGGGGGCTCCGCCTCCAGCACGGCGGTGCGTGCGCTCATCAAGCAGTTTGTGGCGGCGGAGGACGCGGCCAAGCCGCTGTCGGACAACCAGCTGGCCCAGATGCTGGAAGAGCAAGGCATCCAAGTGGCCCGCCGCACGGTGGCCAAGTACCGAGAGGCGCTGCGCATCGCACCCGCCGCGCAACGCAAAGCGCGCTAAGGCGCTGAGATTTTCCTACTCGAGTGCTCGGAAGAAATCAATAGCCTATTCCCCCGGTAGGCCTCAAAATCCCCCATAAATTTACGGAATGCGCGCGGGCGAATCCGCGCACCATGGCGGGCGCTTTTGGACGCTTGCCCTCGTCTGTACCTTTTCACGTGCTCTTGCATGCCCGAGCTGACCACCCAAAGTTTCAGAAGGGATACCCGCCGCCACTGGCTAGGTACCGGCGCTGTGCTGGGGCTGTGCTGGGCGGTGGCCTCGCTGTGGCTGCACCATGAGCGGGACGTGTTGTTGCGCACCGAAAGCGACAAGCTGCAAGCCCAGGTGGAGGCCTTGGACAACGTGCTGGGTCAGCAACTGGTGTCGGCACACACCGCGCTCAAGACCGTGATGTTGCAAAGCGCCGCCTGGGGCGAGGCCACCCGCACGCAGCGTGGCAGTGAACTGCTGAGCACGCTGGCGCGCTCCATTCCCGGGGTGCGTGGCATGACACTGGTGAGCCCGCAGGGGGTGGTGGTGGCGAGCTCATTCCCGGAAATGCTTCACCGTGATGTGAGCCAGCGCGACTACTTTCGCCTGCCCTCGAACACGCCGGCCATGAACCAGCTCTACCTCTCAGAGCCCTACGAGAGCGCGATGGGGGTCTACACGGTGACGCTGTCGCGGGCCGCCTTCAACCATCGCGGCATCTTCAGCGGGGTGGTGGCGGCGACGCTGGAGCCGGAGTATTTCCAGCTCGTCATGGGCATGGCCCAGCCCTCGGCCAACCAATGGGTGGCCATGGCGCATGAGGACGGCCTGCTCTTTGGCGTCCTGCCCGAGCGACCCGATTGGGTGGGCAAAAACATGCGGGCCACGGCCGGGTCCATCCTGGCCCGGCATGTCCGCGAGGGCGAACTCAGCAGCCTGCAGCACATGAAGTCGGTGCTCAGCGACGACGAGCGTCTGGTGGGCGTGCGCACCATCAAGCCCGAGGGCTTTGTGCTGAACAAACACCTGGTGGTGGCCGTGGGGCGCTCGGTGGCCGATGTGGAGGCGCCCTGGCGGCGCCAAGTCATGCTGGCCTTGCTCACGGGCGGGGCCATTACTTTGATGGCGCTCTCCGGCTTGGGGCTGTGGCAGCGGCGGCGCCTGCAGCTGGTGGCCATGCGCCAGCGCCAGTTCGAGGCCGAACGCGAGGCCGCCCAGCGCACCGCGCTGGCGCTGGACGGTGCGGCCCTGGGGCTGTGGGACTGGCATGTGTCCACCGATTTGCTGCACAGCGACGCGCGCTGCTGGCACATGCTGGGCTGCCCGCCCACGCCCGAGGCCGTGCCGCTGCGCCAGTGGCTGCAACATGTGGAGGAGCGCGACCAGCTCAGCGTGAACGAGGCGCTGCAGCAGCAAATTGCGCACACCGACGCTTCGGGCTGGTCGCAGCAGTTCCGCATGCAGCACAGCAGCGGGCAGGTGGTGTGGATTCACGCCAAAGGCCGGGCCACCGCCTGGGACGGGCAGGGCCGGGCGCTGCGCATCGTGGCCACGCTGCTGGACATCACCCAAGCGCGCCAGACCGAGCAGCAGCTGCGCGACCAAGCCAGCCACACCCAAGCCATCTTGGACCACATGCTCGACGGTGTGATCACCACCGATGCCAGCGGGGTGATCGAATCCATCAACCCCGCCGCTTGCCGCATGTTCGGCTACCCGATGGAAGAGCTGCTGGGGCGCAATGTCAATGTGCTCATGCCGCTGCCCGACAGCCAGCACCACAAGCAATACATCGCCAACTACTTCAGCCACGGCGTGGCGCGTGTGATTGGGCAAAACCGCGATGTTTCGGGTCTGCGCAAAGATGGCACGGTCTTTCCCATGACGCTGGGGCTGTCGCAAATCGAGCGTGAAGGCCAACCGCTGTTTGTGGGCCTGACGCGCGACATCACCGAGCGCAAGCAGGTCGAAGCCGAAATCGAGCGCCTGGCCTTTTACGACGCCCTCACCGAGCTGCCCAATCGCCGCCTGCTCATGGACCGGCTGCAGCATGCCCTGGTTTCGGCGCGGCGCCACTCGCGCAGCGGTGCGCTGCTGTTCATCGACCTGGACCACTTCAAAGTTCTGAACGACAACAAGGGCCACAGCATGGGCGACCTCATGCTCAAAGAGGTGGCCCAGCGCATCCAGCGCGTGCTGCGCGCCGATGACACCGTGGCGCGCTGGGGTGGCGACGAATTCGTGGTGGTGTTGCAAGACCTTGGCAGCAGCACCGAGCCCGGTGCGCGCAGTGTTGAAGTGGCCGCCGAGGTGGCCGCTGAAAAGCTCTTGCACGTGCTGGGCCAGCCCTACCAGCTCGACGGCTACTTGCACCACAGCACGCCCAGCATTGGCATCGTGCTGTGGGGCGGCAGCCCAGTGGCCAACCCTGAGGATTTGCTCAAAGCCGCCGACCACGCCATGTACCAGGCCAAATCCCAGGGCCGCAATCGCATTTGCTTCTTCGACCCGCGCGTGCAGGCCGAAATGGCCGAACGCATCGCCCTGGAGCTGGACCTGCGCAGTGCCCTGCAAGCCGGGGAGCTGGAGCTGCACTGCCAGGCGCAGGTGGGGCGCTCGGGCCAGCTCATCGGCGGCGAGCTGCTGCTGCGCTGGCGCCACCCCACGCGCGGCTGGATCTCCCCTGCCGTGTTCATCCCCCTGGCCGAGCAGACCGGCCTCATCGAACCCCTGGGCCAGTGGGTGCTGCGCCAAACCTGCGAGCTGCTGGGGCGCTGGGCCACGGACCCTTTGCTCGCGCCGCTGTCGCTGGCGGTCAACCTCAGCGTGCGGCAGTTCCGCCAAAAAGGCTTTGCCGACCACCTGATCGACCTGCTGCAGCGCAGCAGCGTGCCCGCGCACAGCCTCAAGCTGGAGATCACCGAAAGCGCGGTCATCGAGGACGTCGAAGCCGTCATCGCGCTCATGGAGCAGCTGCGTGCGCTGGGCCTGCGCTTCTCGCTGGACGACTTCGGCACCGGCTACTCCTCGCTGGCCTACCTCAAGCGCCTGCCGCTGGCGCAGCTCAAAATCGACCAAAGCTTTGTGCGCGACCTGCTCACGGAGGCGAATGCCCGCGCCATCGCCCACGCCGTCATCCAGATGGGCAACAGCCTGGGCCTGGACGTCATCGCCGAGGGCGTGGAAACCGACGCCCAACACGCCCTGCTCGGGCGCATGGGCTGCCACGCCTTCCAGGGCTACCGCTTTGCGCGGCCCGTGCCGCTGCCGGACTTTGAGCGCCTGGTCTACCACTGGAACCCAGCCGAGGCTGAGACAATCTGGGGATGAACGTGCCCCACCCCGAAGCGAGCGAAGTGCTCTACCTCTTTCTGCCCTGCGCCGCAGGCGTCGAGCCCTGGCTGGATGAGGAGGTGCAGCGCATCTGCCCCGACCTGCGCCGCCAAACCCAGCGCGGCGGCGTGGCCGTGGAGGGCCATGCCGAAGCCGTGCTGCGCCTGAACCTGCACAGCCGCCTGGCCCAGCGCGTGCTCATCGAACTCGACAGCGCGCCCTACCGCCACGAAGACGACCTCTACGCCCTGGCGCGGCGCACCGACTGGAACCGCTGGATCACCCCGCGCCACACCCTGCGCGTGGACACCACCGCCCAGCGCTCGCCCCTGCGCAGCCTCAACTTCGCCACCCTGCGCATCAAAGACGCCGTGTGCGATGTGCTGCGCGAAGCCACTGGCGAGCGCCCCAGCGTCGACACGCGTCACCCCGACCTGCCCCTGCAACTGCACCTGGGCCCCGAGTACGCCACCCTCTACGTCGACAGCTCGGGCGAGCCCCTCTTCAAACGCGGCTGGCGCGAGGACAAAGGCGACGCCCCCCTCAAAGAAACCCTGGCCGCGGCCATGCTCGCCGCCGCTGGTTGGCGCGGCACCCCCGAAGCTGGCGGCGCCCTGGTCGACCCCTGCTGCGGCAGCGGCACCATCGCCATTGAGGCCGCGCAAATCGCCTGCAACATCGCGCCCGGCCAACTGCGCCGCTTCGCCTTCGAGCGCCTGCGCCCCTTCGCCGCCCTGCTGCCACGCTGGCAGCAACTCAAAGCCGAAGCCCGCGCGGCCGAACACCCCCCGCGCGTGCCCATCTACGGCAGCGACGTGAGCTTCCGCATGGTCGACTTCGCCCAGCGCAACGCCGCCCGCGCTGGCGTGGCCCACGCCGTGCAATTCAACGGCGGTGACGCCCTGGAGCGCCCGGCACCCACCCTGCCCGAAGGCCTGGGCGGCACCCTCATGCTCAACCCACCCTACGGTGAGCGCATCGAAGTGTTGGGTAAAGCCGCCACCCACCACCGCCCCCTGCCCTTCGCCACCGACCCAGGCGAGGACCAACGCCACGCCGACGCCGACTTCTTCCCCCGCCTGGCCGCCCACTGGAAACGTGCCTACACCCAAAACCCCGCCGGCTGGACCGCCTGGCTGCTGTGCCCCGAAATGAAACTCGAAGGCCAACTGCGCCTCAAAGCCAACCGCCGCGTGCCCATGTGGAACGGCCCCATCGAGTGCCGCCTGTATCGGTTTGATTTGGTGGCGGGCTCGGCGCGCAATCAAACTTGATGCGGGTCGGTTTTCGCTCCGCCTTGCACACACCAAGCGGCCACCGCTGCGCGGCGATGCGCCCTTCTTCACCATGACCAACGAGCTCCCCCCTCTGCCCTCCATCCCCCTCGGCCGCTACCGTCACTACAAGGGTGGCGAGTACGAGGTGCTGGGTGTCGTTCGCCACAGCGAGTCGCTGGAGCCGCTGGTGCTCTATCGGCCGCTGTACAACAACTCGGGGGCCTGGGTGCGGCCGTTTGCCATGTTTCTGGAGTCTGTAGAGCACGCAGGCCAAAGTGTTTCGCGCTTCAGCTGGATAGGGCCTGGAGCCGCAGCCGCCCAGGCGGTACTTGGGTAACCCCTTCCCCCATCGGTATGACTTCCTCTTGGGCAGGGGGGGCTCTAGCATGAGGCTGTTCTCGACTGGCGGGGCTGCAGATGCGGTCTGGGGGTCGGTCGTCCTGGCGGCGTGACCCCGTGCCAACCCCTTTGGGAAAACCATGAAGCAACTTCGGCTCTGCACTCTTCTCTCGACCGTCGCCCTTGCGGCATGTGGCGGTGGTGGTTCTGACGATTCTCTGGTTGGGGCATGTGTGCACACCGCCATGGACCCTGTTCTTCGCATCGAGTCTGTGACGGATGAGCAGGGCCGCAGCCTGGGCACGGTCACCATCTCGGACGTGACCCTTGCCGGCACGCCGGTGCGGGGTGAAGTGCTCTCAGCTGGCGGCACCTCGATCACGCGAAACGGGGACTCGCTGGTATGCACCTTGCCGTGCGGCTTGTTCACACAACCCGGCAAATACGGCTTCACCCTCGGGGCATCTGGCTATGTGGCCCAGACATTCCAGGTCGATGCCAAGTACGCCAATTTTGTGGGGGGCTGCCCGTCCACAAGCTCCGGCGGTACGGTGTTTTCAGCCCGACTGTCGCGCAGCGGAGCTTGATGCATTGAGGTTCTGAGGCGCCGTGAAAGTGGCCCGCCCTGTATTCCCCGATGGACTGGCCCGCGATCTGTACCGGCTGCCCTGTCCGGACGCCTCTTAATGCCGATAGCCCTCTTGAAGACCGATGACTGAGGTTGACCGCTCAATCCCCGTGCTGCCAGCGAAATCCATGGAGGCGACGCTGGCCTTTTACCGCCGCCTGGGCTTTGATGCCGAGGTGGTGTCGACGCCGCCGGCCCCCGACTACGCAATTGCAGACCGGGGCACGCTGGAGATTCACTTCTTTTTGCACGAGGATCTGCTGCCGCAGCAGTCCGCCTTTGGCTGCTATTTCCGGGTGAATGATGTGGACGCCCTCTACCGCGAATACGCGGCCCTTGGCCTGCCCAAGACGGGCATGCCGCGCATCATCGAGCTTGAAGACAAGCCCTGGGGCATGCGCGAGTTTGCGCTGATTGATGAAAACGGTTCGCTGATCCGCATCGGGCAAGAGCTGTAGAGCTCTGCCGCCATCAAACCCCATCCGCACCCAGCAGTGAGCGCTGCTCGGCGCCTGCGCCCCATCGTCGCCCTGCTGCCGCGCTGGCTGCAGCTCAAAGCCGAAGCTTGTGCGGCCGAACTACCCCGCCGCGGGCCCATGTGGACCGGCCCATTGAATGTCGCCGGGCTCGCTGTGGCGGCATGTCTACCCCTCGAACGCTGGGTGATTGTCCCTTTCTTGGTTGACGTCGGCGAGGCGCTGCCACAGGACTGGGTGGGCGACGGCGAACGGACATTTCGCCAGCATTGCGTCTCACGGGCACGCCTCCGTGCTCGACCAGCGACAGGAGCTCCCCATGCCTTCACTGCCTATTGCATCCCGCTTGTCGGGACGGTGTGCGCTGTACCCCTCTCCCTTGCGTCGGACGATTCACCTCGCTTTGACCGGTTTGGCGGCTTGCCTGGCACTGCCTTCAGCCCATGCACTGGAAGCGGTCTGGCTGGGCGGCTACGGTGACTGGGACGACGGCGGGAGCTGGAGCACTCAGGTGGTGCCCAACAACAGCTTTTGGGACGTGGTGATCGCCAACCCCAGTGCCCTCAACATCTCCGATGTCACCCTCAGCAGCATCCGCAGTGTTGGCCGACTGAGCATCCATAGCGGCAGCCTGAGCATCGTCGGGGGGAGCTCGCTCACCGTCTACGGGGGCACCATCACCAACCACGGTGCATTGAACCTGGCGGCCGATAGCAGAGGCTTTGCCAGCATCAATCTGGGTGCCGATACCTTGCTGACGGGCAGCGGCGAAACCGTCATGAGCCAGGTCGGTGGCCGCTATGCCAGCGCGATCAACAACAACGGCTACACCCTCACCATCGACACGGGCCACGTCCTGACTGGCAAGGGCCTGTTGGGCGACGGAACGGGGGGCTTCGTCAACAAGGGCTTGGTCTGGGGGCAAGGCACCAGCCCGCTCTACATCGAGGTGGACAGCAGCAGCGACAAGACCTTTGACAACACCCAGGGCGTGGTCCGTATTGACCATGGCAACGCGCTCAACCTCAGCGGCACCTTGCATGGCGGGCGGATTGAGGGCGTGGGCTCTGCTGCGCTGCAAAGAGGCAGCTTTCGGGACCTGACGCTGGTCGGCTCACTGCAGATTGACGCTGGCAGCTCCATTGAAGTCTCCGGCACCATCACCAACCTTGGGACCTTGAGCATTCCTGGCGGGCCGGGCATCCAGTCCTTGATGGTCCTGAGCGGCGACACCGTGTTGGCCGGTAGCGGGCAAACGGTGATGAGCACCTACCCTGGGGGGCTGGCTGGGGCCATCAGCACCGGCGATGCCACGCTCACCATCGCCGCGGGGCACACCCTGCGTGGCTCGGGCTACCTGGGTGACAGCACAGGCCGCGTCGTCAACCGGGGGCTGGTGCTGGCCGAGGGCAGCAGCCCGCTCAACATTGCGTCCAGCAAAGACCTTCCCTTTGACAACACGCAGGGCCTGGTGCAGGTCGCCGATGGGGGTGATCTGCGGGTCAGTGGCGCAATCAGCGGCGGCACGATTCAAAGCCTGGGGCAGGGCAAGCTGGGCGGCGCCGACTACGAAAACTTGAGGCTCACCGGAACCTTCAGGACTGGGGACTCCCTGCGCCTCAACGACGTGACCATTGCCGACAGCTTGACCATGGATCCAGGTCACAAGCTCTACACCACAGGCACCATCACCGTAGAAGGAACACTGAATTTGCCTGGCTCAGTGCCCAATGTTTCCTCCACGCTGGTCCTGCGTGGCGACACCACTCTGGCAGGCCGCGGGCAGACGCGTCTGGGCCAGAACCAGGTGGGCTACATCCAAACCAACGGCCAGGCCCTGACCATCGCCGCCGGGCACACGGTGTACGGCAGAGGCGGTGTGGGCGACGGCAGTGGCAGCATCGTCAACCAGGGCGTGATTGCCGCCGAAGGAGGCACGCTCTACCTCACCAGCCCACTGGACAACAGCCTGGGCACGCTGCACGTGGGCCGCAGCGGCAGCCTGGTGGTCAGCGCCCCCATGACCTTGGCTGACCCCTCCATGCTGAGCTTTGATGTGGCGGCACAGGCCAACTTCGCGGCCACGCAGCCCGGTGGCCTGCAAGTCGGCAGCACGCATGGGCTGCTGCGGCTGTCGGGCAACGCCGTGTACGACGGCAAGGTGCTGCTGAAATTCAGCGACTACCAGGCGCAAATTGGCGACCAGTTCACGCTGATCAACACCAGCGGCAGCTTCAGTGGCAGCTTTGACACCGCCTGGGGCGAGGGCAATGGGCTGATCTACGGGCTGACCGTGCAATACGGCGAGCACGACGTGAGCTTCACCGTCAACAGCATCAGCGCGGTGCCGGAGCCCAGCAACTGGGCGCTGTTGCTGGGCGGCATCGGGGCGCTGGCCGCGCGGCGTCGGCGACCTGCGACGGTGAACGGGTATGACTGTCCCATGAGCGCAACCCGGGCAGCGTGAGGGCACGCTAGGCCTACGGGGCGCAAAAGCAGTCTGTGGGCCCACCGTCCCCACGGCGCCACTGGCGCTGCTGGCCTTCTCCACCCAAATACGGGGAGGCGAGTCGAAATCGAGGCACTTCAGTCTACTCTTGAGATTCAAGACAAATCAAAGAAACCACATTGCCTGCCCGATATGGCTGTGCGTCACCCTCAAAAGTGCAGCCAAGGCTTGTGTGTCGACGATGTATCAGCTCAAGCGCGATTGGCTGTCTGAATACCTGTGTCAGCAGCTGCGAAGCCCGGCTGTCGGGGTGAATTTTGCGCAACCCCAAAGAGATTTGAAGTCATGAGACGACTATTTTTGATGCTTGTAATTTTTGCATTTGGTGCCCTGACGGCCGCTGCGGTGATGCAGTACGGGCCGGATGGGATTTTGAAGTATCAAATTCAAAACCTCGCCGGAATTCAGGTCATAGTTGATCTGGCTATTGCCCTAGTGCTGTTTATTTTTTGGATGTGGCGCGACGCCAAAGGTCTTGGACGAAACCCATGGATATGGCTGACCATTACCTTGGTTGCGGGTTCTTTTGGCCCGCTCCTGTATTTGGTAACCCGCAAGGAAACGACGAATCTGCCTGCACAAGTTGGCAAGTAGCTGCCGCCCGCATAGGGCCTGCGCGGCCTACCACCCCCGCCTGGGCTTTGATGCCGAGGTGGTGTCAACAACAGCCCTGATTGCACGATGGCAGACCGGGGCACATCAATCAAACCCCATCTGCACCCAGCAATGAGAGCGTGCCCAGCACGGCCAGGGGGGCGGTGTCGGCGCGCAGGATGCGCGGGCCCAGGGCCAGGGCGGTGAAGCCGCGGGCGAGGGCGGCGGCTTCTTCGGCGGGGCTGAGGCCGCCTTCGGGGCCGCTGAGCACCAGGGTGGTGGTGCCGGGCTGGGGCAGGGCGGTGGCCAGGGTTTGCTGGGCGCCGGGGCTGAGCAGCCAGCGGCGTTGGCTGCTGTCGGGGCTGAGTTGGGCCAGCCAGCTGGCGAGGTTTTGCACGGGGTGCACCAGCGGCAACTGGGTGCGGCCGCATTGCTCGGCGGCGGCCACGGCCACGCCCAGCCAGTGCGCGCATTTCTTTTGCGCGCGCTCACCCGAGAGGCGCAGCACGGAGCGCTCGGCCATGAGGGGCTGGATGCTGGCTGCGCCCAGCTCGGTGGCTTTTTCCACCAGGCCGTCCATGCGGTCGTTGGCGGGCATCACCACGGCCAGGTGCACACCGTGGCTGAGTTCGCGCTGCACCACGTGGCGCGCCAGCAGGCGCACGCGCACCTCGCTGCGGCCCATGTGGGTGACTTCGGCTTGCCATTCTCCGCCCCGCCCGTCGAACACGAGCACGCTGTGGCCGGGCTGCAGGCGCAGCACTTGCACGTGGCGGGCTGCCGCGGCGGGCAGGCTGATTTCGGCACTGTCCGCGTGCAGCGGCGTGTCAACAAAGATGCGGGCAGGCATGGCGCAACAACACAAGGCGTGAACAAACCGGCTAGTGTGCCAGCGCCGCCGCCTCTTGCGGGGCTAGGCGCTCAAACCCAGGTGTTCGCGCACGGCGCGGGCGCGGATGCGCCCGTGGGTGGCTTCGATGTCGGCGACCAAGCGCTCGGCCACTTTGAGCAGGGCGTCGATGTCGGCGGCGCGTTCGATGTCCAGGCTGTAGCGGTAGCCTTTGATGAGGCCCAGCTGCTTGCTGGCCAGTTCAGTGAGCCGGGCGTAGAGGGCTTCGTAGCGGGACTTGGGCGGCGTGGCCGTGGGCGGGCGCTGCGCCCAGTTGTCGGGCAGCAGGGGGGCGGTGTTGCTGAGGCGGCTGTGAGGCCAGCGGCTCAGGTCGGCCCAGTCGCTGGGCGGGGATGAGAACTGCGAGCTGGGCAGGCTGCTGTCGGTGCTGCCGATCGGGCCCGCGCCTTGGCGGCTGCGGCGAGCTTGGCGGGCCAGCAGGCCCAGCTCCAGCAGTTGCGCCAGGTCTTGGGCCTGTGCGCCTTGCACCAGCCCCAGCCATTGGGCGGCGGGCTTTTCGGGCGTGATGAGCAGCAGCAGCGTGCGTGTTGCGCGCGAGGCCACGAGCTGGCGTTGGCGGATTTCCTGGCGTCCGGCCTCGGTCTTTTCGTAACGTTGTTCGAGCACAGCGGCCTCCTCGCGCGCCGACGGTAGAGACGCTCTGGCGGCGCCTTGCATTTTGGGGGCTCGATGCGGTGGAGCCCGCCCGATCAGCTTGATTGGCGCAGCTCGCGCCGCAGGATTTTGCCCACCGGTGTCTTGGGCAGCTCGGTGCGGAATTCAATCAGCTTGGGTCGCTTGTAACCGGTGAGGTGGGTCTCGCAGTAGCTGCGCACGTCGGCATCGGTGAGTTGCGGGTTCTTGCGCACCAGCACCACTTTCACGGCCTCGCCGCTGTGCGCATCGGGCACGCCCACGGCGGCGCATTCCAGCACGCCTTCCATTTGCGTCAGCACGTCTTCAATCTCGTTGGGATAGACGTTGAAGCCGCTGACCAGAATCATGTCCTTCTTGCGGTCCACGATGCGGAAGAAGCCGCGCTCGTCGACCATGCCGATGTCGCCGCTGCGGAAGAAGCCGTCGGCTGTCATGACCTTGGCGGTTTCGTCGGGGCGCTGCCAGTAGCCGGCCATGACTTGCGGGCCGCGGATGGCGATTTCGCCCGCCGTACCTTCGGGCACCGGGGCGCCGTCGTCGTCCAGCAGGGCCAGTTCGGTGTCGGGCACGGGCATGCCAATGGTGCCGGTGTAGGCCTTGGAGTCGGTGGGGTTGCAGCTGGCCACGGGCGAGGTCTCAGACAGGCCATAGCCCTCGCAGATGGGGCAGCCGGTTTTCTCCAGCCAGAGCTTGGCCGTGGCCTGTTGCACTGCCATGCCGCCGCCCACCGAGAGTTTGAGCGAGCTCCAGTCCACGCTGGCAAAACCGGGGTGGTTGGCCATGGCCAGGAACAGGGTGTTGACGGCCGGCAAACAGTGAAAGCGCTGGCGCGCCAGCTCTTTGAACAGGCCCGGCAGATCACGCGGGTTGGGAATGAGCACATTGCAGCCGCCCACGTGCAGCGACAGCATCAGATTGGTGGTGAATCCGAAGATGTGATAGAGCGGCAGGGCGCTGATTTGCACCAGCTGCTCGCCTTCGGCCAGCTTCTTGAGCGCAGGCTGGTACCAGGCGGCGGCCTGCAGGGTGTTGGCCACCAGATTGCGGTGCAGCAGCACGGCACCCTTGGACACACCCGTGGTGCCGCCGGTGTACTGCAGCACGGCGATGTCGTTGCCGTTGAGCGTGGGGCGGGTGTAGGGCAGGGCGCGGCCCTGGGCCAGGGCCTGTATGAAGCTCACGGCCTGGGGGATCTCAAAAGCGGGCACCAGCTTTTTGACGTGGCGCACCACGGCGTTGACCAGCATGCCCTTGAAGCCCAGCATGTCGCCCATGGAGGCCAGCAACACATGGCGCGTGGGCACTTGCGGCAGCACCTGCTGCAGCGTGGCGGCGAAGTTCTCCAGGATGATGATGGCGCGCGCGCCGGAGTCCTTGAGCTGGTGTTCCAGCTCGCGCGGGGTGTAGAGCGGGTTGACGTTGACCACCACAAAGCCCGCGCGCAGCACGGCGGCCACGGCCACGGGGTACTGGGGGATGTTGGGCATCATGAGGGCGACGCGGTCGCCCTTTTCCAGGCCCAGGTGTTGCAGGTAAGCGGCCAGAGCCTGGGAGGCGCTGTCTACCTGGGCAAAGTCCAGGCTGCTGCCCATCATCTTGTAAGCGGGCAGGGCGGCATGCTTCTTGAATGCAGTCTCAATCAAATCCAGCAGCGTGCTGTAAACGCTGTAGTCCAAGGTTGCTGGCACGCCTGCGGGGTAGTGCTTCAGCCAGAGTTTGTCCATCACGTCCTTCTCCCAAAACGACATCTCGATTGTCGGCGCGTCGTGCCCGCGCCCCATCAGGGGATTCGATAGCGCACCGAGACGGATGCAGCAAGACCCGGGCACGGCATGGTGGGGCTATTCGATGGCCTTGACCATGTCTTCCACGACTTTTTTGGCGTCGCCAAACACCATCATGGTTTTGTCCATGTAGAACAGCTCGTTGTCCAAGCCCGCGTAGCCCGCGGCCATGGAGCGCTTGTTGACGATGATGGTGCGGGCCTTGTAGGCCTCCAGAATCGGCATGCCGTAAATGGCCGAGCCCTTTTGCAGCGCGGCCGGGTTGACCACGTCGTTGGCGCCCAGCACGATGGCCACGTCGGCCTGGCCGAATTCGCCGTTGATGTTTTCCATCTCATGCACCTGGTCGTAGGGCACTTCGGCCTCGGCCAGCAGCACGTTCATATGGCCCGGCATGCGCCCGGCCACGGGGTGGATGGCGTACTTCACCGTCACGCCCTTGGCGCTGAGCTTGAGTGCCAGCTCCTTGACCGCATGCTGCGCGCGCGCCACCGCCAAGCCATAGCCGGGCACGATGATGACGCTGTCGGCGTTGCCGAGGATGAAGGCCGCGTCGTCGGCGCTGCCGCTCTTGACGCTGCGCTGCGCGCCCGCCGTCTGGGCCGCGGCTGCATCACCCCCAAAGCCACCCAGGATGACGTTGAAGAAGCTGCGGTTCATGGCCTTGCACATGATGTAGCTCAGGATGGCCCCCGAGCTGCCCACCAGCGAGCCGGCAATGATGAGCATGCTGTTGTTGAGCGAAAAGCCAATGCCCGCCGCCGCCCAGCCCGAGTAGCTGTTGAGCATGGACACCACCACCGGCATGTCCGCGCCGCCGATGGGGATGATGAGCAGCACCCCCAGCAGCAGGCCCAGCGCCGTGACCAGGGCAAAGTCCATCAGGCTTTGTGAATGCCAAAAGCCAAAGCAGAAGAACAGCGCAGCCAGCCCCAGCACCAGGTTGAGCGGGTGCTGCAGCGGGAACTGCACCGGCGCGCCCTGGAAGAGGCGGAACTTGTAGCCGCCCGAGAGCTTGCCGTAGGCAATCACGGAGCCACTGAAGGTCACCGCACCGATGAAGGCCCCCAGCGCCAGCTCCACGCGGTTGCCGCCCGGGATGGGGCCGCCATGCGTGGTGATTTGGAAGGCCCAGGGCTCCACCACCGCCACGATGGCGATGCACACCGCCGCCAGCCCGATCATGCTGTGCATGAAGGCCACCAGCTCGGGCATCTTGGTCATCTCGACCTTCTTGGCCATATAGGCGCCCAGGCCACCGCCCAGCACCAAGCCCGCCAACACATAGCTCAAACCGAAGTAGGGGTTGGCCAGCCCTTGCTGCGAGGCCAGCTTGACGATGAGCGCCACCGTGGTGAGCGCGGCAATGGCCATGCCCAGCATGCCAAACACATTGCCCCGGATGGAGGTGGTGGGGTGCGACAGCCCCTTGAGCGCCTGAATAAAGCAGACGCTGGCCACCAGGTACAGCAGCACGACCAGGTTCATGCTCATCATTGCTTCTCCTTCTTCTTGAACATCTCCAGCATGCGCCGCGTCACCAAAAAGCCGCCAAAGATGTTGACCGCGGCCAGGGCCACGGCAAAGGTGCCCAGGTATTTGCCCAGCGCCGTTTCAGTCAGCGCGGCGGCCAGCATGGCGCCCACGATGACGATGGCCGAGATGGCATTGGTCACGGCCATCAGCGGCGTGTGCAGGGCCGGGGTGACCGTCCACACCACGTGGTAGCCCACGTAGATGGCCAGCACGAAGATGATGAGGTTGACGAGGGTGGGGGATACGGTGTCCATACGGGGCTCAGCCTTTGCGTAAAACGCTGCCGTTGTGCGTGACCAGGCAGGCGCTGACGATGTCGTCGTCTGCGGGCAGCTCGAGGGCTGCGGCACCCGCTGGCAGCACCAGCTTGAGAAAGTCCAGCACATTGCGCGCGTAGAGGGCCGAGGCATCGGCGGCCACCAGGGCCGGCACATTGCTCAGGCCCACCAGGGTCACGCCATGCGCCACCACCGTCTGCCCGGCCTGGGTGAGGGGGCAGTTGCCGTCATGCCCCTGCGGGCCCTTGCCCGCGGCCAGGTCCACCACCACCGAGCCCGCGCGCATGGAGCGCACCATGTCCTCGCTCAGCAGCGTGGGCGCGGCGCGGCCTGGGATGAGGGCGGTGGTGATGACCACATCGGCCAGCGCCACGCGCTTGGCCACCTCGGCGCGCTGGCGCTGCAGCCAGCTCTCGGGCATGGGCCGCGCATAGCCGCCCGTGCCCTGGGCGGCCTCGCGCTCTTCGTCGGTCTCGTAGGGCACGTCGATGAATTTGGCGCCCAGGCTCTCCACCTGTTCCTTCACCGCCGGACGCACGTCCGAGGCCTCCACCGTGGCGCCCAGGCGCTTGGCCGTGGCAATGGCCTGCAGGCCTGCCACGCCCACGCCCAGCACCACCACGCGTGCGGCCTTGATGGTGCCTGCGGCCGTCATCAGCATGGGAAAGAGGCGCGGGTAGTGGTGGGCGGCCAGCAGCACCGCCTTGTAGCCCGCCACATTGGCCTGGCTGGAAAGCACGTCCAGGCTTTGCGCACGCGTGGTGCGCGGCGCCGCCTCCAGCGCAAACGCGCTCAGCCCGGCCTGGGCCAGCTGCGCCAGCCCGGCGCTGTCAAAGGGGTTGAGCATGCCCACCAGTGCGGCGCCGCGCTGCATCTGCGCCAGCTCTGCCGTGTCGGGCCGCTGCACCTTCAGCACCAGGGCTGCACCCAGGGCGGTGGGGGCATCCACCAGCTGCGCACCGGCCGCGGCGTAGGCCTCGTCGGTGGCGCCAGCAGCCCCACCGGCGCCGTGTTGCACGAGCAACTCATGCCCTTGCCCCACCAGCTTCTTGACGGTTTCCGGCGTGGCGGCCACGCGTGCCTCACCCGCTGCGCTCTCGCGCGGGATTCCGATTCGCATCTGTGCTTCCCTCCAGGATTGGGTTGGATAGGCCGCCAAGTGTGTGCGGTCCTCGCCCCGAGTCTGACGTCCAGCTTACCTGTAGAGGGTGAAGCCACCACGCCCTTGTGCTTGGGGGGTTTTCCCTAGAGTTGTTCGAAGAAGACGGCCGTGGCGCGGTGAAAAACAGCTTTGCGTTGGCGTCAGGAATCCGGGCGAGTGCATTCGGAAAGCCGAACGCCTGCGGCCAGGGGGCGTACGGAAAGTCGTGCGCGTGGGGCGCTGGGCTGAGCCAAATCAAGCACTTAGCGCAGCACCCGGCCTGGCACGGAGCGTGCAAAAGACAAGGCATGCCGCTGCCGCGCCCTGACAGGGCCGGTGGCTGTTCAAAGGAGATCTCCCATGCGCCCCATCCCTCCCCCTGCTGCAGCCCAGAGCCGTCTTGAGCACGACTTGCTGGGCGACCGCGAAGTCCCTGCCGAGGCCTATTACGGCGTGCACACCTTGCGGGCCTTGGAAAACTTCCACATCAGCGGCGTGCCCATCGCCATCTACCCGGAGCTGATTCGAGCGCTGGCGCAGATCAAGCTCGCAGCGGCGCGCACCAACCACCTGCTGGGCCTGTTGGATGAGCCGCGCTGTCGCGCCATCGTGGCGGCCTGCGAGGAGGTGATGGAGGGGCGGTGGCACGAGCACTTTGTGGTGGACGTGATCCAGGGCGGTGCCGGCACTTCGACCAATATGAATGCCAACGAGGTCATTGCCAATCGGGCCTTGGAGCTGATGGGCCACTCGCGGGGGCAGTACGCCCACCTGCACCCCAATGAGCACGTCAACATGAGCCAGTCCACCAACGACGTGTACCCCACGGCGCTGCGCTTGGCCACCCACGCGGGCATCACGTCCTTGGTGCAGGCCCTGGGGTATTTGCGCCAGAGCTTTGAGCGCAAGGCCGAGGAATTTGCCGATGTGCTGAAGATGGGCCGCACGCAGCTGCAGGACGCCGTGCCCATGACGCTGGGCCAGGAGTTTTCCACCTACGCGGTGATGCTGGGCGAGGACGAGGCCCGCTTGCAAGAAGCCGCTGCGCTGCTGTGTGAGATCAACCTCGGGGCCACGGCCATTGGCACGGGCATCAACGCCCACCCCGACTACGCGGCCGGGGTTTGCCGCGAGCTGGCGCGGGTCTCCAAAGTGCCGGTGGTGACGGCGCCCAACCTGATCGAAGCCACGCAGGACTGCGGTGGCTTTGTGCAGCTCTCGGGCGTGCTCAAGCGCGTGGCTGTGAAGCTCTCCAAGGTCTGCAATGACTTGCGCCTGCTCTCCAGCGGCCCGCGCGCAGGCTTGGGTGAGATCAACCTGCCTGCGCGCCAGGCGGGCTCCTCCATCATGCCCGGCAAGGTCAACCCCGTGATCCCCGAGGTGGTCAACCAAGTGGCTTTTGAGGTGATCGGCAACGACATGACCGTGACCTTTGCCGCCGAGGCCGGGCAGCTGCAGCTCAACGCCTTTGAGCCCATCATTGCCCACAGCCTGTTCAAGAGCGTGCTGCACCTGCGCCGCGCGGCCTACACGCTGGCTGACCTGTGCGTGGACGGCATCACCGCCAACCCCGAGCGGCTGCGCCACAGCGTGGAGCAGTCCATCGGCATCGTCACCGCGCTCAACCCCTACATCGGCTATGCCGCCGCCACCGAGGTGGCCGCCCTGGCGCACCGCAGCGGCCGTGGCGTCAAAGACATCGTGCTGGAAATGGGCCTCATGAGCGAGCAGCAGCTCGCCGAAGTGCTGCGCCCCGAGGTGCTGACGGCACCCCAGCGCTGGCCCGTCAAGGTCACACGCCCCTGAACTGAACTGAAGGACTCTTCGTGATGAAAGCCAATCGCCTCACAAGCTATATCGGCATTGCCCTGTTGCTGGGCATTGCCGTGGGTTATGTCTGCAACGTCTGGGCCGCCAGCGCGGCGCAGGCCAAGGACATTGCCTACTACTTCAGCATCCTCACCGACGTGTTCATGCGCATGATCAAGATGATCATCGCGCCGCTGGTGGTGGCCACATTGGTGGCGGGTCTTGCTGGCATGGGGGACTCCAAGACCGTGGGCCGCATCGGCGTGCGCGCGCTGGGCTGGTTTGTGGTGGCCTCGTTTTGTTCGCTGCTGCTGGGCCTGGTGTTTGCCAATGTGCTGCAGCCCGGCAGCGGGCTGGGCGTGCCGCTGCCTGAAGTCTCGGCCAGCACCAACATCAAGACCAATGCGCTCAACCTCAAGGACTTTGTCTCGCACGTGTTCCCCAAGAACATCGTGGAGGCCATGGCGGCCAACGAGATCTTGCAGATGCTGGTCTTCAGTGTGTTCTTCGGCCTGGCGCTGGGGCAGCTGCACCACAAAGCACCGCGCCACTTGGTGCTGGTGATGGAGGACATCGTGCAGGTCATGCTGCGTGTCACCGAGTATGTGATGCGCTTCGCGCCGCTGGGCGTGTTTGGCGCCGTGGCCGGCGTCATCACCACCCAGGGTCTGGGCATGCTGCTGGTGTTTGGCAAGCTGCTGGGTTCCTTCTACCTGGCGCTGGCTGCGCTGTGGGCCCTGCTCATCGGCGCGGGCTACCTGGTGCTGGGCGGCGACGTCTGGCGCCTGCTGCGCTTGGTGCGTGAGCCCATGTTGGTGGGTTTCTCCACGGCCAGCAGCGAGGCCGTCTATCCCAAGCTCATGGAGCAGCTCGAGCGCTTTGGCGTGCGCAGCCGCGTGACCAGCTTTGTGCTGCCGCTGGGCTACTCCTTCAACCTCGATGGCTCCATGATGTACACCACCTTCGCCGCGCTGTTCGTGGCGCAGGCCTACAACATTCCGCTGGCGCTGGGCACGCAGCTCATGTTGCTGCTGGTGCTGATGGTCTCCAGCAAAGGCATTGCTGGCGTGCCGCGTGCCTCGCTGGTGGTGGTGGCCGCTGTGCTGCCCATGTTTGGCCTGCCTGACGCCGGGCTGCTGCTGGTGCTGGGCATTGACCACTTCCTGGACATGGGCCGCACTGTGACGAATGTGCTGGGCAACGCCATTGCCACCGCCGTGGTGGCCAAGTGGGAAGGGGCTGTGGACGTGCCGCAAGGCGCCGAGTGCCTCGACGACGAAGCCAGTGAACAGCGGGTCGTCGTTGCCCGCTAAAGCCACGCCGCCTGTGCTGCGCGTGTGCAATTGCCGCAACCGCGCACTCAAGGGGGGGCCTGGCCTGCCAGCGCCTGCTGCGGGTGCATAAGATCTGGCTCCCCCTGCCCAACGCCATGTCACGCCGCCTTTTTGTCAACCTCCCCGCTACGGTTTTGATGCTGTTGGTGATGGTGGGTGCCGCGTGGCTGAGCTACCGGCAGGCCGAGCAAGCGGGCATGCAGGAGCTGCACAGCACCGGCGTGCACCGGCTGGACCTGTATGCCGCCAGCCTGGAGCGCGAGATCAACAAGTTCGCGCTGCTGCCTGCGGCGCTGGCTTTGGAAGCTCAGGTGCAAAACCTGCTGCGCGCGCCCAGCGACGACCAGCACCTGCAAGCCGTGTGCAGGCACCTGCAACAGCTCAACAGCCGTGCGGGCACGCTCTCCATCTACCTCATGAATGCCAGCGGGCGCGTGCTGGCGGCCAGCAACTGGGACGCGCCCGACAGCTTCATGGGCGAGCAGCTGCCCTTTCGTCCTTACTTCCGCGATGCCCTGGCCCAAGGCAGTGGACGATTCTTTGGCATCGGCACCACGCGCGGCGAGCCGGGCTACTACCTGGCCTCGGCCGTGATGGAGGGGCGCCGCGCGCTGGGCGTGGTGGTGGTCAAGCTCAGCCTGGAGCAGCTCGAACGCAGCTGGGCCACGGTGGAGACGCCAGTGCTGGTGAGTGACGACAACGCTGTGGTCATCCTCAGCTCCGTGCCCGCGTGGAAGTTCAGGGCGCTGCGCCCGCTGGACGATGCGGCGCGCCAAGCGCTGGACCGCAATCTGCAATACAACCGCCGTGTGGTGCGCCCGCTGGGCCTTGCGGAGCTGGGCCCACAGGGGCAGGACGCGCGCCTGGTGCGTCTGCCTCAGACAGGCACGGCCGAGCCCTCGGTCTACCCCGTGGCCGGGCGCTTTCTGGCGCAGTCCCGCCCGCTGGCGGGCACCACCTGGACGCTGACGGTGCTGTCGCATCTGGAGCAGGTGCAAGACACCGCATTGAGCCGTGCGGCGCTGGGCCTGGTGGCCGCCGCCATGGTGTGCATGCTGGCCTGGGTGGTGCATGAGCGCCGTGGCAATCTCACCATCCGCCTGGCCGCGCGCCAGACCCTGCAGCGCGCGCTGGACGCGCTGGAGCGCACGGTGGCCGAGCGCACCGCTGACCTCTCTGCGGCCAACCAACGCCTGCAAGCCGAGGTGGCCGACCGTATCCACGCCGAACAAACCCTGCGCGCGGCGCAAGACGAGTTGGTGCAATCAGGCAAGCTCGCCGTCATCGGGCAGATGGCCGCAGGCGTGGCGCATGAACTCAACCAGCCCCTGGCGGCGGTGCGCACGCTCTCCACCAACGCCGCGCGCTTTTTGGAGCTGGGCGACCTCAGCACCGCGCAGGGCAATTTGCAGCGCATTGCGGCACTGGTGGACCGCATGGGCCACATCACCGGGCAGCTGCGTGGCTTTGCACGCAAGTCCAGCGGGCAGATCCAGGCCGTGCCCATGGCCCAGGTGGTCGACAACGCCCTGGCGCTGCTGGAGCTGCGCCTGCGCCACGGTGGCACCGTGCTGCAACGCAGCGACGAAAGCCCCAGCCCCGAGGCCCTGTGCGACGCCAACCGCCTGGAGCAGGTGCTGGTCAATCTCATCGGCAACGCCCTGGACGCTGTGGCCGTCCAGCCGCAGCGGCGCATTCACATCAGCTGCAGCAGCACCGCGCAGCGCGTGCGCGTGAGCGTGCACGACAGCGGACCCGGCCTGCCCGAGCACGTGCGCAGCCGTCTCTTCGAACCCTTCTTCACCACCAAAGCTCCGGAGCAAGGCCTGGGCCTGGGTTTGGCCATCTCGGCGGGCATCGTGCGCGACTGCGGCGGCAGCCTCAGCGGCGCCAACCATGCCCTGGGTGGTGCAGTCTTCACCGTCGATTTACCCCGCGCCCCCGACCCCGAAGGCGGCGTCAAGCCATGAACAACCAAGCCCAAGTGCTGCTGGTGGAAGACAACCCGGACGTGGCCCTGGGCTGCCAGCAAGCCCTGCAACTCGAAGGCCTGCGCACCCATTGGGTGAGTTCCGCCGAGCAAGCCCAGCAGCAGCTGGGCGAGCACTTTGCGGGCGTGGTCGTCAGCGACGTGCGCCTGCCCGGCATGGACGGTCTGGCGCTGGTGCGCGCGCTGGCCGCGGCCGACGCGCAGCTGCCGGTCATCATCATCACCGGCCATGGCGATGTGAGCATGGCTGTGCAAGCCATGAAGTGCGGGGCCTACGACTTCATCCAAAAGCCCTTTGCGCCGCAGTACCTGGTGGACGTGGTGCGCCGTGCGCTGGAAAAGCGCCGCCTGGTGCTGGAGGTGCGCGAGCTGCGCCAGCGCCTGAGCCAGCGCGAGCAGTTTGACGGCCGCCTGCTCGGGCGCAGCAAGGGCATGGCCCGCGTGCGCGACTGGGTGGCCAGCGTGGCCGACAGCGCGGCCGATGTGCTCATCGTCGGCGAGACCGGCACCGGCAAGGAGCAGGTGGCGCGCAGCCTGCACGAGGCGGGCCCGCAGCGGCGCGGGCACTTTGTGGCCATCAACTGCGGCGGCCTGCCCGAGACGCTGTTTGACAGCGAAATCTTCGGCCACGAGGCCGGGGCCTACACCGGCGCGGCCAAGCGCCGCATTGGCAAGATCGAGCACGCCAGCGGCGGCACGCTGTTTCTGGACGAAATCGAGTCCATGCCCCTGCCCATGCAAATCAAGCTGCTGCGCGTGCTGCAGGAGCGCACCCTCGAGCGCCTGGGCTCCAACACCCTCATCCCGGTGGACTGTCGCGTCGTGGCCGCCACCAAGCTGGATTTGCTGGCGCTATGCGCCCAGGGCGGGTTTCGCAGCGATCTGTACTACCGCCTGAGCGTGGCCACGGTGGACCTGCCGCCGCTGCGTGAGCGGCGCGAGGACATCTTGCTGCTGTTCGAGCACTTTGTGCTGCAAGCCGCCGCGCGCCATGGCCGCGAGGCGGCAGCGCTCAGCGCCGTGCAGCGCCAGCAGCTGCAGGGCTACCACTGGCCGGGCAATGTGCGCGAGCTGCGCAACGTCGCCGAGCGCTGCGTGCTGGGCATCGAGGGTGGCTCTGCCCCCTTTGCCACCACCAGCGAAGCTCCGCCGCGCTCGCTGGCCGACAGCGTGGCTGCGTTTGAGCGCACCCTCATCGACGAAGCCCTGCGCCAGCACCGCAGCCTGGGCCGCGCAGCGCAGGCCCTGGGTGTACCCAAAACCACCTTGCACGACAAGATTCGCAAATTCGGCCTGAGCTGAGACGCCAAAAAAAAAACGCCCGACCAGACGGGCTGAGCGGGCGTGTCAAAGTCCTAGAAGGACGTCGTTGGGATTGATGCGGTTGGCATCAACCGCATCAACGCTATTGTCAGAGGGGCACTTGCCGCCAGCCATCCCACCAAAGGTGGTGGCAAAGGTCAGAAAGTAGGGATTTGGGCGATTGCTGGCGCGCTCGGTTTGCGCAGCGCACTGCCGTGCCCGCGACGTGCCTTTGCCAAGCCCGGGGCGGATAATCGGCCGCCATGAAACCCCCTGCACCGCCCGCCCGGCGCGGCACCGCCTCGCGCGGTGGCCCGCGTCCTGCCTCCTCGGCCCATGCCCGAGGTCCTGCCACCGCGCCACCGCCCCCGCCCGAACCCTGGAGCGACAAGGACCTGGCCCGCCTGGAGCGGCTGCTGGACGAGGTGCCCGCGCCGCTGCAGCCCATGGAGTTGTCGGTGCTGGACGGCTTTTTGGTGGGCGTGGCGCTGCAGCCGCGCCCGGTGCCGCTGTCGGCCTGGTGGCCCTGGGTGCTGGACGCCGAATCGGCGCGCCAAGCCCCAGCCAGCTTTGATGGCCATGCCCTGCTGGCCACGGTGCAGCGGCGGCTGCGCGAACTCAGCCAGGCCATTGCGCTGCGCCAGTGGTTCGACCCCTGGGTGTTCGAGCTGGACGACGGCGATGAAGACGACGCGGACGACGAAGGCACCGACGAAGCCGCCGAGGATGACGAGGACGTCGACGACGCAGCGCCCGCGCGCAGCCTGGCCTCCGAAGCCGTGGTGCCCTGGGTGGCTGGCTTCAGCCTGGCCACCGAGCTGTTCCCCGAGCTGACCGCGCTGGACGCACAGCGCCTGCTCGAGCCCCTGGCCCAGCTCTATATGCACCTGGACCCCGAGGACCTGGAAGACGCCGACGCGCTGCAAGACGAAATCGACAGCCTGGAGCCCCCCGCCGAGCTGGCCGAGGCGGTCGAATCCCTGGTGCGCGCCAGCCTGCTGCTGGCCGATGTGTCGCAGCCCCGCAGCGCTCCCGCGCCGGGTGCGCGCCCAGCCCGCCGCCCCAGCCGTCGCTGAGGCAGATCAAGCCCAGGTCCGCTGCGCCAGCGCCAAGGGCGTTGAAGCGCCCTCAGCGCTGGCGGTTCTGGGTCTCAGTTCGCGCCTGCGGGCGCGGGCGCCGGGGCTACGGCCGGCCCCACATGGCGGCGCATCCATTCATTCATTTCCCACAGCACATGGCCCACAGACTCGCGTGCGCTGTAGCCATGGCCTTCCAGCGGTAGGCCCACGTAGCGCACCTGGCCGCCCAGGCCTGCCAGGGCTTGGTAGAGGCGCTGGCTTTGCAGCGGGTAGGTGCCGGGGTTGGCATCGGCCTCGCCGTGGATGAGCAGCAGCGGTGTCTTGAGCTGGTTGGCGTAATTGAAGGGCGAGAGCTGCTGGTAGACGGACTGCGCCTCCCAGTAGTTGCGCCGTTCGCTCTGGAAGCCAAAGGGCGTGAGGCTGCGGTTGTAGGCGCCGCTGCGTGCAATGCCGGCCTTGAAGAGCTGGGTGTGCGCCAGCAAATTGGCCGTCATGAACGCACCGTAGCTGTGCCCGGCCACCACCATGCGCTGCGGGTCGGCCACGCCCAGGCGGTCGGCCTCGCGGATGATGGCCTGCGCGTTTTGCGTGATCTGCTGGATGAAGCTGTCGTTGACGGTCTTGGGCTCGCCCACCACGGGCATGGTGGCGTCCCACAGCACCACATAGCCTTCGAGCACCAGCATCAGTGGGCTGGACCCCGTGAGGCTGAAGAAGCGGTTGGGCGCGCCGCTGACCTGGCCTGCGGTGGCCGCGTCGGTGAACTCCAGCGGGTAGGCCCACACCAGGGCGGGGCGGCGCTGGCCGGGCAGCTGGTCGGCGCGCTGGTAGAGCCAGAAGGACAGCTCCACGCCGTCCTCGCGCTTGAACTTCACCAGCTGGCGGCGGATGCTGCGCAGCTGCGGCGCGGGGTCGGCCGGAGCGTGCAGCGCCTGCAGCTGGGCGAGCTGTGGGCCCTGGCGCAGGGTGAGCTGCGGCGGCTGGCTGAAGCTCTCGCGCAGGCTCAGCACGCGACTGGCGCTGGCGTCCAGCGGCTGCAGCGGGCGCTCGTAGAACTCGCCCCCTTCACCCTGACCGGACTGGAACACGCGCGTGCTCTGGCGGCTGGCCAGGTCCAGGCGGTCCAGGAAGGGGCGTTCGCCCTCGGGGCTGGCGCCCGCGCCCACCAGCCACAGCGCGCCGCCGTCTTGGCGCAGGGCCAAGCTGCCGTTGGGCTGTTGGCGCATGAGGGGCAGGCCGGGGTCGCCGTAGCGGTCGCGCGTGGAGCGTTCAAACAGCGTGCGAGCCTTGCCGCTTTGCAGGTTGAGCAGCTCGGTGGTCTGGCGCAGGCGCTTGCGCTCGTAGCTTTGCACCAGGGCCTGCTGGCCGCCTTCGATGGGCAGGAACTGCGTGAGGCGGTGGGCGGTACGGTGCAGCTCCTGTGCCGCGCCGCTGTAGGGCGGGTGCAGCACCATGAGGCGGTCGCGGAAGGTGGCGTGTTGCTCGGGGTCGCCGCCGTCGCGCGCTTCCACCCAGTACAGGGCGGCGTCGGCCGCGCTGGAGGCCCAGAAGTGGCGCGGGCCCGGGACCACGCCCTCCACCGGCACGCCTTCGCGCTGGCGCACCTGGGCGATGCTGCGCACCAGGGCGCCCTGGGCGTTGCGGATTTCCACTTGCCGCGCAAAGTCATTCCAGCGCACGCGGTAGCTGAAGGGCTGCAGCAGGCGCTCGGTCAGCAGCAGGCCATCGCGGCCCAGGGCGCTGATGCTGGCCCACATCTGCGGCTCGCCCAGGGGCTGCACCTGCAGGCTGTCGAGCTGCACGCGCACCAGCTGCGAACGCGCATGGTGGGCAAACAGCGCCTCTTCCTGGGCGTTGCTGATGAGGTCTTGCAGCGTCAGCTCCGGCGCGCGCTGGCCCATGGATTCCTGCACCACCGGGCCGCTGGGCGTGCCCAGCGTGGGCGCCACACCCGGGTTGACGGGGCGCGCCAGCAGCACCAGGCTGCTCGGGCCGCTCCACACCACGTCCTGCTCCAGCAAGGTGTGCAGGGCCAGACCCGGCACCTGGCGCAGCGCGCCGCTGGCCACATCGCCCACCCACAGCTCCACGGCCTCACTGGTGCGGCGGTTCAGCAAAAAGCGCTGGCCATCGGGCGAGAAGCGCAGCTGGTGCCATTGCCCGCCCGCGGGCAGGGCCACGGGCCGCGCCACGCCGCCCTCCACCGGCTGCAGCGCCAAAGACTCGATCACCGGCAGCAGCTGCGGGCTGGCGGTGGCCGGGTCAAAGCGGATGCCGCCGAGCTTGAGCACCGGGCGCGCCAGCTCGGCCACGCTGCGCAGGCGCTGGCTGTGCAGCACGGCCACATGGCGCTGGTCCGGCGCCACCACATAGCTGGGCAGCACCGGCGCGTCCAGCACGGCGCGCAGGGCCGGGCTGGGCTGCTGGTAGGCCAGGGCCGAGGCCGCAGGGGTGGTGGTGTCCTGCGCCTGCACCGCCAGAGGCAGGCACAGACAGGCGGCTTGGGTGAGGGCCAGGGCCAAGGGGCGCAGCTTGAGGGTCATGGCGGTCAAGGCGTTGTGGTGTTGAAGAAAAGGCCGGGCTCAGGCGTTCAGGCAAACACGCGCTTGGCGTGCAGGGCCAGGCCGGCGGCCACGGAGGCAAAGGCGTCGCCTTGCACCAGGCGCGCTTGCGGGAAGGGCGCGTGCAGCGCCTGCACCAGCGCGGGCAGCCCGGTGGAGCCTCCGGTGCAGTACAGCGCGCCGATTTGCTCGGGCGCAAGCCCGGCCATGCGCACGCATTCCTGCGCGGCCGTGGCAATGCGCGCGATGTCTGCGCCCAGCGCCTGCTCGGTCTGCTGCGGGCGCAGCAGCACTTCCAGGCCGGACTCGATCAAGTCCAGGCTGATGGGCACCTCGGCCGCGCTTTGTGCGCTGGCGATCTTGGCGTCCTCGGCCTGCTGGGCCAGCTCGTGGCCGAGCTGCTCGCTCAAGAGCGTCATGAGCCGCGCGTGCTGGCGCACATCGGCGTAAAAGCTCTTCATGTTGCGCAGCTCCAGCACGCGCTGCGGGTTGTAGCAGGTGTTGATCAGGTGCCAGGTGGCCAGGTCGAAGTAGATCTTGCTGGGCACTTCGCGCCCGCTGGGGCCCAGCGCCTTGTAGCCCAGCGCTGGCAGTACCGCGGCCAGCTCGATGTGGCGGTCGAAGTCCGTGCCCGCAATGTGCACGCCGTGGCTGGCCAGAATGTCCTCGCGCCGCTGCAGCTGTTCGCGCCGCTGCGGGCCCACGCGCACCACCGAAAAGTCCGAGGTGCCGCCGCCAATGTCGGCCACCAGCACGTACTGCTCGGCGCTGACCTGGCGCTCGTAGTCAAAGGCCGCGGCAATGGGCTCGAACTGAAACGCCAGCTCGCTAAAGCCCGCGGCGCGCGCCGCGTCTTCGAGCTGCTGCTGCGCGGTGGCGTCGCGCACCGGGTCGTCATCGACAAAAAACACCGGGCGGCCCAGCACGGCCCGCGTCAGCGGCGCGCCATGCACGGCCTCGGCACGGCGCTTGAGCTGCTTGAGGTAGCCCGTGAGCATGTCGGCATAGCGCACGCCGCGCCCACTGCCCACATCGGTGCTGTGCTCGTACAGCTCCGAGCCCAGAATGCTTTTCATCGAGCGCATCAGCCGTCCGCTGTGCCCGGCCACATAGGCCTGCAGCGCGGCGCGGCCAAAAGCACGCGGCGGGCCCTCGGCATCGTGCTTGCCTTCGGCGAAGTAGTACACCGCCGTGGGCATGGTCAGCCGCCCGTCTTCCAGCGGCACCAGGCGCATGCCCTGCTGTGCGCAGGCAATGCCAATGGCGGAGTTGGAGGTGCCAAAGTCAATGGCACAAAAGTCGGCCGCAGTCGGGGAAGAAGAGGTATCGGTCATGCGCAGCGGCGTCCAGCCCAGGGACTGGGCAAAAAGGGCGATTCTAGGGAGCGCCGGTGTTCCGCATCAGAATCCGGCGGTCAAGCCAGGGTGTTGCAGCGCCACTCACCCCCGCAACAAGCCCTCTATGCGCGCCTGACCCTGGGCCAGGCTGTAGTGCTGCAGCACAGTGGCGCGGGCGGCCTCGCGCAGGGGGGCGTAGGCGCTGGGGTCGGCCAGGGCGGCGGCGAGTTGCTGGGCCAGGGCCTGGGGGTTGAAGAAGGGGGTGAGCAGGCCGTTCTCGCCGTGGCGCAGCACTTCGCGCACGGGCGGGGTGTCGGAGCCCACCACCAGGCAGCCGCAGGCCATGGCTTCGAGCATGGACCAGCTCAGCACAAAGGGGTAGCTGAGGTAGGTGTGCACGCGGGAGACCTGCAGCACGCGCACATAGTCGGCATAGGGCAGCTTGCCCAGGAAGTGGATGCGGCTGAGGTCCAGCTGGCCTTGCAGCTCCTGCTGCAGCTGTGCGCGCCAGGTGGGGGCGTGGGCGGGTTTGCCGCCGTAGCTCACGCCCTCGCTGCCCGCGATGAGCACCTGGGCCTGCGGGCGCTGGCGCAGCAGCTCGGGCAGGGCGCGCATGAAGATGTGAAAACCGCGGTAGGGCTCGAGGTTGCGCGCAACATAGGTCAGCACCTCGTCGCCGGCCTTGAGCAGCGGGCCCCCGGGCACTTGGAACTGGGCTTGCGCGTCGGGCTGCAGGCCCTCGAGCGCCACGCCTTCGTGGGCGAGGTGGATGCGCTCGCGCCAGGGCGCGGGGTGCTGGTCGCGCTGCCAGGCGGTGGGGCTGAAGCAGGCGTCGGCGTTGGCCAGGTTGAGCAGGTGCAGGGCGTTCCAGGTGCGCACGCGCGCTTGCGCATCAAAGTTGGCGGGGAACTCGGGGTCAAAGCCCACATCGGCGCCCTGGCCGTTGTAGAACCACTCGCACAGGTGCACCAGGCGCGCCTGGGGAAAGATGTCTTTGGCGTAGAGGGTTTCGCCCCAGCCGGGGTGGGCCAGGATGGTGTCGGGCACCCAGCCCTGCTCGCGCAGCTGCATGAGCAGCCGTGCCACGGCCTGGCCGTGCAGCACGGCGTCTTCCATCTTGCGCAGGTAGTGGTGCTGCTGCGCGCCCACGCTGCGGTGGGGCTTGTAGCGCAGCAGCGCCAGGCCCGGCAGCTCAGGCAGGCCCGGTGCGGTGTCGCGCCCAATGGCCTTGAGCTCCCAACCCGGCCGCGCCAGCCAAGCGCCCACCATGTGGCGGAACTGGCCGGGGAAGTTCTGGTGGATGAGCAGCAGCTTCATGGGGGGCAGGCATGGCCGTCGTGGCAAAACGCCCAGCATATCTGCAGCCCCAAGCGGGCCATGCGCAGACAAAGGCGCAAAAAACGCAGCACCGCCAAGCCTTGACTGTTGCGGCTGGCGCAACAGGTGTTTGCGCCATCACGGGCTTATCGGCGCGCGGTCGTCTCCCGATACTGCGTCGACCCATCAGCCCCGTGAGGCCCCCATGAAAGCAGCCGCCATCACCGCGACCCCCGTGAGCCATGCCAGCCCACAGAGCTGGCCCGCGCTCTTCATCCTGCTGTGGAGTTCGGGCTATGTGGCGGGCAAGATCGCTCTGCCTTATGCGGGCCCGCTCACGCTGATTTTTCTGCGCTTTGGCGTGGCGGCCCTGGTCTTGCTGCTCATGGCCGTGCTCACCCGTGCGCCCTGGCCCAAGGATTGGGCCTCGGTGCGGCACCTGGCCGTGGTGGGCTTGCTGATCCAGGCCCTGCAGTTCAGCGGCCTGTACCTGGGCCTGAGCTGGGGTGTGAGTGCGGGCATCGCGGCCTTGATCGTGGGCCTCATGCCTGTGCTGACGGCGGCCGGGGCCGCCATGTTTTTGAATGAGCGCATCAGCCGCCAGCAGCTCGGCGGTTTGATGTTGGGCCTGCTGGGGGTGGGCATTGTCGTGGCGCACAAAGTCGGCGCGGGCCAGGCGCCGTGGCTGGGCTATCTGGCCTTGGGTGCGGCGCTGCTGGGCATCACGGCGGGCACGCTGCTGCAGAAGAAGTACTGCGCGGGCATGGACTTGCGCACGGGCGGCTTCATCCAGCTCTGCAGCGCCACGCTGGTGGTGGGCCCTGCGGCCTGGCTGCTGGAGCGACTGCAGCTCACCTGGACCTGGCAGCTGGTGGGCGCCTCGCTGTGGCTGAGCCTGGTGAACTCCATCGGCGCCATCAGCGTGCTCTTCATCATGATGCGCCGCGGCCAGGCCAGCCAGGTGGCCAGCCTGTTCTATCTGGTGCCCGGTGTGACGGCGCTGATGGGCTACCTGCTGCTGCACGAAACCCTCAACGCCACGCAGCTGCTGGGTTTTTTGGTGTCGGCAGGCGGCGTTTACCTGACGACGGCGGCGTCCAGGTTCAGCCAGCGCTGCTGAGGCAGCCAGACCTCGCGCAAAAAGCTCAGAAAGCTGCGCAGCTTGGGCGAGGGCTGGCGTGTGGGCGAGTAAATCGCAAAAAGATGGCGCCCCAGATAGCCCTGGGCCTGCAGCTCGGGCAGGACGCGCTGCAGCCGCCCGTCTTGCAGCTCATCGGCAATCGCGAACAAGGGCAGCAAGGCCAGGCCCAGGCTCTGCAGCGCCAGTGCTTTGACGGCATCGCTGTTGTTCACGGCCACGCGGGAGCGGACTTGCACCGCCTGCATCGCCCCTGCAGCGCTGAAGCGCCACTGGGCCGTGTGCTTGCGGTAGCCGTAGAACAGGCAGTTGACCTCGGCCAGATCGGCAACTTGCTCGATGGGGCGCTGGCTGCTCAGAAAGGCCGGTGTGGCCACCAGCGCGTAGTGGATGTCGGCCAGCTTGCTGGCCACCAGCGTCTCGGGCGGGTGGTCGCACAGGCGCAGCAGCAGCTCAAAGCCTTCGTCTTGCAAATCCACTTGGCGGTCCAGCAGGCACAGCTCCAGCGTCACTTGTGGGCAGCGGCGGTGGAACTCGCCCACATAAGGCAGCAGGTGGTGGGTGCCAAAAGCCACGGGGGTGCTGACGCTGAGCACGCCAGACGGTGTGCCGCGGGCGTGCTCAGCCTCGGCATGGGCAGCCGCCAGCTCCTCGACCACGCGCAGCGCGCGGTCAAAGACGGTGGCGCCAATGTCGGTGAGGCTGAGCTTGCGTGTGCTGCGGTGCAGCAGCCGCACGCCCAGCATGTCTTCCAGCTCCGCCAGCTGGCGGCTGACGCTGGCTTTGTCCACCCCCAGGCTCAGCGCCGCGGCGGAAATGCTGCGGCACTCCACCACCCGCGCAAAAGTCACCATCAGGCGCGCTTGCAGGAGTTGCTTGGCTGGGGTGATGGACATGCGCTGGGATGAGGGGCAGCAGCCAAGCCGCGCTCAGGGCGCCAGCGGGCCCAGCACGCGCATGGAGTAGTCCACCGCGCGCACGTCTTTGGTGAGCTTGCCGATGGAGATGCGGTCCACGCCGGTGGCGGCAATCCAGGCCAGCTGATCCAGCGCCACGCCGCCCGAGACTTCCAGCAGGGCTTGTGTGCCAAAGCTGTCGCGGTTGAGGGCCACGGCCTCGCGCATCTGCGCCTCGCTGAAGTTGTCCAGCAGCACGCTGGTGGCGCCGCCTTGCAGGGCCTCGCGCAGCTCGGCCAGGGTTTCGACTTCGACTTGCACCGTCACCCCGGCCTGCAGCGCGGCTGCGGCTTGCAGGGCTTGGGTGATGCCCCCGGCGGCGGCGATGTGGTTTTCCTTGATCAGGATGCCGTCATACAGCGCCAGGCGCTGGTTGGCGCCACCGCCCACGCGCACGGCGTATTTCTGCGCCAGGCGCAGGCCCGGCAGGGTTTTGCGCGTGTCCAGCACGGCGCAGCCGCGCGGGTTGGGGCTGTGGCCCTCGATGGCGCGGGCGTGGGCGCGCGTGAGCGTGGCCGTGCCCGAGAGCAGCTGCAGAAAGTTCAGCGCCGGGCGCTCGGCCGAGAGCAGGGCGCGACCATCGGCGTGGATGTCGCACACCACGGTGTCGGCGGCCATGTCGGCGCCTTCGTCGTAGTGCCATTGAATGCGGGCCTTGCTGTCGAGCTGCGCAAACACCCCCTCAAACCAGGGGCGACCACAGAGCACGGCGGCTTCGCGCACGCGCACCTGGGCGTGCACAGCGCTGTGCGCGGGCACCAGCTGAGCGGTCCAGTCGCAGCGGCCGATGTCTTCGAACAGCGCCTCGCGGATATTGCGCTCGCGGGCCTCTTCCAGGGTTTCGTTGTGGTCAAACATGGTGCGGGTATCAAGCCAAAGACGCCTGTGCCACAGCGGCGGCGCAGGCCAAAAGCCCGCAGCATAGCGGCTGGCAGCCGGGGTGTTTCATGGGTTAGGGTTGCGGGCATGCACAAGACCTCGACTTCTCCCGGCCTGTGGCCGCTGCTGGCTGCGGCCGTGGCGGCGCTGCTGTCGGCCTGCACCAGCACGCCGCCCTCACGCCAACTGCCTGCCCCCCAGCGCGACGGGCCGCCCCTGACCGTGCCGCCCGATCTGGAGCGCGTGCCCAATGCCGTGCCGCGCCTGGAGCCGCTGCGCAAAGGCGGGCCCAACAAGCCCTACGAGGTGCTGGGCCAGCAGTACCAGCCCATGACCGAGGACTTGCCCCTGACCGAGCGCGGTCTGGCCTCCTGGTACGGCCGCCAGTTCCACGGCCGGCCCACGGCCAGCGGCGAGGTCTACAACATGTACGCCATGACGGCGGCCCACCCCACCATGCCCATTCCCAGCTATGCGCGGGTGCGCAATCCCGCCAATGGGCGCGAGGTGATTGTGCGCATCAACGACCGTGGGCCTTTTCACCGCGGCCGCATCATTGACCTCAGCTACACCGCGGCGCTCAAGCTCGATGTGCTGCGCGGCGTTGCTCCCGTGGAGCTGGAGCGCATCACCTATGAAGACATCCGCAGCGGCGCCTGGCTGCGTGGGGCCGAGCCGCCCGAGCCTGATGCACCGCCCGTGTACGCCGCGCAGACACCCGCGGGTGGCGCCCAGAGCCCCAGCACGGTGCAGCAGCGCGAGGCGGCTGGCGACACCACGCCGGTGGGCGAGATGCGCGTGGCCGGGCCCAGCGGCTACTGGCTGCAGCTGGGGGCGTTTGCGCGGCTCGAAGGGGCCGAGGCCCAGCGCCGCGAGCTGCTGCAAACCCAGCAGGAGCTGCGCCCCATGTTGACCATTTTTCGTGAACGCAAGCTGCACCGCCTGCAGCTGGGGCCTTTCGAGACCCAAGAGCAGGCCCAGCAAGCGGCGCAGCAGCTGCGCCGCCACACCGAGGTCAAGCCGGTGCTGGTGCAGCGGCGCTGAAGGCCTCAGCCCAGCAGCACGCGGTTGCCGCCGTTTTGGCGTCCGCGGTAGAGCGCGGCCTCGGCGTGCTGGGTGAGCCACTCGGCGTTGTAGGGTGGGGTGCAGCTCAGGCCCACGCTGAGGCTGACGCGCTGGGGCAGGGCCAGCGCTGACCAATCGGCCTGCAGCACGGCCTCGCGCAGGCGCTCAAACACCTCGGCGGCGTGTTTGGCGTCCACGCCGCACAGCACCACCTGCAGCTGCTGGCTTTGGCTGCGCAGCTGCATGTCGCTGTGGCGCACGTTGTCGCGCAGCAGCTGGGCCAAGTCGCGCAGCAGCGTGTCGCCCACGGCCTGGCCGCCATGGCACAGCAAGGTGTCGAAGTGGTCAATCTCCAGCACCGCCAGGGTGACGCAGCGTCGCTCCTGCTCGGCGCTGAGCAGCAGCTCGGGCAGGTGTTGCTGCAGCAAGGCGCCAGTGCTCAGTCCGGTGAGTGGGTCCGAGCGGGCCATCGGCTCGGCCTGGTCGCGCACCAGGGTGCGGCCGCTCTGACACAGGCCCCAGCTTTCGGCTTCCACGCGCGCATGGGTGTGCTGCGACAGCGCCTGCAGCGCCAGCAGATTGCGGCGGCGCTGCAGCTGCTGCAGCCGCTCGAGGTGGTGCATGGCGCAGGCCGAGTCGCCCAGCGCCTTGGCCGCGCGGTAGGCGGTGGCGTGCAGCTGCTGCGGGCCAAACAGCGTGCTCCAGTGGCTCTCGGAGCTCATCAGCGCCAGCGCATGTTCGGCGTGGTGCAGGGCCTGGCCGGGCTGCTGCTGCTCCAGCGCCAAGCGTGCCAAGCGCGCGTACAGCGAGCCTTCGATGTGCTGCGCCCCCAGCGAGCGCGCCAGCTCCTGCGCGCGCAGGAGGTGCTGGCGTGCATCCGCATGTTCGCCCAAGAGGCCCAGCACTTCGCCCAGGTTGGCGCCTGCGCACATCAGCGCATAGGGCGCTGCATAGGTGCGCGCGTGCTGCGCGGCCTCGCGGGCCACGTGCAGGGTGCGTATCAGCAGCTGGCGGGTTTGCTCGGGCGGCACCAGCATTTCGGTGATGTTGTGCTGCGTCAGCAGCACCTCGGTGAGGTTGATGCTGTGCACCAGCAGCTCATAGGGCCCGGCCTCGTCACCCATGAGCACGGCGCCGTCGCGCATCATGCGTTCGGCCTGCCAGGGGTCGCCCATGGCATGAAAGCACACGGCCAGGCTGTTGAGCGCCAAGGCCTGCACGACGCGGTCGCCCTGGGTTTGCGCCAGCTGCAGAGCGCGATGGGCGTGGTTCATGGCGGTGTCAAACGCACCCAGCTCCGCACCGGCCAATGCGGCCCAACGCAGCATTTCATTGAGCTCGCGTGTGGCCAGCAGTTCCGCGGCCAGGGGTAGCACCTGCTCGGCCAAATCCAAGACCTGCTGAAACTGCCCCGTGCGCAGCGCAAAAAACAGGCGCAGTTGCCCAGCCGCCAGGCGGTGTTGGTCGGACTCTTGCTGTTGCGCCAGCACCCACGCACGCGCCGCTGCGGTGGTGCCCATCTGGAATTGACCCAGCTGGCGCGCGTGGTGCGCCACGGTCAGGCAGCGCTGTAAATCCTGGTCCCAGTCGGCAGGCAAGACTTCTGAGAACACAACAGACATGACGAACCCCTCAAGCGCTTCAGTGTGGGCATGAAGCCCCCTGATGGGCAAGCGCTTTGGGACAGGGCGCCCCCCTCAAATGCGGGTTGAATCGTCGCTTGGGCGACCCTGACGCCTGGTGCCGCGCCCGATCAGCGGGACGCCGGACCGGGCTCCTGGGCCAAGCCCGAGGGCTGGGCTGGGTTTTGTGGGCCAGCAGCACCCGGCGTGCTGGGCAGGGTGAGCAGCACGCGCAGCCCACCCAGCGGGCTGTCTTGCAGCTGCAGCGTGCCGCCGTAGAGCGCGGCGAGGTCTTGAACAATCGCCAGCCCCAGACCGTGGCCGGGCTGCGCTTCGTCCAGGCGCTCGCCGCGGCGCAGCACCTGGGCGCGCCGCTCCAAGGGCACGCCGGGGCCGTCGTCATCCACGCACAGCGTGAGCAGGCCCTGTGCTGTGATGCTGGCTTGCACCCGCACCTGCTGGCGTGCCCAGCGGCAGGCGTTGTCCAGCACATTGCCCGCCATCTCCAGCAGGTCCTGGGTTTCACCGGCGAAGTGCAGCGCTTGGCTCTGCGGCGAGGTGGGCAGCGACAGGGTTTTGTCCGGGTGCAGGCGCGCCAGCGTGCGCACCAGGGCCTGGAGCTGCGGCAGCACGGCGGTGCGCTGTACCGAATGCGCGGCAGCGGCGCGAGCGCGGGCCAAATGCCAGTCCACCTGGCGCTGTGCCTGTGCCACCTGCTCCTGCACCAGCTCGGGCAGACCAGGGGCCGAGGGCGAGGCGGCCTGGGCTGCCTGGGCCAGCACCGACAGCGGCGTTTTGAGGGCGTGCGCCAGATTGCCCGCCTGCGTGCGCGCGCGCTCCAGCACGGCTTCGTTGTGGGCCAGCACGCCGTTGAAATCGTCCACCAGGGGCTGCACCTCGGCCGGGTAGTGGCCTTGCAGGCGCGGCTGCTGGCCCTGGCGCAAGGCGGCCAGGGCGCGCTGCAGCTCGGCCAGCGGCGCCAGCCCCAGGCGCACCTGGGCCCAGGCCGCCAGCAAGAGCACGGCCAGCAGCACCAGCAGCGACCAGCCCAGCACGCGCTCAAAGCGCGCCACGGCAGTGTGGCTGTCGCGCAGGTCGGCCGCCACGGCCAGGCGCGCGCTGCCCTGCTCGGGCCACTGCACGCGGCGCTCCAGCACCAGCAACGGCTCGCCCTGCGGGCCGCTGAGCAGGTGCTGGTGCAGCTCGGTGCTGCCGAGCTGGTCTGGCGGCAGGTTGAGCTGGCTGTCCCACAGCGAGCGCGAGCGCCAGGCGGCAGGGCGCTGGGGCAGGTCCACCTGCCAGTACAGGCCGCCATAGGGCTGCTGCCAGCGCGGGTCAGCGGGGTTTTGGCCCTTGAGGTCGAGCTGGCCTTGGGCGTCGGGTTCCAGGCGCGTGGTCAGCAGGTCGAGCTGGGCTTGCAGGCCCTGGGCGACTTGGCGCTGCACCTCCTCGCGGAACAAATTGCTCAGCACCCCGTGCGCCAGCAGCAGCGCTGCGGCCACGCCCAGCAGCGTGAGCACCAGCAGCCGCGCGCGCAGCGAAAAGCGCGCCCACGCTGGGCGGCTCATGCGCCGTCCTGCAGGCGGTAGCCCAGGCCGCGCACGGTGTCTATGCAGGGCGTGGGCAGCTTGCGGCGCAGCCGCGCCACGAACACCTCGATGGTGTTGGAGTCGCGCTCGAAGTCCTGGGCGTAGAGGTGCTCGGTGAGCTCGGCGCGCGACACCACCTGCCCCGGCCGGTGCATCAAATAGGCCAGCAGGCGGTACTCCAGCGAGGTCAGCTGCAGCAGCACGCCGTTGTGGCTGACGCGCGCGCTGCGCGTGTCCAGCTGCAGGGCGCCGCAGCTCAGCACCGGCGAGGTCTGGCCGTGGGCGCGGCGTATGAGCGCGCGCAGCCGCGCCAGCAGCTCTTCTTGGTGAAAGGGTTTGGTGAGGTAGTCGTCGGCGCCAGCGTCGATGCCGGTGACTTTGTCGTGCCAGCGGTCGCGGGCGGTGAGGATGAGCACCGGCATGTGCAGGCCTGCCGCGCGCCAGCGCTGCAGCACCGACAGGCCGTCGAGCTGCGGCAGGCCCAGGTCCAGCACCACGGCGTCGCAGCCCTCGCTGTCGCCCAGCTGCCAAGCGCTCAGGCCGTTGTCGCAGGCCAGCACGGCATAGCCCGCGCTTTGCAAGAGCCGCTGCAGCTGTTCGCGCAGCGTCGGGTCGTCTTCGACCAGCAGCACTTTCATGAGCCCGCTCCTGCGGCACTGGCTGCGTGACTGGGGCGCGGGGTGGCGCGGCGTTCGCGCACGCGCAGCAGCTCGCCGCTGCGCGCGTCGAGTTCGAGCTTGAGCAGCCGCCCGTCGTTGTGCAGCAGCTTGACCTCGTAAATCCAGCGCCGCCCCTCTTGCTCCAGCTCCAACTCCAGCACCCGGCCGGGGTAGCGGCGCAGCAGCGGTTCTTGCAGCTCGGGCCAGGGCTTGACCAGCCCCGCCTGGCGTGCCGCGCGGGCGCGTTCGTGGTCGTCCTCGGTGTGAGCGGTCGCGCGCAGCGAGACCAGTGCCGCCACGGCGCACAGGGCCCAGATGCAGGAGCGCAGGCAGTGCTTCATGCGCCCATCATGCCTGCACCTGGCTGAACGGCAGATGAACAAGCGCTTCAGCCCCGCTTCAAGCAGTGCCCCCAAAAATGCAATCCATGTTCAGCCCCACCTCCGCCTTTATGACCGCTCTGCGCTTACTCCTTCTGGCCCTGGGTGCAGGCCTGCTGGCCGTGCCCGCCTCAGCCGCCGACACCAGCGCGGCCGCCCAGCGTGCGCGCTTTGAGGCCGAGGCCGGCCGCCCCGGCCAGGTGCAGGCCGGGCAGCAGTTCTTCACCCAGCGCCATGGCGCGCAGTGGTCCTGTGCCAGCTGCCACGGCCAGCCGCCCACGCAACAAGGCCGCCATGCCCGCACCGACAAACGCCTGGCGCCGCTGGCCCCGGCCTTCAACCCCGAATCCTTCACGCAAAGCAGCAAGGTGGACAAATGGTTCAAACGCAATTGCAACGATGTGGTCTCGCGCGAGTGCAGCGCGGGCGAAAAGGCCGATGTGCTGGCCTATTTGCTGAGCCTGTCGCGGTGAGCGCGCGCCGCATCAGCCTGGCTCTGGGCTTGGCGCTGGCGGGCTCTGCCGCGCTGGCCGACGGCCCGCGTGTGGCCCTCACGCCCACCTACCGCAGCGAGTGCGCCAGCTGCCATGTGCCCTACGCGCCGGGGCATTTGGGGGCCGATTCCTGGCGCCGCCTCATGGGGCGGCTGGACCAGCACTTTGGCAGCAACGCCCAGCTCGACCCCGCCACGCTCAGCGAGCTCTCGAGCTGGCTGCAAAGCCACGCCGCCACCGGGCGCCGCGCCCAAGCGCAGCCGCCCGAGGACCGCATCACCACCAGCGCCTGGTTCCAGCGCGAGCACCACGAGATCGACAGCGCCGTGTGGCGCCACGCCGCCGTCAAAAGTGCCGCCAACTGCGCGGCCTGTCACACCCAGGCCGACCAAGGCAGCTACCGCGAGCGCGAGCTGCGCATTCCCAGCGGCTTGCCTGCCGCGCTGCGCCGGGGGTTTGACGCACCATGAGCGCCGTCATGCCCTCCACCGAGCCGCAAGGTGTGCGCGGCCGACGCGTCACCGACAGCGCCACGCGCCTTACCCATGGGCTCATGGCCCTGAGCTTTGCCCTGGCCTGGCTGACGGGCGACACCGAGCGTTGGCGCGATGTGCACGTGCTCAGCGGCTACACCCTGGCAGCCCTGCTGCTGCTGCGCCTGGCCGACGCGCTGTGGGGCCCGCGCCGCTTGAGCTGGCGCCAGGTGGCGCGCCAGCTGGGTGACGCGGCGCGCTGGGCGCTGGCAGCCTGGGCCCAGCTGCGGGCACCTCTGCCCGACTGGATGGGCCTTGCGCGCCGCGCCCAGAGCGTGGCCTTGGGCGCCATCACGGCGGCGCTGCTGCTGTGCCTGCCGCCGCTCTTGGCCTGCGGCTGGTTGGGCGATCAAGACTGGGGCCCGCAGTGGCTGCAGGAAGCGCTGCTGGAAGGCCATGAGGCTTTGGCCGATGGGGCCTTGGCGCTGGTGGGCGCGCACCTCTTGGCCTTGCTGCTGCTGTCGCTGCTGCGCCAGCGCAACGCGGGGGCGCCCATGCTCAGCGGTCGTGTGCCCGGCGCCGGGCCGGACTTGGTGACGCAGCCACGTCACGGCCGCGCGGTGCTGATCGGCCTGGCCGTGGGGCTGTTGTGGTGCTGGCAGTGGCCCTTGTGAGCGGGCTGTTGTGAACGGGCCGCTGGTGCCGCCCGTTGCTGGGCCTGGGCTCAGGCCGCCAGCGGAAGGGGCAGTGCCAGCGGCAGGGCCACTTCCTGGCGCTGCATCTGCAGGCGCGCCGGGGTGTTTTCTTCGGCGGCGGCACGCAGGGCGTCGTCCAGCACGTCAAAGTAGTTCAGCCCCTCGGGGGTGACGAAGCAGCTGTCCAGGCTGGCCCCAGGGCGCTGCGCAGGGGCCGGGGTGTCCATGGAGGCGTCCCACCACAGCTGCGAGGCGGGCAGGCGCTGCAGCACCCGGCGGGCTGCGGCCAGCTCCAAACAAGCGGCGGCGGCCTCGTCGGGGTCAATGCCCTGTTGCCAGAGTCGTTTGACCAAGTGCGGGTACACGCTGCCCGGGCCCAGGGGCTCACCGTGGCGCGCCACATTTGTCAGAAATGCCTTGAACAGCGCAGGCGTTCCCAAATCGTCAACCAGATCACCCACTTGGATGTGAACCGTTTCTGATAGGTAAGACATAGCCATTTGCACCTGTGTGATTGATTTCACGGCGAACCCGCTGAGACTGCACCGCAGGACCATTGGAGTGTGATGTATTGCACGGTATATCGTAGTCCGGACCATGTTGCACCGCTATTACCCTGAGAACGGGACGCTCTGCAGCGCGCTAGCGCCAAAACACAGCCTGCAGGCCCCACCTGTTCAGGGGTGGTGTGCGTCTGCTTCTCCCTAGAGACTGCCGACTTGCGCAGCTCGCCCCTGTTTCGGTGACCCTGGCTGCGGGATGTACACGAAGGAGTTGGCAATGTGTTTGGGGCAGCAATGCTGAGCCAATGGGCCCAAGGGCCTGGAGCGGCGCGTGGTGTTTGAGTCCCTGCGCAGCCACGCCCTGCAGGCCGCCGCACCGCTGGGCAGCGGCCAAGCCGTGCTGGCCCTGGGCCCCCAGCGGCACAACAGCGCCGGGCTCTTGGTGGACGCACAGTGGTGGGCCAGCCCCCTGCATGGCGACCTGCACCAAGCCAGCGCCCGCGACGCCCTGAGCGCCAGCGCCGAAACCCTGCTCACCCTGGCCCAACGCCGCGGCTGGCGCGTGGTGGCCGTGGCGCATGACCCCCACAGCCCCAGCACCGGGCTGGCGCAGCAACTGGCCCATCTGCTGGACTGCCCCGCCCAGCCCGTGCCACACCACCACGCCCACCTGGCCGTGGTGCAAGCCGAGCAAGGCTGGCGCGACACCCAAGCCCGCCTGGGCCTGGTGCTCGATGGCATGAGCCCCGGCGCGGACGGCAGCAGCTGGGGCGGTGAACTGCTCTTGCTCAAAGGCCCACAGCTGCAGCGCCTGGGCCACCTCCCCGCCCTGGCCTTGCCCGGTGGCGAAGAAGCCGCCCAACAACCCTGGCGCCTGGCCGCCGCCCTGCTGCAGCGCCTGGGCCAAGGCGAACGCACCGAAGCCCTGCTGGGCGCGCAAGCTGGCACCAGCAACGCCCGCATGGTGGCCCAGATGCTGGCACGCAAAGCCCTCAGCCCCCTGCCGCAAAGCACCGCCGCGCAATGCTGGCTCGACGCCGTGGCCGCCCTGCTGGGCCTCCACGCCACCCCAGACCAAACCGCCGCCCAAGCCCTGGAGCACGCCGCCACCCAGTGGCTGGCCCAAGGCAGCCCCGCCGCCCAAGCCCTGCAAGCCGAAACTCCACCACTGCGCGGCGCCGTGGCCCTGCACGCCCCGCTGGACCTCGACCCCCTGGCGCGCGAACTCCTGGCCCTGGGCCCCAACCACGCAGGCGAAGCCGCCGCACGCTTTCAGCTGCGCCTGGCCGACGCCCTGGCCCAAGCCGCCCACGCCGCCGCCCTGCAACACGGCTGCCACGAAGTCCTGCTGGCCGGCACCTGCTTCAACAACCCCCTGCTGCGCACCCGCCTCACCCAGCAACTGCAACTGGCCAGCCTCCCCACCCACCAGCCCCAGCTGCAAGACCGCACCCACACCGCCCTAGGCCAAGCCTGGACCGCCGCCCTGCAACTCACCCCCACCCACCCCCGCCAGCCGCAGGGCGCGAGGGATTGCGTGGGGTAGGTGAGGACTGCGAGCTCCGTCAACGTCAAGGGACGATTCGGTCTCTGCCTAAGCCTTTCGCCCCTCGCCCGCAGCACACTTTGGGTCAACTTCAATCGACCTTGAGCTGACACCATGGCACTGACTTGCTTCATCCGTTACCAGATCGACCCTTTCCAGCGCGACGCCTTCAAACAATACGCCGAGACCTGGGGGCGAATCATTCCGCGCTGCGGGGGCAATCTGATTGGCTACTTCCTGCCGCATGAGGGCAGCAACGATGTGGCGTGGGGTCTGATCGGCTTTGACACGCTGGCAGCCTATGAACGCTATCGTCTGATGCTCAAGGCCGACGCCGAGGGGCATGCGAATTTTGAGTTCGCCCAAGCTCAGCGCTTCATCTTTCGCGAGGAGCGAACTTGGCTGGAGGACGTCGGGGCTACGCGCGATTTGGCGCGGCAGGTGGCACCGTGATTGCGGTTATCTTTGAAGTGGAGCCGAACGAAGACGCGGCACAGCGCTACTTCGACATTGCCGCAGCACTGAAAGCCGAACTGGAACTCATTGACGGCTTCATCTCGGTCGAGCGGTTCGAGAGCCTAGCCAAGCCCGGGCGCTTGCTGTCTTTGAGTTTCTGGCGCGACGAAGCCGCTGTTCGCGCATGGCGTTGCCACAGCATGCACCGCTGTGCTCAGCGAGAAGGCCGCAGCGCCGTGCTCGCCAGCTACCGGCTACGGGTTGCAACCGTGGTGCGCGACTATGGCTTACATGACCGCGAAGACGTGCCATTAGACTCGCTTAGCGCACTAATCTGACACTGGTGAACACTCCCCATGAACCCCGGCTGGCCCGCGTGGCCGCCCTTGTGGCCGATCCTGCACGATCAAGGATGCTGGCCTACCTGCTGTCTGGCGAGTACGCCAGCGCCAGCGAGCTGGCCAAGGCCGCGTCAGTCACGCCGGCCACTGCAAGTGGCCACCTCGGCAAGCTGCTGGACGCGAAATTTGTGGTGTGCGAGCCCCGAGGTCGTCACAGGTACTACCGACTGGCCGACGCCGATATCGCGCATGCGCTTGAGGCCTTGGCCCTGGTCGCCGAGCGCGATGCTCATGCCACTGCGTGGACACATCCGCAGAGAGCTCGCATGCGCCTGGCGCGATGCTGTTACGGCCACTTGGCCGGGCAACTCGGGGTTTCGGTCTTCGATGCACTCCAGCGAGGAGGACGCCTAACATCGACTTCAGGCGACTTCGAACTCACCGACGCAGGTCGGACTTGGCTCGGAAGTTTAGGGCTGAATCCCAAGCTGCCTATGAGCGGGCGCCGCTTTGCCTACCGCTGCCTTGATTGGTCCGAACGCCGCGACCACCTCGCTGGCCAATTGGCTGACGAGCTCTACCAACACTTCACGGCCAAAGGCTGGGTGCGCCGCGCGTCCGGCAGGGCGGTTGAAGTCACGGTCAGCGGTCAACAGGAGTTGTTGCCCCGCTTGAACGACGATGCCGTCTGAGGCCGCCCTGCTTGTATAGCTTTTTGACTGGCACGGCCGCTTTGTCACGCCCACCACACTCTTGGTGGACGGACTTCACCACCTTTACGTTGGTACGGCTACGAGGGAGCAGGTCAGGAGACTAGAGCAAAACGCCGTCGTTTGGATCGGCGCGGACGCTGTGCCTCAACTGGTTTTGCTCAGGTGATCGGTTGGTGCTGAACCCCGGCAGCCTGTGTGATTTTGACCTGTAACATCGCCCCCAAGAAAAAGTACTGAAGGGGGCGCGGTGAATGCGAATCTGCAAAAGGAGGAGTTCCAGTACGCTTGCGTCAGCGCGATGGCAGCGCATGCTGGGCTGAATCGCGGCGACTTTCGAGTAGATGAGGACAGCGTCGACGTTTCGTTCAAGGGACTTGGCTATGGCGGCCATGGGCGGCGGAGAAACCCGATCATCGAGTTCCAACTTAAGTGCTCGTCCCAGGATCTGATCAAAGGCGACGTCATCAAGTTCGAGCTGAAGGTTAAGAACTACAACGAACTCCGCGGTGACGATGTCATGGTGCCTAAGTACCTTGTCTTGATGCTGGTGCCCGAAGATCGAAAGACCTGGATTGGCGGCGACGACAACTGGCTGCACCTACCGCATAGCTGCTATTGGCTTTCCCTACGCGACTATCCGCCGACTAAAAATCAAACGAGTGTCGTTGTTGATGTTCCCCTTGCCCAACGTGTGACTACCGATACTCTGCTCGCGATGATGAGCGCTGCAAGCGCGGGAGCGTCGCTATGACGGAAGCCTCACACTTTTTTGCAGATGTCTCCATTGTTCAGGTGGAGGCGTACCTCGTCAGCAAGGCGTGGTTCATGGATGGAAGCGTTGGCTCTGTGGGCACGTTGTGGCACCGTGATGGTGACGCGGTAGCTGAGGTTGCGCTGCCTAGGCATCCCGGCGTTCGTGATTTCCGGAAGCGATTCAATGAGGCGTTGGCGGCAATCTCGGATTTCGAGGGACGGCCGGTGCCTGAGGTTGTTGCCGATGTTCTGCTCCTATCATCCAGCCTGATCACGGTGCGCGTGATCGGTGCCGACACAGCGCATGGCACGATCCCCATCAATGATGGAGTGCTACTGTTCACGAAAGCCAAGGACCTTCTCTGCGCTGCGGCTTTGTCGATGTACTCCAAGCGGAAACAGTTCAGCGGCCAGCTACCCAAAGACGCTAAGACCTACCTTGATTCACTGCTGTTAGGCCAAACAGAGATCGGTAGCTACGTGGTCAACGTCATCGCGCCGCTATCTCCGCCGCGGCCCGCGTCGGAGCCCAATGCGGGGCCAGGGGGGCCGGTCGCCGAGGCTGTTACCTTGAATCTGGTTAACGGACTTGAGGCGCTCTCTAAAGCAGCAGCTGAGTTCTCAGACAGCCGCAGCCTGAAGGCTTTTGATGCCGCAGTAGAGCGAGGCGTCAGTGCAAATATGTGCGACGCGTTGGTGGGTTTCAGCGGCATCGAAAGAAGCCGTGATTTCGAAGTTCGAGTGTCCGGCGCCGCGGGGCCGATGTTTGAAGGCGAAACGAAGGTCTTCAGCTTTGATGCCGACACCGTTGCCGCTGTCCAGAAAGCATCGGACTACTACAAGGGTGACTACACGCTTGAAGAGCGAAACATCTGGGGTTTCGTGAAGAAACTTGACCGACCCAAAGGCGACGAAGTCGGGACCATCACTGTAGAGGCCGCTATCGATGGAGTCGAACGCAGCATCAAGATCATGCTCCAACCTGACGAGTACCACCAAGCCGTCCTAGCGCACGACACCAAGGCCATCGTCGCTTGCTCCGGCAGCATTCACATCAAGAACCGGCGAGCAACCCTTTTGAATCCGACTCGATTCAGAATCATTCCGCGTGACCAACTGTTTTAGGCGGCAAGCCACGCCCAACACATTTGACTTTGCAGCGGATGACTCAAGACAAGCATTGGTGGTGCAGGCGACCATCGTCCAGCATTGCCGGCGCCACCCCGTCTAGTCAAGATGCCTTGGCTGGACGCATACGGCGAATCAATACTAGCGACTACCATCTCAGCGCCGAATCGGCCCCTGGAGTAATCTTCAAGCCAGCGGATGCTTCAAAACGACTGGATGGGCCCTGAGGGCAGGTCACCGAACGGTCACCGGCCTCGCTTTTCTGCAAGGTACGCAACCATCGCATCAACACTGTTTGAACCATCGGTTTCAGCGGTTCCAAGTGCTTCAGGCGTTACGTGAGGCTGTGGCAGCAGGAAGTTGTCACCCCAGTCAAGGCATCCAAGACCTTCGACGGCCTTTGTTAGATCATCAGTTTGATCGGTGACGTGGCATTTGTAGAAATGGTTGATCGCCCCCGCACAGATGTCGGCCAGCTGTAGTTGCGGGTGCTGCATTGAGTTACCCTGTGCCAAGGTAAGCGCTCGGAGCGGAAAAGTAATCTTCCTTCGATCAGTACCGATAACCTGAGAGCCCTCGCCTGGTCCAGCCATCATGGAGTCGAAGGTGTCCTGCGACGCGAGGATAGGCTTTGAATGATCGTGAAGGACGTGGAATCGGTCGCCTTTTCTGTTGCCCCAGTCGACGATCAACTGGAAGAGGGCCGGAATCGCTGGGTCCAGCGCAGACCAGTTGAAGTCGTGGTACCAGATGTCGAACAGGCGCGGCTCGGTGAAGTACATCAAATCCTCTTTGAACCCCTCACTGGTGCACGTTCGCAGCATGTCCGCGCCGGCTGTGTAAAACGCTTCCTTGTGGTCTGTAGGACCGTGGCGAATCAGATCGACGAAGGTCTGTAGGAACTTGCTTGTAACTGCCTCCCCGCAAAACACCGGCATGCAGTAGTAGAGGAGATTCGACATCGCGATGTTCGCGCCTCGCTCGTACAGATCGCCGCCAATGTGATGAACTAGGTTCTCGGCTACTAAGTCAACCATCTTGGAAACAACCATGTAATGCTTGTGGAAGACGCTGATCCGGACCCGTTCCCTGTTCAGTCGGGGGTCGGCAAGTAACCGGATGACGCGCGCGATTCCTTCTGGTCGTCTACGTAGAGTGCTGAACTTTGGTTCAGCCCCTTGCGCCATGCTCACATGCTCCAGGAGCGAATTGGCCTCCTCGTAGGAGAAGTCGTTTGACGCAAGTACGAAGAACGGTTGTTCGGGATCGAGAAGGTTGGCGCCAGTGTTTCCTGCTTCGTCGCAGTAGATGGTTGTCATTTATTCATGTTCCCAAGTTTGACGCCAAGAGCGGGGCATAAATTCGCCTGCGGCACAGGATCAGAACGGAGTAAAACCCTCCGTGAAGTCGCTACCCTGCTTTGTCTCTAGCGAGGTGTACTTGGCCGCCAAAGCGCTCAATTTCGAAGCATGACTGAGTACGCACCGGGTAGACCGAATGCCTGTAGTTATTGACTAACGAAGTTGAAAGGCCCATAAGTTTCTCAACTTATGGGCCTCATATTCTCAGCTAATGCTTACGCCGACACGTCACCTCAAACATCAATATTCGCCGCCCTCAGCGCGTTGCTTTCGATGAAGTCGCGGCGGGGTTCGACGTCGTCGCCCATGAGCATGGTGAAGACGCGGTCGGCTTCGATGGCGTCGTCGATTTGCACGCGCAGCAGGCGGCGGACGTTGGGGTCCATGGTGGTTTCCCACAGCTGCTCGGGGTTCATTTCGCCCAGGCCTTTGTAGCGCTGGCGGCCCACGCTGTGTTCGGCTTGCTGCATGAGCCAGGCCATGGCGGCGCGGAAGTCGCTGACTTTGCTTTCCTTGGCTTTTTCGCCTTCGCCTTTGCGCACGATGGCTTCGCCTTGGATGAGGCCGTTGAAGATGAGGCCGGCTTGGCTGAGCACTTCGTAGTCGGCACCGTGGACGAAGTCGGCGGTGATGATGCTGGCGCGCACGTTGCCGTGGTGGCGGCGGCTGATCTTCAGGTAGTGCTTGTCGGTGCGGGGGTCGATTTCGGCGTGGACTTCCGCGTCGTGCAGTGCGTTTTGCAGGGCGGCGGCGCTGGCGTCAGCGTCGGTTTTGCTGTCGAGGTTGAGGGCCAGGCCTGAGGCGAGTTGGTGCAGGGCTTCGCCGTCCATCCAGTTGGAGAGGCGCTGGATGACGCTTTGCGCGGCGATGTATTGGCGCGCTTTGGCTTCCAGCACTTCGCCTTGCAGCGTGGTGCCGGCGTCCAGCACCAGGGAGGCGTCTTGCAGGGCCACTTTGAGCAGGAAGGCGTCGAGTTCGTGGCCGTCTTTGAGGTATTGCTCTTGTTTGCCGACTTTGACTTTGTAGAGCGGCGGCTGGGCGATGTAGATGTGGCCGCGTTCCACCAGCTCGGGCATTTGGCGGTAGAAGAAGGTCAGCAGCAGGGTGCGGATGTGGGCGCCGTCGACGTCAGCATCGGTCATGATGATGATGCGGTGGTAGCGCAGTTTGTCGGGGTTGAAGTCGTCGCTGCCCGCGCCGCGGCCAATGCCGGTGCCCAGTGCGGTGATGAGGGTGACGATTTCGTTGGAGGCCAGCAGCTTTTCGTAGCGGGCTTTTTCGACGTTCAGGATCTTGCCGCGCAGGGGCAGGATGGCCTGGAACTTGCGGTCGCGCCCTTGCTTGGCAGAGCCACCGGCGGAGTCGCCCTCCACGATGTAGATTTCGCACAGCGCGGGGTTTTTTTCCTGGCAGTCGGCCAGTTTGCCGGGCAGGCCAAAGCCGTCGAGCACGCCTTTGCGGCGTGTCATTTCGCGGGCTTTGCGTGCGGCGTCGCGGGCGCGGGCGGCCTCGACGATCTTCATGCACACGGCCTTGGCGTCGATGGGGTTCTCGAGCAGCCAGTCCGACAGCAGGCGGCCGACGATGTCCTCGACCGGGGCGCGCACTTCGCTGGAAACGAGTTTGTCTTTGGTCTGGCTGCTGAACTTGGGCTCGGGCACTTTGACCGAGACCACGCAGGCCAGGCCTTCGCGCATGTCGTCACCGCTGATCTCGACCTTGGCTTTTTTGGCCAGCTCGTTGTCGTCGATGTACTTGTTGATGATGCGGGTCATCGCGGCGCGCAGGCCGGTCAGGTGGGTGCCGCCATCGCGTTGCGGGATGTTGTTGGTGAAGCAGAGCACCGACTCGTTGTAGCCATCGTTCCACTGCATCGCGACTTCGACGCCGACCGTCGTGTTGTTCTCGCTTTGCTTCTCGCCCATGGCGTGGAAGATGTTGGGGTGCAGGGCCTTCTTGTTTTGGTTGATGAACTCAACAAAGCCCTTGACCCCGCCCGCGTAGGCGAACAGGTCTTCCTTCTGGTTGCGCTCGTCCACCAGGCGGATCTTCACGCCGTTGTTGAGGAAGGACAGCTCGCGCAGGCGCTTGGCCAGGATCTCGTAGTGGTACTCGTTGTTCTGCGTGAAGATCTCGGTGTCCGGCAGGAAGTGCACCTCGGTGCCGCGCTTGTCGGTCTCGCCGATGATCTTCATCGGGCTGATTTCCACGCCGTCGACGACCTCGATCAGCCGGTCCTGCGGCACGCCTTGCTTGAACTCGATCTGGTGCACCTTGCCGTCGCGGCGCACGGTCAGGCGCAGCCACTTGGACAGGCCGTTCACGCAGGACACGCCCACGCCGTGCAGGCCGCCCGAGACCTTGTAGCTGTTCTGGTTGAACTTGCCGCCGGCGTGCAGCTCGGTCAGGGCAATTTCAGCGGCCGAGCGCTTGGGCTCGTGCTTGTCGTCCATCTTCACGCCCGTCGGGATGCCGCGGCCGTTGTCGATGACGCTGATGGAGTTGTCGGTGTGGATGGTGACGACGATGTCGTCGCAGTAGCCCGCCAGCGCTTCGTCGATGGAGTTGTCCACGACTTCAAAGACCAGGTGGTGCAGACCGGTGCCATCGCTGGTGTCGCCGATGTACATGCCAGGGCGCTTGCGCACTGCCTCCAGGCCTTCCAGGATCTGGATGGAGCCTTCACCGTAGCCGCCATCGGTCGGTTGCTGCTGGGGGATGTTCTCGCTCATGGGCAGGTACTCAAAAGGCCGCAACAGCGGCCACTACAACGATGGGACTGATCCCCGCCGCTGGACGGGGGCAGGAGGTGCTCAACATGCACCGCGCAAAGCAAATCGGTGGCCTGGGCAGCCTTAGATGCGCATGGGCATGACCACGTACTGGAAGCCTTCGTGCTCGGGGATGGTGATGAGGGCGCTGGCCGCGCTGTCGTTGAGCTCGACGCGCACCATGTCCTGGCTCATATTGGCCAGCACGTCCATCAGGTAGGTCACGTTGAAGCCGGTCTCGATGTGGTCGCCACCGTAGTCGATTTCGATGTCTTCCTTGGCCTCTTCCTGCTCGGCATTGCTGGAGGCAATGGACAGCAGGCCCGGCGTGAAGCTCAGGCGCACGGCCTTGAACTTTTCGCTGGTCAGAATGGCGGCGCGTTGCAGCGCGGCCAGCAGCGGGGCGCGGCCCAGGATGACGTGGAACTTGTGGTTCTTGGGGATGACGCGGTTGTAGTCGGGGAACTTGCCCTCGACCAGCTTGGAGACGAACTCCATGCCCGAGAAGCTGAACTTGGCCTGGTTGCCCGCAAAGCGCATCTCAATGGGCTGCTCGTCGCTGCCGTCTTTGCCGCCGTCTTTGAGCAGGCGCATGAGTTCCAGCACCGTTTTGCGCGGCAGGATGACTTCTTGCTTGGGCATTTCATCGGCCAGCTCGGCGCGCGCCAGCGCCAGGCGGTGGCCGTCGGTGGCCACCAGGGTCAGGCTCTTGCCTTCGGCCACGAACAAAATGCCGTTGAGGTAGTAGCGGATGTCGTGCACCGCCATGGCGAAGTGCACCTGGTTGATGAGCTGCTTGAGCGTCTTTTGCGGCACGGCAAAAGTGGGGCCGAAGTCGGCGGCCTCTTGCACCAGGGGGAAGTCTTCGGCGGGCAGGGTCTGCAGCGTGAAGCGGCTCTTGCCGCCTTGCAGCGTGAGCTTGCTGGCGTTGCTCGACAGGCTCACGGTCTGGTCCGATGGCATGGAGCGCAGGATGTCGATGAGCTTGCGCGCACCCACGGTGGTGGTGAAGTCACCGGCGTCGCCGTCGAACTCGACCGTGGTGCGCACCTGGATTTCCAGATCGCTGGTGGTGAGTTCCACGCGGCCAGCGTGCTTGCGCAGCAGCACATTGGCCAGGATGGGCAGCGTGTGGCGCCGCTCCACGATGCCGCTGACCGCCTGCAGCGCGGCAAGCACTTTGTCCTGGCTGGCTTTCAACACGATCATGTCTTTACCTCACTCCGCTCTTGCTCTTGATGTCGCGCACGGGTCTGCGCCGGCGCAGGGATTGTCACTCATGCCGCCGGGTTTGGCGCCGCAACGCGTCGCGGCGCTGCACACTAGCCCTTGAGGGTTTGTTCCAACACATGCAGCTGCTGGTTGAGCTCCGTGTTTTTATGCCGCTCGCCGCCAATCTTGCGCACCGCGTGCAGCACGGTGGTGTGGTCGCGGCCGCCGAACAGCTCGCCAATTTCGGGCAGGCTTTTTTGCGTCAATTCCTTGGCCAGGTACATGGCAATCTGGCGCGGCCGGGCAATGCTGGCTGGGCGCTTCTTGCTGTACATGTCGGCGACTTTGATCTTGTAGAAATCGGCCACCGTCTTTTGGATGTTCTCCACCGAAATCTGCCGGTTCTGGATGGAGAGCAAGTCCTTGAGCGCCTCGCGGGCGAGGTGGATGGTGATTTCCTTGTGGCTGAACTTGGCGTAGGCCAGCACCTTGCGCAGCGCGCCTTCGAGTTCGCGCACATTGGCGCGCACGTTCTTGGCCACGAAGAAGGCCACGTCCTCGGGCAGCGGCGTGCGCTCGGCGTCGGCCTTCTTCATCAGAATGGCCACGCGCATTTCCAGCTCGGGCGGCTCAATGGCCACGGTCAGGCCGGAATCAAAGCGGCTGGTGAGGCGCTCGTCGATGTCCACCAAGCCCTTGGGGTAGGTGTCCGAGGTCATGATGATGTGCGCGCGCTTGGCCAGCAGGGCCTCGAAGGCGTTGAAAAACTCCTCCTGCGTGCGGTCCTTGCCGGCGAAGAACTGCACGTCATCGATGAGCAGCAGGTCCAGCGAGTGGTACTTGGCCTTGAGCTCGTCAAAGGTCTTGCGCTGGTAGTTCTTCACCACGTCGGAGATGAACTGCTCGGCATGCAGGTAGAGCACGCGTGCATCGGGCTTGTCTTTGAGCAGGGCGTTGCCCACCGCGTGGATCAAGTGGGTCTTGCCCAGGCCCACGCCGCCGTAGATGAACAGCGGGTTGTACATCTGCCCCGGCGCACCGGCCACGTGCAGCGCGGCCGTGCGCGCCATCTGGTTGGCGCGGCCCGGCACCAGGGTGTCAAAGGTCAGGGCGGGGTTGATGCGGTGGCGCGTGGCGCTGGGCGGCAGGGACTGCGCGGGCGCGGGCTCCGCGGCTGCGCCAGCCGAATTGGGGCGACCAGCGGCCGGGGCTGGACGCGCCGCGGCGGCCTCGCCCGCGGCGGGTGCTGGGGCCGGTGCACTGGCGTGGCCGCCCAGCTGGGCCTGCAGCACCTGGCCCATGCTTTGTGTGGGTTGGGAGACCCGCGGCAGCGGCACCACCGCTTGGCGCTGCGCCAGGGCCAGCTCCAAGCGTGCAGGCTTGCCGGAGATTTCGCTCAGGATGGCCTCAATGCGGCCGGCGTACTGGCTGCGGATCCAGTCCAGCTTGAAACGATTGGGCACGCGCAGCGACACCAACAGGCTGTCGGTGCTCTCGGCCACCTCGGCCGGGGGCAGGGGGCGAATCCAGGTATTGAACTGCTGTTCGGGTAGCTCGGCAGCCAGGCGCTCGCAGCCTTGCTGCCACAGCGCCGCACTCGGGATGTCTGCGCTCATTGTGGAAAACTTATTCTTGAGCGGCCGGATTCTACGCGTTGGAGGCCGCTCTGAACCCAGGTTATCCACAGATTTTTCGGGGCGGTCAAGTCATGGTTTGCCCACCTCGGCAGGGTAGCCATCAGCCGTTGGCGTTGACCAAGTCCTCAAGTTTTGGTGTAATCCCAGGTTTTTCGGAGTGTCGGGCGCTAAGGCGCGCACGGCACTGATGCCGAAACAGCGCGCCCCGACCCGGGCGGCGTGCTGCGGCGGGAGCGATAGGGCAGCCAGGCGTGGGCATCCGAGAGGTGTGTCAGCGCGGGGTTGATAGAACGCAGGATGGCTGTCATGAGCCGCCGGCGCCCGGCTCCGGCAGCAGCGCTTCCAGGGTCTCGACGGGGACGTCCACTGGCTCAAAGGTGCCGCGTCGCACCCGGCGGCTGCACCGGTTCCCAAAGAGGTTCACTATGAAACGCACTTATCAAGGCTCCAAGACCCGCCGCGCCCGTACCCACGGTTTTCTGGTTCGCATGAAGTCCCGTGGTGGCCGTGCCGTGATCAAGGCACGCCGCGCCAAGGGCCGCAAGCGCCTGGCCGTCTGAGCCAGCGTCGTTCACTGCTTCGGGTCTGTATCCCGTGATCGGCCGCATCCAGCGATCGGCCGACTTCGAGCGCGTGCTGGCCAAGCCCGGCTGCGCTCGCAGTGCACATTTCGCCGTGCACCACCTGCCCCAGTCACCCAGCGCCCCGCGCTACTTATCCACCCGCTCATCCACAGCTGGCGTGGACTTATCCACATGTGACGCACAAATTAATCCACAGCCTGTGGATGATTGCCCCGCGCCTGTTGATGAGGCGTGGCTGGGTCTGGTGATTCCCAAACGTCTGGCGCGCCGCGCCGTGACGCGCAATTTGCTCAAGCGCCAAATTCGCGGCCTGTTTGGCAGCGCTGAAGCCGCCGCCCTGCCTGCGGGCCTGTGGGTGGTGCGCCTGCGCGCGCCGTTTGACCGCAAGCAATTCCCCAGCGCCAGTTCTGAGGCGCTGGCCGCGCTGGTGCGCAGCGAGCTGCGCCAGTTGCTGCAGCGCCTGCAACGCCCGCCGCGCAGCGCTGCCGCTGCAGCCTCACCCGCACCTACGGGGGTGGTATGAGCCGTGCTCGGCCACATATGCAGGCACAGGCGTCGCGCTGGGACTGGCGGCGCTGGCCCCAGCGCGTGCTGATGGGTTTGGTGCGTGGCTACCAGCTGCTGCTGAGCCCCTGGCTGCGTGCGGGCTGCCGCTACACGCCCAGCTGCTCCAGCTATGGTTTGGAATCGCTGCAGCGCCACGGGGCGTTGGTGGGCACTTACTTGACGGCAGCGCGCATTCTGCGCTGCAACCCGTTTTGCCTGGGTGGGCATGATCCGGTGCCGGAGCAGCCCCCCCGTTTGTTCAGCCGCCTGCTGCGCACGCCGCGGGCGGATTCCCCTTTTCAACCTTGCAACTCAAAGCCTCCCCATGACTGAAATACGCCGCACCGCGCTATGGGTGGTGTTCACCCTGTCGCTGCTCATGCTGTGGGATGCCTGGCAAAAGCACAACGGGCAACCCTCTCTGTTCAGCCCCGCGCCGGCCGCCTCGGTTGCGGCGGCATCGGCCCCGGCCTCGGGCGCTGCGCTGCCCAGCGCCGCTGCGCTGCCCACACCAGCGGGCCAGGCCGCGCTGCCTGCCGCTGCCACGGCCCCGAAAACGGCCAGCGTGCAGATTGAAACCGACCTCGTCAAGGCCACGCTGGACACCCTGGGCGGCAGCATGACGCGCGTGGAGCTGCGTCAGCACAAGGACGCCGCCGACCCCAGCGGCCACGTGGTGGTGCTCACCCCCACCCGCAGCTACCGTGCTGAAACCGGCCTGGTGGGCGTGCCTGGCGCGCCCAACCACCTCAGCGTGATGACGCTGGTCGATGGCCCGCGCACCCTGCAAGAAGGGCAAGACACGCTGACGCTGCGTTTTGAGTCGCCCGAGCAGGCCGGCCTGAAGCTGGCCAAGACCTATGAGTTCCGCCGCGGCAGCTATGTCGTGAACGTCAAGCACGAGGTGCAAAACGTGGGCGCGACCGCACTCACGGCACAGCTGTACAAGCAGCTGGTGCGTGACGGCCACACCGACCCCACCAGCATGTTCATGGCACCGGCCTCGTTCACGGGTCCGGCCGTCTACACCGAGCAGGCCAAGTTCCAGAAGGTGGATTTCGAGTCCATCCGCAAGGGCAAGGCCGAGTACGCCAAGCAGGCGCAGGACGGCTGGGTGGCCATGGTGCAGCACTACTTTGTGTCGGCCTGGCTGCACACGGGTGTGGGCGCGCGTGAGTTCTACGTCAAGCAGGTGCAGGACAACCTGTACTCGGTGGGCTCGGTGGCTTCGCTGCCGCAGATTGCCCCGGGTGCCACGGTCAGCGCCAGCGACCAGCTCTATGTGGGCCCGCAAGAAGAGAAGAAGCTCGCCGCCTTGGCTCCGGGCCTGGAACTGGTGAAGGATTACGGCTGGTTCACCGTGCTGTCCAAGCCCCTGTTCTGGCTGCTGGACGCGCTGCACGGCGTGCTGGGCAACTGGGGCTGGGCCATCATCGCCCTGGTGGTCTTGCTGAAGATTGCCTTCTACTGGCTCAACGCCAGCGCCTACCGCTCCATGGCCAAGATGAAGGCGGTGAACCCGCGCATCATGGAGCTGCGTGAGCGCCTCAAGGACAAGCCGCAGCAGCTGCAGCAGGAGATGATGCGCATCTACCGCGAAGAGAAGGTCAACCCGCTGGGCAGCTGCCTGCCCATCCTCTTGCAGATGCCCTTCTTCATCGCGCTGTACTGGGTGTTGCTGTCCAGCGTGGAGATGCGTCACGCGCCCTGGGTGTGGTGGATCACCGACCTCTCGGCCAAAGACCCCTTCTTTGTGCTGCCGCTGCTGATGACGGCCTCCAGCCTGCTGCAGGTCTGGCTCAACCCCACGCCGCCGGACCCCATGCAGGCCAAGATGATGTGGATCATGCCGCTGCTGTTCAGCGTGTTCTTCTTCTTCTTCCCGGCCGGTCTGGTGCTGTACTGGCTGGTGAACAACCTGCTGTCGATTGCCCAGCAGTGGATGATCAACAAGCAAATGGGCGTTCAGAACTAGTCAATAGATCACGCCAAACACAAGCCCCCGCGCAATGGGGGCTTTTTTTCGTCTGCGCCTAGCGCTCCAATGCCGCCATGCGGGGCAGAGACGCCGCTGAGGGCAAGCGCCCTCGGTGGTTCAAGGTGCACGCCATGGCCCATGCGGGCGCATGGCGTGCACCTCCCCCGCGCCACCTCTGCTCACGCCGGGCAGCCCGGCGCGGTGCATGGCGGACAATCGCGCCCATGCTGTCGCGCCAACAAGACCCCATCGTCGCCCTTGCCAGTGCCCCCGGTCGTGGAGCCGTGGGCATCGTGCGGGTGTCCTCCCCGCAGTCGCTGGAGCCCCTTGTTGAGGCCCTGTGCGGGCGCGCGCTGCAGCCGCGCCATGCCCACTACCTGCCCTTTTTGAGCGCCCAGGGCGAGGCCATCGATCGGGGTCTGGCCCTCTACTTCAACGCACCGCACAGCTACAGCGGCGAGCACGTGCTGGAGCTGCAGGCCCACGGCGGCCCGGTGGTGCTGCAGCTGCTGCTGGCGCGCTGCCTCGAAGCGGCTGCCGAGCTTGATGAGCTAGGCCGCCCGCGCCTGGCGGCGCTGCGCCTGGCCGAGCCGGGCGAGTTCACGCGGCGCGCGTTTTTGAACGGCAAGCTCGATCTGGCCCAGGCCGAGGCCGTGGCCGACTTGATTGATGCCAGCACCGAAGCCGCCGCACGCAGCGCCGGACGCGCCCTGGCCGGGGCGCTCAGCGTGGAGGTGGGCGGCTTGCGCGACGCGCTCATCCAGCTGCGCATGCTGGTGGAGGCGACGCTGGACTTCCCCGAAGAAGAGATCGACTTCCTGCAAGCCGCCGACGCGCTGGGCAAGCTGCAGCGCTTGCTGGTGCAGCTCGACACGCTCTTGGCGCGCAGCCGCCAAGGCGCCATCCTGCGCGAGGGCATCAAGGTGGTGCTGGCCGGGCAGCCCAATGTGGGCAAGAGCTCGCTGCTCAACGCCCTGGCCGGAGCGGAGCTGGCCATCGTCACGCCCATCCCGGGCACCACGCGCGACCGGCTCAGCCAGACCATACAAATCGAAGGCGTGCCGCTGCACATCAGCGACACCGCCGGCTTGCGCGACACCGAGGATGTGGTGGAGCGCATCGGCGTGGCGCGCAGCTGGGACGCCATTGCCGACGCCGACGTGCTGCTGTTTTTGCACGACCTCACGCGCTTGGCCGACGCCGACTACCAGGCTGAAGACGCTGCCATTCAGGCCCGGCTCTCGGGTGTGGACCCCGCGCGCCTGGTGCAAGTCTTCAACAAGGCCGACAGCGGCGCGGCTCCCCTGCAGCTGCCCGAGGGCGCGCTCTCGCTTTCGGCCAAAACAGGGGAGGGGCTGGAGGCCCTGCGCCAGCGCCTGCTGCAGCAAGTGGGCTGGCAGGCCCTGCCGGAAGGCCAGTTCATCGCGCGCGAGCGCCATGTGCAGGCCCTGCAGCGCACGCGCGGCCATGTGCAGCTGGCCCTGCAGCAGGCCGAGCACGCGGTGCTGGACCTGATGGCCGAAGAGCTGCGCCTGGCGCATGACGCGCTGGGCGAAATCACCGGCGCCTACACCGCCGACGATTTGCTGGGCGAAATCTTCAGCCGCTTTTGCATCGGCAAGTGAAGGGCCTCAGCAGCTGGGCTCAAGGGTCTGCAGCATGTCGTGGGGCTGCGGCGGGCGGTTTTCTTTGACGCGTGTCAGCGCCGCTTCGGCGGTGTCGATCAAGAGCGTGTGCGACTGGCGTGCATCGGGCACCAGCGCCGTCACACCCACCGACAGCGTGATGCAGCCTGCACTCGTACCCTGGTGCTCGATTTGGGCCAGACGCAGGCTGTCCACGCAGCGCTGGGCCACGATGTGTGCGCCGACGAGCAAGGTGTCTGGCAGCAGGATGGCGAACTGGTGCTCGCTGTAGCGGCTCACCACCTCGCCGCTGCGTGCGGCACTGGCCTGCAGCAGGCGGGCGACGCGCTGCAAACAGGTGTCGGCACCGGCTTGGCCATAGTGCTGAATATAGGCGGCAAAGTCGTTGAGCTCGATCAGCAGCAAGGCCTGAGGCCGGGCGTTGCGCGCCGCGCGCAGCCACTCTTGGCGCAGCGTCTGCTCCAGCTGCTGGCGTGAGCCCACGCCGGTCAAGTCATCGACGCTGGATTGACGCGTCAGCTGCGTGTTGAGCTGAGCTACGGCATGGGCTTGTTGGCGCTGCTCGCTGATGTCTGTGACGATGCAGAGGTGGCGCACAGGGGCTTCCTCATCGGGCAGCGGCACCAACGAGGCGGTGACGATTTTTTGCTCGCCACCGGTGTGCTTGAGCACCAGCTCCTGCGGCGCACGAATCAGCGCGTCGCGCGTGAGCATGAGCTGCGACGCCAGCACGGTCATGAGGTGTTGGCCTGCCATGGCTGGCCCGCTGTGTCCCAGCAGCACCTGTGCCTGAGCATTGCTCTGGCGCACGCGCAGGCGCTCGTCCAGCATCAGTACGCCCTGAGGCAGGGTGCGGCACAGGGCGTCGAGCTGGGCCTGGCATTGCTGCAGGCGGCGTTGTTCACGCACCAGGTCGCTGACGTCCGAGCGCACCGACACGATAAAGCCCGAGGCCGTGCGCTGCTCATGCAGTCGCACGCCGGAGTCCTGGCTGGACTGCTGTTGCATGCGCTGCGACATGAGCTGGCGTTCGCGCAGGCGCTGTGCCAACCAAGCCTCCTCGCGCCCCTTGGCTTCCGGCACACAACCTTGACGCAGCGATTCGCGCAGCAGCGCTTCAAAGCTGCCACCACGCGCAAAGGCCGAGGCCATATAGGGGAACAGGGCCACCACCTGGTGGTTGTAGGCCAGCAGCTGGTCTTGGGCGTCGAAGAGCTCAACGCCAACGGGCAGGGCATCCAAGACCTCCTTGAGCATGCGCTGACTCTGTGCGATTGCCGCACGCGCTTGCACGGCTGTCCCTATCGCAGCAGCCCCTAGCGCAAGCACCAGAGCCAGCACCGCCGCAGGCAGCCACCAGGACATTGCCAGGCCGGGCGTGCTCAGGGCAAGGCCCAGTTGCCAGGAGGACAGCGCCAACAAACTCACCCCCGATCCCAAAAGCAGGAGGAGGGTGGGGCGGGCCAGGGGTTGGGGCGGCAGGGCTGACTTCATAGAAGTGGCCGATGCTAGCGAGCCCCGTAGGGCTTGGGGGCGCATTCCCCATTTGTCGCGACATCAAGACTCAAACGGTGTGGCCATTTCCAATGACACGCCGCCGCTCAATCGCCGCAGCCCCACACTGGCTCAGCCGCGCAGCAGTCGGTCCTCGGCGCGGGCCAGGGCTTCGGGCGTGCCGCTGAGCACCAGGGTGTCGCCCACATAAAGTGTCATGTTGGGGCTGGCACTCACCACCGCGCCGCTCACGCGCCGCACCGACACCACGCCCACGCCGTGCAGCCCCAGCATCAGCTCCGAGAGTGGCTTGTCGGCCCACAGGCTGGCCGAGGGCAGGGCCAGCGATTGCAGGCGGACTTGGTCACGCTCGTCCACGCTGTCGTCGTCGGCGCCGTGGAAGAAGCCGCGCAGCAGGCCGTAGCGTGCGTCACGGGCGTCGCGCGTGATGCGGATGACGCGGCGCATGGGCACGCCCACCAGCGCCAGCGCATGGCTGGCCAGCATCAGCGAGCCCTCGATGGCTTCGGGCACCACCTCGGTGGCGCCAGCGGCGCGCAGCTTTTCCAGATCGGTGTCGTCGATGGTGCGCACCACCACCGGCACGTGCGGCGCGTGGGCGCGCACCTCGTGCAGCACTTTCAGGGCCGAGGCGGTGTCGTGGTAGCTCACCACCACGGCGCTGGCGCGTGCCAGACCCGCGGCCATGAGGCTGGGCAGGCGTGCCGCGTCGCCAAACACCACGCTCTGGCCTGCTGCTGCCGCCTGGCGCACGCGGTCGGGGTCCAGGTCCAAGGCCATATAGGGAATGCCTTCGGCCTCGAGCAAGCGCGCCAAGTTTTGCCCGCTGCGCCCGTAGCCGCAGATGATGATGTGGGCATCGGCTTTGATGGATTTGCGCGCAATGCTGGTGAGCTGCACCGATTGCATCAGCCAGTCGCTGGCGGCCACACGCATGACGATGTGGTCGCTGTACTGCACCATCAGGGGCGTGAGCAACATGGACAGCACCATGGCCGCCAACACCGGACTGACCCACTGCGGTGCAATGAGCTGGTGCTGCTGTCCCAGGGTCAGCAGCACAAAGCCGAACTCCCCAGCTTGTGCCAAGTACAGGCCGGTGCGCAGGGACACGCCTGCGGGCGCGCGCATGAAGCGCGCCAGTGCGGCGATCAGCAGGCATTTGGCCAGCGTCGGGCCCAGCGCCAGCACCACCACCAAGCCCCATTGGTGCACCAGGGTCTGCCAATCCAGCCGCATGCCGATGGTGATGAAGAACAGGCCCAGCAGCACGTCGTGGAAGGGCCGGATGTCGGTTTCCACCTGGTGCTTGTATTCCGTCTCGGAGATCAACATGCCCGCCACAAAGGCGCCCAGCGCCAGCGACAGCCCGGCGTGCTCGGTCAACCAGGCCAGGCCCAGGGTGATGAGCAGCAGGTTGAGCATGAACAGTTCTTGGCTTTTGCGCCGCGCCACCATGGTCAGCCACCAGCGCATGAGCTGCTGGCCTCCCGTGAGCAACAGCGCCAGCAGGATCACGGCCTTGAGCCCAGCCCAGCCCAGGGCTTGGGCCATGGCTTGACCATCGCTGCGGCCCAAGGCCGGAATCAGCACCAAGAGCGGCACCACGGCCAGATCTTGAAACAGCAGCACGCCCATCACGCGGCGGCCGTGTTCGCTCTCCAGCTCCAGCCGCTCGGCCATGAGCTTGACCACAATGGCCGTGGAACTCATGGCCATGGCCGCGCCCAGCACCAAGGCGCCTTGCCAGTTCAAATCCCAGGCCAGACCCAGCCAGGCAAACAAATACTGCAGCGCCACATTGCCCGCCATGGTGCCCAGCACGGTCAGCAACACTTGCAGCAAGCCCAGCCCAAACACCAAGGCGCGCATGCTGTGCAGCTTGGGCAGGTTGAACTCCAGCCCGATGACAAACATCAGGAAGACTACACCAAACTCCGCCAAGTAGCGCACCCCGGCCGAATCGGCCGCCAGGGCCAGGGCGTTGGGGCCAATCACCACGCCCACAGCCAAATAGCCCAGAATGGGCGGCAGCTTGAGCGAACGGCACGCCACCACGCCCAGCACGGCGGCCACCAAGTAGAGAAGCGTGAGGTCCAGCGAAGTCATGCGGTCGAGTTTAGGGGCTGGCTCCCGGTGCGGCTTGTTGGGAAAGAAATTTGCTTGATTTCACAATTCACCGCATAGATTTGATCGCTATGCATCCGCCGCATAAGCACATAAGCACTCGGCTTCGGAATTTCTGACTCCGAGCTGTCGAGTCGCACTATCGTTCGCGCCATCCGAAGTTACGGAGCATTTCATGCCCAATCTGTCATTCGTCACCCCCACGCGCAACAGCCCCTGGGGCACTTATCTCTCGCAGATCGACGCCGTGGAGCCCTACCTGGGCAAGCTGGCGCGCTGGGTGGAAACGCTGCGCCGCCCCAAGCGGGCGCTGATCGTGGACATCCCCGTGGAGCTGGACAACGGCACCATTGCTCACTATGAAGGCTATCGCGTCCAGCACAGCCTGACGCGCGGCCCCGGCAAGGGCGGCGTGCGTTACCACCCGGACGTGACGCTGGAAGAAGTGATGGCCCTGTCGGCCTGGATGACCATCAAAAACGCTGCGGTGAACCTGCCTTACGGCGGTGCCAAGGGCGGCATTCGCATCGATCCCAAGCAGTGCTCGCTCAAAGAACTCGAAAAAATTACGCGCCGTTACACCAGCGAGATCGGCATCATCATCGGCCCGCAGCAAGACATCCCGGCGCCGGACGTCAACACCAACGGTCAGATCATGGCCTGGATGATGGACACCTACTCCATGAACGTGGGCGCGACGGCCACGGGCGTGGTCACCGGCAAGCCCATCCCCCTGGGTGGTTCGCTGGGCCGTGTGGCCGCAACCGGCCGCGGCGTGTTCGTGGTGGGCCGTGAAGCCATGCGCCGCCTCAACATCGGCATGGACAGCGCACGCATCGCCGTGCAGGGCTTTGGCAATGTGGGCTCGGTGGCCGCCAAGATGTTCGCTGCCCATGGCGCCAAGATCGTGGCCGTGCAAGACCACACTGGCACCATCCACAACGACAGCGGCATGGACATGTCCGCGCTGCTGGAGCACGTGGCCCAAACCGGCGGCGTGGGTGGCTTCAAGGGTGCCGACAAGATCGACAACGAGAACTTCTGGGACGTCAAGACCGATGTGCTGATCCCGGCGGCTCTGGAAGGCCAGATCACTGCCGAGCGCGCACGCCGTCTGCACACCCGCCTGGTGCTGGAAGGCGCCAACGGCCCGACCACGCCTGATGGCGACCAAGTGCTGGCCGAGCGCAACATCGTGGTGGTGCCTGACGTCATCGCCAACGCCGGTGGCGTGACCGTGTCTTACTTCGAATGGGTGCAGGACTTCTCGTCCTTCTTCTGGACCGAAGACGAGATCAATGTGCGTCTGGACCAAATCATCATCGGCGCCTTCAAGGGCATCTGGGAAACGCACGAGAAGCACAAGATCTCGTTGCGTACCGCGGCCTTCACCGTGGCCTGCACGCGCGTGCTGCAAGCCCGCGAAGAGCGCGGCCTCTACCCCTGATCCTCAGCAGTGCTGGTGGCGGCGCGACGGCGCTGCCCACCGCAACCCAACCAAAGGCCCGCATCACGCGGGCTTTTTTCATGCCAGTCAGTACAGCTGGCGGGCGTCGCGGTCTTGCCCGAACTTGCCCATCAATGCCCCGCACACCACCCAGCAAATCCAGGCCGTCCAAAGCGTGTGGCTGGGGAAATGCGCGCCGCGTGCCAGCTGCGCCAGTCCGTAGGTCAAACCCAGCACCAGCACCAGGGCCAAGCTCCAGCGCGCCAGCATCGGGCGGCGCGGGCGGAACATGAAGTAGGTGGAGAGAAAGGCAAAGGCCGCACTGGCGTGGCCGCTGGGGAAGCAGTGGCCCGGGCCACCGTCGCCCCGCACCCAAGACCAATGCGGCACATACACGGCCATGCCGCCGAACTGCTGCAAATCCCAGGGGCAGCTGGTGGCCGAACCGCGCTTGAGCAGCGGAATCAACAACAGGCACAGCACTGTGGCCGCAAAGGCCCAGCGGGCCCGGCGTGCGCTCACGCCCGCCCACAGTGGGCGCCAGGCATTGATGGCCAGCACCACCAGCACCACGCCAGCGAGCATGCGCCCGCCACGGTGTGCCAGCCCGGCCGTCAACCAGCGATCGCGCCAGGCAAAGCCCTCGGCATTGCCAAACCACGCGGCTATGGGCTGATCCCAGGCGCTGAGCTCCCAGCCCAGCAGCAGCAGCAGCCCGACCAGCGCCACACGCCACCACCCCACAGTGGCAGATGAAGAATACTCAGGGAAATTCCAAGACATGGGCAGCACTGACCTTTCAGACCCAGTGAAAAGGCCGACAGTGCTTGCATGTCGGCCCCAAAAGGGGGAGAGCTTAACGGGCGCCAAGGCCTGGGCGCAGAGGTTTGTGACCAAGGGCGCGGCATGCGGCACGTGTTTGGGGCTGCGTGCAGGTTCTGCACACAGGCTGCGACGGACAATCGCCCCATGTCCTTCAGCCTGCCCCATGCCTTCAGCCACGAGCTGGTGATCAAGAAAAGCCGCTTCATCGCCTGTGTTGAGCCCTGTGCCGGGCGCGAGGCCGCGCAGGCGCGCGTGGCCCAGCTCAAGGCCGAGCATCCCGGCGCGGCGCATGTCTGCTGGGCCTTGCTGGCCGGTGGGCAAAGCGCGGCGCATGACGATGGTGAGCCCGGCGGCACCGCCGGGCGGCCCATGCTGGAAGTGCTGCGCCATCAAGACCTGGAAGGCGTGCTGGCCACGGTGGTGCGCTACTTTGGTGGCGTCAAGCTGGGTGCGGGCGGGCTGGTGCGTGCCTACACCGACGCCGTGGCGCAGGCCCTCATTGACGCGCCCAAAATCGAGCGCGTGCGCACCGAGCAGCTGTGCTGCACCTTGCCCTACGCGCACGAGGGCGTGCTGCGCCGCTGTCTGGAACAAACCCCCGGCGCACAGCTGCTGGACGTGCAGCACGGTGCCCTGGTGCAGCTGCGCTTTAGCGTGCCGCAGCCGCTGGTGGCGGCGCTGCGCCAGCGCCTGGAAGACGCCACCCAGGGCCGCATCGGCTGGCTGCGCCCTGACGCCGACTGAGCCGGGCCTGGCGCCCGCGGCAAGCCCGCAGGTGGGCGTCGGCGGTCAGTGGGAGTGCGCGCCTAGAATGGGTTGAGCCCCCCCATCTTTCAACAACCTGCGCGAAAGTACTCCTGTGGCTGCGACCATCCTCCAACAGCTCCCCGCCGGCCAGCGCGTCGGCATTGCCTTCTCCGGCGGTCTTGACACCAGTGCGGCTGTGCACTGGATGCGTGCCAAAGGCGCCATTCCCTGCGCCTACACCGCCCACCTGGGCCAGCCCGACGAGAGTGATTACGAGGACATCCCGCGCCGCGCCCGGGCCTACGGCGCCGAAATCGCGCGCCTCATCGACTGCCGCGCGCAGCTTGCTGCCGAGGGCATTGCCGCCATTCAATGCGGGGCGTTTCACATCCGCACCGGCGGTGCCACCTACTTCAACACCACGCCGCTGGGCCGTGCCGTTACGGGCACGGCGCTGGTGGTGGCCATGCGCGAAGACGATGTGAACATCTGGGGCGATGGCTCCACCTTCAAGGGCAATGACATCGAGCGCTTCTACCGCTACGGCCTGCTGGCCAACCCGCAGCTGCGCATCTACAAGCCCTGGCTGGACCAGCGCTTCATCGACGAGCTCGGCGGCCGCAAGGAGATGAGCGAGTACCTCGTGGCCAACGGCTTTGACTACAAGATGAGTGTGGAGAAGGCCTATTCGACCGACTCCAACATGCTGGGTGCCACCCACGAGGCCAAGGACTTGGAGTTCTTGAACGCTGGCATGCACATCGTCAACCCCATCATGGGCGTGGCCTTCTGGCGCGAGGACGTGCACATCAAGCCCGAGACGGTGAGCGTGCGCTTCGAAGAAGGCGTGCCCGTGGCCCTCAACGGCCGCAGCTTTGCCAGCGCGGTGGAGCTGTTCGCCGAGGCCAACGCCATCGGCGGCCGTCATGGCCTGGGCATGTGCGACCAGATCGAGAACCGCATCATCGAGGCCAAGAGCCGCGGCATCTACGAAGCCCCGGGCATGGCCCTGCTGCACATCGCCTACGAGCGCCTGGTCAGCGGCATCCACAACGAGGACAGCATCGAGCAATACCGCATCAACGGCATGAAGCTGGGCCGCCTGCTCTACCAAGGCCGCTGGTTCGACCCGCAATGCCTGATGCTGCGCGACAGTGCCCAGCGCTGGATTGCCCGCGCCATCACCGGCGAAGTGACGCTGGAGCTGCGCCGCGGCAACGACTACAGCATTCTGGACACCGCCAGCCCCAACCTGACCTATGCGCCCGAGCGCCTGTCCATGGAGAAGGTGGAAGACGCGGCCTTCGCTCCGGTTGATCGCATTGGCCAGCTGACCATGCGCAATCTGGACATCAGCGACACCCGCGCCAAGCTGGGCATCTACAGCCAGACCGGCTTGTTGGGCAGCCAGAGCGAGGGCAGCCTGCCCTTGCTCAAGGGCGACTGAGGCTGCCCCTCAACGGGCGGTGGGCAGCTTAAAACCTGCAACCGCCCGCACCCCAGGACTCACGGAAGAACTGGCGGTCAATCCAGTAGTCGTGCTCGCTGTCAAAGGTGGTGGGGTTGCCGTCGTTGATCAAGTAGGCATTGAGGGCACCCCAATAGCCCATGCGGTTGTTGGTGGTGTTCTTGTTTTGATTGGCGCTGCCACGGGCCGCTGCGTAGCCCTTGTAGAGGGCCTTGTTGATGCAGTTCTCGCTGGACATGGCGTCCTGCACGGTCTTGCTGAAATCACGGTGGTCGGCATGGTCGTCGGGGTTGGTGCCGTGAGCATCGTCCGAGACATTCAGCCACACCGTGCCGGTGCCCTTCATGCTGGTCTTGATGATGGAAGCCAAGGTGGCTTTGAGCTCGGCCAAGGTGTAGCTGGTGTTGCGGCCATCCAGGGACTTGATGCTGCTGACGGCGCCGGAGCGCAGGCGCGTGACGCTCTCGTTGTTGGTACCCCTGAAGCCGCTACCGTCGCCGTTGCCATCGGGCAGCATCAGGGTATAGACCTTCACCTCGCCGATCTTGTAGACGGTGACGCGTTTGCCTGCATGCACTTCGGAGGTCTGATTGGTTTGCGGCACCTGCGAGCCCGGCGCCATGCTCATGAGAAAGCGCAGCGACTGGATGTGCGCCGTCACCCGCACATCAGCGTAAGACTTGTTGTAGATGTTGCTGCCCACGCCGCGCCCGTAGCCTGAGTCGCCAGCGGTGCCCAGAATCATGACAAAGGGTGTTTTGGCCACCGCATCGTCCATCAGATTCTTGCCCATGAACAAGGCGAAATCGTCAGGATGAGCTGCCGCGTACACCGAGTTTTGGCTGGGCGCTGCGGTAGCGGCGGGAACGGTGGTGGCCAAGAGTGCCAGGGCCAGACCAAGGGTTGAGGTGCGCATGAGCGGGCTCCATCGACTGGGGTTGAGCAATGGCTCGGATTGTCGAAAGCCCCGTTTCATTTGCCTTCCCCGCAACTGCAGGAGGCGCCTGGTATTGCGTGCTGAACTGCACAGTCACCCCCTCCCTGGCTTGAGGGGGCAGCTCTCAATTTTTTCGCGGGCGCTCCAGCAGCATGGCGTCGCCATAGCTGAAGAAGCGGTAGTGCTGTGCAATGGCGTGGCGGTAGAGGGCCATGATGGGTTCGTAACCAGCAAAGGCTGACACCAGCATCATCAGCGTGCTCTTGGGCAGGTGGAAGTTGGTGATCAGGCGGTCCACCACGCGGAACTCGAAGCCCGGGGTGATGAAGATGTCGGTCTCGCGCGCACCGGCTTGCAGCGTGCCGCCAAGCGCGGCGGACTCCAGCGCGCGCAGCGTGGTCGTGCCCACGGCCACCACGCGCCCACCGGCGGCCTTGCAGGCGGCGATGGCCTCTACCGTCGCCGGGCAGACCTCGAACCACTCGCTGTGCATCTTGTGCTCGCTGAGCTTGTCCACCCGCACCGGCTGGAAGGTGCCCGCACCCACATGCAGCGTCACATGCGCGGTGTGCACGCCGCGCGCGGCCAGGGCCGCCAGCACGCCTTCGTCAAAGTGCAGCGCGGCCGTGGGCGCGGCCACGGCGCCGGGTTCTTTGGCGAACACGGTTTGGTAGCGCCGCACATCGTCCTCGGAGTCGGCATGCTCGATATAGGGCGGCAGCGGCACATGGCCGTGGCGCTCCAGCAGCTCAAAAGCATCGCCCGAGAGGCGCAGGTGAAAGAGCCCGTTGTCAGGCCCGCAGCGGCCCAGCACTTGGGCCTCAAAAGCGCCCTCGGCAAAGCGCACGCAGGTGCCGGGCTTGGGGCTTTTGCTGGCACGCATATGCGCCCAGACCTCGTGGGCCGCACCGGCGGCGGCGGGCAGCACGCGCTCCACCAGGGCCTCCACCGCGCCGCCGCTGGCCTTGTGGCCATAGAGCCGCGCCTTGATGACTTTGGTGTTGTTGAACACCAGCAAGTCGCCGGGGGCGAGCAGCGCGGGCAGCTCGCGAAAGATGCGGTCCACCGGCGCGGCCTCGCGCCCATCGAGCAAGCGCGAGGCGCTGCGTTCGGCGGCGGGGTGCTGGGCAATCAGCTCGGGCGGCAGGGGGAAGTCGAAATCGCTGACGCTGTAGTGGGCGTCAGCAGGAGCAGGGGCAGCAGACATGCTTCGGGGGCGGGCCGGACAGACCCGCGCAAATGCAGATGAAACAAGGCCCGCATTGTTTCACGCACCCCGCTGTGTGAGGGCGTGCAATTGATGCGCGTCAATGCGCTGGCGGCTGTGGGCTGACACGATGGGCAGGCATCAAGGCACAACGCCAAACCACCATGGAAAGGGAGTTCCCATGAGTCTGTTCCACGCCGTCGTCCACCTGGATCACCACCAAGCGCAGATCCTGCAGTTCGACACCGAACATGTGCAGTCCGAGAAGGTCAAGGCCAGCTCGCGCCACAGCAAGCAGCACCACAACACCGTGCGCACCGAGCACGAGTTTTTTGCCGAAGTCTGCGAGCACCTGCAAGGCATCGCGGAAATCCTGGTGGTGGGCTCCAGCACCGCACAAAGCGACTTCAAGCACTACGTGGAAAAGCACCGCCCTGCACTGGTGCGCCATGTGGTGGGCTATGAAAGTGTTGACCACCCCACCGAGCGCCAGCTGGTGGCACTGGCACGCCAGTTCTTCCTCAAGCACGACCGCATGGCTGGCGTGCCCACGCCGCTGTGAGCCGCTGAGCGAGTGAGCGCCTGATCAGCCACCGTGGCCTGCCCGGCTGGTGGCTGGGCGCTTGGCAGAATGCGGCCCATGCCCGCCGCATCTGCCGCCCCTGCTCCTGCGAAGTCCGCCCCCGCCAAGTCCGGGCCGCAAAAGGCCATGGAGCGCCTGGGCCTGCTGCGCGATATCGACCTGGCTTTGCACCTGCCGCTGCGCTACGAGGACGAAACCCGCCTCACGCCGCTGCACCAGGCGCGCGAGGGCGAGACCCTGCAGTGCGAAGGTGTGGTCACCGAGTGCCGCATCGAGCTGCGCGGTCGTCGCCAGCTGCTGGTGCGGCTGCAAGACGCCGAGGGCGACCAGCTGCTGCTGCGCTTCCTCCACTTCTACCCCTCGCACCAAAAAACCTGTGCCGTGGGCCAGCGCCTGCGTGTGCGCGGCGAACTGCGCGGCGGCTTCTTCGGGCGCGAGATGGTGCACCCGCAGTTCCGTGCGGTGGACGAGCACACGCCGCTGTCGCAAAGCCTCACGCCGGTCTACCCCACCGGGGCCAATCTGCCGCAGGCCTATTTGCGCAAGGCCGTGGCTGCCGGGCTGCGCCGCGCCGATTTGGCCGAGCTGCTGCCCCCTGGCAGCGTGCCGCCGCAATTGCCCACGCTGCGCGAAGCCCTGGACTTTTTGCACCACCCCCCGCCACGTGCCAGCCTGGCCACGCTGGAAGACCACAGCCACCCGGCCTGGCAGCGCCTGAAGTTCGAGGAGCTGCTGGCCCAGCAGCTCAGCCAGATGCAGGCCCAGCGCGAGCGCGATCTGCTCAGCGCGCCAGCCCTGCGCCCACGCCCGGGCGGCCTGCACGAGCAACTGCTGGCCGTGCTGCCTTTTGCGCTGACTCGCGCGCAACAGCGCGTGGTGGAAGAAATCGCCCAGGACCTGGCGCGGCCCCACCCCATGAACCGCCTGCTGCAAGGCGATGTGGGCTCGGGCAAAACCGTGGTGGCAGCGCTGGCCGCGGCCGTGGCCATGGATGCGGGTTGGCAATGCGCGCTCATGGCGCCCACAGAAATCCTGGCCGAGCAGCATTTCCGCAAGCTGGTGGGCTGGCTGGAGCCTCTGGGGCTGAAGGTGGCCTGGCTCACGGGCAGCGTCAAAGGCCGGGCCCGCCAGAAGATGGTGGAGGCCGTGGCCGATGGCTCGGCCCAGCTGGTGGTGGGCACGCATGCGGTGATCGAAGACAAGGTGAGCTTTGCGCGCCTGGGTCTGGCCATCATTGACGAGCAGCACCGCTTCGGCGTGGCCCAGCGCCTGGCGCTGCGCCAAAAACTCCAGGCGCAAAGCAGCCGGGGTGGGGCGCAGCTCGAACCCCATCTGCTCATGATGAGCGCCACCCCCATTCCGCGCACCCTGGCCTTGACCTACTTCGCGGACCTGGCCGTGAGCACCATCGACGAGCTGCCACCCGGGCGCAGCCCCATCGTCACCAAGGTCTTTGCCGACACCCGGCGCGACGAGGTGGTGGGCAAGATCGCCGACGCCGTGCACGCTGGCCGCCAGGTCTACTGGGTCTGCCCGTTGATCGAAGAGAGCGAAGCGCTGGACCTGCAAAACGCCACCGACACCCATGCCCAGCTGTGTGAAGCCCTGCCGGGCTGCCAGGTGGGCCTCTTGCATGGGCGCATGTCGCCCAGCGACAAGACCGCCGTGATGGCCGAGTTTTCGGCCGGGCGGCTGCAGGTTTTGGTGGCCACCACGGTCATCGAAGTGGGGGTGGATGTGCCCAACGCCAGCCTCATGGTGGTGGAGCATGCCGAGCGCTTTGGCCTCTCTCAGCTGCACCAGTTGCGAGGGCGCGTGGGGCGTGGCGCAGTGGCCAGTGTGTGCGTGCTGCTCTACACCGCGCCGCTGTCAGATACGGGCAAAGCACGGCTGCGCGCCATGGCCGAAACCAACGACGGCTTTGAGATCGCGCGGCGCGATTTGGACATACGCGGTCCTGGGGAATTCATGGGCGCACGCCAAAGCGGCGCACAATTGCTGCGCTTTGCCGACTTGCAAGAAGATGCACCTCTGCTGAGCGCGGCCCGGCGTTTGGCGCCCGCTTTGCTGGACCAGCATCCGGCGGCGGCACAACGCCATGTGCAGCGCTGGCTCGGTGGCAAAGCAGAGTTTCTCAAGGCCTGACCGATCCCTCGTCCAGAAAGCACGCCATGGCTGTGTCAGTGGCACGCCCTCACACCTCTGCAAGCCCCCGCAAGCCCACCCTTTTGGCTTTGCTGATGGCAGTGTGTGTGGGCATGGCCAGCGCCGCTGCGCCTGAGCCGGACTATCGCCACCACCTCCAGCAAATGCACATGGCCGAGGACGACCCCGGCCAAGTGCTGCGGGCGGCAGAGCAGCGTTTGCGTGCGCCCGCCCAATCCAACGTGCAGCGGTTTTGGGATTTGCTCAGTGCTGCCTATATGCACCAATTGTTGAGCGAGCCCCAGGCTAGCCAACCGCAGTTGACGCAGGCGCGCGAGTTGTTGGACCGCCTCAGCCCCGATGCCCGCAAGGCCTTGGAGCCCTGGCTGATGGTGATGGAATCTTCCTCAGCCCACTGGTATGGCTTGATCAAACAAGCGGCCCAGACGCGCCTGGCACTGACCCAGCGCGCCGCCACCATCCCCGGCGGCAGTGAGCTGCGCTGCATCAGCCTGTCGCTGGAGCTCAGCGAGCTCTATGGGGCGGAACACGATGACGAAGTCTGGCGTGTGGCCGAACACCAAGAGCGCTGTGGACGCGAGCTGAAGCTGGACTTCCTTCGTTCAGGTGCATTGGCCATGCTCGCGCAGGTGCGCATTCTCTCGTCCACCGGGGCGGCCGATGTGGCGCGCGGTATGGCATTGATGGAGCAGGCCCTGGCGGTGAGCAGGGGCAATGAGCCTGGGGGCGGGCGCTACCGACGCAGCGTCATTCACTACGAAGCCGCCTCAGCACTGCTGTATGTCAACCGCGTCCAAGAGGCCTTGGTGCAACTCGATCTGGCCATGGCCCTGAGCCAGGAGCTGCATGACGTCAACGGCGTGGCCGCGGCCAATATGCTGAGGGCGGACGCGCTGATTTTGTCGAAGGACTATCTGCAGGCGCGTCAGCTGCTGGACGAAGCCTATGCATTGCTGGACAAAAGCCAGAGCGATCCGCGCCTGCACGCCCTGGTCATTTCGCAAGTCGACTTGCACACGCTGGCGCAATTGCCGGCGCTGCCGGTTTGGCTGGCGCGCGGCCAGGCGCTGCTGAGCCAACAACAAACGCCGTCACAGCGTCAGGCGCTGTTGAGCGTTCTGGCGCGCGGCCATGCCTCGCTCAAGCAATGGCAAAAGGCCTATGACTATTTGCAGGACAGCTTCAATTTCTTTGACAAGGCCCGCCAAGTCAAACGCGATGTCGAGTTGTTGCGCCTGCAGTCGCGCTACACCTCGGCTTTGCAAGAGGCCGAAAACGCCGAGTTGCGGCACAAAGCCGAAGCTCAGGCCCTGGCTTTGCAAGCTCACAAAGCCCGCGACCGGCTGATGTGGGCGGCCTTGACGGTGTTGGCCTCATTGGCCATATTGGCCTCGATGCTGGCCCTGCGCGCCCATCGGCGGCGGCGTTTGCTGCAAGACCTGGCCCTGCGCGACCCGCTTACCGATGCGCCCAACCGCCGTGCTGTCAGCGCCTACGCACAAAGTCAAATCACCCAGGCGCGACGTCTGGGTTTGCCGCTGGCCATTGCCCTGATTGACTTGGACCATTTCAAGCAGGTCAACGACCAGCACGGGCACGCCGGTGGCGACGCCTTGCTGCAGCTCTTTGCCACCAGTTGCACCACCATCTTGCGCGGCCAGGACCGCGTGGGCCGCTGGGGCGGGGAGGAGTGGCTCATCGTCACGCCGGGCTCCACGCGCGCTGAGCTGCACGCCATCTTCAGCCGCCTACAGCGGCACTACGCCAAAGCCACCTCGCCGCTGCTGCCCAGCCCGCATGAACAGACCTTCTCCATGGGTGGGGCCGAGCTGGGCCTGGATGGCGAAAGCCTGGATGACTTGCTCGAGCGCGCCGACGAGCGGCTCTACCAAGCCAAAACCCAGGGCCGCAACCGCTTGGTGTGAGCCTGGTTAAGCCTGCAGCTGCAGGGTCTGCAGCGGGCTCAGCGCGGGGTCTTCATGGCTGGCCATCACGGTCCAGCGTGCGGCGTCTTGGTGGCGTTGCTGCAGGCGCTGGCGCAGCGCGGCCGCGGCTTGTTCGTCGAGGGCGTTGAAGGGCTCGTCCAGCAGCAGCAGCGGCACATCCAGGCTCAGCGCGGCGGCCAGTGCGGCTTTGCGCTGCGTGCCGGTGGAGAGGCTGTGCAGCGCCTGGTCCAGCCAGCGCGTCAAACCCAAGGCCGTGCTGGTGGCGCTCCAGTCGCGCCAGTGCGCCTCGTCATGCACGCCGTAGAGGCCGGCCAAAAACGCGAACAGCTGGCGCGGGCTGAGGTGGGGCAGCGGCGCGCCCTCGGCCCCCACCCAGGCCGTCTGGCGTCGCCAGGCCTGGGCATCGCGGCGCAGCTCCAGCGTGCCCAAGCGGGCCTGGCCGCATTGGGGCTGCAGCACCGCACCCAGCAGCTTGAGTCGGGTGGATTTGCCGCAGCCGTTGGGGCCCTGCAGCCAGCTCGCGCCAGGCGCCAGGGTGGCGCTCCAGTTGTCCACCACGCGCTGCGTGTCATAGGCAAAGCTCAGCTGTTCGAGCTGCAACATCGGCAAGTCCTGTTCAGGTGGGGGCATGTTCAGGCGGCTCCCAAGCTCAGTGCCGCGGCCAGCCACAGCGCCGTGCCCAACAAGGCAAAGCCCAAGGTGAAGGTGGGGCTGGAAGACTGTGCTGGGCTGGGCGGCGCCACCCCCGGCGCACGCAAGCTGCCGTGGCCCACCCACAGCGGCAACAGCAGGCCGCAGGCCAGGTACAGCGCAAAAGCGCGCGGGCTGGCGTTGTAGGGGCCGTCGAGCACGCGCATCAGCAGTGCCAGCACAGCCAGCCCCAGCCAGGTCGGTGCCAGCGCGCTGCTGAGGGTGAGCGCCCTCCAGCGCCACAGCGGCAGCGGCCAGGCGGCCAGCCAGGGGTTGTGATCGGCGTCTTGCAGCGTCTGGGCCTGCTGCAGCACGCGGCGGCTGCTCCACAAGGTCCAGACCACATGCGCGGCCAGCACCACGCGCACGCTGGCGTGCGGCAGCAGCCACAAGGCCAGGGCGCAGAGGGCCTGGCCCAGTGCCGCCACGCTCCACCACAGCAGCAGCCCCGGCGCGCGGCCGCGCCGGATGCGCCAGCCCCACCACGCGGCCCACAGGCCCAGCACCGGGGGTGAGGCGGGGTGGCTTGATGGGGCCGCTACGGCCTCTGCCGATGGCGCGCAGCGCAGCACAGCACGGGCAGGCGCGCGGCGCCAGGCTTGCGCCAGCACCGCCCAGGCCAGGGCCAGCAGCATGGATACGGGCAAGCCCGCCCACACCGCCCCCCAATGGCCCGTCAGCCACGCGGGCTGCTGCCAGCCCCACAAGGCCAGCGAGGCCAGACACAGCAGCCACCAAGGCAGTTGCAGGCCCAGGGCCACCCAGGCATCGGCCGCGTGGCGCTGCAGGGCCGTCAGCGGCCAGGCACGCTCCTGTGCCAGCAGCGGGGCGGGCAGCATCAGCGGCAGCAAGGCGCTGCATAGCAGAGCGGGCGGCAGCGCCAGCAGCATCCACCAGCCCAGGGCTTCCAGCGCCGGGGCTTGGGCGGCGCGCAGCAAGGGCATGCTCACCCAGGCCAGCGCGGCCCAGCTCAAGACCCCCAGCGCTGGCACGGCCACCACCAGGGCGGCCCACCAGCGTCGCAACAGCAAGCGCAGCTCATGCCAGCACAGGCCCCAGCGCACGCGGCGCCAGGGCAAGGGGGCAGGCATCAAAACAGGGGTGTCAGGCATGGGGCCGCCCAGTGTAAAGGCGGCCCCATGCCTTCAAGGTTTGCCGCCTATTGCAGGCGCTGCACCCAGTACACCAGCACCTCGGTGGCGGGGCGCAGGTCGTCAACAGCGTAGCGCAGCACGGGCTGGGTGTTGATTTGCTCCAGCACCGGCGCCCCGCTGATCAAGCGCCCAAACACCGTGTAGCCCGCCTTGCTGGGGCTTTCGTAGTCCAGGCTGGGGTTGTCGCGCACGTTCACAAAAAACTGGCTGGTGGCGCTATTGGGGTCGGAGCGCCGCGCCATGGCCAGGGTGCCGGGCATATTGCCCAGGCCGTTGTTGGCCTCGCTGGCAATGGCGGCATAAGTGGGCTGTTTGTAGCGCATGCCGCTGCTGTAGGCCCCGCCCTGAAAGATGAAGTCGCGGTCCACGTGGTGGATGAGTGTTTGCGTGTAGAAGCCGTCCGACACATAGCGCAGGAAGTTGGCCACGCTGTTGGGCGCGTAGTCGCTGTAGAGCTCAAACACCATCTCACCGCTGCTGGTGAGCATGCACACCGTGGGCCAACGGCTTTGCGCCGACGCCGCCAAGCCCGCGGGGCTGCAGCTGTAGGTGCTGGGGTAGGGCTGCGGGTTGGCGCGTGCCTGGGGCAGGTTGTCGCGCGCGGCTTCGCCGCCGCCGCCGCAGGCGCTCAACAAAGCCGTCAGGGCCAGCAGGGCGGCTGTGCTTGTTCGGGTGAGCCAAGTCATGGGGGTGGCGCTTTCGCAGTGAATGAGCTGAGGGCCTAACGCCTCGCACCCCGCTGCGGATGACCCGCCCTACCAGTTCGGGGGGCAAGGCACAAACCGGCCTGATCCTGCCGTTACAGTGCCCCACGGCCCGCCCCGGCCACAGGGGCTTGTTGAGGAGGGATTCCATGTTGCGTTCCGTGTTGAAGAGCCGCCGCGCCCTGCTGGGTGTGAGCATGGGTGTGGTGCTGGCCTTGAGCGGCTGCGGCGGTGGCAGCAGCAGCGACAGCGGCGGCACCGACTGGGCCACGATCTCGGGCTCCAGCGCCGTCACCACGCTGGGCATGACGGATGTGAGCGTGGGCACGGGGGCCACTGTGGCCACGGGCCAAACCGTGACCGTGCACTACACCGGCTGGCTCTATGACAAGCGCGCGACGGGCAACAAGGGCAGCCAGTTTGATTCTTCAGTCGGCAAAACACCGTTTGCCTTCCCCCTGGGCGCAGGCCGGGTGATCGCAGGCTGGGACCAGGGCGTGCAAGGCATGAAGGTTGGTGGCAAGCGCACGCTGGTCATCCCCGCGTCGCTGGGCTATGGCGCACAAGGTGCTGGCGGCGGCGCCATCCCGCCCAATGCCGCCTTGATTTTTGACGTCGAAGTGCTGGCCGCGCAGTAAGCGCGATCGCTACGCGCCTCGCCCCTCAATGTTGTCAATCAAGCGCGTGTTGCCGAGTTTGGCCGCACCCAGGGCCACCAGGGCGTCGCCAGCAGCGGGGGTGCCCAGGTCGTGCTGGCGGCGCAGCACCATGTAGTCGGGGGCCCAGCCAGCGGCTGAGAGTTGCGCCATGGCCCAGGCCTCGGTCTCTTCAAGCGCGGCGCCTGCGGCGTGGCGCTGCAGCATGTCGCGCAGGGTGCGCGACAGCAGCAGGGCTTGCTCGCGCTGTTCGTCGCTGAGGTAGCCGTTGCGCGACGACAGGGCCAGGCCTTGCGCATTGCGCAGGGTCTCGCCGCCCAGGATCTCGATGGGCAGGGCCATTTGCGCCACCATGCGGCGGATGACCATGAGCTGCTGGTAGTCCTTTTTGCCGAACACGGCGATGTGCGGCTGGACGATGTGAAAGAGCTTGGCCACCACCGTGCACACGCCGGTGAAGAAGCCGGGGCGGAAATGGCCCTCGAGGATGTCGGCCAGCGCGCTGGGAGGCTGCACTTTGTAGCCTTGCGGCTCAGGGTAGAGCTCGGCCTCGTCGGGCGCAAACACATGGTCGCAACCGGCCTCACGCAGCAGCGCGCAGTCGCGCTCCAGGGTACGGGGGTAGCGGTCAAAGTCTTCGTGCGGCGCGAATTGCAGCCGGTTCACAAAGATGCTGCACACCACCTGGCCATCAGGCCCTGCGGCCGCACGGGCCTGGCGCACCAGGGCCAGATGGCCTTCGTGCAGATTGCCCATGGTGGGCACAAAAGCAATGGGCGCGCGGCCACGCAGGGCTGCGCGCTGCGCAGCGATGGTGTGGTGAATCAACATGAAAGCGTCGGGAGTGAATCAGTAGCCGTGCAATTCGGGATGGGGAAAGGTGCCGGCCTGGACTTCGCCGACATAGCGGCGCACGGCGTCCTGAACCGAGCTGGCACCTTGCATGAAGTTTTTGACAAAGCGCGGGCGCCGCCCGCTGCTGAGGTCCAGCATGTCGTGCAGCACCAGCACCTGGCCGGAGCAGTCCGGGCCCGCGCCGATGCCGATGACGGGAATCGACAGCGCTTGTGTGATGTCTGCCGCCAGCGCCGAGGGCACCAGCTCCAGCACCAGCATTTGCGCACCGGCTTCTTGCAGGGCCAGCGCGTCGGCCTTGAGTTTGGCAGCACCCGCGGCGTCGCGCCCCTGCACCTTGAAGCCCGACAGCGCGGTGACGGTTTGTGGCGTCAAACCCAGGTGGGCGCACACGGGAATGCCGCGCTGGCTGATGAAGCGCACGGTCTCGGTGGTCCAGCCGCCGCCTTCGAGTTTGACCATCTGCGCGCCGGCCTTGTGCAGCTCCACGGCGGCGAGCATGGCGGCTTCGGGCGTGGTCTGGTAGCTGCCAAAGGGCAGGTCCGCCAGCAGCCAGGCATTGCGGCGGCCGCGTGCCACGCAGCGCGTGTGGTAGACCATGTGCTCCAGCGCCACGGGCACGGTGCTGGCTTCGCCTTGCAGCACATTGCCCAGCGAGTCGCCCACCAGCAGCGCGTCCACACCGGCGTCGTCCAGCAGCGTGGCAAAGCTGGCGTCGTAGCAGGTCAGCATGGCGATTTTTTCGCCACGGGCGTGCCTGTCGAGCAGGCCTTGCAGGGTGATGGGTTTGCGTTCGCTCATGGGGGTCCCCGGGGTCGCCCGCGCGGCTGGGTGCTGCAAAGCAGCCCGTCGGCGGTGCGGCATATTGCGCGGCTGGGCAGTGTAGCCGCGTGCAGCCAAAGTGCGCGCTTGTGGTCACAATCCGGCTTGCCCACCCCCTCACCCAAGCTGGAGCCCGCCGCCATGACCTTGACCGAACTGCGCTACATCGTGGCGGTGGCTCGCGAGCGCCATTTCGGCCGCGCCGCCGAGGCCTGCCATGTCTCACAGCCCACGCTGTCAGTGGCGGTGAAAAAGCTCGAGGACGAGCTGGATTTGAAAATCTTCGAGCGCGGCGGCAGCGAGGTCAGCGTGACGCCGCTGGGCGAGGAAATCGTGCGCCAGGCGCAGTCGGTGATCGAGCAGGCCAATGCCATCAAGGAAATTGCCAAGCGCGGCAAAGACCCCCTGGCCGGTGCGCTGCGGCTGGGGTTGATCTACACCATCGCACCCTATCTGCTGCCCGAGCTGGTGCGCCACATCATTGAGCACCACCCGCAGATGCCCCTGATGCTGCAGGAGAACTTCACCGTGCGGCTGCTGGAGATGCTGCGCACCGGGGAGCTGGACTGCGCCATCCTGGCCGAACCCTTCCCCGACGCGGGGCTGGCGGTGGCACCGCTCTACGACGAGCCCTTTATGGTGGCTGTGCCCCAGCACCACGCGCTGGCGCAGCTGCGGGAGGTCAGCGCCGAGGCGCTCAAGGCCGAAACCATGCTGCTGCTGGGCAATGGCCACTGCTTTCGCGACCATGTGCTGGAGGTCTGCCCGGAGTTTGCGCGCTTCTCCAGCGATGCCGAGGGCATACGCAAGAGCTTTGAGGGCAGCTCGCTGGAGACCATCAAGCACATGGTGGCCGCGGGCATGGGCGTGACGGTGGTGCCCCAGCTCAGCGTGCCGCGCGACGCGCCCGAGCACCTGCGCTTCGTGCCCTTCAGCGCCCCGGTGCCCAGCCGCCGCGTGGTGCTGGCCTGGCGGCGCAGCTTCACGCGTTACGAAGCCATTGCCGCGCTGCGCAATGCCGTGCACGCCTGCGCGCTGCCGGGCATCCAGCTGGTGAGGGCCTGAGGCCGCCCGCGCGGCGGCGCTGGGTCAATCGCGGCGGCGGCGGCGCAAGCTGCGCAGCAGCGCATTCACGCCCAGCACCACGCCGGTGAGGGTGAGGCCCAGGGCCAGCAGGGCCGCCGCGCGCAGCAGCGGGTTGTTGAAGTCCTCGCCCTCGCTGTAGTCCATCACGTGCAGGCGCCACATCAAGTCGTACAGCACCCAGGCCCGGGTGCGCGCCACCAGGAACTCGCCGCTGCGCGCATCGAAGTACAGCCGGGTGTGCAGCTTGTCGTCAAACTGCACCCGCCACACGGCGCCACGGTGGCGCAGCTCCTGCACCCACAGCAGGCTGCGCGGCACTTGGGCCAGCTGCTCAATCTCCAGCACCTGCCCGGAGCCCCGGTAGACCTGCTGCGCGCGGCGCAGCACCGCCGCTTGCGTGGGGGGCTCCAGCCACTGCCCTTGCATGGTGAGCCAGCGCTCACCTTCGGCTGTATTGAGCTTGAGCGCTGGGCCCTCAGCGGCCATGACCCAGGCGGCGGCACTCACGGTCCCGAGCTGGGCCAGCTCCTGGCGTGTGGCTTCGTGGGGCAAGGCCATCTGTTGCACCAGCAGTGCAGCATCCACATTCAGCGCGGGGCGCTGCACCGTGTCGGCTGCCTTCACCCAAGCTTTGAAGGGCATCCAGGCAAAGAGCAGCCCCCCCAACACCCAAGCCAGCACCTGCGGTGCCACCACCCAGCCCATCCATCGATGCCACCGAAACCACCCTGCCACACTCGCCATAACCCACCTTAAATGATAAAACTGACACAGTTTTGCACGCAAGACCCGCCACGCGGAAGATTATTGAAACAATCAATCTAACAAAATTAATTGATAGGCATCAAACGCATGCAGTGCTGGTCGCACCAATCGGCGAGGTGATTTCCTCAGGCTTGTGCATTGATCCTCTGATTTTTCTAGCGCCGAAAAAGCGGCGAAGTCACTAAGCTGCGCAGCTTCGCCCAAACCCCGGGCGTGCAACGGATACGGAAGTTTTCAGCAGTGTTGAAGAAGTTGTTTGCAGCAGTGGGCGTCGGCGGCGCCAAAGTGGATACGGTTTTGGTGTCGAGCCGGGTGCGCCCCGGCGAGGTGGTGCGCGGCGAGGTGCGCATCCAAGGCGGTGCGGTGGACCAGGACATCGAGAAGGTCGACGTGCTCCTGATGGCCGAGGTCGAGCAAGAGGCGGGCGACCACGAAGTGCGCGCCGCCCACCCGCTGCGCCGCTACCAGGTGGCAGGCCGCCTGCATGTGCGCGCAGGCCAGACCCTGGCCCTGCCGTTTGAGCTGCTGCTGCCGCTGGAAACCCCGGTGAACAACGCCCAGGCCCTGACCAGCCCGGGCTTCAGCGGCTTTGGCCCGCAGGTGCGCGCCGCCGTGTGGCTGCACACGGACCTGGCTATTGCCTCGGCCCTGGACGCCAAGGACCGCGACTTCCTGGACGTGCTGCCCCTGCCGCAGATGGAGCGCCTCATTGCCGCCATGGCGCAGCTGGGCTTTGTGCACGTCAGCACCGATGTGGAGTACGGCACCGCCCAGTGCAACGGCGTGGCCAGCAGCGTGGGCTGCTACCAGGAGTTTGAGTTCAAGCCCCTGCAGTACGGCGGCGGCATCAAGGAGGTGGAGATCACCTGCATCGCCCGCGCCGAAGGCGTGCACGTGCTGCTGGAGATGGACCGTCGTTTCCGCGGCGACAGCTACCGCAGCCTGGTGATGGGCCCGGACTGGGCCCAGCGCAACTGGGTGGCCGAGCTGCAGCGCGTGCTGCAGGGCTGAAGCCCGCGCGGCCGGGCCTTCAGGCCCCGGCCGCACCGCCAGCTCACACCATGGCGGCCAGGCCCATCAGGCCCAGGAACAGGGCGGCCAGGGCGTCGCCCGCAATCAGGCCGCCGCCCACCAGCGAGGTGGCGCTCATGTCTGCCGGCAGCGCCTCCTCGCCCTCAGCCGGTGCGGGCTTGGGCAGGCTGTTGATGAGGCTGGAGACCACACCCCCAGCGGCCAGCCAGGCCGAGGTGTAGAGGTTCACAAAGCCGCCAAAGGCCACGGCATAGGGGCTGGGCAGCAGCACGGCGTCCACCACAAAGTCCAGCGCGCGGCCTGCGCGTGAAGCCTGGGTGCGGCGCGCCCACCAGGCGCTGCCCAGCAGCAGCTTGCGCGCCACCTCCATCGCCAGGCCCAAGGCCATGCCCAGCACGATGGCGTGCACCTGGTAGGGCTTGGGGTCGGTGAGGCTGCGCAGCGCGCCCACCAGCTTGTAAGTCATGGCCGAGGTCCACTGCGCCGGCGCCTGGTCGGCGCTCATGGTGGTCTGGTCCAGGTTCAGCACCGGGTAGGCCGTCATGAAGAGCTGGGCAATGCCCACCGCCAGCACCGCGCCCACCAGCAACCCGCCCACTTGGTAGCGGAACTGCAGCACGCGGTTGGAGCCCAGGCGCCAGCCGGTGGAGCGGTCTTGCTGCATGTCGCCCGCGGTGTTGACGGTGACAAACACCACCATGGCCGCCATCAGGCCCACCATGGGGTCGTGCAAACCGGCCATGGCCAGCACCAGCACCGTCACCACAAAGGCGGCAGAGATGGGGGGCGAATCCGTCAGGCCCAGCGAGATGCCGCACACCAGCACAAACACATAGACCAGCACCAGCGCAATGGCCATGTGCAGCGCGCTGATGCCAAACAAGCCTATGCCGCAGGCCACGGTGGCCAGCGTCCACACGCCCACCCAGGCCAGCAGGCGCTTCTGGCTGAAGCGTGGGCCCAGGCCCGCGCCCACCTGCTCCTGCGGCACGGCCTGTGCCGGGGGCGGTACAGCCAGGCGGTGCGCCACGCCCCAGAAGATCTTCAGCAAATCCACCAGCGCTGCGCCCAGCACCATGCCCAGCGCAATCAAAAAGGCAATCTTGCGAAACGGGTCGCCCGGGTTGAGCCAGCCCATGGCCACAAACTGCGGCGTGAGGGCGTGGAACACCAGACCCGCCGTGAGCGCCGGAATGCCCACGCGCGCGCCGGTGATCAGGCCCGCGCCAAAAGTGGAGCAGGACAGCTCCACCGCGCCCAGCAGCGGCAGCTTGGCCGTCCCGATGCCGCCCAGCAAACCCGCGCCCATGCCGCCAAACAGGCGCGACACCGAGCGGCGCAGCAGCACCGGGTCGGTGAGCGCGCGCAGGATATTGGCCACCGCCAGGCCCGAGGGGAAGGTCAGCTGCATGCGCTGCACCAGCAGCGGCGTGTAGAGCATGCCCACGCCCGCGGCCATCATGCCGATGCACAGCAAATACAGCACCAGCTGCCAGTGCGGCACGGGCGGCAGGCCCATCCAGGTCATGGCCTGAATGAGGGTGCTCATGGCCATCATGCTGGCCACCGAGGCGGCAATGGTCTGGATGTAGTTGGCGCCGTGGCGGCCCTGCGCGCCGTAGCCATAGGTCACCACCGAACCCAAAATCCCCGCCAGCACCTGCCCACCGACATAAAAGCCCAGCGAGAAGTTCATGAACGCCGCCGTCACCCCACCCAGCGGGCCCAGCACCAGCAGGCCCACCGCCGCCAGCAGCGCGTAATAGCTCGTACTGCCCACCGGCGGCAGCCAGGCCCAGCGGCGGGTGTCGTGGAGGTGAAGCGGCTCAGCAGGCGGCGCAGCAGACATGGGGAACTTCCTGGAAAACTCGAAAGGGGGGCAATCTAAGGGTTTTGCCGCAGGGCGTCTGCAGTAAAAACCTGCCCCCGCAGATGGGGGCCGTGCAGTCCTGCATAGCGCCCGCCCCAAGCGCGGACTTGGCTTCAATCTTGCTTGACCGCCGCGCGAGCCGACGCGCTGGCGATAATGGCGGGTTTTCCCCGCCACCGCCCGCCCGGGCCCGCCTGCCATGTCCTCCGAGCTGAACACCCGCATCGACGGCGAAGTGCGCCGCCGCCGCACTTTTGCCATCATTTCCCACCCTGACGCGGGCAAGACCACGCTCACGGAAAAGCTGCTGCTGTTCTCCGGCGCCATCCAGATTGCCGGGTCGGTGAAGGCGCGCAAGGCCTCGCGCCATGCGACCTCGGACTGGATGGAGATTGAAAAGCAGCGCGGCATCTCGGTGGCCAGCTCGGTCATGCAGATGGAATACCGCGACTGCGTGATCAACCTGCTGGACACCCCGGGCCACCAGGACTTCTCGGAAGACACCTACCGCGTGCTCACCGCCGTGGATGCGGCGCTGATGGTGATTGACGCGGCCAACGGCGTGGAGCCGCAAACCCGCCGCCTGCTGCAGGTCTGCCGCGCCCGCAACACGCCCATCCTCACCTTCGTGAACAAGATGGACCGCGAGGTGCAAGACCCCCTGGCGCTGATGGACGAAATCGAGCGCGAACTCGGCATGACCGTGGTGCCCTTCACCTGGCCGGTGGGCATGGGCAAACACTTCCACGGCGTGATGGACCTGCGCCAAGAGCGCATGCGCGTCTTCGCCCCGGGTGAAGACCGCGTGGCTGGCACCGAAGAAGTGCTCGACGGCCTGGACAACCCCGCCTACGCCGAACGCTTTGGCATGCAGTACGACAACGCCCAGGGCGAAATCGAGCTGGTGCGCGAAGCCGCGCCCGAGTTCGACCTGGAGCAATTCCTCACCGGCAAGCAAACGCCCATGTTCTTCGGCTCGGCCGTGAACAACTTCGGCGTGCAAGAGGTGCTGGACGCCCTCGTTGAACTGGCCCCGTCGCCGGGCGAGCGTGGCGCACTGCAGCGCGTGGTGCAGCCCCAGGAACCCAAGTTCACCGGCGTGGTGTTCAAGATCCAGGCCAATATGGACCCGGCCCACCGCGACCGCATCGCCTTCCTGCGCGTGGCCAGCGGCCACTTCGAGCGCGGCATGCGCCTCAAAGTTGTGCGCAGCGGCAAAGAACTGCGCCCCAACACCGTGGTGAGCTTCCTCTCCCAGCGCCGCGAGCTGCTGGACGAGGCCTTTGCGGGCGACATCATCGGCATCCCCAACCACGGCGTGCTGCAGCTCGGAGACACCATCACCGAAGGCGAAGCCCTGCAATTCACCGGCCTGCCCTTCTTCGCGCCGGAAATGTTCCGCAGCGTGGAAGTGGCCGACCCGCTCAAAACCAAGCAGCTGCGCGAAGGCCTGCGCCAGCTCGGCGAAGAAGGCGCCATCCAAGTCTTCCGCCCCGAGGCCGGCACCGTGCTGCTGCTGGGGGCCGTGGGCCAGCTGCAGTTCGAAGTGGTAGCCCACCGCCTGGAGCATGAGTACGGCGTCAAAGCCCGCATCACGCCCGCGCGCTACAACGTGGCGCGCTGGGTCACCTGCGAAGACTTCGACGGCCTCAAAGGCAGCGGCGAAAAAGAACTGCGCCGCTTCATCGACCACAACGCCCACCGCGTGGCCTGGGACGCCGTCAACGCCCCCACCGTGCTGCTGGAATACGCCGGCGAGCTGCGCGCCATGCAAGACAACTGGCCCAAGATCCAGTTCCACGCCCTTCGCGAACACGCGGGCCTGGTGTTTCAGCAGCGCATGGAGGGGTGAGGGGTTTCTGGCGCCAAGTGAGGTGCCAGCACCTCACCGAGCCATTGGGCGAACGAACTGAGTCGACGGGACAGATGGTGCCGGTGCGGATACACCAACTGGACGGGTAGTGGCGCGGGTCGATACAGGGGCATGACTTCAACCAGTTCGGCTCGTGCGAGATGGTCGCTCACATCGAAAGCTGGCACCTGGATCAAACCCATTCCCGCGAGCGCACAGGCAATGTAGGTTTCGGCATTGTTCGCGCTGATTCGACTGCTGCTTGCTGCTACTTGAGTCTGCCCCTCTTCGCACCACTCCCAGGGTGCTGCACGGCCACTGGTGGGTGAGAGGTAGTCGACGACCCAGTGCTGTGACAGGTCTTCGGGGTTGACGGGAGTGCCGTGACGCGAAAGGTAGTCCGGGCTGGCGCAATTGATCATGTCGAACCGGCCCAAAGGTCGGCACACCAGGCTGCTAGCAGTCAACGTGCCCACACGCACAGCGCAATCGACCCCGTCTTGCACCAGGTCGATCAAACGATCACTCGACCCCAGGTCGATGGACAGTTCGGGATGCTGCGCAAGATAGGCAGGCATGGCCGGTGCCAAGACGCGCCGGGCCAGTCGGCTGGGCACATCCACCCGCAGCCTCCCGGTCAGGCTGGCCGAGGTGGGTCGGAACTGCTGCTCCATCTCCTCCATGTCCAATACCAGCGCAACGGCTCTGTCGAGCATAGCCTCGCCATCCGGCGTCAGGCTGACTCGCCGGGTGGTGCGGTGCAGCAATCGGGTACCCAGGCGAGTTTCCAGTTGCTGTATCGCCAACGAGACGGTCGCGCGCGGCAGGCCGAGCTGATCGGCTGTTTTAGAGAAGCTGCCGCAAGAGGCGATGCGCACGAAGATGCGCAGATGGTCGATCCGATCCATGACGATGATTGTTGGAGTTTTTTGAAAAGACTTGTCCTGGGATTGTGATTTATTCAGACAGATTCGCCCAATAGACTGACTTCACACTCATTTCTTTGGAGGCCTGATGTCACATCCCACCCTGCAAGACAAAGTCGCTGTCATCGCTGGCGGCGGCAAAAACCTGGGCGCACTGATTGCCAGCCAGTTCGTCGAGGCGGGTGCTTCTGGCCTGGTGCTGCACTACAACAGCGACAGCTCACGCGCCGAGACCGAACACACCGCAGCTGCGCTTCGGGATAGAGGAGCCGATGTCATCACCTTCCAGGGTGACCTGTCGGTGGTGGCCAACAGCGTACGCTTGTTCGACCAAGCGCAGGCGCACTTTGGTCGAGTCAATGTGGCGGTGAACACCGTTGGCGTTGTCATCAAGAAGCCCATCTTGCAGGTGACCGAGACGGACTACGACAAGAGCTTTGACGCTAACGCCAAGGCTGCTTTCTTCTTCATGCAGCAGGCCGGGCGGGTGCTGGCCGATCGTGGCAGCATCGTCACCATTGTCAGTTCACTGCTGGCGGCTTACACGGACTCATATGCCGTCTACCCTGGCAGCAAGGCACCTGTGGAGCACTACACGCGGGCTGCTTCCAAAGAGTTTGGTTCACGCGGCATCAATGTCAATGCCGTCGGCCCAGGGCCTATGGACACGCCGTTTTTCTACGGTCAGGAAAGTAAAGAATCTGCGGCCTATCACGCCTCAGCTGCAGCGCTGTCGCCCTACTCGACCAAGGGCCTGACTGATATCCAAGACATTGCGCCCATCGTGCGATTTTTGGTGACCGAAGGCTGGTGGATCACGGGCCAAACGATTTTTGCCAACGGCGGCTACACCACGCGGTGATGCCAGCTCAACCGGTGCTGCCGCAGCAGCGGGCAGCGCCTTTGCCAGCCTCAGTCACTGACCTTCACCTGCTGGCGCTGGACCACGGGCTGGCCTTCTTTCGGCGGCTCGCCCGTTGACAAAGGGTTCGCCCGCCCAAAATGCTCGACGACGTCGGCGTTGGCAACATCTCAAATTGCGGTTTTTCAAGAGGATTGAAGATGCACATGGTCATGGTTATGGGCGCAGGGCTGCTGCTGCTGCTCGTGTTTGTGATGTTTGGCTGGCTCTGGGGAGCCAGCCCCAGAGCCATGGCGCTGGCCGCCAAGTACTTTGTGCTGGTTTGGTTGTTGGTGGCTTCGACCAATATGTGGGTGGGTGTGACTCATGCGGGCTACACCGTTCGGCAGGAGCTGCCCATCTTGCTGATCGTGTTTGCGGCGCCAGCCCTTGTGGCCGTGGTGGTCGCTTGGCAGCTCTCTAAGGCTTGAGGCGCCTACTTCAAAGATCCACCTTCACGCCCTGCGCGAACACGCGGGCGCAGCGGCTCAGCCTCGCCGCAGCAGCGGCCACAGCAGGTTCAGCGCCAGGCCGCTGAGCACCAGGGCGGCGGCGAGGAGCTTCCAGGCGGGCAGGCTCTCGCCCAGCACCCAGGCGGCGGTGCTCATGCCAAAGACCGGCACCAGCAAGGCCATGGGCACGATGGTGGCCGCGGCATGGCGCGCCAGCAGCCAGCCCCACACGCCGTAGCCAAACAAGGTGTTGCCCACGGCCTGCCACAGCACGGCTGCCCAGGTCACGGCATCGGCGCGCGCCAGGCCTTGGCGCATCAGCTCCGGCCCTTCAAACAGCAGCGACAACACCAGCAGCGGTGGCACGGCAAACACGCTGGTCCACACCACAAAGGCCAGCATGTTCACCCGCCCCGCGCGCTTGCCCACCATATTGGCGCAGGCCCACGAGAAAGCGGCCAGCAGAATCATCAAGAGGCCCAGCGGCGTGGCGCTGCCATCGGTGTGGCTGGCGATGAGCCCGATCCCCGATGCCGCCAGCACCAAGCCCAGCCACTGAAAGGGCTGCACGCGCTCCCGGGTCACGCGCATGGACAGCAACAGCGTGAAGAAGACTTGCGTCTGGATCACCAAGGAGGCCAGGCCCGGCGAGATCTGGCTGCGCATGGCCAGAAACAGCAGCCCAAACTGGCCGACACCGATCAACAGCCCATAGGCCGCCAGCTGGCGCCAGGGCAGATCGGGCTTTTTCAGGAAAAAAATGGCCGGCAGCACCGCCAGCGCAAAGCGCAGCGTGGCAAACAGCAGCGGTGGCAGGGCATTCAAGCCCAGCCGAATCACCACGAAATTGCTGCCCCAAATGGCCACCACCGCCAGCGCCAGCAGGAAGTGCCGCCAGGGCAGCCCGTTCGTTGAGGAGGATGTCGGCATGCGTCGGTCCGGTGCAAGGAGAGTCGGTCCAGACTAACAGCAGGCCACGTCGCGGCGGGGTCGATGTGGCCGCCGAGCCGCTCTGTGCAGCAAGCCCCTGGCTGCTGCGCGGGTCCCTCACCGGCCTTGGCGCTGTGGCGCCGGAGTGCCCCTCAAGCGGGCAGGTGGCACACCGCTTCGATGTTGTTGCCCTCGGGGTCGATGACGAAGGCGCCGTAGTAGTGGGCGTGGTAGTGCGGCCGGGGGCCTGGGGGGCCGTTGCACACGCCGCCTGCGGCGAGGGCTGCGCGGTAGAAGGCGTCCACTTCGGCACGGCTGGCGGCGCGCCAGGCCAGGTGGCAGCCCTGGGTGCTGGGGGTGCTGCCGTAGGGCGAGGGGCCGTCCACAAACCACACGTCGGCCTTTTTGCCGTCGGGCTCTGTGGCATCGGGGTAGGCCAGGCCCACCACGTTCACGCCCTCGTACTGGCCTTGGGCGCACACGCTATAGCCCAGGGGCTGCAGGGCGGCGGCGTAAAAGGCTTTGGCGCGTTCGATGTCGCGCACGCGAAATGTCATGTGGTCCAGCATGGCGGTCCTCCTCCTGAATGGGTGTAGAGGGCTGAAGGATAGGCGGGAGCTGTATGCATGTACAGTTATTGCTGCTGCAGGGCGCGCGTTTGAGGGGACGCGCTCCGCCGGGCCTCAGGGTTTGCCGGTGCTGGAAGGGGCGTGCAGGTATTGCAAGCGCAGTGCCTGGAGTTCGCCGCTGCGCTGCAGTTCCTCAAAGGCCTGGCTGAAGCGCTGCAGCACGGCTTCGCTGACCTGGGGGTTGAAGGCGAAGTAGCAGCCAAAGCCTTGGCGCAGCGGGCGCAGCACGGTGAGGCGGCGTGGGTCAAAACCGGCGCGGGCGGCTTGGTAGGCGTAGGGCAGCATGAGCCCGGCGAGCATGTCCAGATGCCCGCCGTACAGCATCTTGGCCGAGGTCTCGCTGCCGGGGGTGAGGTAGATGCTGCGCTCGGCTACACCCAGGGCGCGCAGCATGTCGGGCACAGGGGAGCCGCGCACCACGCCGATGCGCAGCGGCCGGCTGTCCGAGGGCTGGGCGGGAAAGCTGCGGCCGCTGCCTTGCAGCGCCAGCAAGGTGATGTCGCAGTCGTCCACGGGGCCCACCCAGCGGTAGAGCGGTTCGCGCGCGGGTGCGCGCACCGTGACGTACAAAAAGCTGTTGGGGTGGCTGCGCACCGTGGCTTGGGCCAGTGCCCAGGGCTGCTGGCGCCGCTGGATTTTCAAGCCGCTGCGCTGCGCCACGCGGTTGAGCACCTCGTTGGCCAGGCCCAGGTTGCGGCCGTGTTCGCGGTAGGCGTAGGGCGGCAGGTCCTCGGTCACGCCCAATAAATCGGCGGCCTGAGCTCCAGCCCAGGCGGGCAACAACACCCCCAAAAGCGCCCATGTGCGGCAGCAACGCATTCCCAAACAACTGTGCATGGTGCGCCCCCTGTGGCGCGTGTGTTTTCAGTTCCTGAGCGATTGTGCGCCCGCGCCACCAGCCCTGTCGACCTGCCAAGCATGGCGGGGCAGGCTGTCGGGCGCAGTCATGGCTTCAGCCCGGCGGGCGCATATCGGGTTCCACCAGGCGGGCCAGGGCGTTGAGCGACTGCTGCCAGCCCAGGTAGCAGCCATCGCGCGCAATGACTTCCGGAATGCCCGACTGGCGCACCTGCAGCTCCGTGCCGCTGGGCACAGCGCTCAGGCGCACTTCCACCTCGATGGTGCCGGGCAGGGCGGGGTCGTCAAACACATCGGTGTAGCGCAGCAGCTGCGGCGCGGCAATGTGCAGGTACTCGCCGCCAAAACTCACCACATCACCCGTGCTGAAGTTGCGAAAGCTCATGCGAAAGCGCCCGCCCTCGCGCAGGTCCAGGGCATGGACGGTGGCCGTAAAGCCGTGCGGTGGCAGCCATTGGGCCAGCGCGTCGGCTTCGGTGAAGGCGCGAAACACGCGCTCGGGCGGTGCGCTCAACACGCGGTGCAATTCAATGGTGTGGGGCATGGGTAGGGCTTTCAAAACAGCGCAGCGCGGGCCGCTGCGGGCTTCATCCTATCCAGCCCCATGAAAGGGCGCAGCAGCGCCGCCCCTGGAGCCGGGGGGGGGCTCACGCGCCTGGGCGTGTGCACCATAGCGCCTGCGCGCACGTTGCAGTGCCTACACGCCCTCCTCAACAAGGACCCCGCCATGCCCACCCCAAGACGCGATGTGCTGCAAGCCCTGGCCATGAGCCTGCTGCTGCCCCTGAGCACCCGGCCCGCCTGGGCCCTGAGCGAGACCGACGCCGCCAGCGGCATACGCACCGCGCTGGAGCGCGGCGCCGAGTCCGCCGTGAGCCTGCTGGGCCGCACCGACGGCTTTCTGGGCAACCCGCGCGTGCGCATCGAGCTGCCCGGCCAGCTCAAAGACGCCGCGCGCCTGCTCAAAGCCACCGGCCAGGGCAAGCGCGTGGACGATTTGCTCACCGCCATGAACCGCGCCGCCGAAGCCGCGGTGCCCGAGGCCAAAACCCTGCTGGTGTCGGCCGTCAAAAACATGAGCGTGGAAGACGGCCTGCAGCTGCTGCGCGGTGGCGACAACGCCGCCACCCGCTTCTTCGAAACCAAAACCCGCACGCCGCTGAGCGCCAAGTTCCTGCCCATCGTCACCCACGCCACCGAGCGCGTGGCGCTGGCCGACAAATACAACGCCGTGGCCGGCAAAGCCGCCAACTTCGGCCTGGTGCGCAGCGAAGACGCCAACCTCCAGCAATACGTCACCGGCAAAGCCCTGGACGGGCTCTACCTCATGATCGGCGAGGAGGAAAAGAAAATCCGCCAAGACCCCGTGGGCAGCGGCAGCGCGCTGCTCAAGAAGGTGTTTGGAGGCCTCTGAAGCCCGCGAGCGCCGCGGCAACGCACCCCGTATGGAGCAAGGACTTGCCGCCTTTGCTCCAATGCGGGCATGGATTTTTCATGCCCCATCACCGACCGCGCCACCGCCCTGCGCCTGGCCCGCGAACTGCTCGCCCAAGCCGCCCAGCGCGGCCTCATCCTCCCCGAACCCCCACAAGAGCCCGACAACTGCTGCGACAGCAATTGCGGCGCAGCCTGCGTGTGGGAAACCTTCTACGCCGAAATGGGCTATTGGCGGGATGAATGCCTGCTGAGGTTGGAGGGGTGATGGGCCGGCGGGGCCAGGGCATATCCCCCTAGAAATAGGGCTAGAACTGCCAGCGATATTTGGCTTAACTGCATGCAAGAAGCAACCAAGGCGGATGTAACAAACTGCCGGGTTTACAGGCAAATTTAGTACTGTATGAACATGCAGTCAATCGCGAAGGATCCGTTTTGTATCAACGACTTAGAATCAGAACAGCGCCCGAAGTTATGCAGCACACGCCGACGTTAGGGCGCAGCGCCTGTCTCCCCATATCACGTTAAGCCAAAGTAAAAACAATGGAGTGAATATGAAGCATTTAATTAAACTGCTTGGAATTATTCTTATTAGCTTTGTTCTGCCAGCTGCCGCAAGTGAAGCCAAAAGAATTCTAATTATTGCTTCAAATCTCGAGGATATGGGTGATCTTGAAAAGCATGATGCCAGAAATAATCTGTGGGAATACGCACCTCCGTATCATATTTTCATTTCTCATGGTTACGCTGTTGATTTTGCTTCTCCTGTCGGAGGTGTAGTGCCGTTCTCGATGGACCCTATTGGTATTAGCAGTTACACAATAAAATACGAAGGATTTCTTGATCGAGCTAATAGTTCACTGAATCCGAATCAAGTTAACTCAAAGGACTATGCTGCTGTCTTTATAGGTGGAGGCTACGGGACATTATTCGATGTGGCTTCGAATCAAAAGCTCCTTTATATTATGGCGAAAATTTATGAAAGCGGTGGGGTTATAGGGAGTTGTGGCCACGGAGCGGGGGCTTTTGCTAATGTTAAACTTAAAAATGGCAACTTTTTGGTTCAAGGAAAGCGAGTTGCTGGATTTCCAAATTCTACAGAAAGGGAGAAAGATTGGGCTAAGCAGGGCACACTGCTGCCATTTTTCATTGAAGATCAACTTCGGAAAAATGGCGCTTTAATAATAAATAAGGACAATATTGCCGATAAACGTGATGTAATTATTGATGATCGGATTGTCTCAACGATGTTCCTGCCATCAGCTGCATTGGTGGCAAAAGAAATGCTTATTTTGCTAGAAAAAAGCGGAAAATCCAATAAATCAAAATAAGCAAAAAAGCTTAACAAGTCGTTGCAGCACCAGTCGCTTCGCTCCTTGGACGGTTTTTAAGTCGCTTTTTTGTGGCTCGCTGCGCTCACTTCATCACAAAAAATCAACTTTAAACCCGCCGCTGAACTCGGCTACAAGGGCTTCCCCACTCGTCAAGCCAAACCAATCCCTGATGGCCCGCAATGCGGGCCATTTCTTCATTGGCTTCCCCTTCAAAACCCGCCGCCGTGGCAGGGGTGAGCGCTGGCAAGAACAACAAGGTGCGGACTGGCCAAACTACAAACGGTCATTGATGTGGCGTTCCGTGCCACGGACCCTGATGAAGGACGCACGCGGGGGACCCATTCGTTAGCCGGCGAGTCTGGCGCCGCCCTTGAGTTAATCGGTCACGCCCCGCGCAGGTCCAGACCTGTTGTCATCAACGCTTGCCGTCACGCGGCGGTGGTTCTGTATCTCTGTGGCTTTGGGGTTTTGGACGCATCGACGGCTGCTCAGGCTGGCAGCACAAACGCGTCTCCACGCCTGAGCACCGCCCAGGCCATGCGCGCGTTCTTGGCCGCGATGGCCACCACGGCGCGCCAGTAGCCGCGTCGCTCGGCCAAGGCCACAGCCCAGCGACTGATCGCGTCGTTCTTGTCTTTGGCCGCAGCCAGCAGCGCTCGGGCGCCCATCACCAGCAGGCTACGCAGGTAGGCGTCACCGGCCTTGGTCGTGCGCCCCAATCGCGTCTTGCCGCCCGAGCTGTACTGACCCGGGGTCAGGCCCAGCCAGGCGGCGAATTGGCGCCCGCAATCAAAGTCATGACCGTTGCCGATCATGGCCAGCAAGCAGGTGGCTGTGGTGGCGCCCACGCCGCCGAGTTGCATCAATTGCTTGGCCCGCGCGTCGTTCTTGGCCATGTCTTTGATGAGCTGGTCGTACTGTTCGATGCGCTCATCCAGCCGCGCCACTTCGCTGAGCAAGTCACCGATCACGGTGTTGGCGTAGCCGGGCAGGTCCTCCAGGCATTGGCAGGCGCGGCGCCGCACGGTGTTGGCTTTGAGCGGCAGCACGATGCCGAACTCGCTCAAACCGCCACGGATGCGGTTGAGCGTAGCGGTGCGCTGCTCCACAAACCCCTGGCGTGCGCGGTGCACCAGCAGGCGCGATTGCTGGTCGAGGTTTTTGATCGGCACGAAGCGCATGTGCGGGCGCTGGATGGCTTCGCAGATGGCTGCGGCATCGGCCGCATCGTTCTTGCCGCGCTTTCCCGTCATGCGGTACGGCGTGACGAACTTCGGCGCGATCAGCCGCACGGTATGGCCCGAGGCCTGAAACAGCCGGGCCCAGTGATGCGCGCCCGAGCAGGCCTCCATGCCAATCACACACGGCGCCAGGGCAGCGACAAGCGCGTGCAGCTTCTCGCGTGGCACGGCTGGGCGCAGCAGCTGCGCCTTGCCTGCCTCGTTCACCCCGTGCAGGGCAAATACGTTCTTGGCGAGGTCGATACCCACAGCCAGAATGGCCATGATGTCCCCTTCCGAGTCAGTTGATGAGTTACCGTAGTTCTCATCGCGACAATCAGTTGCGATTTGCCGCAATGCGGCTCGCTCGGGACGGGGAAGTCCCTTTCATTCGTTAGCTGCCATGGATCATTTACTCAATGAAGTTCGAAGCCTGTTTGGGGCGGGTGCAATGCCTAGTGCGAATGCGTTAGTAAATTGGGATGGATTCGACCAATGGGACAAGGAGTATGCCGTTAAGTTTTACTCCGGAAAGACGTGGAAGGATGTTCTGGCCCACAACAATAAAGGTGGGACGGCGCATAAACTCGAGGAGTGGTCGGTGTTGTGTGAGCCATCGCTTTCGTATTATGGCCGCGCTCATTTGGAGTACCTCTTTGAGACAGCCGATAGCGTCACCCCCGACGACGAGTTCGTCTCACAGTTCTTCCACCAGCTCTACCAATTGGTTTACATGCACAAAGGAAGTCCATTCACTGCGTCGCAGACAGACCTACTCGTGAGGATCGCCAAGACTCTTCCTCTTGTCGCCGTCGAACGAGGCGTAGAGAGTCTCGCCGATGACTATGTTGTGCACAACATCGAGCTTTACCTAGAGGAATTGACACGTGTCAGCTAATCCTTCGGTCAAGCGGGACTGCGGAACCGGCGTGGTTTCTCCGGCCAGTCGCTCTCGCGCCGCAGCCCCGTACCTCCAACGTTGAACAGCACATGGCCACGTTCAGTTGGATCAACAAGCAGGGCGTTCGAAGCAGCGACGGCTTCGAAGTCCAATTCACCGGTCGCTTCACGGCGGAGTACCGTGAGGGGGCGCGCCATCTCGCCATTGAAGTTGAGGGTGCGGATGGGCTCATCAATTTCAGTCCACGAGCTTTCGAAAGATGGGCGAACGACTCCACGGTCAACACACAAGAAGAACAAGCTCGGCTGCTTAAGAATTTCCTGTCTGCGTTGGAATTCCAAGGCCTGAGGGGTATGCCGTGATGCTGTTCAACCCTGCGCTCAAGCGGACCTGCGCCAGCTACGCTGGCTGGTCCGCTTAGCTGGAACTACAAGGGCTTCCCCACCCGTCAAGCCAAACCAATCCCTGATGGCCCGCAATGCGGGCCATTTCTTCATTGGCTTCCCCTTCAAAACCCGCCGCCGTGGCAGGGGTGGGAGGGGGCAGGTCACGCCAAGCGGGGTGATGGGGCGTGAAACAGGGGGACATGTGCCGCCCCTCGCAGGTCACGTTGGCAAGCTTGAGACTTCGATCAGAATGGGGCCATCGACCCGGATCAGTCAGCCCAGTTTCGCGATGAAGAATCAATCCTCCTCACCATTCAACCGTCACTGCGCAGCACCCGGAAATCGGGTTATTGCCCAGCGTCGTTAGGCGCCACAGGAGCACTCGGTGAACCACGAAGAACTCGTCTACCAACGCATTGGGGAGTTTGCCGTCTCGTTCCAATGGATTGAGAACAAGCTTCGCGAGATCGGGTGGTTCGTCATCGACCCCGATCGCTTGAAATGGCCACCCCCAGATCTGCGAAACCTGACAAACGAAAAACTCGTTGATCGCGTCCACGAGCTCTTCTTGCAGGCCCTGCCAAAGTGCAATCTGCCGGCGGAGTTGGAAGCGGATTTCAAAGACTCCTTTGCTTCCTCCGTCAAGCAGTTGCATCAACTGCGCAGAGACAGAAACCGAATACTTCACTCGGCGTTCATTGAGCTCAAGGCAGGCGGAGAGGTTCAAGGAATATTGCGCTCGGGCTCAAAGCTCCAGGTCGATGAGGAAACGGGCGAGGCCCTCTTTGACCAAGAACTCCTTTCCGCCAAGTCGTTCACCTCTGAGATGAAAGCTGTGGCCGATCTGTCACTGTTCCTGAATCGAGCCTATACGCAACTTCTTCATCGGTACCCCCATGGTGGCGCCTAACCCTTCCATCGAGGGGGCGTCCAACATCAGGCTTCGCCTGCTGTCGGCCGCTCCTCATGTCAAACGCAAGGGCTTCCCCACTCGTCAAGCCAAACCAATCCCTGATGGCCCGCAATGCGGGCCATTTCTTCATTGGCTTCCCCTTCAAAACCCGCCGCCGTGGCAGGGGTGGGAGGGGGCAGGTCACAGCACCCGGAAATCGGGTTATTGCCCAGCGTCGTTAGACCCGTAACAACCAAACGATCACCTCAGACCACCTCATTACCCCTCGATAGAAACCGATGAGAGTTCTAATTGCAAGCGCAGGAAGTCATGGCGATGTATTCCCATTTATCGCCATAGGGCGAGAAATGCTTGCTCGCGGCCATGAAGTTCTCTTCTTTGGAAACCCATGTTTCCGAGAGTACGTAACAACCGTTGGCATGGAATTCGTCCCCATCAGCACGTCCGAAGAATACCATCGGGTCTTTGGCGAGATCGCTGAAGACGATCCAGCAAAAGCCCTTAAACGCATCACTGCCCATTTTGGCGAGATCTGCGGCGATTACTACATGGCCCTGAAGGCCAACGTCATCCCACGCCAAACCATCACGGTGAGTAGTTCCGTATTCTTTGCGCCCAGGCTTCTCAGTGAGACTGATGGTGTTCCTTGTGTAGCCGTTCATTTGGCGCCCAACGTCATCCGATCAAACATCAAGCCGGCGCGATCAGCACCCAACTGGATTCATGCGGGCACACCGGCTCTGATAAAGCGCTTCGCATATTGGTCTGCAGACACGTTCTTCTTAGACCCATATTTCACAAAGCCACTCAACACGCTACGAGCAGCGCTTCGTTTACCTCCGTTGACGAGAATCTTTGGCTCTTGGATCAATGAAGCAGATTGCCTCATTGGCATGTTTCCCGATTGGTACGCAGAAAGGCAACTCGATTGGCCTTCAAAGATGGTCATGTCGGGCTTCCCTTTATATGACCATGGAGCACAAGCACCTTTGGCCGATGAACTCAATGAGTTCATAGCAGCAGGGCCTGCACCGGTAGCTTTCTCGGCAGGCACGGCCAACGCAAATGCTGGCGCGTTCTTCAGGGCATCCGTGGAGGCTTGTTGCATCGCTGGACTCCGGGCCATTTTACTTTCCAACTTCGCAGGTCAGATTCCCGCCTCACTGCCTAATGGCGTGATACATGTCCAGTACGCTCCCTTTGGATCTTTGCTACCCAAGCTCGCCGCGTTTGTTCATCACGGAGGAATTGGCTCTGCAAGCCAAGCGCTAAAAGCTGGCGTACCTCAGCTCATACGCCCTGTGGCATATGACCAATTCGATAACTCCGCCCGCGCCGAACGGTTGGGCGTCGCTCGTGAGCTTCTTCCCAAGCAGTATTCAGCACGCGCTGCCGCTACCGCACTCTCGCAGTTGATGTCGGACACCAAACTGCATGGGCGATGTAGTGAAATAGCAAAACGCCTCACGGATAATCCGGCGCTACAAATCGCCTGTAATGCAATTGAGGCAGAGCTAGGTCTAACTGGCGGTTCAACTCGGACGTCAATGCTCCGCATTGCCGCCGGTTAACCTTGGCGTTAGGTGCTGGAGCGAGAAAGCACTGCCTTCAACAGAAAATGGAGATTCCTAACTTGCTGTTTGCAAAAGCATTTCAGTATAAAAAATGGGCGAACTCTGAGCTACTGGCTTTCGGAGAGCGCCAGTTTCACTTGCTTCCGGAGAGCGATGCAGTCTTCTTTATTAGAATTCTCAACCACACCACAGTGGTTGACAGCTTATTTATCAGCCGAATGTCAGGAACCCCTGAGCTTTACTCTGCTGACAACACGGTAGAAACACCAACTTACTCAGAGCTAAAAGAAAGAATTGAGAAAAATGATTCATGGCTTGTGGATTTCTCCGTAACCGCCACTCCTGAAATCATGAGCCGAACTATTTCCTTTAAATTCACTGACGGTGATTTGGGAACACTATCAGTAGAAGAAGTAATGATTCATCTGTTAACGCACGGCAGCAATCACAGAGGTATGGCTTCACGAACATTGGCATCAAATGGTCTTGAGCGCCCGAAAGATACATTCACTCGATATCTGCATGAGGTCGAACCCGGCAGAAGAAAAGAGTCTCGGCGTGCCAGCACCTAACAACTGGTTCAAATCGCTCGCTGGGACCGGCTAAGCCGGCCCCTCATGTCAAACTACAAGGGCTTCCCCATTCGTCAAGCCAAACCAATCCCTGATGGCCCGCAATGCGGGCCATTTCTTCATTGGCTTCCCCTTCAAAACCCGCCGCCGTGGCAGGGGTGGGAGGGGGCAGGTCACGCCAAGCGGGGTGATGGGGCGTGAAACAGGGGGATATGTGCCGCCCCTCGCAGGTCACGTTGGCAAGCCTGAGGCTTCGATCAGAATGGGGCCATTGACCCGGATCAGTCAGCCCAGTTTCGCGATGAAGAATCAATCCTCCTCACCACTCAACCGTCACTGCGCAGCACCCGGAAATCGGGTTATTGCCCAGCGTCGTTAGGCGTCACTATGCCAACACCAGCAGACCTACTCGCCACCCTGCAAGATAACGACGATCCAGATGCACTGGTTCTGCTTGAGATGGCCAAGGCTGGGAGTGATCTCCGAAAACCACACGAGCCCGAGTTCGTGTTCGAGGTCGAGAGTCAAGCGATAGCTCAAGCTATAGCTAATGAGCTTTGTGAGCTTGACTACGAGGTCCAGCTATATGAGCCGGACGATGAGAACCCTGACTTCCAAGTCGTTGCCAAGCGAGTCATGCTGCTCGAGCTCCAAGCGCTCACCCAACTTTCGGCCAAGTTTGAAGCGTTGGCAGAGAGGTATGGGGCAAGCTACGACGGCTGGGGTGCAGAGCTTGTTGAGTGAACGTTGGGCAGTTCCCTCGAGTTCAATGCTATGGAAGAGTTGGTGCGGTTGACGTTCAGACGCCTAACCATTCCATCGAGGGGATGCCACCAGCACGTTGACGTCGTCATCCCCATGCACAAAGTGGCTGACATACATGCGGTTCACCAGCCATGCCAGCGCTGTGCCCGCCAGCAACCCAGCCAGCGTGCCCAACAAAATTCGCAACACGCTTTTCATGGAGCGGTCCAAAACCAAATTGAGGCTCATGGGTGTAGCCCACGATGCCTCATGACCTGTCGCCTTACTTCCCCGCGTTGCCGTTGAGTTGCACAAAGGGTGTGCCTGCCCCGGTGTACTGGGGCAGCTTGCCGTCCCACTTGCGAATGGCCTCGGACTCGTTTTCGAGTTGTTTGAGTCGCAGCAGGTCAGGGGTGATTTCCAGGCGTTTGGCTTTGAGCGACTCGGCTTCGCCGCGGGCCTTGGCCAGGGCTTGTTCGGCCTCCACTTTGATGCGTTCCAGGTCGCGTTCGGCCGTGAGCTTTTTTTGCTCGGCTTCGACCTTGGACTCGATGGCTTTGTCGAACACGTCTGAGAAGTCGTAGTTGACGGCAGCGAGCGAGTCAACGATCACGCCGTGACGCTTGAGGCGGGTCTCCAGCAGGTCGCGGATTTTGCTGCTGACATCGGTGCGCTTGGTCACCAGCTCTTCGGCGGTGTACTGGGCGGCGATGGCTTTGGTGGCTTCTTGAGCGGCGGGCTCAATCACGCGCAGCGCCACGGCGCCTTCGTCGCCAATGGCTTGGTAGGTTTGTGCGACCAGTGAGGGGTCGAGTCGCCAGTTCAGTGCGGCTGACACCGACACCTGCTGCAGGTCTCTTGAGGCAGCGACGCCCGAGCCCACACTCTTTTGCAAGCGCACGTCGATCATGTGCACCCGGTTGACCAGGGGGATGACGAAGTGGATGCCTTCCCCCAAAGGCTCGGGGTCCACCTTGCCAAAGGTGGTGATCACCCCGCGTGTGCCCGACTGCACGATGCGAATGGGGTTGATCACGTTGAACAGCAACACGGCTGCAATCAACAGACCTCCAAACTTCAAGGCCCCCGACATGTACTTGACCATTGCGCTCCTCCATTTTTGAATCAGGAACCATAGCAGCCCCGAGGGGCCAGACCGTAAGTCCCTACACCGTTCAAGAGGCAGCTCCCCCAAAATGGGGCCCTCTCCAACCCACCCGTGAGCCCAGCCATGACCCACCCCGTGATGAACCTCGCCGATGTGGTGTTGGACGAAGAAGAGGCGCAGGGTTGCTATGTCTCGCGCAGCGGCAGCATCAGCGACCACATCGGTGCGCGGCAGCTGGGCTACAACCTCACGGAAGTGCCGCCGGGCAAGACCAACTGCCCCTTTCACAATCACCATGGCGAGGAGGAGATGTTCCTCATCCTCGAGGGCACGGGGGAGCTGCGCTTTGGTCAGCAGCGCCACGCCCTGCGGCCCATGGACGTGGTGGCCTGCCCGGCCGGTGGCCCGGAGGTGGCACACCAAATCCTCAACACCGGCAGCGTGCCGCTGCGCTACCTGGCGCTGTCCACCCTGGTGCCGGTGGAGGTGTGCGAGTACCCCGACTCCGGCAAGCTGCTGGCCGTGGCCGGACCGCGCGGTGCACGGCGCGTGCGCGCGGTGTTCCATGCCAAGGCGGCCGTGGACTATTACGACGGGGATGCGGGCGCCGCTTGAAATTCATGGCATCGTCACGCCATGCAAAAAGATTTACCGCATGGGCTCAAGCTCGCCGCTGTGTGGCTGGGCATGGTGTTGGTGCTGTTTCTGGGCTTCAAAGCCTGGGAGCGCCAGCAGCAGCAAAGCCGCATCCAGCTGCAAGACGGGAACATCGTGCTGCAGCGCGCGCCCGATGGGCACTTCCACTGGCGCGGCCAGGTCAACGGCGTGGAGGTGGACTTTCTGGTGGACACCGGCGCCACCCGCACTGCCCTGCCTGAGGCGCTGGCGCGTCAGGCCGGTCTGCAGCCCGAGGGCGAGGTGCAATCCAACACCGCCGGTGGTGTGGTGCAGGGCTGGGTGGCCCGCGCCGACATCAGCCTGGCGGGCGGCGTCAGCGCCCAGCGCCTGCCCGTGACGGTGCTGCCCCAACTCAGCAGCCCGCTGCTGGGCATGGACGTGCTGGGCCGCATGCACTTCAGCCAAAGCCCAGGCCAGCTCACCTTCAGCGCGCCTTAGGCCGCGGCTTTACGCAAGTTTGCGTTGGCACTGTCATGCCGCAACGCGGGCCGCCCAGAATCAAGGCCTTCCCAACCACAGCCGCAGAGGTCAGCATGACAGTCCGTTTTCCACAAGGTTTGATGCGCCCGGTGTTTTATGCCGCCCTGGCCCTGAGTGCGGCCATGGCGCAGGCCGCTCCGCATGGGCCCGAGGGAGGTCCAGCCCGGCATGAGATGGGCATGCCCGCGCGTGCGCTGCAGGCCGCTGGCGTGACGCCTGCGCAGCAAAGCCAGATCGAGGCCATCATGAAGCAGGCGCGTGAGGACTTGCGCGCCCAGCACCAGGCCGCGGGCGATTTGCACCAGCAGATGAACCAGCTGCTGGCCGCACCCACGGTGGACGCCGCCGCCGCCGAGAGCCTGCGCCAGAAGATGCTGGCCCAGCACGACAGCGCCAGCCGCCGCATGTTGCAGGCCCGGCTGCAAGTGGCCGCGCTGTTGACGCCGGAGCAGCGCCAGAAGCTGGCCGCCCAACAGGCCCAGCACCAGGGCAAGCGCCGCGAGCATCGGCACGAGGCTGCGCCCGGCCAGTGAGCTGAACGAGGTGCCCAGTTCCGTCACAATCTCAGCGCTGTGCCACGTGTACAGCGCTGAGATTCCCTGGGCCCGACAACAAATAGATATGCACGCAACGCTTCAGCAGAACCAATTCTTTGTCAAAGAGCACGTCGGCATTTTCAAGGCGGCCAACAACTTCGACATCTATGACCCCGCCAGCCAGCAAAAAGTGCTGGAGTGCCGGGAGCCCAATCTGGGGCTCTTCGCCAAACTCTTTCGCTTCACCGACTACAAGTGCATGACGCCTTTTGAGGTGGAGGTTCGTACCCCCGAAGGCGCCAAGGTGTTGACCGTCAAGCGCGGCATCTCGCTGTGGCTCTCGCGCGTGGAAGTGCTGGACGAACACGACCGCGTGGTGGGCTACTTCAAGCAGAAGTTCTTTTCCATCGGCGGCAAATTCGATGTGCTCGACGCGCAGGAAAACACCTTGTGCACCCTGCACGGCAAATGGACGAGCTGGGACTTCCGCTTCCTGCGCGGCGAGCAGGAACTCGCCAGCGTGAGCAAGAAATGGGCGGGCCTGGGCATGGAGCTGTTCACCTCGGCGGACAACTACATGCTCTCCATCGCCCCCACGCTGCCCGCCAACGACCCCACCCGGCTGCTCATCCTCGCCGCGGTGCTGTGCATTGACATGGTGTTGAAGGAGTGACCGAGCAGGGGCACTGAGCCCGGCAAGCCATACCCCTGCTGCAGGGGTGTGGCCTAGACCTTGGCTTGGCGTTGACGGCGTACAAAGGCCATGGCGCCCAGGCCGAGCAGCATCAAGGCATAGGTTTGGGGTTCAGGCACGGGGGACAACAAAAAAGCTGTTTGGACACCGTTGTTCAAGCCATATCCAACCACTTGACCCGCGTCGTTGATGGCATGGGCTTCAAGGAGTGAAGCGCCGTCCGCGCGTTGCGCGGCACTCAGGAAGCTATTCAAATCGATCGCCGTGCCGTTGATCCAGATCGTGGCGTAGCCATTGCCGTCCGCCGCAAGGCTGTAGCCCACCACTTGGCCGGCGTTGTTGATTCCATTGGCATAACTGAGCGTGCCACCCAAGGTGCCCAAGTCAGTCGCCGTGCCGTTGTGCCACATCGTGGCGTGCCAACCCGCGTCGCCTGCGATGTTGCTGCCGCCCACCACTTGGCCGACGTTGTTGACGGCCGCAGCGCTGCTGGAGCCCCCACCCAAGGTGCCCAGGTCAATCGCCTTGCCGTTGATCCATGCCGTCGCGCGCGAAGCCGTGTCGCCTGAAATGGAGCTGGCACCCACCACCTGGCCGGCAGGGCTGATGGCGACAGCGGCGCTGAAACTTCCGCCCAAAGTTCCCAAGTCAGTTGCCGTGCCGTTGTTCCAGATCGCGGCGCGCGAATCAATGGCGCCAACCACTTGGCCGGCGTCGTTGATGCCCCGGGCCGTGCTGAAATTGCCCCCCAAGGTGTCCAAAACCGTTGCCACTCCGTTGTTCCAAATGGTGGCGCGCGAACCCAGATCGCCGATCACTTGGCCCGCGTTGTTGACAGCCCGGGCCCTGCCGAAGGTGCCGCCCAAGGAATCTAAAGCCGTTGCCGTGCCGTCATTCCAGACCGCGGCTTGGAGCTCAAAGCTGGGGGTGTAGCTGTAGCCCACCACTTGCCCGGCATTGTTGATGCCCTGCGCACTGCCCAGTGGGGAGGTCAAGCCCGGCAACCATTGCAAGGTGTATGCAGTGCTTGCATGGGCCAAACCACTGAATGCCAACGCAGTCATGGCCATAGCCATGCGGGCTTTGATTCGAATCGTCATGGTGTCGCTCCGTGTAGGGTGACCCGGTACAGGGCAGTTCACGCCTTGCGAAAGGGTCCAGCTGTTGTGGCGTCGTGAAGTGCTTCGAGCACACGCCGGGGTCAAGTTCTCCCTTTGACTTGGCTCCATGCGTACTGACTCAAATTCACGAAGAGCCGGCATTGTGTGCGGGGCGAGTGCGGGTGAACTCCTGGCACCAGGAGTGGTGGTAGCTCTTTGCGGCGACGCGGCAGAGTCCCCTTGGGCTCAGATCGGTCTGCCGTGTTGAGTGCGCTCAGCCCGCCATGAAATCGATGAAGTGACATGGTGTTGAAGGACGGAGTGCGCGTGCTTCGATAATCCGCTCACTGCACGCCGTTCGGCTGCGCCTTTGATTTGAAGACCCCATGGCCCTGCACTACACCACCCTGCCCGTCACGCCCTTTGCCCAGAACTGCTCGCTGCTGTGGTGTGAGCAAACGCGCGAGGCCGCGCTGGTCGATGCGGGCGGCGAGCACGAGAGGCTGCTGGCCGAGGTGGCGGCGCGGGGGTTGACGCTCAAGATGCTGCTGGTGACGCATGCGCACATCGACCACGCTGGGGCGGTGGGGCAGTTGGCGCGCGAGCAGGGCCTGCCGGTGGTGGGGCCGCATGTGGGCGACCAGTTCTGGATTGATGGGCTGGCTAAGCAAAGCGCGATGTTTGGCTTCCCGCCGGCCGAGCCCTTTGTGCCCACGCGCTGGCTGGAGGATGGCGACACGGTGCAGCTGGGCCAGGAGGTGCTGGCGGTGCGCCACTGCCCGGGCCACACGCCGGGGCATGTGGTGTTTCACAGCGCCAGCGCGCAGCGCTGTTTTGTGGGCGATGTGCTGTTTGTGGGCTCGATTGGCCGCACCGATTTCCCTGGCGGCAACCATGAGCAGCTGCTGAGCTCCATCCGCGAGCGCCTGTGGCCCATGGGGGACGAGGTGGTGTTCATTCCCGGCCACGGCCCGGAGGGCACGTTGGGCCATGAGCGGCGCACCAACCCGTTTTTGAGCCACAGCCGCTGGGGCTGAGGCGCTCAGCGCTTGGCTTCAGGCGGGCCCCAGCGCCGCTGGGGCTTGTCGGCGCGCTCGTAGAGGCCCTGGACTTTGCCCAGATTGGCCTCGATGTCTTTGATGCGCGAGGGGCCGCTGGGGTGGGTGGAGAGCCACTGCGGCGGCGCGCCTTTGTTGACTGCGCCCATCTTCTTCCACAGGCTCACGCCCGCGGCGGGGTCGTAGCCTGCGCGCGCGGACAGCTCCAGGCCGACCAGGTCGGCCTCGCTCTCGTCCTCGCGGCTGAAGGTCAGGGTCAGCAGCTGGCTGCCGTAGGACAGCAGCGTGTCGCCCAGACTGCCCAGGCCCAGCAGGCCGGAGATGACGTTGGCGCCCACCCGTGTGGCGGTGGTTTTGGCCATGCGCTCGCGGGCGTGTTCGCGCAGGGCATGCGCCACCTCGTGGCCCATGATGGTGGCCACCTCGTCGTCGCTGAGTTGCAGCTTCACCAGGATGCCGCTGTAGAAGGCGATCTTGCCGCCGGGCATGCAAAAGGCGTTGAGCTGTGGGCTGCCCAGCAGGTTGACCTCCCAGCGCCATTGCTTGGCGCGCGGGTTCCAGGGCAGGGCCACGGGGATGATGCGCTCGGCGATATAGCGCAGGCGCTGCAGCTGCGGCTCACCGGCCGGGGCCAGCGCGCGCTGCTGCGCGGCTTCTTGCAGCATGGTGCGGTATTGCTGGGCGGCAGCGGCTTCGAGCTGCTCGGCCGGCACCAGGCGTGTGAGCGCGCTTTGCTTGCCCACATTCACGCCCTCTTGCGAGCCCGGTTCGGCCAGGGCCGGGCAGATGGCGCTGGCCGCTCCCAGGCCCAGCAGCGCGCTGAAATGGCGGCGCTGCGGCCGCGCCAGCCCGGTGCAGCAGTGGCAATGGGCCCAGCCCTGGGTGGGTGCGCTGGGCAGGTGGGGGGGCTGCTCGGGCAGCAGGGTGAAGGCGGGGGCGTGCTGGGGCGCGTTCATGGGCGCAAGCCTATCAGCTGGCTGTGGCTTTGGGCGTTTGCTCCAGCAGGCGCAGTGCCGCGCGCCAGTGCCACAGCATCCACAGCGAGGGCAGGCCCACCAGGGTGGAGACCAGGAAGAAGGGCGCCCAGCCCACGGTGTCGGCCAGCACGCCCGCCATGGGGCCCACCCACACGCGGCCCAGCGCGGTAAAGGCCGACAGCAGCGCGAACTGCGTGGCCGTGTAGGGTTGGCGGCACAGGCTCATGAGCAGCGCCAGCAAGGCCGCCGTGCCCATGCCGCCGGTGAGGTTCTCCAGCGTCACCACCAGCAGCAAGCCGCCGTCCAGCGGCGTGGCCTGGGCCAGGCGCACCAAGCCCAGGTCAAAAGCGGGCACGTGCAGCACGCCGAACTGGCCCTGGCCGTGCACGGCCAGCCACCAGTAACCCAGGTTGGAGGCGGTTTGCAGTACGCCAAAGAGCAGCAGCGCGCGCCACAGGCCCAGGCGCAGCATGGCCAGCCCACCCAGCAGCGCCCCGGCGATGGACAGCCACAGGCCGAAGATTTTGTTCACCACGCCCACCTCAGCCGGGCCAAAGCCCAGGCCGTCGATCAAAAACGGCGTGAACAGGGCCAGACCAAACGCGTCGGCCAGCTTGTAGAACACCACCAGCACCAGCATGGCTGCGGCGCTGGGCTGCGCGAAATAGTCGCCTAGCCCCTGGCGCAGGGTGTCGTAGCGCGCCCAGCGTGCGGCGGCCACGGCCAGCGGCAGCGTCAGGGACAGGCCCGTCAGAATGCCCAGCAGGTTCAGCCACTTGCCCAGCAGTGCGGCAGCGGTGTGTGGCCAGAGCTGCTGCAGCAGCGGCAGCAGGGCGTGGTCCAGCCAGGGCGAGATCAAACTGTTGGTGGCCCAGGCCCCCAGGGCCACGGCCAGCACCACGGCGGCAAAGCCGCGCAAATCATGGCCACCGCTGCTGGGCTGGGCGCTGGCGGCTTTGAGGCGCGGCAGCAGCAGCGCCGTCACGCCCGCCGCGCCCACCATCACGGCCGCCATGAGGCGGTAGACCTGCGGCCAGTCCCAGCCCCGGCCCAGCTGCGGGTCCACCCACACAAAGGCCACGCCGCCCGAGAAGATCATGGCCAGGCGGTAGCCCAGCACATTGAGCGAGCCGCCCAGGCCGCGCGCGGCGGGGTCCAGCAGCTCGGTGCGGTAGGCATCGATGAGCACATCCTGCGTGGCCGACAAAAACGCCACCAGCAGCGCCAGCAGCGCAAACAAGCGCAGCTGCTGCGCGGGGTCGGCCCCGGCCAGGGCCCACAGCGCGCCCGCCAGCGCCAGCTGCGTGAGCACCAACCAGCCACGGCGCCGCCCCAGCCCCGGCAGCTCGTAGCGGTCCAGCAGCGGGGCCCAGAGGAATTTGAAGGTGTAGGGCAGGCCCACCAGGCTGAGAAAGCCGATGGTGCTGAGGTCCAGCCCGCGCGCCAGCATCCAGGCCTGCAGGGCCTGGGCGGTGAGCGCCAGCGGCAGCCCCGAGGCCACGCCCAGCACCAGCACCGTGCTCATCTGCCACAGCCGTGTGGGCCAGGGCATGGGGGCGGGCGCAGCGGTGGCGGGCGAGGGGGCGGCGGTGAGTTCGGGCATGGCGGCGCATTCTAGGCAGCGCCCCAGCCTGGGCTGCGCGCGCTTTACCGCGACAATCGGCACCCATGGCTGTGCAAGATTTCCCAAACTCCCCTCACCCCGTGCTGAGCCCGGTGACCGACCCGGCAGACCCGCAGCAGTTCCGCGCTGCGCTGGGCCTGTTCGCCACGGGCGTGACCATCGTCACCGCCATCGCGACGGATGGCCGCCCCGTGGGCTTGACGGCCAACTCCTTCAACTCCGTGTCTCTGGCGCCGCCCCTGGTGCTGTGGAGCTTGTCGCGCGGCGCGGCCTCCATGGCCGTGTTCAGCACGGCGGCGCATTACGCCATCCACATCCTCGCGGCCGAGCAAATGGCGCTGGCGCAGCGCTTTGCCACGCGCGGGGCCGACCGCTTTGCGGGTCTGGCCTGGCACCCAGGTGCGGGGGGCGTGCCCCTGCTGGAAGGTTGCGCGGCCGTGTTTGAATGCGCGCAGCGCAGCCAGCACGAGGAGGGCGATCACGTCATCTTCGTCGGCGAGGTGCAGCGCTGCACACGGCGCGAAGAGGCCCAGCCCCTGATCTATCACGGCGGCCGCTACTACACCGAGCTGCCGCTGGGCTGAGATGCGCGCGCCAGCAGCGCGTGGCGCCTGCGGCTGACTGATTTCTCTTTCTCTCTCTACTCCTATTACAAGCATGAAACGCTCTCTTCTGACCCTGGCGGCGCTGTGCGCGCTGGCCTCCGCGCCAGCCGCGCCGGCGGCAGCACCCGCCTCCACCCCCGCAGCCACCAGCGCCAATGCGCTGCAGGCCTCGGTGTGGAACCTGCAATCGCTCTACGCCAGCGAGGCGCAATGGGAGGCCGAGCGCCAGGCCCTGAGCGCCGAGCTGCCCAAGCTCAAAGCCCTGCAAGGCACGCTGGGCCAAAGTGCCGCCACGCTGCGCGCGGGCCTGGACCAGATCAGCGCCTTCAACCGCCGCCTCATGCGCCTGGCCGTCTACGCCAGCCTCAAGGCCGACGAGAACACCCAGCTCACCGAGCACCAGGCACGCAACCAGCTCGCCACCACCTTGGCCAATCAGGCCGGTGAGGCCACGGCCTGGGTGTCGGCGGACGTGGTGAAGCTGGGCCAGACCCAAGTCGAGGCCTTTATTGCCGCCGAGCCCGGTCTGGCCCGTCATGCGCAAACCCTGCGCACCCTGGTGCGCCGTGCCGCCCACACCCTCAGCAGCAGCGAAGAAGGCCTGATGGCCAGCGCTGCCGAGCCGCTGCAGCAGCCCTCCGAGATCTACAACCTGCTGAGCAACGCCGACCTGCCCTGGCCCAAGCTCACCGTGCGCGGCAAGACCGTGGTGCTGGACCAGGAGCAATACGTGGCCCTGCGCGCCGACCCCGATCCCAAGGTGCGCGAGCAAGTCTTCAAGACCTTCTGGCCGGTCTACAAGGCCTATGAGCGCACCATCGGTGCGATCTACACCGCCCACCTCAAAGGCACTGCCTTCGAAGCCCGTGCCCGCAAATACCCCAACAGCCTGAGCATGGCGCTGGCCGGGGACAACATTCCCGAGTCCGTCTACCGCACCCTGGTGCAAGAAGCGCGCGCTGCGCTGCCCGTGCTGCACCGCTACTTGAAGCTGCGCACCCAGATGCTGGGCCTCAAGCAAGCCGGTTACCAAGACATGTACGTGGCGCTGGCCAAGTCCGACAAGCGCTACACCCAGCCCGAAGGCGAAGCCCTGACCCTGGCCGCGCTGCAGCCCCTGGGCAGCGACTACACCACCACGTTGAAGAAAGCCTTTGGCGAGGGCTGGATGCACGCCGTGCCGCAGCGCGGCAAGCGCTCAGGTGCCTACATGAACGGCGCGGCCTACGACGTGCACCCCTTCTTGCTGATGAGCTACAACGGCGACCTCAGCAGCGTCTCCACGCTGGCGCATGAATGGGGCCACGCCATGCACACGGTCTACGCCAACAGCCAGCCCTTCGAGAACGCCAACTACGCCACCTTCACGGCGGAGATTCCCTCCACCGCCAACGAGCTGCTGCTGGCCGACTACATGCTCGCCCAGGCCAAGACCCGCGACGAGAAAATCTTCGCGCTCAGCCAGCAACTAGAAAACCTGCGCGGCACCTTCTTCCGCCAGGCCATGTTTGCCGAGTTCGAACTGGCCGCGCACGAGGCCGTGGGCAAGGGCGAGGCCGTCAACGGCGAAAAGCTCTCCAGCATCTACCTGGACTTGCTGCGTCACTACCATGGCCATGCGCAGGGCGTGGTCCACATCGACGCGCTCTACGGCGTGGAGTGGGCCTACATCCCGCACTTCTACGGCAACTTCTACGTCTACCAGTACGCCACCAGCATCAGCGCGGCGGCCTACTTTGCCGAAGGCATTGGCAAGGGCGACAGCGCCACGCGCGAACGTTTCTTCACCCTGCTCAAAGCCGGCGGCTCGGCCGACCCCTATGTGCTGACGCGCAACGCTGGTGTGGATCTGGCCCAGCCTGAACCCTACCGCGCCCTGGTGCGCCGCATGGAGCACGGCGTGCAGCAACTCGAAGCCCTGCTGGGAAGCAAGGCGCACTGAGCGGGCGCGATGCCCCGCTTTTGAACCCCGGGCACGCGGCCTTTGGCCCGTGCCCGATGCCCGCCACGCAGCGGTGCCAAGCCCCTGGCGTGGCACAAGTCCCCCCCCTGCGGCCCTAGCCGCAGCCCCCCCCAAAGCCCACAGTGCCCGCGCGTCCTGCCCTGGACGGCTGCGGCTTTGCCTGCTATTGTTGCGACCAATTCGCATTTGCATTTCAGAACATGATTTCACCGCTGTCGTCCGACACGGGTTTGTCGGCAGGGGCAGGGCAGGGGTGGCGTGAAGCGTTAGGGCGCTTGTACCGTGAGCACCAGCCTTGGCTGCAGGGCTGGTTGCGCCGCAAGCTGCAGCAAGACGAGCCCGCCGCCGACCTGGCGCAGGACACCTTTGTGCGCCTGCTGCGCCGCGCCACCGACACCGAGGCACTGCGCGCGCCACGCGCCTACCTCAGCACCATCGCACACGGGCTGTTGGTCAACCACTGGCAGCGCCAGGACCTGGAAGCCGCCTACCTCGCGGAGCTGGCTGCGCAGGGCGAGCCGCAGGCCCCATCGCCCGAGCTGCGTCTGCAGCAGCTGCAGCAACTCATGGCTTTGCAGCAGTTGCTCGATGGTTTGCCACCCAAGGCCGCGCGCGCCTTTTTGATGGCCCGTCTGGAGGGCATGAGCTATGCCGACATTGCCACCGAGCTGGGCGTGAGCGAGCGCATGGTCAAGCACTACATGGCGCAGGCGCTGCGCCAGGGTTTGCAGCGCCCGCTGGACGCAGCGGCATGAGCGCTCCGGGCCTGGACCCCGCGGTGCTGGACGCCGCGGTGCACTGGTTTGTGCAGCTGCAAGCGGCCAAGCCCGCTGAACGCGCCACCCTGATGCCGCACTGGCAGGCTTGGCTTGGTGCGCACGAGGCCCATGCCCGCGCATGGACCGAGGTCGAGGCTTTGTGGGGGCGCTTTGACGCGCTGCCCCAAGGCCCCGGCGCGGGCGCTGCGGCGCAGCAGGCCCTGCAGCACAGCCGCCGCAGGGCTTTGCGTCGCGCCGGCAGCGCGGCCTTGGGTCTGCTGGCGGTGGCCAGCCCCGTGCTGTGGCTGGCGCAGCAGCGCCCCGAGTTGCACACCGCGCACGGTCAAACCGCGCACTGGACCCTGGCCGATGGCGCCGGGGTCTGGCTCAACAGCGGCAGCGAGGTGCGGCTGCACGCGCAAGCGCCCCAGACGCATCTGCGGCTCGAAGACGGGGAGCTGTTTGTCGAGTCCGGTGCCCAGCCGCTGCGCCTGAGCGTGGGCGCGCTGCAGCTGCACAGCCAGGGCGCGCACCTGGCCTTGCAGCGGCGCGACGCCGCACCCTGGCTGCATGTGTTTGAGGGGGCGGTGCGCGTGGCTGGGCCTGAGCACGCGCCCTACTGGGTGCGCGCGCACCAGGCCCGGGCCTTGCAAGACGACGGCCAAGGCCGCCACGCGGCCGCCCAAGTCCAGCGCGAATCCTGGCGGCGCGGTTTGCTGGTGGCGCAGTCCCTGCGCCTGGACGAGTTTTTGCAGGAACTCGGCCAGCACCACCGCGTGTGGTTGAGCTGCGAGCCCGCTGTTGCAGCGCGGCGGCTGTTTGGCAGCTACGAGCTGGCCCAGCTCGACCACAGCTTGCAAGCCGCTGCCCAGGCTCTGGGTCTGCGTTTGCGCCGCCCCCTGCCGGGCTGGGTGCAGGTGCTGGCCGCATAGCGCACGCACGAGCCCGCGGGCATTTCCCTTTTGCGCGTCTGGCCGGGCCTACAGGTCATGCGGCGCGCGTGCGGCACCTTGCAGGCGCGCCCCCTCCATCCAACAACAACTCATGGCGTGATGAATTCCAAGCCCCGCACCCGACACCTCCGTCTCAGTCCCGTTCACCTGGCTGTGTTGGCTCTTGCACCTTGGGTGCTGTGGGCGCCGCCCGTCTGGGCGCAAGCCAGCACCGCGCCGACCCAGGCCGCTCAGGGGCTGCAGTCTTTTGACATTGCCGCCGGGCCGCTGGCACAGGCTTTGGCGCAGTTCACGCAGCAAAGCCGCCTGAGCTTCTCGGTGGACGCGCAGCTGCTGCAGGGCCGCAACAGCCCGGGCCTGCGTGGCACGCACACCCCACGCCAGGCGCTGGAGGCCTTGCTGGTGGGCAGTGGCTTGACGCTGCAAAGCGGCGCACAGGGCGTGCTGACGCTGGTGCCCGAGCCCAGCGCGGCTGGGGCGCGCCGCCTCGGGCCGCTGCGCGTGCAAGGCGCGGGCGGCGCACTGTTCCAGGGCCCGGCTCTGCACGGCAGCAGCGAGCAGTCGGCGCAGGAGGTCTATACCGAGGCCCGCTCCAGCGTGGCGCTGAACCGTCAGCATGTGGAGCGCTTTCGCGGCACCTCGCCGGCCGACATCCTGCGCGGCCAACCCGGCATCCAGGTGGGTGATGCCCGCAACGGCCACGCGCTGGACGTGAACGTGCGCGGCCTGCAGGGCCAGGGCCGCGTGCCCGTGGTGGTGGATGGCACGGTGCAGTTCCTGGAGGTCTCGCGCGGCTACACCGGCACGCAGACGCGCAGCTATCTGGACCCCGATCTGGTGGGCCAGCTGCAGGTTCAAAAAGGCCCGGGCCTGGACTTGGGGGCGGCGGGCGCCATTGGCGGCGTGGTGCAGGTGCAAACCTTGCAGGCCAGCGACATCCTGGCCGAGGGGCAAAACCAGGGCGTGCGTCTGCGCATGGGTTTGGCTGACAACACCCGCGAGCCGACCTCGGGCTTTCGCACCGTGCCGCGCAGGGCTCCGGCGCCCATCTGGCAGCTCGACAACCATCACCTCTCAGTGGCGGCGGCCTGGCGCACGCCGCAGTGGGAAGCGCTTGCCGCCGTGGTTCACCGCGAGGCCGGCAACTACTTCGCGGGCGAGAAGGGCGCGCAGCGCTACCTCACGGCGCAGCGCAAACCCGATGGCACGGGCCTGAGCAGCACGCCGGTGGCCAAGCTCTTTCGTGCGGGTGATGAGGTGCTCAACACCCACAGCCGCAGCGACTCCTTGCTGCTCAAAGGCGGCTGGCGCCCCACCCAAGACCATGCGCTGGAGCTGAGCTGGCGCCACACCCGCGCGCGCCACGCCGAGATCATGGCCTCGGCCATCATGCGCACCCCTGAGCCCGAGCCCGGCAGTGGCACCGTCTATGCCGAGGCGCCCAACACCATGTACCAGTTCGAGCCGGGGCGCATGCGTCAAAACGCGCTGAGCCTGCAGCACCGCTGGCAGCCTGTGGGGCAAAGCCTGCTGGACCTGCGCAGCACCGTGTGGGCCACGCGCAGCGACACCCTGATGTGGAACGCCCCGGCGGGCTCCACCCCCACGCTGGTGGCCGTGCCCATCAGCGGCTTGGGTGACCCCCAGGGCGACACCTACCAGTGGGCGCTGCGCTCCGAGCTGCGCAACAGTCGCGTGGGCGCGCAGGTGGGCAACACCAGCCGCTTGTTTGTGGGCACGCAGGAGTTCACCTTCAACTACGGGCTGGACTACCAGCACGAGCGCCTGGGCCCGGGCCGTGCCATGCCGCGCACCGAGGTGGACTTGCGCAACAACCGCTTCTACCGCTATGGCGAGCGCCGCGAGTTCAGCGCCCTGGCGTCGGTGAAATGGCAGCCCAACGAGCACTGGGCGCTGCAGCTGGGCGGACGCTATCAAAGCGTGAATGTGCAGGACTTCAACCGCAATGCCACGGCCACGGCCTGGGCGCAGCGCCCGGTGCGCGCCGCCATGCTGACCAAAGACGGTAAGCCCCTGGCCAATGGCTATGTCTATTGGTTGCCTGATGCCAAGGGGCAGTTCACCGAGGCTTCGCTGCGGGCCAGCCCGCACCGGCGCGGTGTGGCGGGGGATCTGGACTGGAACGGCTTCAAGCCCTTCGGCAGCTTCCAGCTCAAGGAGGCCTCGGCCTGGCGTTGGAGTGAACCGCTGCGCGCCACGGCCAAGCGCTTCACGCCCCAAGCCAGCGTGAGCTTCAAGCCCGATGAGCACAGCCAGCTCTACGCCCGCTACGCCGAAGGCTTGCGCGCTCCCGCACTGGCCGAAGCCACTTTGGGCCACCCCTTTGCGGTCCCCACAGCCGGTACGCGCGCCGAACACAGCCACAGCTGGGAGCTGGGTACCAGCACCCAGCGCAGCAACTTCCTGGCCCAGGGCGACCGCGCTGCCTTCAAAGCGGCCTACTTCAACAACCGCGTGGACGACTACATCACCCGCACTTTTGACCCCCAAACCTATGCCTACACCATCCGCAATGTCGACCGTTTCGACACCGCAGGCTGGGAGTTCCAGGCCAGCTGGGGGCACCGAAGCGGCTTTGTGGAGCTTGGCGGCACGCGCCATCTGAGCGCACGCACCTGCGACTTGAAGATGGCCACAGCCCTGCGTGCCAACGATGCGACGGCCCAGACCCCCGATTGCGTGGACGGCGGCTTTGGAGCCGCTTACACCAACACGCAAAACCCGCCCAAGTACAGCGCCAGCGCCACGCTGGGCCTGCACCTGTTGGCGCAGCGTCTGACGCTGGGCACGCGCGTGCTGCACCACAGCCGCCCGCTCACGCGCCTCACCCAGCCCTGGCATTTGGCGGCCTACACCACGGTGCAGCAGTACTACCTGCCCACCACCACCGTGGACCTGTTTGCCAGCGCCAAGCTCAGCCCGGCGGCGCAGCTCAATGTGCAGCTGGACAACGCCACCGACCGCTACCACCTCGACGCGCTGGCCCAGTCGCCCATGCCCGCGCCAGGGCGCACGCTGCGGGTGGATTTGAGCCTGAGCTTCTAAGCCCACGCGACCCCTCCTCCCCCTTGCTTTCAAACCGTCCTTTTCTATGCACACCGACACGCAAGCACAAGCCCCCGCTGCCCAGGCCAGCGCCGCGCGCGCCCTGCGCCTCAAGGCCGCCAGCCACGCCACGCATGAGCGGCTGGACCAACGCATCATGGCCAGCCAGCCCTTTGTCCATGTGGGCAACTACCTGAAGTTCCTGCACGTGCAGCACCGCTTCCATCACGACATCAGCGCGCTGTACCGCCACAGCTTGCTGCAGGCCCTGGTGCCGGACTTGTCGGCGCGCCAGCGTCTGCAGGCTTTGGAGCAGGACTTGCGCGACCTCGGCGCTGAGCCCGAGCGCCTGGGCGCCCCGGCTTTGGACGCGGGCCTGGACCTGGCCACGGCCATGGGTTGGTTGTATGTGGCCGAAGGCTCCAACCTTGGCGGTGCCGTGCTGTTCAAGCTGGCAGGACGCCTGGGCCTGGACGAGCACCATGGTGCGCGCCACCTGGCCGCTCACCCCGATGGCGTGCTGCGCCACTGGCGCCAATTCACCGATGTGCTGGAGCTCCTGCCCCTGAACACCGTCGAAGAAGAGCGGCTGTTTGCTGGTGCGCGTGCGGCCTTCCAGCGCGTGCACCAGCATGTGGACGCGGTCTTTGCAGGCTGAGCCCGGCGTGAGCACCCTCGCACCCTGGCTGCGCTGGCCCCTGCTGGCGCTGGGTGGGCTGTGCCTGGGCTTGGCGCTCCTGGGCGCCGTGCTGCCGCTGTTGCCCAGCACGGTGTTTGTCATCGCGGCGGCGGCTTGCTTTTGCCGCGCCTCGCCGCGGGCCCAGGCCTGGCTGTGGGCGCACCCGCAGCTGGGCCCACCGCTGCGCGCCTGGCAGCAATACGGCGCGCTGAGCCGCCGCTCCAAGGCCGCAGCCTGTGCAGGTATGGCCATGGGGCTGGGTGTGCTGGGCACCAGTGCCATGGCGCCGCGTGTGTCGGTGTGGGGCAGTGCGCTCGTGCTGGCCGCGGTGGCGCTGTACCTGCTCACCCGTCCCACTCTCTCGAGGGGCCAAGTGCGGCCAGCGCTCCGGGGTTGGCGGCCGCGTGCTGCGCGCTGGCCCGGCGTGCTGGGCGTGACGATCCCCTGTGCGCTGCTGGCTGTGCTGTGCTGGCACAAGCCTGAGCAGCACCGACCCCAAGCGCCGCACCCGGCGCCCATCATGGTGCGGCTGCCGCTGGATGCGGCTTTGCCCGCACCGCCGCTGGAGCCTGCGCCCTTGCCGCAGGCTCAGCCCCAGCGGCCCGAGGCTCCGCCTTTGCTCTTGGCTCCGCTGTTGCCTGATGTGCTGGAGCCCGCCGCAGCGGCCCCAGCGCCAAGCGCCAAGGCGCACAGCCGCAGCACGGCCAGCACGCCCAATACCCATGCTGAGGCGCCCGCACCGGCGCTGCCAGCCACGGCTGTGGCCGCCAGCCCGGCACTGCCGCCAGCGGCTACGCTCAGCCGCAGCGGGCAAGACAGTTGGGAGGGGCGGGTGCTGGCGCATCTGGAGCGCTACCGGCAATACCCGGCGGCTGAGCGCGCCCAGCGCATCCAGGGTGTGAGCTATGTGCGCCTGCGCCTGAATCGACAAGGCCAGCTCTTGCAGCTGGCCTTGTTGCGCAGCAGCGGTCATGGCGGTTTGGACCGCGCGGCGCTGGCCACCTTGCGCCGCGCCGCGCCGCTACCGGCCATCCCGGCCGGGCTGCCCGAGGAGCTGGAGCTGCAGCTGCCCGTGGAGTTCTTCCTGCAGGGCTGAGCTGCGCCGCCGAAGCCCTCAAGCCAGCCGGAAGGTCTGCATGGCTTGCACCAGCGACTGGGCTTGCTGGCGCAGGCTCTCGGCGGCAGCGGCAGATTCCTCCACCAGCGCGGCGTTTTGCTGGGTGGCCTGGTCCAGCTGGGTCACGGCGGTGCCAATCTGGCCCACGCCTTCGCTTTGCTCGGCACTGGCGGTGGTGATTTCGCCCATGATGTCGGTGACGCGGCGGATGGCGTTGACCACCTCTTGCATGGTGTTGCCCGCTTGGTCCACAAGCTGCGTGCCTTGCTCCACGCGCTCGACGCTGGCACTGATGAGGGTTTTGATTTCCTTGGCCGCTTCGGCGCTGCGCTGGGCCAGCGAGCGCACCTCGCCTGCCACCACCGCAAAGCCCCGGCCTTGCTCGCCAGCTCGCGCCGCTTCCACAGCGGCGTTGAGCGCCAGGATGTTGGTCTGGAAGGCGATGCCGTCGATGACGGAGATGATTTCGTTGATGCGGCGCGAGGATTCGTTGATGCCGCGCATGGTGTCCACCACCTGCATCACCACTTGCCCGCCCTCCATGGCCACATCAGAGGCCTTTTGGGCCAGCTGGTTGCCTTGATTGGCGGACTCGACGTTCTGGCTCACGGTGCCGCTGAGCTGCACCATGGAGCTGGAGGTCTGCTGCAGGGCGCCGGCTTGCTCTTCGGTGCGTTGGCTCAGGTCGGCGTTGCCCTGGGAGATTTGTGTGCTGGCGGTGGCGACTTGGTCTGCCGATTCGCGCACCGAGCGGATCACCGTGGACAGGCCAGCTTGCATCTGACACATGGCTTGGCGCAGCAGCGCCACCTCGTCACGCCCTTGGTTTGCAATGGGTTGGCTGAGGTCCCCTTTGGCGATGAGCAGCATCTGGCCGCAGGCGTCTTGTAGCGGCACGGTGATGGAGCGTGCCATGAGCCAACCACCGGAGATGGACAACACCATGGCCACGACGATGAGGCCAATGCAAATGTTGCGTGCCAACTCGACCGTGCTGTCTCCCTTGATGTTGGCCTCTTTGGCCAGCGCGACATTCAGGTCCACGATGTCTGACAGCAGATCGTCCGCCACCTGGAAGGTCTTGAGGGCCTCGGTCTGCATGATCTTCATGGCCAGCGCGTTGTCGTCGGCATAGCTGGCTTTTTGCACTTTCGCCGCCGCTTCCATGTAGCGCGGCCAGACTGCATCAAAGCGCTTGAGCAGGTCGACTTCCTTGGGGGTCAGTTCGGTTTTGCGGTAGCGATCCAGCAGCTCGTTCATCTTGGCCACATGGTCGTCCATGGTCTTGCCAATGGCCACCATGCCGCGCTGGTCGGTCTCGATCACATAGGCATAGAGGGCCCGGTTTTGATAGATGGCCTGCATATTGGCGTTGGCCACGGTGGTGATGGGCACGAGCTGATTGGCGTACATATCGTCCAGCAACTCGGCCACTTGTTGCAGGCGGCTCAAACCAAACAAGCCCACCGCCAAGGTCAGCAACGCACCTGTCAGGGTCACCGCCAGCAGACGGGTTCCCACACGAAAGTCAGACAAAGCCATAACAACACTCCCTAATACCTGTGCAGGTACTTTCGGTGCGAGTGTGCGGTGTCTTGATGGGGGTAGGGTGGCACTTTGGCACGCTCTTGGCGTTTATGAACTGAAGTCATTCTCAGAAAAAGAGCGGTGTTTGAAAGGGTGCGTCTTGCGCACAATGCGCGTCGTCCTTGGGATGTTTCAAGGATTCCTTACTTCATTACCCATGCTCAAAACTTCAAAAGTTCTCGCTTTGGTGTCGGCGCTGCTGCTTGGCGCGCCGCTGGCTCGGGCCCAAGCTCAGCTCGATGTGGCGGCTGATACAGCCCAGGCCTTGTCCGTGCGCAGCGCGGTCGCGTTCAATCAAGTGCAAGGCCATCAGGGCCCTTTGCAGCTGCGCTTGCATGGGCCCGCTGGGTTGACGCTGCCGACGCTGGCGCTACAACGCCACGGGCAAACCTTGGTGCTGGACCTGGGGCAGCTGGAGCCTTCACTGGCCGCTCAGCTGCGGCTGGATGTGTTCTTGCCTGCCGCGTGGACTTTGAAGATGCACAGCACGGGGCAGCGTTTGCGCGTGGCCCATGTCGGTGCGGCGGTTCAGCTCAGTGACGAGGCTGGCGCTGTGTTTCTCGAAAACGTGGGCCGCTTGCAGCTGCATGACGAGGGGGGCGACATTGAGCTCAACAACGCCGCCTGGAGTGCCGCCGCGCAGGTGCGCATTCAAGATGGCGCTGGGCATATCACCGTGCGCCATTTCAACGGCCAGCTGCGCATCAACGATGGCGCGGGCGACATCACGGCGCAGCAGCTCAAGGGCCAGCTGCGCATTGAAGACGGCTCGGGCTGGGTGGATGTGAGCGGCGCGGAGCAGGTGTTTTTGCACGACGGCTCGGGCGACCTGCGGGTGCGCGACGCCAAATCCCTGGTGCTGGAGCGCGACCGCTCGGGGGCCCAATCCATCACCAATGTGCCTGTGATTCGCCGCGTTGACTGAAAGAGCATGACCATGAAGTACCCCTATTCCCTCGTCGTCGCGGCACTGGGCGCGATGCTCAGCGCCAATGCGCAGTCCAACACCCAAGCCAACGGCTATCAAGCGCCACGCGCTTGTCCGGTGCTGCCCCAGCTCAGCTGCGCGTCGCTGGCGGGCCAAACCCCCACGCTGCTGATTGCGCGCGGTCAAGGCCAGTTCTCACCTTGGAACTATGTGCAACCCATCGATGTGGCCGAGCGCGAGTCGGTCTCGGTGCTGGTGTGCAATATGGAAAACCACAGCGTGCAGTCCAAGCACTGGGAAGGTGCTGGCGCGCTGATTCCGCAGCTGGTGCGCAACGTGGGTGCAAACGCCAGCTTGAACATCTTGGTGGACAACTCGGCCAACGTGAACTTGAGCGGGCGCCTGACCCTGGGTGAGAACACATTGCAGGCGGACGGCACGCTGCTGGAGCAAACGCGCGACACCCATCCCTCGCTGATTGGCCGTTTGGTACAGGGCCACATGGGTGCGGGGGCCAACGTCAAGCTGGAAGTGCGCCGTTCGGCCAACGTCACGTTGACGCAGACCGGCGCGCATCTGCACATCGGCGGCGGCTCGCTCATCGACCAACTGTTTTCACCCGCGGCTGACAACGCCACCGCTCAGCAGCCCTGTGTGGATGTGCGCGTGGACGACAGCGCCAATGTGCAGCGCAGCGCCGCCAGCGGCGGGCAGCTGACGGTGGGCTCGGGCCAGCTCATCAACGAGTTGCTGGACCGCCCGCTGAACCAGGCGCAGGTGCAGGTGCATATGAACCGCACGGCCAATGTCACGGCGCAACAAGTGCGCATCTTCAAGGGCGAGCTGGTGGATGAGCTGGTGGACACTGGCGAGGTCAACGGTGACCACTACAAGCTCAACCTCACCGATGTGGCCGCTATCAAGAGCCAGGAGCTGCACATCGATGACGCCGAGCTGATCGACGAGTTGGTCGATGGCGGCGCGGCGCACAAAGCGTGGTTTGAGCTGCGCTTGGAGCGTGTGGCCAAGGTCAACGCCGACACGCAAGTGCGCATCCATGAGGGCGAGCTGGTGGACGAGCTGCTGGACTTGCAAAGCCTGGACGCCAGCACGGTGGACAGCCGCCTCACCGATGTGGGCAACGTCGTCACCAAGGAGCTGCGCATCACCGAGGGTGACTTGATCGACGAAACCCTGGATGCCGAGAACATCATCAGCAGCGGCGTGAGCACCACGCTGCGCAATGTGGCCAATGTGCAGGCCGATGTGCTGAGCATCTGGGAGGGCGAGCTGATAGACGAGGTGGTGGATGCCGAGAAGTTCGACCGTTCGCGCGTGCGTGTGGACTTCATCGGCTCGGCCAATGTGGATGCCAAGCAAGTGGACATTCACCAGGGCGAGCTGGTGGACGAGGCCATCGACGGCGCTGACTACCTGGCCTCCACGCTGACGGTGGGCTTTGACAATGCGGCCAATGTGCGCGCCACGCGCCTGAGCATTCGCGAGGGCGAGTTGGTGGATGAGGCGGTGGACATTGAGTCCCTCATTCAAGACTCCAACATCACCGTGACGCTGCAAAACACGGCCAATGTGCGCGAGGGCAATTTGCACATCGTCGATGGCGAGCTCATTGATGAACTGGTGGATGTGCAGCAGGCGCAGCGCAGCACGCTCAACATCACCGTGGGCCACACCGCCGTGGTGGGCAATCCGGTGCTGCCGGGCAAGGTGGGTGTGGAGCTGACGCGTGGCAGCTTGATGGACGAGTTTTTTGACCTGGGCGACAAGCTCGGGCAGCTCACTGCGCAACTGAGCATTGCCGACAGCGCCAATGTCTGGGCCGAGTCCATCCGCTTTGACCAGTCGCAGCTGCTGCATGAGTTCGTGGACGCCGCACGCGGCAAGAGCTTCACGCTCAACGTCTCGGTGTCACGCAGCGCCAACACGAATTCGCGTCAAGCGCCGCAGCTGCTCAACGGCAGCCGCATCGCGGCAGACCTGGTGTCGGTGGCCCAGGCCAGCGAGGGCCGCGTCACGGCCAGCGTGCTGCAGTCCGGGATGACGAATGCTTTGTCACCGCTGGCATTGCCGCGTGTGGAAGTGACTGGCCGCGCCGCACCTGCGCCAGCGGAGGCTGAGGAAGGCCCGGTGGCCGGTTGGTTCTCTGCCGTGTGGCGCCGCATCGTGCAGGCGTTGGGAGGCTGAGGCCCGCGGGCAAGCCAGCAGAAAAAAGGGCACCCCACAGGGTGCCCTTTTTGCTTGCGTCCAGTCCAGCGCTAGATGCTTACTTTGCTGCGCGCTCGAAGGTCACGATGGAGCGTGACTCGCCCTTTTCGGGCCAGTTGGGCATCACGCGCCACGGGGTCAGCACCTGCAAGCGTGTGCCGTCGAGCTTGTAGTTGCGCACCTGCTTGGTGCCCACCCATGCGGGGTTCCAGGCCACTTCAACGTTGGTGGCAAAGGTGGTGTCGGTCAACTCATAGCTGCCGGTGTAGGAGACCAGGGTGGAGAGCAGCTTGGCGTTTTCGGCGTCGCTCTTGCCCGGGGTGCGGCCTTCGCCGGTGAGGATGAAGAACACGCGACCGTCTTTGCCAAAGTTGACGTAGCCCGTGGGCTTTTTGCCCATCACGTCATCCAACTCTCCCGTCGCTTTGGTCTCGACCTGGTAGGACACCAGCTTCCAGAGACCTTGCACTTTGCTCGCCTGATCTTGCGCATAGGCGCCCAGAGCAAGGGCGCTACCGACCAGGGCCACACTGAGTTGCTTGAACATGAGGGTTCCTTTCAAAGAGGTGGTGGGGAGGATCGCGGGCTCAGCAGGGACACTTGTTGACGTTGCCCGCACTAGGGAAGCGTGCATCGAGGCAGTAGCGGTAGAACTCCTCGCGGCTGAAAGGCTTGGCGCCAGGGTGGGTGCTGCGCATGTGGTCGAGGTAGTACTCGTAGTCATGCACGCCCACCATGAGGCGACAGGTTTGCACCAGTTTTTTGGTCACATCGCGCACATTGGCCAGCCACTGCGAGCCCAGGCTGAGCCGCTCGAACTCAGCCGCAGGCATGGCCTGCCCTTGCGGGTGCAGGCTGCGTTGCGTGCTGAGGTACTGCTCGTAGGCGTCTTGCAGCCGCGCATCGCTGCTGCCCGCAGCGGGCAGCACGTTGCGGGCTTGGCCTTGCAGCAGGGGGCCCAACTCAGGCACGGCCAGGCTCCAGACCCACTTCCTTGGCGGTGGGCAGAGGGTTGGCGCGGGCTTTTCTGATGTGCACCACGGTGGCCACCAGCATGGTCACGGCCACCAGCATGAAGAAGGCGCACAGGCCAGCGTTGATCTGGTTGTTGAAGACGATGCGCTCCATGTCCGCCACGCTCTTGGCCGGGGCCAGCAGCACGCCTTCGTTGATGGCGTTCTGGAAGCGTTCGGCCTGTGCCAGGAAACCGATCTTGGGGTTCTCGTGGAAGATTTTTTGCCAGCCCGCCGTCATGGAGGTGATGAACAGCCAGGTGGTGGGCACGATGGTGACCCAGACATAGCGGTCACGCTTCATCTTGAACAGCACCACGGTGCCCAGCAGCAGCGCCATGGAGGCCAGCATCTGGTTGCCGATGCCAAACAGCGGCCACAGCGTGTTGATGCCGCCCAGCGGGTCGTTCACGCCTTGGTAGACGAAGAAGCCCCAGCCGCTCACGGCCACGGCCGTGCCCAGCAGGTTGCCCGTCCAGGAGGTGCTCTTGGCCACGCCCGGCACGATCACGCCCACCGTGTCCTGCACCATGAAGCGGCAGGCACGGGTGCCCGCGTCCACGGCGGTCAGGATGAACAGCGCCTCGAACAAGATGGCGAAGTGGTACCAGAAGGCCATGGTGGCCTTGGAGTTGAAGATGTCCGTGATGATGTAAGCCATGCCCACGGCAAAAGTGGGGGCCCCACCGGCGCGCGAGAGGATGGAGGCCTCACCCACGTCCTTGGCCATTTGCTCCAGGGCTTCGGGGGTGATGACAAAGCCCCAGCTGTTGATCACCTGCGAGGCGCTCTCCACCGTCGTGCCAATCACGGCCGCGGGGGAGTTCATGGCGAAGTAAATGCCGGGGTCCAGCACCGAGGCGCAGATCAGGGCCATGATGGCCACGCCCGATTCGCACAGCATGGAGCCGTAGCCAATCATGCGCGTGTGGCTTTCCTTCTCCACCAGCTTGGGCGTGGTGCCCGAGGACACCAGGGCGTGGAAGCCCGAGATCGCACCGCAGGCAATGGTGACGAACAAGAAGGGGAAGAGGTTGCCGGAGAACACCGGGCCGCTGCCGTCAATGAACTGCGTCACGGCGGGCATCTTGAGCTCGGGGGCGGCAAACAAAATGCCCACGGCCAGCGCCACGATCACGCCAATCTTCAAGAAGGTCGAGAGGTAGTCGCGCGGCGCCAGCAGCAGCCACACCGGCAGCACCGAGGCCACAAAGCCGTAGATCACCAGCGCCACCGTCAGCTGCGAGCCGTTCATGGTGAAGAAGGGGCCCCAGGTCGGGTGGCGTGCGATGTCTTCGCCGAAGATGATGGCCGCCATCATCAGCACAAAGCCGATGATGGACACCTCACCAATGCGCCCCGGGCGCAAATAGCGCATGTACACGCCCATGAACAGGGCGATGGGGATGGTGGCGGCGATGGAGAACACGCCCCAGGCGCTGTCCTTGAGCGCCTTGACCACCACCAGGGCCAGCGCGGCCAGGATGATGACCATCACGCCCAGCGCGCCCAGCATCACCACAAAGCCCGGCAGCGTGCCCAGCTCCTGCTTGGCCATTTCTCCGAGGCTGCGCCCGTCGCGCCGCGTGGAGATGAAGAGCACCAAAAAGTCCTGCACCGCACCGGCCAGCATCACGCCGACCAGAATCCAGATGGTGCCCGGCAAAAAGCCCATCTGTGCGGCCAGGATGGGGCCCACCAGCGGGCCTGCACCGGCAATGGCGGCAAAGTGGTGGCCGAACAGCACCCACTTGTTGGTGGGCACGTAGTCCAGCCCGTCGTTGCGGCGCACCGCAGGCGTGGGCCGCGAGTCGTCCAGCCGGAACACCTTCTCGGCAATGAATTTGGAATAGAAGCGGTAGGCGATGCTGTAACAGCACACGGCCGCCACCACCAGCCAGACGGCGTTGACGGCTTCGCCGCGTGAGAGGGCCAGCGCCGCAAAGGCACCAGCGCCCATCAGCGCGACCACCAGCCAAATGCCCCAAGTCTTGAGCGCGTTCATGCAGCTCCTTTTGCAATCAATGCTTTTAATCGGTTGGGCGAGACCGCCTTGGCGCCTGCCCACGGCAGCGCTGTCTGGTGGCGGTCCCAGCGAAGGGCGCGATGCTAGAGGGCAGGGGTCCGGCCTTCTTCGGGGCTGTGGTGAGTGGTTGAAATCAAGCACCCAGCGGTGGGCCAGGCGCTTTGAGCGGTGCGGCCCCAGCGCCGCAGCGGCAAGGGCTCAACCCGATCAATACTAGTGAAAACCCTGGAATCTTCCAAGTCCGAGCGTGTCGCTGCGCTATTCCAGCCCCAGGGCCTGGCGCACGGCTTTGAGGTAGCGGCGGCTCACCGGCACCAGATGCCCAGCCGCGGTGCGCAGCTCGGCCGCGCCGCCTTCGAGCAAGCGGATCTCGCGGATGCGCTCGGGGTGCACCAGGTGCTGGCGGTGGCAGCGCAGCAGCGGCGTGCGCAGCTCCAAGGTTTTGAGCGTGAGCTCGGTGAAGTGTTCGGCGCCGTCTTGCGCCACCAGGTACACGCCCGAGAGGCGTGCATGCACATGGTCCACCTCGGCCAGCGGCAGCAGCACGATGCGCTGGTGCCCGTGGCAGGGCAGGGTGCGCAGCGGCGCGAGCGTGCTCAGTGCCTCGAGCGCCTGACCGGTGGCCTGGGGAGTGGCCGGCTGTTGCGCCAGGCGTGCCAGGGTGCGCGCCAGACGCTGCGGCGCCACGGGTTTGAGCAAGTAGTCCAGGGCCTGCGCTTCAAAGGCTTCCAGCGCGTGCTGGTCAAACGCCGTCACAAACACCAGCGCGGGCAGCTGCTGCGGGTCCAGCATGCGCGCCAGCTCCAGCCCGCTGATGCGCGGCATTTGGATGTCCACAAACACCAGCTGTGGGCGCAGGCGGTGGATGAGCTGCAGCGCCTCCACGGCGTGCGCGGCCTCGCCCACCACCTCGATGTGCGGGTGCTCGGCCAGCAGCGCGCGCAGCTCGGCGCGGGCCGGGGCTTCGTCGTCAACAATCAGGGCGGTGGTGCTCATGGCAGGGGCAAGGTCAGGGTCACACAGGTGTGCTGCAGCGGCTCGCACCGCACGCTCAGCCCGGCTGTGTTGCCAAAGCGGGCCTGCAAGCGCTTGTGCACCAGGCTCAGCCCCAGGCCTTCATGGCCCGGCGCGGGCGCACGGTAGAGGCCTGCGTTGTCCTGCACATGCACGCGCACCCAGGCACCCTCAGCGTCGGCCCACAGCCGCAGCACGCCGTCCTCCAGGCGCTGCGAGCAGCCGTGCTTGATGGCATTTTCAACCAGCGGCTGCAGCGAAAACGCTGGCAGCCGCACGTGGCTCAGCGCCTCGGGCAAGGCCAGCTCCAGCTGCAGGCGCTGGCCAAAGCGCGCCTGCTCAATCTCCAGATAGGCGCGCACATGGGCGAACTCCTCCTGCAGCGTGGCGTCCTCCTGCGGGCGCTTGAGGTTGCTGCGAAACCAGTCCGCCAGATGCTGCACCAGCTCGCGTGCGCGCGGCGGGTTTTGGCGTATCACCGCCGCCAGGGTGTTGAGCGCGTTGAACAAAAAGTGCGGGTTCACCTGCGCGTGCAGCAGGCGGATCTCGGCCTGGGCCAAGAGCTGCTGCTGCGCCCGCACGGCCACCGCCTGGCGCAGCCGCTCGGCCATGGCCTGGCGGTCCAGCAGCATGCGCATAAAGGCCGCTGCGCCCAGGCTGTTGGCCAGCAACATGGGCGCGGCCACCGCGCGCACCACGGCCCAGGCGGTGTCGCGCGGCTGGGTCAGCAGCAGGATCAAGCCCATCTGCAGCGCTTCGGCCAACATGGCCGCCAGGCCCACCAGCATGGGGCGCCACAGCCAGGCCTCGCGCCCCTGCGCGCGCAGCAGGGCGTGCGCCAGCCCCGCCAGCAAACCCGTGATGGCCGTGGCCACCATGCAGGCCAGCGCCGTGGGCCCGCCCAGGCTGTAGCGGTGCAATCCCCCCGCCAAGCCCACGCCCAGCCCCACCACCGGCCCACCCAACCAGCCCCCTAGCACCGCGCCAATGGCGCGGATATTGGCCAGCGAGTCGTTCACCGGCAGGCCCAGCCAGGTGCCCAAGAGGCAAAACCCCGTGAACACCGCCGCACACGCCCACAGGCGCCGCCACCCCGGCTGCAGCTGCAACAGCGGCGCAGCCAGCGGCGTTTGCGCCAGCAGCCAGGCAATCACCAAAAAAACGCAGGTCTGCTGCAGCAGCTGCAGCACCAGCTCCAGCTGGTCGAGAAGGGTGGGCATCACAACACCACGGCGGGCTCTTCATGCGGCCCGCCAAACCCAGTGCGGCAGACCCGGGCCCGCATTGTGGCGGCCCAGAAATGAAAAAAGCACACCGCGGTGTGCGGTGTGCTTGGGGCTGGTGGAGAACCGAGTGCTTAGAACTTGGCTGCAGCGCGCAGTGTCCAGGTCCGGCCGTAGGGGTCGGTCAGGCGGGGGTCGTAGCCTTGCTGGAACGTGGTGCCCTGGTTGCTGAACGGGGGCTTGGCGTCGAACAGGTTGTTCACGCCCAAGGTCAACTTGAGGAACTTGATGCCGCTGTAAGTGACCGATGCATCCGTCAGGGTGTAGGCCTTGACGTGGTTGAAGTACTGGGCAGCGACCGCGTTCTGGTCCACGTAGCCCGAGTTGTAGCGGACACCCACATTGGCGCCGATGTCGCCATGCTTCCAACTGCTGGACAGCGCGTGCTTCCAGCGCAGCACCGGGGTGGAATCCACATACCGGCCCGCGTTCTGGACATAGGGGTCGCCCTTGTCACGTTGGTACTCATAGCTGCGCACATAGGTGCTTTCCAGACCCAGCTGGAACTGGCCGAGGGCGGACTTGAAGCCGTAGCCCAAGGCCAAGTCAAAGCCATCGGTCTTGACGCCGCCGAGGTTGTCATTGAGCGCCTTCACATAGGCCAGCGCGTTGGAGCCAGCCCATTCACCTTGGCAGCGGTCAGCCAGGGCTTGGGTCGCTGCGGGCAAGTCCTTGCAACGGAAGTAGCGGTTGGCGTACTTGGCGGGGTCCGCGAACAGGGCTTGTTCCGCCACGGCTGAGATGGAATCGGTGATGCGGATGTTCCAGTAGTCCACTGAGGCAGTCAGGTCCTTCACCGGCTCGAAGGCCACACCCAGCGAGAAGGTCTTGGACTTCTCAGGCTTGAGGTTCAGGTTACCGCCCGTGAGCAGCTGACCTTGCTGCCCGCAATCACGCGTTGCCAGGCCGCCATTGGCCACCTTGCCGTTGGGGCACAGGAGCGGATCGTCGTAGGGGTCTTGGGTGTAGGTGATGGCTTGCGGACCAAACACCTCATCCAGCGATGGTGCGCGGAAGCCCGTGTTGAAGGAGGTGCGAATGTTCAGCGACTTGATGGGCGTGAAGCGCAACGCGATCTTGGGGTTGTAGGTCGAACCGAAGTCCGAGTACTTGTCGATCCGACCCGCCACCGTCAGTTCCAGCTCCTTGACGATGGGCACCAGGAATTCCGTGCTCAGTGCGCTGACATTGCGCTTGCCGCCAACGTGATAGGCCGACGCGCCCAGAGAGGGCACATTGTTGACGATGTCATCCACCGAGTCGTTGCGGTAAGACTCCTTGCGGTACTCCGCGCCCACCGACAGACCCAGCTGACCACCGGGCAGCTTGCCCAGCAACGTGGAGGCGTTGAAGTCAAACGAGGTGGTCTTGCCCGTTGCGCGGGAATAGGTGTCACGGATCTTGGCCGCATCGATCAGGGCCAGCGCGGCGGCATCGGCGTCGCCGAAGGGGTTGAGCTTGCCGTCGGCAAGGCCCTTGGCAATGAGGGACTTGTTGACATAGCCGTCAACAATGGTCTGCTTGCCCTTGCTGGTGGCGTGCAGCAATCCGGCACGGTAATCCCAGTTGCCAATGCTGCCGTCGGTGGTCAGCGCGGTGCGCTGGGCGTCGACGATGGACTTGTTGGTGCGTGCGCCCGCTGGGGTCATGCGCCAGCCCACCGTCACAGGCTTGGTGAGATCCAGGCCGGGGAAGGTGGAAGGGTAGTAAGGGCTGGTGGTGGGTACGCTCACCCCGGTCACCGGGTCTGGCGCCACGCGCGCGGTGTTCTCGTTCTTGGAGGCAATGTGCTCCAGCGAGATGTAGTGATCACCCACTTTGGCCGTGCCCTTGATCAGGCCGGTGGTCAGGCGGGTGTCGGGCACGATGTCGATGAACGCCGTGTAGTCAAAGCGGCACGTGGTGGCCGTGGGCGTCAGGCGCACCGAAAACGGCGGCTTGCAGCCTGCTGCGGCCGTGGGATTGCCAGCGATTTCGCCCTGGCTCAGGTTGGCAGGGAAGGTGGTGCCCGACGTTTTGAGCACGCCGCGCTCGGGGATCAGGCCAGTGGCCCCGAAATCACGCCAAATGGCGCGGATGCGCTCGTTGTCTTGGCGGTCCACCGAGGCCCACAGATTGAAGCCTTGACTCTCTAGATCGCCAAAGCCGCCAGAAAGGGTCAGACCTCTCTTCACGCCGCCTTCGTCCTGGGGCTTGGCATAGCTGAAGGCGACGTCGCCCCCACGGTAGTCTTTCTTGGTAATGAAGTTGATCACCCCACCAATGGCGTCCGTGCCGTAGATGGCCGAGGCGCCGTCACGCAGCACTTCCACGCGGTCGAGTGCGGCAAAGGGAATGGAGTTCAGGTCTACGCCAGCCGAGCTGAAGGCAAAGGACGCCACGCGGCGGCCGTTGAGCAGCACCAGCGTTTTATTGGCACCCAGCCCACGCAGGTTGGCGTAAGCCACCCCGCCGGTGCCCGAGCCAATGGTTTGCGAGCTGCCCTGCGTGGACTGGCTGGCGGCGATTTTGGCCAGTGCGCCTTCGGCGGTGTTGATGCCCGTTGAGCGCAGTTCATCGGCAGAGATCACCGAGATGGGCAAGGCGGTGTCCGTGTCGACAATGCGCTTGATCGACGAACCCGTGACTTGAACCTTCTCCAGCTGTTGCTGGGCCATGGCGTACGGAGACAGGCCTGCGGCCATGGCCAGCATGACGCCAGCGCTGATGTGGGACTTCTTGAACTTCATGACAACTACTCCGAAGCGGAATGCTGAATTGAGCCATTTGCTTCAGTTGCCGAACTGCAAGGACATGCAGCTGCAACTCAAGCACCAGAGCCCCAGTATTCAGGGGGGGTCTCGGGTGATTGCGTAGGTGAATCCACCAGTCTTCGGATGAATCAAGGACCGTTTGTGACAGCAAACCAAGAATTTCTGACCACGCTAAGGTCTTGAAATTGCTAGGAATTTGTGCCTGAGGCGTCAATCTCTGACTGTCTGGTTGGCCCACCCCGTGAGGGGTCATGCTTTGTTGTTGAGTGGCAACAAAAAAGCGCCCCGGAGGGCGCTTGGCGGTCGCTATTGAGATCCTGCGTAGGGACTCAGTACTTTGCGCTCAGGCGCATGGTCCAGGTCCGTCCGTAGGGATCGCTCAGCCGGGGGTCGTACCCCTGCTGGAAGGTGGTGCCTTGGTTGCTGAATGGGGGCTTGGCGTCGAACAGGTTGTTCACGCCCAAGGTCAGCTTGATGTACTTCAGCCCGCTGTAGCTCAGCGCAAGGTCGGTCAGGGTGTAGGCCTTCACGCGGTTGACGTACATGGCCTCAACAGCATTTTGATCGTCATAGCCGGCGTTGTAGCGAATGCCCAAGTTGGCGCCGAAGTCGCCTTGTTTCCAGCTTCCTGTGACAGCGTGCTTCCACCGCAGCACCGGGCTGGAATCGACATATTTCCCGGCATTTTGGATATAGGGGTCACCCTTGTCGCGCTGGTACTGATAGCTGCGCACATAAGTGCTTTCCATGCCCACTTGGAATTGCCCCGCAGTGGACTTGAAGCCGTAGCCCAGGGCCAGGTCAAAGCCATCGGTCTTCACGCCGCCCAAGTTGTCATTGAGCGATTTCACATAGCCCAACGCATTGGAGTCGACCCATTCGCCTTGGCAGCGGTCAACCAAGGCTTGGGTGGCGGCAGGCAAGTCCTTGCAGCGGAAGTAGCGGTTGCCGTATTTGGCGGGGTTGTCGAACAGTGCTTGCTCTGCCACCGACGAAATGGAGTCGGTGATGCGGATGTTCCAGTAGTCGATGGAGGCCGTCAGGTCTTTGACCGGCTCAAAGGCCACCCCGAGGGAGAAGGTCTTGGACTTCTCAGGCTTCAGGGCCAGATTGCCACCTGTCAACAGCTGAGCTTGCTGGTCGCAGTCGCGAGAGGCTACGCCGCCGGGGGCCACCGTACCGCCTGGGCAGAGCAGAGGATCGTTGTACGGATCGCCGGTGTAGGTGATGCTTTGGGGCCCGTAGATTTCGTCCAAGGACGGCGCGCGAAAGCCTGTGTTGTAGGACGTGCGGATGTTCACCCCATGCACGGGGGTCACACGCACCGCGACTTTGGGGTTGAAGGTGGAGCCAAAGTCCGAGTACTTGTCAAAGCGGCCCGCCAGGCTGACCTCCACGGCCTTGTGCAACGGCAGCAATACTTCGGCACTCAGCGCCGTGACTTTGCGGCTGCCGCCCACGTGGTAGGCCGAAGCCCCCAGTGAAGGCACGTTGTTGACGATCTCATCCACCGTGTCATTGCTGTAGGTCTCGCGGCGGTATTCCGTGCCGACCGATACCCCAATGGGGCCTCCGGCGAGTCGCCCGACGCTGCCAGAGACATTGAAGTCCAGCGACGTGGTTTTGCCTTTGGCGTGCGAGTAATCGCTGTTGATCTTGGCCGAATTGATCAACTCCAGGGCCGCTGCGTCAGCCTCGCCAAAGGGGTTGAGCTTGCCGTCAGTCACACCCTTGGCAATGATGGACTTGTTGACGTAGCCGTCGGTGATGGCTTGACGACCCTTGCTGGTGGCCTGCAACAAACCCGCTCGGTAGTCCCAGTCACCGAAATTGCCCTCGGCGGTCAGTGCGGTGCGTTGCGCATCCACCATTGATTTGCTGGTGCGTGCCCCTGCGGGAATCATCCGCCACCCAACGGTGACGGGCTTGGTCAGATCGAGCCCGGGGAAGGTGTTGGGGTAGAAGGGACTGGTGATGGGCACCTGCAGACCAGTGACGGGGTCAGGTGCTACGCGTGCTGTGTTTTCGTTCTTGGAGGCCATGTGCTCCAAGGACACATAGGTGTTGCCGAGTTTGGCCGTGCCTTTGACCAGACCCGTGGTGAGCAGGGTGTCGGGCACGATGTCGATGAAGGCCGTGTAATCGAAACGGCAGGCTGTCGCCGACAGGGGCAGCGAGAACGGAGGCTTGCAGCCCGCGGCCAAGGTGGGGTTGCCGGAAATGCTGCCCTGGCTGAGGTTGGCTGGGAAGGTGGTGCCGGATGTTTTGATCAAGCCCCGATCAGGAATCACACCCGTTGCCGCGAAATCACGCCAGATGGCGCGAATGCGCTCATTGTCTTGGCGGTCGATGGAGGCCCACAAATTGAAGCCCTGGCGTTCCAGGTCACCAAACCCGCCGGAGAGCGTCCAGCCCTTCTTCACACCACCTTCGTCTTGTGGCTTGGCGTAGCTGAGGGCGACATCTGCGCCTTGATAGTCTTTTCTCGTGATGAAGTTGATCACGCCACCGATGGCATCCGTGCCGTAGATGGCCGAAGCGCCGTCACGCAGCACTTCCACACGGTCCAGCGCGGCAAAGGGGATGGAGTTCAGGTCCACGCCTGCGGAGCTGAAAGCAAAAGAGGCGACGCGTCGGCCATTGAGCAGCACCAGCGTTTTGTTGGCCCCCAAGCCGCGCAGATTGGCATAGGCCGCGCCGCCCGTACCCGAGCCAATGGTTTGCGAGCTGCCGGTCATGGACTGACTCGCAGCAATTTTGGCCAGCGCGCCTTCGGCCGTGTTCACGCCGGTGGCGCGCAGCTCTTCAGCCGAAATCACGGAGATGGGCAGGGCGGAGTCGGTGTCGACAAGACGCTTGATCGACGACCCGGTCACGACGACCTTTTCCAGCGACTGCTGCTGAGCCAGTGCGAAACCGGAAGCCAGGGCCAGCATGACGCCGACGCTGATGTGTGTTTGCTTGAACTTCATGCGGTTGTTCTCCAGACTTGTGGCCTATCGGGGGCGTCCGAGCACCGGTGTGGCCGGTGCAGTGCCGCCAGAAAGTTGCAGTATTCGTGGGGCAAGGCGCGAGGTAGACCACCGAACTAGGGGGGTGGGCGTCAACGCGAAAGCGGATATGCGCTAGCCAGGCAGGTCACTGCGCCTCCCGAAGTGCGCCGATCAGCGGCGGAAATTGGCCCGGTCTGCCAGGTGCCATGCGGCGCAGCAGCATGTCGCGACAGGGCAACAAAAAAGCGCCCCGAAGGGCGCTTGCTTGTGTCGAGGTGGTTCTGGCGATCAGAACTTGTACTGAGCTTGCAGGTACACCGAGCGGCCCACGCCGTCGGCGTAACGGGGGTCAAAGCCCACCATATTGCCGCCCACGGTCTTGAGGCTCATCGGGGGGGTTTTGTCGAACAAGTTCTTCACACCCAGCGTCACGCCAAAGGCGCTGCTGAATTGGTAGCTGCCCTGGTAGTCAAACAGGTTGTAGCTCGGCACGTCCAAGCCCTCGAAGGCCGTGGCCGCACCGCGCGAGCCGTCGGCGTTGCGCAGGTAGACGGTGGCGTCACCAGCGCTGTAGGACTGATCCTTGTAACCGGGGCGGTAGTGCCAAGTCAGGGCGTTGTTGAACTTGCCGGTCTTGAGGGCCAGATTCAAGCGCGAGATGACGCGGAAGGCCACGGCGGAGTCGCTGCCAAACTTGCCGATGCTGGTTTCCTTGCCTTTGCCAAAGCCCAGGTCAAAGTAGCTGTCCAGCAGGTAAGTGCCGTTCCAGCTGGTGGTCAGGGTGCCCCAGCTTCCCAGGCTGTTGCGCAGCGTCAAGTCCCAGTCCAGACCACGGGACTCGGTCACCGCACCGTTGAGAGGCTGCTTGATGTAAGTCAGCACAGGGGTGCCAGAGCCGTTTTCCTTGGCAATCGTGAAGAGCTGGCGGTAGGTCGCGAAGTTCGCAAATGCCGTGGCTTCCGGAACGGTGGTCAGCTGGTCTTTGATGCGAACGTCCCACAGGTCCAGGCCCATGGTGAAGTTGGCGGTGGGCTCGAAGCGAGTGCCGATGGTCCATTGCTTGGAGCGCTCAGCGCGCAGGCCGTTGCTGCCCGTGGTGGCATTGCCGCCCGAGAGAACCTTGTACTCGTAGGCGTCTGAGCGGCAGCCAGCGGCCAGTTGATCACCCGCCGGCACAGGGCAGTCGCGGGAGTTGGTCACGCCACCATCTTGCAGGGGGTCGGTGACGTTGCCCATGCTCGGCGCGCGAAAGCCCGTACCGTAGGAGGCGCGGGCCATCCACTGCTTGACCGGCTGGAAGCGCGCGGAAAGCTTGTAGGTGGTCGCCGACATGGCGTTGCCCTGTGTGGCTGCAGGCTTGGGGTTGCCTTCGGCGTCGAAGTTGGCCGCGTTCTTCACAGCGCTGTAGGAGTCCCAACGAGCAGCACCGGTGACTTCCAGCCACTTGGCCAGAGGCACCAGCAATTCGCCAAATGCGCCCTTGACGTCGCGGCTGGAGTTGAAGGGCAGGCTGCCGGGCGAGCCGCCGACGGGGAAGTCGGCGTAGTTGGGTTGCAGGGCGTTGGGGCCTTGCAAGATGGGGGCCGGCATGTTGTCGTACTTCTGACGCGTGACGTCAGCGCCAAAGCCCAGGTAGGCATCACCACCAGGTGCCTTAAAGATGCTGCCAGAGGCACGCGCAGACAGGGTGTCCAGGGAAGAGTGCCCCACGCCTTCGGAACCGCTCAGCAGGGCAGGGGCCAGCGCTGCGCGCGAGGCCTCTGTGCCTTGTGCAAACGGGTCCCACTTGCCTTCGTCAATGAGCTTGTCCATGGCCAGGCGGCTGAGGTAGCCACCGGCGAAATGGGTATCGAAGGTGTTCTTGGAGTGGGTGTAGGAGAAGCTGGTGTCAAAAGCGCCGATGGTGCCGTCCAGGCTGGCCACGGCATGCACGCCACGGCTCATGTTGTCGTCGCTGCGCAGTCCGCCGTCACGCACGCGCATGTAGTAGGACACATTGGCCACGTCAGCGGGGTTCACTTCCAGTGCGGCCAGATTGGGCGCCACGTAGCGGTTGTAGAGCGTGCCGCCAATCTTCATATCCAGCGGCTGTGCCGGCGGTGCAAAGCGGCCCAGCATGGAGGTGTTGCTGTAGAGGAACTCGCCCGAGAGCTTCCAGTTCTGCCCCAGCTTGGCGGCGCCGGAGAGGAAGAGATTGCGGTTTTGGCTGGCGGGCTGCATCTCCACGGTGGAGGCATAGTCAAAGCGGCAGAGGTCGCCGCGCTTGAAGGTGCTGGGGTCGCTGCCGCAGTTGCCTTGGGCCATGAGCACAGGGTTGTACAAGGCCAGGGTGTTGAAATCCTTGTCCATCACTTCGACGTTGGGCGGGTTGCCGTTGATCGAGCTCTGGAAGAACAGATAGTCCTTGCCCTTGTGTGAGAAGGGGAACACGCCGGTTTTGGAGAAGTCGCGCTGCGAAGCCAGGATGCGGTCACGCTGCAGCACGCTGGCGCCAACCAGCATGGCGTAGCCATTGCGTTCCAGGTCGCCAAAGCCCTTGGAGAGGCTGAATTCCACCTCTTTGCCGCCGCCGTGCTCGGGGTTGCCGAATTTCAGCTCTATGGCGCCCGGAGCGCCCACGGTCTTGGTGATGAAGTTCACCACGCCGGCCACGGCGTCAGCACCGTACAAGGCCGAGGCGCCATCAGCCAGGATTTCCACGCGTTCAATCACCGACAGCGGCAGCTGCTCGAGGTTCACGGTCGAGCCACTGTTGTACGGTGCCACGCGGCGGCCGTTGAGCAGTACCAGGGTGTACTTGGCACCGAGGTTGCGCAGCGAAGCATTGGTGACACCGCCGCCGCCGCCGTTGATGGAGTCAGAGGCAGTGGTAAAGCCCTGCATGGAGGGCAGTTGCTGGATGAGGTCGGTCACCGTGGTGGCGCCCGACTGCTCAATGGCCTTGCGGTCCAACGTGATGACGGGCAAGGCGCCTTCGCTGGCGATGCGCTTGATCGACGAGCCCGTCACTTCGACGCGCTCCAGTTGCTGTTGGGCGAGGGCGGGCAGGCTCAGGCAGCTCAGGGCAAGCAGTGCCGCAGCGGTGCTGATGGGGTGTTTTTTAAGCATTGTGGGGGTCCTTCTGAGGCCTGGGAGGCCAGAGTCAATGGAGCCTGCGGGGCCAGCCGGGTGGGCGGGCGGGCAAGTCCAGGGTGGCGCATCTTGGAACTGCTGCTGCAGCGCTGTACACCCGGGGGAATTTCTGGCTGGGCAAGCCCGGTATTGCACGATGTGGCAAAAGTGATAGCCACGCCGCATGCCCCATGAAACTTGGGTCTTCCCTATGGTGGGTGCAATTTCCTGGGGGCCGGCAATGGGAGGGTGCTGGGGGGGGGCAGGCTCCAGGTATTGCGATGGCAGGGGCAGGCTGTGGCCCAGAAGCGACTGTGAAACCACCGGAATACGGGGGGGCAGGTTTGCTGAGAGCTCAGCGGAGGTGAGCGTGAGGTGTCTTCGTAGAATCCGCCCCTCAAACTACGGGGCAAGAGCGTGGAAGCACAGCAAAACAGCGCACCGGGGCGTGTGCTGGTGGTGGGGGCGGGGCCGGCGGGGTGCGCGGCAGCGCGCGTCTTGGCCGAGGCGGGCTGGTCTGTGGTGCTGGCCGACCAGCACCCGGTGGGGCGCGACAAAGTCTGTGGCGATGGCTTGATCCCCGACGCCCATGCCGCTCTGGCGCGGCTGGGCCTGTTGCAGGCCGTGATGGCCGAAGCCCAGCCCGTGGCCCATGTGGGCTGCGTGGGGCCGCGCGGCGGCCGGGTGGACGTGCCAGGCAGCATGGCCGTGCTGCCGCGGCGCCGGCTCGATGAGCTGCTCAACCGCCATGCCCAGGCTGCGGGTGCCGCGTTTGTGCAGGCGCGTCTGGAACGCGTGCTCGAAGACGCCCAAGGCCGCGTGTGCGGGGCCGTGCTGAAACAGGGCGCGGCGGCGCTGGAGCTGCACTGCGACTGGCTCATTCTGGCCACCGGCGCCGTGCCCAAGGCGCTGCAGGCTGCGGGCCTGTGCGAGCGCCACACCCCCAGCGCCGTGGCGCTGCGCGGCTATGTGCATGCGCCTGCTCTGGTGGGCCAGATTCGCGCGCTGGAGGTGGTGTGGAGCCAGGCAGTGCGGCCTGGTTATGGCTGGATCTTTCCCGGCCCCGGCGGGGTGTTCAACATCGGCGCGGGCGTGGTCGACAGCCACAGCGATTTGCAGGGCAAGGGCAGCAAGAAAGACATCAACCTGCGCGCGCTGTTTGACGCCTTTGTGCAGCACTACCCCCCGGCGGCCGAGCTGCTGCGCCAGGGCCAGCTGCAGGGCGAACTCAAGGGCGCGCCGCTGCGCTGCTCACTCAAAGGCGCGCGCTTCACGCGCCCGGGCCTGCTGGTGGCGGGCGAGGCGGCGGGCTCCACCTACTCCTTCACCTGCGAGGGCATTGGCAAGGCCATGGAGACCGGCATCCTGGCCGCCGAGGCCTTGCAAGCCGCGGGCGGCGATGCCGCCGTGCGCCAGCGCTACGAAGCGGCGCTGCAGGCCCTGCGGCCCCGCTTTGCCATGTACGAGCGCGCTAACAGCGTCAACGCCCACCCCTGGCTGGCTGATTTGGTGATCTGGCGCGGTAAAAAAAGCCCAAAAGTGCTGGCGCGCATGGCCGGTGTGCTCAACGAGACCACCAATCCGGGTAATCTCATCAGCTTCAAAGGCCTGAGCCGGCTGTTTTTTGAGTGATCCCCAGGAGTGAGCCCCGATGTGCCAGTTGATGGGCATGAATGCCAATGTGCCGACCGACGTGATGTTCAGCTTTACCGGGCTGGCCACGCGGGCCGACGAACACAAAGACGGCTTTGGCATTGCCTTTTTTGAAGGGCGCGGGCTGCGCCACTTTGTGGACCACCACAGCGCGCGCCACTCCCCCTTGGCCGAGCTGGTCAAGCGCTACCCCATCAAGAGCGACCACGTCATCGCCCACATCCGCAAGGCCACGCAAGGCGTGATCTCGCTGGAAAACACCCACCCCTTTCAGCGCGAGCTCTGGGGCCGCTACTGGGTGATGGCGCACAACGGCGACCTCAAAAACTTCCACCCCCGGCTGCACGCCGCTTTCCAGCCCGTGGGCCAGACCGACTCCGAACGGGCTTTTTGCTGGCTCATGCAGGAGCTGGCCAAAGCCCACTGCCGCGTGCCCAGCGTGGCCGAACTCACCCACACCCTCAGCGAGCTGCTGCCCCAGTTGCACAGCCACGGCACCTTCAACATGCTGCTGTCCAACGGCGAGGCGCTGTGGGCCCATGGCTCCACGCACCTGCACTACCTGCTGCGCCGCCACCCCTTTGGCCGCGCGCAGCTGCAGGACGACGACGTGAGCGTGGACTTCGCCCAGCACACCACCACCCAAGACCGCGTGGCCGTCATCGCCACCGAACCCCTCACCCGCGACGAACCCTGGGTGGCCTTCGCCCCCGGCGAGCTCAAGGTGTTTGTGGGGGGGGAGTTGGTGGCAGACTAGGCGTGCCCCTCACACCTTCATATCCACACTCAGCGTCAAGCGCGGGGCGGTGTCGGTGAGGCTGCGCACCCAGGTGCTGGGCGCGGCGCTGGGGCCGTAGGTGTCAATGCGCTGAGCGGGCGTGGCACCGAGACGGTCTACGGCCACATTCAGGGTCATGTCGCGGCCCAGGGTCCAGGCGGCCTGGGCCCGCACATTGCTTCGCCGGCCCTGGTAGAAGCGTCGCGTGTCAGCCGTGCGCACCCACATCCCCGGGGCCCATTGGGCGTCCAGACTCAGCTCCAGCGGCTGTGTGTCCAACTTGTAGCTGCCGCCCAACTTGGCCGACCAGGGCGACTGCTCGGGCAGGCGGTTGTCCGGCCCGGGCACCGTCGACAGGCGCGAGCGGGCCAGCGTGGCACCGGCGCGCAGTTCGGCCTTGGGAGTGCGGGCATGCACATCGCGCAGGCTCAGCCGCGCGTCCAGGTTCAGGCCCTGGGTAAGGGCCTGGCCCAGGTTGTCCGGGCGTATGACCCAGCGCGGCTGGGTGGCCCAAGGTACGGACTCCAGGCTGAGCACATCGCCGATGACGTCGCGCATCCGGCGGCTGAACAGGTCCACGCTCACCAGGGAGTTTCTGCCCCAGCTGTGTTCGAAGCCGGCCGTTACGCCCAAGGCCTGTTCCGCGCGCAGCGCGGGGTTGCCAGCCGTGTCGGCACGGTCGGCGCTGTTGGTGCCGCAGCCACTGGGGCTGCATGGCGCCAGGGCATGCAGCGTGGGGCGCAGGCGCCATTGGTCCAGCTCTGGCGCGCGGAAGGAGCGCGCCAGCGACAGGCGCACCCGCTGCGAGCCCAAAGCGTCCAGCTTGTAGGCCACGTGCAGCGAGGGAGATCTCACGCGGTAGGCCGAGCGGCTGGCCCAGGCACCTTCGTCGTGTCGTGCCTGACGCCAGGCGGTGCTCATCCCGGCTGTGGCGGCCCAGCGTTCGGTGATCCGCCATTCGTCTTGCACAAAGGCCGAGCCGAAATGCCCGCGCAGCGTGGTGTGGCTGCCAAACAGCGCCCAGGCCGGGTCCGGCTGGTCGTTCACACGGGCCTCCTGGCGGTTGTGGCGGCTGTTATGCCCCAGCTTCAGCCCGAGCTTGAGCTCGTGGTCCTCGCCCACGGCCGGCGTCAGCTCCGCGCTCAGCACATCCACCGCGTGCCGGCTGGATGTGTCTTGGGTCTGTACCCCCTGGGGCACCCACTGGCGCGTGCTCTGACGTTGCAGCCACATCCGCGTGGACGACAGGTCCACCTCCACCTGATGGCCCTGTGCGGTGCGGTGACGCCAGCCCAAAGGCAAGGACCAGGTGCTCAGCCGCTGGTCCAGCGCCGTCGTGCTGTCCGGCACAGCCAGAGCACCGGGTGCGGGCTGATGGGTGTCCTGGATTGACTGCGGCGTGCGCCACACCATGACCGAGGGCGAGGCCGTCAGCCGTGTCCGCTGCGACAGCCTGTAGCCCAGCGTGCTGCTGAGGGTGAGCGACAGGCGGCGCTCGCTGCGCTGCAATTCGGCGTTGTCAGTAGGCTGCAGGGCGCCACCCTGGCCCGTGGCACTCAGCACCGACTGTCGGCCGTCCTCTTGAGCACGCCGCACCGACACCATGTGCTGCATCGTCCACGCAGACCCGGCGGTGCGCTGTGTCTGCGAGGCATTGAGCTGTGCTTCAGCCAACGCAGGCCCCAGCGTGGCCCCCAGGCTCAGCGACGTTGATACCGAACGGTCCGGCTCGCGCGTGACGATGTTGATGGTGCCCGCCACCCCAAAAGGCCCAAACTGCGCCAACGAACCTTTGACGATCTCCACCCGCTCCACGCGCATCAGCTCTGTGTCCAGCGGGCTGCGCCCGACGTCTGGCGGCTTGCCGTTCACCAGCACCTGGGTGTAGCCAGGCAACCCCAGTAAACCCAAGCGCCCATGGGCGCCCACCGTCACCGAGGGCTCACGTTCCAGCAGCTGCTGCACCGTACCCAGACCACTGGCCGCAATACTGCGCCGGGAAATCACGATCTTGCCCGCCACAAAGTCCCGCCTCAGCTGGGTGTCGGTGGCTGTTTGCCCCTCGACTTCCACCCTGGGCAGCGGTGGCGGGGGGGTGGTTTCCGCGCTCGAAGCAGCGGCCGCAGGAAAGCCCACAGCCCAGACTATCCATGCCAGTTGCTGGAATTTCTGTGGCTGCAGGGAAAGGTGATTCATACGAATAAAAAAACGGCCATAAATTTCTGGCCGAAAATCAATAAATAGACAAATCAAGCGTTGCGGATTCTTCCGCAAGCCTTCCCCCAGATGCCTTCTTCAAGACATGCGATAAGGCAGCCCATTCGATCCATCTCTAATGTTTCGGCGGCATAAGTCACACCGGCCGAGAAAAAATAAATAGTGATTTGTTTGTATATCTGCCAATATCGGGGTTGGTTGTGTTTTGTCAGAATGCGTAGTCAACTCTTGATTTTGCAAATTTTTCTGCAAATCCTGACCTCCTCTTTTCTGAGGGCTTCTATTTCCCGTTTGCTGAGTGCGGCTTCTTTTTCGTTGCACTCGCTTTCCGTGAGCTCGCCGCAGCTCACCCTCTCAGCGATGCAGCGCTCATAGCAGGACTTTGCGTCGAATTCTGCATAGGCTGCACCTGCTGCGATGACAAAAAACAGGCTGATAGCCATCGGCTGGCGCAAGTTGAGTTTCAAGATCACTCCAGTTTCAATTGGAAATTTTTTGCGGGGTTAAAAGCCGACGGTATTGCTCTTCCCTGTAACCGACAAGCATGGTATTTTTTGACAGCAGCACCGGAACGCTATCTTGTTGAAGGCTGGCCCACTCAGTGCGGAGCTCTGGCACTGCGTCAATCAACAAGTCATTGAATGGGATGCCGGCATTTTTCAGGTGATCACGTGCCAGTTTGCAAGCTGGGCAGGTACCCGTTCCGTACAGGGATAAAGCCTCACCCTTTCCATTCATATAGGCTTGATAGCTGCCTTGAATGGGGCGGCTTTGGTAGGACTCATATACCCGGGCAGCAAATCGCCCAGTTGGAATGGCAAGAGCGATGGTGCCGGCAATCAAGCCACACTCAACCAGAATGCGGATCCATCTGGGGCGGGTGAAACACGAGAAGCGCCCCGGGTATCGATTGGGTAACATGAATATTGACGCTGAGCGTAATATTCGCACGCTACCATCATGATTGATGGATGTGATTGGCTTTGTTTGCCTTTGTTCGCAAAGCGCCCTGTGGCGGCAGTGACTGGCTCATGCAGGCGCTGGCCAAAGCCCACTGCCGCGTGCCCAGCGTGGCCGTCATCGCCACCCAGCCCCTCACCCGCGACCAACCCTGGGTGGCCTTCGCCCCCGGCGAGCTCAAGGTGTTTGTGGGGGGCAGCCGCCGCCCCCCAGTGCCTCAGGCGAATTTTTGAGGCAGCGCCCTGAAGGTTCGGAACGCAAACGCCCTTGATTTTTGCCGCCACGGGTTTTCAAGGTATTTGTGGACCAGCACCGAAACCACAAGAATCACGGCAAACACCAAACCCAGCGCGAGCCAGGCCTCCCAGGCTTCCAGCTGGGGGGTCATGAATTTTTGGCGGCCAGCGGGAGCTTCAGGGCGCTTCAAAACCATGCGGATGATCTGATTCGAGAACCACAAAATAGCCAGGTGGGACATGTAAACGGCATAGGAGATGGAGCCCAGCCAGACAAAAAACCGCCAGGATAGGATTTTGTTCAAATACCCATCGGACGCTGCCACAACGCTGATCACCAGCGCAGTGGCAAAGGCATAGGTGTACATGTCATCCTTGTCCGGTGTTTTGTAATGCAGGTAGGCCGCGAAGGCCACCAACACCAGCAAAGACGTGATTTTTGGAATGTTCAACTTCCGATTTGCCAGCAGCGTTGCAGACAGGCAGCCAAGAAAAAACCCCAGCAGGCAGCGCAAAAAATCGCTAAAGCCAAAGGTCTGGTCCGTCAGGAGCAGCAGCAGAACGGCCACGGCAATCAGCGCATGCACATGGCTTTTCCATTTGTCGAAAAACATCACCGACAGGCCAAATACCAAGTAGGTGTAAAACTCAACGCTGATGGACCAGGCCGGAATGTTGAAAGTCATGGGGTTGCCCGTGGGCCCCATGCCTTGCACCAAGAACAAATGCTGCACAAAGGTGTGCAGGTTGTTGGTGGAGAAGGGCTGCGTGTTGGCACTTTGAACGCCAAGTTTTTTCTGGCTCAGGTATTTTGCGGTTTCGATGGCAAGAAATACCAGCAAGAACACCAAGTGCACCGGGTACAGCCTGCCAAACCGCAGGAACTGAAAGCAGGCCAAGTCCCTGCCACTGTGAATTCTGTCAGCATAGGTTTTGCAAATGACAAAGCCGGACAGCACAAAGAACAAGTCCACCATCAGGTAGCTGTTGTTGATGAACCCCATATTGAAGCTGGCATTCCAGTGGGGTACGTGAAACAGAACAATCAACATGGCGGCAAGGCCGCGAATGCTCTCTAGCGCTTCGATTTTTGTGACGCTTTGAGCTTCGTGGGCAGGTACGGCCGGGGTTGTTTTGACCATATTTGTTCCAATCGAATATTTGCGACACCAGAGTTTTGCGTCGCCGGTGCGTGGCGCATGATATCGGCCCATTAGCCCATGATGCGGGCGGCTGATATACACCGCGCCTGAGGGATGGGGCCATTTCGTCCCTGATGAGGGCTTCGCGCCACACCTGCGGCCAACGGCCCGTCCATGGCGGCCACTGGTGCGCCCAAACCCGCCAACCGCCCCAAAGTCGCGTGTGCTGTGCCCTGTCCCTGCCTAGACTGGCGGCATGCGAGTGTTGATGGCCAAATTCAAGTCCTGGTTCCGGTCCGGGTTGTGGTGCGGGCCGGGTCTGCCCTGGTCCCAGTGGGTCTACCCCGGCCCCACGCGGGTGTTCACCCCGGCGGAGCTGGCGCGTGCAGGCACGGCGCCCTGGCCCCGTGGCATTGACATGGTGGTGGTGCTCAACGCCTTGGTCGTGTGGTCTGTCTACGCCAATATGCCTGGCGGCGTGCCGGCGTGGAGCTGGCCCGCTGTGCTGCTGGTGCTGGTGCTGGGCCTGATGGCCGCACGCCAACTGTGGGCGCGCCCACACCGGCGCTTGTTGAACACCCAGGTGTGGGCTCACTGGGCGCTCATCATCGGGGTGCTGGTGGTGACGGCGCAGTGGTGGGGCAAAGAGGCGCTCAAATCCCAGGAGTCGGTGCTGCTGGCCTTGTTGCTCACGGAGGTCATTGTCCAAACCGCCTGGTGGGGTTTGACGCTGTACCGCTCCCACCAAATTGCCGCACGGCTGGTGGAGCTGGACGGGCAAGACGAGCGCGTGCGCTTGGCCGCACGTTTGGCCACGGCGCAAATCCAGCCGCATTTCATCTTCAACACCCTGGCCTCGCTGCAGCACTGGGTGGATGTGAGGGATGAGCGTGCCAGCGCATTGCTGCGCGACTTCACCCAATACCTGCGCGGCGCTCTGCCGGCCTTCAGCCAGGAGGCCCTGCCCCTGGCGCAGGAGCTGGTGCTGGTGCGGCACTACCTGCGCATCATGCAGGCGCGGCTGGGCGCGCGGCTGCGCTGGCATGAGGAAATTGCCCTGCCGCAGGCCCTGCTGGAGGGCACGCGCTTGCCGCCGGGGGCCTGGCTCACCTTGGTGGAAAACGCCATCGGCCACGGCGTGGAGCCCGCCTTGCAAGGCGGCGAGGTGTGGCTGCGCATGAGCCTGCTGCCCGCGCAGGCGGGCCAGGGCGCGCGGCTGTGCGTGAGCGTGCACAACAGCGGCGAGCCCCTCCGGCCCGACACCATGCCCGGCCCCGACAGCCAGGGCCTGCGCAACACGCGTGAACGCCTGCAAGCCCTCTACGGCAGCGCCGCAGCTTTGGGCCTGCAGAAGGATGAGTCCGGCCACACCTGGGCCTGGATGACCCTGCCTCTGGCTCCCGAATGGTTTGAACTCAGCCCACCAGCCCAAGCATGACCTCACCCAACACCGACGCCCGCTGGCGCACCCTCATCGCCGACGACGAAGAAGCCCCGCGCGAGCAACTGCGCGCCGCGCTGCAGCGCGTGGCCCCGCAGCTGCCCATCGTGGCCGCCAGCATCCACGGCGTGGATGCCTGGGACGACTGCCTGGCCCTGGAGCCGGAGCTGTGCTTTTTGGACATCCGCATGCCCGGCTTGAACGGGCTCGAAGTGGCCCAGCGCATGGCTGCCTTGGAGCGCCCGCCCCTGGTGGTGTTTGTGAGCGCCTACGGCGACCACGCGCTGTCGGCCTTTGAGGCCGGCGCGGTGGACTACCTCATGAAGCCCGTGGACGACACCCGCCTGGCGCAATGCCTGCAGCGCCAGACGCAGCGGCGCAGCGCCGCCAGCGACAACACGGCGCAGCTCCAAGCCCTGCTGCAGCAGCTCGCCCCGCGCCTGGCGCCCCGCGCGGCGCCCCTCATCCAGGCCAGCGTGGGCAAAGAGGTGCACCTGATCGCGCCCGAGGACGTGATCTTCTTCCAGAGCGACCAGCGCTACACCCGCGTGGTGCACAGCGGTGGCGAGGCCTGGATTCGCACGCCGCTCAAAGAGCTGCTGGTGCAGCTCGACGCGCAGCAGTTCTGGCAGGTGCACCGCTCGGTGGTGGTCAACAGCCGCTGCATTGCCAGCGCGCTGCGCCAGGACGAAAACACCATGCTGCTGACCCTGCGCGGCCACGCTGAGCGCCTGCCGGTGTCGCGCCAGTTTCAGGGCTTGTTCAAGGGCTGGTGAGCTACCTGCACACCGACCATTGGGGGAAATTCGCAGTAGCGAAAACCTGAGGTTGGCGCTGCTGCGCTGAATTTTTCGAATAAACGTCATTTCTGGCGACGAAGCCGTCGGCACAATGGCGCGCATACCGCACAAATTGAGGTCAGAGCATGCTTGGTTTGCCCGCGCCCCGCTTCGATGAATTCCCGCGCTACGAGGCGCTCACCCGCTTGCTGTTTGCCTATGCCGAGGCGCGGCCGAATTTGGTGTCGGTGCGCTCCATGGGCAAAAGCCACGAGGGGCGGGACATCTGGCTGGTGGTGCTGACCAACACCGCCACGGGGCTGGACACGGACAAGCCTGCTTTCTGGCTGGACGGCAACATCCACGCCGCCGAGCTGCTGGCCTGCAATGCCTGCCTCTACTACCTGAACGAGCTGGTGCTCAAGCACGGGCGCGACCCGCAGGTGACGCGGCTCTTGGACACGCGCTGCGTCTACATGGTGCCGCGCCTCAACCCCGACGGTGCGGAGCTGGCGCTGGCCGACCGGCCGCGGCACATCCGCTCCTCCACCCGGCGCTACCCGCTGGACGAAGCGCCGGTGGATGGCTTGACCATGGAGGACGTGGACGGCGACGGGCGCATCCTCACCATGCGCCTGCCCGACCCGCATGGCGCCTACAAAAAACACCCCACTGAGCCGCGCCTGATGGTGGCGCGCGAGCCCGGCGAGTTCGGCGGCGAGTACTACCGGCTGCTGCCCGAGGGGTTCATCGTCAACCACGACGGGCTCACGGTGCGCGTCAACCCCGACGCCGAGGGCCTGGACCTCAACCGCAACTTCCCCGCGCGCTGGCGCCAGGAGTGCGAGCAAGTCGGTGCCGGGCCTTACCCCACCAGCGAGCCCGAGGTGCGCGCCATGGTGGACTTCATCACCCAGCACCCCAATATCGGCGCGGCGGTGAGCTTTCACACGCACAGCGGCGTCATCCTGCGCCCCAGCGGGCACCAGCCCGACGCCGACATGACGCCCGAGGACCTGTGGCTCATCCAGCGCCTCTCGCGCCTGGGCCAGCAGCACACGGGCTACCCGGTGATCAGCTCCTGGCACGACTTCCGCTACCACCCCAAGGAAACGCTGGCGGGCACCCAGGAGTGGTTGTACGAGCACCTGGGCGCGCTGTTCTGGGTGGTGGAGCTGTGGTCGCCCAAGCGCGCCGCAGGCGTGCCCGACGACAGCGGCTGGATCGACTGGCTGCGCGAACACCCGGTGGCCGACGACCTGACCTTGCTGCAATGGAGCGACACGCAGTGCGGCGGCAAAGCCTATGTGGACTGGAAGCCCTACCAACACCCGCAGCTGGGCCAGGTGGAGATTGGCGGCTGGGACAAGATGAACTTCTGGCGCAACCCGCCGCCCTATCTGCGCGAGGCCGAGGTGGCACGCTTCCCGGCCTGGCTCAACCAGATCACGCTGTCGCTGCCGCGCCTGGAGCTGCTGCGCACCGAGGTGCGCGCCCTGGGCCCCGATGTCTGGCGCGTGCGCCTGGCCGTGGGCAATAGCGGTTATTTGAGCGCCTACGTCACCCAGCGCGCGCTGCAGCGCAAGGTGGTGCGCGGTGTGGTGTTTGAGCTGTACGCCAGCGCCGGGGTGGAGGTGCAGATGCTGCAGGGCAAGCCGCGCATGGAAGGCCCGCAGCTCGAAGGCCACGCGCCGCGCCAGTCGCCCCTGGCCTTTTTGCCCGACCGCCAACCCACCGCCGACCGCGCCCTGGCCGAATGGGTGCTGCGCGCGCCCAAGGGCACGGCGCTGACCCTGGTGGCCCATGCCGCCCGCGCCGGCACGGTGCGCACCGAGGTGACGCTGGACTGAGGGCGGTGCGGCGTGCTCAGTCGTCCTGAGCGTCGTCGGCTTGGGCCTGGGCTTGCGCGTCGGCCTGCTGTGCGGCGCGCCACAGCCGCGCCGGGATGAAGTGCTGGAGCTGGTGCAGCGCGCGCGCCATCAGCTCGGGGTGCAGCTCGTGGCCAATGCCGGGCAGCACATCGGCGGTGAGGTCCGCACCCAGCGCCAGCAGCGCGCGGGCGGCTTGCAGCAGCGGGCCGTGCGGCACTTCGGTGTCTTCCAGCCCATGCAGCAGGTGCAGGCAGACCTCTTCTGGCGCGTGCTGCGGCCACCAGGTGTAGCTGCCGCCAAAGGCCAGCACACGCCCGGCCAGTGCGGGCTCGGCCTGCACGGCCTCCAGGGCCAGCGTGGCGCCTTGCGAAAAACCCACCAGCGCGGTGTGCGCGGGCTCGATGCCCCATTGCTGCTGCCAGTGCCGCAGCCGCTCGACAAAGGGCGGCAGGGCCTGGCTCAGGCTTTGTGCCTGGGCGGCTCGCTGCGCGGCGCTGTCGCCCTGCAGGGCCGGGTGCAGGCTGTACCACTGCTGGCCCGCACCGCCGCCGGGGATGGCGTCAAACGCCTCGGGCCCTTGCGGCAGCAGCAGCAGGGCCTGGGGGAAGTGGTGGTGCAGCCGCTGTGCCATGGGCAGCATTTGCTGCACATCGGCGCCTGCGCCGTGCAGCAGCACAAACAGCAGCTGCGGTGCGCCCTCACGCGGGCGCACGAGGTGAAGGGTGTCGGTCATGGCGCGGATTGTCGCGCGCCGCACGGCGCCAGAGGGCGGGGCGCTCAGCTCACATCCAGCGCTTGCTGCAGCACCTGGCGCAGGCGCTGCGCGTCGATGGGCTTGGTGAGGAATTCGTCCATGCCCGCCGACAGCGCCTGGTCGCGCTCTTGCACCAGGGCCGCAGCGGTCAGGGCGATGATGGGCAGCTGGCGGCTGCTGTAGTGGCGGCGCAGCTCGCGCGCTGCTTCGTGACCGCTCATCACCGGCATTTGCACGTCCATCAGCACCGCCTCGTAGGGCAGGCCGCGCTCGGCGGCGGCGTGCACGCGCTCCACGGCCTGGCGGCCATCCAGGGCCTGGTCCACCTCCATGCCCCACTGCTGCAGCATGGCCACGCCAATCATCATGTTCACCGGGTTGTCTTCCACCATCAGCACGCGGCGCCCTTGCAGCGGGCCATAGAGCAGGCCAAGGTCCGGGGCAGTGGCTGGGCCGGTCTCAACCTCCGCCGCGGCCGCAGGCAACGAGAGCTCCACCCAGAAGCTCGAGCCCTGGCCGGGGGCGCTGATCACGCCCACCTGACCGTCCATGAGCGCGGCCAGATCGCGACAGATGGACAGGCCCAGGCCCGTGCCGCCATAGCGGCGCGTGGTGGAGTTGTCCACCTGCGTGAAGGGCTGAAAGAGCTGGCGCTGCAGCTCGGCGGCAATGCCCGGGCCGGTGTCGCTGACGTCGATGCGCAGCCGCCCGGGCTGGGGGCTGAGCACCTGCATGTGGATCTTCCCGCGTTCGGTGAATTTGAAGGCGTTGCTGAGGTAGTTGGAGAGGATTTGGCGCACGCGCAGGGGGTCACCCAGCACGCGGTGCGGCACCTCCGGCGCAATGTGCAGGCTGAACTCCAGGCCGCGCGCGTCGGCCAGGGCCTGGTAGCCGCTTTGCATGGTGGTGAGCATTTCGCGCAGGCCAAAGGCCACCGATTCCAGCGTGAGCCGCCCGGCCTCGATCTTGGAGAGGTCCAGGATGTCGGACATCAGCCCAGCCAGGCTCTCGGCGCTGTCGAGCAGCTGCGCCAGATAGGTCTGGCGCGTGTGGGCGTTGAGGTCGGGGCGCTGCAGCAGTTGGGTCAGGCCCACCAGGCCGTTCAAGGGGGTGCGGATTTCGTGGCTGATATTGGCCAGGAAGGCGCTCTTGGCGCGGTTGGCGGCCTGGGCCTGGTCCATGGCTTGCGCCAGGGCGGACTCCACGCGGCGCCGCTCGGTGACGTCCTCCATGGTCCAGATGGTGCCGCTGGCGTGCACGCGCTGCGGGTCCACGGCGCGCGCCAGGATGCGGCACAAAAAGCGGCTGCCGTCCCTGCGGCAGAGCTGGCGCTCGAACTCCACTTGCATGCCTGCCGAAAGGTCGGGGGCGACCTGCTGGGCCAGCAACTCGTAGTCTTTGGATGAAGGCCACAGCACGTCGAAATGCTGGCCCACCAGCTGCCCACGCTCCCAGCCAAACATTTGCTCCACCAAGCGGTTGGCCTGCACAAAGTGCGCGCCCTGGGTGTGCGCAATGCCGATGGAGGCGTTCTCCAAAATCGCGCTGTGGATTTGCCGCGTGTGCTCGGCCTCGGAGACATCGCGGGCGTTGCACACCAGGTAGTGCGTGCCGTCCATGTCAAAGGGCGCGGCGGCCACCTGCACGGCAATGGTCTCGCCACGGCGGTTGACAAAGGGCACGGGCACGTCGCGCACGCGGCCCTGCCGCTCCAGCACTTGCAGCAGGTGTTGCCGCTCCGCGCCATGCGGCCACAGCCGCAGCTCGGCGCTGCTGCGGCCCAGCAGCTCGTCGGCGTTGAAGCCGCTGAGCTGCTCGAAGCTGCGGTTGACCATCACAAAGCGGCCGCTGTCGGCTTCGCTGAGCGTGATGGCGTCGGCACTGGTGGCAAACAGGTGCGAGAGCAGGGCCTCGGAGCGGCGCAGCGCCTCTTGGGCCTGGGTGGTGCTGGTGTCGTCGATGAAAAACGCCAGCGTGGCCGCGCCGCCCAGCGCTTCCACGCGCACGCTGGTGAGCTGCACCTGGCGGCGCTGGCGCTGGAGCGTGTGCAGCTGGTAGGCGGCCATGGGCAGCAGCGTGCCCACCGGCGCACCTTCGAGCTCCGAAGTGCGGCGGCGCACCAGCGGGGCGTCGTGGTCGTTGAAGTGCTCGGTGATGTCCACGCCCAGCAGCTCTTCGCGCCGCTCGTAGCCCAGCATGTGCAGCGCTGCGGGGTTGGCGTCGATGACACGGCCCCAGCGGTGCAGCACCAGGGGCGAGGGGCAGCGCTGGAAGAGTTCGCGGTAGCGCGTCTCGGTGGCGGCGGCGGACTGCTCGGCCTGCACCTCGCGCGTGATGTCACGGCCCACGCCCCAGTAGCCCTCGAAATTGCCGCGTCGGTCAAAGCGTGGCTCGCCGCTGATGGTGATGTAGTGCTGCTGCCCCGTCACATCCAGGCGGCGCATCACCAGCCCGCGCAAGGGGCGGTGCGCCTCCATGTCGGCGCGCCCGGCGTCCAGCTCTTCGCTGCTGAGGCCCAGCTCGGCCACCTCCCAAGGGCGCAGGCCGGCCAGCGTCACCGGCGCCATGGGGGCACTGCCGCTGCGTCCGCTGTGGGTGATGGCCAGATGGGTGAAGCGGAACTGGCGGTCCATCTCCCAATACCAGTCCACCGCCATGCCCAGCAGGTGGCGAAAGCGCGCATGGCGCTCGTCGAGCTGGCGCAGCGCATGGTGCTGCAGCAGCAAGGCCCCGTGGCCCACGGCCAAGCCCGCGAGCAAGACAGCCGTGGGCCAGAGCAAGGCCGGTTCGGTGTTCAAACTGTGGCTGTGGGGCAGGGCCGCCAGCACCAGCCAACTCGCCAGCGAGAGCAAACCGCCAAAGGGCAGGCCCAGCAACAAGGTGGCCAGCACCACCACCAGGCCCATAAACCCCAGGCACAAGGCCTGGATGCCGGGCTGCTGGGTGGCCAGCATGAGCAGGCACATGCCCATGCCCAAGACCAGCACGCCACGCGCGGCCCAGCGCGGCCAGCGTTTGACCACCCACACGCGCAGCAGCAGCGTCACAAGGGCCAGGGCCAGCACCAGGGGGCCGCCGCTGTTGGGGTGTCCCAAAACGGGAGCTGTGGGCAGGGCCAGCAGCAAGCCGCCCAAGGCTGCCAGACAGATGGCCACTTGCTCCACCAAAGCCGCCGCCACCTTGATGGAGGGGCCAGCACTCTTGGCGCGTGACAGCTCCAGTGTGGGCGAGCCCATCAGCGGGCTGAAATCATCCTTGGAACGGTGGGTCACGGCGGGGCACGGCAGCAGCAAGCAGCAAATAGGGCGCGGTTCGCGCCAGTGTGTTGGACCGGGTCTGGCCTTGCCCAGTCGGCCAGACCCTAGGCCACACTGCCCGAATCGGGGGGTTCGCAAGCCCCCCCGGCTGCGTTAGCGCGCCACCGTGGGACGCAGTACGGCGCGCGTTTCCAGGGCCACGCGGCGCGCGGCCGCGGCAAAGTCCTCGCCCCGGCTGGCGTAGAGCACGGCACGCGAGCTGTTGACCACGATGGGGCCTGTGGTCTGTGTGGCGTCACCGCGCCAGCCTGCGGCCACGGTGGCTGCGGCGTCACCGCCCTGGGCACCCACACCCGGGATCAGCAGCGGCAGCGTGGGCGCGAGTTCGCGCACGCGGGCAATTTCCTGCGGGTAGGTCGCCCCCACCACCAGGCCCAGCTGGCCGTTGTGGTTCCACTCGGTTTGCGCCAGGTGGGCCAGGTGTTCATAGAGGCGCGGCTGCCCCGGCACATCGGCCAGGCGCTGCATCTGCCAGTCGTCACCGCCGGAGTTGGAGGTGCGGCACAGCAAGATGGCGCCCTTGTTGGGGTATTGCAGATAGGGCTCGATGCTGTCGCGCCCCATGAAGGGCGAGAGCGTCACGGCATCGGCCTGGAAGCGCTCAAAGGCCTCGCGCGCGTACTGCTGGGCCGTGGCGCCGATGTCGCCGCGCTTGGCGTCCAGAATCACCGGCACCTGCGGCGCGACGCGCTTGATGTGGGCCATCAGCTGCTCGAGCTGGTCTTCGGCGCGGTGCGCCGCGAAGTAGGCAATCTGCGGCTTGAAGGCCAGCACCAGGTCTTTGGTGGCGTCCACGATGGCGGCGCAGAAGTCGTAGATGCGCGAAGCGTCGCCCTGCCAGTGGGTGGGGAATTTGGCCGGATCTGGGTCCAGGCCGACGCACAGCAACGAGTCATTGAGGCGCTCGGCGTGGCGCAGCTGTTGTACAAAGCTCATGGGCGGGGTGGGTGTGTTGAAGTGCTCCGATTGTCCCTGAAGCTCAAACAAAAAGGCGGATCGGCCATGAACACAGAGGTGCTGCGCACGGCGCGTTTGCTGCTGCGCGAATTCGATGCGGCAGACGCTGCCATGGTGTGCCAGATGCTCAACGAGCCCGCCTATGTGGGCAATATCCGCGACGCCCTGGTGCGCACGCCCGAGCAAGCGGCCCGCTTCATTGCCGAGCGGCTGCGCAGCACCTATTCGCGGCCGGGCTACGGCTTTTGGGCCGTGCAGCGCCTGGCCGACGGCGCCGTGCTGGGCCTGTGCGGCATCATCCACCGCGAGGGCTTGCCCTGCCCCGACCTGGGCTATGCGCTGCTGCGCCAGCACTGGGGCCAGGGTTATGCGCGCGAAGCCGCCCGCGCCTGCGTGCAGCACGCTGACACCGTGCTGCAATTGCCCCGCCTGCTGGCCACCACCAAGCCCGAGAACCACACCTCACAGCGCCTGCTGCTGGACCTGGGCTTTGTCGACCTGGGCCAGCAGCAAACCGAGGCCCACCCCGATGGGCCCTCGCAGCTGTTTGAGCGCCAGCACCCGCGCACTCAGGGCCGCCCGGGCTCCTGAGCCACCGGCGGCAGCCCTTCGGTGGCGGTGTCGTCCGGCGTGGCTGGCGGGCGCGTCACATCGCGCCCCAGCAGCAAATCCCCCAGCCGGCTGGAGGCGCCCAGCCAAAAGCCGCTTTTCTCGTTCCAGGTCCGGGGGTTTTTGAAGCAGCCAAACGCCATGTCCCACAGCGGCAGGCTGGAATAGTTGTAGCGGTGAATGCCGCGCTGGTGGTGCACCGCGTGCGATTCCGGCCGCGCCACGATATAGCCCAACCAATGCGGCGTGCGGATATTGGCGTGGGTGAAGATGGTCGAGGCAAACAGGAAATACCCCGTCAGGATGGCCGCCTCGGCAGTCACCCCCAGGAGGTAGGCTGACAAAAACGTCGCCACGACGGTGTAGCCTATGGTGTCAATGGGGTGGAAATAGAAGGCGGTCGAGACATCCAGGCGCTCGGCGCTGTGGTGCATCTGGTGAAAGCGCCACAGCCACGGCACGGCATGCTGCAGCCGGTGGCGGCACCAGTCCAGCAGATTGCTCAGCACAATCGCCACCACCGCGCCGCCGGCCGTGCCCCACGCGCTCAGGTCAATCAGCCGGTGCTGGGCCACCCAATCCCGCCACAGCAGCGGCAGGGAATTCACAATCGCGCCGCCCAGCAGGAAAAAGACAAAGCCCTTGAGGCGCCAGTGTTTGATGGGCTCCAGCGCTCGCGCCGGGAATAGTTTTTCGGCCGCCAACAGCACAAGGTATGTCAGCGGAAACAGCATGCCCAAGAACTCTTCCATGACGCCGCCCTCCCAGGTCGCTTCCTAGAACATCGCTGCGGCCCCACGGCGCCAACCCGCACCGGCTCAGACCTCAGCGCGCATGATTTCCCGGCGCAAGCCCTCAGGCATCTTCTCCAGCGCATAGCGCAGGGTCGAGCGCTCAATCTCCGCCAGGTGCTGGCGCAAAAAGGCCAACACCGGCTCGGGCTGGTACTGCGCCGCCACCTTCAACACCCAGCCAATGCCTTTTTGCACGTAAACGTCTTCATCGCGCAGCAGGCGCTGGCAGTTGGCCAGCACCAAATTCAAATCAGCCGCCTCGCTGCGCCCCACAAACTTCACCAAAGCCACATTCGAAGCCCGCTTCACCCAAGGCTTGTCGGACTTGCCCCAACCCACCACCTCGGCCAGCAAATGCGGCCGGCGCTTCAGGTACAGGTAGATGGGCTTGATGCACATGTCATCGCACTGCGCCCAGTTGTTCACCGAAGTACCCAGCCAGCGCTCGAACACCAGCAGCAACTGGCCCTCGTCTTTGATCTTGCGCACCACCTTGGAGACGATGGCCGAGGCCAAAATCATGTGCTCGTGAAACTCATTGCGCTGGGCAAACACATCAGCCACCGCCAGCCAATCCTCCACACTGGCGCCGCCAAAACTGGCATGCGCCGCCGCAACCAGGTCCACAACCCCTTGGTTGGGCACCCCGGCGGACACAATCTGGTCCGCAAAGTAACGCTGCAGCTTTTGCGCAAATTCCGGGGAACCGGCTGCTTGCAAAGCAAGATCGAGAGACGCCGCAATCTTTTGTTGAGAGCTGTTCAGTTTCACCACAGGCAGGCCCAGAGTCGATTCAACACAGCCGCAGCAAATGCCCGCAAAACCGCTCTCGGGGCTGACGGCGCCACAGCCCAGTTTGCCTGACTGTGCGCCAAACCCACCGCCTTGTGACCTGCCAGAACTGGTAGGGCGGGGCCCTGTGTTTGTGGGGGGCGCGGGCCAGCAGCAGGCCCAGGGCAATCTTCAGCAGCGTGGTCTTGCCCGCGCCGCTGGGACCGGTGATGGCCACGTTTTCACCCGCCGCAATGTGCAGGTTGGCGTTGCGCAAAATCCAGGGCTCCCCCTCGCCGTAGCGAAAGCTCACCCCGCGCAGCTCAATGCTGGGGGCCAGGTGGGCCAGCTCGTGCTCCGGCACCTCTTCCTTCTCTGGTGCGGTGAGCACGATGTCCGCCAACCGCTCGGCGTGCAGCGAGAGCATCTTGAACTCGGCCACGAAGTTGATCAGTGCCGTCACCCGCCCGGTGAACTGGCCCTTGTAGGACAAGAAGGCCATGAGCATGCCGATGGTGAAGAGGTCGCCGCCTGTGGAGGTGTTCATCACCAGCTGGGCGCCCAGGTACAGCACCACCCCACGCCAGGAGGTGTGCACCTTTTTGAGCACCACAAAGTGGTTCATGTCCCAGTGCAGCACACAAGGCCGCGCCAGCTTGGGCAAATCCTCCAGCTCCAGCCGCAGCGGCCGCCCACTCAGACCCAGCGCCGCCGCATACCCCATCAACTGCTTGAGATTGGCGCCTTACCGCTTTGAGGAAACCGGGCACGTAGGTTTCCAACCTCAATCAAGCAACCATGGTATCCGGAAACCATAGCCAAACACGCCAAAGTACACTCGGATGCAGTCGATTGATAAATAATATTGATATTCATTGGGTAGGAATATTTATGTGGCTCTGAGTTCCACTCGGGGCTGGGGGCACCACTCCTCAACTAGTAAGAAATTTCCCAAGGCCATCTCCATAATTTTGTGCACGCGTAAATTATATTTGGCCTCACCATGGTGACACATTAATCCCCAAATCAATTAACTCCTCGTGGCTTGGGGTCCAATATTCGTACCTCCTGTATTTTATATTTTTTCCTGATATTGTTATTCGCCGATCAGGCTCTATTTTAACGGTGATATCGGCATTTTTGACTCCTGTAATTTCATCCTGCCTTTTGAAGAATTTGTGTTTATTTAGTGACTTTTCGAATTCAAACAAATACTCGATCATTGATAGTTGATCTGTAACTGACTTCGGCAAGGAGTTTGAATTTATGGCGGCGCGCCAGAGCCCCACTTCGCCCGCATGAATGGCAATTATAGAACCATCTTTGACATATATTTCCTTCGATGCGGGCAAAATTAGACTGGCACATGCTGAAGCACAAAAATCAACCACGCGTAATGACAGGTTGCGCGTCATCACTGCTCTGGCTATTTGCATACCTGCAAGCGCATCTCCGCCTTGGCTATTAATTTCCAGTACTTTCGTATCATCCTCTATTCGATCCAAAAATACATCCCCATCACCTGAGGCTATCTCGCCGGTGACAAGAATTTTATCGCCAGCGACTACAATTTCAGCAGAATTGACAATGAATGGCGACAGCAGCGACAAAAAGACAGCCAAATTTGTGATGGTGTAAAATTTTTTAATGCGGTTAATGCAAGATATAATTTCTATGGGCATTTGATTTGTCTCCCTGCTATATGCTGAGCGCCTCTGCAATAACCACCCTCAGGCAGGCGCGACGTCCTCTGAGGCGATTTGTTGGTCAAGTGCGTTGTTTCATTTGCAGCAAAATTTGCCCCATTTCCACTTTCCCTGTGCGCCCCTGCCTCACCCCATCCAATTGGCGGCGGACCGTCCACAGGTCGAACAGCGAATATGGCATTTGTAACTGCTCCGTATTCTTCGCCAACTCACGACAGCGGATCCTAAGGGCCCTCTGCATAAATCAAGGCCGATTCAACACGGGCGAACCTGCATCGAGACCACTGCATAACTCCCACAATGCGCTGTCGAGCTGAATGGGATGCAATGGGCGCATGGGCAGCTTCCTTCTGATGGGCGCCAAGCCCCTGGTGCAGAACTCGCCGACGATGAAGTTGCACGAGCTGCTGGATTGGGAGGAGATCGCGCACAAGCTCAAGGGGCTGTACAAGCGCGAGGCGACGCACGGCGGAGGGCCTGAGCCCTATGCGCCGCTGGCGATGTTCAAGCTGATGCTGCTGGGCCAGTGGCACGGGCTGTCGGACACGCAGCAGGAGCCCGCTGGGTCAAGAAGGGGCACAGATGCGTTCTTTGGCTACCGCGGCTACAGCGCGGTGGACACGGAGGACGGCTACATCGAACACGTCGAAGTGCACCCGGCCAACCAGGCCGAGGTGAACAAGCTGCCGGGCCTGGTGGACGCGCTCATCGAGCAAGGCATCCAGCCCGAAGGCGTGTTGGCCGACAAGGGCTACGCCAGTGCGGCCAACCGGGCGTACCTGCAAAGCAAAGGCATTGGCGACCTGATCCAGTTCAAGGGCAGCCGAGGCCAGCTGGTACACCGGCTGCAAACGCAGATGAACAGGGCCATCGCCACGCTGCGCTACAAGGTTGAGCAAGGCTTTGGGACGCTGAAGAGAAGGTTCCACATGAGCCGAGCGCGGTACTTTGGGGTGGCCAAGACACAAGCGCAGATGGCGTGGGCGGCGCTGGGGTTGAACCTGCTCAAGGCGATGAGGAAGCTGCAAAGCGGATCCGAAACGCGGGTTTTGTTTCGCAATATGGAATTTGAGCTGAGGGTGCCAGCTCAGCCTTGAGCGAAAGTGGGTTGTGCAGCGGTCTCATTTAGTTCCAGTTAAAAATAATGACAATGGCGCAAGCGATTATTGCGGTAATTGATCCAAATTTAAATCCAATTTGAAATGCTTTATAAATTTCGGCTTGCATGCTTATCACTTGGTGCTAACTTTGTATACGATATATATAACGCCAACTACAACTGCTTGAGGTACTCCGCCTGATATCCCGTTGAGTTGGTCTGTTGTTAATTCAATCATGGTTGTTCTCTCTGTATTTATTGGCCATTAATATTTTCCATATCGGAACGCGCCGACACGCTTCCATTGATCCAATTCAAACCCCTCCTCCCGGGCTGGAGGGGTGAGTTGAACCGGTTGGAACTTGATGCCCCTGCCTGACTGCTAGCAGGGACTCTAAAGTCAATTCCCGAATGATTCTTTGGTCATGGATAAAGTCGGAGTTCAGAATCATAACGGGCATATTCGGCTGGGTTTGCTCAAGGGTCTGCAGAGATTTATGCAGCTGGGATGCTGTGACTATTTTGCTGGATTATTGACCCTAAGCCACGCCAACAGAGTTTGAGTAGGGGTCACGGATAGGTATTTCGGTTGTATTCTTGAAGTTGGCTACGTGGCTAACTTGCAGAGACCGCGCCCCCAAATCAGTCAAGCCAACCAGATGCCCGTGGCAGTCGACCTCTTTGGGTAAGCAGATCAGGGTGCATTCGTGGGCTTCGGATTGGAGGATGGGAGTCAAATGTGGCGCTGGAAGGTATGTGAATATTTATGCATCACGCCAGCCAGGGGGCGAAGGAATTGTTATTGAATGCGATTTTCCCAGCACATGGCAAGATTTTTGTCAATTTTTGCCGTGGACAATACTTTTGGTTTGCCTGGGCGAGTTGAGGCATCTGAATTAAATGCATGCATGTAATTCAAGTCGATCTCTCCGGAAAAATCCATCCCACTAGCTATAATTTCTTCCTTGCTGGGGATGTAAGCCTCAAATTCTATATCTGAAGAAACTCCACGTCCTGGTGGTGATGTTTTTTTGATGATATCTATAGGGATTGGCGCCAATTTTGCCAATTGTTTGGATTTGTTATTTAGCCAAATTGCGTAAATGTAGTTAATTGGGCCAAGGATTTTAAGGTAGTGCAGATGGCCGAGTGAGAGATTTGCTTCAATGCCGCCATGATATGCAATAATTCCGTAAATCTCCCGCTTGGATCCTGATGGAAAAATATAGTTCGCGCAGGCGGATATGCAATAGCCTTTTATCGAGATGTGATATTTGTTTTTTGCGATAAGCATTCCAATATCCATCCCGGCCGAAGATAAGCCACCGCTGCTGTTGAATTCAATTTTCTCAACGCCGCCATTTTTTGAGATTTCGGCAAGCTCGTTGGCGGCGGCCTTGTCAATTACGCCGTCATATCTAAGTGTTTTTGAATTTATTTTTCTCCATCCAATATAGGCGACATGTCCCCGTTTTGCCAAGGCGCTGTCAATAACCGATTTTTCGCTGGCTGATATCCCGCGTTGAGGGGTGTACTTGTTATAGCAGGCAAAATATCTGGGGCTTTTGTGTAAATAGTCGCCGGTCAATGTGCCTTGCCCCAATTTTGTATGCCATAAATATATTGACAGCATGGATGTTGTCAATATCAATATCGATTTCGGCTGGATTATTTTTTTACCAGATGCGCCATGCTTTGTCATGGTTTTGAAAAAGAATTTTTCATGGAAATATGATGAAATGAGACCACCATCCATTGACAAGCGTAACGTGCCGATACGCTTCCATCGACTCAATTCAAACCTTTCCTCCTGGGCTGGTGGGTTGAGCTGAACCGGTTGGAAGTACAGGGGATGGCCAAGGGTAGATGGATCTGGGTGCCCCAGGGGCTTTTTTGTCTTGTTACTTGTGCAATAGATTGAGAAATGCCCAAGTAACAAGCGTTGCAATTGCTCTAGCGCCAAACCCCTTGAAGAAAACAGCTGCCAGTACAGGCGCCGCACCATCCGAGACATTGGACGTTTCGTCGCTGGTCAGTGCATAAACTTCGCTCATTTGGACATGTGAAAATCCAATCCAAAGTGTTTGATCTGCCAATTGGTTAACGCAGTGGTAAACGGTGATTGTTGCTGGCACGGCCACTGCCCCAGCAACAACCCCTCCCGCTGGTGTCGAAAATTCATAGATATAAAAACACCAAAACCGAGGCGAACATAAGGGCTGAAAATGTGCCGTTCAGAATCCAAATGATTATCCGGCCGTCTTGAATACGGATTTTTTGGCGGAAATTGGGGGTGACCAGCGCGACCCAGCAGGGGAGCACCAGTAGCTCCGCAAATACGAGCGTCGGGAACACCAAAAAATAAGCGCAAGACCTGCTGCACCCGCTGAGGATGCGGACGCATTGGGTTCGAGTCCATTCAGCAGTAGGAATGTTGAAACGAGACACGCTGCCCGAAGGAGTATGCCCATGGCCTGCATCAAGTGCATGTTTTCGGATTGAGTGTTGAGCTTGGGTTTTCCGGGCAAGACTGCCAGTCTTGAGTTAATTACACCACTTCATCTCGGCCGTGACGCCCGCTGCGGCCTGGGTATTTTGGGGGGTGGGTAATTGCGGATGTGGGGGGTGGTTTCGCTTCTGTTTTTGAACAAACGGGCGAATATCGGCCAAGGTGGGCGATATGGCGGCGCCAGGGTTTGGAAGTGGCTGCGCCGCGGCCGCATCCACAAACAAAAACGCCCAGCACCGTTGCCGGTCTGGGCGTTGTGGGGGCCCCGGATGGCGGGGCCTTGGGGTGCGGGGGCTTAGATGCCTTTGGCCAGGGTTTCGGCTTTGCCGGTGTAGCTGCCGGGGGTGAGGGCCAGCAGGCGCTGCTTGTCGGCTTCGGGCAGTTCCAGGCCTTGGATGAAGGCTTGGATGGATTCGCGGGTGATGGCTTTGCCGCGGGTGAGTTCCTTGAGGCGCTCGTAGGGGTTGGGCAGGCCGTGGGCGCGCATCACGGTTTGGATGGGCTCGGCCAGCACTTCCCAGGCGGCGTCGAGGTCGGCGGCCAGGGCGGCTTCGTTGACTTCGAGCTTGGACAGGCCTTTGAGCAGGCTCTCGTAGCCCAGCAGCGCGTAGCCCAGGCCCACGCCCATATTGCGCAGCACGGTGGAGTCGGTGAGGTCGCGCTGCCAGCGGCTGATGGGCAGCTTTTGGCTCAGGTGGGTGAGCACGGCGCTGGCCAGGCCGAAGTTGCCTTCGGCGTTTTCAAAGTCGATGGGGTTGACTTTGTGCGGCATGGTGGAGGAGCCGATTTCGCCCGCCACTGTGCGCTGTTTGAAGTAGCCCAGGCTGATGTAGCCCCAGACGTCGCGCGCCCAGTCGATGAGGATGGTGTTGGCGCGGGTGTAGGCGTCGAACAGCTCGGCCATGTAGTCGTGCGGCTCGATCTGGATGGTGTAGGGGTTGTGGGTCAGGTCCAGCTGTTGTTCGATGACTGTGCGGCTGAAGGCTTCCCAGTCCTGCTCGGGGTAGGCGCTCAGGTGGGCGTTGTAGTTGCCCACGGCGCCGTTCATCTTGGCCAGGAATTTGACGCTGTGGATGCGCTCGCGCGCGGTGCGCAGGCGTGCCACGACGTTGGCGATTTCCTTGCCCACGGTGGTGGGGCTGGCGGTCTGGCCGTGGGTGCGGCTGAGCATGGGGGTGGCGGCGAGCTGCTGCGCCATGGTGGCCAGCGTGCTGATGATGCGGTCCAGGGTGGGCAGCATCACGGTGTCGCGCGCGGCCTTGAGCATCAGGCCGTGGCTGGTGTTGTTGATGTCTTCGCTGGTGCAGGCGAAGTGCACAAACTCGCCCGCGGCCTGCAGTTCGGCGTGGCCGTCGAATTGCTTTTTGATCCAGTACTCCACGGCTTTGACGTCGTGGTTGGTGGTGCGCTCGATGGTTTTGATGGCATCGGCATCGGCCTCGCTAAAGCCGCTGACCAGGCCGCGCAGGTGTTGGCGCGCGGCCTCGGAGAGGGGTTTGAACTGCGTCAGGCCGAGGTCGGAGAGGGCGATGAACCATTCCACCTCCACCTGCACGCGGCGGTGCATGAGTCCGTACTCGGACAGCAAGGGGCGCAGGGCAGCGACCTTGGAGGCGTAGCGGCCGTCCAGGGGCGACAGGGCGGTGAGGGGGCTGAGCGACATGGCAGCGGGGCTCGTGGCGGAAGGTGGATGGAGCACCCGGTGCGGTGCATGCACGCGCACCGGGCAAACCCGCAGATTTTAGGCTGCTCAGGGCGCGCGGAAGAATTGCACGCGCTCGGCGCTGTCCGGGTGGCTGGCGATGGACAGCGGCAGGCTGGGCTTGCGGCGGGGCTCTTGAGCGCTGTCGTCGTCGGGCTTGTCTTCCCCGTGCAGCTCAGCAATGCGCTCGAAGAACACGGCTGTGCCCTCGGTGGAGACGCCTGCGGCGCGCAGCAGATCGCGCGCATAGGTGTCGGCTTCGCGTTCGGCTTCGCGCGAGTAGCTGCTGGTGGCCAGCAGCGCGGGCACGGCCGCGGCCAGGGCCGAGAAGTCCCCCAGCCACAGCCCGGTGACAGCGCCCACCACCGTGCCTTGCACCAGCATGCGCATGCCGTGGCGGTGCTGCACATGCCCCAGCTCGTGGCCCAGCACGCCCAGGATGCCGTCCTCCTGGTCGGCCATGAGGGTGACCAGCGCGTCGGTCATGACCAGGGTGCCCCCGGGCAGGGCAAAGGCGTTGGGGCCCACGGCCTTGGGTGCGCTGCGAAACTCCAGCCGGTAGGCAGGGCCCGACCACTGCGCTTGGCGCAGCAGCTGGGCAAAGCGCTGGCGCAGCTGCGCCTGGCGCTCAGCGCTCAGGGTGGAGGGTTTGAGCACGATGCCTTCGAGCTGGCCCATGGCGATTTTGTCGATGTGCGCCTGCACCGAGTCCGGCACCACCGCGGCAATGGCGCGCGCGGCCTGCGGCAGGCCCCAGCGCCAGCCGCCGCCCACCAAGACCACCAGCAGCAGCAGGGACAGGGCCACCCAGCGCCAGTCCTGCATCCAGCGCACCACCAGGCTGTCGCGGCGGCCCACGGCCTGCGCCCAGTCGTCCCAGGCGCGGGCATCGGCGCCCAGCACCACGCCGCCGTCGGGCAGCAGCAGCTGGCGTTGGCCATGGCGCTGGCGCTCGGGCCACTGCAGCGCGCGACTGGCGTAGCGCAGCTCTTGCTGCGGCAATTGCACCAGCAGTTGCTGGCCCTCCAGGCGCAGCAGCGCGTGTTGAGCACGCGCGCTTTTGCCGTCGAAATACTGCACTGGCAGCGCGGGGCTAGAGCTTTCCATCGCGTTTACAAGCCCATGTCGATGCCGAAGAAATCGCCGGCAAAGTCCGCCGCTGCGGCGTCTTGCTGGGTGCTTTGCTGGGTCACCCAGGTCTCGATGTCGCCGCTCATCGCCAAACTCACCGACTCCAGGCGCATGCGGCTTGCGGCCACCGCCGCAAAAGGCCGGTACAAGCCCAGGGTGATCACCGTCAGCAGGGTGTTCTTGAGCGTCAGGCCCAGATAGCGGCCCAGGGGCAAGGTGCTGCTGAACTGCAGCGACGGGCTATGGGTACCGCCCCACACCAGATTGTGTTGGCGCACCACCCAAAAAGGCATGAGCACGACGAAGAGCAGGGCATAGAACACGCCCATAAAGGCTGCCGCGGCGAGGAACTTGGTCGCTTCACCGCCGCCGATCTGGCTCACCAGCAGGAACAACACGCCGCCCGCCGCCGCCATGATCAAGAGCACCAGGCCCAGGGCTTTGGCGCTGAGCCAGTACCAGGAGCGCGTGCGCACATTGAAGTCGCAGCGTTCCTGCGCCAGCGCATAGCCTTGGTGTTGGTAGCGCTTGATCAGGCTCAGGCACCAGGGCGTGAGCAGCAGCAGGAGTGCCGTGCACAAGCCCGTGCCGATGAGGTACTGGTTGACCAGGGCTTTGTCGACACCGCCTTCTTCCATGGTCTTGGGGTCCAAGCCCAAAGCCAGGGGCAGGGCCACCATCACCAGCACCGGCAGGTACAGCGGCGCCAGGGCCAGGTAGGCGTCTTTGAGGCCGCCCTCAAAGCGAAAGCGCAGGCCGCGCCAGCTGGTCTGGCCCATGCGAAAACGCATGCTGGAGCGCCACAGCGCGGGCCACAGCGCGTAGGCCGCGGCCAGCGCAATCAGCCCGCTCCAAGCCGTGGCATGGCTGGCCACGGCGTACACACCGCCCAGTGCCACCATGAGCAAAAAGCCGCGGAACATGCGCCAGGGGTCGCCATGAAAGGCCAGGGCGTGGCCGTCCACCTCGGTGTTGCCGTAGAAGTAGCGCAGCCGCCTGGCCTTGGCAAAAGGCCAGTACAAGCCAGCGGTGACCAGCGTCAGCAGCAGGTTGACGATCCAGATGCGGAAGTACTCGCTGCCGGAACCTAAAAACCGAATCTCCAAACGGCGTTGCGTGGCGCTGTCGGGCATTTCTTGCATGGGAACCCCTCCTCGATCGTGCGTTGTGGCCTGTGGGCCTGTGAGTTATGGGCACGCGGCTTGTGTGCGTGCCGGGGCATTGTGTGGGTGGGGGATGGGGCTGGCACTGTGAAAAGCCCTGTGCCGTGCGCTCCGTGCTGCCAGATTCCGCCGTTTGGGGGTGTGGTTTGTGGCTTTGCCGCACCGTCTGTGAGGTGGTTTGGCAGCTGCTCGGGGGCGGGGGGCGCCGTCGCTAGAATCGGCCGCCTTACGCGCTCACCTCACGCAGTCTCGCCATGAAGCTAATTGGCTCACTCACCAGCCCCTATGTCCGCAAGGTTCGCATCGTCATGGCGGAGAAAAAGCTCGACTACCAGCTGCTGCTGGAAGACGTTTGGGCCAGCGATGCCATCCTCGCCGTCAACCCGTTGGGCAAAGTGCCCTGCCTGGTGATGGACGGGCAAGACGCCTTTGGCGGCGCGGTGTTTGACTCCCGCGTCATCGTCGAATACGTCGACACCCTCAGCCCCGTGGGACGCATGATTCCTGAGCGCGGGCGTGAGCGCTGTGAGGTGCGCACCTGGGAAGCACTGGCCGATGGCCTGCTGGATGCCGCCGTGGCCACGCGCCTGGAACAAACCTGGGCCGGCCGCAGCGAGGCCGAGCGCAGCCAGGCCTGGATGCAGCGCCAGATGGCCAAGGTCAGCGCCGTGCTCAAGGCCATGGACCAAGCCCTGGGCGAGCGCGCCTGGTGCACGGGCAACCACTTCACGCTGGCCGACATTGCCGTGGGCTGCGCCCTGGGTTGGCTGAGCTTTCGCTTCCCGGCCGTGGCCTGGCGGACCGAGCACCCCAACCTGGCGCGTCACTTCGACAAGCTCTCGGCACGCCAGAGCTTTATCGACACCCTGCCGCCGCAGGCCTGAGTTCGGGTCGCGGCTCAGTGTTCGGGCTGAGCCTGCGCGGGCACGGGCTGGATGCCGATGATGCGGCCGTGACGCGGCTTGCTCTCCACGCCGCCAGGCGCGTTGAAGCGCGTTGGGTCGGCCCCATCCCAGTGCGAGGCAAACACCGGCAGCGGCCGCTCGCCGCGCAGCAGCGCGCCGTCGGCCACCCGCGGCACCAGGCCGGCCAGGGTGCGCGTTTCATGGCGGCTGACGCGCTGCACGATGTGAGAGGGGCTGATGTCCCCCGGGTGGTGCAGCCCGGCGGCCTGCACCAGCTCACGCAGGGCATGCAAGGTGTCGTGGTGGTAGCGCCAGACGCGCTGTGATTTGTCCGGCACCACCAGCGCGCGTTGGCGCAGCGGGTCTTGGGTGGTCACGCCCGTGGGGCAGTGGCCGGTGTGGCAGGTCTGGGCCTGAATGCAGCCCAGCGCAAACATAAAGGCCCGGCCGGAATTGCACCAGTCCGCGCCCAGCGCCATCATGCGCGCGATGTCAAACGCGCTGATGACCTTGCCCGCGCAGCCAATCTTCACGCGCTGGCGCAGCCCCGCGCCCACCAGGGTGTTGTGCACCAGGCGCAAGCCTTCTTGCAGCGGCGCGCCCACGTGGTTGGTGAATTCCAGCGGCGCCGCGCCCGTGCCGCCCTCGGCGCCGTCCACGACGATGAAGTCCGGCACCACATCGCGCTCCAGCATGGCTTTGACAATGGCGAACCACTCCCAAGGGTGACCCACGCAGAGCTTGAAGCCCACGGGTTTGTCGCCCGAGAGCCGCCGCAGCTGCACGATGAAGTCCATCAACTCCAGCGGCGAGGTGAAGGCGCTGTGCGCGGCGGGCGAGATGCAGTCCTCGCCCTCGGGCACGCCGCGTGTGGCGGCGATTTCGGCCGTCACCTTGGCGCCGGGCAGCACGCCGCCGTGGCCCGGTTTGGCGCCCTGGCTGAGCTTGATTTCGATGAGCTTGACCTGCGGGTCGCGCGCTTGCTGGGCAAACATCTCGGGGTTGAAGCGGCCGTCGTCATGGCGGCAGCCAAAGTAGCCCGAGCCGATCTCCCAGATCAAATCGCCGCCGTGCTTGCGGTGGTAGGCGCTGATGGAGCCCTCGCCCGTGTCATGCGCAAAACCGCCGCGCGCCGCACCGGCGTTGAGCGCCTCAATGGCATTGGCCGAGAGCGCCCCAAAGCTCATGGCCGAGATGTTGAACACACTGGCCGCATAGGGCTGGGCGCGCTCCGCACCGATGACCACGCGAAAGTCATGGCTGGGCAGCTCGGTGGGCGCCATGGAGTGGTTGATCCACTCATAGCCATTGGCGTGCACATCCAGCTGCGTGCCAAAAGGCCGCTTGTCCGGGTCGCCCTTGGCGCGCTGGTAGACCAGCGAGCGCTGCTGGCGCGAAAACGGCGTGGCCTCGTTGTCGTTTTCCAAAAAGTACTGGCGCAGCTCTGGCCGGATGAACTCCAGCATGAAGCGCATATGCCCAATCACCGGGTAGTTGCGCAGGATGGAGCGTTTGGTTTGCTGCACATCGCGCCAGCCCACCCAGCTCAGCCAGCCCAGCGTGACCGTGAGCAGCGCCAGCCAGGGGTTGGCAGGCACGAACACCACGCTCACGGCTGTGCCTGCAATGCACAGCAGCCAGGTGGCAAAGCGAATCGGAACCAGCGCTTCTGAGGCGGGCGAGGACATGGGCAGTCTCCATCGGGCCCATCACGGGGCCTGTGAGACACAGCATCGGCCGCGGGCGGGTGCAACTGCAATGCGCAGACCGTGCGTCACAGGTCAGGCGCGTGCACAAATCACGGCAGCGGCGCTGACCTTGGCGCCAGGCCATGCTGGGACACAATCGGCCCTCGCATCTCAATGACAGGAGAGGGTTGTGCTGCTCAAAAAATTGTTCGCGCCACTGTGGTGGTTGCTCAAGAAAACCTGGTGGCTGCTCGATGGCACACGCCGTGCCATCTTGAATTTGCTGCTGCTGTTGGTCATCGTGGCGCTGGTGTGGGGCATGGCCCGCTCCGGGCCCAAGCCCCTGCAAGAGCGCAGCACCCTGGTGCTGGACATCAAGGGCAGCGTGGTGGAGCAGTACACCGGCTCGGGGCGCGACCAGGCCCTGGCCCAGCTGCAAGGCCAAGAGCGCAGCCAGACTCAGCTGCGTGATGTGCTGCAGGTGCTCAAAGCTGCTGGCAAAGACCCCCACGTGGCTCAGCTGCTACTCGATTTGGACGGCATGAGCGGCGCCAGCCCCGCGGCGCTGCGCGAAATCAGCAGCGCCTTGGCGGCTTTCAAAAAGGCCGGCAACAAGCGCGTCATCGCCTACGCCGAGCAATACGACCAGCGCGCCTACTTCCTGGCCGCGCAGGCCGATGAGGTCTACCTGCACCCCATGGGCATGGTGGCGCTGGAGGGCTTTGGCCGCTACCGCACCTACTACCGCGACGCGCTGGACCGTGTCGGTATCGCGCCGCATGTCATCAAGGTCGGCAGCTACAAGAACTTTGCCGAAACCTACTCGGCCAACGCGCCCTCCAAGCCCTCGCTGGAGGCCGAAGCCTATTTGTGGGATGACCTGTGGGCGCGCTACACGCGCGAGGTGGAGCAGGCGCGCAAGCTGCCCAGCGGCGCCCTCATGGCCTATATCAACGAGCTGCCGCAGCGCCTCAACGCTGTCGGTGGCAGCCCCGCGCAACTGGCGCTCAAGGAAAAGCTGGTCGACGGGCTCAAGACCGCCGACGAGCTCAAGGAACTGCTGCTCAAGCGCGGCGCGCTCGATGACAAGCGCCTGCGCCAAGTGGGTCTGATGGCCTATCAAGCCCAGCTGCCCAAGGCCCCGGCGTTTGGGGATGCGGTGGGCGTGATCGTGGCCGAGGGCGAGATCGTCGACGGCCAGGCCGCACCTGGGCGCGTGGGCGGGGAGTCCACCGCGGCGCTGGTGCGCCAGGCGCGCGAGGACGAGCACATCAAAGCCATCGTGCTGCGCGTGAATTCCCCCGGCGGCTCGGCCTTTGCGTCGGAGCTGGTGCGCCGCGAGCTGGAGCTCGCGCGCAAAGCGGGCAAGCCCGTGGTGGTGTCCATGGGCGGCGTGGCGGCTTCGGGTGGCTACTGGATTTCCATGGCCGCTGACGAGGTACTGGCCGAGGCCTCCACCATCACCGGCTCCATCGGCGTGGTGGCCATGCTGCCCACGGCCGAGAAGCTGATGGACAAACTCTCGGTGCGCACCGGCGGCTACACCACCACCTGGCTGGCCGGGGGCTTTGACCCGCGCCGGCCGCTGGACCCGCGCCTGGAATCGGTGGTGCAGTCGGCCATCCAGAACATCTACACCGAGTTCACCGGCAAGGCTGCCCAGGCGCGCAAGAAAACGCCCGCGCAAATCGACGCCGTCGGCCAAGGCCGGGTGTGGAGCGGCGCACAGGCGCTGGAGCGTGGCCTGGTGGACCGCCTGGGTCTGCTGGACGACGCCATTGCCGCGGCCGCCAAGCGCGCCAAGCTCAGCGGCGAGCCCGTGGTGCGCTATGTGGAGGGCGAGCCGGATAAATTCCAGCGCCTGCTGCACAGCCTGGGCGACACCCTGGCTCCGGTGGTGAAAAGCGCCATGACCGAGGCCGGTGTGCCCCAGGTGCCAGCCGCGCTGCAACCCATGCAGCGCGAGCTGAGCTGGCTGGCCGAGCAGGCACAAAGTGCGCAGCTCAGCGCCGGTCGCGTGCCGGCCCTGGCGCACTGCCTGTGCACCTTGCCCTGAGCCACGGGCGGCTAGAATGCCGCCCACAGCGCTGATTTGTTCCGGCTTGCGGGCGCTCAAAAAAACCAGCTAAAGAGGGACGCCCGAGAGGCCGCCAGCTCCAATGAGCCGCCCATCGCCCGGTGTTCCGCTTCAGCAGCGTGCGCCGGGCGTTTTGTTTTTTGGGGGTTAGATCTATGGCATCCGTCGGACATGTACAGCCGCAGCGCCTGCACTTTGAGGCGCCGCTGGCCCTGCGCAGTGGCGCCAGCCTGCGCGACTACACGCTGATGGTGGAAACCTACGGCACGCTCAACGCCGACAAAAGCAATGCCGTGCTGGTGTGCCACGCCCTCAATGCCAGCCACCATGTGGCGGGCACCTACGAGGGGCAGGACAAGAGCGAGGGCTGGTGGGACAACCTGGTGGGCCCAGGCAAGCCGCTGGACACGGACAAGTTCTTCGTCATCGGCGTGAACAACCTGGGCTCCTGCTTTGGCTCCACCGGCCCCATGCACATCAACCCGGACACCGGCCGCGTTTACGGCGCCGACTTTCCCGTGGTGACGGTGCACGACTGGGTGGACGCGCAGGCTCTGGTGCTGGAGCGCCTGGGCATACGCCAGCTCGCGGCGGTGCTGGGCGGCTCGCTGGGCGGCATGCAGGCGCTGGACTGGGCGCTGCGCTACCCCGAGCGCCTGCGCCACTGCATTGCCATTGCCACGGCCCCCAGCCTGTCGGCCCAGAACATTGCCTTCAACGAGGTGGCGCGCCGCGCCATCATCACCGACCCTGACTTTCACGACGGTCACTTCTACGCCCACGGCGTGGTGCCCAAACGCGGCCTGCGCGTGGCGCGCATGATTGGCCACATCACCTACCTCAGCGACGATGTGATGGAGCAAAAGTTCGGCCGCCAGATGCGCGCGGCAGAGCTGGGCTACTCCACGCAGGACATCGAGTTCCAGATCGAGAGCTATCTGCGCTACCAGGGCGACAAGTTCAGCGAGTACTTCGACGCCAACACCTACTTGCTCATCACCCGCGCGCTGGACTACTTCGACCCCGCGCGTGAGCACGGCGGCGACCTCAGCCGCACTTTTGCCGCGGCGCGCTGCAAATTCCTGGTGGCCAGCTTCACCACGGACTGGCGCTTCTCGCCCGCGCGTTCGCGCGAGATCGTCAAGGCGCTGCTGGACAACAAGCTGGACGTGAGCTACGCCGAGATCGACGCCCCGCACGGCCACGACGCCTTTTTGCTGGATGACCCGCGCTACCACGGCGTGCTGGGCGCCTACTTCAACCGCATTGCCGGAGAGCTGGCATGAGCATGATCGAGATGATTGCCGAGCTGGTGCCCGCGGGCTCGCGCGTGCTGGACTTGGGCTGCGGCCAGGGCGAACTGCTGGCCTATTTGCAGCGCCGCAAAAACTGCAGCGGCTACGGTGTGGAGTTGGACGACGCCAACGTGCTGGCCTGCGCGCGGCGCGGCGTCAATGTCATCCAGCTCAACCTCGAAGAGGGCCTGGCCATCTTTGAAGACCAAAGCTTTGATGTGGTGCTGCAGCTCGAAACCCTGCAGCACCTGCGCAATACCGAAGCCATGCTGCGCGAGACCGCGCGCGTGGGGCGCATCGGCGTGGTGAGCTTCCCCAACTTCGCCCACTGGCCCAACCGCCTGCAAGTGCTGGGCGGGCGCATGCCCGTGACGCGCGTGCTGCCCTACCAGTGGTACGACACGCCCAATATCCGTGTGGGCACGTTTGCCGACTTTGAGGTGCTGGCGCGCAAAAACCGCCTGCGCGTGCTCGACAGCTTTGGCGTGGAGCGCGGGCGCCAGGTGCGCACCTTCCCCAACCTCCTCTCCAGCATGGCGGTGTTCAAGTTCGATCGGGGGTGAGGTCCTCCGACCTCTCAGGCTGCACCCCAGGGGAAGCCGCCACCGACTTTGCGCTCGGCGTTCTTGCGCGTGCGCATGATGGCCTCAAAGGCCTGACTGCCACCGTTGGTGATGGCCACCAACAGCCCGGCCAAATCCTCGGCGCTGTAGGCCGCAGCATCGGGGCGAAACTGCTGGATGGCGCGGCTCAACATCTCGCGCGGCACGCCGCTGTGGGTGGCGGCCACGGCCTGCATGGCGCTGAAGAGGTCGGGGAACAGCTCGCACAGGGTGCGAATGCGCTGCAAGGCCTGGGCCGGCGCGGCGCGTGCGCCTGGCGCCATCCAGCTGAGGCTTTCAGCCGCCGCCAATGCGGCGTCCAGGCGCGTTTGCAAGCACTGGCGGTGCAGCCGCAAGTACTCCACATCGGCCGCGGCTTCGGCCGCTTCGAGTCGGGCTTGCGCATCGTCGAGCTGGCCATAGCGTTGCTGGCCCAGGTCCTGCAACGCTTGTTCCAAAGCGGCGGTGTCGGGAGTGAGCGGGCTGTGTGACACGGCGGGCGTGGGTGTGTGAGGGTGGTCCGCATCCTAGAACGGCACGGTATCGGCCGTCATGCGTGGCGCGCACGTGTGGGGTGCTTTGCGTCAATAGTGCTTGCACTTGGCATGTACTCGCAGGCGGGGCTGTGGGTTCTCATGCACATGCATATGAGGGGGTGCGCTGCAGAGGGCATCGTGCAGGGTCAGTTCTTATCGGATATTGCAGCCTCCCCTAGGACTGATCCCGAGCTTATGCCCCATGTTGCAGATACTGCGCCCCCTACACTTTGCGACATGCGTAGTTTGAATACCCTGGATGGCTTGCCCATACATTGGCGGCAATGGGCCCGTCGGGCGCTGACTTCGGCGCGCGGCACGGTCTTGTTGGTGCATGGTTTGGGGGAGCATGTGGGGCGCTATGAGGCCCTGGCTGAGCTGCTCAACGAGTGGGGTTGGCATGTGGTGGGCTATGACCAACGCGGGCATGGAGCCTCGGGCGGCGGGCGGGGCGATTTGAGCCACGCCGACGCCCTGTTGGAGGACTTGGCGCTGGTGGTGGACTCGGTGCGCCAGGACGTGCATTTGGGTAAAGGCCCACTGGTGCTGCTGGGGCACAGCCTGGGAGCTTTGGTGGCGGCCCGCTTTGTGTTGGGGCAGTTGCAGCGCGCGCCCTGGGCGCGCCCTGTCGATGCCTTGGCCCTGAGCTCGCCAGCGTTGCAAGCCGATCTGAGCGTGGCTCAACAAGCCATGCTGGCACTGGGGCGCCGCATCTTGCCGCATCTGGCCGTGGACAACGGGCTCAAGCCGCAATGGCTGTCGCGGCGCTCGGAGGTGGTGCAGGCCTATGAGGACGACCCCTTGGTGCATGACCGCATCTCCGGAACCCTGGCCGCGTTCATCACGGACAGCGGCCCGCAGCTGTTGCAGGCTGCTCCGCACTGGACCTTGCCTACGCTGCTGTTGTGGGGCGGGGCTGATCGCTGTGTGAACCCCGCGGGCAGTGCGGCATTTGCCGCCGCCGCTCCGGCCTCGCTGGTGCAGGCCCATTGCCTCGAAGCCGCGTTTCATGAGATCTTCAACGACCTCGACCCCGAGCGCGAGCAGGCGCTGCAACACCTGCGCCATTGGCTGGACGAGCGCGGCTGAGTACGGCTAGCGCGCTGGCTTGTGCGGGGGGCTGCCTAAAATTCAGCCCAGGCGGGTGAGCGGCCCGCAAGGAGTAGGTTTATGAATGCCCGAGATCCCCAGCTGCCTCTGCAGCCCGACGAAGCCAGCCAGATTGGTGCGTTTGCGCAAGCGATGTGGGACGAGCACATCGTCCCCGAGCTGACGCACTACATCGCCATTCCCGCCAAAAGCCCCATGTTCGATGCGGACTGGGAAAAGAACGGCCACATCGACACCGTGCTGCGCCGCGCCGCGCAGTGGGTGGAGCAGCAAAAGGTCGCCGGGCTCACGCTCGAAGTCATCCGCGCGCCGGGGCGCACGCCGGTGATCTTTTTCGAAATCCCCGCCACCAAGGCTGGCAGCACCGACACCGTGCTGCTCTACGGTCACCTGGACAAGCAGCCCGAGTTCAGCGGCTGGCGCTCTGACCTGGGCCCCTGGACGCCCAAGTACGAGGACGGCAAGCTCTACGGCCGCGGCGGCGCGGACGATGGCTATGCCGTCTACGCCGCGCTCACGGCCATTCTGGCGCTGGACCGCCAGGGCATCCCGCGCCCACGCTGCGTGGGCTTGATCGAGACCTGCGAGGAATCGGGCTCCTTCGACCTGCCGCTCTACATCGAGCAGCTGGGCAAGCGCCTGGGCAATGTCAGCCTGGTGGTGTGCCTGGACTCCGGCGCGGGCGACTACGACCGCCTGTGGCTCACCACCAGCCTGCGCGGCAACGTCACCGGCACGCTCAAGGTGGAAGTGCTCACCGAGGGCATTCACAGCGGCGACAACTCTGGCGTGGCGCCGAGCAGCTTTCGCATCATGCGCCAGCTGCTGGACCGGCTGGAAGACGCCAAGAGCGGGCATCTGCTGCCCACCGACTTCCATTGCGAGATCCCGCCCGAGCGTGTGGTGCAGGCGCAGACCACGGCCGACATCCTCGGTGAGGAGGTCTACAAGCGCATGCCCTGGGCCTGCGGCGGCGACGGCGGCCCCGTGCTGCCCGTGACCACCGACCCGCTGCAAGTGCTGCTCAACCGCACCTGGCGCCCCACGCTGTCGGTGACGGGTGTGGACGGCATGCCCTCCATCAGCAACGCGGGCAATGTGCTGCGGCCCTTCACGGCCTTCAAGCTCTCGCTGCGCCTGCCGCCGCTGGTCGACGGCAATGAAGCCGCGCTCAAGCTCAAGGCCTTGCTGGAAGACAACGCGCCCTACAACGCGCGTGTGAGCTTTGTGCCCGATGGCCGCGCCGGGGCCTATGGCGCTACGGGGTGGAACACGCCGGACATCGCGCCTTGGTTGTCGGGGGCGCTGGAGTCCGCCAGCCAGACGCACTTCGGCACGCCTGTGGGCTATATCGGCCAAGGCGGCACCATCCCGCTCATGGGCATGCTGCAAAAAGGCTTCCCCAAGGCGCAGATGATGGTCTGCGGCGTGCTGGGCCCCAAGAGCAATGCGCACGGCCCCAACGAGTTCCTGCACGTGCCCTACGGCAAGCGCCTCACGGCCGCGGTGGCCCAGGTCATCGCCGCCCATCCTTGAGCCTGCCCTGCGCCCCTGCGCTTGCGCGGGGGCGGTGAGCGGCTCGGGCTAGCGCAGCGTGAAGTCCGACTGCACCAGCTGCGGCTGCATGGCTTCGAGCAGGCGCAGCAGCGGCGAGAGCTCCACATAGCGGGCCGCCGTCTTGATGGTGTAGGCAAAGAAGCGCGGCAGGTCGGCGGCGTAGTGCAGCCGCCCGTCGCGGTGCTTGACGCGGCAGAAGATGCCCATGATCTTGAGGTGGCGCTGCAGCACCGTCCACTCCAGCGCCTTCCAAAACAGGCCGAAGTCTTGCGCCATGGGGTGGGCGTCTTCGCCATGGCCAAACAGCCCGGCGCGGCGCGCGCCTTCCCAGTAGCGAATGGCCCAGTCCAGCTCCTCGTCTTCTTCCCAGGAGATGAAGGCGTCGCGCAGCAGCGAGCCCATGTCGTAGCTGATGGGCCCCAGCACCGCGTCCTGGAAGTCCAGCACGCCCACCGAGCCATCGGCGCAGGCCACGAGGTTGCGCACCATGAAGTCGCGGTGCATGGGCACTTGGATTTGCTCGCCCATATTGCGCACCAACACTTTGCAGCTGTGCTCCCACCACTGCTGTTGCTTGTCGCTCCACTGCTGGCCGAATTCCTTCACCACGCACCAGTCCACAAAGATTTGCAGCTCGCGCCGCACAAAGGCTTCGTCGTAGACGGGCAGGGGGCCGCCATGCTGCAGGCCTTGGCTTTGCCAGCGCAGCAAGGCCTCGCTGGCGCCGCGCATGAGGCGCTGCGGTGTGTCGTGTTCACCCGCACGCTGCGCGGCTTGCAGCACGGGCAGGAAGAGCGCGTCACCCAAGTCCTCCAGCAGGGCAAAGCCTTGCGCGGCATCGGCGGCCAGCACCTCGGGCACGTGCAGGCCGCAGGCGGCCATGCGCTGGCCCACGCTCAGGTAGGCCGGCAGCTGGTTGGGGGCTGCGGGGTCGTCCATCGCCACCAGGGCGCGGCCGTCCGCCGAGCGCAGCCGCCAATAGCGGCGCACGCTGGCGTCTGAGCCCAGCGGGCTCAAGCTGTCCAGTTGCAGGGGGAGGGTGGCTTGCGTGGTTTGCAGCCAGGCGCGTAGCGCCGCTTCTCGGCCGTCGGCCGTGGGGGTGGGGAGGCTCATGGATAATTGATTTTACGAAACGTCGGGCCTGCTTGTTGGGCCCTGAAAACTTGGCCGTGCCGCTCCCATCACCCGTCTTGAACCGCCCCAACCCCCTCGCGCCTGTGGCGCACGCCGTGTTGTTGTGCCTGTTGGCAGGCGCCAGCCAAGCGCAGGACGTGGCGGACCTGCCGCCGCTCAAGCTCAAAGTCGCCAAGACCCTGGGCCCCAGCCCGCGCGCGGCGGTGGTGCTCAGCGGGACGCGGCTCACGGGTCAGATCGACCAGGCCGCCAAGCTTGAAGGCGGCGCCCAGTTGCGCCAGGGCGATGTGACGCTCAACGCCGCCCTGCTCACCTACGACCCCACGACCGACCTGGCGCGCGGTGAGGGTGGCGTGGAGCTGGTGCAAAGGGGTTCGATGCTGCGCGGCCCCAGCCTGCAGCTCTATGTGGACCGCTTTGAAGGCGTGCTGGAGCAGCCCAGCTACTACTTCGCCCAGACCGGCGGCAGCGGCCGTGCCAGCCAGCTGCGATTCTTGGGCCAGCAGCGGGTGCGCGCCGACGATGCCAGCTACTCCACCTGCCCGGCCCCCGAAGACCCCCAAGAAGAGCCCGCCTGGGTGTTGCGCACCAGCGAGCTCAAGCTCGACTTTGAGTTGGGCGAGGGGGTGGCCAAAGGTGCTGTGCTGAAGTTTTACGGCGTGCCCATTCTGGCCGCGCCGCGCCTGAGTTTTCCGATTTCCGACGAGGCTAAAACGGGTTGGTTGCCTCCGAGCTTCAACACCGACAGCCGCAGCGGTGTCGAGTTCGGTGTGCCCTATTTCATTGCCCTGGCGCCCAACCGCGACCTGACATTGGAGCCCTACATCATGACGCGCCGTGGGGCGGGCCTGGACAGCGAATTTCGCTACTTGGAGCCCCAGCACCGCGGACAGATGAATGTGGCCTGGCTGCCCAATGACCGGCAGACGGGCCAGACGCGCTGGGATTTGCGCCTGTCGCAAGAAGGCCGCGTGGGGGACAACTGGCAATACGCCATGCAAGGCGAACGTGTGTCGGACGACGACTACTGGAAGGACATGCGCCGGCGCATGAAGAGCCTCACGCCGCGCCTGCTCAACTTCGACGCCAGCACCCAAGGGCGCTACGCCCTGGCCGGTGGCAGCCTCAGCGCTTATGGTCGCGTGCAGCGCTGGCAGGTGCTGCAAGGCACGGATGTGGCCGACCGCTTTGCCTCGCCCTACCAGCGCTCGCCCCAGGTGGGGCTGCGCTACCTCAGCGCCAATGACGATGTGGTGCACAGCGGCTACCAGCCCTGGGGGCGCAGCACCCGGCTGGAAGGTGGGCTGGAGCTGGAATACAACCGCTTTGACCTGCCGCCCGAGCGCCTCAGCAGCCAAAGCCTGACGGGTGAGCGCGTGCACATGCTCGGGCATGCCAGCCTGCCCATGAGTGGCGCGGCCTGGTGGTTGATTCCCAAAGTCTCTTTCAACGCCGCGGCCTACCGTACCGATCAGCTCATGGCCAACGGCCGCAGCGATGCGCGTCGCATCATCCCCAGCTTCAGCCTGGATCACGGCTGGGTGATGGAGCGCGACACGCGCTTGTTTGACATGGACGTGCGGCAAATCCTCGAGCCGCGTGTGCTCTACGTCAACACGGCCTACCGCGACCAATCCCAGCTGCCCAACTTCGACGCCGCGCAGCGCGATTTCAATTTCGATTCGGTCTTTGCCGAGAACCCCTACGCCGGCGTGGACCGCGTGGCCGACTTCCATTCCGTGGCCTTTGGCGCGACCACTCGCTTCATCGAAGACGCGCGCGGTGAAGAGGTGTTGCGCCTGGGCTTGGTGCAGCGCTATTTGCTGCGCGATCAACGCATCAATGCGGACGGCGTGGCCCAAGGCAGCAAGTTCTCTGACCTGATGCTGCTGGCCTCCAGCCATCTGACGCGCGCCGTCTGGGCCGATAGCAGCATGCAGCTCAACACCGGCAATGGCCGGGTGGAACGCTCGGTGCTGCGCATGCGCTACACGCCGGGGGGCTTTCGCACCATCAGCACCGCCTACCGGCTGGCGCGCGGCCAAAGCGAGCAACTGGAGCTGGCCTGGCAGTGGCCGCTGTTTGGGCAAGCGCCCAAAGCCACCGGTGGAAGCAACTGCGCGGGTGCTTGGTACAGCGCCGGGCGCGTTCAGTACAGCCTGCGCGACCGCCGCTTCACCGATTCCGTGGTGGGGGCCGAATACGATTCCGGCTGCTGGGTGCTGCGCATCGGCATGGAGCGCCAGGCCACCGGGCGCGCCGAAACCAACACGCGGCTGATGCTGCAGCTCGAACTTGTCGGCCTCTCGCCGCTGGGCTCCAATGCCCTCAAGGTGTTGAGAGACAATATCCCCGGTTACCGGCCCCTGAAATTTGGCCGCTCGGACACCTCCCTCAACGACTGACCACTGTCTTCGATGCGAAAAAACGCCTTGGCCGTTGCGGCCGCCCTTGTCTTGAGTCTGAGCTGCGCGACCGCCTGGGCCCAGGGAGCACCGGCCGTGCCTCGCACGCTCAAGCCCGGTGACTACATCGCCGTGGTGGTCAACTCCGACATCGTGGCGGCCAGCGAAGTGGTGCAACGCACCCAGCGGCTGAGCGAAGAGGCGCAGCGTCGCGGCGACCGCCCTGATACAGAGTTGCTGCGCAAGCAGGCCATTGATGCACTCGTCGACGACCGTGTGCTCGTGACCTATGCGCGTGAAAACGGGCCCCGTGTCGATGAGCCCGAGCTCGACCGCGTGGTGGCCAATGTGGCGGCCCAAAACAAGCTCACGCTGGAGCAGCTGCGCCAGCGCCTGCAGGCTGAGGGCATGGACTACCGGCGCTTTCGCGAGAACCTGCGCGACCAGCTCCTGACCGAGCGTGTGCGTGAGCGCGAGGTGCAAGGCCGTATCCGCATCACCGACGGCGATATCGACCGCTACCTGGCAGAGCGTGAAGCACTGCTGCAAAACGCGGGCGAGATCAATCTCGCGCAAATCCTCGTGAGCGTGCCCGAAGGCGCCTCCAGCGCCGTGGAGGCCGAGCGTCGCGAGCGCGCGCAAACCGCGCTGGCGCGCATTCGCGCGGGCGAGAACTTCGCCCGCATCGCTGCGCAGCTGTCCGAAGATGCCAACCGCGCCAAGGGTGGCGAGATTGGCATGCGCCCCGCAGACCGCTTGCCCGACATCTTTGTCGAGGCCGTGCGCAACCTCAAGGCCGGCGAGGTCACGCCCACCTTGCTGCGCTCAGGTGCGGGCTTTCACATCTTGAAGGTGATTGAGCGCAAGAAGGGCGGCTCCGTCAATGTGGTGGTGCAAACGCGCGCCCGTCACGTGCTGCTGCGCCCCTCAGAGCAGCTCAGTGCTGAACAGGCCGCCGCGCGCCTGGTGGAATTCAAGCGTCAGATCGAAGCGGGCAGCAGCAGCTTCGAAGCCGTGGCGCAAGCCAACTCCGAAGACGGCAGCGCACAGGCCGGTGGCGACTTGGGCTGGGCATCGCCCGGCAACTTTGTGCCCGAGTTCGAAGAGGCCATGAATGCGCTGCCCCTGGGCGGCATCTCGGGGCCGGTGGTGTCCCGTTTTGGCGTGCACCTGATTCAAGTCGTGGAACGCCGCGACGTGGTGCTCGAACCCAAACAGCTGCGCGAACAAGCCCGCAACGCCCTGCGCGAACGCAAGTACGAAGAGGCGTATCAGGACTGGGTCAAGGAGCTGCGCTCCAAAGCCTTTATCGAAAACCGCGAGTGGTTGGACTGACGGCATGCGACACATCGCGCGCAAGCGCTTCGGCCAACACTTTCTGACCGACACGGCCATCATCGATGCCATCGTCGACGCCATCGCCCCGCAGGCGCAACAGGCGCTGGTGGAGATCGGCCCCGGCCTGGGCGCCCTGACCTTGCCACTTCTGGCACGCTTGCCCGAGAGCAGCCGCCCGCTGACCGTGGTCGAACTCGACCGGGATTTGGCCGCCCGCATGCGCCAGCGCGCTCACATCACAGTGGTCGAGAGCGATGTGCTGAAGGTCGACTTCGCCGCCTTGGCGGCCGAGCGTGGGCAAAAGCTGCGTGTGGTGGGCAACCTGCCTTACAACATCTCTTCGCCCATCTTGTTTCACCTCCTGGGCTGTGCAGACCAAGTGCAAGACCAGCACTTCATGCTGCAAAAAGAGGTGGTGGACCGCATGGCCGCTGAGCCCAGCACCAAGGACTACGGTCGCCTGAGCGTGATGCTGCAGTGGCGCTACGAGGTGGAGCACCTCTTTGACGTCCCGCCCGAGGCCTTTGACCCGCCGCCGCGCGTGGACTCCGCCATCGTGCGCATGCAGCCCAAGCGCGAGCCGCCGCAGCTGGACTTGGCGCTGCTGCAGGAACTCGTGGCCACTGCTTTTTCGCAGCGCCGCAAGCTGCTGCGCCACACCCTGGGGCGCTGGCTGGAAGCACGGGCCTGGGGCGGATCGTTTGATCTCCAGCGCCGCGCCGAAGAGGTGCCAGTGGCGGAGTACGTCGCGCTGGCCCAATCGCTCTGAGCGACCCGTCTGGCTGAACGAAAAGCAAGCGGCCCAAAGAAAAAGCGTCCTCAAAGGACGCTTTCGTGCTGACAGGGGCTCGCCCAGCGCAGACCCTCAGGACCGCGCTCAAGCTCTTGCCTCATCTCAGGCTGGACTGAGCCACATCGACGTATCAAACGCGCTGGACATCATCGGCATATTCATGCCGAAGTTGGGGTTTGGATTCGTCTTGGTGCTCTTCACGACAGGACGCTCGCTGGGGGCCGTTTCAGCAGCCCGCTCCCATGACCCGATTTCTTGGGAGCGGGCTACCGAAAAGAATAGAAACACCTGAAGGGAATTTTGCGTTCCCCCCAGAAGTCCGCAGCATCGCGAAAGACATCCAGCAACTGCTCGCGGCTTTCGCGGTCAAAGCGAGCGTGGTCGGGCAGCTGGTCCAGCACCACGACAAAGCCAGGCTGCGCGCCGGACTTGTGCACCAAGTCGGTCATGCAGTCATAGAGCGCATCCAGGTTTTTGCCAAAGTGCACCGGGAACAAAAACTGCTGGGCGATTTGCTCCATCAGCTCCTGCTTGGATTGAGCCTCTGCCAGGCTGGCATACAAAAAATGCTGGCCAGCGTTCTGAGCGGCTTGCATCAGGTCCTCTACCCTGTAGGCCCGGATGGCCTGCACGATATTGGGACGGACGTTCTGCAAAAGCATGGTCACGTGCCTCCTCAATGGTCAGAAATCAGTCTCCCGTCGTTCACTGCACCACCTGCTTGAAGCTGGCGTAGTGATCGCCGGTGTAAAAGCACACCTCAGGTTCAGTTGGGGGCGTTCCGCCGCAAACCAAGCGCCGCGCACCACGATGGCGCAGCCCCGGTGTTGGGACGGTGTACTCCCGGTAGTAGCCCCGTGTTTTGATGGGGAGCAGCCGCTCTCTGTTGCCGAACACCGTGCCGTCCTTCTCGTAGGGGAAGGGGCCGCCGGACAGAATGAGCTGATGTGTGGCTCGCGCCTGTGCGGGGAGTTGGGACCAAGCGACGGTGCTCGTGTCTGTGGGCACATCCTTGGCCTGAACCAAGCCGCCCAGCACCACAGCGGCCAGGGCAACGCTGGCGAGGCCAGCGCGCCGCCACACCGAAGGCGCCGCAGACTTTTCGAGCAAAAACACGGGTTTACCCTGAATCTTGAAAGCATCATGGTACAGAAGCGCCCCAACTTTCTCAAGTCGGGGCGCTCGTCCAGACCTCAAACTGGGGGTAAGTTTGCGTGCGCTCGCTTATTTATGGCTGACTGGGCGGCACTCTTTGAATGTCGCCCAATGTGGCCATTGGATACTGATGGACTGCGAGGTTTCTTGCACCGCCTCCTGGCGGTGCAGGGAGTTCAGCGCGCCGCGTTGGCGTCGGCAACGGTGAGGGCGGTCATGTTGACGATGCGCCGCACGGTGGCCGAGGCTGTGAGCACACACACCGGCTTGGCAGCACCCAACAACACCGGGCCGATGGCAATGCCGCCGCCCGCTGCCGTTTTGAGCAGGTTGTAGGCGATGTTGGCTGCGTCGATATTGGGCAGCACCAGCAGGTTGGCCTCTCCGGTCAGGGTGGAGCGCGGCATCAGGCTTTGGCGGTGAGCGGCGTCCAGCGCTGTGTCGCCGTGCATTTCGCCATCCACCTCCAACCAAGGCGCTTGTTCGCGCAGCAAAGCCAGTGTTTTGCGCATTTTTTGCGCGCTGGGGTGGTCACTGGTGCCGAAGTTGGAGTGCGACAGCAAGGCGGCTTTGGGCTGAATGCCAAAGCGCAGCATTTCCTCGGCGGCCATGGAGGTGATTTCAGCAAGCTGCTCGGCGGTCGGGTCGTAGTTGACGTGGGTGTCGACCAGGAACACCTGACGGCCCGGCAGCACCAGCCCGTTCATGCAGGCGTACACGGGCACGTCTTGCTCGGTGCGTGGGCAGCCGCCCACACGTTTGCCAATGACTTGGTCGATGTAGTGCAGATGGCTGGCTGTGGTGCCCCAGGTGCCGCACAGCATGCCGTCCACCTCGCCTTTGTGCAGCAGCATGGAGGCGATCAGGGTGAGGCGGCGGCGCATTTCGATCTTGGCCACCTGCACGGTGATGCCCTTGCGCTCGGTCATCTGGTGGTAGGTCTGCCAGAAGTCGCGGTAGCGGTGGTCGTGCTCGACGTTGACAACGTCGTAGTCGCGGCCTTCTTTCAGACGCAGGCCAAAGCGCTCGCAGCGCTGGGCAATGATGTTGGGGCGGCCAATCAAGGTGGGGCGTGCCAGCCCCTCATCCACCACGATTTGCACGGCGCGCAGCACGCGCTCTTCCTCGCCCTCGGCATAGGCAATGCGTTTGGTCTTGGCTTGCTTGGCGAGTTGGAAGATGGGCTTCATCGTGGTGCCGGAGGCATAGACGAAGCTCTGCAGTTTTTCGCGGTAGGCGTCCCAGTCGGCAATGGGGCGACGTGCCACGCCCGAGCGCTGCGCGGCTTCGGCCACGGCGGGGGCGATCTTCATCATCAAGCGCGGGTCGAAGGGCTTGGGAATCAGGTACTCCGGCCCGAAGGACAAGATGTCGCCGGCATAGGCCGCTGCCACCACCTCGCTTTGCTCGGCCTGGGCCAGCTCGGCAATGGCGTGCACGGCTGCGATTTCCATCTCGTCCGTGATGGTGGTGGCTCCGCAATCCAGTGCGCCCCGGAAGATGTAGGGGAAGCACAGCACGTTGTTGACTTGGTTGGGGTAGTCCGTGCGGCCGGTGGCCATGACGGCGTCGTCGCGAACGCTCTTGACTTCTTCGGGCAGGATTTCAGGCGTCGGATTGGCCAGGGCAAAGATCAGGGGCTGGGGCGCCATGCGGGCCACCATCTCGGGCTTGAGCACGCCGCCTGCCGACAGGCCCAGGAACACGTCCGCGTCGGCCATGACTTCCAGCAGGGTGCGCGCCTCGGTTTTTTGCACAAATTGCGCCTTGTCCGGGTCCATCAACTCGGTGCGGCCTTCGTAGACCACGCCGGCCAGATCGGTCACCCAAATGTTCTCGCGCGGCAAACCCAGCTTGACCAGCAGGTTCAGGCAGGCCAGCGCTGCAGCACCCGCGCCGCTGGTCACCAGCTTGACCTTTTTGATGTCCTTGCCCTGCACCTTCAGGCCATTGAGCAGTGCTGCGCCCACCACGATGGCGGTGCCATGCTGGTCGTCGTGGAAGACGGGGATGCTCATGCGCTCGCGCAGCTTGCGCTCCACATAGAAGCAGTCTGGCGCCTTGATGTCTTCCAAGTTGATGCCGCCGAAGGTGGGCTCCAGCGCGGCAATGATGTCCACCAGCTTGTCCAAGTCCCGCTCCTGGATCTCCAGGTCAAAGACATCAATGCCAGCGAACTTCTTGAACAGAACGCCCTTGCCTTCCATCACGGGCTTGGAGGCCAGCGGGCCAATGTCGCCCAAGCCCAGCACGGCCGTGCCGTTGGTCACCACCGCCACCAAATTGCCCCGCGAGGTGTAGCGAAAGGCGTTGGCGGGATCGGCCACGATCTCTTCGCAAGCCGCAGCAACGCCGGGTGAATAGGCCAATGCCAGATCACGCTGGTTGATCAACTGCTTGGTGGGGGCAATGGCGACTTTTCCCGGTGTCGGGAACTCGTGATATTCGAGAGCCGCTTGACGCAGTTGAGCGCGCTTTTGTTCTGGCGAGTTGGGCATAGGGCAGGTGTGGCTGGGTGTGGGCGAGGACTCCCGCGGCGAGACGCCTGGGCACATAGTCGTCTGATTGTAGGAGCGCTCATGGCTGGTACGCGTCCGGTCTGTTGCCCTCATTCGGGGGAACCCTTGGTGCCACCAAACCACGGCACAAGCGCTCCACAAATCGGAGCCAATCCATCAAAGAAGCGAAGGCGCTCAAGCACATTTGGTAATAAACTGGTATCACAAATATGGCCTGAAAAATCCGGAATTTACGGATGTCAGGTCTCGGGAGTATGAGATGAGCCGCAGAGCCATGCGATCAGCTTCTGGCCTGCAAATAGGCCTAACACTGGTTGAATTGTTGATAGTTGTTGCGATTGTTGCGATTCTTGCGGCAGTTGCTTTGCCCAACTACGGGCAGCATGTGAAGAAGACGCGCGCCCAGGGTGCTGGCGCCGATTTGGCGGCTTTGGCTTTGAGCCTGGAAAACCAATACCAGCTACAGCTGGCCTACCCGGTCTATGCCAACGCCACCGAGGCGACCACTGAGAACTTCCCCGCTTGGGCGCCAGCTCAGCAGGCCTTCTTCAACTACACCGTGCAAAGCACGGCGTCGACTTACTCCCTCAAAGCCGAAGGCAAAGACGCCATGGCGGGCTGCACGCTCACGCTCAACAGCAGCAACGTTCGCAGCGTGAGTGATTCGGGAAAATGTGGAATCGCATCATGGTGAAGCGTTCGCTCAGGGGTGCTCACGGCGCGAGTTTGGTGGAGCTGATGGTCACCGTCGCGGTGATGGGGATGTTGGTCATGGCCGTGCTGCCTTTGACCACACGTTGGGCAGATCAGCAGATGGTGACGCAATCCCAGCAGATGTTGGTCACGGCTCTGGCCCAGCTGCGCGCCACGGCGCTGCGCAACACCGATGGCAAAAGTTTGAGTGACCCTGCCGCTGTGCTGGTGGTGAGCGATGCCAAAGTCTGCGTTCACCGAGGCACGCCGCTTGCGTTGAACTGTCAGGGCGCGGTGTGGTCAGCAGACATGCGATCGAGCGTGCAACTGCACGCTCAGGCCCAGCAGTGTTTGGCCATGAACAGCATGGGCCAGGCGCTGAGGAGAACGGTTGGGGCCACCGAATGCAATGTCACCGGGGCCTACGCAGTGTCCCGAGGGGGGGAGTCGCGCAGTGCGGAACTTTTGTGAGCGAGCCCGGCAGCGCGGCGATGCGCTGCTTGAAGGGCTGGTGGCTGTGGCATTGCTGGGCGTGGTGGGTCTGGGGATGAGTTACTCACTGGGCCGTGGTTTGGTGGCGCAGAAATTTGCCAAAGGCCAGTCGCTGATGGTGCAGGAGATCCGCGCCGAATTGCTCAACGCGGGCATGCCCAGTGGTTGCGCCGCGACCGGCACCACCACCGCAACCGTCAACTTCAATCTGGCCACAGGCCTGACGGCACAGGAGGCTACCCGCACCTGCACGGTTCAGTCCGTGTTGGTGCAAATCGGCGCCCAAGAGCGCGATGCCAAGCTTCCGCTGGTGAAGTATGAATCCCAGGTCGGGACTCTGCTGGGTCCTGGCACTTTGACGCTTGGGAATTGATCATGAGGCCCGACCTGAGGAGGCGCTTGCGGGCGCAGCGGGGGGTGAGTTTGATCAGCCTGATGGTGGGCGCGGTGATCTCCATGCTCGCTGTCACGGCGGCCTTGCTGCTGTACAAGCAGGCCGGGCAGCAGGTGTGGGGCAGCAACGGCACGGTGCGCTCAGCCCAACTCGATGGCCAAACGGCGGCGGCCTTGCTCAGCGCACAAAACGCTTTGCAGGGGGCCGGTTTTGGTCTGGCTGCGCCGACGGCGGCGGAGCATCTCGTGTTGTTGAGCGGTCCGGCCTATGACACCACCACGCGAAAACTCACTGGCACGGTCGTGGCCCTGGGCGCCACGCCGGCGACGGGTGCGGCTGTGCTGTGGAGCTACAAACTCAGCCCCGACGACGCTGTGCCAAGCTGCATGGGGCTGCTGAGCGATGAGCGCACGCGCAGCCTGGCTTTGCTGCAAGCCAATGCCACCTGCAGCAGTGCGAGCGCCAATTGGTCCAGCCTGACCTGGACGCGCCAATGGCTGATCGCCCCCAATGTCGCCACGCAAGCCGTCCAGCTGAGTGTGCATGCCAATGCCGACTGCTGGCCTTTTGGGGCCGTGGCTGAGGCCATGAGCCAGGTCGCGCCGCCCTCCGCCAAGGTGAGCGTGACGCTGCAGATGAGCACCAGCGTGGCTGGCAGCGCCAACAGCTACCTCAGCTGCCTGAGCAACTTCCAAAGCTGAAACACACCATGCGCAACCTGTCTCGCTCTTCGCTTTGCGCCCAGCGTGGCATCACGTCCTTGCTGTTTGTTCTCATGGTGGGCTTGGGCATGGGGGTGATGGTGATGGGCGCCGTGCACCATGTACGGGGTTTTCAACAGCAGTCGGTGGCGGTGCACGCGCAAACCCAAGCCCAGCTCAAGGCTTGGAGTGGCGTGGAAGCTCTGCGCCAGCATCTCCATCAGCTCTCCGAGGCGGAGGCCGCTGCGCTAGTGGCCAATACCGATGTGGGCTTCAATGGCCTGCAAGAGGTCAGCGCCAAGCTCATCACTGTGGTGGCAGACGACTTGGCCTATTGCGGCGGCAATACGCGGCTGGCCTTTGATGTGAGCGGCAGCAGCGGACAGGCCACCTCCTTGCTGGCCGCGCAGTTTTGCGTGCAGGGCTCTCGCGGTGGCGGCAGCACAGCGCCGACGGTCAACATCAAGGGTGACTTGCGGCTCAGCGGTGATTTGAAGATTCTGGGTGGGAACAATTCGCGCGTGGTGGTCGACGGCAACGTCGAGGGCGGCGGCGGGCTGTATGGTGGAGTGGAGCTCTACGCCACTGGGGACATCAAGCTACGCGGCGGCACAGACTTTCGTGAGCTCTTCGCGGAGCGCGATATTCTTTTGGAAGGCAGCGGCGGCTACCCCAAGATCACGGCGCTGCGCAACGTCACACTCACCGGCACGGTGTCAGCCGAAGAACTCAACGCCATGGGCACGGTCACGCTGGCAGGCAACCCCGTCACGGCCCTCAATGCACACGGTGATGTGACGCTCAAGGGCTCTGCCGTAGCCGTCCTCAAGACCAAGGGCAGCGTGACCGCACAGAATGCCAACATCAGTGGCCGCGCTGAGGTGCAGAGCAACTACAGCGAAAGCAGCGACGGCACTGTGGCTGATGGCGTATTGGGCGGTACGCTGACCGTGCCGGGCTACAACACCAAGGTCAAACTCACGCGGCTGGAGGGGCTGCAGGTGGCCATTCCTGTTTTCAGCCGCCGTGCCGTGACGCCCCAATCCTTTGATGCCAATCTGTACAAAAGCCTGGCCAACTATGTGTTTGAGTCGAGTGGCACGCATATTCGCGTGACGGTGCGCAATGTCAGCGGCCTCCCCGACGGGATTTATTACCTTTTGGGCCAGGCCGACAAGCAAGACCGCCTTTGCCCAACGACGACTTTTGACGCAGCGCGCTGTGTTGTGCGCATTGCCTATGGCACCTCCGACAACAACGCAGCCATCACCCATGCCGCTGGCACGTGGAGCGTCGGCGGCACAGGCCCGGATGCCAGCGGCAAGGCAGGCGCCACAACGGGCCCTGTGCTGGCGCCAGGCATCTATTGGTTTGACGGCAATGTGAGTGCGGGCAATGGCAACTTTGTGGCCAGCTGGATCGCCACTGGCGATATCACCACCGCGGCCAACCACGTCACGAGCGCGCCCAATTACGCGGGCTACAGCCGGGTGTGTACCAACCCGCACTTCCCCAAGCCGCTCAATCTTTGCCCCGCCAGCGGTACCGAGCTGACTTATGTTCCGGCGGCGAATATCGCCTTTGCTGCGGGCGCAGCGCAGCCCAAGGGGGGCTACCGTGGCGGGAACATCACGGTGGCTGCCAACAGCAGCGTGTATGGCGACGTGATTGCGGGCACCAAGCTCACCACCATGGGCAGCACCCGAATCTTTGGCTACATCACTGCAGGCAGCGCAGATGCCGCCAGCCAGGGTGCGACGCTTTCGGCTGAAACCACCATTGATTTGAGTGATCTACCTTCGAACTACAAGCCTGGCGACAACGGCCCACAGCCCTCGGTACCCAAGCAGGCACGCATGATCTGGGCACGCTACCGCTGACACAGCGCTGAACTCGGGCTGCCGCGCGGCGACAATGCCGCCATGAGTGCAAGCTTGGGTGAGTTTGATGTGATCGCGCGCTACTTTCGTCGCGCGCAAGACCAGGGCGGGGTGGTGAGCCTGGCTGGCGGGGACGATTGCGCCGTGCTGCAGCCCACGCCCGGCCAGCAATGGCTGGTCTCCACCGACATGCTGGTGGAGGGGCGCCACTTCCTCACCACGGTGCCGCCCGAGGCGCTGGGGCACAAGGCGCTGGCGGTCAATCTCAGTGATTTGGCCGCTTGCGGCGCCACACCGCGCGCTTTCTTCCTCTCGCTGGCTTTGCCGCGTGTGGAGGAGTCTTGGCTCGCAGGTTTTGCCCGGGGCTTGTTTGCGCTGGCCGATGCGCACGGCATCCGACTGGCGGGCGGCGACACCACGGCGGGGCCGCTCAACATCTGCATCACCGTCATGGGTGAGGCGCCCGCGGGGCAGGCCTTGCTGCGCTCCGGGGCTCGAGTGGGGGACGATGTGTGGGTCAGCGGCGTGCTGGGCGACGCGCGCTTGGCGCTGGAGCTCTGGCGCGGGCGCGTGCAGCTCAGCGGTGAAGACTTCGAGCACGTGCGGCGGGCCATGGAGTGGCCGCAGCCGCGCGTGGCGCTGGGGCAGGCACTGCGCGGTGTGGCCACAGCGGCGCTGGATGTGTCTGACGGGCTGGCCGGGGACCTGGGGCACTTGCTGGCGCGCTCCGGTGTCGGTGCTTGCCTGGAGTGGGCCGCGCTGCCGCGCAGCGAGATCTTGGCCCGTCAAGCGCAGGATTTGCAGCACGAATGCCTGCTCGCCGGTGGCGACGACTACGAGCTGGTGTTCACCGCAGCGCCGCAAGCCCGCAGCAGCGTGGAGGCCATTGCGCGCGCACTGGGCCTGCCCGTGCACCGCATCGGCCGCATCGAGGCCCAGCCGGGCTTGCGTCTGGTGGATGCCCAAGGGCAGACACAGGCGGTGCGCGTGCAGTCTTTTGATCACTTTGCCTGAGCGCCCATGAGCACGCCATCTGACGCTTCGCTCGCGCCGCCTCCCGCAGGCCCGCGCCGTGCCACCGCCCTCTTCATGGCAGCCCACCCTGCCCGTTGGTTGGCCCTGGGCTTTGGCAGCGGGCTCTCGCCCAAAGCGCCCGGTACGGTCGGCACCTTGTGGGCCTGGGCCAGCTTCTTGCTCATGCAGCGCTACCTCAGCGACGCCGGGTGGGTGGCCGTGCTGCTTGGCGGCACGCTCTTGGGCTGGTGGGCCTGCACCCGCACCGCGCAGCACTTGCGCGTGGCCGACCCTGGCGCCATCGTGTGGGACGAAATCCTGGCCTTCTGGCTGGTGCTGTGGCTGTGGACGCCAGCGAGCCTTTGGTCACAGCTGGCGGCCTTTGCGCTGTTTCGTTTCTTTGATGCGGTCAAACCTGGCCCTGTGGCCTGGGCCGACCGTCGCTACAAATTGCGCGCGGGTGAGGCCATAGGCTGGCGTCAAGGTTGGGGCATTTTGTTGGATGACTTCGTGGCGGCTGGATGTACGCTGCTCGTGTTGGCGCTGTGGCGTCATCTCATGGGAGCTTGAAGCATGCTGAGACCTGACGACTCCGAATTGATTGAACGCATCGCCCTGGCGCTGATTCAGCGTCGCGAGCGCATGGGGGTGGCGGAGAGCTGCACGGGCGGCTTGATCGCCGCGGCCTGCACCAGCTTGGGCGGTTCCTCGCAGTGGTTTGAGCGCGGCGTGGTGAGCTACAGCAACCAAGCCAAGACCGAGCTGCTGGGTGTGCCCGCGCCCTTGATTTCATTGCATGGCGCCGTCAGCGGCGAAGTGGCTGCACACATGGCCAAGGGCCTGCTGGCCCACGCGCCCATCGACTGGGCCTTGGCCGTGACCGGCGTTGCTGGGCCCAGTGGCGGGAGCGACGACAAGCCCGTGGGCACCGTTTGGCTGGCCCTGGTGCATGCCGGCAAGCCCGTGCACGTGTGGAAGGAAGTGTTTGCGGGCGACCGGCACGCCGTGCGCCAAGCCACCGTGCGCGCTGGCCTGAGCGCGCTGTGTGACGCCCTGGAAGACCGGGACCGCTGATGGCGATTTTGCTGACAGGCGCCTGGGCGCTGGACACCGAGCCGGGCCGTGCCGAACAGGCCCGCTGGCTGCACGCGCTGCAAGCGGTGCTGCCCGACGAGGAATGGCTGCTGCAGGCGCCGCACACCGCCGAGCAGGCGCAGGTCGTGGAGGTGGCCGTGGTGGCCAACCCGGCGCCGGGGGTCTTGCGACAGCTGCCGCGTCTGCAGCTCATCCAATCACTGTGGGCCGGGGTGGACCGCCTGCTGCAAGACGACACCCTGCCCAGCGCGGTGCCGCTGTGCCGCATGGTCGACCCCGTCATGACTGCGGCCATGGTGCAAACCGGGCTGTGGGCCGTGCTGGGGCTGCACAGGCATTTCTTCCAGGTGCAAAACCAGCAGGCCCAGCAGCAGTGGCGCCAGCCCCCGCAGCGGCGCGCCGACGAGTGGCGAGTGCTGGTGTTGGGCATGGGCGAACTCGGCGCGGCCCTGGCCACGCAATTGCGCGCGCAAGACTACCGCGTGGCCGGCTACAGCCGACGCCCCCACGGTGTCGCGGGCGTGGCCCAAGTGCAGGGCGACGAGGCCCTGCTTCAGGCCCTGGCCGAGGCCGACACCCTCGTCAACCTGCTGCCCCTGACCCCTGCCACGCAGCACTTCTTCAACGCCGAGCGACTGGCGCAATGCCGCGCAGGCAGCACCCTGGTGAACCTGGCGCGCGGCGCCCATGTGGACGAGGCCGCGCTGCTGGCCGCACTGGACCGCGGCCACATCCACCACGCGGTGCTGGACGTCTTCCAGACCGAGCCCCTGCCTCAATCACACGCCTTCTGGCGCCACCCCCGCGTCACCGTGCTGCCCCACACCGCCGCACAAACCGACCCCCGCAGCGCCGCTCAAGTCGTCGCCGCCAATGTGCGAGCCCTGCGCACCGGGCAAGCGCTGATGCACAGGGTGGATCGAGGGCAGCGGTACTGACGCAGGACATGTGCGCGGCAGAGACTGTTGCGCTATGAATCACAGTCGCGACAGCTCCACCTTTGCGTGTGGGTGGGGCCGGTCAAATCAAATTGCCGCTCAGCACCAACCAGACGACCTACACCTAGGGTTCGGTGTCTCCGTGGAGATTTGATATCTCGCGAACGATGGCCTCGCGCACATGGCGCACGTGGGCCATGCCCGCGTTGTCCGCGTCCTGTGCATGGCCGCGCAGGACAGCCTCGCAGATGAGCCGGTAGTCGCGCATGCGGACCTCTTGGAGGGCCGAGGGGCGGTGCTGGGCGTAGACGATGGGCATTTGAATCGACGGAAACAGGCGCTGCAGCTCCGAGCTGCCGCTGGTCTGCAGCAATGCCCGGTACAGGCCACGCCTGGCTCGAGCGAATGCATGAAGGTCCTGGGCAGAACTGGTCTGTTCGAGCTTTGCGAGTGCCTCGCGGATCGGGTCGCCCGTTCTTCCGGCTGCAATGCCCAGTGCTGCGCTCCTGGCCAGCAGACCGGTCATGCGCTCAGCCACGTCGAGAACTTCCAGCGTTTCGTGCAGCGTCAGGGAGCGAATTGCGGCGCCCTTGTTGCGCAGGATCTCGACAACGCCTTGCGCCGCCAGCTGCTGCAAAGCTTCGCGCACGGAGTTGCGACTGACCTGGTATTGCTCCGCCAGGTCGACCTCGATGAGCCGCTGCCCAGGCACGAGCTTCTGCTCGGCCAGGCCATTCATGACGCCGTAAAAGACGGTGCTGGAGGCGCTGGCCTTGGTGTCATTGGCGGGCATGGATCGCAGAGTTGGTGAGTTGCAGGAGAGCGGTCGTGCTGGCAATTGTATGGAACGTATGCATACAATATTGTTGAACAATCAAGTTCAACAATCCGGCCTCGTCAGGATCACCCTATGGACTTTTCTCTGTCTCCAGAGCTGTGCGCGCTGCGCGATAAGACCCGGCAGTTCATCGCCGAGCAGGTGATACCGCTGGAAAAGGACGAGCGCCAGAGCGAGCATGGGCCCAGCGAGGACTTGCGCCGCGAGCTGGTGTCGCGGGCCCGCGCCGCGGGCCTGCTCACGCCCCATGCTTCGCGCGCCATGGGCGGATTGGGGCTCACGCATGTGGAAAAAGCGGTCGTCTTCGAAGAGGCCGGCTACTCATGGCTGGGTCCTACGGCCCTGAATATTCATGCGCCTGACGAGGGCAATATTCACTTGATGGAGGAGGTCGCCACAGCTGCGCAGAAGGAGCGCTGGCTGCGGCCCCAGATTCAAGGGCTCACCCGGTCCTGCTTTGCCATGACGGAGCCGGCACCGGGGGCGGGCGCTGATCCCTCGATGCTGAGCTGCACCGCTGTGCGTGACGGCGACGACTATCTGATCAACGGGGTGAAGTGGTTCATCACCGGCGCCGATGGCGCTGACTACGTGATCATCATGGCCCGCATGGCGGACGGGTCGGCCACGATGTTTCTGTCCGACATGGACCGACCTGGCATTGTGCTGGATCGCAATATGGACGCCATGGACTGTTGCTTCACGGGCGGTCACGGGGTGCTGCGCTTTGAAGGCCTGCGCGTGCCTGCGGCCGATGTGTTGGGCGAAGTGGGCCAGGGCTTTCGCTACGCGCAGGTGCGTCTGGCGCCTGCGCGCCTCACCCACTGCATGCGCTGGCTGGGGCAGGCTCGCCGCGCGCACGACACGGCGCTTGCCTACGTCCGCAAGCGCCGTGCCTTTGGCAAGTCGCTGATCGAGCACGAAGGCGTGGGCTTTATGGTGGCCGACAACGACATGGACCTGCAGACCGCGCGCCTGCACATCTGGCACACGGCCTGGCTGCTGGACCAGGGCCAGAAGTGCAATTTCGAGTCAAGCCGGGCCAAGGTCGTGTGCTCCGAGGCCCAGTGGCGCGTGGTGGACCGCAGCGTGCAGATGTTGGGCGGGCAGGGTGTGACGGGCGAGACGCCCGTGATGCGCATCTTCACGGACCTGCGCGCCTTTCGCATCTACGACGGCCCTAACGAGGTTCATCGCTGGAGCCTCGCGCGCAAGCTGGCCCACATGGCCGAAGCGGCCGAGGTTTCTCTCCAGACTGAAGGGGCGGCAGCATGAGCAATACCAGGGACCGATTCAGTCTGAAGGGCCAGCTCGTTCTGGTGACCGGCGCCTCCAGCGGCCTGGGCATGCACTTTGCCCAACTGCTCTCCACCGCGGGCGCCCGCGTGGCGGTGGCAGCCCGCCGCACCGACAAATTGCAGGGCTTGGTCGACGCCATAGCGGCACAGGGAGGCCAAGCGCGGGCCTTTGAGCTCGATGTGACCGACAGCGCCAGCGTGCGCGCCTGCTTTGACGCCCTGTGCGCATGGGGCACGCCGGACGTGGTGATCAACAACGCCGGGGTGACGGTGACGCGGCCTGCACTGGAGCAGACCGAGGCCGACTTCGACCAAGTCCTTGACACCAACCTCAAGGGCAATTGGCTGGTAGCCACCGAGGCGGCGCGGCGCATGGTGGCGGCGGGCCGCGGCGGCGCCATCGTCAACGTGGCCTCCATCCTGGGTGAGCGCGTGGCGGGCGGGGTGGCGCCTTACGCCATCTCCAAGGCCGGTGTCGTGCAGGCCACCAAGGCCCTGGCGCTGGAGCTCGCGCGCCATGGCATTCGCGTCAACGCGCTCTTGCCGGGCTATGTCGTCACCGACATGAACCGCGACTTCCTCAGCAGCCCCGCGGGCGACAAGCTGCGCGCGCGCATTCCCACGCGCCGCTTCGCCGAATTGGCGGATCTGGACGGACCCCTGCTGCTGCTGGCCTCCGAGGCGGGCTCGGCGATGTCTGGCGCCAGCATTGCCGTTGATGGCGCGCACCTGGTCAGTTCGCTATGAGTGGCGCCAAATACACCTTGCCGGTAGAAGCGCTGGGCGAGTACCTGCGCGCACTGGGGCTGGCTGGGCCAGGACCGCTGACGAGCAGCATGCTCGCCGGCGGCCAGTCCAACCCCACCTACCGCATCTCCACCGGCGAGGGTTCAGGCCGTCGCGACTATGTGCTGCGCAAGAAGCCGCCTGGCACGCTGATCGCCTCAGCGCATGCTGTTGATCGCGAATACCGCGTGCAAAAGGCGCTGGCGGACTCGGATGTGCCCGTGCCGCGCATGCTCCATTACTGCGACAGCGACGCGCTGCTGGGCACGCCGTTTTATGTGATGGAGTTTCTCAACGGGCGCGTCCTGGTGGACCAGTCCCTGCCTGGCATGACCAGCGCCGAGCGCCAGGCCATCTACCGCGAGATGAACCGCGTGATCACCGCCCTGCACGGCGTGGACTATCGTGCCCTGGGCCTGAGCGACTATGGACGCGAAGGCAACTATGTGGGCAGGCAGATCCGCCGCTGGTCGCAGCAATGCCTTGCCTCCACGGTGCCGATGAACGATGCCATGCACCGTCTGATGGCGTGGTTGCCGGAGCATCTGCCCGCGGATGATGAGACCACCCTGGTCCACGGCGACTATCGCTTGGACAACCTGCTCTTTCACCCCACCGAGCCGCGCATCATCGGCGTCCTGGATTGGGAACTGTCGACCTTGGGACATCCGATGGCCGACCTGGCCTATCAGTGCATGGCCTGGCGCATTCCACCGGCCCTGTGGCGTGGCATCGGCGGCCTCGATCTGGCGGCACTCGGCATCCCCGAAGAGTCCCAATACCTGGCCTGGTACGGCGCCGCCACGGGCCGGGATGCGCAAGGGCATTGGGACTACTACATCGCCTACAACCTGTTTCGCATGGCCGCCATCCTGCATGGCGTCGCTCAGCGCGCTGCTGACGGTAGCGCAACGGCGCTGGACGCTGTGGCCACCGGCGCCAAGGCGGGTCCCATGGCCGAGCTGGGCTGGCAGGCTGCGCAGCGTTTCATGGCGAGGTGATGGGAGAGCCTGAGCCTGGGCGGCATCGCTTCTCGCTCAGGCATGCCGGCCTTCGCGCAGCAGCCGCACCATGTTGAGCAGCTTCAGCCCCACGACATCGCGCAGCCAGCTCTTGCCCTGCGAGCTTGGCGGCAAAGGGCCCTGAAATGCGCAATTGAAGGCAACCAGCTCGCCTTCTGCGGTGCGGCCATACGGAACGCCCACCGCGTGGATGTCGTGCAGCAGATCACCCTCAATGACACAGAACCCGTCGCGGGCACAGTCCTTCAGTGCCAGGCCGATGGGCCGCTCGAACTGTGCCCAGTCGCTGGCGGTTTTGACGCGGATCTCGTTGAGCACCGCGGCTCGGGTGGCTTCATCGCAGCCAGCCAGCCAGGCCCGGCCAATGGCCGTGCCTGCGATCGGCAGGGAGAGGCCGGTATCGGCCATGGGCCCCTGGAGCTGGCCGCGTGCCCGCCGCCGGCTTCGGCTTGTCTCGACAAGCACGATGTTCAGACGATCGCGGATGCCCATGGACACCTGACCCCCGGTCTCATCGGCCAGCATCTCCATCGCGGTACGTGCCTGGTGACGCAGGCTGATGGATGCCATCAGCGGATACGTGGCTGAAAGCAGGGCGGAGCCGAGTTGGTACTTGCCGTACTTGGCGCTCGGTTTGAGATAGCCCAGCAACACCAGGGTGTAGGTGAGGCGAGAGACGGTGGGCCGCGCCAGGCCGGTGCGTTCGGCGAGTTCGGCGTTCGACAACACGGTTTCATCCGCACTGAAGCAGCGGATCAGCTCAATGCCGCGGGCCAGTGTCGTGGCGAACTGCTTATCCCCCGCGTACTCCTCATAGCCAAGCGGAACCCGATGCGGCTCATTGCGCAGATAGCGCTGGAGGTTGGTGTTTTCCTTATGCACTTGTCAGCATATCGAAACTCAATTCAGCATATCGGAACTCACGCTGCGTCCGCAATGGGGCCCTCACTAGACTGGCCTCGGCTCGCCGCAGACCTGCGGTGTTTCCATGCCGTGGAGGCTCAAGTGAAGCAAAACGCTGTCTACCTGTACGACGCCCTGCGCACCCCGCGCGGCAAGGCCAAGCCCGACGGCGGCTTGGCTGCACTCACCCCGCAGGCCCTGCTGGCACGCCTGCAGGGCGCCCTGCGCGACCGCGGCCATGACGCCGAGCCCGAGGCTCTGCTGCTGGGCTGCGTGGGCCAAGTCGGCAGCCAGGGCGGGCACATCGCCCTGGCCAGCAAGCTGCACCTGGGCCTGCCCGATGCATGCAGCGCCACCACCCTCAACAACTACTGCGCCTCCGGGCTTGCTGCCATCGGATATGCGGCGGCCATGGTGGGCGCCGGGCAGCTGAATGCGGCGCTGGCCGGTGGCGTGGAGATGATGTCCCAGGTGGGCTTTATGGCAGACGGCGCAAGCTACTACGCCGACAGCAGCTTCGCACCGCGCAACCGCTTTGTGCCGGTAGCCCTGGCGGCTGATCGGCTTGCTGCGCGGGAGGGCATTGCCCGTGAGGCGCTGGACGCCGTGGCCCTGCAGTCGCAGCAGCGGGCCGCCGCCGCCCAGCTCGATCCGCTGCGGCAGGGTTCGCGCATCGCCTGCGGCGCGTTAACGCAGGACGAATGTCCGCGGCCGAAGACCTCGGCCGAGCTTCTCGCTGCGCTCAAACCAGCCTTCGGCGGTCTCGCGACCGAATACGCCGCCGCGCTGGACGGCGAAACATTCGTGGCCAGCCACACGCTCTCGCACGCTCCCCCGATGTGCGATGGCGCGGGTCTGGCGCTGGTGGGCTCGGCAGACTTGGCGGGCGCGGGCCGAGCGCGCGCGCGCATCCTGGCCTACGCCGAATGCGGCGCCGATCCGGCCGCGTCGCTCACGGCGGGCTTTGCCGCCATGCAGCGTGCACTGGCCCGCGCTGGCCTGAGGCTGGCCGACATGGACTGCATCGAATTCATGGAGGCCTTTGCCGTGGCCATGGCCAAGTTCCTGCGCGACTGCGACGTCGATCCCCAACGGGTCAACAGCAACGGCGGCCATCTGGCCCTGGGCCATCCGATGGGCGCGTCCGGCGCCATTCTTCTTTCCACCTTGCTCGACACCCTGGATGCCACCGACGGCCGTCTGGGGCTCGTGGTGTGTTCCGGCGCCATGGGCGTTGGCGCGGCGATGGTTGTCGAGCGGCTTTGAACGAGCATGAAAACCAACGCTCTCGCTCCACGCCTGCCCGTGTTCGCGGCCCCCATGTTCCTGGTCTCCGGGCCGGAGCTGGTGCTTGCCGCATGCCGCGCTGGCATCGTTGGCGCCTTCCCGACGCCCAACACCCGCACGCCCGAGCAACTCGAGGACTGGATGCGCCAGATCACGCAGGGGCTGGCCCAGCTGCGCGACGAACAGCCCGCCGACACCTTGGGGGCCTGGTGCGCCAACCTCGTCACGCACCGCAGCAATGCGCGCCTGCCCGAGGACCTGAAGCTGGTCCAGAAATACCGCCCACCCGTCGTCGTCACCGCCTTGGGCAGTCCCAAGCCCGCGGTCGAAGTGGTGCACTCCTACGGCGGGCTGGTGTTTGCTGACGTCACATCGCCCACCCTGGCCCGCAAAGCCGTTGAGGCGGGCGTGGACGGCCTGGCCTGCATCTGCAGCGGTGCGGGCGGCCACACCGGCAGCATCAGCCCCTTCGCCTTTGTGAGCGCTGTTCGCGAGTTCTTCGATGGCACCATCGTGCTCGGCGGCGGCATCAGCGATGGCTGGGGGCTGGCTGGCGCCCTGGCCTGCGGCGCCGACTACGTCTACATGGGCACCCGCTTCGTCGCGACCCGCGAAAGCATGGCGCAGCAGGCCTACAAGCAGATGCTGGTCGACAGCACTTTGGAGGACCTGGTCGTCAGCGCGGCCATCACCGGCACACCCGCCAGCTGGCTCAGGCCTTCGCTGCTGGCCAACGGCATCGACCCGGACGATGTTTCGTCGCCCGCGCCCACGCGCAACTACAACAGCCTGGAGAACCCGGCCAAGCGCTGGGCGCAGCTCTGGGCCGCTGGCCAGGGTGTGGGCGCCATCCACGCCGTCGAGCCGGTCGGTGCCGTCGTGGACCGCATCGAGCAGGAGTTCCATGCAGCGCGCACCCACTTGAGCCGCTGCACGCCCGGGGCTGGCCCGGTGAATCCAGACGACAACCCCTTGCTGGGCAGCTGGACGTTGCTCGCCTGGGAAATCGACTACGGTGATGGGCGCCCACCCGTGCACCCCTTCGGCGAAGGGGCCACCGGGCTCATCGTCTACAGCAGCGACGGCTATATGAGTGCTGCCATTTCCCGTGCCGACCGCGCACCGCTGGAGGGCGCAAGCGTGCGCCAGGCCCCGGTGGCGCAGCGGCTGGGCGCTTTCGAGAGCCACTTCCACTATGCGGGCCGCTATCGGCTGGAGGGTGCTGGCGCCTCGCTGCGGGTTGTGCATGAGGTCCAACAGGCCTTGAATCCGAACTTCGTCGGCAGCCAGCAGCAGCGGCATGTGCATATCAGCGCCGACGGCGTGCTCACGCTGTCGGCCAGCGAAGCCGTGCCGGGCCAAGCCAGTCCGCGCCAGCATCGCCTGCGCTGGAGGAGGGCGACCGCATGAATTTCTTTGCGAAACACCAGGCCCTGCTGGAGCGGGCGCGCCAGGCCTGCCGCGAGCGGGGGCACTGGAGCCCATTCCCTGACACCGCAGCGGACTATCCCGATGCCGAGCAGGCCCAGTCGGCCGCCCGTGAGCGATTCGAGGCCCAGCTGGGACGGCCCTTTGCCCTCGAGCAACCTGGCACGGTGGGCGAACTCGGCGAAGAGGTCTCGCCCTACACCCAGGCGCCGCTGGGCATACGCTACCCGCGTGCCGATCCGGACGCTCTGTTCGCCGCTGCCGAGGCGGCACTGCCGGCCTGGGCCGAGGCGGGCATCGAGACGCGTATCGGCGTGCTGATGGAGGCCGTTGACCGACTCTACCGGGAGGCCTTGTTCGAGATCGCGCTGGCGGTCCAGCACACCTCGGGCCAGAGCGCCAACATGGCCTATGCGGGCTCCGGCGTCAACGCGCTGGATCGGGCGATTGAAGCCCTGGTGCACGCCGAGGACGCCATGCGCGCCGTGCCGGTCCAGGCCCGCTGGGCACGCCGTTTCGGCAGCGCCAACGTGGTCCTGGACAAGCGCTACCGGGTCGTTCCGCGCGGTGTGGCCGTGTGCTTCTCCTGCGCGAGCTTCCCAACCTGGAACGCCTGGCCATCGATGCTGGCCAGCCTGGCGACGGGTAATCCGGTCATCGTCAAGCCCCACCCGGCGGCCGTGCTGCCGATGGCGCTGAGCGTGCGCCTGCTGCGCCGCGTGCTCACCGAGGCGGGCTTCGACCCCAATCTGGTCACGCTGGCGCTGGACAGCACGGCCGAGCCGCTGGGCAAGGTGCTGGTCCAGCATCCCGCGACCCGCATCGTCGACTTCACCGGCAGCGCCCAGTTCGGCGTCTGGGTGGAGAAGAACGCACACCCGGCCATCGTCTTCACCGAAACCTCGGGCTGCAATACCGTGGTGCTGGAATCGGCGGCCGATCTCGATGCCGCACTGCGTGCCCTGGCCACCACCCTGTGCATGTTCAGCGGCCAGATGTGCACGAGCCCGCAGAACTTCTACGTGCCGCGCCAAGGCGTGCGCACGCCCAGCGGGCTGGTTTCTTTCGACGAGGTCGCACGCCGCCTGGCCGCAGCCGTCCAGGCCATTGCCACCGAGCCGCGCAGGGCCGCCATGATTCTGGCGGCCATCCAGGCGCCGCAGACCGTGGCCCTGCTGGATGAACTCGAGGCGCGGGGTGCCGAGGTCGGCGAGGTCCTGCTGGGCTCGCACGCCTACCCGCATCCGGCCTATCCGGCGGCGCGCACCCGCACGCCCTTGCTGATCCGCACCGACACCCGACACCGCGCGCTCTACGGGCAAGAACGTTTCGGCCCCATCGGCTTTGTCATTGCCTGTGAAGACGCGGCCGACGCACTGGCGCAGGCCACGACCGACACGCGCGAGTTCGGCGGTCTGACCGCCTTTCTCTACAGCGAAGACGAAGCCTTTATCGCTGCCGCCGAGGCCGCCTACGCGCGAGCTGGCGCTCAACTGACTGTCAATCTCATCGGCCCCATGCCGCTGAACTTTGCAGCCGCCTACAGCGACTACCACGTGACCGGCCTCAACCCGGCAGGCAACGCCAGCCTGACCGAGCCCAACTTTGTCACCAGCCGCTTTCGCATCGTGCAGTCGCGCCGCCCGGCCGCTGCGTGAACACCAGGAGCCCCCCATGAGCCTCAAGCCCCCTCCCGCCGTTGACGACTTCGCGCCCTTTGGCACCGATCATGGCCCCATGCTGATCGGCCCCTTTGCGCCGGTTTTTGACGAGTCCGAGAGCAGCGAACTGCCGCTGTTGTCCGGCCGCATTCCGACGGACCTCAACGGGGTCTATATGCGCACCGGCCCTAACCCGCGCCATGAACCCCAGGGCCGATACCACGCCTTCGACGGCGACGGCATGATCCACGCAGCGCAGTTCCGCGATGGCCGCCTCACCTATCGGAATCGCTGGCTGCGCACCGATGCCTTCGTCGAAGAACAGGCTGCTGGTGAGGCGCGCTTTTGGGGCATTCGCGAGACCCTCAAGGGTCGCGATGACAAGCGACTGAAGGACAGCGGCAACACCGACCTGGTCGGTCACGCTGGCAAGGCCCTGGCGCTCTGGTACATGTCGGGCGAAGCCTGGGAATTCGATCCTGTCACGCTGGAAACCACCGGGCGCAGCGCAGCGGTTCGCGCCAGCGGCGGTGGCATTTCGGCCCACTGCAAGGTGGATGAGATCAGCGGCGAGCTGATGTTCTTCGACTATGGCCTCGAAGCACCGTATATGCACTACGGCGTCATCGGTGCCGACGGCGCGCTCAAGCACTACGTCCCCATCGATTTGCCCGGCCCCCGCCTGCCACACGACATGGCGGTCACGCAGCACTACTCCATCCTTCACGACCTGCCGCTGTTCCACAACCCTGAGGCACTCAAGCTCGGCCGCCACAAGATCGAATTCCACCCGGAGATGAAGACGCGCTTGGGCGTGATTCCCCGCCTGGGCGCAGGTGATTCGATCCGCTGGTTCGACTTCACGCCCTGCTTTCTGTATCACACGGTCAATGCCTGGGAGGACGGCGACTGGATCGTCATGGTCGGCTGCCGCTACATGCCCGCGCTGCATGCCGACGGCAGCATCGACCCCGTGCGCACCGCACGCAATGTGGCCGAACTGGTGCAGCGTGCGCGGCTGTGGCGCTGGTCCATGAACCTGCGCACCGGCCAAACCCAGGAGGCGCCGCTGGACCCCGAACGCAATGTCGAGTTCCCCGGCTACAACGCGGCTCTCACCGGGCGCCGCACCCGCTTTGGCTACCTTTGCGACCAGCGTGAAGACCGCGTGTTGCAATGGACCGGCCTGCGCAAGTACGACCTCGACACCGGCGCGGTTCTCTCCGCCTGGAGCGAGAGCCCCGAGCACAGCTGGTATTCCGAACCCTGGTTCGCTGCCGCCGACCAGGCTCAGGCCGAAGACGATGGCTATGTGATCGCCTTTCACTGGCATCAAGGCCTCAAGCGTCAGACGCTGGAAGTCTTCGACGCCCGCGACCTCTCGAAGGGGCCGGTGGCGCAGGTGCTGATCCCGCGCCATATCCCGACCGGTTTCCACGGCTGCTGGATTGCTGCGGCGCGCATCGACGGATGGAGCCGCAAGCCATGACTCGCCCCACCTACATCCTGGGCGGCCACCAGAGCGATTTCGCCAAGGTCTGGTCACGCCAGGGGCAAGACCTGTCCGACATGATGCGTGAGAGCGTGCAGGGCGCGCTGGCCGATGCAAGCCTTGATGCCGGGCAGGTGCAGAGCATCCACGTCGGCAATGCCTTCGGCGAGTTGCAGCGCCAGCAGGCGCATCTGGGTTCCATGGTGGCGCAAGTCGTGCCCGAACTCTGGGGCGTGCCCGCCATGCGCCACGAGGGCGCCTGTGCCTCGGCATCCCTGGCGGTGGCCGCGGCCATGGCCGAGATCGAAGCCGGCCGTTACGACTGTGTGCTCGTCGTCGGCGCCGAGGAACTCAAGAACCTCGAAGGCGATCAGGCCGCGCAGAACCAGAACTCGGCCTCCTGGCAGGGACGCGAAGACATCGATTGCCGATTCATGTGGCCCGCCGCCTTCGGACTGTTGGCCGAAGCGTACGAGCGCCGCTACGGACTGGACCGCCGCTACCTCAACCGCATTGCCGAACTCAACTATGCGCATGCGCGCCTGAACCCGCTGGCGCAGACGCGCCGCTGGAAGTTTAGTGAGCAGAGCTTTACTGACGACGCCGCCGCCAACCCGCTGATCGAGCCCGGCACGCGCCGCCAGGACTGTGGCCAGATCACCGATGGCGCCTGCTCGCTGCTCCTGGCCTCCCCCGACTTCGCCGCCGCCCATGCCCGCCGCCTCGGTCGGCGGCTGGAGGCGCTGCCGCGCATCACCGGCTGGGGCCATCGCAATGTGGCGCTGCGCCTGAAGGACAAGCTCGAGCGCAGCGCTGGCGAGCCCCTGGTCTTCCCCCATGTGCACCAAGCCATCAGGGACGCCTGGCGTCGCGCCGGCATCGGCAGCATCGACGCTGTGGACGGCATCGAAACGCACGACTGTTTCACGATGACCGAATACATGGCCATCGACCACTTCGGCCTGACCCCGCCCGGACAGAGCTGGCAGGCCATCGAGGACGGCAGCATCGAGTGTCACGGCCGCTGCCCGGTGAACATGAGCGGAGGCCTGATCGGCTGCGGCCATCCCGTGGGCGCCACCGGCGCACGCATGCTGCTGGATTCGGCGCGCCAGGTCAGCGGCACGGCCGGGGCCAATCAGATCGAAGGCGCGCGCCGCCTCCAAACCCTCAACATCGGGGGCTCCTGCGCCACCGTCCTGAGCTTCGTCGTCGAAGGAGTGCCCCAATGATTCTTTGCCCCTCAGAGCGCATCGCAGAGATGGTCGGTGCCGGTCACTGGAGTAATCGCACCTTGTGGGACATGTTCATCGCCAACGTCGAGCGCATGCCCGAAGACGAAGCGGTCGTCGATCCGCCCAATCTCGCCGCCATTGCCGACATGGCGCCGCGCCGGCTCAGCTGGCGCCTGCTGTTCGCCGAGGTGGAGCGCCTCGCCGCTTTGCTGCACCGCGCTGGCCTGCGTCGTGACGATATCGTCGTGGTTCAACTCCCCAACTGCTCGGCCCAGGTTGCCACCTATCTGGCCTGCCATCGGCTGGGCGTGGTGATTTCGCCGCTGCCGGCCGTCTATCGGGAGCATGAGGTGTCGCATGCCCTGCAGGTCTGCAATGCAAGCACGGTGATCACCGCCGCACGCATCAGCAAGCACGGCCACGCGGCGATGATGGCCGCGCTGCCCGATGTGAAGCAACTGCTGGCCTTTGGCGTCGAGCTGCCCGCCGCAGCCGTCTCTCTGGAGGCGCAGGATGTCAGCGCCGAGGAATACGCCGCCATGCGCGTCCAGGCTGCGGCCATCGGGCTCTCGGCCAATGACGTTGTGACGATCTGCTGGACCTCCGGAACCGAGTCGCGACCCAAGGGCGTGCCCCGCAGCAGCAATGAGTGGTACTGGCAGTCCAAAGGCACAGTCGACGCAGCAGGCATGGCGCCGGGCAAGCGCTTCCTCAACCCCTTCCCGCTCGTCAACATGGGTGGCTTGAGCGGCGGCTTTGTGGGCTGGCTGCTCAAGGGCATGACCTTGATCCTGCACCATCCCTTCGACCTGATGGTCTTTCTGCAGCAATTGCGCGAAGAGCGCGTCGACTACACGCTGGCCCCGCCGACCATCCTGACCCGGCTGCTGCAGCAGGAGGCGCTGCTGGAGGGCATCGATTTCAAGCGCCTGTCGCGCATCGGCTCGGGCTCGGCGCCTCTGTCGCCCTGGATGATCGACACCTACCGCCAGCGCTATGGCGTGGAGATCCAGAACTACTTTGGCTCGAACGAAGGTGCCGGCCTGTGCGGCAGCGAGGCCGACATTCCGGACAGCCACGAGCGCGCCACCTTGTTCCCGCGCCCAGGCGCTCCGGACCGCGGCCCCTGGGTCACGGGCATCAACAACCTCGTCAGAACCCGCTTGGTGGCCGTGGGCGACGAGCGCGAGATCACCGAGCCTGGCGAGGTTGGTGAACTGCGCATTGCCGGCCCCACGGTCTTCTCTGGCTACTATGCGGCAGGGCCCGAGCTCAATGCCAGGGCCTTCGACGAGCAAGGCTATTTCCGCACCGGCGATCTGTTCGAGATCGCGAGCACCCGGCAGCACCTGCGTTTCGTCGGCCGCCTCAAGGACTTGGTCGTGCGCGGCGGCATGAAGATCTCGGCGGAGGAGGTAGAGGGTCTGCTTGCCACCCATGCCGACATCCAGGAAGTTGCCATCGTCGGCGTGCCGCATGCCGAGCTGGGCGAGGTCTTGTGCGCCTGCGTGGCCCCCAAGCCCGGCAGCAGCCTGACACTGGAGAGCCTGGCCACTTTCCTGCGCGAGGAAAAGAAGGTGGCGCCCTTCAAGCTGCCGGAGCGGCTGATGGTGCTCGACTCGCTACCGCGCAATCCTGTCGGCAAGGTGCTCAAACGCGAACTGCGCCAGATGTTCCGAGAACCCCAAGCATGATGAAACCAGCGCCTTCGCGCTAACGCCTCTGCGCTGCGTGCTGGAGGAGGCACGTCAGATGCCTGGCCGATGTAGAAAAGCCCCGAACAGTTGAGCTGTGCGGGGCTTTTGCTAAGTGCTTGTGAGCACTGATGAATTCTGGTGGCCAAGGGCGGAATCGAACCACCGACACGCGGATTTTCAATCCGCTGCTCTACCAACTGAGCTACTTGGCCTTTTTCGCTGCTGTCTCTGTGTCTGCAGATCAGCGAAGACCGAGACTATAACACTAAATTCCGCTGTTGCGCTTATTTCTTGAAAGATCGACGCCCAGTTGTTTGAGCTTTCGGTAGAGGTGGGTGCGCTCCAGGCCGGTTTTTTCGGCCACGCGGGTCATGGAGCCGTTTTCCTTGGCCAGGTGGAACTCGAAGTAGCTCTTCTCGAAGGCGTCGCGGGCTTCGCGCAGGGGGCGGTCCAGTTCGAAGAGTTGTTCGGAGGACAGCGTGGGCTGCAGGGGCAGGTTGCTGCCCATATTGGAGGCCACCACGGGGTGGTGCATGTTCATGCCGCCACCCATGCCGCCGTTGATGTGGCCCAGGTTGCTGCTGACGCCGCCCATGCCGATGGGGTCCATGCGCATGTAGTTGTGCATGGTCATGGCGGGCGAGGCGGGCGGCACGGGCCGGGGCGCGGTCTTGACCAGCGCTTGCTCCACGGCACGCAGCAGCTTTTGCAGCGTGATGGGTTTTTCCAGAAAAGCCATGGCACCGAACTTGGTGGCTTCCACGGCGGTGTCTATGGTGCCGTGGCCGCTCATCATGATGACGGGCATGGTGAGTTGCCCGTTGCCGCCCCACTCTTTGAGCAAGGTGACGCCGTCGACGTCGGGCATCCAGATGTCGAGCAGGACCAAGTCGGGCCGGGAGCGATCACGGTATGCACGGGCTTGCTGAGCGTTTTCAGCGAGGTCCACCGTGTGCCCCTCGTCGGAGAGGATTTCGGACAGCAGGGCGCGGATGCCCAATTCGTCGTCAACAACAAGAATGGTTGCCATGTATGCCTAGGGTTCACGCGGACTGGGACGGCTCCTGTATGGGGCTCTGGACAGGCGCGAGTTTTGAAAATGATATCGAAACTTGTGCGCCTATCGACACGGATTCGGGTTGATCCTCATTCGATAAGTTGCTCAGCCGGATACGGGCACCGTGTTCATCGCAGATCTTTTTGACCACGGCCAAACCCAGGCCCGTGCCTTTGACCTTGGTGGTGACGTAGGGCTCGAAGGCACGCTGCAGCACTTGCTGGGCGAAGCCTGGCCCGTTGTCGTTCAGCAGCAGGCGCACGCCCAGTGCGCGGCCATCGGGGGCATGGCGTGCTTCGGTGCTCAGCAACACATGGCCATCGGGGCGTTCGGCCACCGCGTCCAGCGCGTTTTGCACGAGGTTGTGAATGACTTGGCGCAGCTGTGTGGCATCGCCCAGGATGGCGGGCAGGGTGCTTGCCAGAACGCAGCGCAGGCGCCCTTGTTCCTGCTCCTGCGCGTAGAGGGCGAGGACTTCGGAGATCAGCGCGTTGAGGTCCAGCGCTTGCAGCTGCACCGCGGGCAGGCGGGCGTAGTCGCGGAATTCGTTGACCAGCTGCTTCATCGCCTGGACCTGGTTGACGATGGTGCCCACGGCACGGATGAGCATGGCCTGGTCGGTGCCTTCGAGCTTGTCGGCGAGCTTGTGCTGCAGCCGCTCGGCCGAGAGCTGGATGGGCGTGAGCGGGTTTTTGATTTCATGCGCCAGGCGCCGCGCCACTTCGGCCCAGGCGGCCGAGCGCTGGGCGGAGACGACCTCGCTGATGTCGTCAAAGACGATGAGTCGCGCGTCGTGCGGCAGCGTGGCGCCACGCATCAGCAGCGTGAGCGTGTGCTGCGGGTCGAGTGGGTGTTCGAGGGCGTCTTGCCAGTGGTCGCGCGCGCCGGGTTCGTCGGGTTGCTGGTCAAAGCGCTGCCAGATGTGCTGGGCCAAGTGGCTCAGGCCGGGCACCTCTTCGAGCAGGCGCCCGGTGTAGGCCGACATGGGCGAGCGCAGGATGCGCGTGGTGCCGGGGTTGACGGTGGCGATGCGGCGCTGCGCGTCAAACACGATCACGCCAGCGGTGAGGTTGTCCAGAATGGTCTGCAAATGCGTGTGCGCGCTTTCGAGCTCGCTGACGCTGCGCTGGACCAGGGCACGCGCATCGGCCAGCTGCTGGGTCATGTCGGCAAAAGAACGCGTCAGGCCGCCGAGCTCGTCGCGCGAGGCGAACACAGGCTTGGCGCGCAGGTCGCCTTGGGCCACCTGGCGCACGCCTTCGGCCAGCAGCAGCAGGGGCTGGGCCAGCTGGCGGCCCAGGGCCACGGCCAGCAGCACGGCGGCAAACACCGACAGCACCAGCACCAGCGTGAGGGTGCCCAGCACCATGCGGCGCAGGCCGTCGCGCTCCAGGGCGCGCTGTTGGTACTCGGCGTTGGCGGCCTGCACGGCCAGGGCGTTGGCCACCACCTGGCTGGGCAGCTGGCGCACCACCATGAGGTAGCGGTCGCCGCCGGTGAGCTGCAGGTTGAGGGTGGGCAGCAGCGCAATGGCGCGCACCCGCGCCTGGCCTTGCAGGGCGGTCGCTTCGTCGTCCAGGCCTTCGAGCTGCGCCACCAAGCCGCTGGCATGGGCCTGGCGCAGCAAGCTGGGGCGCGGGCGCTCGGGCAGCAAGGTGCTGGTGTCGCCGGTGACATTGACCAGCACCTGGCCATTGGCACCCAGCAGCGCCACGCTCTGTGCCGAGAGCTGCTCGCGCACGCGCTCCAGGCCCAGGGCGGTGGACTGCATATCGGTCCAGCGCTCGGCGGTGCTGCGCGTGCGCGCGCCCAGGTCGGCCACCAGGCCATCGAGCGTGCTGCGGCCCAGGTTCAGGCCGGCATCCAGGGCGCCGGCCAGGCGCTGGTCAAACCAGTTCTCGATGCTGCGGTTGACGAACTGGTAGGACACCGCGTAGGTGAGCACGCCAGGCACCAGGCCCACCATGGCAAAAATGGCTGCGAGCTTGAGCAGCAAGCGGCTGCCAAAGCGCCCGCGCCGCACGCGCAGCAGCAGCTGCACGCCCGTGCCGACGATGACGGCCAGCAGCACGGTGGCCATGGCCACGTTGGCCCAGAACAGCCAGACGTAGTGGCGTTCGAAAAACCCGCGCTGCGCGGAGGTGCTGACGGAGAGCAAAAACGCCAGCAGGCCACTGGCACTGCAGGCCGCCAGCAGGGCCGTCAACCAGGCCCAGCGGGCAATGCGACTCATGCGAGGTTTCACGGGCTGGTGCGCGCTGGGCTGTCCACGTTGACGGGCTGCTTGTGTTCAAGCGCCAGGTCCCAGCCCTGCACCAGTCCAATCTGCAGCGGCTTGGGCAGCTGTGAGGTGTCCAGCCGGTAGCTGAATTCCAGGTAGTAGCCGGAGGCGTCGTCGAGATCTTTGGCCTCGGCAATGCGCCAGCCCGAAGCCCCGCGCAGCGAGGCCAGGGCCTCGGGCAGAGACTCATAGCTTTGGTGCAGACCGCCGGTGGACACGCGGTACTGGCGTGTCAACGGCTGCCAGCTCAGACGCCAGCTGCGGCTGGACTCGGTGATGCGCGCGTCGCGCCAATACCAGCGCGATTTGCGCAGCCGCGCCTCGGCGCTGAAGTACACGGGCACGCCTTTGTGCAGGGCGTCCTCAACGGGCTTGGAGAGCTCAAAGCGGGTGCTGAAGCTCAGGCGCAGGCCATCCTCGCTGCGTTCGGTGCTGAGGTGTTGGAGTTGGATGCTGGGCGCCTGGGCCCAAACCCCGCCCGGCACCACGAGCAGCAGCACCAGGGCCAGCCAGCAGCCGCGCACCATGCCCAGCAGGCGGCGCGCTGCGGAGCCGAAAACTGAGCGGGCGTGGGCGGTCGGTGTCTGCTGCATTGAGGCCGGGGCAATAGGCCTCGGTATGCCGAGGCCACGGGGGTCAGGCGGACTTGGTCAGCAAGGCGTAGAAGAAGCCGTCCAGGGCCGCAGGAGCCAGAGGATCATTCTCATCCAGAGGGAGTAAATGACCCGTGGCACCTGGCACATCATGCATGGAGGCATCGGCGTGTCGTTGCAAAAACGCGTCGATTTGGTCTTGGCCCTCGGCCTTGAAGACCGAGCAGGTGGCGTAGACCAAGCGCCCGCCCGGTTTGAGCAGCGGCCACAAGGCCTCCAGCAGTTCGCTCTGCACGCGTGCCAGGGCGCTGATGTCGCTGGCGCGGCGCAGCCAGCGCACATCGGGGTGGCGGCGCACGATGCCCGAGGCGCTGCACGGCGCGTCGAGCAAGATGGCGTCAAAGGCTTGACCGTCCCACCAGCTCTGCACATCACGCGCATCGGCGGCTTTGACCTGGGCCTGCAGCTGCAGGCGCTGGAGGTTGTCTTGCACGCGTTGCAGGCGCTGCGCGTCGGCGTCGAGTGCCAGCAAGGCCAGGCCGTTGTCCGCCAGCTCTTGCAGATGGGCGGTTTTGCCGCCAGGCGCGGCGCAGGCGTCCAGCACGCGAGCACCCGCACCAAGGATGGGCCAATGCTGGGCCTGCTGCGGCCGCAGCTGACCCAGCAGCAGCGGTGCGGCCAGCTGGGCCGCCGCGTCTTGCACCGAGGTTGCACCTTGCGCAAAGCCCGGCAGCGCCTGCACGGGCGAGGGCTGCTCCAGCAGCAGGGCGTGGGGCAGCAGTTCGGCGTTGAGCGGGCGGGCCGACAGGCCGACCTCGTTGAGCTGGGCGAGGTAGTGCGCAGCGCTGGACTGGCGGGCGTTGACGCGCAAGCTCATGGGCGCGCGCGCATTGTTGGCTTGCAGCAAGGCCGGGGCGAGCGCACCCCAGTCGCTCTGCAGCTTGTCGATCCACCACGCGGGGTGGTTGTAGCGCGCCACGGGCTGCTCCAGCACCGAGGGCAGCAGCACCTTGTGCTCGCGCATGAAGCGCCGCAGCACCGCATTGACGAAAGGCGCTGCCTTGGGAGCGTGCTGGCGTGCGGCTTCAACGGCCTGGTTCACCACCGTGTGCGCGGCATAGGCCGGTTGGCTTTGCGGCCACAGCAGGGCCAGTGCGCTCAGCAGCAGGTTGTCCACGCGCGGTGCGGGCGTTTTGGGCGCCAGGCGCGTGCGCACGGCCAGCGTGGCGCCCAGGCGGCGCAGGGCTTCGAAGCTCAGGCTTTGCACGGCCGGGCGCAGCGGCGCCGGGCAGCGCGACAGCCAGTCGGTCAGGGATTGGCCTTCGCGCACCGCCTGCACGGCACTGGCGCACTGCACCAGCAGCAGGCTCAGTGGCGGGTGGAGGCTGGGGGCGGCGTCAGACGGCGGTGTTGGGGGGGCAGGAATGGGTGACACCGTGGCAAGTGTAGTGCGCGCATGACCCCTGTGCGGGCAGGGCTAAGGGCATTCCCAAGCACAATGCGCGGCCAGACGCTCCGAACACAGGCCCCGAACACACGCCCGGAAATATCGAACATCATGAACGGACTACCCATCTTGAGCGAAGCCGAATTGGCCGCGCTACCGGCCTCGGAGCGTGTGCGCTACCGCCTGGTTCAGGCGCAGCGCCGCTACCACGCCAACGACAACATTGCCGACTGCATCGCGCCGGGTGAACTGGAGCAGTTGCAGGCGGAGGTGCAGGGCAAGCTGCAAGAAGTGCTGAAGGCCCTGGTGATTGACACCGACAGCGACCACAACACTCAGGACACCGCCAAGCGCGTGGCCAAGATGTTTGTGCGCGAGGTCTTCCGCGGCCGCTTCGAAGCGGCCCCGGCGGTGACGGAGTTCCCCAACGTCGAGCGCCTCAACGAGCTCATGATCGTGGGCCCCATCACCGTGCGCAGCGCTTGCTCGCACCACCTCTGCCCCATCATCGGCAAGGTGTGGATTGGCCTGCTGCCCAACGAGCACTCCAACCTCATCGGCCTGTCCAAGTACGCGCGCCTGACCGACTGGATCATGAGCCGCCCGCAGATCCAGGAAGAGGCCGTGACCATGCTGGCCAATGAGCTGCAGCGCCGCGTGCAGCCCGACGGCCTGGCCATCGTCATGGATGCAGATCATTTCTGCATGCATTGGCGCGGCGTCAAAGACATGGACTCCACGATGATCAACAGTGTCATGCGCGGCGCGTTTTTGAAGGACCCCAATCTGCGTCGCGAGTTCCTCTCTCTCATCCGCAAGAGCTGAGCTCTTGCCCGTATGAACCGCCTTCCGGAGCCGCCCATGCTTGTTCGCCTTGTTTACGCCAGCCGTGCCACCCAGGAGCTCAGCGCCACCGACCTCGGGCACATCCTGCGGGAGTCGCGCGAGCACAACCCGCATGACGGCATCACCGGCGTGTTGTGCTTCAACGCCGGGGTGTTTTTGCAGGTGCTCGAAGGCGGGCGCATGGCGGTGAACGCGCGCTACAAGCGCATCCTGCAAGACGCGCGCCACCAAGATCAGATCCTGCTGAGCTACGACGAGATCGCCGAGCGGCGCTTTGCGGGCTGGTCCATGGGCCAAGTCAATCTGCAGCGCCTGAACCCGGCTTTGGTGCTCAAGTACAGCGCCAGCGCGCGCCTGGACCCCTACGCCATGAGCGGCAAAGCGCTGACGGCGCTGCTCGAAGAACTGCTGGCCAGCGGCGTGATCGAGTGCAACTGAGGGCCGCGGGCCGCGCGGGCTAGAGGCTGCGCGCTTCGCTGAAGCCAAAAATGCTGTTGAGCACGCGCGTGGGAAATTCCTGCACCGCCTCGTTGTAGGTGGTCACGGCCTGGTTGAACACCTGGCGCGCGAAGGAGCGCTGGCGCTCCACCATCTTGAGCTCGTCCATCAAGGGCGCAATCTCAGCGCGGTAAGCAATTTCCGGGTGGTGCTCCACCAGCGACATCAGGCGCGTCAAGGCCGCCGCATGCATGGCGCTGGCCACGGCCAGGCGGGCCACCGGATCGCCCGCGTGCGGCCGCGCACGCACCGCTTGCGCGGCCGTTTGCGCCTCGGCCTGGGCGGAGGCCAGTGCGTCAAAGGTGGCTTGCTCGTTGTCCAGCAAGGGCCCCAGCTGTGCCACCAGCTGCTCGCACAGCGTGGAGCGCTGGTTCAGCGCCTCGTCCAGCTGGCGGTAGGCGGCGCCAATGGCGCTGCGCAGCTGCACCATGCGGTGGTAGGCGCCAATGGCCCAAAACAAAATCAAGGCCAGCGCCAGCCAGCCCAGCAGGTTGGTCCAGTTCATGGCGTGCTCCGGTACTGCTGCCAGCCCGTGGCGCGCAGCGCGCAGGCCGGGCAGTGGCCGCAGCCCCAACCCCAGTCATGGCGCTGCTTGCGCTCACCCAGATAGCAGGTGTGGGTGTGCTCGATGATGAGCTCGTTGAGCGCTGCGCCGCCCATCTGCTCGGTCAGCTGCCAGGTCTGCGCCTTGGTCAGGAACATCAGCGGTGTCTCGAGCGTCATGGGCGTATCCAGCCCCAGGCTCAACGCCACTTGCAGGGCTTTGAGCGTGTTGTCGCGGCAGTCGGGGTAGCCGGAGTAATCCGTCTCGCACATGCCGCCCACCAGCACCGAGGCGCCGCGGCGGTAGGCCAGCGTGGCAGCAAAGCTCAGGAACAGCAGATTGCGCCCGGGCACAAAGGTGTTGGGCAGGCCATTGGCCGCCATCTCGATGGCGCGCTCGGCGGTGAGCGCGGTGTCGGAAATTTGGCCCAGCAGCGAGAGGTCCAGCACATGGTCCTCACCCAGCTTGGCCGCCCATTGCGGGAACTGCGCGGCCAGCTCGGCGCGCACCGTTTGGCGGCAGCTCAGTTCGATGCGATGGCGCTGGCCGTAATCGAAACCCAGAGTCTCAACGTGGGCGAAACGGTCCAAGGCCCAGGCCAGACAGGCAGTGGAGTCTTGGCCGCCGGAGAAGAGCACCAGCGCGGTGCGTGCGCAGTGGGCTTGTTGGGGAGTGGTCATGGGCGTAAGTGTGCCAGCGCGGCGTGTGCGCATTGGGCCAGCGGCGCGGCCAGATGGGCTTTAGCTGTCTGCGGTGAGCGCGCTCACGGCGTCTTCAGAGGCATTGGCGCGCAGGTAGTCGGCCAGGGTGCGGCCGCTGCTGGCTTGGAAATGGGCCGCTGGGCCTTGTGCGAGCTGCCAGGACTGGATGCGGTCCAGGCGAAAGCTGCGAAAGCTCTCACGCGCTTCGCACCACGCCGCCAGCGTCCACACCTTGCCCCAGAAAAAACAGCCCAAGGGCTGCACGCTGCGCTGGCTGCTGCAGCCGTGCTCGTCGCAGTAGCTCAGGTGCACGCGCTGCTGGGCTTGGGCCGCCGCACGCAGGCCCGAGAGCAGGGCGTGGGTCTCAGGTGCCAGGGCCTGGAGTGGGGCGTACAGCGGCAGGCTTTGTGCCGCCGTGCGCGTGCCCGAGGGCAGGACAGAGAGGATTTTGCTCAGCCCGCGCAGGGCTGCGTTCGCCATTTCGGGGTCCAGCCAGGTTTGGGCAACGCGCACGCTGGCCACCAGGGCCTGCGCTTCGTCGTGGCTGAACATCAGCGGCGGCAGCTCGAAGCCCTTGCCCAGGCGGTAGCCCACGCCGGCCTCGCCCTGAATGGGCACGCCGTGGTGCTGCAAGTCGGCAATGTCGCGGTAGACCGTGCGCACCGACACCTCCAGGCGCTGCGCCAAAAACTCGGCGGTGCTGAGGCGGCGGCCGCGTACCAGCTGCACGAGTTGGAAGAGGCGGTCAGCGCGGCGCATGGCGGCAGTGTAGGAGCACGGCCGCCATCCTCACCAGGGGTGAGGGGCCCTCAAGTCAGGGCATGCAGGCCAATGCAGTTGCCGTCCAAGTCGATGAGGTGGGCGATGTAGCCCAGGCCCTCGGGCAATTCGAGGCGATCAACCAGCACCTCGGCGCCAGCGGCTCGGGCACGCTGTACGGCCGCGTCCAGGCTGGGTGAGGCATCCAGATAGATCAGCACTCCGCTGTGGCCCGGCGTGGGCGCATCGGGCCCACACAGCAAGGCACCGCCAACCCCCTCGCCCTCGTAAGGGAAGATCGCCCCTTGCGAGGGCCCCATGGCTTCAGGGCGCAGCTTGCAGTCCAGCATGGCCTCGTAAAAGGCCTGCGCGCGGGGCAGATTCAGGGTGGGGATTTCAAACCAGCTGATGGCGCTTTTCATGGGAGCTCCTCGTTGAGAAGCTTTGCATTCTGGGCAGGCCCTGCTGACAACGGGGTGTCAGCAGGGTGGCGCTCCTCAGCCTCGCACTTCGCCCTGCCCCAGCACCACCCACTTCATCGAGGTCAAGCCCTCCAGGCCGACGGGGCCGCGGGCGTGGAACTTGTCGGTGCTGATGCCGATCTCGGCGCCCAGGCCGTACTCGAAGCCATCGGCAAAGCGGGTGCTGGCGTTGACCATGACGCTGGCGGAATCGACCTCGCGCAGGAAGCGCATGGCGTTCGGGTGGCTCGTGGTCAGGATGGCGTCGGTGTGGTGCGAGCCGTAGCGGTTGATGTGCACGATGGCTTCGTCCAAGCTGCCCACCACTTTGATGCTGATGATGGGGGCGAGGTACTCAGTGGCCCAGTCGGCTTCGCTGGCCTCCAGCAGCCGCGCACCGCGCACTTGCGCCAGCTGCTCAAGCGCGGCCGCGCAGCCGCGCATCTCCACGTCCTTGGCGGCGAACACGGCGCCGATGCGCGGCAAAAACGCCGCGGCCTGCGCAGCGTGCACCAGCAGGGACTCGGTGGCGTTGCAGGGGCTGTACTTTTGCGTCTTGGCGTTGTCCACCACGGTCAGGGCCAAGTCCAGATCGACTTCGGCGTCGACATAGCAATGGCAGTTGCCGTCCAGGTGCTTGATCACGGGCACGCGGGCCTCGGTGGCGATGCGCTCGATCAGCCCCTTGCCGCCGCGCGGGATGATCACATCCACATGCTCGGGCATGGTGATGAGGTGGCCCACGGCGGCGCGGTCGGTGGTGGCAATGAGTTGCACGGCGTGGCGCGGCAGACCGGCCTCGGCCAGGGACTCGGCCACCAGCGCGGCCAGGGCCTGGTTGGCGTGCAGGGCTTCAGAGCCCCCGCGCAGAATGCAGGCGTTGCCGCTTTTGATGGCCAGCGAGGCCGCCTCGATGGTCACATTCGGGCGGCTCTCGTAGATCATGCCGAACACGCCCAGGGGCACGCGCATCTGGCCCACGCTGATGCCGCTGGGGCGGCGCTTCACGCCAGTGATTTCGCCGATGGGGTCGGGCATGGCAGCGATTTGCTCGCAGCCTTCGGCCACGGTGGCAATCACCGCAGGCGTGAGGCGCAGGCGGTCCAACAGCGGGGCGGCCAGACCGGCAGCCTCGGCTGCCTGCAGGTCGCGAGCATTGGCCAGGGCCAGGGCTGCCCCCTCGTTGCGCAGGCGGCGGGCCAGGGCCAGCAGGGCTGCGTTTTTGGCGGCGGTGGGTGCGGTCGCCATCAGGCGGCTGGCGGCGCGCGCGGCCTCACCCAGGGTGTGCATGTAAGCGGCGAGGTCCGGGGCTGACCCGGCAGCGGCGGCGGCAGTGCTCATGCGCGCAGATTGTGCGTCAACACCGCCGCCCGCGGCCGCGCCAGTTGCTTTCGCCGCTGGGCAAGCTGTGCTTTCTCTTTGGGCGTGGGGCTCAGGGTGTGGCGGGGCCGTCCGCTGACCACCGCTCCAAGCGCAGCTGCGGCTGGCGTGCTCGCAGCTGCTCGAGTTGGGGCTGCAGCTGTGCCCAATCGCCCACGCCCACAAAGATCAGGTGGGTCGGATCGATGTGAGCGCGCAACGCGGCTTGGGCACTGGCGGCGCTGACTTGGCGCAGGCGCTGCGGCAGCTGCTTGAGCTCGTCGGCGGGCAGGTCCCGGGCCCAGTCGCTGGCCAGGTGTGTGGCCAGGGCCTGGTGCGTGTCCAGCTCGCCAGGCAGCGCTAGCAGCAGGGCATTGCGCACGCGCTGCAGTTCCGGGCCGGGCATGGGCTGGGCGCGCATGTCGCGCACTTCGCGCAGGAAGAGCGCGATGGCATCGGCTGTGGCATCGGTGCGTACGCTGCCACGGGTGCTGAACAGGCCGATCTCGCGCCCCTGCTGGGTCTGCGTGTAGAGGCCGTAGGTGTAGCCCTTGACTTCGCGCAGCAGGTGGTTGATGCGCGAGGTGAACAGCCCGCCCATGGCCGCGTTGCCGACGTTCAGTGCAGCAGCATCGGGCATGCCCGCAGGCGGCAGTGGCGTCACGACCGAGAGTGCGGTTTGTGGTGCGCCGGGTTTGTCCACCACCACCACGCGAGCCTGGGTGGCTTGGGCAGGCACGCGCGAGCGCTGCGGCAGCGGCGTGTCGGGGCGCTGCCAGGCGCCAAACAAGGCGTCCACCTGTTGGCGCAAGGTGTTGGGGTCGACATCGCCGACCACCACCAGCGCGGCCTGATCCGGGCGGTAGTGGCCCTGCCAGAAGCCGCGCAGCGCTTCGCTGTCTATGGCCTTGATGCTGGCCTCAGTGCCCAGTGGGCTTTGGCCCAGCGGGTGCTGGGGCCCAAAGGCAGCACGGCGGCCCACCACGCTCACCAGTGTGTTGGGGTCCTCACGCAGCTGACCCAGCGCTGTGAGCTGACTGGTGCGCAGGCGCTGCACATCGGTGCTGGCAAAGGCGGGGTGCAGGGCTACATCGGCCAGCAAGGCCAGGCCTGGGCCGAAGTGGCGGCTCAGGCCGGAAAAGCTGATGAGGGTGTCGTCGTCTCGGGGCGTGGTCTGCAGTACCAGGCCCAGCCGTGCAGCCTCGGCGGCGATGTCCTGCGCGCTGCGCTGCTGGCTGCCTTCAGTGAGCATGGCCGCGGTGAAGGCGTGTAGGCCTGGCAAGCCCTGCGGGTTGGCACTTTGGCCCGCGCGCACCGCCAACACCACGCTGGCCAAGGGCAGGCCGGGGCGGTGGACGTGGATCAGCTCCAGCCCGTTGGGCAAGGTGCGGCGCTGCGCCGTGGGCAGCTGCAGATCCAGCGCGCCCGAGGCGGGCGGCTGTTGCTTGCGCCAGGGGGCGGGCGGGTTGATGGATTCGGCGGCGGCCTTGCTGGCTTTGGGCGGCGGCGGGGTGGGTATTTCAGCGGCCAATTGTTGTGGGCCGGGCAGGGCCTGAACCACCACGCGATGGTTGCGGCCGAGGTATTGGGCCACGGCGGCTTTGACGCTCTCGACCGTGGCGTCTTGGTAGCGCTGCAGGTCCTGGGCCAAATAGCCGGGATCACCGGCTTGCTGGTTGTAGTAGTTCAGCAGGTCGGCCAGGGTGTGGGGCTTTTCCAGTTGCTGCATCAGCTGGGTTTGCACCGCCGTGCGGGCTTGCGCCAGCTCGGCCTGGCTGGGCCCTTGTTCGGCCAGGCTTTGGATTTCGGCGTTGATCACAGCTTCGATATCGGCCAGCGATTGCCCGGGCATGGCCAGCACTTCCATGCTGAAGAGTGAGCCCAGGGACAGCGAGGCCTGCGACGCGCTCACCGACTGCGCCAAGCGCAGCTCGCGCACCAGGCGCTGCTGCAAGCGGCTGGAGGCGCCACCGGCGAGCACCCGGGCGGCCAGGTCCAGCTCGGCGTCGCTGGGTTTGAAGACGGCCGGGGTGTGCCAGGCCAGCGTCAAGCGCGGCAGTTCGACGCGGTCGGTCACGCTCAGGCGTTGTTCTTGCTCGATGCGCGGCTGCGTGGCCTGAGCCGGGGGCACGGGCAGGCCCTGGCGCAAGGGCCCGAAGTACTTCTGCACCAACGCCTTGGCGCGCGTGGGGTCGAAGTCACCGGCAAGCACCAGGGTGGCGTTGTTGGGGCGGTAGTAGCGCCGCGCGAAGTCCTTGACATCGGCCAGCTTGATGGACTGGATGTCCGCGTGCGAGCCAATGACAGCGGCTCGGTAGGGGTGGCCTGCGGGGAAGAGGGCTTGAAAGAGCACATCCTCGACCACGCCGTAGGGCCGGTTTTCGGAGAGACGGCGCTCGTTGCGCACCACGTCTTGCTGGTTGGACAAGGCCACGGCATCGATCTTGTCGATCATGTAGCCCAGCATGTCCGACTTCAGCCACAGCCCCAGCTCCAGCTGGTTGGAGGGCAGGGTGACAAAGTAGTTGGTGCGGTCAAAGTCGGTGGTGCCATTGGCATCGGTGCCTCCGGCGGCATCGATGATGCGGTCCATGGCGCCGCGCGGAATGTGGCGCGACCCGGCAAACATCAGGTGCTCGAACAAATGCGCAAACCCGGTCTGGCCCGGCGCTTCGTTGCGCGGCCCGGCATGCACCCACAGGTTGACGCTGACCAGCGGCAGGCGGCGGTCGGGGGCCAAGATCAGCTCCAGGCCATTGGCCAGGCGCACCTTCTCGTAGTTCAACACCGGGCGGCCCTGTTCCATGCGCATGGCCGTGGCGGGCATGGCGATGGGGTCCTGGGCCTGGCTGGATAGGGTGCACAGCGCCGCGGCGCCGAGCAAGAACAGTTGCAGCGGATGGCGCACGAGGCGCGTGGCGGCGCGTGCGCGGAGGGATGCAGGAGCGTGCATGGGCGGTCGGGGAGGGCAATGAGGGGCCCGACCATAGCGCCGCCGCGCCACGCCACACCCTGAGGGAGACCCTCATGATCTGCCCCCGAGTGAGGGGGGCAAACCTGCATCAACCCGCTTTGGCGGTGGTTTTGCGCGGTGCGGTCTTGCGCGCCGGTGTGGCGCGCGGCTCGAACTCGAACACCACCTTGCCCTCCTTCTTGTCGTAGGCCAGGTAGGCCTTGAACTTGCGGCGGGTTTTGTTGGAGACAAAGCCGTCGAGCAAATCGGTCTTGCCCAGCGCCAGCAGCTTGTTCATCTGCGCGGCCTCGATGGGCTGCTGCAGGATGATCTTGCCGCTCTTGAAGTCGCAGGTGCTGGCCGTGCCCACGGTGTGCTCGCACACATAGTTGCTGCCGTGGTCGAACACCTGGCCTTGGCACTTGGGGCAATGGCCCAGGGCGGCCTGGCCGCTGAAGTCCACGGGCTCGCCGTTTTCCTCGGCCTTTTTGGCGTCCTCACCGAAGTCGAATTCCAGCTTCCAGTTGTGGATTTCGTCGTCGAACACCAGGGCCAGCTCGGCCGTGAAAGGCCAGCCCGCCTTGGAGCGGAAGCCTTCGAGCGGGCCGATCTTTTTGTCGCGCAGAAACTGCTCCACCTCGTGCAGCTCAAAGCTGCGTCCGCCGGGAATCTTGCCGATGGAAAAACCGCAGCCCTCGGACGCGCCATCGGCACCCGTGCAGCTGAAGCGGCGGTAGTTCTCTTTCACCACCCCGCTGCATTTGGGGCAGGGCGCGCGCAGTGTGGCGTAGTCGCCGGGGATGGTGTCGCGGTCGTAGGACTTGGCTTTTTGCACCACGCGCTCGGTCATGGCGGCAATCTCGGCCATGAAGGCTTCGCGCTTCAAGCGGCCCTTCTCCATTTCGGAGAGCTGGAATTCCCAGTTGCCGGTGAGCTCGGGCTTGGTGAGCTCTTCCACGCCCAGCCCGCGCAGCAGCGTCATGAGCTGGAAGGCCTTGGCGGTGGGAATGAGCTCGCGGCCCTCGCGCAGCATGTACTTTTCGGTCAGCAGGCCTTCGATGATGGCCGCGCGCGTGGCCGGCGTGCCCAGGCCTTTGTCGGCCATGGCTTCGCGCAGCTCGTCGTCGTCCACCAGCTTGCCCGCGCCTTCCATGGCCGACAGCAGCGTGGCTTCGCTGTAGCGTGCGGGGGGCTTGGTTTGCAGGGCTTTGACGTCGGTGCTCTCGGTGCGCACCACCTCACCGGCTTGCACGGGCACGAGGCTGGCCTGGTTGTCGGCGCTCGCTTCGTCCTGCGCTTCCTTGCCGTAAACGGCTTGCCAGCCCGCTTTGACCAGCACCTTGCCATTGGTTTGGAAGCTGTAGCTCTGGCCTGCGACTTTGACGGTGGAGATGCGCGTGGTGACTTGGAATTCGGCGGCGGGGAAGAACACGGCCAGGAAGCGCTTGACCACCAGCTCGTAGAGCTTGGCCTCGGCTTCGGTCAGGCTTTTGGGCGCTTGCAGCGTGGGGATGATGGCGAAGTGGTCCGAGACCTTGGCGTTGTCAAAAACCTTTTTGGTGGGCTTGATGTAGCCGTTTTTCAGCGCCGTGGCGGCATGGCCGGCCAGGGGCATGAGGGTGATGGGCAGCTCCTCGCTGGCCAGCATCTCGGCGGTCTGCTTGGCCACGCTGACATAGTCCTCGGGCAGGTAGCGCGAGTCGGTCCGCGGGTAGGTCAGCACCTTGTGCTTTTCGTACAGGGCCTGGGCCAGCGAGAGCGTGGTCTTGGCCGAGAAGCCAAAGCGCGAGTTGGCCTCGCGCTGCAGCGTGGTGAGGTCGTACAGGCCCGGGCTGGCCTGGGTGCTGGGCTTGCTCTCTTCGGTGACGGTGGCGGGCTGGCCTTTGCAGGCCTCGGCCACGGCCTGGGCTTCGGCCAGGGTCCAGAGCCGGTCGGCGCGGCGCTCGGGGTCGTGCTCGTCCTTCTTCCACTTCGGGTCGAACCACTTGCCCTCGTACTGCCCGGCCTGGGCGTCGAAGCTGCCGCGCACTTCCCAGTAGTCGCGGTAGACGTGCTTGCGGATTTTTTCTTCGCGCTCCACCACGATGGACAGCGTGGGCGTCTGCACGCGGCCCACGGTGGTGAGGAAGAAGCCGCCGTCGCGCGAGTTGAAGGCCGTCATGGCGCGCGTGCCGTTGATGCCCACCAGCCAGTCGGCCTCGGAGCGGCAGCGTGCGGCGTCGGCCAGCGGCAGCATTTGGGTGTCGCTGCGCAGCTGTGCAAAGCCTTGGCGAATGGCCTCGGGCGTCATGCTCTGCAGCCACAGGCGCTGCACGGGCTTGTTCACCTGGGTCTTGGCTGTGCCGGCGTACTGCACGATCAAGCGGAAGATCAGCTCGCCCTCGCGCCCCGCGTCACAGGCGTTGATGAGCTGGGTGACGTCTTTGCGCTTGATGAGCTTGACCAGCGCATTGAGCCGGCCTTTGCTCTTGTCGATGGGGTTCAAGTCAAAGTGCGGCGGGATCACGGGCAGGTGCGTGAAGCTCCACTTGCCGCGCTTGACGTCAAACTCCTCGGGCGCCTTGATCTCCACGAGGTGGCCCACGGCGGAGCTCACCACATAGCTGTCGTTCTCGAAGTACTCGTCGTGCTTTTCGAATTTGCCCGAAAGCGGCGTGAGGGCCCGCACGATGTCCTGAGCCACCGAGGGCTTCTCTGCAATAACCAATGCCTTGCTCATCTTGTGCCACGTTCCTGGAGGTGCGTCTGGCGCCCTCAAAATGCCTGCCTACAATCCGGCCTCGCGCGCACGCACACACGTGCACGCACCCATGATTTCAATGTACCCAAGTCGCCCCATGTCGCAACAGCCGTTTCGCTCCAAAGCACCACATCCCCGGCGGCGCACTGTGGTGCGACGCTCCGGCGTGCATGGGCGCGGCGTGTATGCGCAGGTGCATATCCCGGCGGGCGAGTATCTCTTTGACTACGAGGGTGAAGTCATCAGCTGGGACGAGGCCATGCGCCGCCACCCCTACGACCCCGAGCACCCTGACCACACCTTCTTCTTCCAACTCGAGCAGGGCGGGCAGGTCATCGACCCCATGGTGGGCGGCAACAGCGCGCGTTGGATCAACCATTCCTGCGAGCCCAACTGCCAGGCCCGCGAGGAAGGCCAGCGGGTGCGCATCTACACACTGCGGGAGCTCCAACCCGGCGAAGAGTTGTTTTACGACTACGGCCTGGTGCTGGACGAGCGCTACACGCCCGCCGTGAAAAAGCGCTATGCCTGCTTCTGTGGCAGCGCCTCATGCCGCCGCACCATGCTCGCCCCCAAGCGCTGACGTCCATGCAAGAGCCGCTGCGCTGGAACCTCGAGGCCCTGTGGGAGCAGCTTGAACCCCGCTTGCCGGGCCTGAACCTGGAAGTGGTGGCGGAGATTGGCTCGACCAACACCGCTTTGCTGGAGCGCATTCGCGCCGCTCACGGCGCCGATGCACAAGTGCCCACCGCGCTGGTGGCGCAAACACAGACCCAGGGGCGCGGTCGCCTGGGGCGCAGCTGGCAGGCCCGTCCGGGGGCCTCGCTGACTTTTTCGCTGGCCCTGCCTTTGCCGGCGTCGGAGCAGGGCTTGCTGGCCCTGGTGGTGGGTTGTGCGCTGGCGCAAGCCCTGGACCCGCAGCCCGAAGGCGGCGCACCGCGCCTGAGCCTGAAGTGGCCCAACGACTTGTGGCTGCAGGGCCGCAAGCTCGGCGGCATCCTCATCGAGACCGTGGCTACCGAGGGCGCGCGCATGGCCGTCATTGGCGTGGGCCTGAACCTGCGCCCCGAGGCCTGCACCGACCCCGCAGGGCTCTCCAGCGGCTTTGCCTGTGTGCAGGAGCTGCATGCGCAGATGCAGGCGCCCGAGGCCCTGGCCTGTGTGCTGCCAGCCCTGGTGCAGGGCGTTCTGGACTACCAGCGCCACGGCGCGGCGCCCTGGTTGGCGGCTTTTGAGCGGCGCGACGCGCTGCGCGGCAGCCTGGTGCAAGCCGGTGAGCTGCAGGGGCGGGTGCGCGGTATCAACGCCAGCGGCGAGTTGCTGCTGGAGACCTCCACGGGCCTGCGTGCCCTCAGCAGTGGCGAGGTGTCGGTGCGCCTGCCTGCTCATCCCGAGAATAGGAGCTGACATGCTGCGAGCCCTGGTGCTGGTGTTGTTGGTGGCCAATGTGGCGGTGCTGGTGTGGACCCAAGGCTGGGGCCGTGCCGCGCCAGACCCATCGCGCACGGCGCTGCAGCACGAGCCAGCACGCCTGCAGCCCCTGGCCGAGCCGCAAATTCGCCAGCTGCAAGAGCGCAGCTGTGTGGAGATCGGGCCGCTGGAGAATGACGAGGCCTTGCGCCAAGCGCGTGCCGCTTTGCAGCGCGTGGGGCTGACGGAGGCCCAAACCCAGCTCGACACGCAAGAGCGTGCAGGCGTTTGGGGCGTGGTCACCATCAAGATGCCCAACAAAGAATTCCAGCAGCGCAAGGAAGAAACCTACCGCAAGGGCCGCATTCCCTACGAGCCACTGGCGGGCTTCCCAGACGAACAACCCAGCTTGCTGCTGAGCCGTCACCCCTCACCCAATCAGGCCGAGGCGGCGCGCAAACAGCTGGAGAACCGCGCCTACCGTGGCCTGAGGGTGCTGCAGCTCGAAGCCGCACAGCGCCGCCATCAGCTGCGCCTGGCCGCGCTCGACGGCCTGCAGCTGGGTCAAATCAAGGCGCTGGGTGCCGTGTGGCCCAAGGGCGCGCAGCTCAGTGCCTGCCGCAACGGCGCAGCAGCAGCGTCCGCAGCCGCGGAAAAGCCAGCCGCATCCACCCCCGCAGGGGCCTCACGCTGAAGTTTTGACGCGGGCCCCGCGCGCCTCAGTCGCGCGGTGCGGGGCAGGGGCTGCTGGGCTTGCGCGGGCGCAGGCTCAAGGCGGCCAGCCCCAGGGCGAGGGCCCAGCCCATGTCCAGGGCACCGCCGCCGCCGCCCGAGCCTGAGGGGCTCGCAGGCAAGGGTGACGGGGCTGGCGCCGGGCTTGGCGCTGGCGAGGGTGCCGGGGCGGTTGGCAGCGGCACGGCGTTGACGGCCGCCGCGGCGTCCAGCATGCCCGTGCCACAGGTGCTGGTGGTGCAGTAGCACTCCAGCTGCGGGGTGGCGGTCGAGGGGGCCGTGCAGGCCTTGGTGGCAGCGTCACTTCCGGTGCTCGGGAAGGGGCGCGTGCTGCCCTTCAAATACCCCACCAATTCCGCAGGTGTCAGCGCGGGGTTGCGCTGCAGCATCAGCGCGGCGGTGGCGCTTACCAAGGGCGTGGAAAAGCTGGTGCCTACTGCAGCTTCTGTCAGGGTGTAGTTGTTGTCGTTGATGACAGGGGTGGTGCTGCCGCTGTTGCTGGTGGTCAGCATGGGGTAGAGGCAGGGCGAGCCTGCGGCGGTGTTGACGCAATTGCCGCCCGGTGCGGCCAGGGTGACGTCGCTGCCCAGATTGGAAAAGCCCACCTTGGTGCCGATGTGCCGCAGCGCTGCCACGCTCACCACGCCGCTGCTGTAGGGGGTGCAGTTGGCCGGGGTGTTGGCGGCCACGCCGCCGCCGGGGCTGGGGCTGTCCACGCCATTGCCTGCGGCAGCCACCACCACTGCGCCTTTGGCCACCACCTCGTTGATGGTGCTTTTGTAGCCATTGCTGCAGGCGCCTGAGCCGCCCAGGCTCATGTTCAGCACCCGCGCCGGGTTGGGGTTGACGGGCAGCCCCGGCACGCTCAGGCCCACGGCCCAGCGCATGCCGGCTTGGATGTCGGAATCCCAGCCGCCGCACTTGCCCAGCACACGCACGGGCAGGATCTTGGCGCCATGGGCCAGCCCGGCAATGCCCTGGCCGTTGTTGGCCAGCGCAGCAATCAGGCCCGACACTTTGGTGCCATGCCAAGAGCTGGAGGTTTTGTCGCTGCTGGTGCAGTCGGCGCCCAGGGTGCCACCGCTGATGTCGGCGTCGTTGACCCAGTCACCGGGGTCGGAGGCGTCGGCGTCCGCGCCGTTGCTGTCGTTGGCCTGGGCCACCGTGCCGTTTTGGAACGCCACCAGGTCGTAGCCACTGAGCAACTGGCCAAGGAGGTCGGGGTGGTCAAAGCGCACGCCCGTGTCCAGCACCGCCACCACCACGCCAGCGCCGGTGGCTTTGTCCCAGGCGGCTGGCGCGTTGATGCTGGAGACCAGCTCTGTGCCAGTGTTGGCAGCACTGGCCGTGGGTGGTTTGAGATACCACTGCCCTGCGGCGGGCCCGCTCGGCAGGGCGGTGGCGTAAAAGGGGTCGTTGGGCACCATGCTGTGGCGGCGGAAGTGGTCGATCTCCACCGACTCCACATCCGGGTCTTGTGCGAGACGGCGCATCAGCTCGGCGCTGCTGAGGCCTTGGGCCACCACCACATGGGTGCGTTCATCCACGCTGCGCCGGGCATTGAGCACCAGACCGCGGCGTTGCCCCAGCGCCAATGCGCGGTATTGCGCCACTTGCTGTGCTGTCACCGCAGTACTGCGTGCGGCCAGCGCTTGGGCCTTGACCGTGCCCGACTGCGGCTTGAAGCGCACGATCACGCGGGCGCTGGGCGCTTTGGCCGCAAGGTCTTGCTGCGCCTGCAGTGCTGGGCTCATGCCTCCAAGCAAGGTCAAGCACGCAGCCCAGGCCACGGATCGAACGGGCAGAAGGCGCCGCTGAGGGGTGTTTCGGTTGGGCATGGCGTGCAAAGGGGGTTGGGCGACAGACACACCAGTGTAGGGAGCCTGGATCAGGGCAATGTTTCTGTAAACCTGAAAGTGCCCGGCAATTCCAAGGATTGCGCACGCTTGCAAGTGCTGCGTGCGGGCAAAGAAAAACCGGGCCCATGGGCCCGGTTGCTGCAAGAGTTCAGGAGGGGGATCAGCCCGCCATCACGCGGGTCATCTCCAGCACCTTGTTGGAGTAGCCCCACTCGTTGTCGTACCACGACACCACCTTCACAAAGGTGCCGTCCAGGGCGATGCCGGCCTCGGCGTCAAAGACGCTGGTGCAGGGCTCGCCGCGGAAGTCGGTGGCCACCACCTTGTCTTCGGTGTAGCCCAGCACGCCCTTCATGGCGCCTTCGCTCTGAGCCTTCATTTCGGCGCAGATCTCGGCGTAGCTGGCGGCGTTGTTCAGCTCCACGGTCAGGTCGACCACGGACACGTCGGAGGTGGGCACGCGGAAGCTCATGCCGGTGAGCTTCTTGTTCAGCTCAGGAATCACCACGCCCACGGCCTTGGCCGCACCGGTGCTGCTGGGGATGATGTTTTCCAGAATGCCGCGGCCGCCGCGCCAGTCTTTGTTGCTGGGGCCGTCCACGGTTTTTTGCGTGGCGGTGGCAGCGTGCACGGTGGTCATCAGGCCGCGCTTGATGCCCCACTTGTCGTTGAGCACCTTGGCCACGGGTGCCAGGCAGTTGGTGGTGCAGCTGGCGTTGGAGATGATGGTCTGACCGGCGTAGGTCTTGTCGTTCACGCCGTAGACGAACATGGGCGTGTCGTCCTTGGACGGGGCGGACATGATGACCTTCTTGGCACCGGCCTTGAGGTGGGCTTCGGCGGTTTCCTTGGTCAGGAACAGGCCGGTCGATTCGACGACGATGTCAGCGCCGACTTCGTCCCACTTCAGTTCGGCGGGGTTCTTCACAGCGGTCAGACGAATCTTCTTGCCGTTGACGATCAGCGTGTTGCCGTCGACAGCGACCTCGCCCTTGAAGCGGCCGTGCACGCTGTCGTACTTCAGCATATAGGCCAGGTAGTCAGGCTCCAACAGGTCGTTGATGCCCACGATCTCGATGTCTTTGAAGTTCTGCACCGCGGCGCGGAACACCATGCGGCCAATGCGGCCGAATCCGTTGATGCCAATCTTGATGGTCATGCCAAAGTCTCCAGTGAAGTGAAAGCGCTACTGGGCCCAGATTCTCCCCGATTCCGGCCCCCCTAAATCTGGGGCTGGGCGGGGTGGTGCGCGCTTCAGCTGGAGCTGGGGTTGAGGTTCAACACGCCACAAGGGACTTTGACCAGCAGCCTTGTGCCGAACAGCTTGCGGGCTGCTTGCTGCGACGGCATGGCGAGCTGGCGCTGGCTGAGCCAATTCAAAAACAGCGTGCGGTTGGAGTCCTTGACGCCCTCCGCTTCCGCCACGTTGGGCAGGCTGGGACCGAAGATGGAATAGCGCACCGCGAAGGGGCAACTCATGGTGTTGAAGTCAAAGTGTGCCTCGGCCTTTTCAATGTCCTCGGTCATAGACAGGAACTTGGGCAAGTCGAAGGCTTCTTCTTTGAAGGCCAGCATGTTCTGTTTGTAGGGTACATAGGTGAACTGCTGGCGCAGCACGACGGGCTCTTCTGTGCCCGTGCGGCAGGGCATGCGGTAGCTTTTAGCCCAGTCCAGGGCCGCGGTTTCAAGGGTGGAAGCGCCCGTGGAGTAGATCAGCTTCAACTCAGGCTCTTGAGTGCCCGTGCCGTTGAAGGTGATGGCTAGTACCGCGTGCTCAAAGGCATCGTTCTTGCGATTCTTGGCCTTGTCGATGGCCGGGGGGTGTCCGGGGGGAAGGACCACGCAACTCGGTGCCCGCTGAGGTGCCTCAGCCACTGGCACGGAGTCCAGCACCGAGTTGCTGAATTGAAATTCCTGCACCGCCACCACGCTGCCGTCGCTGGCCTTCAGGCAAGGCAGCCGGTAGCTTTTGACATGCGCCAGCACCAGTTTTTGCATGTCGTCCCGCGCCGTGTTGGCCAGGATTTCAACTTTGGGTGGAGCGTCGGGCTGCTCAAACTGCAGCTTTACGCGCATGAAGCCGGGGGTTCGGTCGAGCTCGTGCTGTTCAGGGTAGGCCAGAGGCTTGGCCGGGCGCTGCAGGCAGCTGAGCGATTGCGCGGCCGAGGGCGGTGTGATGTCGACGGGTGAAGACTGCGCCCAGACTTGTGAAACCCCCAGCGCAAAGACAAAGGCCGCCGCGCGGCGGCCTGGCAAAAAATGCGATGACATGAGCGAGTGCCCTCCATCGAACAATGATCAGGACACTCTAGCAGCGGCCCTTGTGGGGCCTGCTACGGGTTTACCGCTTCAGTTGCGGGCAGCGGGTCAGAGGGCATGGATCTGCTGGTGGATGCGGCGCGGACTAGTCCAGATCCAGCCGTCCACAGGGCACATGGACGGTGAACTTCTCACCAAACAGGCTGCGCTCCATGGCCACGGTGGTGACCGCCAGCTGCCTTTGGCTGAGCCATTGCAGGAACAGCGCCCGGTTGGGGTTGGGACTGCCTTCGGATTTGGTTTCGTTGGGCAGGGTTGGGCCGTAGTAGGTGTATCGCACCTGGAACGGGCAGCTCATGGTGTTGAAGTCAAAGCGTGCCTGGACCGTGTCAAAGTCCTGTGTCAAACGCAGGAACTCGGCGAGCGCAAAGTCGGTTTTCTTCGGGGTGTAGAAGCGGCTGCGCTGCGGCACATAGACAAAGTGTTGTCGCACGACGTTGACTTCGTCGCCTGCCTTGCGGCAGGGCATGCGGTAGTCCTTGACGTAGGTGGCTGCGGCTTCTTCCAGGTCTTTGTTGCCCGTGGAGTGGATGATCTGGACCTCGGGTGCCTGCTGGCCATCACCCGCAAAGGCCAGGGCCAGCACGGTGATCTCAGGGGCAGAGGGCGTGCGGATGCCAAGCTCCTCAATGGCTGGCGCCTTGTGGCGGGGCATGACCACACACAGCGGCTCACGCTTGGGGGCCTCGGCCAGGGGGCGGGACGCGGGTTGCATGCCGCTGAACTCAAACTCTTGCACCGCCGCCACGCTGCCGTCGCTGGCTTTGAGGCAGGGCAGCCGGTAGCCCTTCAGGTAGGCGAAGACCTGGTCTTGCATGTCTTCGGCGGCAGTGTTGGCCAGCACCTCGACGCTGGGTGCTGCGTCGGGCTGCTTGAATTCCAAGCGCACGCGCATCAGGCCTGTGCGGTGGTCGTACCTGGAAGTTTTGGGATATTGCGGTGCGGCGGCCGACCGCTCCAGGCAGGCCAGCGACTGCGCGGCCGATGGCGGCGTGGCATCGATGAGCGCGTTGGTTTGCGCCCGTGTGGCTGGGGTGATGCTGGCCAATCCAAGGCCAGCAACCACCGCCCAGAGCGAACTTTGTCGACAACGCTGCATGCCAACCCTCCAAGCACCGTCAAAGCAGGATCGGCGGACTTTATCGAGCTTGTAGGGGCGGGTTGTGCGCCAGGCGCAACGCGTGCGCTGCACCTGGTGCTGGCGGGGCGTGTCAGCGGCGCTTCAGTCGCGCCTCACCCACGGCCACCTTCACGGTGTTGGCCACGTTTTCGGGGGTGAAGCCGAAGTGCTTGAACAGCACGGGTGCGGGAGCGCTCTCGCCGTAGGTGTCGATGCCCACCACGGCCGCGCAGCCGTACTTCCACCAGAAGTCGCTCACACCGGCTTCCACGGCGATGCGGGGCAGCGCGGGCGGCAGCACGGACTTTTTGTAGGCGGCGTCCTGGCGGTCGAAGACGTTGGTGCAGGGCACCGAGACCACGCGCACGGGGATGCCGGATTGGCCCAGCAGCTTTTGCGCTTCCAGTGCCAGCTGCACCTCAGAGCCGCTGGCCAGGATGACGGCGCGGGCCTTGCCCTTGATGCCGGCGTCCTTGGGCTCGCGCAGCACGTAGGCGCCACGGGTGATGTCGTCCGCAGCGGTCTTGTCGGCGTAGGGCAGGTTTTGGCGCGACAGGGCCAGCACGCTGGGGCGCTGGGCGTTGGCCAGGGCCATGGTCCAGGCCACCACGGTTTCGGTGGTGTCGGCCGGGCGCCAGACGTCCAGGCCAGGAATCAGGCGCAGGCTGGAGACATGCTCGACGGACTGGTGCGTGGGGCCGTCTTCGCCCAGGCCGATGGAGTCGTGGGTGAAGACGTGGATGACGCGCTGCTTCATCAGCGCGGCCATGCGGATGGCGTTGCGGCTGTAGTCGCTGAAGGTCAGGAAGGTGCCACCGTAGGGGATGTAGCCACCGTGCAGGGCCACGCCGTTCATGATGGCGGCCATGCCAAATTCGCGCACGCCGTAGTTGATATGGCGTCCGCCGTTGGGCACGCCGGCGTCAAAGCGCAGCGAAGGCGTGGCCTTGGTCTGGGTGAGGTTGGAGCCGGTCAGGTCGGCGCTGCCGCCCAGCAGCTCGGGCAGCGCGGCGGTGAAGTGCTCCAGCGCAATCTGGCTGGCCTTGCGGCTGGCCACGGTTTCGGCCTTGTCGTGAGCTGCGGCCACGGCGTCCACGGCCAGCTGCGCGAAGTTCTCGGGCAGCACACCGGCCATGCGGCGCTGGAATTCAGCGGCCAGCGCGGGGTGGGCGGCGGCGTAGGCGTCAAAGCGCTCGTCCCAGGCGGCTTCAAGCGCGGCGCCGGCGGCCTTGGCGTCCCAGGCGGCGTAGACCTCGGCGGGGATGACGAAGGGCGCGTGCGGCCAGTTCAGGGCCTCGCGGGTGAGCTGGATTTCCTCGCCGCCCAGGGGCTCGCCGTGGGCCTTGGCGGTGTTGGCGCGGTTGGGGCTGCCCTTGCCGATGTGGGTCTTGCAGATGATGAGCGTGGGCTTGGCGCTGCTCTTCTTGGCTTTGCCGATGGCGGCGTCCACGGCGGCGGCGTCATGGCCGTCGATGGGGCCGATCACATCCCAGCCGTAAGCGGCAAAGCGCTGGGCGGTGTTGTCGGGGAACCAGGGGGCGACTTGGCCGTCGATGGAGATGCCGTTGTCGTCGTACAGGGCAATCAGCTTGTTGAGCTGCCAGGCACCGGCCAGCGAGCAGGCCTCGTGGCTCACGCCTTCCATCAGGCAGCCGTCACCCAGGAAAACGTAGGTGTGGTGGTCCACGATGGTGTGGCCATCGCGGTTGAACTCTTGCGCCAACAGCTTTTCAGCCAGCGCCAGGCCCACGCCGTTGGTGATGCCCTGGCCCAGCGGGCCGGTGGTGGTTTCAACGCCCGGGGTGATGCCCACTTCGGGGTGGCCGGGGGTTTTGCTGTGCATCTGGCGGAAGGCCTTGAGGTCTTCGATGCTCAGCGCGTAGCCGCTCAGGTGCAGCAGCGCGTAAATCAGCATGGAGCCGTGGCCGTTGGACAGCACGAAGCGGTCGCGGTCAGCCCAGTGCGGGTTGGTGGGGTTGTGGCGCAGGTGGCGGGCCCACAGGGCCACGGCCATGTCGGCCATGCCCATGGGGGCGCCGGGGTGGCCGGAGTTGGCTGCCTGGACCGCGTCCATGGCCAGGGCACGGATGGCATTGGCCATCTGGGTGGGGGTGGAGGCGGTGGCTTGGTCGGGCATGGCGGCTAATGCTGTGGGTTGCGGGGAAACCCGAAATTTTACAGGCCCGCCACGCCCATCCTCAGGAGTGTGCATGTCGCGCGGCCAGGAGGGCGTTGCGCCATCAGGTTTGCTGCGCTGGGGCCGAAAGAGCTGGGGAGACGTCGCGATAGGGTCTGTTATTGCCAAGCGGTGTCAAGTTGTTCACGCCCACAGCGAAGGCCCTTGGCCTGTGCTGACCTGGATTGTTAGATGCTTGGTGTGCGGTGCTGCGCCCTGGAGTGTGGGTGCGGTGCGCGCAAAGCAGTGCCCCTGTTGGGAGGTAGGCATGTCAGATACCCCTCAAGCGCCTCCGGCCACGATCTTGTTCGTCGACGACGAGAACGCCATTCTCAGCGCGCTACGGCGGCTGTTTCGCCCCCAGGGCTACCAGATTCTGGTGGCCGACAGCGGCGAGGAAGGGCTGCGCCTGTTGGAAGAGCAGCCTGTCGATTTGGTGATTTCGGACATGCGCATGCCCGTCATGGACGGCGCGGTGTTTTTGGAGCAGGTGCGCCAGCGCTGGCCCGATGCAGTGCGCATGCTGCTCACCGGCTATGCCGACATTGCCTCCACCATTGCGGCCATCAACCGCGGAGAAATTCACCGCTACATCGCCAAGCCCTGGGACGACCAAGACCTGTTGCTGTCCGTGCGCGAAGCGCTCTCGCGCCGGTCCTTGGAGCGCGAGAACTTGCGTCTGCTGGCTTTGACCCAGGCCCAGAATGAAGAACTGCGTCTGGCCAACGAGACGCTGGAAGAGCGCGTCAAAGCCCGCACGCTGGAGCTGGAGCAGGTCAACGACATGCTGCATGCGGCCTACCAGCAGCTCGAAGACAACTACATCCTCTCCATGGACGTGTTTGCCGGGCTGATGGAGTTGCGCGAGCGTGGCTCGGCCGGCTATTGCCGCCAGGTGGCCAAGCTCGCCCAGGGCGTGTCCAAGCAGCTGCAGCTGCCGCACTACGACGTGCAGGACGTGTACGTGGCAGGGCTGTTGCACGAAGTGGGCCGTCTGAGCCTGCCCGATGCCATGCTGCAAAAACCCGTCTCGCTCATGAGTGCTGAAGAGCTCACGCGCTTCCGCCGCCACCCGCTGGCGGCCGAGGCCGCGCTCATGCCCTTGCACTCGCTCAAAAAAGTCTCAAAGCTTGTGCGCATGCAGATGGAACGCATCGACGGCAAGGGCGTGCCCGACGGCATCAGTGGTGCGGACTTCACGCCCGCGGCGCAAGCACTGGCCCTCTCCATTGAATACCACGGCCTCATCAACGGGCGGCTCTCGCAGCGCAGCTACAAGCCCGAGGAAGCCGCGCAACTCATCGCCGGCACAGCGGGTACACACTACAACCGTGCGGTGGTGGAGGCTTTTCGCGCCTACCTGGCCGAGACGCGTGACGAGGTGCAAAGCGACGTCTGCATCACAGCCAACGATCTGCGCCCGGGCATGGTGCTGTCGCGCGATTTGCTCAGCGCCAAAGGCACTTTGCTGCTGGCCGCTGGCTTCAAATTTGACGGGCAGGTGGTGCGCCAGATTCACGAATTCGTCCAGCGCGAGGGCTCCAAACTCAAGCTCTACGTCCTACCCTTCAAGACTGAGACCAACGCTGGTGCGTTGGCCGCCGAAACCAGCCCCTGAATGTCGGAGTCTGTATGAAAACCACGCGACTGCTGCTCGTTGACGATGAGCCGCACATCCTCAGCGCCCTGTCGCGGGCCTTGCGGCACGAGTTGCGTGGCCGCATTGAGGGGCTGCAGATGGACACCGAGTGCGAGCCCCAAAAGGCCCTGGAGCGCCTCAAGACACAGTCTTATGCGCTGGTGATCTCTGACTTTCGCATGCCCGGCATGACCGGCGCTGAGTTGCTGGGGTTGCTCAAAATCTTGCAGCCCTATGCGGGGCGAGTGATTTTGTCGGGTCAGGTGGACCGCGACGGGCTCATGGCTGCCATCAATGCCGCGCGCATTCATCGCTTCTTGAGCAAGCCCTGGGAAGACGCCGAGGTGGCCGCCGTGGTGTTGGACGTGCTGCAGCAATGCCGCCAGGAGGCCGAGACGGACTTGCTGGCCGACATCCAGCGTGCGCGCCAAAACGACATCAGCCCGCAGGAACTTGAGCGCCGCCGCCTGGAGCGCCTGGAGCCCGGCATCACACGCGTGCAATGGGACCTGGACGGCGCCTACCAGCTGGAGCCGCCTCGGTGAGCGCGCGGCAGGCCGTGGCTGAACACACCCCGGGGCTGCCGCCGCCGCTGCTGCGCTGGCTTGACGCCGTGGCCGCCCCCATGCTGGTCACGCAAGGGGACCACACGCTGCTGGCCAACTCAGCCATGCAGCGGCTGCTGGGATTTGACGCCGAGGCGCTGCAGGCCATGCCCTTTGACGCCTGGACCAGTGAGGCCACGCGCGAGGCCTTTCGCGAGCATGCACTGCGGGCGCTCAGCAGCGCTGACGACCAGCCCGTGCTGGAGGTCGAGGCTGTCACGGCCAGCGGCACGGTGCGCTATCTGGAAGTCACCGTGCGCAGTCTGCTCAGCGCGGGCGAACGCTTTTTGCTGCTCACCGCGCAAGACCTCTCGGACATGCGCTTCGTGCAGCAAAGCCTGCTGGAAGTGGGCCGGGTGATGCATCAGATCGTCGAAAACGATCCTGTGCCCACCTATGTCATCGATGTCAATCACCGCGTCACGCACTGGAACGCCGCCTGCGCGCAGCTCACCGGCGAGCCTGCCCATCGCATGATTGGCAGCCGCCACGTCTGGCGCGCCTTCTTCGATGCCGAACAGCCCACGCTGGCCGACTTGGTGCTGGACGGCACCATCGCGCAGCGCGGCCCCGAGGTCTACGGCCCCAAGCTACGCCCCTCGCCGGTGGTGCCGCAGGCTTGGGAGTACGAGGGCTATTTCGCGCACTTCGGCGGCGGGCGCTGGCTGTACGTGAACGCCGCGCCGTTGCTGGACATGGAAGGCAAGACCGTGGGTGCCATTGCGACGCTGCAAGACGTCAGCGCCAGGCGCCAGACCGAAGACGAGCTGCGCCGCCACCGCAATGCGCTGGAGCAAATGGTGGCCGAGCGCACCGCCGAGTTGCTGGAAACCCACCACGATCTGGACGCCTTTTTGGAAAACGCGCCCGTGGGCATTCTCACCACCGAGGAGCAGCGCATCGTGCGCCACAACCGCACCTTCTCGCAAATGTTCGAACTGCAAGACGGTGCTGAGGTGGGGGCCTTTGACGAGCGCTATTTCATGAGCGCCGAAGACCTGGACGCGCTCATGAGCGACGCCAAGCCGCTGCTGGCTGCGGGCGAATGCGTCTCGCACGAAATGAAGATGCGCACCATGAGCGGCGCCCAGCGCTGGGTGCAACTCATCGCCTACGCTGCCGAACCCAGCAGCGGCTGCGTGCGCGTGTGGTGGCTGCTGCAAGACCGCACCGCCATGTGGCAGGCTCAGCAAGAGCAGGTGCTCAACTACCGCCGCATTCAAGACACCAACGAGCGCCTGGCCGAGGCGCAAAGCCAGCTGCTGCAGTCCGAGAAGATGGCCTCCATCGGTCAGCTCGCTGCCGGGGTGGCACACGAGATCAACAACCCCATCGGCTTTGTGTCCTCCAACATGAGCACCATGCGGCGCTACATGGAGTCCATGCTGCAGCTCATCGGCCTCTACGAATGCCTGGACTTGAGCCAGCTGCCCGAGCAGCTGCGCGCCCAGATCGCACAGCTCCAGCGCGAGGCTGACTTTGAATTCATCCACGAAGACCTGCCCGAGCTGCTCAAGGAAAGCGACGAGGGCCTGGGCCGCGTCAAAAAAATCGTGCAGGACTTGAAGGACTTCTCGCGTGTGGACCACTCCGACTGGCAGGAGGCCGACCTCAATGCGGGGCTCGAGTCCACGCTCAATGTGGTCATGAACGAGGTCAAGTACAAGGCCGAGGTGCGGCGTGAATACGGCACCCTGCCGCCCGTGCGCTGCCTGGCCGCGCAGCTCAACCAGGTGTTCATGAACCTCATCGTCAATGCCGCCCACGCCATTGAAAAGCGCGGCGTCATCACCCTGCGCAGCGGCTGCGAGCGCCGCAATGTCGACGGGCACGACGCCCCATGGGCCTGGATCGAGGTGCAAGACGATGGCTGTGGCATGAGCGAAGAAGTCAAGCGCCGCATCTTCGAGCCCTTCTACACCACCAAACCCGTGGGCAAGGGCACGGGGCTGGGGCTGTCGCTGTCCTTCTCCATCGTGCAGCGTCATGGCGGGCAGATCGAGGTGGACAGCACACCGGGCCTGGGCACGCGCTTTCGCATCTGGGTGCCGGTGGCCGGTCCGCAGGTGGCTGCAGCCTGAGCCCGGCGCGGCGCGGGCCCTACACTGCGCGGCTCCACAAAAACCACCTGCAGCATGCGAGCCATGATTCTTGCGGCCGGGCGCGGCGAGCGCATGCGGCCGCTCTCGGACCACACCCCCAAACCCCTGCTCATGGTGCAGGGCAAGCGCCTGATTGAATGGCATATCGAACGCTTCGCCGCGGCGGGCGTGCGCGAGATCGCCATCAACTGTGCCTGGCTGGAAGCCCAGTTCGAACCGGCGCTGGGCGACGGCAGCCGCTGGGGCGTGCGGCTGCAGTACTTCTTTGAGCAACGCGACCACGGCGGCGCGCTGGAGACCGCCGGTGGCCTGCGCAAGGCCCTGCCTTGGCTGGCGCCGCAGGGGCACGAGGCGTTTTGGGTGGCCTCAGGCGATGTGTTCCTGCCTGGCTTTGCCTGCGACACCGCTGCTGCCCAGCGCTTTGCCGCAGACGCCACGCGCGAGGCGCACCTCTGGCTCATCCCCAACCCAGCACATCGCCCGCAGGGCGACTTCGCCATCGGGCCCGAGGGTCGCGCCAGCGCCAGCGGCTCGCCCACCTACACATGGTCCTGCATCGGGCTGTTCAAGCCCTCGCTGTTGGCTGGGCTGCCCCTGGGTCAAGCCAGTCCGCTGCGGCCCTGGCTGGACGCGGCCCTGGCGCGGCACAGCCTCAGCGCCGAGCTCTACTGCGGCGCCTGGAGCGATGTTGGCACCCCTGAGCGGCTGGCCCAAGCGCAGGCGCTGCGCTGACGGCGCTTGGCACGTCATGGCCCCGGCATGGGCCTGATGCAGTGCCATTTACTGCTACTTCCTGCACGAACTGACCCCTGCTGGGCGTGCGCAGCTGCGCATCTGCAAGTACAACTGGAATGAGCCACCCAGGCGGCGCGTGGAGCGACCGCCTGCCTGGGCTGAAAAAGCATTCTCTTGAGGTGTACGGCATGAGTTTGGCTTTGCTCCAGCAAGCCCCTAACATCGACAGCGCTGTGCCAGCAGAACCGGGCACGGCCCTGGCCGTGCGCGAACCCACTTACGACACCCTGGTGCAATTGGCCGCCCAAATTGCGGGCGCCGAGATGGCCGCCCTCATGCTGGTGGAGGGCGATCAGTTCCGCATGCTGTCCTGCCTTGGGTTGCCCGGGCGGGGCACACTCATGCCGCGCGAAGCGCTGATGTGCAACGAGGCGCTGGCCCACAAACACACCCTGGTGGTGCCCGACGCCGCAGCCGACCAGAAGTTCTGCGCCTACGCCGTGGTCAGCGGCGCTCCCCACGTGCGCTTCTACGCCGGGCTGCCCTTGTTTGATACGGCCGATCGGCCCCTGGGCACGCTGTGCGTGATGGGCTTACAAAGCCACGGCCTGGACGAACGCCAGCACCAGCTCCTGCGGCTGTTGGCGGACATGGCCGCCGACGGGCTGCAGCTGCGCCAATCCCTCAAAGACGAACACACGCAGCGCGAACAGCAGCTGATGTCCGTGATGCAGCAGCTGCAGCACAGCGAGCAGCGCTTCAAGCTCGCGGCTGACAGCGGCGGCATTGGCATCTGGGACTGGAATGTGCAGTCCGGCGAGCTCTTCTGGGACGCGTGGATGTTCCGCCTCTATGACGTCGACCCGCAAGTCGGTCCGCTGAGCTTTGAGGATTGGGCCCGCGTCGTGCACCCCGAAGACTTGCCTGAGGCCACGCGCCAGCTCCAGGCTGCATTGCAAGTCGGCGGGCCAGCGTTCAACACCGAATTTCGCGTGCGCTGGCGCGACGCCAGCTGGCACACCCTGCGCGCCTCGGCGCAAGTCATGCGCGACGCCCAAGGCCAGGCGCTGCGTGTGGTGGGCGCCAACTGGGACCTCACCGAGCTGCGCCGCCTGGCCGAGCACATCGCGCGCCAGCTCGCCGCCGAGCTGGCCGAGCAGCACGAGCTGCTGCGCGTGACGCTGCGCTCCATCGGCGACGGCGTCATCACCACCGACGCCCAAGGCCATGTGCAATGGCTCAACCTGGTGGCCGAGCGCCTCACGGGTTGGTCTTGCGACGAGGCCCGCGGCCAGCCTGTGGCGCAAGTCTTTGCCTTGCAAGACGAGCACGGCGCGCGGCGCGGCGACACCGCTGTGCAACAGTGCTTGAGCGAGCCCGGCCAGGCCAGCCCACCAACGCAGGGCGTGCTGCTGTCGCGCAACGGCCAGCGCTATGGTGTGGAGGAAACGGTCTCGCCCATACGCAGCGAAAACGGCGCCCTGCACGGCACCGTGCTGGTGTTTCACGACGTCACCGAGCAGCGCCGCCTGGTGGGCGAAATGCGCTATCGCGCCACCCACGATCAGCTCACCGGCTTGCTCAACCGAGGTGAGTTTGAAGCACGCCTGGGCGCCATGCTCGACGATGCCCACACCCGCAACAGCGAGCATGTGCTGATGTTCCTGGACCTGGACCAGTTCAAGCTCGTCAACGATGCCTGCGGGCATGCCGTGGGCGATTTGATGCTGGTGCAAGTGGCGCGCTTGTTGGGGCAATCGGTGCGTGGCCACGACGCGCTGGCCCGCCTGGGCGGCGACGAATTTGCTGTGCTGCTGGAGCACTGCCCACTGGCGCAGGGCCGACGCGTGGCGCAGCAAATCTGCCAGCAAATGGAGGACTTTCGTTTCAGCCACGAGGGGCGGCGTTTTCGCATTGGCGCCAGCATCGGTCTGGTGCTGGTGGACGATCGCTGGGGCAGCACCTCGCTCATCATGCAAGCCGCCGACTCAGCCTGCTACGCCGCCAAGGAAGCCGGGCGCAATCGCGTGCATGTCTGGTTCGAGACCGACATGGCCATGCGCGAGCGCCACAGCGCCATGCAGTGGACCAGCCGCATCGAAAGCGCGCTGGACCACGACGGCTTTGAGCTCTACGCCCAGCGCATCGTGCGCATCCTGGCACCGGGGCAAGTCGACGAGGGCGGGGTGCGCGCCGAGGTGCTGCTGCGCCTGCGCCAGGAAGACGGGACCGTGGTCGCGCCGGGCAGCTTCCTGCCCGCTGCGGAGCGCTACCAGATGGTCACGCGCATTGACCGCTGGGTGCTCTCTCATGTGCTGGACTGGTTGCACCTGCACCCCCAGCTGTCGCGTCTGGAGCTGCTCAGCGTCAACGTCTCGGGCCAGTCCGTGGGCGACCGCGCCTTCCACGCGTGGGCGCTGCAGCAGCTCCACCGCGCCGGCCCCGAGGTCTGCAAGCGCCTGTGCCTGGAGGTCACCGAAACCGCCGTGGTCACCAGCCTCTCGGACGCTGCGCTCTTCATCGACCAGCTGCGCCAGGTGGGCGTGCGCGCCTCGCTGGACGACTTTGGCTCGGGGGCCTCTTCTTTTGGCTACCTCAAGCAATTGGGGGTGGATGAGCTCAAGATCGACGGCCAGTTCGTTCGTGACCTCATCAACGACCCCCTGGATGCCGCCGCCGTGCGCTGCTTTGTGGATGTGGCCAAAGTCGTGGGCCTGCACACCGTGGCCGAGTTTGTGGACAACCCCCGCGTGCTGGAGCGGCTGCGCAGCATGGGCGTGAACTACGCCCAGGGCTACCTCATCCACAAGCCCGAACCCCTACAGCAGCTGCTGGCCTGAGAGGCAGCGGCGGCGGTGTTTCAAAAAAGCTGCGCTCAACAGTCCGCAAGCTGCCGGTAAAACTTGCTTTGTTGGGGTTTTTGCGTCGGCAAGGCGAGGGAGCATCTGTCCGAGAGGCCCTGGCTCGTCAGTGCCTTTGCAAGCTTGAGGTGCTAGGGTCAAGACAACGCCCCTGGAGATGTGTGTGCCCCCCATGCTTGCTGATGAATTTGGCGTTGCAGTCCATGCTCACCCGGACGACACGCGTTGGTTCCGAACACTGGCCGATCACTCACCGGCCGGGGTGTATTGCACCGACACGCAAGGGCTGACCACCTACGTCAACCCACGCTGGTGCGAAATCTACGGCAACACCGCCGCGGGTGCACAGGGGCAGGGCTGGCTAGACACCATCACCGCTGAAGACCGCGACGGCGTCCTGCGCGCCTGGCAGCAGGCCGTCAGCAGTGCCAGCCCCTTCAAGATGCGTTTTCGCCTGCGCCATGCTGACGACAGCCTGCGCCACATCTACAGCACCGCAGAACCCGTGCGCAACGAGCAAGGCCAGCTGCAGGGTTTTGTTGGCACCGTCATCGACGAAACCGACTGCGTCAACGCCATGCGGCGCATGCACGAAAGCCAGCAACGCCTCTCACTGGCTACCGACAGCGGTGGCATTGGCGTCTGGGACTGGAATGTGCAAACCGGCGAACTCTTCTGGGATGCCTGCATGTTCCGCCTCTACGACGCTGACCCGCAAAAAGGCGTCCCAAACCGGCAAGCCTGGGCCGACTTGCTGCACCCCGATGACCTCGCCGGCACCTTGCGCCGTCTCGACGAGCTGCTCAAGGTGGGCAGCCCACCCCTGAACACCGAATTTCGCGTGCGTTGGCGCGACGGCAGCTGGCACACCCTGCGTGCGGCGGCCAAAGTCACGCGCGACGCCCAGGGTCGCGCCCTGCACGTGGTGGGCGTGAACTGGGACCTCACCGAAATGCGCCGCCTGGCCGAGCAAATCGCCCACCAGCTCGCCGCCGAACTGGCCGAGCAGCACGAGCTGCTGCGCGTGACGCTGCGCTCCATTGGCGACGGCGTCATCACCACCGATGCCCACGGCTGCGTGCAGTGGCTCAACCCAGTGGCCGAGCGCCTCACTGGCTGGCGCTGTGCCGATGCCACCGGTCAACCCGTGGCCCAGGTGTTTTGCCTGCAGGAGCAGCCCGACGAGGGCTCCGGCCCCGTGCTGTGCTCGCGTCACGGCCAGCGCTGCGGCGTGGAGCACTCGGTGGCGCCCATCCTGGCGGCCGACGACCGCGTGCTCGGTGAAGTGCTGGTGTTTCACGACGTCACCGAGCAGCGCCGCATGGCGCGCGAGATGCAGTACCACGCCACGCACGACACCCTCACCGGCTTGATCAACCGTCGCGAGTTCGAGCGCCTGCTCACCCCTCATCTGGGCCCACGCCAGCACCCCGTGCGGCGCGGGCGCTACGGCGCCTTGCTGCTGGTGGACCTGGACCAATTCCGCCTCTTCAACGACGCCTGTGGCCACGCTGCGGGCGACGAGCTGCTGAACCAGGTGTCGCAGCTGCTGCAAAGGACTGCGCCCTGGGGCAGCTTGGTCTCGCGCATGGACCGCGACGAATTCGCCGTGCTGCTGGAGCACGCCACGCTGCGCCAGGCCGAGCGCTTTGGGCGGCAAATCTGCCACCAGATTGGCTTGCTGCGCGTGGTGCACGCCAACACCAGCTACCGCGTGGGCGCCAGCGTCGGCCTGGTGCCGCTCAACCACAGCTGGGGCAGCGCCGAGCAGCTGCTGCAAGCCGCCGACGCCGCCTGCCGCGCCGCCAAAGACGGCGGGCGCAACCGCGTGCATGTCTGGGTCGGCTCAGACCGTGTCATTCTGGAGCGCCGCAGCGAGCGCCACTGGGCCAACCGCCTGGAGCTGGCGTTGGATCAAGGCAATTTTGAGCTCTACGCCCAGCGCATCGACGCTGCGCAGGCCTCGCCCGGCGCGCCCACGGGCCTGCGTGCTGAAGTGCTGCTGCGCCTGCGCCAGGCCGACGGCAGCCTGGAGCTGCCCGGCGACTTCATGCCCGCGGCCGAGCGCTACCACCTCGCCACCCGGCTGGACCGCTGGGTGCTCACCCAGGTGCTGCGCTGGCTGCGCAAGCAGCCCTCGCTGCAGTGGCTGGACCGGCTCAACATCAACCTCTCGGGCCAGTCCATCAACGACAACCTCTTCCAAGCCTGGGTGCTTGACCAAGTCGAGCGCGTCGGCCCCGAGGTGGCCCAGCACCTGTGCCTGGAAATCACTGAAACCTCCGCCGTCACCAACCTGAGCGCCGCCGCGGCCTTCATCGATCACCTGCGCCAGGCCGGTGTGCATGCCTCGCTGGACGACTTTGGCGCGGGCGCATCGTCCTTTGGCTACCTCAAACAGCTGGACGTGGACGAGCTCAAGATCGACGGCCAGTTCATCCGCGACCTCATCAGCGACCCGCTGGACGAAGCCGCCGTGCGCTGCTTTATCGACGTGGCCAAAGTCATCGGCATCAGCACCGTGGCTGAATTCGTTGAAAACGACGCCACCCTGCAGCGCCTGCGCGCCATGGGCATCAGCTATGTGCAAGGCTATCTGCTGCACCAGCCCCAGCCCCTGGCCCAACTGCCGGCGCAGGCCGAGCTCACGCCTGCCTGCTTGCAGGGCTGAAACGCCCTGAGCGCCCGCGCAGCGCAGCGGTGGCGCTAGACTGCCACGCGGCTGCTGACGCCGCCGCCGCAGACCACCGCTCATCCCCGTTCGCGCATGACTTCCTCCCGCACTCCAACCGCCGCGGCGCTGAGCCTGGCCGTGGTCGGCGCAGGCCCCGCCGGTCTGGCCCTGGCCCTGCTGGCCGCACGCCAACTGCCCCAGGCCCACATCACCCTCTACGACGCGCGCGCGCTGGACAAAGACATCAGCGCCGACCCCCGCACCCTCGCGCTGGCCCTGGGCAGCGTGCAACTGCTGCAGCGCCTGGGCTGCTACCCCGCAGCGCAGGCCCAGCCCATCGTGCAAGTGCACGTCAGCCAGGCACCGCCCACCGCGCACCACCCCCTGCTGGGCCCTGGGGGCGAGCCCCAGGTGTGCATCAGCGCCGCCGAGCAAGGCTGCGACATGCTGGGCGCCGTGCTGCACTACGGCCAGCTGCTGGCCCCGCTGCAAACCGCCTGGCTGGCCAGCGCCCAGGCCGCGCCGCAGCGCCTGCACACCCGCTTTGGTCAAGGCGTGGCCGCGCTGCATCCCCAAAGCGGCGGTGTGGACATTGAGCTGGCCGACGGCCAACGCCAGCGCCACGACCTCGCCGTGGTGGCCGAAGGCGGTGTCTTTGCCGACCAATCCCGCAAAGCCCTGCACCACGACTACCAGCAAAACGCCTGGGTGGGCACCGTGCAACTCGCGCCCGACAGCCCCGTGGGCGTGGCCTACGAACGCTTCACCCGCCACGGCCCCGTGGCCCTGCTGCCCCTGCCCGCCCAAGGCCCGCAGCGCCGTGCCGCCCTGGTGTGGTGCTGCAGTGCTGCGCACGACGACATCGCCACCCTCAGCGACAGCCAACGCCTGCACCTGCTGCAACACCAGCTGCCCGCCAGCCTGGGCCCGCTGCAAGGCATCAGCCCGCTCAAATGCTTCCCCCTGGGCCTCAACGCCGAACGCCGCCTCGTGCAAGGCCGCACCGTGCGCATCGGCAACGCCGCCCAAACCCTGCACCCCGTGGCCGGCCAAGGCCTCAACCTCGGCCTGCGCGACGCCTACACCCTGGTCGACGCCCTGCGCCGCCACCCCACGCCCGAAGCCGCCCTGGCCCACACCGAACGCCACCGCACCCCCGACCGCTGGCGCACCATCGCCACCACCGACTTCCTCGCCCGCAGCTTCACCTGGCAATGGCCCGGCCTGGGCGCCACCCGCGGCCTGGCCCTCGCCGCCCTGCAAGCCCTTCCCCCCCTCAAAACCGCCCTGGCGAGGCAGATGATGTTTGGGGGGAGGTGAGGGGTTACATATCCCAGTGGTCTAGACTAATGCGCTTGCTCTACCAACTGAGCTAAAAGTTCCGGCCAGAGCACATATCCCAGTGATCTAGACTAAGGCATCACCGACCGGCCCATCACCGTGTGTTCCGGCCAGAGCACGTATCCCAGTGATCTAGACTCGCTTCGGTGGTGCGGCCCACGTCCTCGAGGTTCCGGCCAGAGCACATATCCCAGTGATCTAGACTGCATAGTCGGCCTCGGCCATTCGCGCCTCGGTTCCGGCCAGAGCACATATCCCAGTGATCTAGACTCAATTTGGGCATGGGCTCTGCGGCGGCTGAGTTCCGGCCAGAGCACATATCCCAGTGATCTAGACTTGCCACCACCCTCAGCGCCATGCCGCTGGGGTTCCGGCCAGAGCACATATCCCAGTGATCTAGACTGCTCCTGCGCGAGAACCGCATCCAGCTCGCCGTTCCGGCCAGAGCACATATCCCAGTGATCTAGACTCCTGGTCGCAGCAACCCGCCACAAGGCGCTGTTCCGGCCAGAGCACATATCCCAGTGATCTAGACTTTAATAAACATTGGAATGCGCCGACCGCTGTTCCGGCCAGAGCACATATCCCAGTGATCTAGACTCCAGTGAGGTCGATGAGGTGGGCGGTTTCCAGTTCCGGCCAGAGCACATATCCCAGTGATCTAGACTGTTTGCGGACGAGGCTGCAGAGGTCAAGCGGTTCCGGCCAGAGCACATATCCCAGTGATCTAGACTGCATAGTCGGCCTCGGCCATTCGCGCCTCGGTTCCGGCCAGAGCACATATCCCAGTGATCTAGACTTTCCGATAGTCGCATACCGTGCGCGCGCTAGTTCCGGCCAGAGCACATATCCCAGTGATCTAGACTAGGTCGGCAGCAACCCCTTGATTTATCAAGGGGTTTTTGCTTTTTGGGGCGTGAAAAATTGATCCACGGTGTCAAAAAAGGTCGAACTGGTCGGGTGTTTTTGGCGGGGGTTGTTTGGCTTGGCCGCGGAAGCTGATGATGCGTTCGTACTGCTTGTCGGTGAACTGCAGGATATTGACCTTGCCCCCTTGGGGCAAGACGCTTTGAACACGTCTGCAGTAGGTGTCGACCTGCGTGGCGCTGGTGCAAAGGCGCAGGTAGACGCTGAACTGACTCATTTCAAAGCCCATGTCCAGCAGGGCGTTGCGGAACTCAGTCGCAGCGCGCCTTTGGGCCTTTTCGACCACTGGCAGGTCAAACATCACCATCATCCACATCAGCCTGTATCCGGTCAGCATGGGCTTGCCAGCAGGGGTGCTGGATTTTCAGAAGGGCTCCTGGCCTAGCAGTGGTGCCAGGTCCAGTGGCAACGGGGGCGGGGGCAGGTCTAACTTGTCTCGTTCGCCCAGGTAGACCTGGGCCAGAGACACCGCCAGCCTTTGCATGCAAACCATGACGGGTGTGGTGCCAGCGGGGGTTTGCAGGTCGGCGTAGAGGGTCAGCACCAAGGCGCGTTTGACTTCGGGGCTCAGTGTGTCTGTGCCGGACTTTTGCAGCCGCCAGACTTTGAGGTCGATCAGCGGCCGAAAGGGTTCCATCAAGTCGTCCACCAGCCGCATGGCGTTGTTGTCATGGCTGTGGTGCAAGCCCAGGCTGGGATGCAGCCCCGCTGCAATGACGGCACGGGCCATGGCAGCCCGCAGGACGGTGTAGCCGTAGTTCAGCAAGCTGTTCAACCCGCTGCCTTGTTGGTCACGGCGGAATTGCGCACCAAACAGCAGGCTCCAGTAACGGCGTGCGCCTTGAGCTTCGAGGTTGTCTGGGTCACCGCTGCGCACTTTGCTGGCCAGGGCTTTGAGTGGGGCGTCCGGGGCACCAGTGGCGGCCAGAGCGGCACCCTGTTGCTCGAGCTTGGATTTCACCACTGCAGCCCACAGGCGTTTGTGGGTGGGCAGTTTGCTGGCCAGCTGTGCGTCAATGCGCCTGGCTTGTTCGAAATGGCCATCAATGGGCCAGAGCATGCTGACGGCGTTGTGGTTGGGGCCGCACACCACCATGGGGGCACCACGCTCGGCCAGGGCAACCAGCAGGTTGTTGCTGTAGCTCAGGCCGTGGGCGTTGGCGATGAGTGCTGCAATGTCGTCCAGCGCAACTTGCCCCAATTCGCGGCCACCGGGCTGGGTGTCTTTGACCACCAGAAAGCCTCTGTGAACGCTGAGGTGGCGGTGGTCGTCGGCGACTTCGACGATGCGGCCCAGCACGATCTCCGCCTTTACTTCTCGGTGATCTCACCGATCGGTGAGACCGTGACTTTGCGCCCCATGGCCTTTTGCAGTGAGCCAGCCATTTTCGAGATGTAGGCAAATGAGTCTGACTTGTTGCGGTTGCGCGCGTCCACGTTGGCCTCGTGAAGGTCGCACATATAGATCTGACCATTCGTGCTGACTGTGGCCACGCGCATGGTGCGCAAGCCCCCATCAATTTTCAAACGTACGGTGTCACCAATCATCAGGCGCATGACCAGGGGCTTGCCGGAGAGGCTCAGTTGGGCATCGCGCAAGCGTGCCAGTCCTCCTTGGCGCGCCGCTTGATAGGCCTCAAAGGTTGAGATCACTTCGCCCTGCCAGCGGCCTTTGTCGTCGCGCACGATGTCGATGCAGTGATTGCTATCGCCCTTGTAGCCTTTGTAAGGGCGTGGTGAGCCGTCTGGAAGGCGACCATGGCGCTGGGTATGCGTGGGTTCGACCATGGGAATCACCGTCAGCGCTTCTTCCACACGAACACGCTTGCCATCAATGGGCTTGTGAACCGCCACACGGCCATTGCCCAACAAGGCGTAGGCCGTGTCGTTGTGCATGGCCCCTTCGTGGCTGTGGTCGGGCTTGTGGCTGACCCAGATGTGCTGCACGGCGCGGGCCACGTGCTCGCGGTAGGTGGGCCAGGGCAAGGGCATGTCGCGCACCAGTCGTTGCAGGCCATCGGCCCGCGCGCTGGCGTTTGCTTGCGCAAAGCGCTGCAACATGCCTTGGTCGGTGACTCCGATGACGCAGGCGTCGACGGCATGGTGCCGGTGGTCATCGCGATTTTTTTCACCGTTGACTCCCAGCACCGTGTTCAAGCCGAACAAGCCTCGCAACATGGCAGTCATTTGTCCGGGAATGACACGGGTGCGCTGTGGACAGATAAGTTCCAGGTACTCGCGGGCCACACGGCTGAGGTAGCGCGTGTCGTTGAGTGCCCTGGCCAGGAAGCCACTGCTTTCGCCTTCCCAGCGTTGCATGCCGTCGGGTGCAAAGCGGTAACCCTTGTTGCGGGGCATGGTGGCGGCGCGTGCCAGCATGGCCTGATAGTCGTAGCCGGGAATGGTTTTGGCGCCGAAGGCTTCGAATGGGGTTTGATTGCCTTTGAGTCGGTTGGCGCTGCGCAAGGCCAGGGTTTTGTTGGCGGCGGAGTCATCCAGGGTGCGCGAGAAGGGCAGGATGTGCTCGATCTCCACCTCGGGGCTGAGTAGCCGCGCCATGCTGATGACCTCGCCGGTGTAGGGGCAGCAGCGATCCGCAGCGTTGTAAGGGTTGAGCTCTTCCCACAGGCGCAGTTTGAGCAAGTCGTCGTGCGAGACCCGGTTCGGTTCTATGCCCAGCACCTGGGCCACCGTGGCGCGGTGACGGGCGTTGCGGTCTTGGGCCTGTGCCTGCTGCTTTTGTGCCTCCAGGCGCGCGTCACGGCTTTGTTTGAGTTCCCGTGCCAACTCGACCACCACATCGGTGGGGTGGCCGTAGCGACGAATCAAGGCGTTGACGACCCTGCGCACTTGGTTGAGGCCGATATGCACGGTGGGGTTGGCGATGCGGCCAAAGCGTTTCTCGGGTGGGTCGGCTTCGGTGGCTCGCAGGTCGGCAAAGCCGACATGGCGCTGCAGAAATTCACCGTAGTAGGGCAGCTCTGTGAATACATGCAAGGTTTGAATCTCGCCCGTGCTGGGCACTACGACTTCGCGAGCCAGGGTGCGCCCAGGGATGGCCACGCCCACGCCGCTCAGGCGGCTGTGGTGAAAGCCAGCGGCTTGGGCGGCTTGGGCGTAGCCCACGGCTTCGGCAGCCAGCACCGGCAGGATGTGCGCCAGTGCTGCTGCGCTGAGGCTGCCGTAGCCCTCAGGGAGTTTGGCATTGGCAATGCGTTCGGCACAGGCTTCGTCAACGTGGGTATGTGCTTGCAGCCAATCGATGAGTGCCGCTTCGCTTTGCTCCTCCAGCAGTTGGGTCACGATCTGGTCTTGCAGGCCAAGCTCAAAGTCATGCCAGGCGGGGCCAAACAGCTCCTTGCGTGCCAGTACCAGGCTGGTGGCATTGCCTTTGAGTTCCTTGCGTTTGACATCGGCCAGGTTGAACTCGGTTCCACCGGGTAGGCCCAGCAGTTTGGGTATGGCGCTGGCAAAGCTGAGGTTGCGTTGCTCCAGTGCGCTGGTGAGCCGTTGCCGCTCGTCGAGGGTCAATGCTCGTTCCTGCAGCGTGTCGTTGAGGACGCGCAGGTTGGCCACTTCCTGAAGGGTGCGAAAGCGCTGCTGGCTGGGCAGTGCCAGCGGAGCGCGGGGCTCATCGGGCAGCAAGGTGCAACGCCCAGGTATGACGGGTCTGAGGTTGCGCTGAAACAGCAGCACGTCTTTGAGGCGCTGACCGGCCTCAGTTGGAAAGAGGGTCGGCTGCAACTGGGCTTGCTTGGCCCAGAGGGCATCGAATTCAGCAGCGACCATGGCTCGGTCGACGTATAGCTCGTAGTGTTTGTCGAGCTTGGTTTTACCTTGCTCGGTGGTGATGCGTTGTTCTCTGAGCCGTGCCCGAACACCTTGGCCGCTTTGCTGGCGGCGTGCCAGCCACTCGCCCACGGTGCGGCATCCTTCGGCCGCCAGCGTTTGCTGTGTGGTGTTGATGGCCTTTTTGAGGGCTCCGCTGTCGTTTTCTTTGGAGTCGGTTTTGCGGTTGCTCTTGAAGCCACGGCGCTGATTGATGTGGAACAGCGCCCTGGCGAATTCGCCTGGAGACAGGGCATGGTCCAAGCCTTTGGCACGCAGTACATAGGGGTCCAGCCGCTCCAGGGCTTTGCGCTCCAGTGTGTCTTGTGGGAAGTAACCCAGTTCAAGCAGCGCGCACATCATGCGGTGCTTGCGCTTGAGCAGCCGGTCGCGCCGGCGGCGCATGGCACGCGCCAAGCGGCGGTCAACTGCCAGGGAAGCGCCCGTTTTGGGGTGGCGACCATCACTGAAGATGCGCACGCCTGAACGAATCACTGCCGTGGGCTCGAGTTGGTCGTTGAGGCGGAGCACGGCCCAGCCAATTGAAGTGCTGCCCAAATCAAGGGCCAAGCGGTAGCGCGTGGTGTGCATGGTTCTCTCCCGAATCGTTATGAGTGTCATGGTAGAGTCCGCGCCTACATATCACTGGGATATGTGCTCTGGACGCTAACAAGCTGAAGCGAGTTTTCGCCAGATGCACCAAATGGAAGGCCGCGCATGCGCGGCCTTCGTCTTTTTGTCGCTGCCTGCAGCTACCGCATGGCATGGCGCTTTTGCGTGTTAGTCGCAGCGCGCGGCGGCACTGCCCAGTGCCTCAGATCACCTCTGTACTGTCTCTGACTCCCGTGCGCATAGCGTCCGCTTCGCTTTTGGTGGCGGGGCGGGCAGGGTTTTCCTGCGATTGGGGTGGTGCTTTCCCATAGACTCGCGCGGGCATTTTTGACCATGGTCGTTAGGGAGAGACACGATGAACAGTTCGGCGTTGGCGGGGTTTTTGGACCCGGCGGTTTTGTTTTTCGTGTTTGGCATGCTGGCCGGGGCGGTGCGGTCGAATTTGGAGATTCCGCAGCCGGTGGCGCGGTTTTTGTCGCTCTACCTCTTGATGGCTTTGGGGCTCAAGGGCGGGTTTGCGCTGGCCAAGTCGGGTTTGACGGTGGAGGTGTCGGTGAGCCTGGCGGCGGCCTTGGGGCTGGCGGTGGTGGTGCCGGCGCTGGGTTATGTGTTGCTGCGCCGGCTGCTCAATGGCTTTGATGCGGCGGCGCTGGCGGCCACTTATGGCTCGGTGAGTGCGGTGACCTTCATCACCGCCAGCCAGTACCTCGCGGACCACGGTGTGGCTTATGGCGGGCATATGGCGGCGGCGCTGGCGCTGATGGAGTCGCCCGCCATCATCATGGCGGTGCTGTTGGCGAACTTGACGCGCCAGCGCGAGGCGCGCGCGGGCGGGCGGGCGCTGCCCGAGGGGCACAGCCTGCGCCATGTGATGCATGAGAGCCTGACCGATGGCGCACAGCTGCTGCTGCTGGGGGCCATGGTGGTGGGCATTTTGAGCGGCGAGGCGGGCGAGCAGGCCATGCAGCCGTTTGCGGGCGATTTGTTCAAGGGCATGCTGGCCTTCTTCCTGCTGGACATGGGTTTGCTGGCGGCGCGCCATGTGGGGCAGTTGCGCGGCATGTCGCCCTGGTTGCTGGCTTATGCGCTGGGCGGGCCGCTTGCGCATGCGGCGCTGGCGCTGGCGCTGGCCGCGAGCCTGGGTTTGGGCGTGGGTGACGGCACGCTGCTGATGGTGCTGGCCGCCAGTGCCAGCTATATCGCCGTGCCTGCGGTGGTGCGCCAGGCCATTCCGGAGGCGCGCCCGGCGCTGTACTTTGGCATGTCGCTGGGGCTGACCTTCCCCTTCAACATCTTGCTGGGCATTCCGCTCTACGCCACGGTGGCGCAGCGCGTGCTGGGTTGAGCGGCGCTTGGCGGTGCGGCGCTGTCGACTGGCGCCGCGCTGCTGTCGATTGGGCGCGCGCCAGGTGAGTGGGGGGTGGGTGGCTTTCTACACTGCGCCCCATGACGACCTCGAACCCCCCCTCTTCAGCGCGCCCGCTGCGGGCGCAGTGGCTGGCGTTTTGGCGCGGCTTTTCGCCCGCCATGCACGACGAAGTGCGCACACCCGCGCAGCAGCTCGTGGCCACGGTTTTGTTCAGCGTCTTCATGGCGGTGTTTTTCACGCTGCTGTGGGCGGTGTTCAACCCCGCGCGTGCGGCGCAGGCCAGCGCTTGGGCGTGGCTGAGCGCCCTGGGGCGCAACCTGGTGGTGTCGGGCTGCGTGGGCGGGGCCATTCACGGGCTGTTCGCGCTGGTGCTGCCGCGCTTGGGCGGCCATGCGGCCATTCGCCAGCGCCCGAGCTGGCAGCGCAGCCTCATCTACGCCGGGCTGCCCATGCTGGGGGTGGCACTGGGCTGGCCGCTGGGCATGGCGCTCAGTGGCAATGCGCCTTCGGGCTGGTTTTGGAGCCGCAGCGGCACGATGTCGGTGCTCATTGCGCTGGGGCTGTCGGCGTGCATTTCGCTGGTGGTGCATGTCATCTACGCCGCCCGCGAGCGTGAACGCGAGCAGCGCCGCCGCGCCACCGAGGCCCAGCTGCAGCTGCTGCAGGCGCAGATGGAGCCGCACTTTCTCTTCAACACCCTGGCCAATGTGCAGGCCTTGATCGAGGACGAGCCCGCGCGGGCGCAGGCCATGCTGGGGGCCTTCACCACGTATTTACGCGCCTCGCTGCAGGGCTTGCGCCAGGGCGCGGGCACGCTGGGGGCGGAGCTGGATTTGCTGCGCGCCTACCTGGCTGTGTTGCAGCAGCGCATGGGCCCGCGGCTGCGCGTGCAGGTGGAGGTGGACGAGGCCTTGCTGGCCCTGCCGCTGCCGCCGCTCTTGCTGCAGCCGCTGGTGGAAAACGCCGTGCACCACGGCGTGGAGCCCAAGCTGGAGGGTGGCACGGTGTGGGTGCGTGCCTGGCGCGAGGGCGAGCGCCTGGAGTTGGAAGTGCGCGACGACGGCGTGGGCCTGGGCGCATCGCGGCGCGGCGGCCACGGCCTGGCGCTGCAGAATCTGCGTGCGCGGCTGGCAGCGCGCTGGGTCGATGCGGCGCAGCTGCAGCTCAGCCCCGCCGAGCCCGGTTGCCGCGTACGCCTGAGCTTGCCGATAGACCCACCCACACCCGCTCACCCATGAACACCCGCCGACCCTTGGCCCTGGTGGCCGACGACGAACCCGTGCTGGCGCAGCGCCTGTGCAAGCTCCTGAGCGCGCAGTGGCCCGAGCTGGAGCTGCTGCCCGTGGTGCACGACGGCCTGACGGCGGCACGCATGATCGAGGAGCAGCAGCCCGACGTGGCGTTTCTGGACATCCAGATGCCCGGCCTCAGCGGTCTGGAGGTGGCGCAGGGCATTGAGGGCGCCACGCGTGTGGTGTTTGTGACCGCCTACGACCAATACGCCCTGGCGGCCTTTGAGGAGCAGGCGTTGGACTACCTGCTCAAGCCCGTGGAGGCGCAGCGCCTGGCGCGCACCGTCGCACGCCTGCGCCAGGCCCTGCAGGCGCCGCCGCAGCCCGATTCGGCCGCCTTGCTCGCGGCGCTGCAGCGCCTGCAGCCCAGTGGCGCGGCCCAGGGTGCGGCGCTGCGCTACATCCGCGCCAGCCAGGGCGAGCAAACGCACCAGCTGCCCGTGGAGGACGTCATTTACTTCCATGCCGACGACAAATACACCTGCGTGCGCACGGCGCGTGGCGAGTACTTGATCCGCACGCCCATTCACGAACTGGTGGCGCAGCTCGACGCCCAGCAGTTCTGGCAGGTGCACCGCTCCACGGTGGTCAACCTCGCGCAGGTGGCGGGCACGCGGCGCGACGAAGCCAGCCGCCTCTTTGTGCGCTTTCACGGCGCCAGCAACGAGCTGCCGGTCAGCCGCGCCTACGTGCACCTCTTCAAAGCCATGTGAGCTGCAGTGCCGTGCCGCTGAAAGCGGCGGCACAGCCGTACTGCGCTATTCGGGTAATCCACCAGTGGCGCGGGATTGGGAGTAAAAACGCCCCACGTTGCGCGCATGGGCAGTGGGGCGCGGCACACGCACAAAGACAGGTTTTTGCGGAGGGTGTGGCGGCTGCGCGGGGTGAACCGTGGACGGAATCGACATGCGTGCATTGGCCTGGGTGGGTTCGGCCCTGGGCCTGTGGATGGGCTTGGTGCTGCTGGGCGTGCGGCGCCACCACCTTAGAGACACCCCCGGCATGCTGCTGTGGGCCTGGGCACCGCTGCTGTGCGCGGCGGGCTGCCTGGCCTACGCGGCCTGGGGCCAGTGGCCTGCGGCGCTGGTGGTCACGCTGGCCAACGGCCTGGTGCTGGGCGCGGCCGCGCTCTATGTGCTGGGTGCACAGCGTTTTTTCGGGCAACCGCTGCAGCTGGCTGCGCTGGCAGGCTGGGTCAGTGCTTGCCTGGTGCTGATTCAGCTGGCGCACCAGCTCTGGCCGCAGGCGCGGGCCGAGGCGCTCTTGCTCCTGCTCGGCGCGGCGGGCCTGAGCTGGGCATTGCAGCGCCTGTGGCAGGGTCAGCGCATGGGTGCTGCGGGGCGCTATTTGCAAGGGGTGCAGGCCGCGCAGGCGGCGCTGCTGGCGCTGTGCCTGGCCCAGCTGCTATGGCCGAGTTCGCTGGACGTGCCCCATGGCGCCATGTTTCTGGCGCTGTGCGCCACGCTGCTGATGATGGGGCTGGGCGTGCTGCTGCTGGCCTCGCAGCGCCTGCGCGAGGAGTTCATGCAGCTGGCGCGGCTGGATGCGCTGACAGGCTCGCTCACGCGCACGGCCTGGCTGGAGCAAGCCGAGATGGAGCTGGCGCGCTGCCGCCGCTACGGGCACGCGCTGTCGCTGCTGTTTTTCGACCTCGACAGCCTCAAGCACATCAACGACCAATACGGCCACCGCGTGGGCGACCGCGTGCTGCGCGAGGCCGTGCAGCAGGCACGCCTGACGCTGCGCCAAAGCGACCAGCTCGGGCGCCTGGGCGGTGAGGAATTCGCCGTGCTGCTGCCCGAAACCGAGGTGGCCAGCGCCATGCAAGTGGCCGAGCGCCTGCGCCAAGCGGTGGAGGTGGGCCCCGGCGCGCCGCGCACCAGCATCAGCGCGGGCCTGGTGAGCCTGGGCGCGTTTGAGGCCATTCCCGGCGGGCTCGACGAGCTGCTGTCGCGCGCCGACGCCGCGCTGCTGCGCGCCAAAACCCTGGGCCGCAACCGCGTGGAGCTGTGCGCGCAGGAGGCCGATCCGAGCCCAACCTCGATGCCCACGGCGCTGGAGGGCGGTTTGGCATAGATAATCGCCACCCGCCTGTTTCGGGCGTGCTCACCTGCCAGCCTGTTGCCAGCCAGTGAAGTCTTCAACACTTGCTGGATCTCGAACATGCTTGCATCACGTTGCAACCTCCGCCCCTCGCGCCTGGCTTGGGCGGCCGGTTTGACTTGGACCTTCTGTGCCGCGGCACAGGCGCAAAACCCACCCCCGGCTGAGCAGGAACTGCCCGTGCTCAAAGCCCGCGCGGCGCAGGACGACAGCGCTGGCCGTGCCACCACCACCACCAAGGGCGAGACCCGGCTGCTGGAGTTGCCGCAGTCCATCAGCGTGGTCACGCGCGAGCGCATCGATCAAACCCAGGCCAAGAGCCTGGCCGAGGCCCTCAGCGGTGTGGCCGGCGTGGTGGCGGGCGAGCGCGGCCGCCGCGGGTTTGACGACATCGGCATCCGTGGCCAGATCTTTGGTCAGGAGAAATTCGTCGACGGGCTCATGACCATGCGCCCGGGCTATATGCCGGCTGAGGAGTTGTTCGGCGCCGAGCGCGTGGAGGTGCTCAAGGGTCCGGCCTCGCTGCTGTTTGGCAGCGTGCGCCCGGGCGGCATGGTCAATGTGGTGAGCAAGCGGCCACAGCGCGAGGCCTTCACGCGGCTGGCGCTCAACGCTGGCAGCCATGGCTTCAAGGAAGCCACGCTGGATGTGGGCCGCAGCTTTGCGCAGCAGCAGCGCCATGCCTGGCGCGTGGCGGCGCTGGTCAATGACAGCGATGACGAAACCGACCACGTGTTCTTCCGCAACGCCTACGTCGCCCCATCCCTGCAACTGCAACTGGGCGAGGCCACGCAGCTCACGCTGCTGAGCAGCTACCAGGACCGCGCCTGGCTGCGCAACCAAGGACTGCCGCCCAAGGGCACCGTGTTGCCGAACAAAAACGGCCCAGTGCGCCGCGAGCTCTACCTGGGCGACCCCAGCCTGGGCCATAACGACACCCGCCGTACCCGCCTGGGCTGGGAGTTGCAGCACCAGCTCAACAGCGCTTGGAGCCTGCACCAGAACGCGCGTTGGGACGACTCACAGCTGACCCAGCGCGTGGCGGCCTACCACGCGACGCTGGCGGCCGACGAGCGCACCCAGGCGCGTACCGGCACCTTGGCCTCGGATGACCAACGCGCCCTGGCGCTGGACACCCATATGCGCGGGCGCGCGAATTCGCCCCTGGGCCGCCACAGCCTGACTCTGGGCCTGGATCTGGCGCACTTCAGCGGCCGCAGTGCGGCCAACAACTGCAGCACGGCCAATCTGGGCACGCAAGACCTCTACACGCCGAGCTACGGGCGCTTCTCGCTCAACACCGTCTGCACCGGGGCCGCGCGTGACAACAGCGAACTGCTGCGCAGCGCCGGTCTGTACGCACGCGACCAACTGCACCTCGACGCCGGTCTGGTGCTGACCTACGGCCTGCGCCACGACCAGCTGCGCGCGCAGCTGACCGACCAGCGCACCGCCAAGCGCAGCACCCAGGGCGACTCGGCCACCACGGGCATGCTTGGCGTGGTCTACGAAATGGCACCGGGCTGGGCGCCCTACGCCAGCCTGGCCAACTCCTTCGTGCCCGTGGTCGGCAGCGACCGTGCCGGACGCGCCTTCGTGCCCGAACGCGGGCGCCAGATCGAAGGCGGCATCAAGTACGAGGGGGCAGGCGGCCGCCAAAGCGCCAGCTTCGCTCTGTACGACTTGCGTCGCCAAAACGTGCTCACGCCCGACCCGGTCAATGCCGGCTTCAACGTGCAAGACGGTGAACACCGCAGCCGTGGCCTGGAGCTGGAGGCGGGCCTGGCGCTGGCGCCGGGCTGGCGTGTCAATGCCGCCTACGGCTACACCGATGCTGAAGTCAGCCGCAGCAACAACGCCGCGGAGCGCGGACGGCGCGTCAACAACGTGCCACGCCACAGCCTCAGTGCCTGGAGCCAGTACGACATCGTCCGTGGCCCGCTGGCCGGGGTCGGCGTGGGGCTGGGCCTGCGCGGCATGAGCCAGCGCCGGGGTTACAGCTATGACTTCGCCATACCCGGCTATGCGGTGCTCGACGCCGCGCTGCGCTACCAAGGGCCGCGCTGGGGCGTGGCGCTGAATGTGCGCAACCTCACCGACAAAACGGTCTACGGCGGTGCGCTCAACAACAACGTGGTCACCCTCGGTGACACGCGCCAGCTGCGCCTGAGCGTGAACTACTCGTTGTGAGCGGCAGTCGCGGGGTGGATTCATGACGGGGTGATGACGCTGTGGCGTGCTGTGCGCTGCCATCGCCCTGTCATGTGCGGTTTCTAACGTTGCGTGCTGTGTGTGCACCGATGTGCTTTATGTGCGCGCAGCTCTCAACACATCAAGGAACCGCCATGAAACCCACGCTTTTGACTTTGGCCGCATTGCTGGCACTGGCTGGCACCGCGCAGGCGCAAGGCCCGCGCAGCAACTTCAGCAACTTCACGCCGCTGACCAGCTCGGTGGCCGAGGCCTCGCTGCCCGAGACCGCACCGCTAGGCCTGGGCCATGCGCAGTGGCAGCAGCGTTCGCTGGCGGACCGCAGCACCCAGCTGGGCTTGGGGCAGTTCAACAGCGGCAGCTGGGACATGATCGACTCCAACCGCACCGGCGCGGACGCCGGGCGCTACCTGTTCATGCCTTTTGAAACCAGCCAAGGCGGCATTCAGCGTTACGACAAAAACACCGGCAGCATGGTGACGCTGTGGAACGCGGCCAACCGCAATGACTACGTCTCCATGGACGCTTCGCGCTGGACGCCTTTTGGCACCTACCTCAGCGCCGAAGAGAGCTGGGGCACGGGCAGCAAGTACGGGCGCCTGCTGGAGCTCACCAACCCCCTGAGCGCTGGCGCTGGCACGGGCGTGGTGGAGCACCGCAACGCCGTGGCACGCGTCTCGCACGAGGGCTTGGCCTTTGACAAGAACAACAACCTCTACTTCATCGACGAGACCAATGGCGGCGCCATCTACCGCTACAGCTCGGCCACGCCCACCAGCGGCGCCACCTACTTCAACGGCGGCGTGAACGCGGTGCTGCGCGTGGGTGATGGCCTGACCGACAGCGCCACCGGCCGCGCCAGCTGGGTGGACTTCACCGACGCCAACGGCCTTGCCCTGGCCGGGGCCGCCACCATCACCGACAGCAACGGCATCACCAGCGTGGATGGCCGTGCCACGGCCAATATCGACGCCTTCCGTGGCACCAACTACATGCGCCCCGAGGACATGGAGATCAAGACGCTGGCCGACGGCACGCAGCTGCTGTTCTTCACCACCACCACCACGCACGAGGTGTTCTCCATGAACCTCGACACCATGGAGGTCAAGCGCTTCGTCAGCCGCGACACCCTGGACATGGCCACCGGTGCTGCCGTGGGCGCGAGCTTTACCAACCCCGACAACCTGGCCATGGACGCGGACGGCAACATCTACATCGTCGAAGACCAGCCCGGCGGCATGGCCGACATCTGGTTTGCGCGCGATGAAGACCATGACGGCGTGGCCGAATCCGTCGGCCGCTGGGCCACTTTGTCGACCAAAGGCGCTGAGCCCACGGGCCTGTACTTCGACCTCAACGACCCCAACCTGGCCTACGTCAACGTGCAGCACCCCGACAGCGGTGTGGACCGCCTGATGCAAATCAGCGCCGTGCCCGAGCCCAGCAGCTACGCGCTGATGCTCGGCGGCCTGGCCCTGGTGGGTTGGTCGCAGCGCCGCCGCGCCACGCGTTAAGCGAAGAAGGCATAGCCGACCAGGATGGCGCCGATGAGGCCCACCAGGTCGGCCACCAGCGCGCAGGGCAGGGCGTGGCGGGTCTTGCGGATGTTGACGCTGCCGAAGTACACCGCCAGCACGTAGAAGGTAGTCTCGGTGGAGCCCTGGATGATGGCCGCCAGGCGGCCCTCAAAACTGGCCACGCCGTAGGTGTTCATCACGTCCACCATCAGCGCGCGCGCGCCGCTGCCCGAGAGCGTTTTCATCAGCCCCACGGGCAGGGCCGCCACCCACTCGGTGGGCAGGCCCAGGCTGGCCACGCCGCGCGCCACGCCGCCCACCACCAAGTCCATGCAGCCGCTGGTGCGGAACACCGAAATCGCCACCAGCATGGCCACCAGGTAGGGAATGATTTGCACGGCCACGCCAAAGCCTTCTTTGGCGCCCTCCACAAAGCTCTCGTACACATTCACGCGCCGCCACGCCCCCACGGCGATGAAGCTGCCCATCAGCAGCAAGATGCTGCCCGCACCCAGGGCGCCCATGACGCGCGTCATCTGCGCGGGCTCAAAGCCCTGCAACCACCACCACAGCCCGCCCATGAGGGCCGCAAAACCGCCAAACAGCGCCAGCACCGGCAGGCACAGCAGCTTGAGGCGCTGCACCCAGGCCACCGCCAGCAGGCCCGAGGTGAATGAGATGAAGGTGGCCACCAGCGTGGGCAGCAGGATGTCGGCCGCATTGAAGCCCGTGAGCCCCTGCTCCATGGCCAGGGTCTGGCGCATGGCAATCACCGAGCTGGGAATGAGCGTGATGCCCGCGGTGTTGAGCACCAAAAACAAAATCATGGGGTTGCTGGCTTCGTCGGGCTTGGGGTTGATGGCCTGCAACTCCTGCATGGCCTTGAGCCCCAGCGGCGTGGCCGCGTTGTCCAGCCCCAGCATGTTGGCGCTGACGTTCATCACCACCGCGCCATTGGCCGGGTGCTGGCGCGGCACCTGCGGCATCAGCCGCGCCAGCAAGGGCGCCAGCACGCGCGCCAGCAGCTGGATCACCCCCGCGTGCTCGCCCACCTTCATGAGGCCCAGCCACAAACACATCACCCCCACCAGGCCCAGCGAGATGTCCACGCTGACCTTGGCGGTGTCAAAAATGCCGCTCAACATCTGAGCCAGCACCTGCCCATCCCCCGCCGCGGCGCGCCACAGCGCCACGGCCAGGCCGATCAAGAAAAAGGCAATCCAGATGACATTGAGAACCATGGGGGGCGCGGCGCGGTTGGTGGAGCAAGAGGCCCATTATTCCGGCAGCGGCCACCCCTGAGGGGTCTCAGCCCCGACCCCGCCCAATACGCCCCATAAATCGCCCCAAGCCATGCTCGAAGATGGTTGCGCAGGGCGCTTGGCTGGCGCCGCCTCAACGCCCAAGCGAGACGCAGCCTGTGCCAAGATTCACGGCGACAGAGGAGGGGTTGCCATGGAGCAAACCAACAACGACCAAGCCGATCACTGGAAAAAAGACGCTTTCAAGCGCAAACCCTATGCGGATTTTTTGACCCAGTTTCTGATCGGAAAGTACAGCGCAGCGGAGTGTCAGAAGGTCCCCAGGCCTATACCTTGGCCTTGGATGCGGAATGGGGCGCGGGGAAAACTTTCTTTTTGGAATGCTGGCAGCAGGACTTGAAAGGCCCGCAGGGCAAGAAGCAGGCCTGTGCGGTGGTCAATTTCAATGCTTGGGCCGCTGACTTTGCCGCCGACCCGATGCCGGCGTTTCAAAGCGAACTGCGGGCCGCGTTGAGCGAGGCATTGAATACGGCTGGCATCACCGCGCAGGCAAAAAGCGCCGGTTTGAGTGCAATTCGTGCTGCGTCCGAGCAGCTTGGGCGCGTTGCGCTTTCTATGACCAAGTTCCTAGGCAATGTTGTGTTGAAACAGGCGACAGGTTTCAGCGTTGGCGGATGGGCGGAGGTCATCAGCGGAGTCCCTTGGCTAGGGCCCTACATTGCTCGTTACTTCAATGGCAAAACAGTGGGCGATGTGCTGCCAACTAAGTCCGCAGAAGATGCGCTGGACACGCTATTCACAGTCCAATTGGACGAACACGTTCAACGCCAAAAGGCGATAGTGGAATTCAAGCGCCAGCTGGCTGAGGTGATCAAAGCGCTGTCGCCCAGCAATCAAGCATTCACGCCGCTGTTCGTGTTCGTCGACGAACTGGACCGTTGCAAACCCAGCTTTGCCGTGGGCTTGCTCGAAGCCATCAAGCACGTGTTCAATGTGCCTGGCATGTGCGTGGTGGTGGCCACGCACATGGACCAACTGGCCTACACCGTCAGCGGTGTTTACGGCGCAGGCTTTGATGGCCGCACCTATTTGCAGCGGTTCTTCGACAGCGTGGTGGCGCTGCCACCCGCCACGGGGCCTCAGAAGCTGGCCGCGTGGTTGGAGGAGCGGCCCATCCTCAAAGAGGACCGATGCTGCTGGGTGCAGCCGCCGCTGGGCTATCAGTCCGATGACTATGGTTCCGGTGCAGCAGGCATGTTGGCTTGGGTGTTTGACGGAATCCCGCACGACCTTCGGTCTCAGCTGCAGGTACTGGATCTTATGGAAGCAGCGGCCTCCGGGTTCAAAAGCCCTGCGCGGATTCACGCGGTATGGCTGGCCATTCTTTGCAGCCTTTGGCATTCCAAACGAGATGCTTTTAAGTTGCTGGAGAAGACATGCCGGCGAACAGGTGACGCGAATTCGTGGGTTGAAAAAGCTGGCTTGGTTGACGCGACACGCACGTTGAATGTGCCTCAGGTGCCAGTCCAACCGTTTCCAGCTGACGTGATCGGTTTGGTGTCACTGCGCGAGCTTGCCGAGGTCTATGTGGCTTTGTGCCGAGGGACCAAACCCATTGCATTGGCGCAAGCATCGGGTTCTGGCAAGCGCATCCTGGCTGACACCGTGTCGCAATCCATGGAGGTAGCAAAACCAGGCATGCTGAACAGCTCGATCGAAGCCGAACAGGCGCAGCTGATTTCTTACTTTGATTTGGTCCGCAACGCAGGGCACTTGTGGAGCGCCAGTGCCAATGGCACGGCCTGAGATCGTTACGCCGAACACCTTCTGCGACGAGGCGTTTCGAGGCAGTGACGGGCATCAGCGGGCTGCCCATTTCCGCTCATGGCCGGAGCGGCTCAAACCCTGGTTCGGCTTTCAACCCCAGCTCAAGGTTTCGGGGCGCCAAGTGGCCGTGGCTTGGGTGTTGGCCACGGCAACCTGGGTCGGTGGCCACAGCAGGGCATTGAGCAAAGCGATGGTGTCTTCCAGACTCAAGGCTTCGATGCGGTTTTTGTTCAGGAAGGCTTGCCACTGCTTCAGCTTGGCCGGGTCTTCGCTGAACTGCTGGGTCAGTGCCAGTGGGCGCTCGGTGGGCAGGGCGGTTTGGCGCCGTGCAAAGGTGGCGGCGATGGCTGCTGCCAGCGTGGCGCCGTTCAGTTCTGTGCGCCGTGCAATGACCGCCAGGTCGAAGAAGTCTTTCATGCGGCTGTTGGCCTGCCCGAGCATCACCATGGCCTGGTATTTCTCGGCGATCACGGTGTAGACCGGATAGACCCGCAGCGTTGGGCGTGGGAAGTCGTTCAGCAAAGTCGGGTAAGCCGCGGTCTGCGGCCCTGGCGTGACGGCATCGCCGAAGCCCACGTCGATCTGCAGCGTGCAGCGTGCCGTTGCGATGCGCGCCACCAGGGTGATGCGTGTGCCGCCATACGTGTTGCTTTCGCGAATGGCCTCGGCCTTCACGGCATCGGGGTCAAACACGATGCCGTCGCTCAGGTCCAGCGCGGCGATGTCTCGGAAGGTGGCGATCAGGTGGGCCGCATCGTCGGGGCCGAAGCCCAGCAGGTCGGCGTCCCGGGTTGGCCGGTGTGGCGTGTCGTACCACAGCGCAAAGAGCAAGGCGCCCTTCAGCAAGAAGCGGTCGGCGTGCGGTGAGTGGCTGACCCGAGCCAGCAGGCGTTCCATGCCGAAGCGGTTGAGCAGCAGGTTGTAGTCGTCGCCACGCTGCTTGGCCAGCGCCAGCAGCCGAGCCAGGATCGATGCACTGAGGTTGCCGCTCACAGCGCGATGGCCTCCAGGTAGGGCTGCATCACGCGCTCGACCCGGTTGATCTTGGCGAAGTGGCTCAGCTCGGCCATGGTGACCTTGCGGCTGCGCCAAGCGTCTTTCAGCGCCTCCAGCGCCACGTCCAGACCGATCTTGTTGCGGAACTTGAAGCAGTCCGTCACCGTCTTGGCGGCGCTGTAAACGCGGATGGCGGCGCCGTGGTCGGTCACACTCAGAATGCCTTCGCGATATGCCAGGCCACGCAGGCGCGTGATGCGCAGCTGGGGGTAGCTTAGCGCTGGAGTTTGACTGCCTTCAGGCAGCGCGAGCCACACCTCGTGCGGGAGCTGCGTGCCGATGCCATGGAATTGCAGCGCGCTCAGCAGGCACAGCACGCCCTTGGGGACGCGTTGGCAGACCTCGAGCAGGGTTTGGTGTTCAGTGACTTCGGCTTCAGGAAGTCCATACAGACCCCGGGCGATGCGCTGCAGCTTGCCCGACTGGTGCAGCCGAATCAGCAGCTGCGGCGACCAGCCTTGCTCGCGCACATCCGCCGCCCGCAGCACACGCCGTTGCAGGGCCAGTTCGAGGATGTGGTCAGACTGAGTCATGTGGGAGAAGTTTAATAAACGCATTACTTAAGATCAAGTAATGCGATTAGCAATCTGATGTTGGCAGGGGGCTCTGCTCGCAAAAAACCCGGCTTGGCCGGGTTTTTTCATGGACGATCAACAGCCAACTCAAAACGCCGGCACCACCGCGCCTTTGTAGTGCTCGCGGATGAAGCGTACGGAATGGCTATATCGATATGGGGGTGTGACAAGATGCGGGCCACCCATGAGGCCCGCTGCCGCGCGCCCCCGGCCCCAACCTTGCACACCCCCGCCATGACGCTTTGCTACCGGCCCGCCACGCCCCAAGACGCCCCCGAGTGCCTGCGCCTGCGCGGGCTCACGCGCGAGAACCCGGTGTCGGTCCAGCGCCTGGCGGAGCTGGGCATCACCGCGCAGAGTTGGGCCGCGGACACGGCATCGGGCGATCTGCCCGGCTTTGTGGCCCTGGAGGGCGGGGCCATCGTGGCCTACTGCTTTGGCGCGGCGCGCACGGGCGAGGTGGTGGTCTTGGTGGTGATGCCCGCCCACGAGGGCCGCGGCGTGGGGCGCCATCTGCTGGGCTTGGTCGGCGCGCTGCTGCGCCAGCTGGGGCACACGCGCTTGTTCTTGGGCTGCTCGCCCGACCCGCGCGACCGCTCACACGGCTTCTACCGCCACCTCGGGTGGCGCAGCACCGGCGAGGTGGACCGCTACGGTGACGAGGTGCTGGAGCTGCTGCCCGCCGAGGGCTGAGCACTGCGGCGCTTGCCGCTCACACCTCAGCCTTCACACCTCAACCCTCAATCGGCAGCTCCGCCAGCTCGCGCAGCAAGGTGCTGAGGCTTTGGCGCATGGCCGCTTCCAGGGCCAGGCGGCCGCCTTGGCCGGGTTGGGTCCAGCTGCGCTCCCAGCCCAGGGTTTGGTGCACGCGCATCTGGCGCAGGTAGACCAGGCGTTCGCCCTCGCGCTGCACCAGGCGGAATTCCAGGTAGAGCGTGGCCTTGCTGTCGCCGGGCTGGGGCCAGCTGGCGTCTTGGCTCAGCAGCTTGGTGTGCAGCTCGTAGCGGGCGAGTTTGGGGTCGGGGGCGTTGAGGCCGGTGTCGCGCAGCAAGTCGTCCAGCACCACGCGCAGGCGCGGGGTGTTCACCGAGGTGCCAAACCAGGCTTCGCTGATGCGCTCGCTTTGCACCTTGCCCAGCGCCACTTGGCGGCGCAGCGCGGCGGGCATCCAGCTGGACAGCTGCAGGCGCTCGATGGTGCTGAGCCGCGCGCTCTCGGGCTCCAGCGGGGTGGCGCAGCCGCTCAGCAGCGCCAGCAACAGGGCCAGCGGCAGCAGCAAGGGGCGGGGCAGGGCGGACATGTCAGCCACTGTAGTGCGCACGCGCTGGCCGCCATGGCCTGAACAGGCCGGGCTTTGCCGCGGTGTTCGCGCGGCTGGCGCACCCCCCTAGTTCAGCAGGGGGTGGGGCCCAAAACCGTCAAGCTAGGGATAAGCGAAGCGCGCCTGGCCTCCCAGACTCACGCCAAGCCGGGCCCAGTGCCGCTGTGGCGCCGCCTGGCTCTTCACGCTGAGACAGCGATTCAAGGAGGATTCATGGACCGTTCTTACCGCCCCCTGCGGCCTGCCTGCGCCGCCGTGCGTGCGCGCCATTCAGACTTCTGTGCTGTGGCGCCCCACCCCGATTTGATGGACAAACTGCGTGCCGAGCTGGCCACGGCGCGCGCTGGCGCCAGCGACACGCTGGCCGCTGCCCTGAGCCTGGCGCGTGGCCCGCGCATGCTGGGCTTTAACGACGGGATGATTCTGCCGCCCGAGAACTTCCCCGTGGGCACGGCCATGAGTGCCATTCGCAGCGCGGCGGCCGATCGCGCGCCGCTGCGTGGTGCGCTGCGCGTGGTGGTGGTGCTGGCGCAGTTCAGCGACCGCCCCATGAGCGCGGGCGCGGCGGCACGCTTTCGCGATTTGTTCTTTTCTTCGGGCGTGCTGCCGCACGGCTCGGTGAAGGAGTACTTCCGCGATGTGAGCAACAACCTGGTGGACATCGTCGGCGAGGTGGTGGGCCCCTTCACCATGCCGCAAACCCTGGCCTGGTATGCCAACAGCAACTTCGGCATTGGTCAGCCCAGCGGCACACCCCGCGCCAACATCCTGGCGCGCGATGCGGCCGTGGCCGCCAACCCCACGGTGAACTACGGGCTCTACGACAACGATGGCAACGGCTATGTGGACGCCTTCATCGTGGTGCACGCGGGCTCGGGTGGCGAGGTCACGGGCAACTCGGGCGACATCTGGTCGCACAAATGGACGCTGCCCAGCGCCTACGCGGCCGATGGCAAGCAGATCTACGCCTACCTCACCATTCCCGAAGACGCGCGCCTGGGCGTGTGCGCGCATGAGCTGGGGCATTTGCTGTTTGGCTTCCCCGACCTCTACGACACCGACTACAGCTCCGAGGGCATTGGCAACTGGTGCCTGATGGCTGGCGGCTCGTGGAACGGCGGCGGCGACATTCCCGCCCACCCCAGCGCCTGGTGCAAGGCCAACCAGGGTTGGGTGACGGTGAACAACGTCACCAGCAGCAGCACGCTGTCGCTGCCCGATGTCAAAACCAGCCGCACCGTGCACCGGCTCTGGAAAGATGGTGCCGGGGGCAACGAGTACTTCCTGCTGGAAAACCGCCAGCGCGCGGGCTTTGATGCCCAGCTGCCGGGCGACGGGCTCTTGATCTGGCACATCGACGAAGCGCAGTCCGGCAACACCGATGAGAACCACTACAAAGTGGCCCTCATGCAGGCCGATGGTCGGCGCGACTTGGAGCTGGACCGCGGCCGTGGCGATGGCGGCGACCCCTACCCCGGCAGCAGCAACAACACCAGCTTCAACGCCAGCGCCAACCCCAACTCCAAGAGCTATGCCAACCAGGACACCTGCGTCTCGGTGACGGAGATTTCGGCCTCCGCCTCCACCATGACGGCGCGCGTGGCGGTGAGCTGCAAGAGCTTGATCAAAGACGCCAAAGACCTGCGCAAAGACCTGCGCAAAGACGGCAAAGAAGCCAGCAAAGACCTCAAAGACCTGCGCAAGGAAATCACCAAAGACTTGCGCAAAGAGGTCAAGGAAGTGGTCAAGGAACGCAAGGATTTGAAGGACCGCGTCGAGATCAAGCCGCGCAAAGAAGTCTTTGAAAAACCCGGTGGCGGTGGGGGCGGCGGCGACCCGCTGGGCAGCATCAACAGCGAGGGCGACAGCGCCTTGCTGCAGGTGGTCATGTCGCTGGAGCAACGCGTGGCCGAGCTGGAGGCGGGCGGTGCTGCCGCCGCGGAGATGAGTGCGCAGCCCTTCATCGGGGCAGAGCTTCGCCCCGACCTGGCTGGCGCACCTGATGCCGGTGACGACCATGCCGATTTGCAGGAGCGCATGGCGCGGGGCGACGCCTCTGCCAAGCGCGCTTTTGACAACCGGCCATGAGTCTGCTCATCCTGGCGCATGCGCGCGACGCCCTGGCCCAGGCCGTGGCCCAGCGCCTGCGGCCGGGCCTGGGCGAGCAGCTGCTGCAAGTGGCGCCCGAGGCCCTGGCCTCGGCGGCCTGGGCGCTGCAGCAAGACGCCCAGGGGCGGCTGCAAACGCGGCTCACCCTGGCCGATGGGCGCGTCATCTGCAGCCGCACGGTGCAGCGGGTGTGGTCGCGCGTGCAGGCGCTGCCCCAGCCCGCCTTTGCGCGCAGCCCGGCCAAAGACCGCGACTACGCCGCCGCCGAGCTGCAGGCCTTGGTCAGCAGCTGGTTGGCGGAGTGGGGCAGCCAGGCCGAGCCCGCGCAGCGTGCGCACTGCTCACCCACCCCGGCCCTGGCCTTGCTGCACTGGCTGCTGCCCGCGCAGCAGCTGGGCCTGATGCTGCACCCCGTGCTGCACCAGGCGCTGCAGACCGAGGCTCAGCCACCCAGCGCAGCGCAACCTGTGCCCGACTTAGCTGCCCGCAGCGAGGACGCGCCCTGGCGCCTCTTGCTGGCTTGGGGCCAGGCCAGCTGGTTGAACGTGCGTGGCACGCGCATGCCGCCCCCGCCTGATGCGGCCGATCTGCTGCAGCGGGCGCAGGCCCTGGCCCAGCAGCTGCAGTTGCGCGTGCTGGAGCTGCGCTGGCAGCGCCTGGGCCCGCCCGAGGCGCCGCTGCGCCTGGTGGCCGTGCTGCCATGCCCCAACCAGGCCAGCGCTGCTGCGGTGGAGTGTGTGGCTGCGGGCTTGCTGCGCTGGTGGCGTGAGGAGCCCGCGTCCGCAGGCGTGGCCTTGAACGGCAGAGCCAGAGAGCAAACATCATGATTTTGATCATCGGCCGGTCTGACGACCCGCCCATCACCATGGCCCTGCAGGCGCTGCAAGAGCAGGGTGCGCCGCACCAGTTTCTGGAGCTGCGCACCCTGGCGCAGGACGGGCTGCAATTCGATTTACAGCACGGCCAGCTGCAGGGCTGGCTGCGCCTGGCCGGGCAGCGCCTGCCCTTGAGCGAGGTGCGCGCCATCTACGCGCGGCTGCTGAGCCCGGGCAGCCGCTGGGCCTCGCCGCAGCAGGCCCAAACCGTGTCGGCCCGCGCCGAGCAGTTGTTGCACTGGCTGGATGTGGCGCCCTGTCTGGTGGTGAACCGGCCCTCGGCCATGAACACCAACAACGCCAAACCCATGCAGGCGCACTGGATTGCCGCCAGCGGCTTTGCCGTGCCTGAAACCCTGGTCAGCAGCGATGCGCAGGAGGTGCAGGCCTTTCGCGAGCTGCATGGGCGTGTGATCTACAAATCCATCAGCGGCGTGCGCTCCATCGTGCGCGAGCTCACCGAGGCCGACCTGCCGCGCCTGCAGCAGCTGCGCCAGCTGCCCGTGCAGTTCCAGGCCCTGGTGCCGGGGGAGGATGTGCGCGTGCATGTGGTGGGCTCGCAATGCCTGGCCGCCAGCATTGCCTGCACAGCGGTGGACTACCGCTACGGGCGCGGCGAGCAGACCGCGCGGCTGCGCCCCACTGATCTGCCCGCCGAGGTGCAGGCGCGATGCCTGACCCTGGCACGAGAGCTGGGTTTGAGCATGGCTGGCATAGACTTGCGGCGCACGCCCGACGGTTCATGGGTTTGTTTCGAGGTCAACCCCATGCCGGCTTACAGCTATTACGAGTCGCACACGGGCTTGCCCATCAGCACGGCGTTGGCGCGCTGCCTGATGGCCGCCGACTCGTCCAGCCCTGAGGACGCCCACCATGAGCATGCCAGTGACGGAGAACCTCACCCAACTCAGCGGCCGCGTGCTGAGCTGGGAACCCCATCCCTTGCGTGAGGGTTGGGTGTTGCTGCAACTGCAGCTGGAGTCTTGCCAGCCCGTGCCTGGCAAGGCCGACATGCTCGGCGCCAGCCTGCGCGTGGGCCGACCCGCCCAGCTGGTGCTGCGCCAGGATTTGCTGGCCGCCCACCCCGATCCACAGCCGGTGCCGGGCCTGCAAGCTTTTGAAGCCTGGCGGCTGCGCTGCCGCGCCAAGTTCACGCCTGAAGGCGCTCAGGTTGAGGCCCACCCCGAGCCCGAGCACTTTCAGCTCGCGCGCCCCTGACCCACCGCATCGTGGGCCTCCAGCTTGAACTCCCCCACCAGGGTGGAGAGCTGAAGGGCCTGGTCTTTCAGGCTTTCGGCCGCGGCGGCTGATTCCTCCACCAGCGCGGCGTTTTGCTGCGTCATTTGGTCGAGCTGGTTGATGGCTTGCTGCACCTCGCCAATGGAGCGGCTTTGCGCCACCGCACCCTGGCTGATGTCGCCAATGATGGCGCTGACCGAACGCACCGCCGCGACGAGCTCCGTCATGGTGTGTCCGGCTTGATCCACCAGCTCGGCGCCAGTCTCCACGCGTTCCACGCTGGTGTTGATGAGGGTTTTGATCTCCCGCGCCGCCTCGGCGCTGCGCTGCGCCAGCCCGCGCACCTCCGCCGCCACGACGGCAAAGCCGCGCCCCTGTTCACCGGCCCGCGCCGCCTCCACGGCTGCGTTGAGTGCCAGGATGTTGGTTTGAAAGGCAATGCCGTCGATGGTGCCAATGATGTCGGCAATGCGCCGTGAGCTGGCGCTGATGTCGTTCATGGTGCTGACCACGCGCTGCACCACCTCGCCGCCGCGGTTGGCCACTTCGGCCGAGGTGCTGGCGAACTTGGCAGCCTCCGTGGCCGAGCTGGCATTGCGCTGCACGTTCTCGGTGAGCAGCTGCATGGTGGTGACGGTTTGCTCCAGGCTGGCCGCGGTCTGCTCGGTGCGTGCGCTCAAGTCCTGCCCGCCCGAGGCAATCTCGCGCGAGGCCAGGGTGATGGACTCCGCCCCGTCGCGCACGCGCAGCAGCACGCTGCCGATGTGGGCTGCAAAGCGGTTGAAGGCCCGCGCCATGTCCCCCAGCTCATCCCTGCCGCCCTCATCCAGGCGCTGCGTGAGGTCGCCGCCATCGCCCGCGCCAATGCCCATCATGGCCTGGCGGGTCTGGTCCAGTCGGCGCAGCAACCGTCGCAGCAGCAGCGCCAGAATCACTGCCGCCACGGCGGCCTCGATCAGCGCGCCTGTCAAATTCGCGCGGCTCATCTCGTGCAGCATCTCTAGGGCCTCACTCTCCAGCGCGGCGGTCAGCAGCATCCAGTCCGTGCCCTCGATGGGTTCGCTCAACACCAAGTAGCGCGTGCCCTCGTGCACCAGCGGCGAGGGCCGCCTGCTGGCTTGATCGAGCAGCTCGGGGTTCAGGCTGGGGTAGATCTCACCGAGCTTTTTGAGCAGGTGTTGCGGGTCTGAATGCGCCACGATTTGCCCCGAGGCGTTGACCAGCAGCGCAAAGCCGCCGGGCGTGGGTTTGCGTGCTGCCAATTCGCGCACCAGAAAGTCCAGGCTGATGTTGGCCGCCATCACGCCCTGCACCTTGTCGCCTTGGCGCACGGCCGTGGCAAAGGCCAGCATGGGTTTGGCGTCGGCCACCGAATCAAAGGGCGGCGTCAGGATGGGGCCTTGCGCTTGCACGGCCCACTTGTACCAAGGCCGCGAGGTGGGGTCGAAGTCCGGGGGCAGGTCGGCCGCGGGCAGCATCACCGTGTGCTTGTCCGCACGCCCAAAGTAGGCGCGCTCCAGGCGCGTGGCGTTGAGGGTCAGCTGCAGCAGGGCATCAGGCCGCTCGGGGTCGAGGTTTTTGGACAGCGCGCCCAGCAGGCGCTTTTGGTCGCGCACCCAGTCGACGATGATGGCGGCCGCGGCGTCGTCATCGCGGCTCATGCGTGCGTAGAGGTCGTCAGTGACGCCCTCCTGCACGGTACGGTAGCTGATGAAGGCGCTCATGCCCACCGCAGCTACCACCACCGCCACGCTGGCGGCCAACAATCGTGCTTGCAGAGTTTTGAGCATGAAGATCTCCAGCATCTGGGTACAGCAAAGGGGGCTGATGGCGTGGGGCTTCAGGACTCGCTCAGCTTGAAGGCGCCCACCACCTCCGACAGCCGTGCTGCTTGCTCTTTGAGGCTCTCGGCGGCAGCGGCTGACTGCTCCACCAGGGCGGCGTTTTGCTGCGTCATGCGGTCCAGCTCGGAGATGGCTTCCTGCACCTCGCCGATGGAGTGACTTTGCTGGCCGGCGCTGTGGCTGATGTCGCCAATGATGGCGCTGACCGAGCGCACCGCCGCCACGATCTCTGTCATGGTTTGACCAGCCTGGCCCACCAATTGGGCGCCGCCTTCCACGCGCTCGACGCTGGAGCTGATCAGGGACTTGATCTCCTTGGCGGCCTCGGCGCTGCGCTGCGCGAGGCCGCGCACTTCAGAGGCCACCACGGCAAAGCCTCGGCCTTGCTCGCCCGCCCGCGCGGCCTCCACGGCCGCGTTGAGCGCCAGGATGTTGGTCTGGAAGGCAATGCCATCGATGGTGCCGATGATGTCGGCAATGCGCCGCGAGCTGCTGCTGATCTCGTCCATGGTGCTCACCACCTGCGCCACCACTTCGCCACCCCGGTTGGCCACTTCGGCCGAGGTGCCTGCGTGGCTGGACGCGTCGCGGGCTGAATCGGCACTGTGCTGCACCGTCTGCGTCAAGGCCTGCATGGTGGTGACGGTCTGTTGCAGGTTGGAGGCCGTCTGCTCGGTGCGCGCACTCAAATCTTGGCTGCCCGTGGCAATCTCGCGCGAGGCCACCGTGATGGATTCCGCCCCTCGGCGCACATCGCGCAACACGTCGGCAATGTGCTCGACAAAGGCGTTGAAGGCTTGGGCAATGTCGGTCAGCTCGTCGCTGCCGCGCTCATCCAGGCGCTGGGTCAAATCGCCACCGCCGCCCGCGTTGATGCCCACCATGGCGTCGCGCACCTGAACCAGGCGACGCATGATGCGGTGCACCACCAGCGTCATGATCAAGGACGAGACCAAGCCGATGATGAGCAATGTCACCAAGGTGTTGCGCATCAGCTTGCTCAGCATGCCCAGCGCCTCTTGCTTCCAGGCACAGCTCACCATCACCCAGTCCGTGCCCTCCACCGGGGTGACGCTGACGTAGTACTCACGGTCTTGGATGCGCACGGCGCTGGAGGTTGAGTCCGAGACCTTGCGCAGCGCCTCCAAGGTCAGCCCGGGGTAGAGCTCCTTGAGGGGTTTGAAGGCCAGCGCGGGGTCGCTGTGGGCAATCACGGTTTCGTCTTTGTCCAGCAGCAGGGCAAAGCCATTGGGGGTGGGCTTGGAGGAGGCCAGCTCCGTGGTCACCATGACCATGGGGGCGTTAATGCCCGCCACGCCCAGCAGCTGCCCCCTGTCGCGCCGCGCCATGGAAAACGACACCACGGGCTTGTTGTTGACGATGGCTAAAAAGGGCTTCGACACCACCGGCCCGTCGGCCTTGGTGGCGGGCTCATACCAAGGGCGGGTGCGCGGGTCAAAGCCAGGCGGCACCGTGGTGGTGGGCATGATGCTGAACTGACCGTCAGTGGAGGCGTAGAAAGCATGGTCCAGCCCGCCCATGCGCGTGGCCTGGAGCAGGGCCGGGCGCGGGTCTTCCAGGTCCAGGCTCTCGGCGGTGGCGCGGGCCAGGGCTTTTTGGCTCTCCACCCACTGCGAAATGGACTGAGCGTGCACATCGTCCTGGGTGCTGCGCTGTATGGCTGACACTTCCAGTACATGTTGGCGCACCGTGAAGTAGCTCACCACGGCGGTGAGGGCGACAGACAGCACAACCAGCACCCCGCTGGCCAGTGACAGGCGCGCCTTGATGGTTTTGAACATGATGGAAAAGCTCCGAACGACCGTGAACGAATGCACGCAATTGTTCGAAGTTCAGCCCATGCGACTGGGCCAAAAACCGCCATCAAGCCCGGCTGTCTGCGGTTTGAATTTCTGCCCGCGCTGACCTATGGCGTCAGGCCAGGGCGCCGGTGCTGCAGCGCTGGCAGCTGCTGGCGCAGCTGGCTGAGGCGCTCGCGCGAGAGCGTGGCCAGCGCCAGACCTTCGCCTTCGGCGTGGCAGGCCAGCACCTCGCCCCAGGGGTCCACCACCATGCTGTGGCCCCATGTGCGCCGGCCATTGCTGTGCAGTCCGCCCTGGGCGGGGGCGATCACATAGGCCTGGTTTTCCACCGCGCGGGCGCGCAGCAGCAGCTCCCAATGCGCCTGGCCGGTGCCGTAGGTGAAGGCCGCGGGCACGCTGATGAGCTCCAGCGGCGGCAGCCCCGGGCTGTGGCTCATCTGGCGGTAGAGCTCGGGAAAGCGCAAGTCATAGCAAACGGAAAAGCCCGTGTGCCAGCCGCCGAGTTCGGCGCGCACCGGCGCCTCGCCCGCTTGCAGCACGCGGGCTTCGTCGTAGCGCTCGCGGCCGTTGTCATAGCAAAAGAGGTGCAGCTTGTCGTAGCGCGCCACCAGCGCGCCATCGGGGCCAAAGCTCAGGCAGCTGTTGCGCACGCGGCCCGCTTCAGCGCAGCGCAGCGGCAGCGTGCCGCCAATCAGCCACAGGCCCAGCTCGCGCGCCAGGGCGCTGAGCTTGCGCTGGATGGGGCCATCGCCCGGGGTTTCGGCCACGGCGAGTTTGTCCTCGTCCTTGAGCCCCATGAGGCAGAAGTACTCGGGCAGCGCGGCCAGCTGCGCACCGGCAGCGGCGGCCTGGCGCAGCAGCGCTTCGGCGCGCGCCAGGTTGTGGGCCACATCGGGGCTGGAGACCATTTGCAGGGCGGCAACTCGCATCAGGGGCGCTCCGTGGCGGTGGGGGTGGAGGTCGGCGCCGAGGCGCCAGGCTCGGTGCTGGCAGGTGCATCGCGGCGGCGCTGGAGTTGCTCCACGCGCGGCTCGGTCCAGCTGCCGGTGATGCTGAACTCATCGGTATTGGCCGCTGCCAGCGGCTTGCCAATGAGCCACTGCGCCACAAAGGTGCCCAGGGCCAGCGCGGGGTTGACCGCCGCATAGGCCAGGGCCGCGCCACCGGCGTTGATCTCGGGCACCACCAGCACGTGCAGGTTTTGGGTCTCGCTGGCCAGATGGGTGCTGCCCTGCATGCGCACCACGGCATGCACGCCCTTCATGGTGAGGTTGTCGCTGCGCGCCACGCCCTGCTCGATGCGGATTTCGCCGCGGAAGCTGTCAAACGCAAAGCCCTGGCTGTAGACATCGCGGAAGTCCAGCAGCAAGCGCCGCGGCAGGGACTGCAGGCTCAGCACGCCCAGCAGCCGCGCCGCGCCGGGGTCGGCGCGCAGGAACTGGCCGTCTTGCACGTCCACGCTGAGCTGGCCGGCCATGCTGGCGTAGTCGGGCGACAGCGGTGAGCCCGCCCAGCTCAGGTGGCCGCTGAGCTGGCCCTGGCCTTTGCGCACCACCTCGGCGTGCCCCAGCCGTGTGAGCAGGGCGCCTGCGTCGTGCACCTCCATGCGCCAGTCCAGCTCGGTCTGGCGCTGGCTGCGCCCGCTGGCCGCCGCCCACTGGCCTTGGGCGCTGAGCTTGGCGGCGGGGTTGTCCAGCAGCAGGCGCTTGAGCCGCCACTCGCGTGCTTCGGCCGCTTGCTGGGCCTGGACTTCCAGGCGCCCCAGGCGCATGCCGCGCAGCTCGAAATCCTCCACCACGATGTCCAGTGTGGGCACGGAGCGCGGCGGCTGCTCCAGCAGGCGCTCCACCGATTCGGCCTCGCTGCGCGGCAGCGCCAGACGGCCCAGCCGTGCATACACGCGCCCGGGCTGGCTGCCCAGGGTGGGCCGGAATTCCAAATAGCCGCTGAGCTGCTCGGCATCCACCGTGGCGCGCCAGGTGGGGCCGTCGCGCGTCAGGCCCGCCACGACTTTGTTCAGCGCATAGCCCGCCACCTGCAGGGTTTGGGTGCGGGTGCTGAGCTGGTTGGGCACATAGCTGCCTTCGCCCGGTCCATGCTCGGCGGCCTCGCCCACCAGGCGCGGCAGAGCGCGCTGCCAGGCGTCGAGCGAGAGCAGCGGTGTGTCCGCGCGCGCCGTCACGCCCTGCGCGGGCAGCTCGGGCAGGGGCGCGTGCACGCCCACGGCGCCGCGCAGCACGCGCGCCTCGCCTTGGGGCGGCAGCTCGCGCACATAGTGCGCCTGCACCTGTTTGCCCAGCTCCAGGCGCAACTCGTCGCGCGCCACACCGGCGGGGCTGTCGGGCAGGCTGCGCTGGCTGTAGCGCAGCGGCCAGAGCTCGTCTGTGGCCTTGCGCAGCGGGGCGGGCAGCTCCACGCTCATGCCTTGCAGGGTGGAGCTGATGTTGAGCTCGGTGTAGGCCTGGCGCACCAGCACCTCCACGGCCATGGGGGCCGAGCCGCTCATGAACCCGGCCAGGCGGCTGGTCAGGCCCAGCTCTGTGGCAGCGCGCAGGCCCTCGGCGCTGACCTGGCCTTGCGCACCAAAGCGCAGGCTGCCGTCGGGCTGGCTGCCGCCTTCAAGCCGCGCGTTGCCGCCCAGGGTGCGCAGCTGTGTGGGGCCCAGCTGCAGGCCGCGCTCGTTGAAGTCCACCTGGCCTTGGATGTCGGTGAACTGCGGCAAGTCCGGGCGCAGGCGCAGGCTGTTGTCGGCCAGTTGCAGCTGGCCTTTGACGCGTGTGGCGTCGCTGTGGTTGAGCGGGATGTTCAAGTCCAGGCGCAGCTGTGCGTTGCCCCCAGCTTGGGCCTGGTCCAGGGCGTGGCGCGTCATGCCGCCCACCGGCGAGTTGCGCACAAAGCGCAGCATGTCGGTCAGCGTGCCGCGCGCCAGCCCGCTGACGTCCAGCACCGGGTTGCTGTGGCCCAGGTCGGGAATTTGCGCCTGCACATTGCTGAGCTCCACGCCCATGAGCTGGGCACGCGCGCGCCGCAGCTGCATGCCCGCGCGCTCAAACACCAGCTCGCCCTGCACACGCTCCATCTCCGGCCAGGGCGAGACATAGGCGGGCAGTCCGGCCTCGGCCGGGTGGCTGGGCACATAGGCCAGGCGCACATCGCGCACCTGCAGCGCCACGCTGAACTCGCCGCGCGATTGCGGCTGGGCAAAGGGGAACTCGTCCAGCGGCCCCTTCAGGCGCAGGCGCGCCTGCTGCGCTTGCCCGCCCAGCAGCGCATGGCGCACATAGCTGCGGGCGTGGGCGCCCAGCGACAGCGGCAGGTAGGCCGCCACGCGCGTGGCGCGCACCTCGTTGAGCTGGCCGTTGAGCTCCAGCTCGCCCAGCGGCTGGGCGCTGGCACGCCAGCGCCCGCGCAGCTCGCCGCGCAAATCGGCGTTGGCCAGGCGCAGCTGGGCCAGCTCCACCTCTTGCAGGCGCCAGGCCGCGCCGTCTTGCGTGGCGGCCTGGCGCCAGTTCAGCTCGGCTTGCAGCTGGGTCAGGGGCAGGGCCGCTTCTTCGAACACCCCGGGCAGGCTCAGGCTGCCTTTGTTGATGCGCAGCCGCGCTTGGCCGCCGCGCTCGTTCAAATCAAAGCGCAGCTCGGCCCCTTGCACGCCGGGGCGCGCGAGCTGGTGCGGCGCGCTGGTGCTGGCCTCGCCGGGGCGCAGGCTCAGGCCCAGCAGCTCGCCTTGCAGCTGGTAGCGGCGTGGGGCTTGCAGCGGGCCTTCCCACTTGGCTTTGGCCTGTTCCAGGCGGCCTTGCGGCTGCATCTGCGCCAGCACCTGCAGCTGCTGCGCCCCCAGGGGCAGGCGCTGCAGGATGTGGGCGGCCTGGGCCAGGTCCATGTGCTGGGCCTGCACGCTGCCGCCGCGCACGGCCAGCGGGTCGTTGGGCGCGTGCTGCACCTGCACCGACCAGTCCGAGGCCGGCCAGGCCTTGCCGTCGCTGCTGATGAAGCCCAGCTGCTGCGCCTCCAGGCTCCAGTGCTCGGCGCTGCGCGCGGCGCTCAGCCGCCCTTCAATCTTGGCCAGCTGCAGCGGTGCGAGGTGCGGCGCCAGGCGCAGCATCACCTTGTCCAGCGCCATGTCCAGGCTGGCTTGGCGCAGCTCGCCGTGCTCGATGCTGACCTTGGCGGCCAGTCGGCCCAGGCCTTCGTCCAGCTCAAAGGGCAGGTCGATGTGGCGGCGCAGCTGGCGCACATCGGCGCGCGGCAGCTCGCCTTGCAGCGTGCCGCTCCAGCTGCGCAGCTCGCCCGCGCGCGCCAGCAGCGGCTGGCGGAAGCTGCCCTGCAGCCGGAAGCGCTCGCCCCAGCCCGCGGGCGGCGTGGCGCTGAGCTCAAAACTGTGGCGCGCCAGGCCGTTGCGCAGTTTGAATTCCAGCTGCTGCAGCTCCAGGCGCGGAGCCTGGCGCAGCTCGTCCTGCCACAACACCCGCCCGGCGCTGATGACGAATTGCGGCTGGTTGAAGAACCAGTCCATGAGCTGGTCGGAGGCCTCGGTGTTGGCGCCGCTGGCCACGTCCAGCCCGGCCACGCTGAGGCGGCCCTTGGCGTCGCGCAGCAACAGCAGCTCCGGGGCGTACAGCTCCAGGCGCGCAAACCGCAGCTCCAGCGCCAGCAGCGAGCGCGCCGACAGCGCCGCCGAAACCCGCGGCAGGTGCAGGGCTTGACGGCCCTGGGCGTCGATCAGGCGCACATCCAGCAAGTCCAGGGCCGGGGCCAGGCCCTCGGGGCGGTGGCGCAGCTCGCCCAGGCGCAGCTGAACCCCCAGCGCGCGGCTGGCCTGTTGTTCGATCTGGGGGCGCCACTCGTTGATGTGCGGCAGAATGAAGCCGTGCAGCGCCGCCAGCGTGCCCACAAACAGCAGCAAGCCCAGCGCCAGCACGCCAAAAATGGCACGCCGCAGCCACAGGGCGGGCCGCTTCGCGAGGCGTCGGAGAGCGGCGGTGCGGGACATTTCAGGCGGGCTGCGCGGTGGTGAAGCGGTCGGGGAATCTAGCACAGTGGTGCCATGAACTTTGAACAACGACAAGCGGCGCAGTCGGTTGACCTCGCGCCTGGCGCAAACCCCCCGCAAGTGCGGGCCAAAGCCGAATACAGCCGCTTTGTGCAGCGCGTGCGTCGGCGCTGGAGCGCGGAGCTGGACCTGCTGCCTCCGGGCCTGCCCCGGCGCGAGACCATGCAGGCCGTGGTGGCGCAGCTGCAGCAGCAAGGCCGGGCCTTGGGCAGTGCGCTGCGCGTGATGCGCCAGCTGGTGCTGGAGCGCCTGGCGGTGCTGGATGTGGAGCAAGGCGCCAGCGTGCCCGAGGTCTGCCTGGCTATGACGGAGCTGGCCGAAATCAGCCTGGAGCTGGCGCTGGCCCAGGGCCGTGCCGAGCTGGACGCGCAATACGGCGCGGCGCGCGACGCGCAGGGCGAGGTCATTGAGTTCTGGGTGCTGGGCATGGGCAAGCTCGGTGGGCGCGAGCTCAATGTCTCGTCTGACATCGACCTGATCTACGTCTACGACGAGGACGGCCACACCGACGGCGCCCAGCGCATCACCGCGCACGAGTACTTCAGCCAGCTCTCGCGCAAGCTCTACACCTTGATTGGCGACGTCACCGAAGACGGCCAGGTGTTTCGCGTGGACCTGGCGCTGCGCCCCAACGGCAACTCCGGCCCCGCCGTGGTGAGCCTGGCCATGCTGGAAGAGTACTTTCTGGTGCAGGGCCGCGAGTGGGAGCGCTTTGCCTGGCTCAAGAGCCGCGTGGTGGCGCCGCGCCTGGCCATTGCCGGGCCCAAGGTGCAGGCGCTCAAAGCCCTGGTGACGCACTTCGTCTACCGCAAATACCTGGACTACGGCGTGTTTGAAGGGCTGCGCCAGCTGCACCGCAAAATCCGCGACGAGGCCCAGCGCCGCGCCGCCGGGCGCCCGCAGCGCGCCAACGACGTCAAGCTCTCGCGCGGCGGCATTCGCGAGATTGAATTCATCGTGCAGCTGCTGCAGGTGGTGCGCGGCGGGCAGTTCCCGGAAATCCGCACCCGCTCCACCGTCAAAGCCCTGCAGCGCGTGGCCGACAAAGGCCTCATGCCCGCCGCCACGGCCGACAAGCTGAGTGAGGCCTACGACTTTTTGCGCCGCGTCGAGCACCGCATTCAATTCCTGGACGACCAGCAAACCCACTGCCTGCCCGAGGCCGACGCCGACCTGCGCTGGATTGCCGACTCCCTGGGCCTGGTGTGCCGCGCCGAAGCCTGCGCGCTGTTTGAGCGCCTGGGCGAGGTGCGCGAGCTGGTGGCCGCTGAGTTCGACGCCCTGCTGCACGACAGCCAGCCCGCTGCAGGGGGTGGCTGCAAGCGTTGCGGCACCCCGGCGCTGCCGGTGGATGCCGAAGACTTTCTCAACAGCCTGCCCGAGCCGCTGCGCCCCGCCGTCAAGCGCCTGGCCCAGCTGCCGCGCGTGCAGGGGCTGCGCGAAGAGTCGCGCCTGCGCCTGGCCAAGCTGGTGGGGCGCGCCGCGCAAATCCAGGGCGAAGACGGCTGCAGCACCGAGGCCGTGCTGCACTTCGTGGACTGGCTCGAACCGCTGCTGCGCCGCGAGAGCTATCTGGCCCTGCTGCTGGAGCGCCCCTCGGTGCTGCAGCGCCTGCTGCGCCTCTTGGGCCTGGCGCGCTGGCCCATGCGCTACCTCATGCGCCACCCCGGCGTCATCGACGAGCTGGCCGACACCCGACTCTTGCACGAGCGCTTTGACAAAGAAGCCTTTGTGCAGGAACTCGCACAGCGCCGCGCCGTGTGGCTGCGCCACGGTGAGGCCGACGAAGAAGCCCTGCTCGACAGCTTGCGCCGCGCCCACCACGCCGAAGTCTTCCGCACCCTGGTGCGGGATGTGGAAGGGCGCATCAGCGTCGAGCAAGTGGCCGACGATCTCTCGCTGCTGGCCGACGCGGTGCTGCAATGCGCCATCGAATGGGCCTGGGCCGGGTTGCGCCAGCGCCACCGCGAGGCACCGCAGCTGGCCGTCATCGCCTACGGCAAGCTCGGCGGCAAGGAGCTGGGCTATGGCGGCGACCTCGACGTTGTCTTCCTCTTCGACGACGAAGACGACAGCGCGCTGGAGATCTACAGCGCCTTTGTGCGCCGCCTCATCACCTGGCTGACGCTGCGCACCGCCGCGGGCGAGCTGTTTGACATCGACACCGCGCTGCGCCCCAACGGCAACTCCGGGCTGCTGGTCACCTCCATGCAGTCTTTCGCCAACTACCAAAGCGGGCGCGGCAGCAACACCGCCTGGACCTGGGAACACCAGGCCATCACCCGGGCGCGCTTTTGCGCCGGTGCGCCGCAGCTGGCCGAGCGCTTTGAGGCCGTGCGCCGCGAGGTGCTCACCGCCACGCGCGACCACGCCGCACTGCGCCAGGAGGTGCTGGCCATGCGCGAAAAGGTGCGCGCCGCCAAGCCCGTGCGCGCCGAGCTGTTTGACCTCAAACACAGCGCGGGCGGCATGATGGACGCCGAGTTCGCCCTGCAATACCTGGTGCTGGCCCACTCCCACGCCCACCCCCAGCTGCTGGACAACGCCGGCGTCATTGCCCTCTTGCAGCGCGCCGAGGCCGCTGGTCTGCTGCCGCCCGACTGCGGCCGCGCCGCCGCCGACGCCTACCGCGCCATGCGCAGCGCCCAGCACCGGGCGCGGCTCAACGAAGCCAGCACCGCGCTGGACGCCGCCGCTGCCGCCCCGCTGCAAGCCCACCGCCAGGCCGTGCTGGCGCTGTGGCAGGCCGTTTTTGGTGCTTGAACCGCGCCTGCCCCCCGAAGCCGCCGCCCCGGCGGCCTGGGGCAGCGCCTGCGCCCTGGCCGCACTGGGCGCCACGGCCGTGTTTCTGGCACCAGCCGGGCTGCAAGCCGCACTGGAGTGGCGGCCCGAACTGGCCCTGACCCAACCCTGGCGTGTCTGCAGCGCCGCCCTGGTGCACCTGAGCCTGCAGCACCTGCTGGCCAATCTGGCGGGCTGCCTCATGCTGGCGCTGCTGGCCTGGCGTGCCGGTCTGGGCTGGCGCACCCTGGCCGCCTGGGCCCTGGCCTGGCCCCTCACCCAGCTGGGCCTGCTGGCCTGGCCCGACCTCAGCCGCTACGGCGGCCTCTCAGGCGTGCTGCACGCCGGCGTGGCCACCGCGGCCCTGGCCCTGCTGCTGGGCACCGCTCGCCCCAGCGGTGCTCCCCGCACCGTGGGCGCCCTGCTGCTGCTGGGCCTGGCCCTCAAAGTGGCCCTCGAACACCCCTTCGGCCCCGCCCTGCAAACCCGCGCGGGCTGGAGCATCCCCATCGCCCCCGCGGCCCATTTCACGGGTGCGCTGGCCGGTGTGCTGGGGTGGGCGGTGGTGTGCGCCTTAGCACGCTGGCGGTCCCGGCGGGGCGGCACGAGCCGCTGAGGCCGCATAGACTGGCCCAGCCTTCGGAGGTCTGCGCCATGCCCCACATCACCGTGCAACTGGACACCGCCACCTTGGCGCTGGTCGAACGCTCGGCCCTGGCGCAAGGGCTGACGCCCAGCCAGTGGGTGGCTGCGCTCATCCACCGCCACGCCGCCCAGGACTGGCCCCCAGAATGCCTGGCCCTGGCGGGGCGGTTTGGGGACTTCCCCCTCAATGAACCAACTGCCGCACAGCATCCCGGCGATTTGCCTCGGCTGACGTTTTGAAGCTTGGCTTGCAGGCCACATATGGCCCTCACGAAGCTAAACGCGAGAACACCACATAGCTGCCTAATTCACTGTTGAGCTAGATAGGCGGAGGAGTTGCATTCGCGCGTGGCGCCGCTCAACCGGTTTTGGCAATTGGGCCTACCCCACGCAGCCGCCGTGGCAAAACGCCACCTTGTGTCCGGAGCAGGCCGCTCGCTAAATTCTTTGCGAAACAAAGGCATACCCCCCATAACCCCGGGTTTCCGTGCTGCAAATAGCTGTGGTTGAATGATTAAGCCATCGCTCGAAATGGCGGTGGAAGGTGGTGGTTAATGGTGGAGGGATCTGTTTATATTAAATATACCACGCGAATTTCGATCCAAATAGAATATATGGAAGATAATTTATGCCTTGGAAGAAAGTTTTCGCAATAGTTATATTTTTCTGCTCATGCTCTTCGTGGGCGGCTTCAATAGACTGCATAGAGGTAAAGAACGGTTCAATTCTCGAGGTGGAGTTGAGGTCGCAGGATGGGCATGATAATTGCTTCCTTTTTGAGGGAATATCGTCATTAAAGCAATTAAATATCATATCAAAATCGATAAAAGATTTTGATCATAAAGTCACAGTTTTTGAACTTGATGGGAATAGTCAGCGTCAATTTGTGGGGGACTGGTCGTCAGATTCCCAGGGCTTGGTTGGTGCGCAGTTGGATATTCTCGGGAGAAGAATTGGATTGTCCATCGTTCCGGTGACTGAGACAGATAAAAATAAGCATCTTTCTGTGATGTATGTCGCCGACAAAGGTTATGCGGTTGTCGTGATGGATATTTCAAAAATTCAGATGGCGAATGGTTCAGTTGGTCCACGGCCTGACCCTGTTGTGAGATGTGCGAGATACCCATGTCCGCAAGCGCGATCAGTCCAATCGCCTTCGAGTACTGGATCTGTTGCCACAAAATGCTCCTTGTCTCCTAAAATGCCTGCAGGGAAGCATCCCGATTTCGATGTGGATGCAAATCTTGCTGATTTTTCGGCATAATCAGCGCTTATCGACAAGGTTCCAGATTCTGTAGGGCACTTCTAAAAACCCTGTTTGGCACAAAGTCGTTCCATTGAAATCAATGACTTATGGCGCTCTAGGGACCCTCTGCATAAATCAAGGGGGATCTGCCACGAGCGATCCAGCATCAGTTTCGCAGGCGACCGATCGAATGTGAGCTGTGGATTCTTTGTGCCTGCGGGACATGGCAGCTCACTGAACGGTGGGCTGCCATGGCAGATGTCGATTTATGCAGAGGTTCCCTAGATGCTCAAATATGAGGTTTCGAGAAGTGCCCCGTAGCGCTGAATGGGGTGTCCTGCGGGCAGGGCGGCTTGTGTCTGGTGGGCGCCTGGCCACATCCCCACCGCTTGCGCAATCATGAAACTTCAAGATAAATCATGATGGAGCTGGGTGTGACGTCGGTCCGAGAGCAAAAGGAGCGCCCCCGGCAGCATGTGATGGCGGCGTTTGCGGCGAGTCTGGAGGAGTTCGACAGCCTCTATCGCGAGCTCGCCAAGTAAGCCGTGGCGCGCGATTTCTTAACAGCGCCCTCATCCATCCGCCCGCAACAGGGCTTCTAACAAGCTGGCGGCGGCGTCGGGGTTTTGGTGCACCTGGGCGTGGAGGATGGCGCCGTCTGCGGCCAAGGTGGCGCGTGCGGCGCGCTCTGCACGAAGGGGGCCGCGCAGCACTTGGGCGATGGCGGCGGTCATTTGTGCCTTGTGCTGCTGGGAGAGCGCCACCACCTCGGGCTGGGCGCCGGCAAGTTCCACCACGGCGTTCAAAAACGCGCAGCCGCGAAAGCTGGGGCTCGCCCACCATTCGTGCAGCGCCCGCACCAGGGGTTGCCAGCGCAGCGTTACCCGCAGTATTGGTAGGGGCTCAAACGGCTGCAGGTTCGCCCGAAGGTGGGGGCTTGCGTCGCAGGGGCTGCCGCCTACGATGCACTCCCCAACACATGACGAGGACGCCGCCGAAGCGGTTTCTCGCGGTACTCACAGCCGCCAGCGCGCGCCTGTGCTTTTGAACTTGAGGATGACCATGGAACTCAACACCGCCAGAGTCTTCGTGAAGGACATTGACGCCGCGAGGCAGTTCTACGCCGGCCCGCTGGGCCTACCCTTGAAGGTGGATGGGAGCCCGCATGGCTACTGCGTTTTCAAGGCCGGGAGCACGGAGCTGGTGGTGGAGGTGGTTGCCGCTGACGCACCCGAGGAGGAGCAGCTGCTGGTCGGGCGTTTCACGGGTTTGTCGTTCGCGGTTCGCGACATCACGGAGAAGCACAGGCAGCTTGTGGCGCTGGGTGTGCCTTTCACGGGAGCACCCCAGAAGCAGTTCTGGGGCGGTGTTCTGGCAACGTTGCAAGACCCATCTGGCAACGAGCTGCAAATCGTTCAGCAGCCCGCTTAGCCCGAATCACAGAGCCCGCGGCGCTCACAACCCAGGCCCAGATGGCCCGCTGTGCGGGCCGTTTTTGTTTTTGCGCCCTCACAGCAGCCGTGTCATGAAGCGGCTGTGGGGGTCTGGGGCGTAGTCGGCAAAGGGGCCGCAGTCTTCAAAGCCGTGGGCCAGGTAGAGGGCGTGGGCGGGGGCGAAGAAGGGGGCGGTGCCGGTTTCCAGGCTCAGGCGTGAGAGGCCTTGAGCGCGTGCGTCGGCCATGAGCTGGCGCAGCAGCGCGCGGCCCACGCCGTGGCCGCGCCAGGCGGTGGCGGTGCGCATGGATTTGAGTTCGCCGTGGCGCTCCTGCAGGTGTTTGAGCGCGCCGCAGCCCAGCAGTTGCGTGCCCTGCCAGGCGGTCCACAGCCGCACATCGGGCTGGGACAGACGCTGCAAGGGCAGTGCGTACACGCTGTCCGGTGGCGAGGTGCGGCGCATGTCAGCCAGGTGTTCTTCCAACAGGGCGTGGAGTTGCACCACGGCCAGCGGTGAGGGCTCCAGGCGCAGGGTGAGTTCGGTGCTGTTCATGCGCGGGGCTCTCGCAAGTGGCGTGCCAGGGTGGTGGGTGCGTGCAGCTCATCCTGGGCAAAGTGCAGTTGGTCGCGGCGCAGGTGCGGTGCCTAGTGCCTTGCCGATATGGTGTGCTGCATCACCCCGGGGCCGGGTGTGTTTGGAGAATTCAATGCAGCACTGGAGCGAAAAGCTTCCCCTCTATCAGCAGTTGGCCGAGCACCTTTTGCAAAACTTGCTGGAAGGCGACCCGCCCGAAGGCGAGGCCATGCCCTCGGTGCGGCAGCTGGCCCATCAGCACCTGATCAACCCGCTGACGGTGGCGCGCGCGCTGCAGCTGCTGGACGCCCAAGGGCTGTTGGAGAATCGCCGCGGCCAGGGCTGGTTTGTGCGCCAGGGTGCGCGCCTGCGCTTGCTGGAGCAGCAGCGGGCCGCGATGTTGAACACCGAGTGGCCACAACTGCGCCAGCGCCTCGCGCGCCTGGGCTTGGGGCCGCAAGATTTGCAGTGGGAATGAGGGACGACATGAACCACAACAGCCAAGACGCACTGGTGGAGGTGCGCAATTTCTCGCTGCGCTATGGGCGCAAGACGGCGCTGGATGACGTCAGCTTTGACATCCCCAAAGGCCGCGTGGTGGGCCTGCTGGGCCACAACGGCGCGGGCAAAACCTCGCTGATGAAGGCGCTGGTGGGCTTGCAAAGCGGCCAGGGAGCGCTGCGCGTGCTGGGCATGAACCCGCAAGCCGACCGTGTGGCGCTGCTGGACCAGGTGTCCTACATCCCCGATGTGGCGGTGCTGCCGCGCTGGGCGCGGGTGCATGAGCTCGTCACCCTCATGAGCGGGCTGCAGCCCCGTTTCAGTGCAGAGCGCGCACGCACCTTGATCCGGCGCACCAGTGTGGAGCTGGGCGACAAGGTCAAAGCGCTGTCCAAAGGCATGGTCACCCAGCTGCACCTGGCGCTGGTGGCGTCCATCGACACGCGGCTCATGATCCTGGACGAGCCCACGCTGGGGCTGGATGTGCTGTCGCGCAAAGCGTTTTACGAAATGCTCATTGACGAGTGGTGCGACGGCGAGCGCAGCGTGCTGATCTCCACCCACCAGGTGGAAGAAATCGAGCAGCTGCTCTCAGACGTGCTCATGCTCGACCAAGGGCGCTTGGTGCTGAACCTCAGCCTGGCCGATGTGGAGCAGCGCTATGTGGCCCTGGCCCACGCCCCCGAGCTGGCCGACGCCGTGGCCGCCGCCCACCCGCTGCTGCGCTACCGCATACACGGGCGCAGCGCCGCGCTGTTTGACGGCGCGCCGCCCCAGCACCTGGCGCAGCTCGGTGAGCGGCTGCGGCCCAGCCTGGTGGATTTGTTTGTGGCCCTGACCCGCAAGCCCGAACAAGCGCCCCACGGGGCTTGAGCACAAGAAAAGGACGGCAATCATGAAAACGCAACGTATCGCCACGCTGCTCAAGCGCGAGTGGCTCCAGCACAAGTGGAGCTGGTCCATCCCCATGCTGGTGCTGGTAGGCCTGGTGTGGGCTTTGATGCTGAGCCTGCCAACGTTCAGCAGCAAGGTTCAATACAAGTTCCACGCTGGCGGCAGCACCCACACACAGGTGGGGGTGGAGGTCGGCGAGGCCAAAGGCGCAGAGGCTGCAACGCTGCCCCAGGGGGGCGCACCGCAAGAGGACGACTTGGGCCAGCTTGTAGCCTCGCGCTCGGACGTGACGGCCTTGCTGATCTTGGTGGGGGTGAGCTGGGGTTTTGCCATGCTGCTGTTGGTGACCAGCACGTCCATCGTGTTGTTCCAGATGCCAGGCTTGCCGCGCCGTGACCGCGCCGACCGCAGCCACGAATTCTGGCTCTCCCTGCCCGCCACCCATGTGGAGAGTCTGGGCAGCACCTGGCTGGCGCATGGCGTGCTCGTGCCCATGGCCGCCGTGTTGGTGGGGGCGGCTTGTGGCCTGCTCACGGGCATGGTGGGGGTGGTTCAGGAATCGGGCTTTGGGGCCCTGATGGCTGCGCCCTGGTGGGGTGTGCTGCAGGTGCTGGCGGTGGGGGCACTGCGCCTGCTGCTGGGCGTGGCGCTCATGGCCTTGTGGTGGTCGCCCTTTGTGTTTGCACTCATGCTGGCGCAGGCCTGGGTCAAAGGCTGGGGGGCGCCGCTGCTCATCGGCGTGACCGTGGCCGCCGCGGCCTTGCTGCAAAAGCTCTACGGCTACACAGCGTTGGCAGAGGCCTTGCAGGCGCAGCTCATGGGCGGCGTGGAGGCCGTGGCCATCAACATCCCGAACGCCGAAGCTCTGCTGCGCCAAGCCCACGACGCCAGCGCTGCCGCCCGTGTCCTGGTGGGCCAGCTGGGGGCTGACACCTGGAGTGTGCTGAACTCGCTGGCCTCGGTCCAGTTCCCGCTGAGCTTGGGGGTCGCGGCACTGTGCTTTGCGGGCCTGGTGCAATGGCGGCGCCGGGCGTGAGCGGCTTCAAGCCACGGGCATGAGGTTTGGGCACAGAGGCTGAGCCTGCAATTCATGCCCGGGGGCCTGGGTTCTGGCATCCTCGGGCATGGCGCATTCACGACGCCGACCTAGGGGAGACAGGGTGACGGGTGGGGCTTGGTTTTCGCGCTGGCTGGGGCGTTCGTCTCCGACGGCACCCGGTGGCGTGGCCTCACGTTACCAGCTACAGGAAGAAATTGGCCGCGGCGGCATGGCGGTGGTGTACCGCGCCATTGACACCCAAACCGGGCGCCCAGTGGCTGTTAAGCGCCTGGCGCTGAGCCGTGCGTTCGCGGCGGCCGATGTGCCGCAGATCTGCCAGCGCTTTGCACAAGAGGCGGCGGTGGCGCAGCGCCTGGACCACCCCGACATCTTGCGCGTGGTCGACGCCGGGCGCAGCCAAGACGACCAAGACGCCTGGATGGTCATGGAGCTGGCCAGCGGCCATGACCTCGGTGCTTTTGTGCGCGCCCCCCATTTGTTGCCCGTGGTTGAAGTGGTGCAAATCGCGGCCCGCCTGGCGCGCGCGCTGGCCTATGCCCACCGCTGCGGCGTGGTGCACCGGGACGTCAAGCCCTCCAATGTGATGTGGGACCACGCCAGCGCGCAGCTGCGGCTGATGGACTTTGGCGTGGCCCGCCTGCACAACAGCAGCCATACCGGCACCGGCATGGTGTTGGGCTCACCCACCTATATGGCGCCCGAGGTGCTCACCGGCTTGCCGGCCGATGGCCGCAGCGACATCTACGCCCTGAGCGTGCTGCTGTTTGAGCTGCTCACCGGCGCTTTGCCCCATCACAGCGACAACTTCGCCGATCTCATCCAGCAAGTGGCCCACGAAAGTGCCCCCGACGTGCGGCGCTACTGCCCTGGCTTGAGCGAGGGCCTGGCGCTGGTGGTGGCGCTGGGTCTGCACAAACACCCCAAGCTGCGCTATCAGGACGCCGACACCATGGCGCAGGACCTCGAGTTGGTGTTGCGCCTGGGTGTTGGGCGTCGCGGAAACGTTGACTGACGCGCTGCAATTGAGGGGACAAACGCGTGACGAATTCCGCATTTATCGGGGCTTCACCCTGCTGGCGTGGAGTGAAGATGCACAATCCGCCGACCACAACAACCCAGTTCTGCCATTTGTCATGAATTTGGAGTTCTTCAGCGCGACCGACACAGGCCGTGTGCGTGACAACAACGAAGACTCCGTGGCGCTGGATGAGCAGGCAGGGCTGTTCATCCTGGCTGACGGCATGGGGGGCTACAACGCCGGTGAGGTGGCCAGCCAGATGCTCACCGGATTCCTCAAGGCCGAGTTGGGGCGCTGGCTGCGCGAAACCGAAGGCCAGGCTGCGGAGTCCGAGGTTTGCCGCGCCATGGAAATCTGTGTCGACAACGCCAACCGCGCCATCTTCAACGCGGCCACCAGCAACCCCCGCTACGCAGGCATGGGCACCACCTTGGTGTTTGGCGTGTTTGCGGGCAGTCGTCTGGTGTTGGGGCATGTGGGGGATTCACGCGCCTACCTGTGGCGCGAGGGTGCGCTGCGCCAGCTCACGCGCGACCACTCGCTGCTGCAAGAACAACTCGATGCCGGCCTGCTCACCCCCAGCCAGGCGGCCGTGTCTCTCAACCGCAACCTCGTCACCCGGGCTGTGGGGGTGGACGAGCATCTGATGCTGGAGCTCACACCGCAAGATGCCAAGTCTGGCGACATCTACCTGCTGTGCAGCGATGGGCTCACGGACATGCTCGACGAGACCACCCTCGCGCAGTTGTTCCAGGCACACGGGCAACTCCCCGAGTTGGGGCGCGCGCTCATCGACGCGGCCAATGACTATGGGGGGCGGGATAACATCGCAGTCATTCTGGTCCGCACGAGCGAAAACACCCGTCATCGCCGATGGTGGGCACCCGGCCGAGCCTGAGTGGCTGGCGCGAGCATTGATCAGCACGGCTGCGGCCTGCACAGCAACATTTCGAGGTCAAACATGAGCAAGCTGATGGTGTCTCTCGATGGCGTAGTCATTAAAGAGATCCAACTCACCAAAGACAAGACCACCCTGGGGCGTCGGCCGTACAACGATGTCGTCATTGACAACCTGGCCATCAGCGGCGAACACGCCGTGCTGCAAATGGTGGGCAGCGATGTGTTCATTGAAGACCTCAACTCCACCAACGGCACCTACATCAACGGCAAAGCCATCAAAAAGCAGCTCTTGAACCATGCCGATGTGATCGAGGTGGGCAAGTACAAGATCAAGTATCTGGGCGAAGACACCAGCGAGTACGAGCGCACCCAGGTGCTGCGCAGCGGTGCTGCCACCGGCAGCGGCGCCATGCGCTCGGGCTTTGGTGCGGCCTCCGAGTTCGGCGCCCTGGGCCCGGGCATGATGCCCGGCCAAGCCGCTGCCATCAAAGTGCTCAACGGCCCGGCTGCAGGCCGTGAGGTGGTGCTCAGCAAAGTCGTCACCACCGTGGGCAAACCCGGCGTGCAGGTGGCCTCCATCACCAAACGCCCCAGCGGCTATGTGTTTGCCCACGTTGAAGGGCATATGCGCCCCAGCGTCAACGGGCAAGCCCTCACCAGCGAATCCACCGCCCTGCGCCACGGCGATGTGATCGAACTCGCTGGCACGCAGATGCAATTCCTGCACCACTGACCCCGCGCGCCGCGCGGCCCTGGCATGCCAGGTGCTGCGTGCACCACATCACGCGGCCTGGGTTTGGCAAGCGCTGCCCCTGTGGCGGTGGCGCAGCGTGCCAATTGCGCCACTGGGCTGAGCCTGGTGCGGGCTATACAGTGCGCTCCACGGCCTCAGTTGGTGGGGCCAGCTGTGCCCACAATGAACATTACTGCTTTGGGCTGCGCAGGGTCACTGGCTGCGGGCCACGACACCACGGCATTCCTGCTCGACGACGACGTACTGCTGGACGCGGGCTCCGGCGTGGGCACCCTTGGCATCGAAGCGCTGCTGCGCATCGACCATGTGCTGCTGAGTCACTCGCACATCGACCACATCCTGGGCCTGCCGCTCCTGGCCGACACCGTGCTGCGCCAGCGCACCCTGGCCGGGCGCCCCCCTATCCAAGTTCATGCGCTGGAGCCCACCCTCGCAGCGCTGCGCCGCCACCTCTTCAACGGCGTGCTCTGGCCCGACTTCACCCGCCTGCCCAGCGCCGAACACCCCGTGCTGAGCCTGCACCCCTGCCATATCGGGCAGGTGCTGGCATTTGGCGCGCGCCGCATTGAAGTGCTGCCCGCCCGCCACACCGTGCCCGCCTGCGGCTTTGCCGTGCAAGGGCCCGCTGGGCGCTGGTGGGCCTACAGCGGCGACACCGGCCCCAACCCCGCGCTGTGGCACCGCCTGCGCCAGCTGCCGCTGTCTCACCTGGTGGTGGAGTGCGCCTTTGACGACGACGAATTCGAACTCGCCGACCGCGCCCTGCACCTGTGCCCCCGCCAGCTGCGCACCGAGTTGCAAGACTGGCTGCCCCTCGAGCTGCCGCTCTACATCACCCACATCAAACCCGGCATCGAGCCCAAAGTCATGGGCGCCCTGAGCGCCCAACTCCACCCGCTGGTCCCCCGCGCTCTGCACGGCGGCCAGGTGTTCCAGCTCGACTGACAGATTTCGACCCCCGCGAATGCGGGGTGACCAATCCCGTCACCCCACCTGACACAGCGCGTCGCACCCCCTCATTCAAGTGATAAATTACCCCTCAAATGAGGGGTTAACTGCTAGAAATGCATGTGGCATGTGCATTGCGTCACACAGTGCTCCTCAACCTGTGTTTTAGGGAGCAACCCATGAAAAAACGCGTGCAACAAGGCTTCACCCTGATCGAACTCATGATCGTGGTGGCTATCGTCGGTATCTTGGCTGCCGTGGCAGTGCCTGCTTACCAGGACTACACCAAGCGCGCCCGCGTCACCGAAGGTCTGGGCCTGGCCAGTGCGGCCAAGCTGGCGGTGACGGAGTACTACTCATCCAATGCGGCCTTGCCTGCAGACAATGCAGCTGCTGGTTTGGCGGCGGCAGCCCAAATCACTGGCAACGGCGTGCAGAGCGTGACTGTCACCAATGGTGTTATTGCGATCAAGTTCAACGACAAAGTGGTTAACGATCAAACCCTCCTGCTGACACCTACGACTCCAACTGACGCGGCAGGTGGCAAGATCACTTGGAGCTGCACGGGTGGCACTTTGGACGCCAAATTCCGCCCCTCCGAGTGCCGCGCCGCTGTTGCTGGCTCCTAATGTGAACAGGTGGGCCTAGCGCCCACCTCCCCAACCCCGTCACCCCCTGACCATTCTGGTCACACGTGACGGGCGCAGGCGACCAGATGTGTCGCCTGCAAGGGGCTGGAGTGTGAACAGCGTCACGAACGCTTAGCACCTGGCCCCTGGCACGCCATCTGCAGTAGTAAGGATGTCCGCAACGACGTCCCCCAACTCCTCACTTCCGGAGAACTGCAATGAACCGTGCCATCAAAAGCGCCCAAAAGGGCTTCACCCTGATCGAACTGATGATCGTGGTGGCCATCGTCGGCATCCTCGCCGCTGTGGCCCTGCCGGCCTATCAGGACTACACCCGCCGTGCCCGTGTGGCTGAAGGCTTGAGCTTGGCTTCTGCCGCCAAGTTGGCCGTGTCGGAATACAAGGCTTCCAACAACGTCTGGCCCGAGAGCAATGATGTGGCTGGCCTGGGCAGTGACCCTATCACTGGCCAAGGTGTGGAAGACATTCAGATCGGTTCGGAAGGCGTGATCACCATCACCTTTAACAGCCGCGTCACTGATGGCAACAGCGGCAGCACGATTGAGTTGCGTCCCTCTTTCGACGAAAGCGGTAACAAAATTGGCTGGGATTGCACCCAGGGCGATCTGCTGGAAAAGTATCGCCCCGCTGAGTGCCGCGGCAGCCGTCCTCAATAAGGTCTGAGGCGATGCGCTTGCGTTGAGCCAGCATCTGGCCAAAGCCCGCCCGAATTCGGCGGGCTTTTCCCGTTTTCGCGTCGTTGCCTTCGTGACAAGCTGTGGCGCTGGTATGTTCAACCACATCAATCCGGTGCCCATGTTGAAACCCGATCTGCGCGGATGGACCTTGATCGAACTGATGGTGGTCGTCGCCGTGGTGGGCATTCTGGCGGCGGTGGCCCTGCCCACCTACCAGACGCACACCCGCCGCGCGCGCGTGGCCGATGGCCTGGGCATGGCCACCGGAGCCAAGCTGGCGGTGACAGAGTATTTCTCCTCGAACAACGCTTTTCCCGACTCCAACACGGCGGCGGGCTTGGCGGCCCCGGGTGAATTTCAAAGTGCGGCAGTCAGCAGCATTGAGGTTGGGGCCAGGGGGCTCATCACCGTGACCTACACCCATCTGGTGGACGAGGGTAAAACCCTGGTGCTGGAGCCTGATGGAATTGAGGCGGGCCGGGTGGCCTGGAGCTGCAAAGGCGGCACCTTGGAGCTGACCTTGCGCCCTGCCGAGTGCCGCTGAGCCGCGCACCGGTGTGCGGCTGAGGCGCCGCCTAGAATGCCCGTTTTGTGTCCGCGCCGCTTGGCCTGCGGACTGCGGCGCAGGCCCGTTCACAGCGCGGCAGCGCGCCCCGCTTTGAGCGTTGCCCAGAGGATTTGCCTGCCGTGATTGCCCCCGCTTTGCCCGCTGATGTTCACCGACCTCCTGCGCCCCTCTTGCTGGGGGGCTTGTTGTTTGGGGTGGTGCTCGCGCCCTTGCTGGCGGTGAACCACACGCCCTCGGCCACGCTCTACAACCAATTGCTGGCCCTGTGGGGCTGGGGCTTGCTGGTGTGCGCTCTGGCCACGCAGGAGCGGCAGCGGCCACGCTGGGGTGCGGTCGAGCTGTGCTTGAGCCTCTTGCTGCTGGCGGCCGCCCTGGCACCGCTGTGGCGCAGCCAGCCGCTGTCCATCGCCCTGGGTCAGCTGGGCATGCTGGGTGCGGCGCTGGTGGTGTTTCGCGCGGCGTGCGGTGTGCCTGCGGCGCAGCGCTTGGCCGTGTGGGAGGCCTTTGCTGCCGCCGTGCTGGCTCTGGGCCTGTGCAGCGCCTTGGTGGCACTGGTGCAGGTGTTTGCGCCCGATTGGGCGGATGGCGTGCTGATTGCGCGCTCAGGCCTGGTGGGGCGGGCCGTGGGCAATATCCGCCAGCCCAACCATTTGGCCAGCATTTTGATGTGGGCCGCGGTGGCTTTGGCCGCGCTGTGGCAAAGCGGTGCTTTGCAGCGCTGGCTGCAGGGTTCGGCGCGCTTGGCGGCGCTGGCGGCCTGGGCGCTGATGGGCCTGCTGATGCTGGCCATGGTGTTGAGCGCCTCACGCACCGGCGTGTTGGGGGTGTTGATGCTGGCTGTCTGGGGGGGCTTGGACCGCCGCTTGCTCTCGGGCCGCGTGCGCTTGCTGCTGGTGCTTTCGCCGCTCTTGCTGGCGCTGGCGTGGTGGGGCATGTCCTGGTGGTCGGCGCAGCAGGGGTTGACTTTGGGGGCGGAGTCCCGCTTGGCGGAAGGGGCGGGCTCGCCCTCGCGGGTGGCGATTCTGCGCAATGCCTGGGCGTTGCTGCAGGCTCACCCCTGGCTGGGCGTGGGCTGGGGCGAGTTCAATCTGGCCTGGACGCTGACCCCATTCCCTGACCGTCCGATTGCCTTTTTCGACCACACCCACAACCTGCCCTTGCAGTGGTTGGTGGAGTTGGGCTGGCCGCTGGGTTTGCTGTGCCTGGGCCTCTTGGGTTGGGGCTTGTGGCAGGCGGTGCGCCAGTGCGCGCAGCAGCCCACTTTGCGCGAAGCGCTGGCGCTGCGCAGCGCCTTGATGCTGGTGCTGACGATTGGCCTGCACAGCCTGCTGGAATATCCGCTGTGGTACGCCTACTTCCTGCTGCCTGCGGTCTTCGCCCTGGGCTTGGTGCTGGGCTCGGGGCCGCAGCGCGAATCGAGGCCGACCGAGCTGCCCTCGCGCGGGATGTTGCTGGCCGGTGTGGCCATGAGTGTGGGGGCGCTGCTCACAGCGTGGGACTACCAGCGCGTGGTGGAGATCTACCAGCCTTCGGCCCGCTCGGTGTCTTTGAGTGAGCGCATTGCGCGCGGTCAGCAGTCGTGGTTTTTTGCGGCGCAGGCCAACTATGCGGCGGCCACCTCGCCCCAGCCTTCGGCCAAAACCTTGGAGGCCGCACGCATGACGGCGCACCACCTCAGCGATGTGCGCCTGCTCATGGCCTGGGCCAAGTCGCTGCATGCGGTGGGCAAAACCGATGAGGCGCGCTATGTGGTGCAGCGCCTGCGCGAGTTCCGCAGCCGCGCGGGTGACGATTGGCTGCAGGTCTGCGAGGACTTGGAGCCGGGCCAGCCCGAGCCCTTCCAGTGCGCGCTGCCTTCGCGCGATTACGACTGGACAGAGCTGCGTTAATCGCCCGCCGCGGGCAGGGCGGCGGCCTGCCAGTCGCCGCTTTTGCCGCCGTGTTTTTCCAGCACGCGAATCTGGCCCATCACCATGCTTTTGTCGGCGGCCTTGCACATGTCGTAAATGGTCAGCAGGCCCACTTGCACGGCGGTGAGGGCCTCCATCTCAACGCCGGTCACACCGACTGTTTCCACCTGCGCCGTGCACACCACGGCCACAGCCTCGGCGTCCAGAGCGAACTCCACACTCACCCGGGTCAGTGGCAGGGGGTGGCACAGCGGGATGAGCTCGGCGCAGCGCTTGGCCCCTTGAATGGCCGCAATGCGCGCCACGCCCAGCACATCGCCCTTGCTCGCCGTGCCCGAGGCAATCAGCGCCAGCGTGGCGGCCTGCATGCGAATACGCCCCTGCGCCAGCGCCTTGCGGTGGGTGGCGGACTTGGCGGAGACGTCCACCATATGGGCTTGGCCTTGGGCGTCAAAGTGGGTGAGGGGGGACGTCATGACGGGGGAGCTTTTCGAAGATTTACGGGCCAGCAATATGGGCGCGCCAGGAGCTGCGATGATAGCCAGCCGCCCTGGCATCGGCTGCAGGACCGGGCGTAAAAAGAGCTGGAGGTAGACATGTTGCGGTGGATGAAGCAAGGCCCCTTTCGCGCGCTGGCCTTGACCTTGGCGCTGGTGCAGATGGCTGCGCCGCTGAGGGCCAATCCGCCGCTGCCAGCGCTGGGTGATTCGGTCTCGGCCGAGGTCGGCATCGGCTACGAAAAGCGTCTGGGCGAACAGGCCATGCGGCAGATACGCCCCGACCCCGCCTACCTCGACGACCCACTGCTGCTGGAGTACGTGCAGCGCAGCTGGACCCCGCTGGTGGAGGCCGCCAAGCGCATGGGCAATATCGGCGAGGACACGCGCGACCAGTTCGCCTGGGAAGTTTTTCTGGTGCGCGACAAATCGGTCAACGCCTTCGCCATGCCCGGCGGCTATGTGGGCGTGCACCTGGGCTTGCTGGCCGTGACGCAGACGCGCGATGAGTTGACCTCGGTGCTGGGGCACGAGCTTTCGCACATCACCCAGCGGCATATCGCCCGCGGCATGATTGGAGACTCCCGCAACAGCCTGCTGGCCTTGGCGGGCATGTTGGCAGGGGTGCTGGTGGCCGCGCGTGCGGGCAGCGTGGACATGGCCAATGCCGCCATCGTGGGCTCGCAGGCGGCTGCGGTGCAGTCGTCGCTGAACTTCTCGCGTGACATGGAGCGCGAGGCCGATCGCATGGGCTACCAAGTGATGGGCGAGGCGGGCTACAACCCTGCGGGCATGGCCAGCATGTTTGAGCGCATGGAGCAGGCCTACCACCTCATGGACTCGGGGGCCTACCCCTATTTGCGCACCCACCCATTGACCTCCGAGCGCATCGGCGAGGCCCGTGCCCGCGCCAACTCTCAAGGCTTGCAGCGGCCCACGCCCAGTGCTGAACACGCGCTCATGGCGGCGCGGGCGCGCGTGCTCATGGACCCGCGCGTCGATGCGTGGCGTCCGTTGCAAGGGCTGGATGCGGGCGCGCGCAGCAGCGAGTTCACCGAGCAATTGGCCGCACGCTACGCCAGTGCCTTGGCGTCCATCCAGCTGCGTGACTTCAACCGGGCGGAGTCTGCGCTGCGCGCCGCGCAGGCCCTGCTGTCACCGCCGCGCCTGGAAGTGGCGGCGCAGCGCCTGCTGGGGCATTTGCAAGCCGAGCTGGCGCTGGCGCGCGGTCAGGGCGAGCAGGGCTTGGCGCAGCTGGCCGCGCTCAAAGACAACAGCCGTGCGGCCTTGATTTTGCAAGCCCAGTTGGCGCGTGTGAGCGGGGCCGAGCCGCAGCGCGCCGCCTACGAACGGCTGCAAACCCACCTGGCGCTCACGCCACAAGACGCGCTGGGCTGGTCTGAGCTGGCGCTGCTGGCGCAAGCGCAGGGCCAGGTGCTGCGTGCGGTGCGTGCCCAAGCCGAGCACCGCGCCGCGCTGGGCGACCTCAACGGCGCCATCGACCGGCTGCGCTCGGGGCTGCGCCAGTCGCGCCAACCCGGTGCCGACCCCATCGAAGCGGCCGTGATCGATGCGCGGCTGCGCACCCTGGTGAGCGAGCGCCGCGCGCTGCTGGCCGATCTCTACCCCAACAACCCGCCGCGCGACGTGGACTTGCCGCAGTAGCGCCGCAGGTGCTTCAGTCTTGGTTGGGGAAGAGGCGTTCGATCAGCGCATCCACCCCCATGCCCAGCGCGCTGTAAATCAGCGAGCCCAGCAGGGCGGCCCAAAAGCTGGTCACACCAAAGCCGTCCAGCAGGCGGGCTGCCCCCCAAAACAGCAGGGCGTTGATGACGAAGAGAAACAGCCCCAGGCTGAGCACCGTCACCGGCAGCGTGAGCAGCACCAGCACCGGACGCAACAGCGCATTGAACAAGCCCAGCACCAGAGCTGCCAACAGGGCCGCGCCAAAGCCCTTGACTTGAACACCTGAGTACAGCGAAGCCAGCAGCAACAAGGCTCCGGCCAACAACAACCAGCGCGTGATGGTTTTCATGGGCGCAGCATAGCTTGCGGCTTCGGGAATTGCGCAGCGACGCTCAGTCGCCGCGGCAGCCCAGTCAGCAGGGCTGCATTTGATAATGAACCCCGGCTCGTTAGGGGAGTAGCACAAGGCGCCACAGCGCTTTGGCAGCAACCCGTCAATACGGTTGGCCGGCCAAGGTCAATCCGGGTTCTGTAGCTGGTATAGGGGTAGCCCCCTTGCCGCGCCCCGCAAGACCTAGCGCGCACGCTTCGCTACCATCGCGCAACCCCAAAAGGGGCGGATGGGAGCGGCTTTTCGACCTTCTTGCGGGAGACTTCGCATGACGACTATCGCGCCCATGTGGCTGTGGGCTTTCTTCGTCGGGGCTGTGATCGTGGCCCTGTTTGTGGACTTCGTGGTGCTGCGCAAACAAGGCGCGCATGAAGTCAGCGTCAAAGAGGCCATCAACTGGTCGCTGATCTGGGTGGCGTTGAGCTTTGCTTTCAACGGCCTGTTCTGGTGGGCGGTGAAAGACACCACGGGTGACTCGGCCCTGGCCACCACCAAGGCGCTGGAGTTCCTGACCGGCTACTTGATTGAGAAGTCGCTCGCGGTCGACAACATCTTTGTGTTCCTGATGATCTTCACCTACTTCTCGGTGCCGCCGGCATTCCAGAAGCGGGTGCTGATGATCGGCATCATCGGTGCCATCGTGCTGCGCACGGTGATGATTCTGGTGGGCGGCCTGTTGATCGCCAAGTTCCACTGGATCCTCTATGTGTTCGGCGCTTTCTTGCTCATCACCGGCATCAAGATGTGGTGGGCCGCTGGGCAGGAGCCTGACCTGGAGAGCAACCCCGCGTTGAAGCTGCTGCGCCGCATCATGCCCGTGAGCAAGCACTTTGACGGCGAGAAGTTCTTCACCGTGGAAAACGGCAAGCGTCTGGCCACGCCGCTGTTGCTGGTCATCGCACTGGTGGGTCTGACGGACGTGATTTTTGCGGTGGACTCCATCCCCGCCATCTTCGCCATCACCAACGACCCCTTCATCGTGCTGACCTCCAACATCTTCGCCATCTTGGGTCTGCGTGCGATGTACTTCCTGCTGGCAGCCATGGCCACCAAGTTCCACTTGCTGAGCTACGGCCTGTCTGTGATCCTGGTCTTCATCGGCACCAAGATGATGTTGATCGACATCTTCAAAATCCCTGTGATGGTGTCGCTGGGCGTGGTGGTGGGCATCCTGGCCTTCACCATGTGGCTGAGCGTGCGCACCGCGCCGAAGATTCCTTCGGCCTAAGCCGCGCCACACCCCAACAAAAACCCCGCCCTGGCGGGGTTTTTTGCGTCTGGCCGACGCAGGGCTCAAATTCAAATGACGCGAATAGGAGTAATTCGCAATTGCAGCTATGATGTGTGCGTCTATTCCGATCGAGGAAGCCGCCCTGGTCGATGCAGGGCTGGCGCATGAACATGACTGTTGCCACATCAGCCACTTTGCTGGGCGCACGCCACCCGGCCCTTGAGTTGCCCCCCGCCCTTGCACGCGGCGCTGAGCCCAGCCCTGCCGTCAATGCCAAACCACTGCGCGAAGCCGCCCGGGCTGAGTCGGCCTGGCCGCAGCGGGGCTTGCATCAACGCCCTGGCGCTTTGGCGGTGGTGGTTGGCGTGCATGTGCTGGCTTTGCTGGGCTTGACGCAGGCCCTGGCGCCGCGCCTGTTCAAAGAGGCGCCCAAGCCCATCGAGGTGTCCCTGATCGAGTCACCCGAGCAGGCGCGCAAGCCCGAGCCGCCCGTGGTGCTGAACGTCGCCCCGCAGGCGCCCACATTGCCGCGCCCGCTGGATGTGCCGCTGGTGGCGATTGCGGCGCCGCCTGTGGAACACGCCCCCATCGTGGCGGTGGCGCCCCCACCCAATCCAACGCCAGTGCAGGAAGCCGCACCCACGGTTGTGGCCGAGCCGCCCCCGCCCCAGCCGCCGCGCATGATTTCGGCCAGCGCGCTGCGCTACCGCGTGGAGCCGCCAGTGGCCGTGCCCGCCCTGTCGCGCCGCGCGGGCGAATCGGGCATGGTGGTGGTGCGCGTGGTGGTGGACACCCAAGGCCTGCCCAAAGAGGTCAGCCTGCACCGCAGCAGCGGCTTTGCGCGGCTGGATGCGCAGGCGCTGTGGGCCATGCGCCAGGCGCGCTTTGAGCCCTACCGCGACCAAGGGCGTCCGCTGGAAGTGGCGGCGCTGGCTCCCATCGCTTACGAGTTGGAGTCCTGAGGTTTTGAGCCTTCCGGCTTTGCAGGCCCTGCCCCAGGGCATCGCCAGCCTCGCGGACTTTGAAGCCCATGCGCGCCAAGCCATGGGGGACGAGGCCTGGGCTTACATCAGCGGTGGCGCGGCGGACGAGATCACGCTGCGCGCCAACCGAGAGGCCTGGGACCGCCTTCGCCTGCTGCCGCGCGTGCTGCGTGACCTTCGCGGCGGGCGTGCCAGCTGTCAGCTCTTGGGTCGGACCTTGCCGCATCCCATCTTGCTGGCCCCCATCGCCTACCAATGCTTGGCCCATCCTGATGGCGAACTGGCCACGGTGCACGCGGCGGCAGCGCAGGGCGCGGGCATGGTGCTGAGTGCCCAGGCCAGTGTGCGCCTGGAGCAGGTGGCAGCGGCCATGGGCTCGGCCTCCGAGCGCGGGCCGCTGTGCTTTCAGCTTTACTGGATGGGCGACCGCGGCTTTATGCGTGAACTGCTGGCGCGCGTGGCTGCGGCGGGCTTTGAGGCCTTGGTGCTCACCGTGGATGCGCCCGTGCAGGGCGTGCGTGACCGCGAGCGCCGGGCGGGTCAGGCCCTGCCGCCGCACATCCGCGCCGTCAACCTCGATGGTCTGCCCGAGGCGCCACCGCTGCCTGCGGGCGCACACCCTTTGTTTGATGGCTTGCTGCAGCGCGCCGCCAGCTGGGCTGAGGTGGACTGGCTGCGCCAGCACAGCCCCTTGCCGCTGTGGCTCAAGGGTCTGTGCCACCCCGACGACGCGCGCCAGGCGCAGGCCTTGGGGGTGAGTGGTCTGGTGGTGAGCAATCACGGCGGCCGCACGCTGGACACCGTGCCCGCCAGCGCTGATCTGTTGCCGCCGCTGCGCCAGGCCCTGGGGCCCGACTTCACGCTGCTGGTGGACGGCGGCGTGCGCCGTGGCACCGACGTTCTCAAGGCCTTGGCCTTGGGAGCGGACGCGGTGCTGCTGGGGCGACCCTATGTCTACGCACTGGCCAGTGCGGGGGCGCTGGGCGTGGCGCATGCGCTGCGCCTGCTGCGCGACGAGCTGGACATCGCCATGGCCTTGTCGGGCTGCCGCACGCTGGCTGATGTGGGGCCGCAACTGCTGTGGCCACCCTCGCCTTGAGCGGCGTGCGCACCACAGGGCGCACGCGCATTGTTCGATCAGTCTGATGTTGAGATACGATTGCGAACTGTTCGCATTTATGCGTCTCGCTGCGGTTCTGCTTGTGCCGTGAATGCCCAAGCATCGACGCCCGCGCGAGTGGGGGGCGCCGTGCCCCATCCAAGCCAGCCTGCCTTTTGTGTGAGCGCCCTGCAGCCTTGCTGCGCGCCGCCCCTTGGACTTGCCAGCCAGGAACAAACACTGAAATTTCCTGGGAGATCCTGACATGTCCTACATCAAGAGCCGCAAACACGCGGTAGCCCCTTGGGCTGCACTGGCCACCAGCTTGAGCCTGCCTTTGGCCCTCCACGCGCAAACCGTGGCCCCCACCACGCCTGCCGCCGAGGTGGACACCCTGCCCGCCGTCAAGGCCAAAGCCAAGCGCGATGACGCACGCGTCAAGTCCATTCAGCCCTTGCAGGACTCGGGCTACAAGCTAGACGCCAGCGCCTCATCCAAGCTCAACCAGCCCTTGCTGGAGACGCCCAAGACCGTGCAGATCATCGGCCGCGAAGTGCTGCGTGAGCAGGGCGCGGCGGACTTGGTGGAGGCGCTGCGCAACACCCCCGGCATCACCATGCAGCTGGGTGAAAACGGCAACACCTCGGCGGGCGACACCTTCCAGATGCGCGGCTTCTCTGCCCATACCTCGACCTTTGTGGACGGCGTGCGCGACTTGGGCGCCGTGTCGCGCGATGTGTTCAACGTGGAGCAGGTCGAAGTGGTCAAAGGCCCTGCCGGGGCCGACATCGGACGCGGCGCGAGTGCGGGCTATATCAATGTTGTGAGCAAGCTGCCGCAGCTCGACACCCTCACCCAAACCGCTGTGAGCCTGGGCGGCGCCAGCCGCAAGCGCGCCACCGTGGATGCCAACCGGCGCCTGGGCGAGAACACCGCCGTGCGCCTGAACCTCATGTGGCAAGACAACGATGTGCCCGGGCGCGACCTGGTCAGCAAGCAGCGCCGGGCGCTGGCCCCGGCGCTGGCCTTTGGTCTGGGCACGCCCACGCGCTTGTTCCTGTACTCGCAGCATGTGCGGCAAAACAATGTGCCCGACGGTGGCACGCCCAGCATCGGTTGGCCAGGCTTTTACAACGCCGACGCGGCCGTGCTCAACGCGCCCAAGGTCGACCGCCACAACTACTACGGCAGCGCGCTGGACCGCGAGAAAGTGGAGGCCGACATGGCCACGGTCAAGCTCGAGATGGAGCTGGACAATGGCACGGCGGTGCGCAACATCTCGCGCTACGGGCGTTCGCGCATGGACCGCGTGCTCACGGGCATCATGGCCATCAACGCCGTCAATCCCGCAGACCCGCGCAGCTGGACCATCAGCCGCACGCGTCAGCGGGTGGACCAGGTCAACGAAATTTTGGCCAACCAGACCGGCGTGCTCACAAGCTTCAACACCTGGGGGCTCAAGCATGATGTGAGCGCTGGCGTGGAGTTCATGTTCGAGCGCCAAAGCAGCTTGGGCTTTGCCACCACGGGGCTGACCGTGCCTGCGGCCAATCTCTACAGCCCAAACCCCGCGGACGCCTTGCCCATTCCCTTTGCCACGGGTGCCCAGGTCCAGGGTCAGACCCTCACCCAGGCCGTGTACGCGCTGGACACGGTGTCGCTGAGCCCCAGCCTCAAGCTCACGCTGGGCCTGCGCAGCGAGCATTTCAATCTGCGCACCACCAACACCAGCGTCAGCAATGGCGTCTCCACCACCACCCAGCTGACGGACGCGGGCTGGATGAACAGCTGGAACCTGGGCCTGCTCTACAAGCTGGGCACGCAGGGCACGGTGTATGCCTCGGCGGCCAACTCGCTCACGCCACCGGGCAGCAACAACTTCGCTTTGTCGACCAGCGGCCAAGCCGCAGGCACGGCCGACCCGCAAGAGACCACTCATCTTGAGCTAGGCAGCAAGTGGGGATTGCTCGACAAGCGACTGAACCTCAGCGCCGCGCTGTTCCGCACCGTCAATGACGGCCAGATCACCGTGGATGCTGTCAGCAACCTGCCCACCCAGGACGGCAAGACCCGCGTGCAGGGCGTGGAATTGAATGCGGTGGGGCAGCTCACCAACTTCTGGCAAATCAGTGCCGGGCTGCAAACCATGGATGCCAAGCAGCTCCAGCAACGCAGCGCCACCGCCGTGACCGATGGCGTGCGCTGGACGCCGAAGTTCTCGGCCACGCTGTGGACGGGCTACCAGTGGGGTGACTTCACCGTCGGCGGCGGCCTGCGCCATGTGGGGACGCAAAAGCGCGTCATCACCGTGGTGACCACGCCGCAGAACACGCCCAACCTGCCCAGCCACACCGTGGTGGACGCCATGGCCGCATGGCGTGTGAGCCCGTCGCTGAACCTGCAGCTCAATGTGGGCAATGTGCTGGACGCGCAGTACATGAGCTCGCTCAACAACGGCGGCTCACGCCTGAATTTGGGTGCGCCGCGCTCGGCCAAGTTGACGGCCAACTTCAGCTTCTGAGCTTCACGCCACCAAGCCAGGGCCTGCTGCCGAGGTGGCAGGCCCACGCCACAAGCCCGCACCGCCATGCTTTTGCATTTCCAAGAAGTACTCAGCCGCGACGACGTGCTTGAGATGCGCCGCCTGCTGGACGCCGCCGACTGGAGCGATGGCCGCGCCACCGCCGGGGCCCAGGGCGCGCAGGTCAAGCGCAATCTGCAGCTGCGGCCCGACCACCCGGTGGCGCGCCAAATCGGCGCCTACATTCAGCAAAAGCTGGCGCAGCATGCGCAGTTCCAGTCCGCCGTGTTGCCGCGGCGCACGCTGGCCCCGCTGTTCAACCGCTACGAAGTCGCAGCGGAGTACGGCTGGCATGTGGACAGCGCCCTGATGCGCAGCGGCGCCGATGCCGAGCTGCTGCGCAGCGATGTCTCCACCACCTTATTCCTGAGCGACCCGCAGGACTACGACGGTGGCGAGCTGGAGGTGCAAGACACCTACGGCAGCCACGAGGTCAAGCTGCCTGCGGGCGACGCCATCATTTACCCCAGCACCAGCTTGCACCGCGTGCGGCCGGTGACGCGAGGCGCGCGCGTGTGCGCCTTCTTCTGGAGCCAAAGCCTGGTGGCGGCCGATGCCCAGCGCACCCTGCTCTATGAGCTGGACCTCACCATCCAGCGCCTGCGCGCGCGGCTGGGCGACGACGCCGACACCACCGCGCTGACCGCCCACTATCACAACCTCTTGCGCCAATGGGCTGCGCCATGAGCGAGCGCCGGGCGCAGCCAGCCTCGACCTGGCTCAAGACCCTGCACCTGTGGCATTGGGTGAGTGCGGCTTTGAGCCTGGTCGGAATGTTGCTGTTCTCGCTCACCGGCATCACGCTCAACCACGCCTCGGCCATCGAATCCAAAGCCCGGCTCACGCAAGTGCAGCTGCAGCTGCCCGAGCCCTTGCTGCAGTCGCTGCGTCAAAACGCCGAGGCTGCGGCAGCGGCGGCCCAAACCCCGCAGCCACTGCCGCCGGCGCTGCGCCAGTGGCTGTCCACGCAGCTGCCCCGTCCCGTGCCGCCGCATGCGGCGGAGTGGTCCGCCGATGAGGTCTATGTGGCCATGCCGCGCCCCGGTGGCGACGCCTGGCTGCGCATTGCGCTGGAGCGCGGCGAGCTGGAGTTTGAAGACAGCGACCGTGGCTGGATCGCCTACTTCAACGACCTGCACAAAGGCCGCCACGCCGGTGCGGTGTGGCAGGCCGTCATCGACGTGCTGGCCCTGGCCTGTGTGCTGTTCACCGTCACCGGCTTGTTGATTCTCAAAGCCCATGCCGTCGTGCGCCCCAGCACCTGGCCTTTGGTCGGCGCGGGCCTGGTGTTGCCCGCCCTGGTGGCGCTGCTGCTCATTCACTGAATCTCCACTCACCCAAAGCTCAAGTCATGAAACGCCCCCATCACACGCCCTCGCTTCTGTTCCTGGCCGCTGCAGGCGCCTTGGGCAGCGATGCCCGCGCCGCCGAGCTGCAGCTCAAGCTGGAGTTGCCGCGCCTGAACGTGGCCGAGTACCACCGCCCCTATGTGGCGCTGTGGCTGGAAAAACCCGGTGAGCCCGGCGCCGCCGCGCAATTGGCCGTGTGGTACGACCTCAAAAAGCCCAACCAGGGCGGCAGCAAATGGCTGCGCGACCTGCGCCAGTGGTGGCGCCAGGGTGGACGCCAGCTCAACCTGCCCGCCGACGGCGTGAGCGGTGCCACACGTGCACCGGGTGAGCATGTCATTCGCCTGGACAAACACCCCGCACTGGCCGCGCTGCCCGCCGGGCAGTACGAGCTGGTGGTCGAGGCCGCGCGCGAAGCCGGTGGCCGCGAAGTGCAGCGCCTGCCGCTGAGCTGGCCCATCAAAACCACCGCCCGCGCGCAAGCCCAGGGCGAACACGAGCTGGGCCAGCTGCAGCTCACGCTCAAACCCTAAAGCCAGATCTTTCGAAGGAGAACCCATGCTGAAGCTCAAACCCCGTTTGCTCTTGCTGGCCCTGGCCGCGGGCCTGCCCTTGGCGGCGCAGGCGCACATGACCTGGCTGCTGCCCAACCTCACCCAGCTCAACGGCAAAGAGCCCGTGGTGTCGGTGGATGCGGTGGTGTCCGAAGACCTCTTCATCTTCGAGCGCGCGCTCAAGCTGGAGACGCTGCGCATCACTGCCCCCGATGGCCGGGCCTTGGAGGTCGAGGGCCGCAGCAGTGCGCGCCATCGCGAGAGCTTCGACCTCAAGCTCAGCCAAGACGGCACCTACCGCATCAGCCACATCAGCCAGTCGCTGTTTGGCAGCTACAAACTCGCGGGTGAAACCAAGCGCTTTCGCAGCACAGCCGCCACGCTGGACAAAGACCTGCCCGCTGGCGCTGAGTTGTTGGCGCTGACGCAGGCGGTCAACCGCCAGCAAACCTTTGTCAGCAAGGAGGCGCCGGGGCGCGTGGCCTTTGCGCCCGAGGGCCAGGGCCTGGAGTTCCTGCCACTGGGCGCGGTGACCGATTTGAGCCATGGCGACCAGACGCGTTTTCGCTTGCTGCTGGACGGCCAGCCGGTGGCTGATGCCGCCGTCAAGCTGGTGCGCGAGGGCAACCGTCACCGCTACAAGCTGGGCGACTTGACGCTCAAAACCGATGCCCAAGGCGAGTTCACCGTCGCCTGGAGCGAGCCCGGGCGCTATTGGCTGGGCGCCACGGTGGGCGAGCGCCCCGCGCCTGGTGCGTCCAGCGGCACGCGCCAAGCGCCGCTCAAACGCGCCAGCCTCAGTGCCACCTTTGAGGTCTTGCCCAAGTAGGCCGTTCGCCATGTCTGTGCTTGCCGAGCCACGCGTGCTGCTGCCGACTCACATCAGCGGTGAGCCGCCGCCATGGGGTCATGTCGTGCATAAACTGCACGGCCAGACCATGGGCACCACCTGGTCGGTGCGCTTGGTGGCGCCGCCCGGGTTGCGTTTGGCGCCCGTGCAGGCGCTGGTGCAGCAGGGTTGCGACGAGGTGGTGCGGCAGATGAGCCACTGGTGCAGCGACTCCGTGTTGAGCCGCTTCAACCGCCTCAGCCCAGGGCAGTCGCTGCAGTTGCCAGCGGCTTTTGCCCAGGTCATGGACGCGGCCTTGCACATTGCTGAAGTCAGTGGTGGCGCCTACGACCCCGCCGCTGGCGAGCTGGTGGCGCTGTGGGGTTTTGGACCGGAAGGCTCGCGCCATCAAGACGCAGGCTTTGCGCCGCCCACGCCCGAGCGCTGCGCCGCGCTGCCTCTCGCGCCTTGGCGAGAGCTGGTGTGGGAGCCGGCCAGCGCGCGCCTCACCCAGGGCGGTCGCGCGCGCTTGGACCTCTCCTCCATCGCCAAAGGCTATGCGGTGGACGCGGTGTCCGAGGCCTTGCTGGACTGCGGTCTGCCGCACCATCTGGTGGAGATTGGCGGCGAGCTGCGCGGCCACGGCTTCAAGCCCGGGGCCCAGCCCTGGTGGGTGGCGCTGGAGCCCCCCCACCCGCAGCTGCGCACCGTGCCCACGCGCCTGGCCTTGCACGGCCTGGCCGTGGCCACCTCGGGCGACTACCGCCGCTGCTACCTGGACGCGCATGGGCAGCACCAATCTCACACGCTGGACCCGCGCCAGCGCCAACCCGTGCGCCACGCGCTGACTTCGGTCAGCGTGCTTCACCCGCAAGCCCTGTGGGCTGACGGCTGGTCCACGGCGCTCATGGTCTTGGGGCCGGAGCAGGGCGCTGATTTGGCGCGGCGCCTGGGCTTGGCCGCACTGTTCGTGAGCCGGACAGAAGGGGCGCCTGAGGCGCCGCTGCAAGAGTGGCTCAGCCCGGCGCTGCAGGCCTTGGTGGCATGACGGGCTTGCGCGAAGTGTTGGCGGCCCTGCTGGTGCTGGGCTACCTCGTGCTGTGTGCGGCGGTGCTGTGGCGCCAGCGGCGGCGCTTGCAGGCCCAGCGTCAAGAGGCGGCGGCGCTGGCCACCAGCACCCAGGGCGGCGCGCCGCTGTGGGTGCTCTACGCCAGCATGACCGGGCAGGCCGAGGCGCTGGCGCGCCAGGCCGCTCAGACCCTGCATGGCGCCGGGCATGCCGTGCATCTGGCAGCTTTGGGCGAGGTGGACGAGCAGGCGCTGCAGCAGATGCGCCAAGTCTTGATCGTGGCGGCCACCGCCGGCCAGGGCGATGCTCCTGACAACGCCAGCGCTTTTGTGCGGCGCTGCATGGGCGCGTCTGCTGCACGGGCCCTGCCGCAACTGCGCTACGGCTTGCTGGCCCTGGGCGACCGCAGCTACCCGCGCTTTTGCGGCTTTGGCCGCGCGCTCGATGCATGGCTGCAGCGCCAGGGCGCACAGCCGCTGTTCGACACCCTCGAAGTCGATCGCGGCGACAGCCAAGCTCTGAGCGCCTGGCATCAGCAGCTCAGCCAGCAGTTCGGCACGCCTGCCTGGCCTGGGCCCGAGGATTTGGTGCTCGAAGCGCCCTTCGAGCCCTGGCAGCTGGTCGCGCAGCGGCGGCTCAATCCCGAAGCCAAGGCCGAAGGCCTGTTTCATGTGGAATTGAAACCCTTGGCGCAAAACGCCTGGCCCCAATGGCAGGCGGGCGATTTGGTGCAAGTGCTGCCGGGCTGTGGTCAAACCGCTGACGCCGCGCTGCGTCCGCGCGAGTACACCGTGGCTTCGCTGCCCGCAGAAGGGCGCTTGCAGCTGCTGGTGCGCCAAACCCGACGGCCCGACGGCAGCCTGGGCCTGGTCAGCGGCCAGCTCACCGACGCGGCACAGTGCGCGGCGCCAGTGCTGCTGCGCCTGCGGCCTCATGCCAACTTTCGCATCGGCGCCAACGCCCAGCGCCCGCTGATTCTGATTGGCAATGGCAGCGGGCTGGCCGGGCTGCTGGCCCACCTCAAGGCACGCGCGGCGCAGGTCGAGCAGGGCCAAAAGCCCGCGCCCGCCTGGTTGCTCTACGGCGAGCGCGAGGCAGCCCATGACAGCCACTACCTCAGCCAGCTCACCCAGTGGCAGCAGCAAGGCTGGTTGCAGCACGTGCAGCGCGTGTTTTCACGAGACGGCGCAGCCCTGCGCCACGTGCAGGAGGCGCTTGCGCTGGCGCAGCAGCGCCTGCGCGACTGGGTGGCTGAAGGTGCGGCGCTCTATGTCTGCGGGAGCGTGCACGGCATGGCCGCGGGCGTGGACGCCGTGCTGCGCGAGGCCCTGGGCGCGGCGCGGGTCGACGAGCTCATCGAACAGGGCCGATACCGCCGCGACGTCTACTGAACTCACGCCAAGTGCTGCCTGGAGGGGAAACTGACGTACTGCCGCGACAATATCGTCCCGACATGGTGGTTTCGCTGAGGTTTTCTCTCTGAGACAGCCTTCCCAACCCCCTAGGGCAGCATTACCATTGGGCGAGCAGGGTGGTTGAGAGCACCGAAGGCACAACAGACCTTCACCCGACCCCCGCACATCAACCCCATTTGATGGAGAGATTCAACATGGCAACTGCGAAGAAGGCCGCTGCACCCGCCGCGAAGGCGGCTCCAGCAAAGAAGGAAGCTGCGGCTGGTAAGGCCGCAGCTCCGGCTAAGGCCCGTACGCCCAATGCGGCGTTCATGAAAGCGCTGACCCCCACACCGGCCCTGGCGGCCATCGTGGGCGACAAGCCGCTGCCCCGTACCGAGGTGATCAAGAAGGTGTGGGAATACATCAAGAAGCACAACCTTCAAGACCCGGCGCAAAAGCGAGTCATCAACGCCGATGCCAAGCTCAAGGAAGTGTTTGGCAAAGCCAAGGCCGACATGTTTGAGATGACCAAGCTGATCAACGGCCACCTCAAGTGATGGTCTGAGCCTCGCTCACTTCACGCACAGGCCCGCACCATGCGGGCCTGTTGCATTTGAGGGCGGCCTTGGCGGGGAGTCCTACTTGAATCGGTGCCGATCTTGTTGTGTATGGCATGAAGACTTACCCCGGAATGAGTCCTATACATAGGGGACGACGGTTCTGTTCATCGGTTCGTTTATGCAGGAAAGTCTCGAAATTGGGCCCCTCTGTTAGAATTCTGACAATTAGTTCACGGGTTTCGGGCCCCGCAGCTGAGGGCCAGTCCGGGCAGTGCAAACGCATGGTCAGTACACTGGTTTCGAGCGCTCTGTTTTTGGTTCGCCAACTTGACGCCATAAAGAAATAAACCATGTCGATCATTGCTGCAGTCGCGCTGGCCTCGTCCAGCCTCACCCTACCGAATTGCTCCTGGGATCACCCGGGGCGGAATCCCTTTATGGGCGATGTGTCGGCTGCCGTTGACCGGTACAAAGACATTCCCGCATCCGTGCGTCAGGTGCTCAAGGCTCGCATGGCCAAGCACGAGTACGACGACATGGTGGACATTCGTCGCGATGCCATCGTTGGCAAGGGCAGCTATCTGCCCGGTATTCGCGACATGCACTATGGGCAGGGCGCGGTGTGCGCCAACGTCTCACGCAAGAAGTGGTCCGAGCGCATGGTTGAACGTGGCTTGGTGTATTGCGAGGGTGCCTATTGCATCTTGGTGCCCACGGTGTGCCGCAATGTCAGCCGTATTCAGAAGGCCCCGGCGCGCGCTGCGGCCCCAGCTGAAACCGAGAACGTTGCGTCTTCGGTGATTGAAGACGATTCTCCGCTGATGTTTGAAGCCCCTGGGGCCGGTGGTGGGGGCCTGCCTTCTCCCGCCTTTGCTCAGGGCGTAGCGCCTGGGGTGCCCACACCAGGGCCCAGCATCACGCCTGGTATTCCGCCGACCACTTTTGGCCCGCCCGGCACCATCATTCCTGTGCCTACGCCCACCCCCGTACCGGATGTGCCGGAGCCCGCCACCTACGCCATGATGCTGTTGGGCTTGGCGGGCGTGCTGGCGCTGCGTTGGCGCAAGCAGGCCTGACGCCAGGCGCGGGCCGCTCAGGGCGGCCGTGCGGAGTCAGCGCTTTAGAAGAACCCGGCCAGTGGCCGGGTTTTTTTACGTCCCGCTCTAGCCTTGCTGGCCTTGGGCGAGCAGGGGCTTGAGGTAGCGTCCGGTGTGGCTGCGCTCGCAGTCGGCGACGTCTTCCGGCGTGCCGGCGATGAGCAGTTCGCCCCCACCCGAGCCACCTTCGGGGCCCATGTCCAGCAGCCAGTCTGCGGTTTTGATGACATCGAGGTTGTGCTCGATGATGACGATGGTGTTGCCCGCGTCGCGCAGCTGGTGCAGCACCTTCAGCAGCAGGGCGATGTCGGCAAAGTGCAGCCCCGTGGTGGGCTCGTCCAGGATGTAGAGGGTGCGGCCGGTGTCGCGCTTGGAGAGCTCCAGGGCCAGTTTCACGCGCTGCGCTTCACCGCCTGAGAGCGTGGTGGCGCTTTGCCCCAGCTTCACATAGCCCAGGCCCACGTCCATGAGGGTTTGCAGCTTGCGCGCGATATTGGGCACGGCGCTGAAGTAGTCCAGCGCGGCCTCCACCGTCAGGCCCAGCACCTCGCTGATGTTCTTGCCCTTGTAGAGCACTTCCAGCGTTTCGCGGTTGTAGCGGCGGCCCTGGCAGGTGTCGCAAGGCACGTAGACATCGGGCAAAAAGTGCATCTCGACTTTGAGCACGCCGTCGCCCTGGCAGGCCTCGCAGCGCCCGCCCGCAACGTTGAAGCTGAAGCGTCCCGCGCCGTAGCCACGCTCGCGCGCGGTGGGCATCTCGGCAAACAGCTCGCGGATGGGGGTGAACAGCCCGGTGTAGGTGGCGGGGTTGGAGCGCGGCGTGCGGCCGATGGGGGACTGGTCGACGTTGATGACTTTGTCCAGCGCGTCCAGCCCTTCGAGCATGTCGTACTCGGCCGGTTCGGTGTGGCTTTGGTAGAGCTTTTTGGAGACGGCGGCGTAGAGCGTGTCGTTGACCAAGGTGCTCTTGCCCGAGCCCGAAACGCCGGTCACGCAGGTCAAGAGCCCGATGGGGAATTCGGCCGTGACGCCTTTGAGGTTGTTGCCGCAGGCGTTGACCAGGCGCAGCGTGCGCGGGTCGGCCAGGCGGTGGCGGCGTGTGGGCACGGCAATGCGCTCGAGCCCGCTGAGGTAGCGCCCGGTGACGGAGTCCGGGTTGGCGGCCACTTGCGCGGGCGTGCCCTGGGCCATGATGCGCCCGCCATGCACACCGGCGCCGGGTCCCAGGTCCAGCACGTAGTCGGCGGCGCGGATGGCGTCTTCGTCGTGCTCCACCACCAGCACCGTGTTGCCCAGGTCGCGCAGGCGGCGCAGCGTGGCGATGAGGCGGTCGTTGTCGCGCTGGTGCAGGCCGATGCTGGGCTCGTCCAGCACATACATCACGCCCGTCAGGCCCGAGCCGATCTGGCTGGCCAGGCGGATGCGCTGGGCTTCGCCGCCCGAGAGCGTGTCGGCGCTGCGGTCCAGGCTGAGGTAGCCCAGGCCCACATCGTTGAGAAAGCGCAGGCGCGAGGCGATCTCGCGGATGACTTTGTCGGCAATCTCGGCCTTGGCGCCTTTGAGGCGCAGCTGCTCGAAATAGCTCAGCGCGTCGCGCAGGGTGATGTGCTCGACGTCGTAAATGGGCCGGCCGCGCTCGCCGGGGCCGGCGTCGGCGGGCTGCAGCAGCACGTGGCGGGCCTCGCGGCGCAGGCGTGAACCTTCGCAGTGCGGGCAGGGCTTGGGTGCTTGGTAGCGGGCCAGCTCTTCGCGCACGGCGCTGGAGTCGGTCTCGCGCCAGCGCCGCTGCAGGGTGTTCAAAATGCCTTCAAAGGGGTGGCTGCGTTTGACGCTGCGCCGCCGCCCCGAAGCGCCTTCGGCCTGGTAGGTGAAGCTGATGGCTTCCTCGCCCGAGCCGTAGAGCAGCACCTGGCGTGCGGACTCGGGCAGGGCCTCGAAGGGCAGCTCCAGGTCGAAGCTGTAATGCGCCGCCACCGATTCCAGCAGCGAGTAGCTGTAGCTGTTGCGCCGGTCCCAGCCCTTGATGGCGCCGCTGGCCAGGCTCAGCGAGGGGAAGGCGACCACGCGTTCGGGGTCGAAGACGGTGACTTGCCCCAGGCCCTCGCAGCTGGGGCAGGCCCCCACGGGCGAGTTGAAGGAGAACAGCCGCGGCTCCAGCTCCGGCAGCGAGTAGCTGCAGATGGGGCAGGCGAATTTGCTGGAGTAGATGTGCTCGGCACCGCTGTCCATGTCCAGCACCAGGGCCCGGCCTTCGGCCAGGCGCAGTGCGGCCTCGAAGCTCTCGGCCAGGCGCTGGCGCAGGCCGTCGACGCTGTCGTGGCGCAGCTTGATGCGGTCCACCACCACGTCGATGTCGTGCTTCTCGGTCTTTTTGAGCGCGGGCAGATCGGGGGCCTCGCGCGTTTGCCCGTCCACGCGAAAGCGCACATAGCCCTGGGCCTGCAGGTCCTGGAAGAGCTCGACGAACTCGCCCTTGCGGTCGCGCACCACCGGTGCGAGCAGCATCAGGCGCGAGCCATCGGGCAGGGCCAGGGCGGCGTCGACCATCTGGCTGATGCTTTGCGCCTCCAGCGGCAGGCCGTGGTCCGGGCAAAACGGCGTGCCCGCGCGGGCGTAGAGCAGGCGCAGGTAGTCGTGAATCTCGGTCACCGTGCCCACGGTGGAGCGGGGGTTGTGGCTGGTGGCTTTTTGCTCGATGGAGATGGCCGGCGAGAGGCCTTCGATGATGTCCACATCGGGCTTGTCCATGAGCTGCAGAAACTGCCGCGCATAGGCCGAGAGGCTCTCCACATAGCGGCGCTGACCCTCGGCGTAGAGGGTGTCAAAGGCCAGGCTGGACTTGCCCGAACCCGACAAACCGGTGATGACCACCAGCTGGTTGCGCGGCAGGTCGACGTCGATGTTTTTGAGGTTGTGCGTGCGTGCGCCGCGCACACGAATCATGGGCGCGGTGCTGAACTCAGGCGGGCTGGCGGGAGAGTAGGGGGTGTGCGACATCGGCGGGCCTGAGGCTGCGGGGCAAACCCGTCATGATAGGCCTTGTGTTGGCGGCTGGGCCGCAGCGGGCATGTGCTGGGCCGAGGTCACGCCCATGGAGACATAGATGCTGGTCAACCCGTCGATGCCCACATCCGCCGGGCTGACCCAGGCCTGGGGCACGTAAATCAGCGCGCCACCCACGGGCACGGGGGCCGTGGGCACCAGCACCGCCAGGTAGGGCTGGCCGCCCACCAGCACGGGGTCTGAGGACGAGAGCAGGCCCAGCACCGCAGCACCGCTGCTTTCGCCGCCAAAGTGCAGCCACACCGGGCTCATGGAGCGCGCGGAATTGGCGTCGCGCTGGCCCAGCAGGTTGACGAATTTTTGGATCATGTCGTAGATGCTGCGCACCACCGGGATGCGCTGCACCGTGTGCTTGAGCGCGTGCTGCAGCGCTGCCTTGAGCCGTGTCTGCACCAACAGGCCGAGGATGAAGATGGCCAGCATCACCAGCGCCAGACCCAGCAGGTATGCCACCCACTCCGAGCCCGATAGGCGCACGCCCATGGCCACCAGCAGCCCGCCCACAAAGCTGTCGGGGCCCAGCCACTGCACGGCCAGGCGCACCGCCCAGGTCAGGATGATGACCGTGGCGGCCAGCGGCAGGGCCGCCAGCAGGCCGGTCAAAAAAGTGTTGGCAATGGAGCGCAGGGAGGTTTTGATCATGGCGAGGGCGGGGCCCAGGTGGGCCGCAGAGAGCGGGTGGGGCGTGGGCTTTCAGTCGCGGCTGAGCACGCGCAGGATTTCGGCGCCGTAGGCTTCGAGCTTTTTGCTGCCCACGCCGCTGATTTGCGCCAGCTGCTCGACGCTGCTGGGGTGTTGGCGGGCCATCTCCGCCAGGGTGACGTTTTGGAAGATGACGTAGGCGGGCAGGCCGTGACTGCGCGCCACTTCGGCGCGCCAGGACTTGAGCGCCTCAAAGCGTGCGAGTGCGGCGTTGTCCAGGTCCAGCGCCTCGGCGCTGCGCGCTTGCGGGCCACGGCGGCGGCCGCGTGTGGGTTCGCTGGCATGGCGCAGGCGCAGCACCACCTCGCCCTTGAGCACGCTGCGTGCGCTGGGCTCCAGCACCAGGGTGTTGTATTCGCCCTCGCTGCGCACATGGCCCAGCGCGATGAGCTGGCGCAGCACGGCGCGCCACTGCGCTTCGCTCAGGCTGCGGCCTATGCCCCAGGTGGAGAGGCTGTCGTGCTGGTACTGGCGCACTTTGTCGCTGTCTTTGCCGCGCAGCACGTCGATGAGGTGGCCCGCACCAAAGCGCTGGCCGCTGTGCTGCTCAAAGCGGTAGATGCACGACAGCAGCATGCGCGCGGCCTCGGTGCCGTCCCAGGTGTCGGGCGGCTGGTCGCAGTTGTCGCAATGGCCGCAGGGCTGGGCCAGCTGCTCGCCAAAATAGCCCAGCAGGCGCTGGCGGCGGCAGTCGGTGGCTTCGGCCAGGGCCAGCAGGGCGTCGAGCTTGCGGCGCTGGGCTTGCTTGAAGGTGTCGCCCGCAGGGCTCTCGTCAATCATGCGGCGCTGGTTCACCACATCGGCCAGGCCGTAGGCCATCCAGGCCTGGGCGGGGGCGCCGTCGCGCCCGGCGCGGCCGGTTTCTTGGTAATAGCCTTCGATGTTTTTGGGCAGGTCCAGGTGCGCCACAAAGCGCACATCGGGTTTGTCAATGCCCATGCCAAAGGCCACCGTGGCCACCATCACCAGGCCTTCTTCGCGCAAGAAGCGGTCTTGGTGCTGCTTGCGCTGGGTCGCGTCCATGCCCGCGTGGTAGGGCAGGGCAGGGATGCCTTGGGACTGCAGCCACTGCGCGGTGTCGTCGACTTTGCGGCGGCTCTGGCAATACACCACACCGGCCGCACCCTCGTGTTCATCGCGGATGAAGCGCAGCAGCTGCTCGCGCGGGCTCGCCCCTTTTTCGACGATGGTGTAGTGGATGTTGGGCCGGTCGAAGGAGTCGACATAGACCTCGGCCTGCTGCAGCGCCAGGCGCTCGATCATGTCCTCGCGCGTGAGCGCATCGGCCGTGGCGGTCAGGGCGATGCGCGGCACCTCGGGGTAGCGCTCGTGCAGCAGCGACAGCGACAAATACTCGCTGCGGAAATCGTGCCCCCACTGGCTCACGCAATGCGCTTCGTCAATGGCAAACAGCGCCAGCTGGCCGCGTTCGTAGAGCGACTGCAGCTGCGCCAAAAAGCGCGGGGTGTTGATGCGCTCGGGCGCGGCGTAGAGCAGGGTGAGGCGGCCCGAGAGCAGCTCGCGCTCCACCTGCTGGGCCTGCTCGGTGCTGAGCGTGGAGTTCAGAAAAGCCGCATGCACGCCCGCCTCTTCCAGCGCCCCGACTTGGTCTTGCATGAGCGCGATGAGCGGGCTGACCACCACCGTCACGCCCAGGCCGCGGCGCTGGCGCACGATGGCGGGCACCTGGTAGCACAGGCTTTTGCCGCCGCCCGTGGGCATGAGCACCAGCGCGTCCCCACCGCGGCAGACCTGCGCCACCACCTCGGCCTGCAGCCCGCGAAAGCGGGGGTAGCCAAAAATGTCTTGCAGCACGCCCTCAGGCGTGGCGGCATCGAGGCGGAAACGGTCGGGCGGGAGAGACTGCAAGATGGTGGCCAAAAGCTCGGGTCAGGCGCGCATGGTACGCGCTGACGCCACCGCTCCCCCGGCCGCAGGGGCATTAACCGTAGCCGCCGAGCAAGCGCTGGTGCTGGCGCAGCAGCTGGATGTCGCCCAGCGAGGCCAGGTGGTCGGCCACCAGACGCAGGCGCTCGTGCGCGGTGGCCGCGGCCTCCATGGTTTGCAGCTGGTCGCTGGGCAGCAGGGCATAGGGGTCGGCGGCGTAGGCCTCAAACAGCTCCTGCATCACGGTGGCGCCGCGCGCCTCGGCGTTGAGCAGCCGCTCGCTGCGGTAGACATGCTGCTCCAGCAGCGCCAGCAGCTGGTTGAGCAAGTCCATGGCCTCGGGCATGAGGGTGGCGTTGTAGCGCAGCAGGGGCTCTTCCAAATCCGCCTGGGTGTGAATGTCCACCGACACCACCATGGCGTTGATGAGCGCACCAAAGCTGCGCTTGCTCACCGCGCCGAAGCTGAAGAGCTGGTCCGCCAGCTGCTGCATATCGCCCAGGCCCGTGGCGTCGCGCCAGCCCGCATCGGCGCTGATGCTGCTCCAGTGCTCGCGCCGCACTAGGCCCAGGTGCACGGCGTCTTCCAGCTCGTGCACGCCGCGTGCAATGGCCCGCGCCAACACCACCAGGCTGGCATCAAAGCTGCTGCGCCCGGCGCGCCCGTGCGCCGTGGCGCTGGGCGCCAGCGCGGGCTTGAGCAGGCGCTGGCTGTCGGCGCTGGAGGCGGGCAGCAGCGCCCAGCGCACGATTTCCTCGTCCTGGTCGTAATAGCCCCGGGGCGGGGTCCAGTCGATCTGGTCTTCCGAATCGGGGTCGTGCGCGCTCATCCAGCCGCCGCACAGCATGCGCCAGGGCGCCGGGTTGATCAGGCTGGCCAGCAACAAGCGGCGCGAGGGGTCCAGGCCAAAGCCTTCTGAATAGGGCTCGGTGCGGGCCAGCTGGCGCAGCGACTGCGCCCCCGACTCAAAGCCCCCCGCCTCGTGCAAAGCCTGGTTGAGTGCGCGCTCGCCCCCGCGCCCCAGCGGCGGCGCCCCCAGCTCGCGCGTGAAGGACGCCGCCTCCAGCAAATTCGGGTCTGGCAGCAGCGCGCGCCAGGGCTCGGCCTTGCTGTGCAGGCCTTCCAGCGCCCGCATCAGGCCGCGCGCCAGCTGCGCCGTTTCCAGTGTGAGCGTCATGCGCGTGCGCATCACCGCACCGTCGTCCAGCCCTGGCCACATCTCCTTGGCCTGCAGGTGTCGAAACACCCGCGAGTGCAGCACCCGCGCCCGCTCGCGGGCGAAAGGGTTGCGGTAGCTGCCGCGTGCGCGCGCAATCTCTGCGCCGCTGCGCCTGACCTGCCACTGCAGCAACTCGCGCAACGCCGACATGGGGTTGGGCGCGGGGGCTGCCGTGGACGGCGTGGAAACACTGCTCATCGCCATACTCCTGAGCGACATCCGGTGCACTGCGCCGGCACCTGCACACCTTAGCCAGCGCGCCGCCGCTTGCGGGCCCCCCACAGCCCGCAAGGCGCCAGGCCCCGTGCGGTGTTACCGCAAAGCGTGGCCCAGCCCGAGCGCCGTGGCCAATCCGCGCAACTGGGTATGTGCGGGGGTGCAGCCCCAGCCCCGCGCAGAAGGGGGCTTGGCATAATGGCCGCCTTTGAGCAGGCCTTTTCTCAGGCTTGCGTCCTGTGCAGCCCATCCGCGCTTGGCGCCCCACACATCATGGCCTCGGTCAACAAAGTCATCATCATCGGCAACCTGGGGCGCGACCCCGAACTGCGCTACACCCCCAGCGGTGCGGCCGTGTGCAATGTGTCGGTGGCCACCACCCGCAACTGGAAGAGCCGCGAAGGCGGCGAGCGCCAAGAAGAAACCGAATGGCACCGCGTGGTGTTTTACGACCGTTTGGCTGAAATTGCAGGCGAATACCTGAAAAAAGGCCGCCCCGTCTACGTTGAAGGCCGCCTCAAAACCCGCAAGTGGCAAGACAAAGAAGGCCGCGACCAATACACCACTGAAATCATTGCCGAGCAAATGCAGCTGCTGGGCGGCCGCGACGGCGGCGGCGATGAAGGCGGTGGCGGCGGCTACAGCCGCGGCCGCGGTGGCGACACCGGCAACGGCGGCGACGACTTCGGCAACGCCCCCGCCCCCCGCAGCGCCCCCCGCGCCGCGCCCGCTCCTCGCCAAGCTCCCGCCCCCAAACCGGCGACGAGCTTTGACGATATGGATGACGATATCCCGTTCTGACCCATCCCCTTGCGCGGCCTGAGTGCCGCGACAGGTTGAACAAAAGCCCCAGGTGCGATGAGCGCTGGGGCTTTTTGTCTAGAAGTGATCCGTGTCATCGTCGCGCAAGACGGCTTCGTAGTCTTGCCCGCCGTAAAAGACGCCAATGATCGAGACGACGCCAGCATCCACATCGAAGGCGATGACCGCCCGCTTCTTGTAGTGGGTGATGCGCAGGCCTGGTCGCACATCATTGCGTGGCGTGCCACGCAGGGGGAATGTGCAAAGGCTTTCGCAGTAACTCACGATGGCCTCGGCATATTGCGCCGCGACGTCAGGCGACGCAGCCTGTGCGATATAGCGGTAGAGCTCCGCCATTTGATCCAGAGCTTCCGGGCTGAAGACAACTTGGTATTTCATCGAGCCTTGGCGTGCTCGGCAGCCAAGCGGGCGCGTACTTGCTCAGCGGTGACCGCGCGCGATGGGTCCGCCTTCAGCGCGTCATATGCTGGGCCAACCTGGCTGAGCAGCCAGCCTTCTACGGCGCGATCCCGCGCCATCAGCGCTCGCAGACCGTCACGAATCACTTCGCTTTCGCTGGCGTATTCGCCGCTGCGCACTTTGGACTTCACCACGTCCGCCATGTCATTGGGCAGCGTGATGCTCATTTGCTGGGTGGTTCGCATGGTGAAATCCTTCTCAATGGATAGGATTAAATCCTACTTCTCGAAGATTCACCTGTCGAGACCGGAGTTCTCACGGCGGTGGAATCAGGATTTCTGTTCCAAGTGTCCTTCGACGATGAGAACAGCCGCAGCTGGGAGGACGCTCGCCACTACGGTTTCATCAGCGCAGGAGGCTGTGGCAGGCCTTGGTCAGCCGCGGGAGCTGCGGGCGAGGGGCCGAGTTCTGCGCCGCCACCGCAGGGTGGGTGGGGCTGAGGGGCTGCTCAGGGGCTGTTTGGTGTGGCCGGTGGGGCCACGCCGCCGCGGCTGCCTGCCGCGGGCGGGTCCTGCGGGCTGGGCACCCAGCGCGTGAACAGCGGCGCGGCCAGGCGCATGGGCACGATGTCCAGGTAGACGTTGAGCACGGTGTAGTCCTCGGGGCCTTGCTCGTCGGTGCTCCAGGCCACCGAGCCGGGGCCTTTGTAGAGGCGCAGCGCAAAGGCCAAGTCGGCCAGGGCTGCGCCGGGCTGGGGCTCGCCCTCAAAGGCCATGCCGCGCACTTCGTCAAACACGCTGTCCAGCAAATAGGCCATGGCGTTGCTGATGGCTGAGTCGCCCAGCATGTCTTGGTAGAAGATGGGTTCGGTGTAGTAGGGCTTGTAGCCGGGTTGGCCGGGCAGCAGCTTGTCGCCGCGCAGTTTCAGCGCCGAGGGCGTGGCGGTGCGGCTGGCGAGGTGGTAGCGGTCGCCGTGGTCCAGGTAGCTCAGGCGCGCGCCTTGCACATTGAGCACGCCCAGCGCCGGGTCGCTGTGGCTTTGGCTCAGGTCCACCAGCAGCGCGCCTTTGCCGCCTATGACTTCCACCTCGCCGCCGTGCACGATGGCCGCGGAGTTCTCCTCCACGCCGAGGCCCAGGGTGTAGCCCTTGGCCAGCATGAGCGGGATCATGCGCCCGAAGCGCCCGCGCTTGAGAAAGTGCTGGTCAATCAGCAGCTCGGGGCCGACAAAGCCCAGCCCGCGGTCGATTTGCTTGCCCTCGGTCCAGCGCCCTTTCATGATGCTGATGACGCTGGGCGCGTCGCGGAACATCACCGTGCTCATCACCGCCGCACCGGCCGATGTGCCCGCCACCACGCCGCCTTTGCGGTAGACCTCCCAGATGGCTTCGAGCATGGGCGTGCTTTGCCCGCCGGGCTGCAGCACGTCGACGATGCGCTCTTGCGAGCCGCCGGTGAAGAACACGCCGCGCGCGCGGCTGACTTTGGCAATCAAGGCCGGGTCGCGCACCACCTTGTGCAGGTCCACCCAGCCCAGCTTGGGCGCCACGGGCAGGGCCTCGGCCACGGCGCCGCGGCGCTGCAGCTGCTCGATGACCTGGCGCGCGCTGGATTCGGGGTCTTCGCTGGCGGTGCCAAACACCACAAAGCGCGCGCCCTTGCCCCCGGCCAGCTGCACCAGGCGGCTCCAGACTTCGTCGTTGTCGGCCTTGAGCGCGCCGCCGATGGGCATGGCGTAGCCCTTGATGGCATGGGCGTCTGTGGTGGCCTTGGGTGCTGGTGCTGGCGGCTGCAGCGGTGGGGCCACGGGGGCCGCAGCGGCCAGCCCCATGAGCGTGGCGGCGCACAAACCCAGGGCGGCGTGCCGCAGCCTGCCAAGAAATGCTGTTGTCAACGCCGTCATGATGTCCCGCGTTCAGTGCTGTTCGAGTTATGGCTTTACCGGCCGCGATCATGATGGCACCGGCCCTCCTTGAGGGCCAGCCCCCTTTGTTTGGGGGTGGTGGTGCGCGCTGGCTTGCGCATCATGGGGCGGGCTTGCCTGTCTGAGGGAGACACAAGAATGACGCAGAAGCAATGTTGGACCTGGACGCCCGTGGCATGGGCTTTGTGGGCCCTGGCGCAGAGCGCTGTTGCACAAACCAGCCCCGGCGCCACGCCCGTGGTGGGGCAGCGCCTGGAGCGCGTGGAAGTCACCGGCACGGCCATCAAGCGCCTGGCCGATGAAAGCGCGCTGCCGGTGCAGGTGCTCTCGCGCGAAGACATTGCCAAGGCCGGGGCCACCACGGCGGCAGACATCGTGGCGCTGCTGTCGGCCGGGGCCAAGGGCCTGAACGACGGCGCCAGCATTGCCAACGGCGGTGCGCGCGACCAAATGGGCCTCAACGCCGCCAACCTGCGCGGCCTGGGTAGCAGCTCCACGCTGGTGCTGCTCAATGGCCGGCGCCTGGCCAACTTCGCCGCCCCCGGCGACGAGGCCGCGGTGGACCTCAACAACATCCCGGCCGCGGCCGTGCAGCGCGTGGAAGTGCTGCTGGACGGCGCCTCGGCGCTGTACGGCTCAGACGCCATCGGCGGGGTCATCAACTTCATCACGCGCCAGGACTACCAGGGCCTGGAGCTGGACGCCTATGCCTACCGCACGCAAGAGGGCGGCGCGGGGCGGCGCACGCTCTCGCTGGCCGGTGGCGCGGGCGATTTGGGGCGCGACCGCTTCAACCTCTTCGGTGTGCTGGACCTGCAGCAAAACGACGCGCTCAGCACCGCGCAGCGGCGCTTCATCAGCGATTTGCGCATTCCCGAGCGGCTGCCGCACCTGCTGAGCTCGGCCACCTTTCCCGGCAACATCCGCCTGACGCGCGACCAGCGCGACTACCTGCAGGCGCAGGGCTTTGCCGTCACCGGCCAGACCATTGCCGGGCGCACCATCAACCTCGCCGCGCCCCAGTGCCAGGCGCCGCACAGCCTCTACCTGCCCGACGGCATCGGCGGCGTGGACGCCTGCACCTACGACTACATGCGCGATGTGGAGCTCTACCCCGAGAGCCGCAAATACAGCGGCCTGCTGCGCGCGGTGGCGCAGCTCACGCCCGAACACCAGCTCTTTGCCGAGTTCAGCCACGCCCAGGCGCGCACGGCCTATGTCAGCACCAGCAACCGCGTCGATGCCGATGTGCCCATCGCCCTCATCCCGCGGCTGGCCGCCACCGGGCTGGACCAGGGCGACCCCGAGGCCACCGTGGTGGTGCGCACGCGGCTGCTGGAGGCCGGGCGGCGCCACAGCGAGCTGAGCTCCAGCGGCCAGCGCCTGGTGCTGGGCGCGCGCGGCAGCTTTGCGGGCTGGGACTACGACAGCGCCATCAACCACAGCCGCAACCGCGTGGACGAGCGCGACGGCGCGGGCTACCTGCTCTACGACCAGGTCATGGCCGGCTTCTTGAACGGCACGCTCAACCCCTTTGGCCCCAACAGCGACGCGGGCCGCGCCCTGCTGGCCCAGGCCCAGGTGAACAACAACGTGCGCCAGGCCCGCGGCACGCTCAGCAGCGTGGACGCCAAATTCAGCCGCGCCCTGACCCAGCTCGCCGGGGGGGACCTGATGCTGGCGCTGGGCGCGGAGCTGCGCCGCGAGAGCACACGCTCCTGGGCCTCAGACCTGCTGCTGTCGGACAACATCCTGGGCGACAGCACGCCCGGCGACGCCCAGACCACCCAGTACAGCCGCCGCGCCTGGGCGCTGTGGAGCGAGCTCTCCGCACCGCTGACGCGCGAGCTGGAGCTGGGCCTGGCCCTGCGCCACGACCGCTACCAAGACGTGGGCAGCAGCAGCACGCCCAAGCTCAGCCTGCGCTGGCAGCCCAGCCGTGCGCTGCTGCTGCGCGGCGCGGTGGGCACGGGCTTTCGCGCCCCCACCGTCAACGACCTGCACCGCCCCGTGCGCGTGAGCACCACCGCCACGCTGGCCGACCCGGTCTACTGCGCCGAGAACGACAACGACCTGGGCGTGTGCGCCGACAACTGGGAAACCCGCACCTACGCCAACCCCAAGCTCAAGCCCGAGCGCTCCGTGCAGGGCTCGCTGGGCCTGGTGTTTGAGGCCGGGCGGCACTTCAGCGGCAGCCTGGACTACTGGGCCATCACCAAGCGCGACCTCATCAGCACCCTGGGCGACGACGTCATCCTCGCCAACCTCGCCAAATACGAACCGCTGGTGCACCGCTACAGCGAAAACGAAGGCCTGGCGGGCTGCGACTACGACGCCACGGACAACTCCATCTGCTTCATCGAGCTGCGCAAGGAAAACCGCGGCCGCCACAAAGCCTCGGGCCTGGACCTGGCGCTGCAGCTGCGCGAACTCAGCACCGGCGCGGGCCAATTCGGCCTGAGCCTGCAGAGCACCTACATGCTGCGCTCCGAGCGCCAAACCGGCAACGGCGACCCCTACATCAGCAACCTGGGCCGCTTCGTGACCGACGGCGCCGTGCAACGCTGGCGCCACCGCCTGAGCCTGGACTGGCACTGGCAGCAATGGAGTGCCGCGCTGAGCAACCAATACATCAGCGGCTACGAAGACCAGAACAACGCCATCGACACCAACAGCGGCAGCGTGGTGGCGCGCAACCGCGTGCGCGCCTACTCGCTGTGGGACCTGAGCGCCGCCGTGGCCCTCAGCCCCGCACTGACCCTGCGCGCGGGCGTGAAAAACCTGGCCAACACCGCGCCGCCCTTCTCCAACCAGGCCTACCACTTCATCTCGGGCTACAACCCCGCCGACAGCGACCCGCGCGGCCGCGCCTTCACGCTCAACCTGCAGTACCGGGTGAAGTGAGGCGCGCAGCTGCAGGCGCGCACTACCGCGCCTGCAGCTCCTTGGCCAGCACGCGGTTCTCATGCGCCTGGCCGTCGATGATGAAGTGCGTGAGGCCGTGGTCGGTGTAGCCGCGCCGGGCGTAGAAGGCGCGTGCGCGCTGGTTGTGAACCCAGGGCGTGAGCCACAGCACCGTGCTGCCCGCTTGGGCAGCAGCCCGCTCGGCTTCGGCCAGCAAGGCCGTGCCCAGCTTGGCGCCGGTGAAGGGCTCTTGCACATAGAGGCGCAGCAGCTCGGCCTGCGTGCCTGCGGGCACCAGCGCTTGCGGCGTGTTGAGGGTGACCTGCCCAAACCCCAGCAACAGGCCCTGGCGCTCAGCCACCACCAGGCGCTGCTGCGGGTCGGCCAGCGCCTGCGCGTAGCTGGCCTCGGTGTAAGTCTCCAGCACATGGCGCGCAATAGAGGCGTTGATGCCCTCTTTGCAATAGGTGTCCAAAAACACCTGCATGGCCAGCACAGAAAGGGGCAGCGCGTCCGCCGCACAGCCCGCGCGCAGCAGCAGGCCGTCGAGTGGGGGTGTTGTGTTCATGGGGGCGCAGCATAAGCGCGCCACGGCAGGGCCTGGTGAAGCGTGTTGTCCGGGCAAACCAGGAAATCAGCCCCCGCGCGCCGCTGCCTGCCAATCGCGCCGCAGCAGGCCGTAGAACTCGGTGTCCGAGACTTCGCCGCCCACCAACCAGCGTTCAGGCATATAGCCTTCCTTGGCGAACCCGAGCCGTGCGAGGGCCTTGGCCGAGCGTGTGTTGCGGGGGTCGATATCGGCTTCAATGCGGTTGAGGTTCAGGCTTTCAAAGCCATAGCCCAGCAGCGCCTGCAATGCTTCCACCGCGTAGCCGCAACCCCAGGCATGGCGCGCAAGGCTGTAGCCCATCTCGGCTCGGCGGGAACTGGGAACCATGCCGAAGATGGCGCACTGCCCGATGAGCTCACCATCGGCCTGCCTCACCATGCCCAAGCGCAAATGCTGCCCGCTTGCGAGCCCCTGCAAGTCGCTTTCGATGAAGGCCTGCGCTTGCTCCATCGAAGTCCACGGCGGTGAACTCCAGTACCGCATGACTTCCGCGTCCGAGAAGATCGCAAACACCGCAGCGGCGTCTGACGCTGCGAGCGGCCGCAGCACCAGACGGCTGGTGTGAAGGGGAAGGCCGGGAAAGCTTGGCATGAGGCGCAAGGGAAGTGGCTGCCGATTCTGACCGCAGTCGAGCTGCGCCTGCGGCGCAAGTCTGCCCGCCCACAACGCAAAACGCGGTGGCCGCCACAAGAGCAGTCACCGCGTCAGCGGTTTAGTTCAACGTTTGAGCTAACCGGACCGTTGCGGTATGCGGCAATGGTTCCGGTTGAGTGAATGGTTAGAACTCATACTTTAGCGGCTGTACATTCTGAAAAGGTTCTCTCCAGTCCTCAATATATTTCCGCTGAAATGCAGGTAGTTCGCCGGGCCTGTAATTCTGCAAGACGTGCTTGTATGTGCCAACAGCCACACAGACTATGAAGTTCAGCAATAGATTAATCGATTCAAGGTGTCTAATTGGCTTAAACCTTACCTGTCCATTCGCGAAGCGAACATGATCTTTGTACGTGCCAGAGTGAGTTACCTGCGAGCCCTTCGAATAGAAGGCCTCGTACTCCGCCAATCGACCAACCTGTTCAGCGATCTGGCGAATTGATTTGACTCCCTCAAGTTCATACCACTCTGGATCGCGCTTTCTTCGGCCTCGCAGCCTGTCGAACTCCAAATCAATAGCTATCAGATCCGGTTGCGCCAATACCCGGTTCACTTCTATTAGGTGTGTCGCGGCGTCGTCGGATAGATTTGGATGATTTGCGTGGACATCAACGCCTATGCTTTTCGAAATCGCTGCAAATGCAGCCTGCTCTGTCGTGCCAGGGGTGACTCTTGCAATCCAAAATCGCTCGTCGCGAAAGTTTCCAACAATGTAGCAGGTAGCCTTTCTTTCACTGTTACTAAACAGGATCCAGTCCAGATAGACGGAAGCTTCCCACGCCGCACGCGCGGGTAGAAATGCCGCGTGACTTGCGCCTGCCTCAAGTAGAACTTGAGTTGCGTCAACCATGGCAACGACTTGTTTCAACAGGACGCCACAAACTACAATTTCAGCCATCTTCTTTGGGCTGGAGTCATACGCCCTGATTACCAGGTTTGATCCATAGTTTGCAAGATCAGCGAGTAGTGCCGATTGCTTTGCAAAGTGCTTGACCGCCAGCTCGCTGGACTCCTGTCTGTTGAGGATTGCTGAGTGTGGGAGTTCTTGCATTTATGAGTTCTAACGACGCTGGGCAATAACCCGATTTCCGGGTGCTGCGCAGTGACGGTTGAGTGGTGAGGAGGATTGATTCTTCATCGCGAAACCGGGCTGACTGATCCGGGTCAATGGCCCCATTCTGATCGAAGTCTCAAGCTTGCCAACGTGACCTGCGAGGGGCGGCACATGTCCCCCTGTTTCACGTCCCGTCACCCCGCTTGGCGTGACCTGCCCCTCCCACCCCTGCCACGGCGGTGGGTTTTGAAGGGGAAGCCAATGAAGAAATGGCCCGCATTGCGGGCCATCAGGGATTAGTTTGGCTTGACGTGTGGTGAGGTCCTTGTAGTTTGGTTAACCGGCGAAAAACATTTGGGCACAATGAAGTCGAGCCCACATTTTTGGAGTCCGGTTGAACGCCCTGTTAGATTTTTACGTGCACTGAACAGTGAAGTTTGTTTTCAGCAACTCTGTTTTTCCAGTAATGGAAATGGCTGTTTCGTCGTGCGGGAAGGCCTCGGTGTACTCGGTGTTTGCAGGAGGCCTATGCTTGAAAAGCATCGCCGCTTCACAACGAACACGACTGTCCGGTGGTGCCGGAGCAAAACTAAAGCAAAGTACTTCACCCTGCTTCACATGCGTTTTCCAATCACCCAGTTTCTCGTGATTGGCGAGCCGGGATTTAACATTGCCAGATTCACCGATATAAATGAGCTTTTTAAGCGAAACTGTTTTCTCGGCTTGATTGTGAACGCAGCTAAAAACACAATAAATTCCAGACTTGTCAGGAATTCTCCCCATTGCGGGTTCTCTCCAGTAGCCATCGAAATCAAGCGTATAAGTTTGTTTTGCCATTTTTGCTTCCTTGTGTGGGTTGGTTGGTGAAAAATCTAACGTGATATGGGGCGACAGGCACTGCGCCCTAACGTCGGCGCGTGCTGCATAAATTCGGGCGCTGGCGTGCGACTAAATGCATGATGCAAAACGCTCCCCTGGGTTTTCTGCACGTTCATACAGCACTAAATCTGCCTGCAAATCCGGCAGCTTGTTACATCAACCAGGGTTCCCGCGGGCGCGCGGGTGCGTGTTTCCAAGCGGCGGGGGGCAAGTGGTGCGGCGCCAATTGGCTTGGCGCTACGCCCGGCCAAAGAGGCGTTGGCTGCCAATGGGCGGCGTATCAGGCGCTGACTGCATGGGGTCGCCTTTAAAGGGTTTTCCCCAGGATAGGCGGCCCCGCTCGTGGTTTCAAACAAGCAAATTCAGCCGCTGCTCAGGGGCTGCTGACCGCCCTCTTGAGGGCTCCGTCGCTTCTCGCCATCCACCCCAAGCAGCGCAGCGCTTGCTCGCGGCGGGTGCCGTACTTGCAGGGGCAGGCCAATGACTTTGCTCAAGTTTTGCAAACCCGGCTGGCCAAGGCGAAACCAAGGCTGCCGCTAGCAACCCGCTTTGGAAAGCACTGCTGCGGGCAGTGAACGGGTTGGGATCCAACCTTGCTTCCCGCCGCGTTGGCCTACGGCCGTTGCATGGGCACGGCAATCAACGGGTTCCAGCATTTCAAGTTCGCTGGCCGTGGGTAGTGCAATAGGAACGGCTCCGAAGTTGCCTTGGCCGACAGCGACGGCTTCGGCTTTGCTGCCGTAGATGGGGTAGCTGTCTGTATACAAAACATCTCCGGAAGTCCCGAAGACCTGACACGCCGAGAGCAGCAGCGTGGCGATTGCGGCTGTTGCGGTTTTCAATCGATGGATGCTGAGTGCTGGCATGGGGTACTAGACCTCAGGAATGGCGTTTGCCTGCCGCTGCTGCTCAACCCGCCAAGCGCGCGTTCACGCCAGCCCCTGTGCCTCGATGCGCAGCTCGGATTTGACGGAGTTGGCGATGAAGCAGGCTTGGTGGGCGCGGTGGTGCAGGGCTTGGATGTCTTGGGGGGTGGGTTGGCGCGGGCCGCTGAAGTTCACCAGGGGGCGCAGGGTGACGAGGCTGACGACGAGTTGGCCTTGGGCGTTGCGGCCCATCTGGCCTTGGGCGGCGTCGTGGTAGCGCTCGACCACCCAGCCGGCTTCGGCGGCCAGGGAGAGAAACCACAGCATGTGGCAGCTGGAGAGCGAGGCCACGAAGGCTTCTTCGGGGTCGACGGCGGCGTCGGCCGAGTAGGGGCGTGGCACCACGTGGGGGGAGGAGGAGGCGGGCACTTGCACGCCGCCGTCAAAGCGCCACAGGTGCTGGCGGCTGTAGCGTTGGTCGACAAAGGGTTCGTGGGCCTGGCGCTGCCAGAGGATGTCGGCGGTGTGGGTGGACATGGCGCGTGCGGGCAGTGGCAACGCGCCGCAGCTTAGCGTGTGGCGGCTGAGGCCGCGGCTGCGGCCACGGCGGGGGTGTTGGCGGCGGCGTATTCGGCGCGGCGCATGGCGGCTTGCACTTCGGGGCAGCCTTGCAGGGTGTCCAGCGCCACGGGCACGGGGCCCCGCCAGGCGCGGCCTTCCAGCGGGCCGCCGTACTCCAGCAGCCAGGCTTGCTGAAGGGCAGCGTCGACCACGGCAATCAGCTGCTGTTGCAGGGGTGTTTCGGTGGTGTTGGGGTCTTGCAGGGCCAGGCGTGCCACCCAGCTGCCGGGGGTGCGGCTGAGGCTGGGGGGGCCGGGCACTTCCACGGCGGCTTGCAGGCGGGCCAGCAGGGCCGGGCGCTCGCAGGCCGGTGCGGTGGGGGTGGCGCTGGGTTCGTGGGCCCAGCTGCCGCCATAGGCCGCCAGCAGCACAACACCGAGCAGGGCTGTTCGTGCCCGATTTCGCCTTGCCATACCCAAACCCATACACCGCTCCCGTCGCTTAACCATTGATCGACTCACTGTACTGAGCCTAGCGGGGCCTGCTGGTGCAACAACTCAGTGAAAGCGTGCAGAGTTGCGGCGGCCCCACCTGGCTTGGGGATCAGTCTTGGTCCCATTGCGACAACAGGTCGGGCGGAATGGCGTGGGCGATTTCGGAAAAGCGCTTGCCCCACATGCGTTCGGCTTGCTTGAGCAGCACGGCCACGGGGCTGGAGGGTTCGTGTTCCTCAATCCACTGGCGCGCAGCGCGCAGCGCCAGGCGCACCTGCTCGCGCTGTGCGTTGACCGAGGTGGCGTGGGTGGGCGGCAGGGCTTGCAGGGTTTGGGGGGGCATGGGGTCGGGTGCGGGGGCGGGCGGCGCAGCGGTGCTGCTGCGCGGAGCGGCCACGACGGCGGCTGGGGGCTCCAGGCTTTGCAGCAGCTGGGTCAGGGGCTGGAGGTTGGGGGCGTCGCTGCCGAGCTGGCGCTGGCAGAGGGTTTGCAGCTCGGCCACGGCCAGGGCGCAGGCTTGCAGGGTGAGCAGGGTGCTGTCGCGCTTGTCGTGCAGGTGGCGCAGTTGCTGGCGCACGGCTTCGGGTGAGGGCGCATCGGCGGCGCGGGTTTTGGCCAGGGCGCGTTCGATGTCGCGCAGCGTCAGGCGCAGGCCGCTGCCGCTGGCGACTTCGAGCTGGCGCAGGTCGCCCAGCAGGCCTTCGGGGTCGGCCAGGCCGGCCAGCACATTGGCGCGCACGGCGGGGTCGCGCTCGCCGTCGATGAAGAGCTGGGGGTGCACGTCGTCGGGCCAGTGCTGCAGCAGCGCCACCATCCACTGCAGGCCTTCGAGCAGGCCGGGCGCGCCCGCGCGCAGGGTGCGGCTGCGCGTGAACCACAGCAGCACTTGCAGGTCGCGCGAGCGCTGCAGCAGGGCCAGGGCCTCGCGTTCAATCTCGCCCCAGTCGGGGCCGCTGGCGGCCTGGATGAACTGGCCGTACTGCACCTCGGCGCGCGGGCGCAGGCGGCTTTGCAGCACGGCAAAGTCGTGGTCGTATTCCAGCGAGGGCCCGCAGGGTGCGTGGTCCTGGATGGGGTGCCAGTGGCTTTCGGGGATTTTGGGCAGGGACGGGCGTTCGCCCGACAGCCAGGAGGGCAGTTTGATCATGGCGAACTCGGCGCGTGGGCGGGGGGCAGGCTGTGCTCGGGCTCGAACACCATGCCGCTGATGGGGGCGCTGTGGGCGGCGTCGGGCGTGCCCATCCAGGTGGACCAGCCCAGCTGCTGGGCGTCGCCCAGGTGGCAGGGCGGCGCGCTGTGGCGGTGCACCAGCAGCTCCACCTCCCAGGCGTATTCAAAGCCGATGAAGGCGCGCACCAGCTCCACCAGCGCGGGCAGGTCGCGCGCGCCGCGGTGGCCTTCGGGCGTGAAGCGCAGGTACTGCTCCAAGGTCAGCGGCCCCAGCACCAGGCGAAAGCGCGATTGCCGGTCTGGGATGGCCTCGCCCGCCACGGCGCCCTGGCCCATCACCGAGGCGGGGCCGGGGCTGCCCATATGGCTTTCGTCCTCGGGGGCCAGGCGCATCCACTGCAGGCAGTGTTCTTGCAGCTTGACGCTGATGCCAAAGAACTGCGCCACCGCAGCGGCCAAGCCATCGGGGTTGCGGGCCTGGCGCACGCGGTGCGCCGTGGTGGCCCAGCGGGCGTGGGTGGGCAGGGCCAGGCCTTGCGCCAGCTCGGGCTCGTCGCCGCACAGGCGCGCCACGTAGTTGCTGAAGCTCTCTTCGCTGGCCCGGTCCAGCCCCGCAGCGGCCTGGCTTTGCGCCCAGGCGCGGTAGAAGTGGCTCAGCGCGCGGTGGTGAAAGAGGTCCAGAAAGTGGTTGAGCGTGTGGTCGCGCTTGGTGTCCACGCGCTCGCGCACCTGGTCGGTCATGTGCAGCGGCAGCGGCCCTTGCGGGCCCAGCATGCCCAGGCCGTAGAGCGTGAGCATGAGCTTGCCCGCCTGCTCTTGCAGCGCGGCGATTTCGCGCGGCGCAAAGCTCAGGCTGGCGGTCTGGCCGATGCGAAAGGCCTCGGCGCTGGGGCGCAGCGCCTCGCCCACGCCGGGCAGGTCGCTGCGCAGCGCGGCAACGCGGCGCAGCAGCGGCAAAAAGGCCTGGGCCCAGGGCGCTTGCTCGGCACTGGGGGGCAGGGTGGCGCGGGGCAGCGCGCTCATGCCATGCCCCGGTTGCCCATGCGCGGCACCCAGCTGCCCACCAGCCCGCGCTGCACGGTGCTGAGCTGGGTCTGGCTGAAGATGTTGATGGCCACATGGCGCGCGAAGTAGTGCTCCAGCACCAGGCCCAGCAGGTAGGGGCTGGTGCCGCTGAAGCAGCTCTCGTCCACGCTGAGCGTGATTTCCACGCCGCGCCCGTACACCAGCGGGCCGTTGCCGGGCAGGCGCCGCGTGACGGGGGTGCAGGCGCTGCTGATGAGGCCGCTGACCTGGCGCTCGGCCTCGGGGTTGTCGGTGCCGACAAAGAGCCGGAGCATGTCGCGCAGGCCTTGCGCGCCTTCCTGCGCGGAGAGCTCGGTCAGCGGCAGGTGGTTGAAGCTCAGTTGGCGAATCAGCCGCCAGGCCGTCTCGCCCTGGGCGTAGGGTGCGCGCGGCGGCGAGGGCGGGCGGATCAGGCCCACGCCGCTGACCGGCACGGAGTCGGCCAGGCGCAGGTCGTCCTGGCCGTTGCGCGGCACCAGGCGTGGCAGGTCGCGGTTGGTGAGCAGGGCCTGCACGCTGAGGTAGCGCAAGTCGTCGGCAAAGGGCGCTTCGTGCTGGTCCACCAGGCTGACAAAAACCTCGGTGCCCACATAGGGCGTGCGCGAGCCGTACTGGCGCGAGCTGCTCGAGGGCAGGCGCGGCTCGCGCCGCAGCGTGTAGTAGCGGCCGTGGTTGCCTTCGTCCTGGTTCAGGGTTTGGTAGAGCGGGCGGAACTGCACGGGCTCGGTGGTCTGGGCGCGCTGGCCTTGCAGGCGCTGCAGGGCAAACACCTCGTAGTCCATGGGCCGCGTGCGGTCGGGCACGACGTGGAACTCGGTCTGGTCCTCGTGCAGCTCAATGCGGTCGGTGCGCGCCGAGAACAGGTTCACCACCGGCGTGCAGTGCAGGGCGAACTGGCGCTCATCCACCACCGCGCTCAGCGCCGCGGTGGAGCGGTTCAGCAGCACGATGATTTCGGCCTCGTCGCCCTCGATGCGCGACAGCGCCGCGGCCAGCTGCTGCAGCTTGAAGAAGTAAAAGCGCGAGGGGCAGACAAAGTACTCGTGCAGCAGGTTGTGGCCGTGCCAGACATTCCAGGGCAGGGGCAGCAGGCTTTGCTCGGGGGCCAGGCCTTCGAGGGCCAGCGCGCCTTGCAGCACCAGCTGCGCGCGCGCACCCATCTGCCCGGCCGGGGCGATGAGGCTGGCCGTGGCCCCGGCGTGCAGCAGCTCAAACAGGTGCGAGGCCAGGCGCTCCTCGCCGCAGAGGTAGATGGGCAGGGTGTCCAGCCCCTGCAGCTCAGAGAACTTCAGCCCGCCGCGTGTGCGCAGGCGCAGGCGCAGCGAGCCCTTGACCTGCATGCCCGCGGGCAGCATGCGGCTGAGGCCGGGCACGTCCGGCGGCACGCCGCCGAGCTTGGCCGAGGCAATCTCCAGCGGCCACAGCGTCACATCCTGGCCGGTGCGGAACTCGCAGGCGGTGCTGGCACCGTCTGGCACTTTGCTGAACAGCGCCGTGCCGCGCGGCACGGCAAAGCCCTTGCTGAAATCGCCCAGCTTGGGGTCAGGGAAGAACTGCGCCACCGACATCGAGGGCGTGGGGCTGAGGTAGTTGGGGTAGAGCACCTCCAGCAGCCGCTCGGAAAAGCGCGGGAACTCGGCGTCGAGCTTGATGCGCATGCGCGCGGACATGAAGCAAAACGCCTCGATCAGCCGCTCCACATAGGGGTCGGCCACCTCGTTGCCATGCATGCCCAAACGCCGCGCCACCTTGGGGTGCTGGGCGGCGAACTCAGACGCGCTCTCGCGCATAAAACTGAGTTCTTCGTTGAAATAACTGAGCAACTGCGGATGCACACGCCCTCCTGGAAATCAAGCAGCTGGGTTTGACGGCGCGGTTTTGAGTTGGCGCTTCTTGTCAAGATCTCTTTGATTCTGAAGGCTTACTCGGGCTGAGGTCTATCGCCCAAAAGATTGGGACTGAGATCGTTTGCAAATTGGCCCCACGTGTTTGCGGGGTGTCTGTCCCTTGCGCAAGCTCCCCTGAATAAGTGGGTGGGTGAAGAGGAATTGCCCGAATGCCCGGAAATTGACTACCAATGGAGTATTTGGCGACAAACAAATCGTGAACTAATGCCGCGCGATGGCGCCCTGGAGGGCTGGCGTCAAGTGTCGAGATTGGCCCTGTTGCACGAACAAAGTCCATAAAAAACAAGAGCTTGTGTGCAAGCTGCGGCCGCCGCGCTGGGGCGCTGGCCGGGCCCTGAGCAGGGCGCTAAACGAAGTTCCCGGCGCCGGGTGTTACCCCATTTCGAGGGGGGAGTGTTGAGCCGGAATCGACCCCCTAGACTGAAAAAAACAAGGGAGGGCGGCTGTGCGTACTGTCAGGAGAGCGCTATTTGAAAAGCTCTCGGTCAAACTATTTGGTTCATTGGAATCTGCGACGGCTCTGGCGCGTGAGCGTGGGGATTCGCAGGTGGACCTTGTGCATTGGCTGCTGCAGATTTGGCGCGACGAGGAAATGGATTTCCGTCGCATCTGCCAACATTTTCATATAGAAGATAACGCCTTGGAGCGGGATTTCAGCCTGGCGCTGAATCGCTGCGTGCCACGGCGCATGCAGGCAGGCCTGGACTTTGCGCCGGAGCTGGAGCTGGCGGTGGAGCGCGCCTGGCTGGTGGCCAGCGTGCAAGCGGGCGACGACCGCGTGCGCAGCCCCTGGCTGCTGCTGGCTCTGCTGCAAAACCCCGCCCTGCGCCGCTCGCTGCTGGGCATTTCTGAGGCCTTTGCGGGGCTGTCGCCCTCGGGCCTGCTGGCCGAGGTGCAACACCTGCTGCAAGAGTGGCAGCCGGGCATGGAGCCCAGCCACACGCCCAGTGCCGCCGGGGCGCCCACACCCCAGGCCGGTGCCAGCGACAGCGCCCTGGCCAGCTACTGCCAAGACCTGACGCAGGCCGCGCGCGCCGGGCAGGTGGACCCCGTGGTGGGGCGCGACCGCGAAATCCGCATGTGCATGGACGTGCTGCTGCGGCGCAAGCAAAACAACCCGCTGCTGGTGGGCGAGGCGGGCGTGGGCAAAACCGCCGTGGTGGAGGGGCTGGCGCGCGCCATCGTGCAAGGCGATGTGCCGCCGCCGCTGCGCGAGGTGCGCCTGCTCAGCCTGGATGTGGGCGCGCTGCTGGCCGGTGCGGCCATGCGCGGCGAGTTCGAGGCGCGCCTCAAAGCCGTGCTGGAAGAAGCCACGCGCGGCAGCCGCCCGGTGATTCTGTTTGTCGACGAAGTCCACACCCTGGTGGGGGCGGGCGGCCAGGCCGGCACGGGTGACGCGGCCAACCTGCTCAAGCCCGCGCTGGCGCGCGGCGTGCTGCGCATGATTGGCGCCACCACCTGGAGCGAATACAAGCGCCACATCGAAAAAGACCCGGCGCTGACGCGGCGCTTCCAGGCGCAGCAAATTGACGAGCCCGACGACGCCACCGCCGTCATGATGGTGCGCAGCCTGGAGGGCGTGTTCCGCCAGCACCACCGCGTGCACGTGGGCGACGAGGCCGTGCAGGCCGCCGTGGCGCTGTCGCGCCGCTACCTGCCCGCGCGCCAGCTGCCGGACAAAGCCATCAGCCTCTTGGACACCGCCTGCGCCCGCGTGGCCATGGCCCAGCACATGCCGCCCGCCACGCTGCAGGCCCTGCAGCAAAGCGTGGCTGACCTGGCCCTGCAGCTGCAGTCCGAACTGCGCTCGCAGCGCTTGCAAGGTGGCGCACCCGACGCCCAGGCCGCCGAGGCCACACGAGCACGCCACGCCCAGGCAGAGGCTCAGCTGGCCGAGCAAGAGGCGCTGTGGCAGACGCTGCGCGCCGAGCTGGCGCAGTGGACGCAGCTGCAGGCCGAGCTGGCCGAAATGCCGGACGACCCGACCCCCGAGCGCCAGCGCCTGAGCGAGGACCTGGCCGCGCTGCAGCAGCGCATTGAGGCCTCGCCGCTTTGGGGGGAGCACCAGTCTTTGTCGGTGGATAAAGCCGCCGTGGCCGCCGTGGTGGCGGAGTGGACGGGCATACCCGCGGGGCAAATGCTCAAGGACGAGCTGCAGTCCCTGGCCAGCCTGTTGCCGCGCCTGGAATGCCGCGTGATGGGCCAGCCCGCCGCGCTGCGCTGCATTGCCGACCGCGTGAAGTCGGCGCGCTCCCAGCTCACCGACCCGGGCAAGCCCATGGGCGTGTTCATGCTGGTGGGCCCCTCGGGGGTGGGCAAGACCGAAACCGCCCTGGCCCTGGCCGAGGCGGTGTACGGCGGCGAGCACAACCTCATCACCATCAATATGTCCGAGTACCAGGAGGCGCACACCGTCTCGGGGCTCAAAGGCTCGCCGCCGGGCTATGTGGGCTATGGCGAGGGCGGCGTGCTCACCGAGGCGGTGCGGCGCAAGCCCTACAGCGTGATCCTGCTCGACGAAATCGAGAAGGCCCACCCCGATGTGCACGAGCTCTTCTACCAAGTCTTTGACAAAGGCTGGATGGACGACGGCGAGGGCCGCAGCATCGACTTCACCAACACCCTGATCTTGCTCACCAGCAATGTCGGGGCGGAGTTGATTCAAGAGCACTGCGAGCGCAGCGGCGAGGCCCTGCCCAGCAGCGCGCGCCTGGCCGAGCTGATCGACCCCGCGCTGCGCCAAGTCTTCCCGGCGGCCTTTATCGGCCGCGTCAGCGTCGTGCCCTATCTGCCGCTGCCCCAGGCGCTGCTGCAGCGCATTGCCGCGCTGGCGCTGGACAAGGTGGCCCAGCGCGCCCTGCAGCACCAGGGCTTGACGCTGCAAGTCACCGATGCGGCGCTGGCGGCCATCGTCAGCCAATGCGGCGTGCACGACACCGGCGCGCGGCGCATTGCGCAGTTCATTGAACGGCATGTGCTGCCCGCACTGGCGGACTGCTGGATTGCCGCCATGACCCAACCCACCGCTTCACGGGCCTGGACGCTGGACCAGGCCCAGTCCGCACAGGAGCGGGAAGTGGCCCTGGACCCGGCCCAGCAGTTGCTGCTGCGGCCGGAGCTGGACGCCGCACCGCCCCCCGTGAAGTCCCCAGCGTTTGACAGCCCCGAACTTTCGTTCAACACCGACCAGGAGCCCTTATGAGCGGAAACAGCCAGAAGTTCATTGCGCGCAACCGCGCGCCGCGCGTGCAAATCGAGTACGACGTGGAGGTTTACGGCAGCGAGAAAAAAATCGAGCTGCCCTTTGTGATGGGCGTGATGGCCGACTTGGCCGGCGACAGCCGCAACCCGCCGGTGGAAGTCTCGGACCGCAAGTTCCTGCCCATCGACATTGACAACTTCGACGAGCGCATGAAGGCCATGCAGCCCCGCGTGGCCTTCATGGTGCCCAACACCCTCAGCGGCGAAGGCCAGGTGGCGGTGGACATCACCTTCGAGAGCATGGACGACTTCTCGCCCGCGGCCGTGGCCAGCAAGGTCGACGCGCTGCGCCAGCTGCTCGAAGCCCGCACCCAGCTGGCCAATTTGCAGACCTATATGGACGGTAAAGCCCGTGCCGAGGACCTGGTGCGCCGCCTGCTGGCCGACCCGGCGCTGATGGAGTCGCTGGCCGCCAGCCCCAAGCCCCAAGGTCAGCCCCAGTAAACCGCGTCAACCTCGAAAGAAGGAACCACGATGACCATTGCCACCACCAACCCCGCTCAGACGCGTCACACCCAGACGCTGGAGGCTGACAGCTTCGCGGCCATGCTGGACCGCGAGTTCGAGCCGCGCAGCGACGAGCAGCGCGCCGCCGTTGAAACCGCGGTGCGCACCCTGGCCCAGCAGGCGCTGGCCAACACCATCACCATGAGCGACGACGCGTACTCCAGCATCGAAGCCGTGATCGGTGAGATCGACCGCAAGCTCTCCGAGCAGATCAACCTCATCCTGCACCACGAGCAGTTCCAGGCGCTGGAGTCGGCCTGGCGCGGGCTCAACCACCTGGTCTCCAACACCGAGACCGACGAGATGCTGAAGATCCGCTTCATGGACATCAGCAAGACCGAGCTGCGCAAGACCATGCGCCGCTACAAAGGCGTGGCCTGGGACCAAAGCCCGCTGTTCAAGCGTCTCTACGAAGAAGAGTACGGTCAGCTCGGTGGCGAGCCCTATGGCTGCCTGGTGGCCGACTACTACTTCGACCACACCCCGCCCGATGTGGAGCTGCTCGGTGCCATGGCCAAAGTGGCCTCCTCCGCGCACGTGCCCTTTGTGGCCGGTGCGGCGCCCAGCACGCTGCAGATGAACTCCTGGCAGGAACTGGCCAACCCGCGCGACATCTCCAAGATCACCGGCAATCTGGAGCACGCCGCCTGGAACTCGCTGCGCGACACCGACGACGCGCGCTATGTGGGCCTGGCCATGCCGCGCTTCCTGGCACGCCTGCCCTACGGCGCCAAGACCAACCCGGTGGACGAGTTCAACTTTGAAGAAGACGTGGCCGGGGCCGACCACCGCCGCTACGTGTGGTCCAACGCCGCCTACGCCATGGCGGTGAACATCAACCGCAGCTTCAAGCTCTACGGCTGGTGCACCATGATTCGCGGCGTGGAGTCTGGCGGCACGGTGGAAAACCTGCCCTGCCACACCTTCCCCACGGACGACGGCGGCGTGGACATGAAGTGCCCCACCGAGATTGCCATCTCCGATCGCCGCGAGGCCGAGCTGGCGCGCGCGGGCTTCATCCCGCTCATCCACCGCAAGGGCACGGACCACGCCTCCTTCATCGGCGCGCAGTCGCTGCAAAAAGCGCAGGAGTACGACGACCCCGACGCCACGGCCAACGCCAACCTCTCGGCGCGTCTGCCCTATCTGTTTGCCAGCACGCGCTTTGCGCACTACCTCAAGGCCATCGTGCGCGACAAGATCGGTGCGTTCAAAGAGCGCGAGGACATGCAGCACTGGCTCAACGAATGGATCATGAACTACGTTGATGCCGACCCTGCCAACTCCAGCCAGGAAACCAAGGCACGCCGCCCACTGGCCGCGGCCGAAGTGGTGGTGGAAGACGTCGAGGGCAACCCCGGCTACTACAACGCCAAGTTCTTCCTGCGCCCCCACTTCCAGCTCGAAGGCCTGACGGTGAGTTTGCGTCTGGTTGCCAAGCTGCCCTCGGTCAAGGCAGCCGCCTGACCACACTCTCGCAACTGCGAACTAAACCCCAAGGAGGATCCCTATGGCACAAGACATCTTTATCAAAATCAACGGCATCGACGGCGAGAGCATGGACTCCGCGCACAAGAACGAAATCGAAGTGCTGAACTGGAACTGGGAAATCATCCAGGAATCCAATATGCACATGGGTTCGGGCGGCGGCGCGGGCAAGGCCACGGTGAAGGACTTGCAGTTCACGCACTACATGGACCGCTCCAGCCCCAACCTCATGAAGTTCTGCCTCACCGGCAAGCACATTCCTGAGGCCGTGCTGGTGGTGCGCAAGGCCGGCGGCAACCCGCTGGAATACCTCAAGCTCACCATGACCGACGTGGTCATCACCCGTGTCCTGCCCCAAGGCAACAACGCCGACGAGCGCCTCAAGGAGCAAGTGGCCCTGTCTTTTGCCAAGGTCAAGCAGGAGTACACGGTGCAGAACCAACAAGGTGGTTCGGGCGGCGCAGTCACGGCGGCCTACGACCTCAAGCTCGGCAAAGAAGCTTGACGCCCGCACCCCACGCGGCACTGTGTTGCCACGGGCCTGGCCCGTGGCGCGCAGCTGCGTCTGGGGTGTTGGCACGGGGCCTGCACATGCACAACAACACTGCCCAATGGTTCTCTGGTACGGTGCGTGCGGCCCTGGCCGCCGCGCTGCTGCTGTGCGCCTGGCTCGCGCCTGCCCAGGCGCAGGAGCGCGAACGCACGCGGCTGGCGCTGCAGGTGCAGGCCGCCGCCGACGTCAACCCCGATGCGGCGCTGCGCGCCTCGCCCATCAAGGTGCGCATCTACGAGCTCAAGGACAGCCAGGTGTTCTTGGAAGCCGACTACTTCAGCCTGGACGAAAAAGACAAGCTGCTGCTGGCCAACGACGTGCTGGTGCGCGAGGAGTTCATCCTGCGCCCCGGAGAGTCGCGCCGCATCGAACGCAAAAGCCACCCCGCCGCGCAGTACCTGGGCGTGCTGGCAGGCTACCGCGACCTGCTGCAGTCGAGCTGGCGCGTGGTGCACAAGCTGCCCGAAGCCCCCGAAGCCGCCTGGTACCGCGCGCTGGTGCCTGCGCAAAAGGTGGCCCTGATTGTTGAACTCCAAGCCCAGGGCATTGTGCTCACGGCTGCGCCCTGAAGGCATTTATTCATCATGAGCTGGAACAACAAAGTTGTCTGGAGCGAGGGCCTGTTCATCCGCCCGCAGCTCTTTCAGCAGCAGGAGCGCTACCTGGAGTGGTTCACCCACCACCGCGCTGCACCCCTGAGCCCCTTTTTCTGGGGTTTCAGTTTGCTGGACATCGACCATGAATCGCTCAGCCTGGGCAAGCTGGTGCTGGCGCGCGCCAGCGGTGTGTTCCCCGACGGCACGCCCTTTCAAGCGCCGGGCCACGCGCGCCTGCCCGAGCCGCTGGCGCTGCGCCAGGAGCACCTGCAGCAAGTCATCCACCTCGCGCTGCCCATACGCGCGCCCAACTCCGAAGAAACCACGTTTGACGACGCACCGGGCTCGCTGGCGCGCTTCAACGTGACCGAGACAGAGCTGCGCGACTCCAACTCCATCGGCCAGGGCCCGCGCCCCGTGCAGCTCTCCAACCTGCGCCTGGCGCTGATTCCGCAAAAGGAACTCACCAGCGCCTGGATGGGCCTGCCGCTGGCCAAGGTCACGGCGCTGCACAGCGACGGCCATGTGGACCTGGAGCCGCAGTTCATCGCGCCGGTCAACCAGTGGGGCGCCTCGGCGCTGCTGACGCAGTGGCTGGTGCACCTGCACGGCACCTGCCGCCACCGCGCCGAATTCCTGGCCAAGCGCCTGAGCGGCAATGCCGGGCAGGGCGGGGCGCAGGCCGCGGAGGTGAGCGACTTTTTGCTGCTGCAAATTCTCAACCGCTACGAGCCCATGCTGGAGTACCTGCTGCAGGTGCGCGAGGCCAGCCCGGCCGAGGTCTACACCTGCTTGCGCGGCATGGCCGGTGAGCTCTCCACCTTTGTGCGCACCGCCACGCGCCGGCCCGAGGCCGTGCCCGCCTACGAGCACGGGGACCCGTACAAGAGCTTTCACGCCCTCATCGAAGACGTGCGCTGGCTGCTCAACGCGCTGATGGTGCGCAGCGCCGAGGACATCCCGCTGGAGGTCAAGCCCAACGGCATGCACCTGGCCAGCGTGGACCCCACGCAGCTGGCGAGCTTCAGCGCGCTGGTGCTGGCGGTGGCGGCCGACATGCCCGCCGACCAGCTCGCGGCGCAGTTCGCGGCGCAAGCCAAAGTGGCCGCTTCCGACCGCCTGCCCGAGCTGGTGCGCCTGCACCTGCCGGGCCTGGGCCTGCGCGTGCTGCCTGTGCCGCCGCGCCAGATTCCTTTCAACGCCGGTTGCGTGTACTTCCAGCTGGACATGCGCGGCCCCTTGTGGGAGCACCTGGCCCAGCACGGCGGCATTGGCCTGCATGTGGCGCGGGCCCTGCCGGGGCTGGCTTTGCAGCTGTGGGGTGTGCGCTGAGGCGCCGGGGTTAGGCAATGACTGCATCCATGAATCTTCTTGCATCGACGTCCTGGCCGGACGAGGCCGCGGCCGCGCCGCCCAGCCTGGCCGGGCTGGGGCTGGACAGTGCCGCTGCCCAGCAGCTGCGCTTTGAGCCCGGGGCCGATTACGACGAGCGCCTGGCGCGCGTGCAGGCCACGCAGCAGGCCCAGGGCAATGCCTTTTTGGAGGCCGCCGCCGTGCTGCTGCGCAGCCTGGGCGAAATGCCCCGGCGCCTGGACGAGGCGGGCTTGAGTGGCCTGCACGAGCTGCTCACGCAGGAGCTCAAAACCTTCACGCGGCTGTGCGAGCAGGCCAATCTGCGCCGCGACCAAATGCTGGTGACGCGCTACGCGCTGTGCACGGCGCTGGACGAAGCCATCAACCTCTCACCCACGGCCGGGGGCGCGCAAGACAGCACCGGCATGTGGTCCACCGTGGCCCTGCTCAACACCTTCCACGGTGAGAGCCACGGCGGCAAAAAAGTCTTTCTCATCATCGGGCGGCTGGCCGCTTCCCCCGATGAACACGTGGATGTGCTCGAGCTCATGCACCACCTGCTGTGCCTGGGCTTTATGGGCGACTACCGCGTGCAGGCCGAAGGCCGCCGCCACCTGGAGACGATTCGCCACCGCCTGCATGTGCTGGTGAGTGCGCGCCGCCCCGCCGTGGCGCGCGAACTCTCGCCGCACCGCCAGGGCGCTGGGCGCGGGCGCCTGGCGCTGCTGCGCACGGTGCCGGTGTGGGTCAGCGCCAGCCTTTTGGGCCTGGCCTTGTTTGGCCTCTTTGCCTGGCACAAATACCAGCTGCTGCGCGTCAGCCAGCAGGTGCAGGAGCGCATTGCGGCCATCGACAAAATCCCGCTCTCGCTGCCTGCAGCGCGGCCCAGCCTGACGCTGGCCGATTTGCTGGCCGACCAAATCCAGGCCGGGCGCGTGGCGGTGACGGACGAGCCCAAGGGCTCGCTGGTGGTGTTCAGGGGCGACGGCATGTTCAGCGGTGGTCTGGCCACGCTGAGCGCGCCCACGCAGGACATCTTGCGCCGCGTGGCCCAGGCCCTCAACGGCGTGCCCGGCAGCGTGAGCGTGGTGGGCCACACCGACAACGTGCCCGTGCAGTCGCCCCAGTTCGCCAACAACCAGGCGCTGTCTGAGGGCCGCGCCGCCGCCGTGCGCCAGGCCCTGGTGGCCGCGGGCGTGGAGCCCCAGCGCATCAGCGTGTCCGGGCGCGGCGACCAGCAGCCCGTGCAGAGCAATGCCACGGCCGAGGGCCGCGCGCGCAACCGCCGCGTTGAAATCCAGGTGCTGCTGGAGGCCCCCGGCGCAGCCGCCTCGGCCCCAGCCATGGGGGCCAGCGCTGCCGCCGCCGTGGCCCCGCTGAGCAAGCCCGCCGCGCCTGTGGTGGCGCCCGCCGCAAACGCCGCCGTCGCTGCGCAAACCGCCAAGCCCGCGCCCGCACCCGTGGCCGCCAGCGCGGCGGCCCGAGCGGCGCCTGCGGCATCAAACCCTGCCCCTGCCGTGACCAAACCGGCCGCGCCAGCGCCAATCGTCAAAGCCCAGACCAGCGCCGAAGCCCCAGCCGCCGCGGCGCCCGCGTCCACCCCCACGCCCTGAATCGACCCACCATGTCTGCCTTCATGCAATCTGCCAAGTTCAGAGCACTCCTGGTTTTTCTGGGGGTCGTGCTGCTGGGCCTGGCCATCTGGTTTGTGGGCCCTCTGCTGGCCTTTGGCGAGGCGCGGCCGCTGGCCAGCGTGAGCGCGCGCGTCATCACCCTCGTGCTGCTGCTGCTGCTGGGGGTGTTTGTGCTGCTGGAGTGGACGCTCAGCGTGCTGGCGGTGGTGGCGCTGTGCCTGCTGGTCTGGCATGCCGGGCCGCTGCTGGCGCTGGGCGATGCGCAAAACCCCTGGCGCCCGCTGGCCGGGGAGTGGCCGCGCGTGCTGACGATTGCCGTCATCGCCCTGGTCTACCTGGTGTGGGCGCTGCTGCGGCTGTGGCACATGATTCGCAACGACGAGGCCTTTGCCAAGCGCGTGTTCCGCCTGGAGCAGCGCAACCCCGCACAGGCCCTGGCGCGCGAAGAAATCCGTGTGCTGCAAACCAAGGCCGACCGCGCCACCACCGAGCTGCGCCGCATGCGCTCCACCGTGGCCGGCCACACCGGCGCGGTGACGGCGTTTTTGCGCCGCCTCGTCGAAGGCAAGCGCTACCTGTATGAGCTGCCCTGGTACATGCTCATCGGCCACCCCGGCGCGGGCAAGAGCTCGCTCATCACTAACGCCGGGCTGACCTTCCCGCTGGCCGACCAGATGCAGGCGGCCTCGGTCTTCAGCCTGGAGGGGCCTGACCGCGGCACGCTCAACTGCAACTGGTGGTTCACCAACGAGGCCGTGCTCATCGACACCGCCGGGCGCTACACCGCGCCGGACGACGCCGTGGGCAGCCACGACGACTCGCCCGAAGCCCAGCGCCGCCGCGGCGCCGACGCTCCCGACTTCCAAGACAGCGCGCTGCACCTGGAGTCCAAGAGCCAGGCCGAGTGGAAGGGCTTTTTGGGCGTGCTGAGAAAGGCCAGGCCGCGCGCACCCATCAACGGCGCGCTGCTGGCCGTGGACCTGGGCGAGCTGTGCAGCAGCAGCGATGCCGATTTGCTGGCCCATGCCGCACGGCTGCGCGCGCGTTTGAGTGAGCTGCGCGAACAGCTGGGCATACGCTTCCCGGTCTATGTGATGCTCACCAAGTCCGACTTGCTGCCGGGCTTTAACGCCTACTTCGACGCGCTCAGCTCCGAGGCCCGTGCGCAGGTCTGGGGCCTGACGCTGCCGCTGCAAGACAGCGCCGCCGCGCCCGCGCCGGGCAGCCCCGAGGCCAGCGGCACGGGCTTGCAGCAGCGCCTCACGCAGGAGCTGGAGCTGCTGCGCGAGCGCCTGGCCCAGGGCCTGAGCACGCGCTTGCAAGAAGAGTACGACGTGGACCGCCGCCAGGCCCTCTACCTGCTGCCGCACGAGCTGCAGGCCTTGATTCCGCGCCTGGTGCGCCTGCTGGGCCATGTGTTTGCCGACAGCCGTTTTGACACCACCCAGCACCAGCACATGCTGCGCGGCGTGTACTTCACCAGCGCCGCCCAGCCCCAGGTGCAAGACGGCCCGTTGGCCGACCGCCAGGCCCTCATCCCGCGCCTGATGCGCGCGCTGCAAGCCCGCAAAGGCCAGGCCAAGGGCCCCGCGCCCCAGCTCAGCGAGGGTTCGCACGCCAGCTTCTTCATCACCGATGTGATGCGCGAGGTGGTGTTCTCCGAGGCCCATCTGGTGCGCCCCAATCTGCGTTGGGAAGCGCGCTTTCGCCTGCTGCGCCTGTTGGGCCATGCGCTGGTGATCTTGCTCTTTGTCTGGCTGGCCAGTGCGGTGTGGCTGAGCCAGAAGAACAACCACGACTACTTGAACGACGTGGCTCAGCGCACCGAGCAGCTGCACAAAAAAGTGGCCGCGGCGCAGGTGGCCGAGCACCCCGAGCGCATTGCCGGGCTCTTGACCGACGCGCGCCAGCTCGCGCAGTTCACCGGGCTGGATTTGGCGCAGCCCGATGCCAGCTACCAGTACGGGCTCTACAGCCCGCCGCCCGTGGTGCAGCAAGCCAGCCAGCTCTACGCGCATTTGCAAGACCACATGGTGCTGCCGGTGGTGATCCAGCGCATGGAATACCGGCTGCAGCGCGCCGTGCTGGAGGGCGATGAGGTGGACGCCTACGCCACCTTGCGCGCCTACTTGCTGCTGCACGACGCACAGCGCTTTGCCAACGACAAATCCGCCGCGGCCGACTTGCGCGCCTGGGTGGTGGACGACTGGCGCGGCAAGGACGACGCTGCCGAGCCCGCTGCGGCCAATGCCGCCACGCCCTCGGCAGCCCAGTCGGCCAAGCCTGCTGCGCCTGCGGCCTCGGCCGCCGCGCCGCGCCTGCCCAAGGCCGTGCCCTCGCTGGCGCAAAGCTTTGGCAACAGCGCGGTCATGGTGGAGCACCTGCGCGAACTGTTCTCCGGCCAGCGCCCCGTGCAAAGCCGCCAAACCAGCAACGAGGCCCTGGTCAAGCGCGTGCGCCAGTTCCTGGAAACACGCAGCACCAGCGAGCGCCTGTACGAGCGCACCAAGCGCGCCGTGGCCAGCGATACGCCGCGCGACTTCTCGCTGGTGCGCGCCCTGGGCCCCCAGGCCGGGGCCGTGTTTCGGCGCGACAGCAGCGCCTCGCTGGAGCAGGGCGTGCCCGGGCTCTTCACCTACGACGGCTACCACGATGTGTTTGCCAAGCGCCTGAGCGAGCTGGTCAAGACCGCCATCGACGACGACGCCTGGGCCATGGGTCGCAGCGCCGCCGCGCCGGGCCAGGCCAACGCCGCTGCACGGCCTGCCAGCGGCGAAGACCTGGCCGCGCTGATGGAAGACGTGCGCCGCCAATACCTGCAGGAATACGCCCGCCACTGGAGCAGCTTTTTGTCGGACCTGCGCCTGCGCGAGCCCGCCGCGGGCGACGCCATGGCGTTTGAGGTGGGGCTGATCCGCCAGCTCGCCGCCGCCGATTCGCCCCTGGCGCGCCTGGGCCGCATGGCCGCGCGCGAAACCACGCTTTCGCGCCCGCTGGTGGGGCTGGAGCCGCGCGAAAAATCCCTCATCGACCGCGCCAGCGACGAGCTGGCCAAAAACACCGCCAAGCTCAACGACAGCCTGGGCCTGCGCCCCGAGCAGCGCCTGGAGCGCCAGGTGGTGGACGACAGCTTTGCTGCGCTGCGCGAGGTGGTGGTGGGCCAACCCGATCCCGCCCAAGGCGCTGTGGTGCCGCCGCGCATGGAGCTGGTGGCCGGGGTGCTCAACGAGTACTACACCACCTTGGTGGTGGCGCAAACCGCTATTGAGGGTCAGTCCTTGCCGCCGCCGGCGGGCGACAGCGCCAACAAGCTGCGCATTGAAGCGGGCAAGCTGCCCGCGCCTTTTCGCCAGGTGCTGCTGGATGTGTCGAGCATGGGCAGCGACAAGGTTGCGCGCGGCGCGGCCGCCATCCTGCGCACGCAGGCGCGCACCCAGCTCGACCGCCTCATGGGCTTGATGACGGTGATGGTCACCGAGCCCTGCCGCCGCCAGATCGCGGGCCGCTACCCCTTTGCCAACAGCACGCAGGAAGTGGCGGCCGACGACTTCAACGCCTTCTTCGCCGCAGGCGGCGCGGCCGATGAGTACTTCACCAAATACCTGCTGCCCCTGGTGGACACCTCGGCGCGGCCCTGGCGCTACAAAAGCCCCGAAAGCGCCCAGCTCATGGTGGGCCCCGAAGGCTTGGCCGAAGGCAAGCCCCTGGCCCCGGTGAGCAACGGCCCCACGCTGCTGGGCGAGCTGCTGCGCCTGCTGCAAGTCTCGGGCCCGCCGCTGGAGCCCTTTCTCTACGTGCAGGCCATTCGCGAGACCTACTTTCGCGAGCCCGGTGCCAAGCGCATGAGCTGGAAGCAAGACATCCGCGTGGCCTCGCTGGACCCCACGGTGACGGAGCTGGTGATCGACGTGGACGGCCAGGTGCAGCGCTACGCCCACGGCCCGGTGCAAGCCTGGGTCACCAGCTGGCCGGGCCCGCGCGGCGGCCTGGGGCTGGACCTGAGCGTGCAGCCCAAGCTGCGCCCCGACACCGCCGTGCTGCAAGCGCGCGGCCCCTGGGCGCCGCTGCGCCTGCTGGAGCGCGGCAAAGTCACCCCCGGTGCCAGCGGCGGACGCCTCGGGCTGGAGGTGTCTTTCGATGGCCGCAAGGCCGTGCTGGAGGTGCAGACCCAGGGCCTCAACCCCTTGGGCGCGGACCTGCTGCGCCAATTCAAATGCCCCGCAGTTTGAGCACCCCCATGCGCTGGCTGCAACGCACCTTGCAACACCTCACGGCCCAGCGCCTGGCCTCACCGCTGGCCGTGTGGGGCAAGCTGCCCACGCATGTGGACTATGTGGGCCTCAATGCCAGCGTGGCCCACGCCCAGGCCTGGCAGGGCTGGGTGGCGCGGCAGTGGCGCTCGCCCGCGCTGCGCCGCAGCGAGGCCCCCCCGCGTGCGCGTGCTCACGCCGGTGCGGGCTGGATGCATCTGGATCCCGAACCTCAGCAGCAGCAAGACATGACGCTTGCGCCCGTGGCCTTTGTGCTGCCCGCGCTGCACGCTGCACCCGCACAGCAGCTGTGGTGGCGCGGTGTCATGGTCACCTCCAGCGACCGCATCGGCCGCCCGCACCCGCTCATCGTCTACCAGCAAGTCAGCCAGCGCTGGCTCCGCCGCAGCGTGCAAGACGCAGGCACCGAGGCCGCGCTCAGCGCGCCCTTGTTTGCGCTCACGCGCGTGCTGGCGCGCTGGCAGGCCCACCATGACGACCTCGCCAGCCTGGGCCGCAGCCTGGCGCAGCTGGACCACTTCTGGGCGCCTGCCTTGCCCCAACTTCTGGGCCGGGCGTTGCCGCCTGCGACAGACCAGCAGCTGCACACCATCGTGCAGACCCTGGGCGTCGATGGCGACGCGCCCGATGCCCTGGAGGCCCTGGACAGCCAAACGCCGCAAGGGCGGCGCCTGCGCCGTCTGGGGGTCTGCCGTCAGGCAGTGGGCCAGCCCGCCGCCCAAGCGAGCTTCTGGCTGTTTGACCGCCACGGCCTGTGCGTGCGTGACGCCCATGCCTGGCCCGAGCTGTGGCGCAGCGCCTCATGAAGCCCATCAACGCGCCGCAACCCGAGCCCGTGCTGGACGACCTGGCCGCGCTCGCCGGCCAGTTCCGCGAGGGCGACGCCGCCGTGGGCCTGCAAGCGGGCAGCTTGGATGCCCTGGTGCAAGACGGCCTGGGCGATGGCGCGGCGCTGGAGGCTCTGCCCGCCAAAGCGCCGGTGCAAGACCGCCTGCAAGACCCCGCCGAGCAGCTGCTCGACGCGCTGCATCAAGACTATCTGCGCACCTTGCAAGACCCGCAGCACCTGGGCAGCGGTGGCGCCTGGTCCTTGCAGGGCGACGATTTGCAAAATCCTCTCATCGACGAGTTCGAGCGCCTCAAAGCCTCGGCCCCGGCCAGCCAGAGCCTCTACGAGCTGCTGGGCCCGCCGCCGCCCATCGACCAGCTCATGCAAAGCCTGGACATCGGCACGGCTGTGAACGACGTGCTGGCACCTGAGCCGCTGGACAGCGTGCTGCACCTGCTCGCGCCCGAGCACCTGCGCACGCCGCCGAGCCAGGCCCAGGACTTGTTGAGCGCGCTGGAGCCCGAGGCCTTGCCGGGGCTCACGCGCAAAGAACACCACGACATGGCGCTGGACAGCGCCATTGCCAGCCTGCTGGGCTCCCCCAGCGGCACACCCACACCATGAGCGCCGACGTCCCCACCGCCCCCAGCCCCAGCGCCGAGCCCCCCGGCCAGGCCCAGGCGCGCCCGGCCCTGGGCCTGCACCCCCGCGCCCGCAAGCCGCAAGACGCCCAGCCCCGCGCCCCGCTGCGCGCGGCCGACCCGCACTACCTGCCCACGCTGTTTGACCGCCTCTGCGACGACGCGCCCAGCCAGCGCAGCGAAGCGCCCGGCGCCTACGCGCCCGACCGCAAACGCATGCGCGCCATCTTGCAGCGCGACCTGAGCCTGCTGCTCAACACCATCAACCACCACCACCACCTCGAGCCCGAGCGCTACCCCGAGGTGGCGCGCAGCTGCGTCAACTTCGGCGTGCCCCCGCTGGCGGGCCGCACCCTCTCAGAGCGCCGCTGGGCCGCCGTGGAAACGGCAGTGCGCCAAGCCATCTTGAACTACGAGCCGCGCATCCTGCCCGAGACCCTGATCGTCAAACCCCTGCGCGCGCGCGCGGGCAGCGCCGCTGCCGCCAACCCCTGTTTGCTGGACTTCGAAATCTCCGGCCAGGTCCACATGCTCCCCTACCCCATGGAGTTCGTGGTCCAAACCTCAGCCGACCTGGAAGCCCAGCGCATCGAACTGCGCCTGCCCCCTGAGGCCGACGTTGAACCCGCCGCACCGTGGACGGATCCGGGGCAAGAGGAGGGTGGTGGTGAAGGGTGAGCTGGCCTTTCGGCCAGTGGCCACCGTGCTGCTTTGGAGCGCATCATGAGCACGAGCCCACATGCTCCAGGCTCGGCTTTGCAGCCGCACCAGCGCTTTCGCCTGCTTCGCCGCACGCCCGATCGCGCACAGCTGCTTGTCGACGGCAAGGCCACAGGCCTCGCGCTGGACGGTCTGGACCTGCAGGCCGCCTACGCATGGCAAGGGCTGCACCTGCTGTTGGTGCACACGGGCAACCATTTTGAAGACGCGTTGTATTGCTATTTGCTCAGCGCTTCATTGGAGGTGCTGGATCAAGCGGCCATCGGGGGCTTCTACAGCACGGGCGAGCTGGGTGCTTTGCGCGTCATCGGGCCCGATGCCATTGCTTTCACCTTCCCCAGCAGCGCGCAGGCATGGCACTTGCGCTTGCTGCCGCGCCCGAGCTGGCGCCTGCCCTTTGTCTGCGGGCAGTTTGGGGTGTGGGGCCGCAGGGCATTCAGGCGCCACTTTGTGCTGCGCCGCTGCGCACAACTGCCGCCCCTGCGCGGCGACGGGACCAGGGAAGGTGCTGGCGATGTTTGATCTTGCTGTGTGGAAGTTTGTCGCCATTGCAACGTTGGCGCTGGCCCTTGCTTGGGTGGGCCGCGCATTGCTCGTGAGCCTGTCGTTGCAAGACATCGCTCCGGGTTCGGCATGGGTATGGCTCCTGGATGCTGATGTTGTCGAGCTTCCGGCACCCTCAGGCGCGCGCGTGTTGGGCTACCGCAGCGAACCCGCCGACGGCAACCGGCGAGCGCTGACGGCCGTTCGATATTGGGTGGGCGACGCCTCTTGCGACTGCGAAGGCCTGCGGCAGCACCTGCTGGCACGGGGGTATCGGAGGGTGCAAGCCGATGAATTTCTGCGAGGTGAGGAGACCGTGGAAATACGCCACAACCCGCCGCATGTCGACGTCACCAAATACGCAGCACCATGAGAGCAATCCCATTCCTCCTGGGCATGCTGGGCGCCTTAGCCAGCCCCGCCACCGGGGCCGAACGCCCGCTGTGGTACGAGTGCCAGGGCATGGCCTTTGGCTACGTGCTGCGCCAGGGCGACACCATCGACTTCTACAACCGCTGGTTCAACTGTCCGAGGCTGCGTGTCAAGGAGCGGTTTACCAGCACGACCAAGTTGGGCAACGATGTTGTGAGCACACAGGACGTGATGGTGGTCGACAACCAAGACCACAAAGGCAGTTGCCCATTTCAAGTCATGGTGTGGACACCCATGGGCGAGAGCACGCAAGCCAAGGGTGTGCCCGGATATGTCGAGTTTGAGGGCTTTGAGAACCTGGAAGCCTATCGGCAAGAAAAGATCAGTCCCGGATCGACCAATCCTTTTGGTTGTGCGGCGTTTTTGGTCGACGCACATCGTCGCCCTCAACTCATACGTCCCAAGGGCCCGCATGGACGCAGCGTGCGTGAGCAACAGCGCGCCATTGCGGCTGCCCTGCCTCAGGCGCGCGGGGCCCGCACAGGGGCCCCCTCGGGCACTCGTCAACAGGAACCCTCATGAACCTCCAGCTTGGCCGACAACCTTCAGTGCCCGCCTTGCTGCTCGCACTTCTTCTGGCGCCCGCGGCCCAGGCCGAACGCCCGCTGTGGTACGAGTGCCAGGGCATGGCCTTTGGCTACGTGCTGCGCCAGGGCGACACCATCGACTTCTACAACTACGCGTTCAACTGCCCGAGGCTGCGCATTACACACAGCGCTGTCGCCAGTGTGGAGAAGTTGAGCAACCCAGCGGCCCGACAAGAAGTGTTAACAGTCGACAACCACGGACATGAAGCGAGCTGCCCCTACCAGGTGATGACCTTGACGCCCTCTTGGTTTGGCGATGCTGAAGTGGGGCCACCGCCGTTCTACAGCTTTGCGGCCTATGCAACGCTGGAGCAACTGGAGCAAGAGCGACGTGGCCTTGGCGACGGAAATTTCTTCAGCTGCTCGGCCTACTCCATCGGCATCAATGGTGTGCCCCAACTGATCCGCCCAGAAGGGCCACATGGACGCAGCATTCGGGAGCAAAAGAGGGCCATTGCGGCCGCCCTGCGTCAGGCGCGCGGGGCCCGTACAGGGATGCCCTCCGGTACTCGCCAACAGGAGCCCTCATGAGCCTCCAAACTGCCCGACAACCTTCAGTGCCCGCCCTGCTGCTGGCACTTCTTCTGGCGCCCACGGCCCAGGCTGAACGCCCGCTGTGGTACGAGTGCCAGGGCATGGCCTTTGGCTACGTGCTGCGCCAGGGCGACACCATCGACTTCTACAACCGCTGGTTCAACTGTCCGAGGCTGCGGATCACGGGGCGCTTTGACAGCGAGGTGACATTGGGTGATGGCTCCATGGCTAAGCAAGAGGTCTTGACGGTTGACAACCGGGGGCACGAAGCCAGCTGCCCGTACCAGGTGATGACACTGACCCCGGACTGGATAGACGAACCGATCTCAGGCCCACCGACGCTGTACGGCTTTCGCGCATTCGGCGATATGTCGCAACGTGAGCAGCATCTGCGCGATCCGGGCTCGGTGAGTTTTTTCAGCTGCACAGCCATTCAGATCGATGCGCATCGTCGCCCTCAACTCATACGTCCCGAGGGGCCACACGGGCGCAACGTGCGTGAGCAACAGCGCGCCATTGCGGCCGCCCTGCCTCAGGCGCGCGGGGCCCGCACAGGGGCCCCCTCCGGTACTCGTCAACAGGAGCCCTCATGAGCCTCCAAACTGCCCGACAACCTTCAGTGCCCGCCCTGCTGCTGGCACTTCTTCTGGCGCCTGCGGCCCAGGCCGAACGCCCGCTGTGGTACGAGTGCCAGGGCATGACCTTTGGCTACGTGCTGCGCCAGGGCGACACCATCGACTTCTACAACCGCTGGTTCAATTGCCCGAGGCTGCGGATCACGGGGCGCTTTGACAGCGAGGTGACATTGGGTGATGGCTCCATGGCTAAGCAAGAGGTCTTGACGGTTGACAACCGGGGGCACGAAGCCAGCTGCCCGTACCGTGTGATGGCTCTGGCGCCGATTTGGTTTGCCGACCCCCCGGCAGGCCCACCGCCGATGCAGAGCTTTGAAGCCTATGGCTCTTTAGAAGAGCGCGAGCAAGAGGCCAAACATCCAGGAACCGTGGGCTATTTCAGCTGCGCTTCCTACTCGATTGGCACCAACGGCGTGCCTCAGTTGATCCGCCCAGAAGGTCCACATGGACGCAGCATTCGGGAGCAAAAAATGGCGATCGCAGCGGCCATTAAGCGCGGTCGGTATCGCGGCGGAGCGACTCAAAGAACCGAATCTGTCGGCGGAGTTCAGCATGAGCCCTGAGCAGAAACGTGCTTTACATCTCCTCAACTCGGCGAGCAGCTCCGTTGCTTTGGGTTGGCGAGAGGGGGTGGCGCTTGCGCTTGACAGTCCTGGTGAATGGATGGCCTATGACGGCACCATCAAGAAGCTGGTTCAGCTCGTCAACGAGCGACTCGGGGGCAGCTCCAAGCTGCCCAAACTCGATTGGCACCTGATAAGAGCGATGCTGTGGACTGAAACGGGAGCGAAACATCCGCAGTGGCGAACAAAGCCCATGCAAATCGGCGTCGTCGGCGATGCTGGCATGGGCGTGGTGCTCGCAGGCGCTGAAAACGTGGGCCTGGTCGCTGACGCTGAGCTGCGCGCCAACCTGAGCGCAGAAACCGTGCGCCACCAACCCGAAGCCAACATCCGTGCGGGCTTGATCTACCTGCTTAACCGCATGTGCGAGGCGAAGTCCTTTGAAGAGGCTGACGGTGCCGTCAGCGAGCACCAGGTTCAAAAGGGCGAGACGTTCGACCGCATCGGCAAACAAGTCGGCTGCAGCGCGCAGTGGCTGCTCAAACTCAATGGGCAAAACGCCCGGCTCGCCGTCGGGCAGGTGGTCAAGGTGCAGGCCACCCGGCGTGGGCGGCGCATCACGGCCTGGAAGGCCTTCACCCCCGAGAACCTCCAAGACCGCTACAACGGTAATGGCGACGAGCGATACGCCAAAAAGCTGCGCTATTGCCTGGGGGTGATGGAGATCATGGAGCTGGCGCCATGAAGACATCACCCAGACAAGTTCAAAGAGGCACACCATGACCCCCCGCACCCTCACCCTACAAAGCCCCGCGATGCCCAGCCTGCTGGGGACGGCGGCACTGTTGCCGCGGCGGCTGCACGGCCACGAAAGCCTGGGGCAGCTCTACCGCTACACGGTGGAGCTGGCGACGCCGGACAACCCGCTCATCAGCGAGCTGATGGCGGCCAACGTGCCGTTCAAGGAGCTGGTGGGCAAGGAGGTGAGCCTGCAGCTTGAGCTGGAGGGGCGGGGCAGCTTTGTGGCGGGGTTGCTGGGTGGTGCGGCGGTGGGGGT